>NZ_JBEGHK010000004.1:0-442111 GCF_040676175.1 Nocardioides sp. LML1-1-1.1 | reverse complement strand
GAAGCCGCCCGCCGAGCAGCCTTGCCCGACTGGCTCCACTTCTACAATCACCACCGAGCCCACTCCGCGATCGGAGGCCGGCCACCGATCACCCGGATGACCAACCTCCCCGGACATCACAGCTAGGTCGCCGGGATCCAGCGGAGCCGGTCGAGCGAGCGCCGGGCGAGGGCCACGAAGTCCTCGTCGGCGATCCGGGCCTTGGGCGCGGCGACGTAGACGACGACGGCGAGGGTGCCACCGCGGCGGATCACCGCGACGTCGTACTCGACGGTCTTGTCGCCGGGCAGCGCGGTCTTGAGGTGCCACACCGACAGCGCGGTCGCGGCGTTGCCGCCGGAGGCGAGCTCGTCGACCTCGGTGCCGGCGGTCGCGTCGGTGTCGGGACAGGCGGCGACCTGGGCGCGGAAGCGCTCGACGAAGGCCCGTGCCGAGGACACCGGGAGGGTGCCGACGGTCTGGGTGAGACCGACCTCGGGCGGCAGGCTCGCCGCGCTGAGGACGAAGGTGCGGAACCGGTTGTCCTGGACCTTCTGGCCGCGGAAGGCGCCGAAGAGGTGCACCGTGCCGCAGCCGACCGCGCCGGAGTCGACCCGGTCCTTGGTCAGCGCCGTGGGCGGGGTGCCGACCCACGGACTCTGGTCGACGTTCAGCGGGGGCAGGTCGACCTCGGAGAGCATCCACGGCACCTTGCCGACGGGGTACGGCGCGCGGTCGGTCACTTTCGGCGTCGCCGCGCAGGACCCGCCGCCCTCGAGCGAGCACAGGCGGCCGACGGAGGCTGCGAGCAGGCGGGCCACCCGCTTGCGGTCGGCCTGGCCGACGGGGATCTTCGCGGACAGCGCGGTGCTCGTGGTGAGCGCGCCGGTGCGGGCGAGCCCGACGACGTGCACGGTCCGGTCGGCGCGGGAGCGGAGCACCACCAGCGAGGCCTCGTCACCGACGCCGGGGACGTCGGCGGTGCTGATCAGCTGGATCCGCGGCACGGCGGAGGCGTCGTCGGCCGGGGTGGGGCAGCCGGTGAACCAGCCGAGTGCCCGGCGGTAGGTGCGCAGCGCCTGCTTCTCGCCGACCGAGGCCTCGGCGAACTGCACGAGCGTGCGGTCGGCCTTGGGGCTGGTGCTGCGGAAGGTGCGCACCCAGGCGGCGGTGCCGCGCGGGTCGGCGTACCGGTCGGGCTGGCAGGGGAGCACCCGGCCGTTGCCGGCGGAGTTGTCGGAGGTCGCGCCCTGGCGCCAGGGCCGGCCGCCGAGCACGCTCTGGACGTCGGCGACGGGCAGCAGTGAGGTGTCGGGCAGCGCGTTGACGGCGGGGCCCGAGGAGCGTGGCGCGGAGGCGGAGGGCAGCGTCTCGCGGTCGAGCGAGGGCCGTACGCCGGTGGAGTCGGTCGCCACCGCGCCGCCGGCGACGAGGGCGACCACGGCGGCGGTCGCACCGACGACGGTGTGCGCACGGCGCCGGGCGCTGCCGGCCCGGCGGACGATGGTGACGCGCGGCCAGGTGGTGCCGCTGGTGGCGTCGGCGAGGACGTTGAGCGCGAGCGGGATCGCCGAGGTCGGGACCTCCAGCTCGGTCGCGAAGTGGGCCGCACCCAGCTGGAGCTCGCGCTCGGCGGCCTCGAGCGGCAGGCCGACCTCGTGCGCCATCTCCTCCATGCTGACCGCCGCGAGCTGGGTCAGCAGCAGCGCCTTGCGCTGGTTGAGGGTCAGCGCGCCGAGGGCGTCGAGGACCGAGCGGGCCTCCGCGTCGAGGTCCTTCTTGCGGTGCCAGGGGCGGGTGCTGGCGCGGCGCAGCGCCTTGCGCCAGGCGTTGGGGCGCACCGACATCTCCGGGTCCGCCAGCCGGGAGGTCTTGCGCCAGTGGTGCCAGGCCACGACGAACGCCTCGCGCACCGCGCTGCGGGCCACGGCCAGGTCGCCGGTCAGTGCGAAGGTCTGCAGCAGCAGCCGGTCCCGGGCGTCCTTGTAGAACTCGTCGAAGCCGGCAGCGAGGTCGGCGGTGCTGACGTACCCCTCGTCCGGGGGAGTGGTGCGGGAGCGGCTCATGACCGCACCACCGTACGACGCCGGGGCGATCCCGCTCCAACCCGGAGGCCCCGGATGCCCGCCTGTTCAGGGGATTCTCAGCCCCGAACCGCCACCCGTCGGCGTGGCGGCCCGGTCCCGCGCGGTCGCGGCGTGAAGATGGACGGACCATGACGTCGCTCCAGTCCTCGCCGGTGCGCCGTGCCGCCGGACGACCCGGCAAGGGCACGGCCCGCAGCGACGCCGACCTCCGCCGCGCGCTCGCCACCAGCCGCCCGCTGGTGCCGACCGCGACGATCGGCGGCGCGATCGCCGCGGGCGGTCCGCTGCTGGTCTGCCTGGCAGTCGCGGTCGTCGGCTGGTTCCTCACCGATGCCGGCGGCGCGGGCAGCCCGAGCGGCGCGCTGCGTGTCGGCGCGCACGGCTGGCTGCTGGCCCACGGCTCGTCGGTCGCCGTCGAGGGGATCCGGATCACCGCGATCCCGCTCGGCCTCACCTTCATCTGCGGCTGGGTCGCCTGGCGGGTCGGCCACCGGGTCGGTGAGTCGGTCTCCGGGCACGGCCCGGACGCGGACCGGATCGCCGACGGAGCGCGAGACTGGACGGTGCCGCTGGCGGCCGCCCTCTTCGCGACCGGCTACGCCGTCGTCGCCGTCGTCACCTCCGCGGTCGCCGCGACCGCGGCCTCCTCCCCGAGCGTGCCTCGGGTGGTGCTCTGGTCGGTCCTGCTCGGCGGGCTCGTCGGCGGCGCGGCCATCGCGTTCGGCTCGGGTCGCGCGGCGATCTGGCTGCCCGTCGTACCGGTCGGGGTGCGGGACGCCGCCCTCGTCGCCGGCCGCATCCTGCGGCTGTGGGCGCTGGTCAGCCTGGTCGCGCTCCTGGTGGCCTTCGTCCTCGACTTCTCCACCGCCGCCAACGTGGTCTCGCAGCTGCACGCCGACGCCGGCGCGGTGCTGCTGATGACCCTGGTGACCCTCGGGGTCGCGCCCAACGCGATGCTCTTCTCCAGCTCCTACCTGCTCGGTCCCGGCTTCACCGTCGGCACCGGCACCACCGTCTCGACGAGCGCCGTGGTGCTCGGCCCGCTGCCGATGTTCCCGCTCCTCGCGGCGCTGCCCGACCAGGGCGCGCAGCCGTGGTGGACCGAGTGGCTGATGGTGACCCCCGTGCTGCTCGCGGCGTACGTCGCCGGGCGGGTCCAGCGCGACCGGCCGGTCCTCGCCTGGGACCAGGCCGCGATCCGCGGCTGCGCCGGCGGGATCACCGCCGGGGTCGGGCTCGCCGCGCTGACCCTCCTCGCGGGCGGTGCCGTCGGCCCGGGCCGGCTGGCGCACGTGGGGCCCTACACCTTCGAGGTGCTGCTGCACGCGATCACCTCGTTCGGCATCGGCGGCGTGCTGGGTGCGCTCGCGGTGTGCTGGTGGCAGCGCGACGGCGACGGCTGGGTGCGCACCCGGCTCAGCGCGGTCCGGCTCCCGCGGCGACGCGACTGAGCTCCTCGCGCCGGGCCCACCGGTCGGCGACCGGCTGCTCCACCAGGCGCCAGGACAAGGCGGCGGCGAGCACGGTCAGCACCGCCGCCACCGGGCCGGCCGCGCCGTCGAGGGCCGGTCGCAGCCACAGGGTGAGCGGGTAGTTCCACAGGTAGGCCGCGTAGGACACCGTCCCCAGCCAGACCAGCGGCCGCAGGGGCGCCCCGTCGAGCCGCGCACGGGTGCCCCAGGTCAGCAGCAGCACGGCGGTCAGCCCCGCGACGGCGGGCGCGGCGACCAGGTAGGTCAGCGCGCTGCCGCGCAGGGCCACCGTGCCGAGCACGACGAGGACGGCCAGCGCGGGCACCGGCCAGCCGGCGGCCAGTCGCCGGAGCCGGCCGCGGTACCACCACGTCGCGCCCCCGACCACGAAGCAGACCGCCCACGAGGTGGGCAGCGCGTAGGCGAGGTCCGGGTCCTCACGCAGCCACAGCACGGTGGCGACCGACGCGAGCAGGCAGAGCGCGGCCGCGCCGGCGAGGACGAGGCCGGCACGGCGTCGTACGGCGAGCGCCAGGGCCCACGGCCACACGAGGTAGAACTGCTCCTCGGTCGCCAGCGTCCACAGGTGGAAGGTCGCGGTGCTGGTGTGCACACCCGGCAGGTTGGCCGTCCAGGTCAGCGCCACCACGACCGTCGTACCGAGCAGGTCGCGGTCGCCGAGCGGGTCGAGGGTCAGCGTCACGCCGACCACGACCACCACCAGCGCCAGCAGCGCGGGCACCAGCCGGAGCGCGCGGCGCAGGTAGAAGCGGCGCAGCCCGGTGCCCCGGGCCAGGACGCCGGTGATCAGGTAGCCGCTCAGCGTGAAGAACATGACGACGCCGACGACCCCCGCGCCCGGGAAGAGGCCCGGCAGCGCGTGCCGCAGCATCACCAGCAGCACCGCGATGCCGCGCAGGAGGTCGAGACCGGCCAGCCGGGTCGGGGTGCTCACCGGCCGACCGTACGGACGCGGCCCGGGCCGGCGCGTCCGCCTGAGGTCCCGGAGCGCGGTACCTGCGGTGGAGGGCCACTACAGTGGCGGCCGTGCCTGCTCGTCTCGTCGTCCTCGTGTCGGGCTCCGGCACCAACCTGCAGGCGATCCTCGACGCCGCCGCCGACCCCGCCTACGGCGCGCAGGTCGTGGCCGTCGGCGCCGACCGCGACGACATCGAGGGTCTCGCGCGCGCCGAGCGTGCCGGCGTGCCGACCTTCGTCGCCAAGGTCTCCGACTACACCTCCCGCGAGCACTGGGACCGCGCGCTCGCGGACAAGGTCGCGGCCTTCGAGCCTGACCTCGTCGTGCTCGCCGGCTTCATGAAGCTGGTGGGCGAGTCCTTCCTCGGCGCCTTCGGCGGCCGCACGGTCAACACCCACCCGGCGCTGTCGCCGTCGTTCCCGGGGATGCACGGTCCGCGCGACGCGCTCGACTACGGCGTCAAGGTCACCGGCGCCACCCTCTTCGTGGTCGACGCCGGGGTCGACACCGGCGCGATCGTGGCGCAGACCGTCGTACCGGTGGAGGACGACGACACCGTCGAGAGCCTGCACGAGCGGATCAAGGTGGGCGAGCGGTCGATGCTCGTCGAGTCGGTCGGGCGGATGGCCCGGGAGGGCTTCGCGGTCGAGGGCCGACGGGTTCGGCTCGGGGGCTGATCGCCGCTACGATGAGCGCACACGACTGGCGCAGGTGGGGGACCACCGGGGAGTGACGAGTCGGCATCGACCGCCTGGGTGCCCTCATCGACATGCAACGACCGATGAGGAAGTGACCCCGCCGTGACCGACCGCATCCAGATCAAGCGCGCGCTTGTCTCCGTCTTCGACAAGACCGGCCTCGAGGACCTCGTCCGCGGGCTGCACGACGCCGGCGTCGAACTGGTCTCCACCGGCGGCTCCGCCGCCCTCATCGAGGGCCTCGGCCTGCCCGTCACCAAGGTCGAGGACCTGACCGGCTTCCCCGAGTGCCTCGACGGCCGGGTCAAGACGCTGCACCCGCGGGTGCACGCCGGGATCCTCGCCGACCGCCGCCTGCCCGAGCACGTTGCCCAGCTCGAGGAGCTGGAGGTCGCGCCCTTCGACCTCGTCGTGGTCAACCTCTACCCCTTCGCCGCCACCGTCGCCTCCGGCGCCGGCGTCGACGACTGCATCGAGAAGATCGACATCGGCGGTCCCTCGATGGTCCGCGCCGCCGCCAAGAACCACCCCTCGGTCGCGATCGTCACCGACGGCGCCGACTACGCCCGCACGCTCGAGGCCGTGCAGGCCGGTGGCTTCACCTACGACGAGCGCAAGGCGCTGGCCGCCAAGGCGTTCGTCCACACCGCGACGTACGACGTCCAGGTGGCCTCGTGGATGGGCTCGGTGCTCACCGACTCCTCCGAGGGCACCGGCTTCCCCGCGTGGATCGGCGGCACGTGGGACAAGTCGGCGGTGCTGCGCTACGGCGAGAACCCGCACCAGCCCGCCGCGCTCTACACCTCCGGCCACGGCCCCGGTGGGCTCGCCGCCGCCGAGCAGCTGCACGGCAAGGAGATGTCCTACAACAACTACGTCGACACCGACGCGGCCCGCCGCGCGGCGTACGACCACGGGGACCAGCCCACCGTCGCGATCATCAAGCACGCCAACCCCTGCGGCATCGCCGTCGGCGCGGACGTCGCCGAGGCGCACCGCCGGGCCCACGAGTGCGACCCGGTCTCCGCCTTCGGTGGCGTGATCGCCACCAACGTGCCGGTCTCCAAGGAGATGGCCGCCCAGGTCGCCGAGATCTTCACCGAGGTCATCGTCGCCCCCGGCTACGACGACGGCGCGGTCGAGCTGCTCCAGGCCAAGAAGAACATCCGGATCCTCGTCGCCGAGCCCCTCGCGCAGGACGGCGTGGAGACCCGCCCGATCAGCGGCGGCCTGCTCGTGCAGCACGCCGACCGGTTCCAGGCCGAGGGGGACGACCCGGCCAGCTGGACCCTCGCGACCGGCGAGGCCGCCGACGAGCAGACCCTCGCCGACCTCGCCTTCGCCTGGCGGGCGGTGCGCGCCGCCAAGTCGAACGCGATCCTGCTCGCCACCGACGGTGCCGCCGTCGGCATCGGCATGGGCCAGGTCAACCGGGTCGACTCCTGCAAGCTGGCCGTGGGCCGCGCGGGGGTGCGCGCCACCGGCTCGGTCGCCGCCTCCGACGCCTTCTTCCCGTTCGCCGACGGCCCGCAGATCCTGCTCGACGCGGGCGTGAAGGCGATCGTGCAGCCGGGCGGCTCGGTGCGCGACGAGGAGACGATCAAGGCGTGCGAGGCCGCCGGCGTGACGATGTACTTCACCGGCACCCGCCACTTCGCGCACTGAGTTGGATGGCGCGAGCGGGTCGTCGCTTCGCTCCGCCCCGCTGCCGCGCTCGCTGTTGGCTTGCGTAGGGGGTGCGTTCGTCTGGCGGCAAGACGGGCGGCGCGCGGGACGACGCCTCCCTGCGCCTCCGGTCGCTCGTGCCTCGCTCCCTCCGGCTCCGGGCCGGCTGCGTCCCGCGCCGGCCGCCTCGCGACCGCGGACGGCTGGTCGACCGAGTCCGGTCGGCATTGACCGCATGAACTCATCTGGAAGGATCACCTCGTGACTGCACAGAAGCTCGACGGCACCGCGACCGCCGCCGCGATCAAGGACGAGCTCAAGGTCCGCATCGCGGCGCTGAAGGAGCAGGGGATCACCCCCGGCCTGGGCACCGTCCTGGTCGGCGACGACCCGGGCTCGCGGTGGTACGTCAACGGCAAGCACAAGGACTGCGCCGAGGTCGGCATCGCCTCGATCCGGGTCGACCTCCCCGAGGTCGCCACCCAGGAGGAGATCGAGGAGGCGGTGGCCACGCTCAACGCCGACCCCGCCTGCACCGGCTACATCGTCCAGCTCCCGCTGCCGCGCGGGCGCGACGAGAACCGGGTGCTCGGCCTGATCGACCCGGCCAAGGACGCCGACGGGCTGCACCCGACCAACCTGGGCTGGCTGGTGCTGGGCAACGAGGCGCCGCTGCCGTGCACGCCGTACGGCATCGTCGAGCTGCTGCGGCGCCACGAGGTCCCGATCGCGGGCGCCGAGGTGGTCGTCGTCGGTCGCGGGATCACCGTGGGCCGACCGCTCGGGCTGCTGCTGACCCGCCGCTCGGAGAACGCCACGGTCACCTTGTGCCACACCGGCACGGTCGACCTCGCCGCGCACGTGCGGACGGCGGACATCGTGGTCGCCGCCGCGGGGGTCCCCGGCATCGTCACCGCCGACATGGTCAAGCCCGGCGCGGCCGTGCTCGACGTCGGCGTCAGCCGGGTCGACGGAAAGATCGCCGGCGACGTGGCGCCCGACGTGTGGGACGTCGCGGGCTGGGTCTCGCCGAACCCGGGTGGCGTCGGTCCGATGACCCGCGCCATGCTGCTGGCCAACGTGGTCGCGATGGCCGAGAAGAACGCGGGCGGGAAGGCAGCGCACTGAACGAGCAGCCGCAGGTCCCGGGGGAGGACGACGAGGAGCCGCTCGGCCCTCGGCGCTACCCGTCGACGATCGGTGGCGCGTTCTACATCGGCATCCTGCTGATCATCCTCACCGGGCTCGTCGTCGCCAGCCTGTCGGAGTGGCGCACCGGACTGCGCATCGTCTCCGCCGGGCTGGGCCTGGCCGCGGCGCTGCGCCTGGTGCTGCCCGATCGCGACGCGGGGATGCTCGCCGTGCGTCACCGGGTGCTCGACGTGGCGCTGCTGGTGATCCTCGCGGTCGCCCTGTTCGTGCTCGTCGCGACCATCCCGGAGCAGCCCGTCTGACCCTCCACCCCCGCGAGTGGGGGTTTGCGGCGCGCGAGTGGGGGGTTGCGGCTCCCGAATGGGGGCTTTCCGCCTCGTGAATGGGCTGTTTCGACGTCGTGGAAAAAGGAAGCACCCGCGTCCCGAAGGACGCGGGTGCCCAAGTCCCGACTCGACGGTGGGAAACCCCCACACGACGGTGGGAAACCCCTAGTCGAGCCTCAGATGAGGCCGAGCTCGGTGACCGCGCTCTTCTCCTCGGCGAGCTCGGCGACCGACGCGTCGATCTTGCCGCGCGAGAAGTCGTCGATCTCCAGGCCCTGGACGATCTCCCAGTCGCCGTTCGAGGTGGTGACGGGGAACGACGACACGAGGCCCTCCGGCACGCCGTAGGAGCCGTCGGAGACGACCGCCATGGAGACCCAGTCGCCGGCGGGGGTGCCGTTCAGCCAGTCGCGGGCGGCGTCGCAGGTCGCCGAGGCGGCCGAGGCGGCCGAGGAGGCGCCGCGGGCGTCGATGATCGCCGCGCCGCGCTTGGCGACGGTCGGGATGAAGGTGTCGGCGATCCAGGCCTGGTCGTCGACGACCTCGGCGGCGTTCTTGCCGGCGATCTCGGCGTGGAAGATGTCGGGGTACTGGGTCGCGGAGTGGTTGCCCCAGATGGTGATCTTCTTGATGTCCGTGACGGCCGCGCCGGTCTTGGCCGCGAGCTGCGAGATCGCCCGGTTGTGGTCGAGACGGGTCAGCGCGGAGAACCGCTCCTGCGGGATGTCGGGGGCGTTGCTCTTGGCGATGAGCGCGTTGGTGTTGGCCGGGTTGCCCGTCACGCCGATGCGTACGTCGTCCGCGGCGACCTTGTTGAGCGCCTTGCCCTGCGCGGTGAAGATCGCGCCGTTGGCCGAGAGCAGGTCACCCCGCTCCATGCCCGGGCCGCGCGGGCGCGCGCCGACGAGCAGGGCGAGGTTGACGCCGTCGAAGATCTTCTCCGGGTCGGCGCCGATCTCGACACCGGCGAGGTTCGGGAACGCGCAGTCGTCGAGCTCCATGACGACGCCCTCGAGGGCCTTGAGAGCCGGCTCGATCTCGAGCAGGCGCAGCTCGACGGGACGGTCACCGGCGATGGCGCCGCTGGCGATGCGGAACAGAAGGCTGTAGCCGATCTGGCCGGCTGCGCCGGTCACGGCCACCTTGAGCGGGCTGGTGCTCACAGGGTCACTCCTCAGTGGGTCTGGCGGACGCTCTGGACGCTAGCAGCGTCGGACCGGGTGCCGGCAGCCGGGCGGCGGTGCGAGACGATGGGCGCCATGCCGTCCCGCGCCCGGTCCTTGCTCGCGGCCCTGGCCGTGCTCGCGCTCGCCGGGTGCAGCTCGGCCTCCGCGCCGTCCGCGCCCACCGGCGTCGACGGGCTGGTCGTGCCCACGCCCGACCCCGACCCGCGCGACTTCGTCGACCGCGTCGACAACCCCTGGTTCCCGCTGGTCCCCGGCGCCACCTGGCGCTACGACGGCCCGATGGCCACCTCGCCCACGCTCACCCTCACCGTGGAGCCGGGCGGCGAGGTCGACGGCGTGCCGACCACCGTGCTGGTGCGCGCCGTCAGCGGGCAGGCTCCCGTGCGCGACCACTACGCGCAGGACGAGTCGGGCAACGTGTGGTGGTTCGGCCGCGACGGCGTCTGGTCCGCGGGCGAGTCCGGCGCCGAGGCGGGCCTGGCCATGCCGGCGCACCCGCGCCGCGGCGACGGCTTCCGGACCGCGGACCTGCCCGGCGAGGACGAGGTGGCGTCGGTCGTCGCGCGGGACGAGTCGGTCGACGTACCGCTGGGGGAGTACGACGACACGGTGGTCCTGGAGGTGCGGACCGAGCAGGGCAGCCGGCGCGAGGTGTACGCGCGCGGCATCGGCCTGGTCCGGACAGACGAAACCGGGCTCGCCGCGTACGACGAGCCCGGTTCCTAGATCTGCTGCGTTACTGCGGCGGACGCACTTGCGTCTGGTCGCCCGGCGGAGGTGCCCAACCGCCGCCACCCTGCTGGGTCGGGTCGGGGGCCGGCGCGGCGGCCGGGTCCGGGGCGCCCGGGAAGGGCTGCTGCTGCGCGGGGATCCACTGCTGCGCGGCGGGGTCCCACTGCCAGCCGTCCTGGATGATCGGCTGACCGGGCTGCTGCTGCGGCTGGCCGTAGCCACCCGCCTGCTGGTTCCACTGCTGGGTGAAGCCCGGGTCGGACGAGCCGCCGCTGCCGAAGCTCAGGCCGGAGCCGACGACCGGGTCCTTGTCGCGGCCGAAGAGCACCGGGTAGAGCACGCCGGCGATGGCGGCACCGATGAGCGGGGCGACGATGAACAGCCACAGGTCCTGGATCGCGTCGCCGCCGGAGAAGAAGGCCACGCCGATGGAACGGGCGGGGTTGACGGACGTACCGGTGGCGTTGATGCCGACGAAGTGGATCGCGGCGAGGGCCAGGCCGATCGCGAGCGGCGCCTGGGCGGCGATCGCGCGGTTGCGGTCGTCGGTGACGCCGAGGATCACGATCAGGAAGATGAAGGTCAGGAAGATCTCGATGAGCAGCGCGCCGCCCCACTCGACGGTGCCGGGCTCACCGAAGCCGTTGCTGCCGAGCGGGTCGCCGAAGCCCCAGCCCACGTCGCTGGCGAGGATGGTGATGGCCAGGACGAAGCCGCCGACGAGCGCGCCGACGGTCTGCGCGGCGGCGTAGAGGCCGGTGTCCTTCCACGAGATCCGGCCGGCCAGCGCCGCACCGACGGAGACGGCCGGGTTGAAGTGGCCGCCGGAGATCCGGCCGAAGGAATAGGCCATGATCACGATCGCGATACCGAAGGCGAGGCCGGTCGCCGCGACGTCCGCGCCGGTCGTGAACGCTGCGCCGCAGCCGATGAAGACCAGGACGAACGTGCCGATGGCCTCGGCCAGCAGCTTCTGGGTGAGGGTGGGCGGGGTCTCGGCCGTCTCGGCGGCCGTCACTTCTTGCGTCATGTCGGTCTCTCTCCTCGGTCCGGCCCGAAACCAGCCGGGTTGCAGCAACCACCCTAGTCACTAGGGTGACCGTGGAGGGGGACCCGTGCCCCTCCATCAGGTATCTTGACGTCAAGAATCCCCAACGGCTCAGGAGTGACGCCCGAACATGTCGAGCATCATCTACACCCACACCGACGAGGCGCCGCTGCTCGCGACGTACTCCTTCCTGCCGATCGTCGAGGCCTTCGCGGCCAAGGCCGGCGTCGCCTTCGAGACCCGCGACATCTCCGTCGCGGCCCGCATCCTCGCCCAGTTCGGCCTCGCCGACGACGCGCTGACCGAGCTCGGCGAGCTCGCGAAGACGCCCGAGGCCAACATCATCAAGCTCCCCAACATCTCCGCCTCCATCCCGCAGCTCAAGGCCGCGATCAAGGAGCTGCAGGAGCAGGGCTTCGACCTGCCGGCCTACCCCGAGTCGCCCTCCACCCCGGAGGAGCAGGAGATCCGGGCCAAGTACGACAAGGTCAAGGGCTCCGCCGTCAACCCGGTCCTGCGTGAGGGCAACTCCGACCGTCGCGCGCCGGCGTCGGTGAAGAACTACGCGAAGACCCACCCGCACACCAACAAGGCGTTCGGCGAGGGCTCCAAGACCGACATCGCCACCATGGGCGCCCACGACTTCGCCAGCAACGAGAAGTCCGTGACCCTCGCCGCCGACGACACCCTGTCGATCGTGCTGGAGAAGGCCGACGGCGAGAGCGTCGTCCTCAAGGACGGCCTGAAGGTGCTCGCCGGCGAGATCGTCGACGCCACCAAGCTCGAGGTCGCCCACCTGCACGCCTTCCTGCGCAACGCGCTCGCCGAGGCCAAGGCCCAGGACGTGCTCTTCTCGGTGCACCTCAAGGCGACGATGATGAAGGTCTCCGACCCGATCATCTTCGGCCACGTCGTGCAGGCCTACTTCGCCGACGTCTTCGAGCAGTACGGCGCCGACCTCGCCGCCGCCGGCCTGTCCGCCAACGACGGCCTCGGCGCGATCCTGTCCGGCCTGGACGCGCTGCCCAACGGCGCGGAGATCAAGGCCGCCTTCGAGGCCGGCCTCGCCGACGGCCCCCGGCTGTCCTACGTCAACTCCGACAAGGGCATCACCAACCTGCACGTCCCCAGCGACGTCATCATCGACGCCTCCATCCCCGCGCTGGTCCGCAACGGCGGCAAGCTCTGGGGCGCCGACGGCGGCGAGGACGACACCCTCGCGGTGATCCCCGACTCGTCGTACGCCGGGGTCTACAAGGCCGTCTTCGACGACGTGAAGGCCCACGGCCCGCTCGACCCGGCCACCATCGGCACCGTCCCGAACGTCGGCCTCATGGCACAGGCCGCCGAGGAGTACGGCTCGCACGACAAGACCTTCGAGATCCCGGCCGCCGGCACCGTGCGCGTCGTGGCCTCCAACGGCGACGTGCTGATCGAGCACGACGTCGAGGCCGGCGACATCTGGCGCGCCTGCCAGACCAAGGACATCCCCGTCCAGGACTGGGTCAAGCTCGCCGTCACCCGCGCCCGCGCGTCGCAGACCCCGGCGATCTTCTGGCTCAACGAGGCGCGTGCCCACGACGCCGAGCTGATCAAGAAGGTCAACGCCTACCTCCCCGAGCACGACACCGAGGGCCTGGAGATCCAGATCCTGGCGCCGTCCCTGGCGACGTCGTACTCCCTGGAGCGGATGCGCAAGGGCGAGGACACCATCTCGGTGACCGGCAACGTGCTGCGCGACTACAACACCGACCTGTTCCCGATCCTCGAGCTCGGCACGTCCGCGAAGATGCTCTCCGTCGTACCGCTGATCGCCGGCGGCGGCCTCTTCGAGACCGGCGCGGGTGGCTCGGCGCCGAAGCACGTGCAGCAGCTCGTCGAGGAGAACTACCTGCGCTGGGACAGCCTGGGTGAGTTCTTCGCGCTGGTGCCCTCGCTGGAGAAGTACGCCGAGCAGGCCGGCGCCCCGGCCGCGCAGGTGCTGGCCGACGCGCTCGACCGCGCCACCGGCACCTTCCTCAACGAGGACCGCTCGCCGGGCCGCAAGCTCGGCACGACCGACAACCGCGGCTCGCACTTCTACCTCGCGCTCTACTGGGCCGAGGAGCTGGCAAAGCAGACCGAGGACGCCGACCTCGCGGCCGCGTTCCAGCCGCTGGCCGAGAGCCTGCGCGCCAACGAGGCGACGATCGCCGAGGAGCTGATCGCGGTCCAGGGCAAGCCGGCCGACATCGGCGGCTACTACCGCCCCGACGGCGAGAAGACCTCGACCGTCATGCGGCCCAGCGCGACGCTCAACGAGGCGCTCGCCGCCTTCTGATCGCACCGCACGCACGATCCGGACTCCCTGGGCCACGGCCCGGGGAGTCCGGCCGTTTTCGGGGGTGTGGGCCGGAAGATATTCGGAGGCGAAGTGTCGGACCCGGAAACTACGGTGGCTCCGATGACCGAGACGCTGACCCGCACCGCCGTCCCCACCCCGGGCGGCGTCGTCGACGACCCCGCGCGCCGCGTCGACTGGCGCCGGCTGAGCACCCCGCTCGCCGGGGTGGCGCTGGTGTGCGCGGCCCTCGCGGCGATCGGCACGACGCTCGGCACCGTCGTCGCCGGCCACCTCGCCGAGGACCCCTCCCGCGCCCTGGTCGTGCTGCTCGCGGTGTGCGTGGTGGGCGCCTCGCTGATCGACACCGTCGGCAAGGTGATGTGGGTCGGCAACTCCGACCGGGTCGAGGGCCGGCTGCGCGAGGACCTGCTCGACGCCGCCCTGCGCCAGCCGCTCGCGGCCCTCGGCGAGCAAGCCGTCGGCGAGATCCTGGACCGGGTCGACGACGACACCCACGAGGTCGGCAACCTGGTCCGCTGGCAGCTGTGGATGCTGGCCCGCACCGCCTTCGGCGCGATCCCGCTGTGGCTGGTCGCCGGCTTCACCTGGTGGCCGGCGTGGCTGCTGTTCCCGCTGCTGGCCGTGGTCACCTTCGCCGCGATCCGCTCGCTGCTCGGCGAGATCGCGCGCCGCAAGGTCGTCGAGGAGATGGCTTGGACCGACCACGCGGCGGCGCTGGAGGAGGGCATCGCCGGGCGTGACGACCTGCGCACCAGCCTCGGCCAGGCGCACGTCGTGCAGCGGGTCGCGCGGCTGTCCGCGCTGGTGCACGAGCGCTTCCGGGCGGTCGTCCTGATCGAGAGCCGGCTCGGCCGGCGCGCGGGGGTGCTGCTCTACGCGCTGCTCGTCGCGGTCGCCGTCGCCGGTGTGCTGCTGGCCTCCGGCGGCGCGATCTCGGTGGCCCGCCTGGTCACCCTCTTCCTGGTGACCTCGACCTTCGTCGGCCAGGTCGCGATGCTCGCCAACCACCTGCCCGACCTGCAGGCGGGCCTCGGCGCGGTGATCCGGCTGCGGCAGATGCTCGCGGTCGAGCCGGAGCCCGCGGGCGGGCGCGACGTGCCGGCCGCGTCGGGGGAGGCGCTGGCCCTGGAGATCCGCGGCCTCGACTTCGCCTACGCCGAGGGCAGCTTCGCCCTGCGCGACGTCGACCTGCACGTCCCCGCCGGCCAGACGATCGCGCTGGTCGGCCGGTCCGGCTCCGGCAAGTCGACGCTGGCCTCCCTGCTCTCGCGGGCGGTCGAGCCGCCCCCCGGCACGGTCCTCCTCGGCGGCGTCGACGTGCGCGAGCTCGACCTCCAGCGACTGCGCGCCGCGGTGGGCGTGGTCACCCAGCGCACCGAGATCCTGTCCGGGACGCTGGAGGAGAACATCACCCTCTTCGGCGACCAGCCGCGTGCCCAGGTCGAGGCGGCGCTCGCCCAGCTCGGCCTCACCGGCTGGGTGGCGGGCCTGCCCGACGGGCTCGACACCCCGCTCGGCGCGGGCGGCACCCGGCTCTCGGCGGGGGAGGAGCAGCTGGTGGCCTTCGCCCGGCTGCTGATCCGCGACGTGCGGGTCGTGGTCCTCGACGAGGCCACCGCGCGGATGGACCCGCACACCGAGCGCCGCGTGGTCGCAGCCGCCGACCGGCTGCTCAGCGGCCGGACCGGCGTGCTGATCGCGCACCGGCTCACCACCATCCAGCGGGCGCCGCTGGTCGCCGTGCTCGACCACGGCCGGGTCGTCCAGCAGGGACGCCGCGTCGAGCTGGCGCGCACGGAGGGCCCGTTCCGCGACCTGCTGCGGGCGAGCCGGGTCGACCCCGGGCCGGCCATCCCGGTGGCCGGCGAGGTGCCGGCGCCCGAGGCCGAGCCTGAGGCCTCGTCCGAGGAGCCGGCGGAGGGCGTGGGCGGGCGCCGTCGTACCGGACCGCCGCCGGAGGTGCCCGCGGTCGGCACCGGGCCCAGCCTGGCCCGCGGCATCGTGCACGTGCTGTCGGTGCGCCCGGCGTGGGGCATCGGCGGTGCGGCTCTCTTCCTGGCCGCCTCGCTGACCGGCGCGCAGGGCGCGGTCACCGGCCTGCTGTGGGGCTCGATCGTGGTCGACCTCGGCGACGGCGGGGTGCCGTGGCCGCTGGTCGGTGCGCTGGTGGTCTGCCTGCTGGCCTCGCCGCTGATGCTGGCCGACGCGTTCTGGCGCTACCCCCGCTGGTGGATCGAGATCCTGCTGCGCACCCGGATGGCGGTGCTGCGCGGCCAGACCGACCAGCGCCGGCTGCCCCGCACGCCGCCCGGTGAGGTGGTCGCGCGGTCGATGGACGCCGACCGCTACGCGCGCTACGCCGACCGCTGGGTCGACTTCGTCAACGGCATCGTGATCGCCGCCGTCACCGCGCTGCTCGCCGGCACGGCGCTGGCCGGTGCGGTGCTGATGGCCGTGCTGGTGGTCTCCGCGCTCGCCTCGGCGCTGGGCCGGCCGATCGCCGGTCGCTCGGCGGCCGCAGCCTCGGCGGCGCGGGCCCGGTTCGGCCGCGCGGTCGTCTCCGCGCTGGAGGCGGCCCGCACCGTCAAGCTCGCCGCGGCGACGCCCCAGGTCCGCGTGCACCTGCGGGCCGTCGACGGCGGCCGGGTGGACGCCGCTGTGCGCGAGCACCGGGTGCAGGCGGTCCTCGACGGGGTGCCGATGCTGATGGTGCAGTGCGGCGTCGTGGCGGCCTGGGCGGTCTACCTCGCCGACGGCTGGGGGCTCGCCACGACCCTGCTGGTGGCCAACGCGGTCGCGGGCTTCGACTGGTTCGGCCGGGTGGCCGGGATGGTGGTCACCGAGGCGCCGGGCACCCGCGCCTGGCAGCGCGAGACCGCCCGGTTCGCCGGCGGCGTCGACCTGATGGACCTGCCCCCGGGCGTCGACCTGGTCGAGGGCGCCGCGCCGGAGCCGGCCCCGGTGCCCCGGGTCGCCCTGGAGTCGCTCGACCTCGGCGGGTTCGCCGCGATCCACGACGACGGCACGATCGGCGTGCACGACGTGGACCTCACGGTGCGCTCCGGTGAGCTGGTGCTGCTCGTCGGCCAGGTCGGCGCCGGCAAGTCCAGCCTGCTGGCGGCGCTGGCGGGCCTGATCGAGCACGAGGGTGCGATCCGCTGGAACGGCGAGGAGGTGGCCGACCCGCAGGTGTTCCTGCGACCAGGCCAGGTCGCCCACGTGGCGCAGGTGCCGCGGGTGCTGTCCGGCAGCTTCGCCGACAACGTCCGGCTGGGCCACGCGCGCCGCTTCGACGAGCCGGTCGCGGCGGCCCGGCTGGGCCCCGACGTGGTCGAGGCCGGCGGCAAGGACGCGCTGGTCGGGCACCGCGGCGTACGGCTCTCCGGCGGGCAGGTGCAGCGCCTCGCGCTGGCCCGCGCGCTGGCCGCCGACGCCGAGCTGCTGCTCGCCGACGACGTGTCCAGCGCGCTCGACGCGAGCACCGAGATCGAGCTGTGGACGGCGCTGCGCGAGCGCAACGCCACGGTCATCGGGGCGACCTCCAAGCGGGCCGCGCTGGCCCGGGCCGACCGCGTGGTCGTGCTGGAGGACGGCGCGATCGCGGCCAGCGGTCCGTGGTCGGACCTGGCGACCGAGTGGGGCCACCTGGCCGGCTGACGGTGTCGCCGGGCGGCGGTCGGTGGGTACGGTGCTGGACATGCCCATCAAGCTCGAGAACGTCGCCATCGCCGTACGGGACCTGGAGGCGACGATCGCCTTCTTCACCGACCTGGGCCTGACGGTCCTCGGCCGGGACGAGGTGAGCGGGGAGTGGACCGACACCGCGGTCGGCCTCGACGGCAACCACGCCAAGATCGCCATGCTGCAGACCCCGGACGGCCACGGCCGGCTGGAGCTGTTCGAGTACATCCACCCCGACGCGATCGAGACCGAGCCGACCCTGCCCAACGAGATCGGCATGCACCGCGTGGCCTTCTCCGTCGACGACCTCGACGCCGCCCTGGAGATCGCCGCGAAGCACGGCTGCACCCCGCTGCGGGGTGTGGGCACCTACGAGGACATCTACCGGCTCACCTACGTGCGCGGCCCGAGCGGCATCATCGTGATGCTCGCCGAGGAGCTGCGAAAGGGCTGAGCGGCGCCGAACGGCTCAGCCCGAGACGCGCGGGCGATTGAGCTGGGCCAGGGTCCGCAGCGGACTCGCCACGGCGCGGTAGCGCCAGGCCAGGGCGAGAGAGTCGACCGGGTGGCGGTAGATCCAGCGAGGATCACTGATGAAGCGGGCCAGCACCTGCCGGCTCCAGTTGGTGCGGGGGTCGTCGTACGCGTGGCTCTGGAGCGCGCGCAGCTCCGCCGCGACCGCGTCGACCGGCCGGCCCCGCCCGGATCGGAAGAGCTCCTCGAAGGCGTCGTGCCGCTGCGCCTGTTCCTCAGTGTGCCGCTGCAGGTGCGCCTGCCGCTCGCGGAGCTCGTCGCGGACGGGCGCGGGCCAGCGGTCGACGTACGGCTGGACCCAGGGCTCGTGCCAGGCGTGGTCCTCGAGGAAGGCGATCGCGACGCAGTTAGGCGCGTACGCCGGTGAGCCCTCGTCCAGCGCGGGCACCATCGCGCCCACGATCCGGCGCCCGGTGGCGTCGTCGCCGTCCCGGTACGCCCGGAGCGCCACCTCGGCCGCCGACCGGCAGACGTCGAACGCGTGGGCGGCGCCCCAGCGCCGCCCGGACTCGGCGATGGCGGCCTCCAGCTCCGGCACCTGCCGCAGGTGGTCGAGGAACCGGTCCTCGTTCGTCGGCTCCGCGGGTGCGGCCGGCAGCCGGTGCTGGTCGCCGTTCCAATAGGTGTCGCGCCAGTAGTAGAGCGCCTCGGCGTTGACCGGCCACTGGTCGCCGTCCAGGGCGGGGTTGGTCCAGTCGAGTGCGGGATCGAAGGGCCGCCACCCGGCGTCGAGCGGCTCGTCGTGGTGCGGCGTGCGGACCTTCCGGCGGAAGCCCGGGTGCATCGCGCCCGAGCGGGTGTACGCCTGCTGCGCCTCCATGAGGCTCACGCCGTTGGGACCCTCCGGGCTCATCGGGTAGCGCAGCTGAACGCCGTCGTCCTCCCAGAAGCAGACCTCGCAGATCTCGAAGTCACCCGGACCCTCGTCGAGTGTCAGGTGACCGCAGCAGGGGCAGGGGAGGCGGGCCACCGGGACATTCTGCGTCAGGCGCCGTCGTCGGTCAGCGAGGCGGCCGGCAGCCAGTCGGCCCCGAGCAGCTCGGCGAGGTCCGCGAGGCCGGTGGTGTCGCTCCCGACCGTGTCGGAGGCGGCCGCGATCCGCTCGACCATGACCTTGCCGACCTGCTCCTCGACCGTGCCCTCGGCGTAGGCGATGTGCCAGGGGGAGACCTGGTGGTCGCGGTGGGTGCGCCCGGTGACCTGCCGCCCGGCGATCCCGGAGAAGCGGGCCTGGTGGAACACCCCGACCCGCGGCTCGGTGCTCGCCTGGCGGCCATCGGCCAGGGTCTCGCCCGCGTGCAGGCTGATCGACGCGACGGTGGTGAAGACGCACACCTTCGCCTCCCCGGTCTGGAACCGGAGCCGTTCCGCCTCGGGGTCGAACCGGTCGCGGCCGTAGATCGTCGCCACCTCGATGCCGGACTCCCGGAGCCGCTCGGTGATCGGGTCGGCGGCGGTCGCGACGAACTCCACCGAGCACGCCACCTGCCGCTCCGCCCGCACCTGCTGGGCGATCCAGTCGACCGTCGAGTCGACCCGGATCAGCCCGGCCTTCTGCCGGAAGCGCAGCAGCGCAGCCCGCCCCTTGGCGACGTTGCGCCCGCGCCGGGCGATGTCCATCTCCCGGCAGAACTCGCCCCACTCCGCCTCGTACGCACTGCGCTCCGCCGGCGTCAGCGCCACCGGCATCCCCGAGATCGGCACCGGGCCCCACGGCGCCGCGCGGTGCAGCATCGCAGCCGGCCGTACGTCGGCCAGCCAGCCCCGCACGAGCTTGAGGTCCGCGGCCCGCCGTCCGGGATCGGCGGTCCACGCGGCGCCGTACCGGCCCTGCTCGACGCCGACCCCGTGCCGCTCCAGCGCCTCTGCGAACGTCGCCCCCGGCTGCGTCGCCGACGTCCACTCCTTCATCGGCTCACCGAGGACCTGCGCGTACGCCGGCGCGAGGTACGGCAGCTCCAGCGGCGTGTGCCCCGGCGTCGCGGTCGTCGCGATCACGAACGGCGCCTTGTCGTGGGCCTTCCCGTGCCCCGAGATCCGCGCCCACAGCTTCCACCGCTTCGTCGTCGTACGACGCAGTGCGTGGGCCTCGTCAGCGATGATCACGTCCCAGGTGTGCCCCACGACCTTCTCCAGCCGGTCCCACGTGATGACGACCCACTCCATGCCGCCGTCGCCGAGCGCCGCGATCGTCCGGCACCAGTGCCCGATCGTGATCGCCGCCGGCCGGTCCGCCACCACCAGCACCCGCCGCGCGCCCCGCAGGTCGCCCACCGCCGTCGCGCCGAGCACCGCCGAGATCGTCTTCCCGACCCCCGGCTCGTCCGCCAGCAGGAACATCCGCCCACCCGCCTGGGCGCGGTCGGCGATCGCGTCAGCCGCCTCGAACTGGATCCTGCGCGGCTCCAGGGCGTCGGTCGGCTCGGGGTTGGGCGCCGGGTCGTCCGGGTTGAGCTCGTTCTCGATGAACCTGCCGAGCGTGTACGGACCCGGCGCGTAGGGCTGGAGGTGCTGGGGGAGCCGGGTCCCTACGTACAGGTGGGTCTTGACCGCCGGGTGCCACGTCGCCTGGTCGACCTGCACGCCGTACGGGACGTCGAGGACCCACACCCGCTCACCCGGCCCCGCAACCGGCAACGGTCGCGGCTGCCGCGTGCCGCCTCGGCGACCGCTGGACCGACGAGAACGTGCCACCCCGCGACGCTACCGGGGCCCGGCCGTTCCGCTGCTGGGGCTCGCCAGGGCGGGCCGAACTCCGGCCGGTTCCGCTGATCCGTCACCTACCCTCGACCGGTGGGAGCCATCGAAGACCAGCTGATCCGCACGCCCCCGCCTCTCGAGGAGTACCTCCACCTGAGGGCGGCCTCAGGCCTGTCGCCGAAGTCCTCGGCGCAGGGCGAGGGCGCACTGACGGGCAGTTGGTGCTGGAGCGTCATCGAACACGACGGCCGGGCCGTCGCGATGGGCCGTGTGATCGGCGACGGCGGCTGGTACTTCCACATCGCCGACATGGCGACCCTCCCCGAGCACCAGGGCCGCGGCCTCGGGCGTCGGGTGCTCGCCGACCTCCTGGCACAGATCGCCGAGGCCGCCCCCGCCGAGCCGTACGTGACGTTGATGGCTGACGCACCCGGCCGCCGGCTCTACGAGTCGATGGGGTTTGTGGAGACGGCGCCCAAGTCGTTGGGCATGCGGCTCGCCCACTGACCCGCCCGCGTCCTCACATCGCCCGAGTGCTAGCTATAGGGGCCCGCGACGCCCAAGTGGCCACCTGCCGTCCGGCGGTAGCCCATACGCGGCGGACTGACGCGCCCGCCTTCAGGCGGCATGAAGATGCAGACCACTCGTGGGCCGGCCGCGCGCAGGGTGCTACGACTGCTGGCGCGGCCGTTGGGGCGGACGGGGGTCCTGTCGGGGAGCATCGCGACGCTCGGGCGGCCGCGTCGTCGGAGGCAGTTTCGGAGCGGGCGCCGGCTGGGGTGCGGGTTTCGGTGCCACTTTCGGATTCATCGCCCTCGCAGGTCCAGCAGCAGTGCGACCACTTCTGCAGCAAATAAGACGACGGCGCCGGTGTACCAGTAGGTGAGTTGGTCCACCTTCGGCTTGTTCGTTTCGTACTGCTCGTTCATCTGCTCGGCCATATGTCGAACCAGCGAATCCGAACTGGAGCCCTGCACATCGGCGGCCTCGATGATCTTGGCGGGATCTTGGCCGAAATGGACTTTTCGAGGAGTCATGACCACGACGGCTACGACGGCAAGGGCGCAGAACAGGCCAACGCCGGCGTACGTAAAAGGGCGGACCTCGGCCCCGCCGCGGGTCGCGAGCCCACCCAATATCGTGGCAAGGGTTCCGCCGATCGTCAGCAGGGTCACCGCTCTGTCGCGAAGAGATGCGATGTCCGACGACTGGCGCTCCAACTCGCGCCGAGCTTCTTCGAGTGCGAGGTCGTACTTCCCCATGTCGCTATCGTGTCCGACCCAACTGATGCTCCGGCGGTGACGCGCCAGGATCAATCGCCGACTGTCGGCACAATCCAGCACCATAGAGGCCATGGACGAGGACCTGGACCTGCTTGGAGCCGTAGAAGCCGATATCGTCGCCGACGCTCCGATCGCTCCGACCCTACGTCGAGTGATCTTGCTCGGTGGGCGAGCCGGTTCGTCTCCGTTGCGCGACTGGGCTGCCCGCGAGTTGAACGGCTACGACGACCTCGCGGATCTGCCGCGGTACAGGCGAATTCCTTCGGCGATCTGCGTTGACGCGACGGTCGGCAACACCTGGCGGAAGGGCTATGTCATCTCACCTAACGTCCTGCCGGAGTACGCGCGCGAGGTGTTCGAGGGCGGTCCTACCTTCTTTCAGGGCATCGGGACCATCGAGGCAATGGCGCGCGAAGCGCGGCAAGCTGGTGGTAGCACCCGAATCACCCATCGGTACTCGATGGACCTCTGCCGAGAGTTGGACAAGGGCAGTCCCTTCCAAGAGACCACCGCGCTCTATTGGCAGGTGACGGCATCTAACCTCGAGGGCATTGTCGAGCGTGTCAAGACTGTGCTCGCTGAGCTCACTGGGGCGATGCGGTCCGGGACACCTGTCGGCGCTCCGCTTCCTGACAGTGCCGTGGTGAGCGAAGCCGTTCGAGCCATTCTCGGCACGGCTGGCCGGAGTTCGAGGACCTGACGCGGCGAAATGACGCGGGTGCCATGCGCGCTGTCCGCGGCTGGTCAGCAAACGAGGGCGGAATATCGGCGGGCCCTCAACCCCGAGACCGGGTGTTCTCGACCCGGGGAAGACCCGTGCCTGTGTGGGGAAGCGGGCAGCGTGGTGGCCCGCTGCGCGTCCTAGAAGCGGAGGCGCTTGGGAGGATGTCGTCCACCGACTCTTGGTCAGGTCACGGTTGCGACTGTCGTGCGCAAGAGCTTGAAGCCCCGGGTCCTACGGGCCACCACACGCTCAGCTCGACGCGTGCACGCTGCGGGCGACGCCGCCGAAGCTGTAGAGACCAGTAAAGGCGGTGATTAGAGGACGCCCTCGCGCTGTAGAACCTCGCGAATCTCTTCGAACGCTGCCTTGATGTTGCCCTTGGGGTACCGGATTTGGCCGACGCCTTCGACGTTGGAGAACTCTTCGCAGCCCTCTTCGAGAAGGATGATTGCCTTCATCCAGCCCAACCGACCCTGAAACAGCCCTACCTCGTGGATCACGTTCGCCCGGGCGTTCATCCTGCCCTCGGCATCTTCGTCCTCGGGAGTCATGAGCAGAAATGCAATCTGCGCGTTGCCGAGCATCTCGAGGAGCCGCTCTTTGGTGCTCATGCCGGCAGTGGGCTTCCGGTCGAATACTTCCCAGTCCAGGCCGAGATCGCCGAACCATACTCCCAGCTTCAGATACTCGGCCGATGCGCCACCGTGTCCGATGAAGACCTTGCTGCCCAACTGAATGACAGCCTTCTCCGCGAGGGGGTCCTCACCCTCCAGATGCCTGCCCAGGCGCTCGCAAACTTTCGCCAGACTACGAGCCACCCCGTACGGCGACTTGATGTGCATGACATTGGCAATGGCGATCTGGTGACCGGCTGCCTGAGCACCGCCCTCGATCGCTTGGGCATCGCGAGTCATGATCTGTCCTGTCACGCCGCGCATCTGAACGCGCGCCAGCAGTCCGACGTCCGGCAGGGCGATGTGCTGCAGCTGCTCGACGTGTTCCTTGACGTAGTCGTCGTGCGGGGCCGGGATCTTGGCGGCTACCGACCGCGCCTGCTGAACCAGGTCCTCGACCTCGGGTCGGATCGCGTCTGACTTGGCTCGCGGTCCACTCAGATCGGGGTGTCCCGCCTTCTCCTCGATGTAGGTCGTGACCTGTTCGACCTGGTGGACCTCCCAGTCGCCGGTGGTGCCCTGGAACATCCCCTGGAAACCCCACTCGCGGCTGAACATCGCGCCGGGTGGCGGCACTTGGTAGTTCTGCTAGTAGACGTTCGCCTGATAGCCCAGGTTGGACTGGGACCATGAGCGTCCTACGTCTTCGGCCGCAGCTTCGAGAGCATCCAGGGGGCCCGTGTCGAGCTCACCTTCGCGGTCAGCCAAGGCGGATGCCCGCTCGGCGATGGCGATGAACTCCACGCTGCGATCTGTCATGGCCGCAAGATTAGGGTCGACCGCCGACAACCAAGGTCATTCAGCGCGTGGCCAGCGAGCGGCTCAGACAAGTGCCACAACCCGTCACCCGGACATCGGAAGGCTCGACGCGCCCTGGTGCGGTATGACGTGCCTGGATCGCGGCCGGTCCGATTCATAAGGCGTTACCGCAGTCGGAGTCTGCTTATCGTCACTACCTCGACAACCTTGCGACCTTCGTTTCGGGTAGGAACCGTCGACTTCGGCAGTGGTGCCAGCACGCAAGAGACTTCGACTCTTGAGCCGATCCGCTCGCGGATCGAAGGAAGCAAACTCCTGGCCTGCGCAGACGCGCGAGGGAGCGCGCCCGACTGGCGGCGCCGCACTCGTCGCGGCGGATCTGGACGTCTCGGTGCGAACCGCTAAAGAGGTCCCCGCTTTCGTGAGACCTTTCGCCATCGCACTAGATATGTCTGGAGACAGGACGCATTTCGTGTCCTTCGGGGGCTTCGAGTGGTGGCCAATCGGGCTCTGTTCGGATCAGTCGGAGCATGATGGAGCCGTCTGCGCCATGCACCCTCCCACCGCTCTGCTGAGAGAGGGGCCGTTCGCCTCCGAAACCCCGGACCAGATCAGCAACAGGGTGGAACGATCGGGGGACACCGTGACCATCGTCAAGTACGTCTCAGCCACACGCCTTAAGGTCGGCCGCCACGCAAACGCGTTCGAGGCACTGGAGCTGAAGGTCCGCTGCGCGGACGGTGGGTTAGACGGCGTGGACGCATCACACCGCACCCTCGCCTTCGAGGAGCTCACCGACCGGGGCTTGCTCACCGCGTAGCCCGCTAGGACCTCCTCAACGCGGGTTAAGCCGGTGGTGTGACCGGCGTGTCGGTCCGGTACGGAAGACTGGTGGCCTCTGCCGGCCCGGGACGTGGTGAGATCGATGATGAACGAGGACGAGTACGCGAGCTACATCGCGCTCGGTCAGAAGAACGCCCGCATCATCGACCTGGCGACTAACCACTGCCAGAGCATGCGTTTCATCCAGTCAGGCGGGCAGGGCATGCTCGAAGCGACGACCGGGCTCCCACTGAACTCCCGCCGGATCGAGTGCGAGGTCGCCATCGGCGACACCTCTGGGATGCAGCTGGAACACATCGCGTTCGACTTCTACACCGACCACTGCATCGGGTGCGCTAGACGTAACCCGACCGGACGGTTGCCGAACCTGGAGACTGAGTACCAGGAAAGTCGAGCCGAAGCCGAGGCACAAGAAGCCGAAGCTGCCCAACGGCGTCACGACCTCGGGGTGCTCCGAACGGCTCGGGTTGAAAGGCGCCGAAGCCTTCGCGCGACGGCGGACCCTGCCGCAGCCAACATTCTGGACGACCTCAACATCCTCGACACCGACCCCGAAGCCGCCCCAGACTTTGAGGAGCAGAAGAAGGCCCGGCAGCGCCTGACTGCGGTCGCTGGCCGGGCACATGAACGGTTCGACGACGGCATCGTCGACGAACTCTTCGACGCCGTCGAGACGGTTGGCATCGTCGATGTCCTCGAACCGTTGCGGCACCTGAGCGCCAAACGACCCGACCTCGCCGAACGGCTGGTAACGACGGCAGTTGAGGTCCTCAGGAACCGCGCGAGCCTGGAGGCCGGCCGGTGCCTGACCGACCACCCCACTAAGATAACCGGCGACCTCATCGACGGGGACGTCATCCGCAACACAGCGGTCATCGCCGGTTCCAAGACACCCGACGACCACCACTTCTCCGGGCCCAACCCCGTCATCTCAGCGAACGACCCCGGGCCCATTCGAGTCCTCGCCGCCCTGGCTCCCGACCTGATCCAGGACACGTTGGCCGCGATGCTTCCCAGACCCCAAGACACGGGTCTCATCCTTGCCCCGAACATCAAACGACCCCGCGCATCCGACTTCGACCGCCGAGCCGCAGCCGGCGCTATCGAGCACCTCGCAGCAACCCACCTCGACCTAGCGGTCGCCCTGCTTCCCAACCTCGCGACCTCGCTCGGCGTGCCTCCCAGCGACAGCTACGACACCGGCACCATGGGTTCAGCCGAACGGGCCTTGGCCCGCATCCTCATCGAAGACCCGGCCCGCGTCGGCCCGCTGTTCGAGCAGGCCGGCCAGTACGCCTCCGAAGACATCCGCAAGGGCCTCATCGGATCAGCACGTCACGCCATCAACATGGTCGACCCCGACAACAGGTTCCGCCGACCCCAAGACCCGGTCCTCGACGAATCCGCGTCACAAGCGGTCATCGACACCGCCTTCGCGTTCCTCATCGCACACTCAGACGAGTCATGGGGCCACGACGTCACCTTCGAGGCATGCGAAGCCATCGAGAGCATCAGCCACCGCTCCAGCAACGCCCTCCAACCCCACATCGACACGACCCTCGGTGCGTTCATCGCACTGACCCGTCACCGACTCGAAGCACCCACCCAACGCCTGGAAACGACCGCCGAACCAGACCTACTAGCCGGGCTCAACGCCTACGGCCGCCTCAACAGCCTCTACCAGGGTTCCCGCCGCCTCCTTCGTGCGGTCGAGAAAGCCGCAGTGACCGACCCAGTCGCCGTGTGCGCCACCATCTGCACCGTCATTACCGCCGAACGCGACAACAACTTCGGGGTCGAAGTCGTGATGCCACTCCTGGAGACCCTCGGAGACATCGGCCGCAGATACGGCGACGAACCCCACGTCCTCCAAGCAATCCTCCCGACCCTGCACACCTACCTCGTAGACGCCGACCAAGGGCTCAGGTCCTCCGCGGTCGAGGCATGGACAGAAATTGGGTCACGCCACCCGGTCCCCTCGACCGTCTCCGACCTCCTACCCGCACTCGTCACTGACCCGTACATGGTCATGATCGATGCAGTCCTCAAGGCAGCCACACGGCTCACGTGGACCCGGGAGGAAGACAAGGTCCAGCTCGCGGTCTACGCCAGCTACCTGGCAGCCAACTTCGAACTGCCCGACCGCCTCGAACTCATCCTCACCGCGCTCTCCGCGCTACGCCGGCACGTCCCCAACCTCGACGCTCTTGCCACGCTCGAGAAAGCAGCACTCGCCCGGATACCTGACCTCGAATGGCACCAAGCCAGCAAAGTCATTGAACAACCCTGGCAACCTGACGCCCGCGTCACCACCGACCTCGCTCGCCAATGGATCACCGACGCACCCCGACACACCTACGGCATGCGGCAACACGACGAAGCCGAAGAAGCTCTCAACGGCCTCCTCAACTGCGGCATCGGCCTCCTCGGCATCACCGACAAGCTCATCGACGTCGGCGCCCGCCATTCACCAGAGTCTCACTACGGAGCCCTCGAGTACGCCGAAGTTCTCGCCCGAGTCGAAGGCCGCGACGCCGCCGTCAAGCTCCTCCAAGACGCGTACTACAACAACCCCAACGACCAAGCGCACGCCTCCCAACGAGCACTCACCAACCTCGCCCTCACCACCGCAGGGCTCCACGCCGCCCTCACCAGCCGCGATACCAACAACAACCCCATCAACGACCCCGCCGTCGTAACCGCAGCACTCGACGACCTCGCGACCGCCCTCCAGTTCAGCCAGGCCCTTACCGGCGACGACCGGAAGTGGCTCCAACCGTTCGAGCACGCGACCGCAACCCGTGCCGCAACCGTCTGCGACCTCCTTAATCTGCCCTACCCGGACGCCGTCGCCGGCGCCCTGGCCAGCCAAAACGTCACGGCGTCTGACCCCGCCGAACAGCTCACCAACCGAGCCAACCGCCTGCGCGAACACGCCAAAGCGCTACGCAACGCACCCAAGTCGAGCGGCACCGCCACTCACCGTGGCCTCGACGTCACCACCAAACTCCTCGAAGCCGTCGCCCACCACCTTGAAGCCCAAGCCGCAGACCTCAACGCCGACCTCGGTCAAGCCCAAGCACACCGCACCGCGGCACAACGCCGAGCCGCCGCGATCGACCTGACCGACTTCCGGCTCGACGACCCCCTGCTGATGCGGGCACGCGAACTCCGCGAAACCCTCGCCGCCAGCAACGACCCCCTCGAGGTCGCGACCATCACCAACCAAGCCGCACAGCTCCCCACCCCGCTGCTGTTCATCCGTTCAAGCGAGCACAGGCGCACCCGCGGCCGCCCCTGGATACCCCCAACCGACCCCGAACCCGAAAGCCCAAACGTCGCCGTCGCACTCGTCTCCATCGACGACAAGCTCCTCACCGGACCAGCCATCATCGACCCGAACCTCACCCACACCCTCACCCTCAACGTCCAAACAGACCCCTGGCCAGGCTGGGCCACACGCCTCGACGCCGAACTCATCAGCACCCTGAACCACACCGAGCTCGAACGCCCAGCGCTGACCTGGACCCGCAACGAACACGCCGGCGACCCCCAAACCTTCGAGGGCACCGGCTCACTCCACGTCCGCTACTCCGTCCCCACCTCGCAACACGCACCGCCCGTCCTCATCCGCCTCACCTGGCGCGGCACCGACACCGACGGCAACCCCGTCAGCCAAGACCTAGACGTCGCCGGCCACCGCGAAATCCGCATTCGCCCCTACGACCACGCCCGCGACGCCACCACCGAGTACGACGTGTTCGACGAACGCCTTCACGCCATCTACGAAAACCTCGCCGCCGCCGGATACCCCCACGGACACCTCCAAGCATTCGCCCGACTCCTCAACGCCATCTCCCGCATCGGGCTCGCCATGACATGGAACAAGAAGTACCGCCGCGGCCAGTACATCCGCGAACGCGACTTCCACAACGACCTCCACACCGCACTCCTCGCCGACCCCACCCTCGAAGGCCGCGTAGAACGAGGCACACCACTCGCCCTCGGGTTCCTCGACACTCGCCACGACGGCATCACAGCCGAACTCAAAGTCGCCCGTGACCAACCGGTCACACCCGAAACCGCGCCCAAGTACATCGGCCAACCCACGCAGTACGCAGCCGCCGACGGCACCCGCCTCTCCATCCTCGTCATCCTCGACATGAGCCGAAAAGTGCTCCCCATCGGCACCCCAGAGAACTACCTCTTCGTTCTCAACCCCCTACAACACGGCATGACCGAACCCCACTACCCATCAGTCGTCGTCACCCTCGTCATCAACGGCAATCTGCCCGTCCCCAGCAGCTGGTCCCGCCGCAAAACACCCACAGTCGAAACCAGCCCTTCGGGGCCAGAAGGCCCGGCGGCCGACTGAGGCTGACCGCAAACGTTTCCGGCTGAGACCCAACTGGGGCTGACCGACGGCACGAAGAGCCGACCCACTCGGTCAAGACTGGGAGGCGTCGGTGACCCACTCCTGGACCTCTGCGGTCGAGCGTTGCCTGCCCTTTGCGTGTCGGTGTTTAGCCGCGTGTCCCTTCGACATGGCCCCTGACCTGCATGCGTTCGCCCTGCTGACCGAGAACGGACAACACGCGCCTCTCGTATGCGTCAATCTGGGCGGAAGGACGCAGTGGCGCTCAGCCGTACAACCCCAGGAACGCCCGGCTGGCCGTCGCCACCACCTCATCCGGCGATACATCAAGTGCCCCGTCCAACCACGCGGTGACCACCTCCGCCATCCCCCCGATGAACAGCAATCCTGCGAGCTCGTCCTCGTGCCGCGCGGGCGCGGAGGAGTGCGCCTCCTCGGCGGCGAGGTGGGCGAAGTGCCGCAACAGCTCGGTACGACGCCCACGCAACCCAGGCAGGGCAGCGGCCTCAATGATGGCGACCCGGCCCTTCCGCGGGTCGGCGAGGAGCAGGTCGACGAAGGCGCCCACGGCAGCGTGGATCCGCGCGGCCGGCTCCGCCCCTGCGGCCTCCGCAGCGGCCAGGGTGACCGTCTCGATCTCCGTCGCGACCTCTTCCAGCACCGCGGTGAGGGCGGCGTCGAGGCCGGTGAAGGACTCGTAGAAGTACCTCTCGCTGAGCCCCGCCGTCCCACAGACCGCGGTCATCGTGGTCCGCACCTCGGGGTCGGCCCAGACCGAGAGCGTCGCGTCGAGCAGTCGGCGCCGGCGCTCGGCGGCACGCTCCGCCGCGCTGACGCCCTTGTAGACCCCTGACTGCACCGCCACGCGGCCAACCCTGCCACGCAGCCCACCTAAAGAGAAGGTTGACAGGACGTCCTTCCTGAATGACGCTGTGATCCATGACGACCGCGCCGGTGACGCTCCCCACCGTCCGCCCGGGTGACCGGGGACTGCCGTTCCTGGGCCGCCTGACGGCCTACGCGAAGGACCCGGTGGCGCTGATGCGCCACCAGTACGAGACCTACGGCCCGGTCTCGCCGTTCCCCTTCCTCGGCCAGACCTACGTGATGCTGCTCGGCCCGGACGCGGTCGAGGAGGCGCTGCGCAACGCCGACAAGGCGTTCGTCAACGGGCCGGCGTGGGGCGCGATGGTCGGTCCGTTCTTCCACCGCGGGCTGATGCTGCTCGACGGCGAGGAGCACCACGTGCACCGCCGGATCATGCAGGAGGCGTTCACCCGCGACCGCCTGGCGTCGTACGTCGACGCGATGCACCCCGCGATCGCCCGCGGCCTGGCGGCGTGGCAGCCGAGCACCGACTTCCGCTGCTATCCCGCGCTCAAGCAGCTCACCCTCGACATCGCCGCCGACATCTTTATGGGTGGCGCGGCGGACACCTCGCGGGCCGAGATGGAGCGGGTGAACGCTGCGTTCATCGCGTGCGTGCAGGCGGCGGCCGGGGTGGTGCGGGCGGACGTTCCGGGGACCCGGTGGGGGAGGGCGTACAAGGGCCGGAAGGTCCTGGAGGAGTTCCTGCGGCACTACCTGCCGGCGAAGCGGGCCGAGCGCACCGGCGACCTGTTCTCCGTGCTCTGCCACATCGAGACCGCGGAGGGCGAGCGGTTCACCGACGACGACGTGGTCGACCACATGATCTTCCTGATGATGGCCGCGCACGACACCTCGACCATCACCACCTCGACGATGCTCCAGCACCTCGGCCAGCACCCGGAGTGGCAGGACCGCTGCCGCGCGGAGTCGTTCGCGCTGGGCGAGGCCCCGACCCTGGCCGAGCTCGACCAGCTCACCTCGCTCGACCTCGTGATGAAGGAGAGCCTGCGGCTACGGGCGCCAGTGCCGATGCTGGCGCGCAAGACCGTCAAGGACACCACCGTCCAGGGCGTGCGGGTCCCGGCGGGCAGCACGGTCGCCGTCGGCGTGCAGTACTCCCACCTGATGCCCGAGCTGTGGACCGACCCCGAGCGCTTCGACCCCGAGCGGTTCGGGCCCGTGCGCCGCGAGGACAAGGCCCACCGCTACGCCTGGTCGCCGTTCGGCGGCGGCGTGCACAAGTGCATCGGGCTCTACTTCGCCGGCGCCGAGGTGAAGTCGATCCTGCACCGCCTGCTGCGCACCCACGAGTGGCGCGTCGACCCGTCGTACGCCGCCCCGCTCGACAACCACTCGCTGCCGTTCCCGAAGGACGGCCAGCCGATCGACCTCGTCCGACTCTGAGCCCCGGAGGCACCGTGAGCACCGACCTGTCCCACCTGTCCGTCATCGTCACCGGCGGCGCCCGCGGCATCGGCCGCGCCACCGTCGAGCGCTTCGCCCGCCAGGGCGCCCGGGTCGCGCTGGGCGACCTCGACGTCGACCTGGGCAAGGACGTCGCCGCGCCGTACGACGGCCGCGTGGTCGCCGCGCGCCTCGACGTCACCGACCCGGGCTCCTGGGCCGAGTTCCTCGACGAGGTCGACCGGCACGGCCCCTGGGACGTGCTGGTCAACAACGCCGGGATCATGCCGCTCGGCCCGATCCTCGAGGAGTCCCACCAGAAGGCGCGGACGATCATCGACGTCAACGTGCACGGCGTCATCTTCGGCACCAAGGCCGTCGCGCCCGCGATGGCGCGGCGGGGCCGGGGGCACATCGTCAACGTCGCCTCGGCCGTCGGCCGGGTGGCGCTGCCGCACGGGGCGACCTACTCGGCGTCGAAGTTCGCGGTCGTCGGCTTCAGCGAGGCCACCCGCGCCGAGCTCGCGCCGCAGGGCATCGAGGTGACCATGGTGCTGCCGACCGTGGTGCAGACCGAGCTCTCGGCCGGCGTCCCCGCCGCCCGCGGCGTCCGCCCGGTCACCGCCGACGACGTGGCCGAGGTGATCGAGGCGGCCGTGCGCAAGCCGCGTGCGGAGATGTGGGTGCCGCGCTGGACCCAGGGGCTGAGCAAGTCGACGCTGGCCCTGCCGCGCGCGGTGCAGTCGGCGATGACCAAGGTCCTCAAGGCCGACGAGGTGCTGGCGTCGGCCGACCCGGCGGCCCGCGCGGCCTACGAGGAGCGGGCCGCGTCGGGCGCCCGCCCCGATCAGGAGTTGCAGTAGACCGCCGGTGCCGCGAAGACGAGCCGCGCCGAGCTGGACGGCGGGTTGCCGTCGACCTCGTAGGCCTCGAGCTGCACGGAGTCGTCCGCGAGGATGCCGGACGCGCGGGTCTCGGCCTGGAAGAGCCGCGGTGAGTCCTCGACCCCCAGCCCGTGCTCGGCGTAGCCGAGGTCGTCGCCGAGGTCCTCCTTCCAGCTGACCCCGGCGATGAACCTCGTCAGGTCGGGCGAGGTCTGGGCGACGCCGATGGTCGCGCGCACCCGGATGCAGCGCCAGGCGCGGACCCGCCACTCGACGTACCCGCCGTCACCGAGGGAGACGCCCGCGCCGTAGGTGTAGCCGTGCTGGGGGAACGTCCCCGTCCGCAGGTCGTTCGACGCGACGGGCGCGACCCCGACCAGGCTGCGCCAGCGCCACGCGTTGACGAAGACCGCCGGGCTCACGTCGCCGGCATGACCCCGGGTCGCCGCCTTGACGACCCGGAACGTCGTGCGGCCGGGCGCGGGCGTCACCGCGACGGCGTAGCGGTTGTCGCGGCCGACGAGCGGCCGGGAGATCGTGGTCCACGCACCGCTCTCGACCCGGCGCTGCACGGCGACCCGCTGACCGGCCGCCGTCGGCGACACCGCGCCGCGCAGCAGCACCTTGCCGCCGTAGGTGACCGTCGTGCTCGACGACGCGAGCGTGACGACGTACGGCGCGCCGGCGCTCGCGGGTGCGCTCGGCAGGGACACGGCGAGCAGCGGCACCGCGAGCAGGGCGGCCGCCAGGCGGGGGAGTGACATGCCTCATCCGAGCACCCGGGCAGCCTCCGGCGCAGTAGGGATCAGGCGTAAATCGGCACGCGGAGACATCCGACCTCTCGGAATACCGGCCGGTGGCACCCGGTTACCATCCCTCGTGACCTCCTCGCCGACGACGACCTCGACCGAAGGCCGCCCGGCGGTGCACCACGCCCGACCCGCGCTGGCGATCCTGGCGCTCGCGGTCGGCGGTTTCACCATCGGCACCACCGAGTTCATGACCATGGGCGTGCTGCCCGAGGTCGCGGACGGGGTGAAGGTCTCGGTGCCGACCGCGGGGCACATCATCTCCGCCTACGCCCTCGGCGTCGTGGTCGGCGTCCCGATCCTCGCCTTCTTCGGTGCCGCACTGCCGCGCCGCGGCATGCTCGTCGGCCTGATGGGCGCGTACGCCGCCTTCAACCTCCTCAGCGCCGCCGCGCCCAGCTACGAGGTGCTCACCGTGGCGCGCTTCCTCGACGGGCTCCCGCACGGCGCCTACTTCGGGGTCGCCAGCCTCGTCGCGGCCAGCCTGGTCGTGCCGGAGCGCCGCGGCCGGGCGGTCGCCGCGGTGATGCTGGGGCTGTCGGTGGCCAACGTCGTGGGCGTCCCGCTGGCCACCTTCCTCGGCCAGCAGGTGGGCTGGCGCTCGACGTACCTGCTCGGCGGGCTGCTGGCGCTGGTGACGGTGGTGGGCGTGCTCGCCGTCGTACCGTCGCTGCCGGGTGACCCCGAGGCGAGCGGGCGCAAGGAGGCGCGGGAGTTCTTCGGCAGCCTCCAGGTCTGGCTGACGATGGCCGTCGGCGCGGTCGGCTTCGGCGGGATGTTCGCGGTCTACTCCTACATCGCCAAGACCGTCACCGAGGTCGGCGGCCTGGAGCGCGGCACCGTCCCCTTCTTCGTGCTGGCGCTGGGCCTGGGCATGGTCGCCGGCACCTGGCTCGCCGGTGAGCTGGCCGCCTGGTCGGTCTACCGGAGCCTGATCCTGTCGGGCGCCACCGGCATCGTGCTGATGCTCGTCTACTGGCTCGCCGCCCCGCACGGCTGGCTGCTGCTGCCGGTCGCCTTCCTGGTGACCGCCACCGGCTCGGTGCTGGTGGTCAACCTCCAGCTGCGGCTGATGGACGTCGCCGGGGGAGCGGTGACCCTGGGTGCGGCGATGAACCACGCCGCCCTCAACGTCGCCAACGCGCTCGGCGCCTGGCTCGGCGGGGTCGTCATCGCCGCGGGCCACGGCTACCGCGCCCCCGCGCTGGTCGGTGCCGGCCTGGCGGCCGTCGGCGTGGTGATCCTGCTCGTCTCCGCGACCGTGCACCGTCGCGACACCGTGGCCGCGGCGGCGTAGGAGCCGACTCCCGGTCCGGAGCCCGTTCCTGCCACAATCGGTCGCATGTCTGCCACCACCGAGCACCCGCCCGTGCCGGAGACCGCGCAGCCGGCCGCGCCCGAGGGAGCCGCGCGTCCGCGTGTGCTGTCCGGGATCCAGCCGACGTCGGACTCCTTCCACCTCGGCAACTACGTGGGCGCGGTGCGGCAGTGGGTGGACCTGCAGCGCGACCACCAGCCGTTCTTCTTCATCGCCGACCTGCACGCGCTCACCGTCGAGTGGGACCCCAAGCTGCTGCGCGAGCGCACCCTGCGCGGCGCGGCCCAGCTGATCGCGGCGGGCGTCGACCCGGCCCGCTCGTCGATCTTCGTGCAGAGCCACGTGCCCGCCCACGCCCAGCTCGCCTGGGTGCTCAACGGGATCACCGGCTTCGGCGAGGCCCGCCGGATGACCCAGTTCAAGGACAAGACCGCCAAGGGCGGCGAGGGCGCGGCGAGCGTCGGGCTGTTCGCCTACCCGGTCCTGATGGCCGCCGACATCCTGCTCTACCGCCCGCACTACGTGCCGGTCGGTGAGGACCAGCGCCAGCACCTCGAGCTGACCCGCGACCTGGCGCAGCGCTTCAACAGCCGCTTCAAGAAGACCTTCCGGCTGCCCGAGCCCTACATCCTCAAGGCGACGGCCAAGCTCTACGACCTGCAGGACCCGACCCGGAAGATGTCGAAGTCCAGCTCCTCGCCCGCCGGCATCATCGACATGCTCGACGACCCCAAGGTCACCGCGAAGAAGATCCGCTCGGCGGTCACCGACTCCGGCACCGAGGTCCGCTTCGACGTCGAGGAGAAGCCCGGCGTCAGCAACCTGCTGACCATCTACTCCGCGCTCACCGGCGAGGCGATCCCCGCGCTGGAGGAGCAGTTCGCCGGCCGCATGTACGGCGACCTGAAGAAGGAGGTCGCCGACGTGGTGGTCGACTTCGTCACCCCGTTCCGTGACCGGACCCTGGAGCTGCTCGACCACCAGGACCACCTCCAGCAGGTGCTGGCGCAGGGCGCGGAGACGGCCGGTGCGGTCGCCGAGGCGACCCTGCGCGACGTCTACCAGCGGGTCGGCTTCGTCGCCCCCGCGGCGCTGCGGGCCACGGAGTCCTGATGCCGGTGATCGGCGTCGCCATCGCCATCCCGGAGCCCTGGGCTACCGAGCTCTACGACTACCGGCTGCGGATCGGCGACCCCACCGCGTCCGGCGTACCGAGCCACATCACGCTGATCCCGCCGACCGAGGTCGGGGAGGACCTGTCCGCGGTCGAGGAGCAGCTCGAGCGCGCGGCGGCGCAGGTCTCGCCGTTCGAGGTGCACCTGCGCGGGACGGCGACCTTCCGCCCGGTCTCGCCGGTCGTCTTCGTCGGCCTCGCCGAAGGGATCTCGCAGTGCGAGCAGCTCGCCGACGAGGTACGACGCGGCCCGCTCGCCGTCGACCTCGACTACCCCTACCACCCGCACGTCACCGTCGCCCACCACCTCGACGACCCCACGTTGGACCGAGCGTTCGAGGACCTGGCGGGTTTCGAGTGCCGATTCGGGGTAACTGAGTTCCATCTGTACGTCCACCACGACGAGGAGGGCTGGAGGGCGACCCGCACCTTCCCCCTGGGATGAAGCTGACATGAAGGCTGTCGACCGCGCCAAGGAGCGTCTGGCCGAGCTGCGTGCTCGCTCGTCGTTCGTCGATCACGTGCTGCGCATGCAGGAGCACTTCGGGGAGGTCAAGGGCAGCCAGCAGGCCGGTGGCGTCACCTACTTCGGCTTCCTGTCCGTCTTCCCCGTGCTGGCGCTCGCCTTCTTCGCCGTCGGCTACGTCGCCAAAGTCTTCCCCGACGCCCAGGACGCCCTGCTCAAGGCGCTGGACGAGGTGCTGCCGGACCTCGTCGGCAACGGTCAGGGCCAGGTGCCGCTCGACGACATCCAGAGCGCGGCGGGCGCGGTCGGGCTGATCGGTCTGGTCGGTGTGCTCTACGCCGGCCTGGGCTGGCTCTCCTCGCTGCAGACCGCGCTCATCGTGCTGTTCGAGATGCCCGAGCGGCTGCAGCCGAATTTCATCATCGGCAAGCTGCGTGACCTGGTCTCGCTGATCGTGCTCGGCGTCGTGCTGATGGTCAGCGTCAGCGCCTCCAGCGTCCTCACCCGGATGTCGCGGCAGATCCTCGACTGGCTGCACCTCGGCTCCGGCCTGGGTTGGCTGGTCACGATCCTCGCCCTGGTGTTCGGGCTCGCGGCCTCGGCGCTGCTGTTCTTCCTGATGTTCCGGATCCTCGCCAAGCCGCCGGTGCCGTCGAAGGCGCTGTGGTCGGGCGCCTGGCTCGGCGCGATCGGCTTCGAGGTCCTCAAGCAGCTCTCCGGTGTGCTCCTGGTCAGCACCCGCGGGCAGCCCGCCTTCCAGGCGTTCGGGATCGCGCTGATCCTGCTGGTCTGGATCAACTACTTCTCCCGGGTCGTCCTCTACGCCGCCGCCTGGTCCTTCACCCACCCGCTGGCGCGCGCCGAGCGGGACGCGCGCCGCGCCGTACCGGTCTCGGTGGCGACGGTCGCCACGCCCGAGACCGTGGCGGAGGGCGCCGGTGGCGGTGGCGGCTGGACCACGCCGCTGGCGGTGGGCGCCGCGCTCGGCACCGTGGTCGGCGCCAAGATCGGCCGGGGGCGTCGTACCTGACGGCGTCGTGGCTGACGGCGTCTGGGAGGATGGGCGCGTGAAGTTCGAGCGCAAGCACGCCCTCCTGCTCCTGGCCGTCGCCGCCTGGAACGTCATCACCTTCGGCAACTTCGCCAAGAACCTCTACAACGCCTACGACGCCGGTGAGGACCGTGCTGCCGGCTACTGGATCGCCCACAGCATCCTGATCGTGGTCAACATCGCGATCGCCGCCGTCCTCGGCAGCCTCGGCTGGAAGGCGCTCAAGGCGACGAAGTCCGCCGCCGAGGCCGACGCCTCGGTCTGAGCACCCGGGCTCAGGACGGCGCCGCCGCGGCGGCCTACGGTCGTCGCATGCGCCGCGCCCTCGCCGTCCTGCTGCCCGTCCTGCTCCTCCTGGCCGCCGGCTGCGGCACCGAGAGCGCCGGGGCCGACGACGGCCCCCCACCCCTGCCGGACGCCACCTACCAGCGCCTGCTCGACCAGGGCGTCGACCCGGACCTGGTGTACACGATCGAGCTCCCCGGCTTCGCGCTGGCCGAGCAGTCGGCCGGCGTGCTGGGCGAGGCGGACTACGGCGCGACCTACGTGCCCGAGGACCCGCCGTACACGACCCAGGTCGGGCTCCGCGTGACGAGCGGCACCTACGACGCCGCACGCTGCGCGAGCGAGCCGCTGGGGAGCGGTGCGGTGACCTGCGTGCCCGACGACAAGGGCTGGTACCGCACGGGCGGCGGACAGCACGAGTACGTCGTCGCGGCCGACGGTCGCGTCCTCGGCGTCAGCGCGCCGGTGGACGCCGTGGACCGGGCGGCCCTGGTCGCGGCGGCGCTCGGCGCCCGGCACCACGACGGCGGCGACCTCACGCCGGTGCCCCCGTCGCCACCGGTCTCGCGCGGTGACCTGCCGTCGAACGGCGACGGTGCGCCGCTCGACCCCTACGGCACCAGCCCGCCGGGCGGCTGAGCCCTGCTCAGGACGCTCCCAGCAGGAAGTACGTCGTCATCGGGCCCTTGCCCTTCACCTCGACCGTCTGCGGGTCGCTGAAGGCGTAGCGGTCCGCCAGCAGGGCGTACGTCGCCTCGGCCACCTGGATCCGGTGCGGGCGCCCGTGCGACTCCATCCGGCTGGCCGTGTTCACGGTGTCGCCCCACAGGTCGTAGGTGAACTTGCGCCGGCCGATCACGCCGGCGACCACGGGGCCGGACGCGATCCCGATCCGCATCGCCACCGGGCTGGGCCACGACGGGGAGAGCCGGTTGAGCGTGCGCTGCATGTCCAGCGCCAGCTCGGCCAGGGAGGCGGCGTGGTCCGGGTCGGGGACCGGCAGCCCGGCGACGGCCATGTAGGCGTCGCCGACGGTCTTGATCTTCTCGATCCCGCGCTGCTCGCACAGCTCGTCGAACTCGCGGAACATGGTGTCCAGCAGCTGCACCAGCTCCTCGGGGCTGAGCGCCTCGGAGACCGGGGTGAAGCCGACGATGTCGGAGAAGAGCACGCTCACGCTCGGCGCGGAGTCGGCGATCGCGCCCTCCCCGGTGCGCAGCCGGCGGGCGATCGCGGCCGGCAGGACGTTGTGCAGCAGCTCCTCGGAGCGGGCCTGCTCGATCTCCACCTCGCGCTGGCGCAGGTAGTCGGTGCGGCGCAGCTTCTCCAGCGCGTAGGCGATGAGCAGGGCGATCGCCGCCAGGCCCGCCGTCGGCGCGACGTTGCGGGCCAGGGTGTCCACGCCACCCAGCACGCCGGGGAGGGTGAGGCACACGGCGACGTACACCGCCGTCATCGCGATCGCGGCGTGCATCCGCAGCCGCAGCAGGCCGACCGCGCCGAGCAGGGTGACCGTGCAGGAGGTCCGCAGGTACTCCGGCGGGAAGTCCGCCGACCGTGCCATCAGCGTGCCCAGCGCCACCAGCAACACGCTGAGCAGGCCGACCGAGGCCAGCTGCAGGTGCCGGCTCACCCACAGCGATCGGGTGATGACCACCCCGGCGGCCAGGAAGGTGACCGCGCCGGCGAGCCGGATCAGGACCAGCGCGAGCGGGACCTCGTCGAGGATGAGGACGTCCACCACGCCGTACACGAGCGTGAAGACCATGCCGATCGCCAGCGGGAAGCGGGCCTCGTTGAGGCCCCGCATGTCGTCGTAGACGACGAACTCGTCCTCGGCGTCCTCGTCGTCGAACTCCAGCATCCAGCGCGCCATGTGCAGCTGCGCATGACGCTCCTGCACCCAGGCGCGGATCGAGAGGGAGCCCACCGCCGCATCGTGGCACAACTCGAGTGGGGGTTTCCGGCCTTCGAGTCGGCACTTCCCACCCGCGAGTTGGGGTTTCCCACCGTCGAGCTGTGGGTTCCCGCCCGCCAAGCCGGAGAGAGCCGCCGGCGGCAGCAGACCAGCCCGTCGAAAAACCAGCTCGCCACGGCCGAAGCCGTGGCGGGCTGACAACTCGTGGGTGGAAAACCCCCACTCGACGGTGGGAAGTACCTACTCGACGGTGGGAAGTACCTACTCGACCCCCTGGGGGTCAGTGGCCGCTCTTGAGCGCGGTGCGCAGGTCCTTGTTGAGCTGCGAGATCACGTCGAGCGGGATCTCCTTGGGGCACGCCGCCGCGCACTCACCGATGTTGGTGCAGCCGCCGAAGCCCTCGTGGTCGTGCTGGCCGACCATGTCGACGACCCGGCTCCAGCGCTCCGGCTGGCCCTGCGGCAGCTCACCGAGGTGGGTGATCTTGGCACCCATGAACAGCGAGGCCGAGCCGTTGGGGCAGGCCGCCACGCACGCGCCGCAGCCGATGCAGGTCGCCACGTTGAACGCCCGCATCGCCTTGTCGCGCGGCGCGGGCACCGAGTTGGCCTCCGGCGCGGAGCCGGTGTTGGCGGAGATGTAGCCACCGGCCTGGATGATCCGGTCGAACGCCGACCGGTCGACGACCAGGTCCTTGATGACCGGGAAGGGCTCGGCGCGCCACGGCTCGATGGTGATCGTGTCACCGTCGTTGAACGAGCGCATGTGCAGCTGGCAGGTCGTGGTGACCTCCGGGCCGTGCGCCTCGCCGTTGATCATCAGCGAGCACATGCCGCAGATGCCCTCGCGACAGTCGGAGTCGAACGCGACCGGCTCCTCGCCGCTGGTGACGAGCTGCTCGTTGAGCAGGTCGAGCATCTCCAGGAACGACATGTCGGAGGAGACACCGTCGAGCTCGTAGGTGTGGATCGCACCCTGCGCCGCAGCGTTCTCCTGGCGCCAGATCTTGAGGGTGAGCTTCACTTGTAGCTCCTCTGCTTGAGCTCGATAGCGGTGTAGATCAGGTCTTCCTTGTGCAGGACCGGCTTGCCACCCTCGTTGGAGTCGCCGCCCCACTCCCACGCCGCGACGTAGGCGAACTCGTCGTCGTGACGCAGCGCCTCGCCGTCCTCGGTCTGCGACTCGGCCCGGAAGTGGCCACCGCACGACTCGCGCCGGTTGAGGGCGTCGATGCACATCAGCTCGCCGAGCTCGATGAAGTCGGCGACCCGGTTGGCCTTCTCCAGGTCCTGGTTGAGCGAGTCGGCGGAGCCGAGCACGCGCACGTTGGTCCAGAACTCCTTGCGGAGCTCCTTGATCTTCTCGATCGCTAGCTTGAGGCCCTCCTCGGTGCGCTCCATGCCGCAGTACTCCCACATGATCGAGCCGAGCTCCTTGTGGATCGACTCGACCGAGCGGGTGCCGTTGATCGACATCAGCTTGTCGACGCGCTCGTTGACCGCGCTCAGCGCGGCCTGTACGTCGGGGTGGCTGTCGTCGATCTTGTCGAACGGCCCGTCCGCGAGGTACTCGCGGATGGTGTTCGGCAGCACGAAGTAGCCGTCGGCCAGGCCCTGCATCAGCGCCGAGGCGCCGAGACGGTTGGCGCCGTGGTCGGAGAAGTTGGCCTCACCGGTCACGAACAGGCCGTCGATGTTGGAGCGGAGCTCGTAGTCGACCCACAGGCCGCCCATGACGTAGTGCACGGCGGGGTAGATGCGCATCGGCACCTCGTAGGGGTTCTCACCCGTGATCCGCTCGTACATGTCGAGGAGGTTGTCGTACTTCTCCTCCACCCCGTCCCTGCCGAGGCGCTTGATCGCGTCGGCGAAGTCGAGGTAGACGCCGCGCCGGACCATCTTCTTGGTGCCGTCGGCCTGGACCTCCTCGATGGCGGGCCCGACGCCGCGACCCTCGTCGCACATGTACTTGGCCGCCCGGGAGGCGATGTCGCGGGGGACCAGGTTGCCGAAGGAGGGGTAGATCCGCTCCAGGTAGTAGTCGCGGTCCTCCTCCGGGATCTCGCGCGGGTCCTTGTCGCAGTCCTCGACCTTCTTCGGCACCCAGATCCGGCCGTCGTTGCGCAGCGACTCCGACATCAGGGTCAGCTTCGACTGGTGCGCGCCCGAGATCGGGATGCAGGTCGGGTGGATCTGCGTGTAGCAGGGGTTGGCCATGTAGGCGCCCTTGCGGTGCGCCCGCCAGGCCGCCATGACGTTGGAACCCATGGCGTTGGTCGAGAGGTAGAAGACGTTGCCGTAGCCGCCGGAGGCGAGCACGACGACGTCGGCGAGGTGGGTCTCGATCGCGCCGGTGACCATGTCGCGGGCGACGATCCCGCGGGCCTTGCCGTCGACGACGATCAGGTCGAGCATCTCGTGGCGGGTGAACTGCTCGACGGTGCCGGCCGCGACCTGGCGCTCCATGGCCTGGTAGGCGCCGATCAGCAGCTGCTGGCCGGTCTGGCCGCGCGCGTAGAAGGTGCGGGAGACCTGGACGCCACCGAACGAGCGGTTGTCGAGCAGGCCGCCGTACTCACGGGCGAAGGGGACGCCCTGCGCGACGCACTGGTCGATGATGTTGGCCGAGACCTCGGCCAGGCGGAAGACGTTCGACTCGCGCGAGCGGTAGTCGCCGCCCTTGACGGTGTCGTAGAAGAGGCGGTACGTCGAGTCGCCGTCCTCCTTGTAGTTCTTGGCCGCGTTGATGCCGCCCTGGGCGGCGATCGAGTGCGCCCGGCGCGGGGAGTCCTGGTAGCAGAAGGACTTCACGTTGTAGCCGGCCTCGCCGAGCGTGGCGGCGGCGGCGCCGCCGGCCAGGCCGGTGCCGACGATGATGATGTCGAGCTTGCGGCGGTTGGCCGGGTTGACCAGGCGGTTCTCGAACTTGCGGGTGGTCCAGCGCTCCTCGATGGGACCGGTGGGCGCGTTCTCGTCGACCAGCTTGTCGCCGAGGACGTAGAAGCCCTCGGCGTCGTCGGAGGTCTGCACCGACGGCTCGTTGGTCGGGGTCAGACCGGGGAGGTAGTGGGTTCCTGCAGCCATGTCGTTGGCCCCTTACTTCTCGATGATGCCGACGAGGACGGACAGCGGAACCAGCGAGAACCCGCCGGCGACCACGATGGCGACGACCCAGCCGGCCGCCCGCGCCCGGGCGCGGGAGGTGGCGGTGTTCGTGAAGCCGAGGGTCTGCAGGGAGCTGAACGTGCCGTGGTGGAGGTGGAGGCCGAGCGCGACCATCGCGACCAGGTAGATGATCGTCATCCACCAGGTGTCGAAGGTGTCGACGACCAGCGCGTACGGGTTCTCCCCGCCGGTCTCGCCGTTGCTCGGGTTGATCTTGACGATGGTGAAGTTGAGCAGGTGCCACACGATGAACAGCAGCAGCGTCAGCCCGCCCCAGCGCATCGTGCGCGAGGAGAGCGAGGAGCCGCGGTTCTTCTTGACGGCGTACTTCACCGGGCGGGCCGCGGCGGCGCGGCGCCACAGCGCGATCGCGCACGCGACGTGCACGACGAGGGCGACGATGAGGCCCACGCGCAGGATCCAGAGGAAGCCCTCGTAGGGGAGCATCGGCGTCCCGAGCTCGCGCAGGTGGTGCGCGTACTCGTTGAACTTCTCCTCACCGGCGAAGGCCTTGAGGTTGCCGTACATGTGCCCCAGCACGAAGCCGATGAACAGCAGACCGCTCAGGGCCATCAGGATCTTCAAGGCGATGGTCGTGCGGGCTGCTCGAGAGCCCTTGACCAATTCAGGTCGCGTCGTCGTTGCCACGGGGGGCCACGCTACTCCCGCTACTGACCGGTAGGTGACCGGGATCATGTGAGATATGCACGTAAGGCAAGCCTTACCCGTCGCTCAGCTCGGGTCCGCGGCCCCGTCGAGGAGGTCGGCCGGTGGCACGAAGTAGAGGTTGCCGGTGACCGCGGTCGAGAAGTCGAGCACCCGGTCGTGGTTGCCCGCGGGCTCACCCACGAACATCCGTCGCAGCATCCGCTCGGTCACCGCGGGATCTCGCGCGTAGCCGATGAAGTAGGTGCCGTACTCGCCCGCACCGACCCGGCCGAACGGCATGTTGTCGCGGACGATGGCGTGCTCGGTGCCGTCCGCGTCGACCAGCGTGGTGAGGGCGACGTGGCAGTTGCTCGGCTTGCGGTCGTCCGGCATCTCGATGTCGTCGGCCTTGCTGCGGCCGATCGCGAGCTCCTGCTGCTCCACGCTCAGCGCCTTCCACGCAGTGAGGTCGTGGAGGTACTTCTGGGTGATCACATAGCTCCCGCCGGCGTACGACGCGTCCTCGTCCCCGACGAGCACCGCCGCCCGGCGCTCCTCGCCCTCGGGGTTCTCCGTGCCGTCGACGAAGCCGAGCAGGTCGCGTTGGTCGAAGGAGCGGAATCCGTGCACCTCGTCCTCGACGACCGCGGCGCCGGCGAGTCGCCCGGTGACCAGCTGCGCGAGCTCGAAGCAGAGGTCGAGCCGGTGCGCCCGGATGTGGAGCAGCAGGTCGCCCGGGGTCGCGGGCGCCCGGTGGGTCGCGCCGACGACCTCCCGGAACGGGTGCAGCCCGGCCGGGCGTGGCCGGTCGAAGATCCGGTCCCACGCCCGCGCGCCGATGCCCGCGACACAGGTGAGGTCCCCTTCGGGGATCCGGAAGCCGACCGAGCGGCGCAGGCCGCCGAGGTCGGCCAGCAGGTCACGGACCTGGCTGCCGGCGTCGTCGCCGTCGGCGAGCCGGAAGGTCAGGAAGATCGCCGACTCGGTCAGCGGGGCGAGCACGGCCTGGGGCGTGGGGGCGGGCACGTCCTCGATGATCGGTCATCGCCGCGCCTCGCACCAGGCCCGCGCGGGCGTAACCCTTTGACGGCGGTTGACCGCGGGGGGAGGCTGGGAGCATGCGGGCGGCGAACGAGGATCCCCAGGACGAGCTGAAGGTCACCAAGCCGAAGGACTGGGCCGCCGGCGTGCCGGCCGTCGCCCACGCGATGGAGTACGCCCTCGCCCAGGCCGGGCCCCGTCGTACGGCGCTGACGCTGCTGAACCTCAACCAGGCCGAGGGCATCGACTGCCCTGGCTGCGCGTGGCCGGACCCGAAGCACCGGCACACCAACGAGTACTGCGAGAACGGCGCCAAGCACGTCGCGGACGACGCGACCACGAAGCGGGTGACGCGGGAGTTCTTCGCCGAGCACTCGGTCGCCGACCTCGACCAGGCCTCCGACATGTGGCTCAACCACCAGGGCCGGCTGACCGAGCCGATGGTGAAGCGCCCCGGTGCGACCCACTACGAGCCGATCGGCTGGGACGAGGCGATCGGGATGATCGCCGACGAGCTCACCGGGCTGGCCTCCCCGGACGAGGCGATGTTCTACACCTCGGGCCGCCTCAACAACGAGGCCGCCTTCCTGCTGCAGCTCTTCGCCCGGTCCTTCGGCACCAACAACCTGCCGGACTGCTCGAACATGTGCCACGAGTCGAGCGGCTCGGGCCTGGGGGAGACCCTCGGCATCGGCAAGGGCAGCGTCTCCCTCGACGACATCCACTCCGCCGACCTGGTGCTGGTGGTCGGGCAGAACCCCGGCACCAACCACCCGCGGATGCTCACCGCGCTGGAGGAGACCAAGCGCAACGGCGGCAAGGTCGTCGCGGTCAACCCGCTGCCGGAGGCCGGGCTGAAGAGGTTCAAGAACCCGCAGACGCCGCGCGGGGTGGTGGGCAGGGGCACGGTCATCGCCGACCAGTTCCTCAAGATCCGCCCCGGCGGTGACCTGGCGCTCTTCCAGATGCTCAACAAGCTGCTCATCGAGGCCGAGGACGCGGCGCCCGGCACCGTGCTGGACCGGGCCTTCATCGCCGACCACACGACCGGGTACGACGCGTTCGAGGCCCACACCCGCACGCTCACCTGGGAGCACGTCCTCGCCGCCACCGGACTGTCGCGCTCGGAGATCGAGGAGCTCGCGCGCCGGGTGATGGACAGCGAGCGGATCATCGTGTGCTGGGCGATGGGCCTGACCCAGCACCGCCACGGCGTGCCGACGATCCGCGAGATCGCGAGCTTCCTCATGCTGCGCGGCAGCATCGGCAAGCCCGGCGCGGGCGTGTGCCCGGTGCGGGGGCACAGCAACGTCCAGGGCGACCGGACGATGGGGATCTGGGAGCGGATGCCCGACGCCTTCCTCGACCGGCTCGGCGCGGAGTTCGGCTTCGACCCGCCGCGCGAGCACGGCGTCGACTCGGTCGCCGGGGTGCGCGCGATGCGTGACGGCAAGGCCAAGGTGTTCGTCGGTGTCGCCGGCAACTTCGTGCGGGCGATGTCGGACAGCCTCGTCACCGAGGCGGCGATGCGCCGCTGCTCGCTGACCGTGCAGATCTCCACCAAGCTCAACCGCTCGCACACGGTCGTCGGCGAGACCGCGCTGATCCTGCCCACGCTGGGCCGCAGCGACCGCGACGTGCAGGCCAGCGGCGAGCAGTTCGTCACCGTCGAGGACTCGATGAGCGAGGTGCACCAGTCCCGCGGCCGGCTCGACCCGGCGTCCCCGCACCTGCTCAGCGAGGTCGCGATCATCTGCCGGCTGGCGCGGCAGGTGCTCGGTGCCGGCAACCCGGTCCCGTGGGAGGACTTCGAGGCCGACTACGCCCTGGTGCGCGACCGCATCGCGCGCGTCGTACCGGGCTTCGAGGACTTCAACGCCCGGGTCGCCGTCCCCGGTGGCTTCCGGCTGCCGAGCCCGGTCAACTCGATGGTCTTCCCGACACCCAGCGGCAAGGCGACGTTCGTGCCCAACGACCTCGACATGCTGGCCGCGCCGCCGGGCCACCTGGTGCTGCAGAGCCTGCGCTCGCACGACCAGTGGAACACCATCCCCTACGCCCCGAACGACCGCTACCGCGGCATCCACGACGCCCGGCGGGTGGTCCTGGTCAACCCCGACGACCTCACCGACCTCGGGCTCGCCGACCGCCAGCTCGTCGACATCGTCAGCGTGTGGACCGACGGCTCCGAGCGCCGGGCCGAGGGCTTCCGGGCGGTGGCCTACCCGGCGGCGCGCGGCTCGGCCGCGTCGTACTACCCGGAGACCAACGTGCTGGTGCCGCTCGACAGCGTCGCGGCGCTCAGCAACACCCCCACCTCCAAGGGCGTGATCGTGCGGCTGGAGCGCCGATGGGACGAGTGACCGTACGCCGGCCCGTGCTCCGCATCCGGGACGGGGCCGTCGACCGGCGCCCGGACTCGCTGGCGGCCGAGGAGCCGATGGAGATCCGGGTGGACGGTCGGCCGCTGACGGTCACCATGCGCACGCCGGGCGACGACTTCGACCTCGCGGTGGGCTTCCTGGTCAGCGAGGGGGTGGTGCGCGCGGCCTCCGACGTGAGCGGGGTCCGCTACTGCGCCGGCGCGCTCGAGGACGGCAGCAACACCTACAACGTCGTGGACGTGGCCCTGGCGGCCTCGGTGCCGGCGCCGGAGGCGGCGCTGGCCCGCAGCTTCACCACCACCTCGGCCTGCGGGGTGTGCGGCAAGACCAGCCTCGACGAGGTCCGCACCCACGTCACCTGGCCGGTCGCGGACGACCCGCTGCGCATCGACCCGGCCCGGCTCGCCGTCCTGCCGGACCGGCTGCGGCGCGCCCAGCGCGTCTTCGACCGCACCGGCGGGCTGCACGCCGCCGGGCTGTTCACCGCCGACGGCGAGCTGCTGCACGTGCGCGAGGACGTGGGCCGCCACAACGCCGTCGACAAGGTCGTCGGCCAGGCGCTGCTGGCGGGCTCCCTGCCGCTGCGGGAGACGATCCTCGTGGTCAGCGGCCGGGCGTCGTTCGAGCTGGTGCAGAAGGCCGTGCTGGCCGGCATCCCGGCCCTCGCCGCGGTCTCCGCGCCCTCCTCGCTCGCCGTCGACCTGGCCGACGAGCACGGGCTGACCCTCGTCGGCTTCCTGCGCGGGACGTCGATGAACGTCTACGCCGGCGCCGAGCGGGTCGTCACGGGCTGAACAGGTTCAGCGCGCTCCGGATCGTCTCGACCAGGCCGTAGCCGAGCGGGATCCCGACCACCACCCAGGCCGCGACCACGCGCGGGCGCTGGTCGCCGAGGTCGTGCGTCTGCTCCGTCATGCTTCTCCTCCTGGTGCCGAGGGGGTCGGGGGTGCCGTGCTCGCCGGGGGCTCGTGGAAGCGCTCCGCGACCGGCCGGATCAGCAGGTTGGCCACGAAGCCCACCGCGAGCACGCCGATCATGATCAGCAGCGCGGTGCGGTAGTCGCCGGCGTCGAGGAAGCCGGCCTGGATCTTGCCGTCCTTGACCGCGCACACCTCGACGGTCTTCTGGGTGACGGTGTTGACGACCTGCTTGCAGGGCTTGTCCTCGGCGGCGGAGTCGAGGACGCCGTTGACGATCAGCGGTCCGGCGACGCCGGCGGCCGACCACGCGGTCAGCAGGCGGCCGTGGATGGCGCCCACCTGGAAGGTGCCGAAGAGGTCGCGCAGGTAGGCCGGGACGGTCGCGAAACCACCGCCGTAGAAGGAGATGATCACCGCGCAGATCACGACGAACAGGGCCACGCTGTCGGAGCCGACCGAGACCAGCAGGGCGTAGAGGCAGAGCCCGACCCCGAGGTAGATGACGTAGTTGACCTTGCGGCCCAGGAAGTCCGAGACCGTCGACCACACGAACCGGCCGCCCATGTTGAACAGCGACAGGAAGCCGACGAAGCCGGCGGCGACGATGCCGATCTTGGTCGGGTCGCTGGCCAGCGAGGAGCCGTCCTCGGTGCGGAAGAAGTCCTGGATCATCGGCGCCGCGTTCTCCAGGATGCCGATGCCGGCCGTGACGTTGCAGAACAGCACCGTCCACAGCAGCCAGAACTGCGGGGTGCGGATGGCGTTCCGCGCCGAGACGTGGTTGCTGGTGACCAGCGGCTTGGCCTTCACCGTGCTCGGGTCGAAGTGGGGCGGCGACCAGCCCGGGGCCGGCACGCGGACGGTGAAGACGCCGAACATCATCACCACGAAGTAGACGATCGCCAGGGTGAGGAACATCTTCGCGACCGTGCTGCCGTCGTAGAGGCTGACGGTGAGGTTGGGCGTGCCGTCCGGCTTGAGCGGGTGGGTCGGGTCGCCGTAGAGGTCGAGGAGCTTGGTGCTCAGCGGCGAGGCGATCATCGCGCCGGCGCCGAAGCCCATGATCGCCATGCCGGTCGCGAGGCCGGGGCGGTCGGGGAACCACTTCATCAGCGTGGAGACGGGGGAGATGTAGCCGATGCCGAGCCCGATCCCGCCGATCACGCCGTAGCCGAGGTAGACCAGCCACAGCTGGTCGGAGGCGATGCCGGCGGCGGCGACCACGAAGCCGACGCTCCAGCAGCACGCGGAGGTGAACATCGCCTTGCGCGGGCCGCCGCTGTCGACCCAGGTGCCGAACAGCGCCGAGGAGATGCCCAGCACGGCGATGGCGACCGAGAAGATGTAGCCGATGGCCTTCTCGCTCGCCCCGAAGCTCTCGATCAGGGACACCTTGTAGACGCTGGTCGCGTAGGCCTGGCCGATGCACATGTGGACGGCGAGCGCCGCCGGTGGGATCAACCACCTGCTGTAGCCCGGGGGCGCGACGGTGTGGGAGCGGTCAAGGAACGAGAGCGCAGGCACTGCGCACCTCCTCGGGGCCGAGAGTCCGGAGGCGGCCCCGGGTAGGGCCTCGGTCGACTCTAGGAACGCGTGTGACGCACGTCAAAGGGCGTGCGCGGGCCTACGCTCGGCGGGTGCGCCGTCCCGCCCTCGTCCCCTCCGCCTGGCCGCGGCTGCTGGCCGCCCTCGTCGCGGGCGCGCTCACGGCGGTCGTGGACCCGCTGCTCGGCGTCGCCGTCGCCGCCGGCGTCTTCGTCGTCCTGGGCTGGGCCGCGCTGTGGCCGATGGACGCCGACGCGACCCGGGCCCGGGCCACCCGGGAGGACCTGCGCCCCGCCGTCGACGAGCTCGTCGTGGCGGCCGCGGCGCTCGGCGGCCTCGGTGCGGTGGTCGCGCTGCTCCTCGACGGCCGTGACGACGCGAGCCGGCTCGACGCCGCGGTCGGGCTGGCGGCCGTCCTGCTGTCGTGGGCGTCGCTGCACCTGATGTACGCCGCGCGCTACGCGCACCTCTACTACTCCGACACCCCCGGCGGGATCGACTTCAACGGCACCGAGCCGCCGTCGTTCCGGGACTTCTTCTACTTCAGCTACAACCTCGGGATGACCTACCAGGTCTCCGACACCGCCGTGCAGAGCGCGGCGGTGCGGGCCGTGGTGCTGCGGCACTGCCTGATCTCGTACCTCTTCGGCGCCGCGATCCTGGCGACCGCGATCAACCTCGTCGTCGGGATCGTCTCGGGCTGAGCCTCAGGCCGGAGCCGGCACCGGGAGGTGCTCCGCGACCAGCTCGTCGACCGCGTCGGTCCAGGTCCGGGCAGCCACCCGGGCGCGTGCCGCGCTGCCCATCAGCGCGCGGTGCGGGTCGGCGGCCACCGAGGCGACGGCGCGGACCAGGTCGCGGGGGTCGCTCGCGTCGTACAGGACCCCGGTCTCGAGGTGGGACACCACGCTGCGGGCACCACCGGCCCGCGGCGCCACCACCGGTACGCCGGACGCCGCCGCCTCGCGCAGCGCGTGGCAGTCGGTCTCGTGCTCGCCGGGGTGGACCAGCACGTCGAGGGTCGGCACGGCGACGGTCAGGTCGCCGATCGAGAGCGGCCCGGTGAAGCGGGCGCTCGGCACGCGCCGCGCCAGCCACTCGCGCTCCGGGCCGTCGCCGATCACCACCAGGCGGGTGCCGGGGACCTTGGCGAGGTCGGCCAGGCGTCGTACGCCGGCGGGCTTGTGGAGGCCACCGACGTACCCGACGACGACGCGACCGCCCTCGCGGGACTTGGCCTTGGACCAGGACGCGTGCAGCCACGGGTCGCGCAGGGTCGGGCTGAAGGCGCGGTTGTCGACGCCGGGCTCCCACAGGTGCGCGGTGACGCCGAGCTCGGCGGCCCGCTCGACCATCCACGGGGAGGTCACCAGCACCCGGTCGGCGCGCTCGGCGATCTTGGCCCGCCAGTAGTCGGCGGCCAGGTCGAGGACCGCGGACTGCTCCACGGCGAGGGTCGGCACACCGAGCCGGGCGGCGTGCTTGAGCGCCTTGCGCCCGACGTTGCGCGGGGAGTGCACCTGGACCACGTCGGCCCCGAAGGACTCGATCGCGTCCCGCACCTGGGCACCGGTCGGCTCCAGCGGGCGCACCCGCACCACGTCGCACCCGCGATAGCTCGCCAGCCCCGGGCCCGGGGCGACGATGCGCACGGCGTGGCCGAGGTCGACGAGCCGGTCGACGGTCGCCTTGAGCGTGGTCGTCGTGCTGTCGACGGCCGGGTAGAAGGTCTCGGTGGCCAGGACGATCCTCATGGCGACCACGGTGGGCGTCGTACCTTGCCGGAGACCGAGGCGACGGTGTCCGGCGGGTGAATGCCGGGCGGCGGTCAGTCCTCCGGGTCGGGCTCGGAGCCGAGGGTGCGGTGCGGCGGGTCGCCCCGCTCGATGGCCCCGGCCACCGCTCGGATGCGGTCGCGGCTCTGCGACCAGGCGCCGACCTCCTCCTCCCAGTACGGCCGGAAGCCGATCCGGGCCTCGACCCACCACCGGTGGCCGAAGGCGACCCGGAGCAGCACGACGACGGGGAGGATGAGCAGGACCAGCAGCCACTCCAGGGCCAGCACGACCACGATGCTGAGCAGCGGCAGGATGATCAGGCCGAAGACGAGGAAGAGGACGAGTGCGGCCAGGCCGTCGACGGCCTCGATCGTCAGGCTCGGGTCGAGACCCCGGCGACGCCGGGGGCGCCAAGGCAGCCAGCGCCGGGTCACCCGCCAGGTGCGGCCCTCGGGGTCGCGGACCTTCACCCGCCCTCCTCCGCGCCGTCCTCGGCGCCCACGGTGCGCCGGGGCAGGTCGCCGCGCTGGATCGCGCCGGCCACCGCGCGGATCCGCTCGCCGCTCGCGCGCCAGTCGCCCGCCGGGGCGTCCCACCAGATGGTGAACCCGCGCCGCGCCTCGATCGTCCAGTGCCGGCCGAGCAGGACGCGGGCGAGCACGGCGAAGGGGAGCAGCAGGAGCAGGAGGAGCAGCTCGGCGGCGACGACGAGCGAGAACGCGATGAAGGGCAGCGCGAGGATCAGCAGCACGATCGCGACGATCGCGCTGACCGGGTCGTCGCCGAGGCCGGTGGCCAGGTCGAGCGGGCCGGTGTCGACGCCCTTGAGCCGGCGTCGCCACGGCACCCAGCGGCGGGTGACCCGCCACGTCTGCCCCCGAGGGTCGCGCACCTTCACGCACCGCACCCTATGTCCGCTGTCGGCGATGCCGCCTAGGTTGGCTCCATGGAGATGAGGCTGGAGCTCGTGACGGTGCCGGTGACGGACATCGACCGGGCCAAGGAGTTCTACGTGCGGGCCGGTTTCAACGCCGACCACGACCAGACGGTCAGCGAGGAGATCCGGTTCGTGCAGCTCACGCCGCCGGGCTCGGGCTGCTCGATCGCGATCGGCAAGGGGCTGACCGAGATGGCGCCGGGCTCGCTCGACAACCTCCAGATGGTGGTCGCCGACGCCGACGCGAGCCATGCCGACCTGGTCGGGCGGGGGATCGAGGTCACGCCGGTGGAGGACCTGCCCTGGGGCCGGTTCGTCCGGTTCGCCGACCCCGACGGCAACCGCTGGTCGCTCCAGCAGCTGCCCGACTGGTCGGGCCAGGGCGGCGGCAGCTAGGCCCTCGCCGTACCGCCCGGTAGTCGGACATATCTCACAGCCGGGGTGAGACGACCCTCACCGCGGATAAAGTGGCCGCTTGTGACTGACTCGCCCCTGACGCTGGCGCAGCCCGAGGACGCGCATTCGCGCGCCGACTGGGAGGCCGCCACCGCCGCCGTGCTGCGCAAGACGCGCAAGCTCGGCGACAACGACCCCGACAGTGCCGTGTGGGACAAGCTGACCCGTACGACGCTCGACGGCATCGCCATCACCCCGCTCGGTGAGCCCGGTGGCCCCGCCACCCCGGTCCGCCCGCACCGGCAGGGCGCGTGGGACGTGCGCAGCCTGGTGAGCGGGCCCGACGCCAAGCTCGCCAACGAGGCGGCGCTCGTCGACCTCGACGGCGGCGTGACCAGCCTGTGGCTCGCCGCGGACGAGAGCACCGACGTCGCCGCGACCCTGGCCGGCGTGCTGCTCGACCTGGCGCCGGTCGTCCTCGACGCCCCGTCGGCCACGACCGCGGTGGCCGAGGCCTTCCTCGCGCTGCCCGGTGACAAGCACCCCGACACCAACCTCGGCGTCGACCCGCTCGGCGCGATGCTGCGCGAGGTCCCGCTGGCCGTCGACGACGCGGTCGCCGAGCTGCAGACCCTGGTGCGCAAGGCCCGTCAGCACGACCTGCGCGCGATCGTCGTGGACGCCACCGCGGCGCACGACCTCGGCGCGAGCGACGCCCAGGAGCTCGGCTGGTCGATCGCGGTGGGCGTGGCCTACCTGCGCTGGCTGACCGACCACGGCCTGTCCGTGGACGACGCGGCCGACCAGGTCGACTTCCGCTACGCCGCCACCGACGAGCAGTTCCCGACCATCGCCAAGCTGCGCGCCGCGCGCATCCTGTGGGCCCGGGTGCTGGAGCTGAGCGGGGTTTCGGCAGGCTCGGTCTCGACAGGCTCGACCAGCGGGAGCGGCGGCGCGGTCCAGCGCCAGCACGCCGCGACCAGCCGGCCGATGCTCAGCAAGTACGACCCCTACGTCAACATGCTGCGCGGCACGGTCGCCGCCTTCGCCGCCGGTGTCGGTGGCGCGGACGCCGTCACCGTGCTGCCCTTCGACAGCGCCAACGGCCTGCCCGACGGCTTCGGCCGCCGGATCGCGCGCAACGTCAACCACCTGCTCATCGACGAGTCGCACGTCGCCGCGGTCGCCGACCCGGCCGGTGGCGCCTACGCCGTGGAGAAGCTCACCGCCGACCTCGCCGAGGCGGGCTGGGCGGAGTTCCAGCGCCTGGAGCAGGAGTGGGAGAGCGGTCACGACTTCGACGCCTTCCGTGCCCGCATCGACGCCGTGGTCGCGCAGCGGGAGAAGGACATCGCCCGCCGCAAGCGCCCGCTCACCGGCGTGAGCGAGTTCCCGAACCTCGCCGAGACGCTGCCCGAGCGTGCGGCCGACCCCCTCAACGACCGGGTACGACGCTACGGAGCCTCCTTCGAGGCGCTGCGCGACGAGCCGGCCGCGCGGCCGGTCTTCCTGGCCACGCTGGGCACGATCGCCCAGCACACCGCCCGGGCGACCTTCGTCAGCAACCTGCTCGCCGCCGGTGGCATCGGCGTCGAGGTCGCCGGCCCCACCGCGGGAGTCGAGGACCTGCTGAAGGCCTACGCCGGCCAGCCGGTCGTGTGCCTCGCCGGCACCGACGCGGCCTACGAGGAGTGGGGCGCGGACGCCGCGGCCGCGCTCCGCGAGGCGGGTGCCACGCACGTGATCGTGGCCGGCAAGGCCACCGACCACGCCGACGACAGCGCCGCGGTGGGCGTGGACGCCCTGTCCTTCCTCAACCGGACCCGGGAGGCTCTGGCATGACGATCCCCGACAGCTTCGCGGGTCTCCCGCTCGCCGGCTCCGCGCCGGCGCCGGCCGCCGCACCCGCGGAGGCCGAGCCGTGGAAGAGCCCCGAGGGCATCGACATCAAGGCGTCGTACGGCCCCGAGGACCTCGAGGGCCTGGACGCGCTCGACGGCTACCCGGGCCTGAGCCCGTTCCTGCGCGGGCCCTACCCGACGATGTACACCACCCAGCCGTGGACCATCCGGCAGTACGCCGGCTTCTCCACCGCCGAGGAGTCGAACGCCTTCTACCGCCGCAACCTCGCGGCCGGCCAGAAGGGCCTCTCGGTCGCCTTCGACCTGGCGACCCACCGCGGCTACGACTCCGACCACCCGCGGGTGCGCGGCGACGTCGGCATGGCCGGCGTGGCGATCGACTCGATCTACGACACCCGGACCCTCTTCGACGGCATCCCGCTGGACCAGATGTCGGTGTCGATGACGATGAACGGCGCCGTGCTGCCCGTCCTCGCGCTCTACATCGCCGCGGCCGAGGAGCAGGGGGTGAAGCCGGAGCAGCTCTCGGGGACCATCCAGAACGACATCCTCAAGGAGTTCATGGTCCGCAACACCTACATCTACCCGCCGGCGCCGTCGATGCGGATCATCTCCGACATCTTCGCCTTCACCAGCCAGCGGATGCCGCGCTTCAACTCGATCTCGATCTCCGGCTACCACATGCAGGAGGCCGGGGCGACCGCCGACCTGGAGCTCGCCTACACGCTGGCCGACGGCGTCGAGTACATCCGCGCCGGGCTCGAGTCGGGCCTGACCATCGACCAGTTCGCGCCGCGGCTGTCGTTCTTCTGGGCGATCGGGATGAACTTCTACATGGAGGTCGCGAAGATGCGCGCGGCCCGCGCGCTGTGGTCGCGCCTGGTCCGCCAGTTCGACCCGCAGAACCCGAAGTCGCTCTCCCTGCGCACGCACTCGCAGACCTCCGGATGGTCGCTGACCGCGCAGGACGTCTTCAACAACGTCGGGCGCACGGCGATCGAGGCGATGGCCGCGACCCAGGGGCACACCCAGTCGCTGCACACCAACGCCCTCGACGAGGCGATCGCGCTGCCGACCGACTTCTCCGCCCGGATCGCGCGCAACACCCAGCTCCTGCTCCAGCAGGAGAGCGGCACGACGTACTCCATCGACCCGTGGGCCGGCTCCTACTACGTCGAGAAGCTCACCCACGACCTCGCGGAGCGCGCCTGGGCGCACATCGAGGAGGCCGAGGCCGCCGGCGGCATGGCCGCCGCGATCGAGCAGGGCATCCCGAAGATGCGCATCGAGGAGGCCGCCGCCCGCACGCAGGCGCGGATCGACTCCGGCGCGCAGAAGGTCATCGGCGTCAACACCTACCGGCTGGCCGTCGAGGACAAGCTGGACGTGCTCAAGGTCGACAACGACGACGTCTACCGCCAGCAGGTCGCCAAGCTGGAGCGGCTGCGCGCCGAGCGCGACGCCGGCGACGTGGAGGCGGCGCTGCACGCGCTCACCCGCAGCGCCGACTCCGGTGAGGGCAACCTGCTCGACCTGGCCGTCGCCGCCGCCCGCTCCAAGGCCACCGTCGGGGAGATCTCCGACGCGCTGGAGAAGGTCTACGGCCGCCACCAGGCGGTGATCCGTACGATCAGCGGGGTGTACCGCGACGAGGCCAACGAGGCGGGCGACACCCTGCTCGGACAGGTGCGCCAGGCCACCGACGAGTTCGCCGAGGCCGAGGGCCGCCGCCCCCGCATCCTGGTCGCCAAGATGGGCCAGGACGGCCACGACCGCGGCCAGAAGGTCGTCGTCTCGGCCTTCGCCGACATGGGCTTCGACGTCGACGTGGGCCCGCTGTTCTCCACCCCCGAGGAGGTCGCGCAGCAGGCGATCGACGCCGACGTGCACATCGTCGGTGTCAGCTCGCTGGCCGCCGGTCACCTCGCCCTGCTCCCGGCGCTGAAGAACGCGCTGGCCGAGCAGGGACGTGACGACATCATGGTCGTCATCGGAGGCGTGATCCCGCCCGACGACGTGCCGACCCTGAAGGAGATGGGCGCCGCGTCCGTCTTCCTGCCGGGCACGGTCATCGCCGAGTCGGCGCTCGACCTCCTCGCCAAGCTGCGCGCCGACCTCGACCACTGATGGACGTCGCGGGACTGCTCGACGGGATCCGCGAGGGGAGGCGTGCGCAGATGGCGCGCGCCATCACCCTCGTGGAGTCGACGGCGCCGCGGCACCGCGCGGCGGCCCGTGAGCTGCTCACCGAGCTCGCGGGCGACGACGGCCCGACCGCCGTACGGGTCGGGATCTCCGGGGTGCCGGGCGTCGGGAAGTCCACCTTCATCGAGGCCCTCGGCAGCCGGCTGACGAGCGCCGGGCACAAGGTGGGCGTGCTCGCCGTCGACCCGTCGTCGGTGCGCACCGGTGGCTCGGTGCTCGGCGACAAGACCCGGATGGCCCAGCTCTCCGCCGACCCGAACGCCTTCATCCGGCCCTCGCCCTCGGCCGGCACGCTCGGGGGAGTGGCCCGCGCGACCACCCAGGCGATGAACGTCCTCGAGGCCGCCGGGTACGACGTAGTGCTGGTCGAGACCGTCGGCGTCGGCCAGTCCGAGGTGACCGTCGCCGGCATGGTCGACACCTTCCTCTTCCTCACCCTGGCCCGCACCGGCGACCAGCTCCAGGGCATCAAGAAGGGCATCCTCGAGCTCGCCGACGTGATCGCGGTCAACAAGGCCGACGGCGACCGTGAGCAGGAGGCGCGTGGCGCCGCCCGCGAGCTCGCCGGCGCGCTGCGCCTGGTCCGCGGGCACGCCGAGTGGGCCACCCCGGTCGTCACCTGCTCCGGGCTCACCGGCACCCGCGTCGACGACGTGTGGGACCAGGTGATCGCCCACCGCGAGCACCTCGGCGAGGCCGGGCTGGCGCGCAAGCGGGCCGAGCAGCAGCTGGACTTCACCTGGGCCCTGGTGCGCGACGAGCTCGCCGAGCGGCTTCGCCACCACCCCGGCGTGCGGTCGGTGCAGGACGAGGTCCGCGCCGCCGTGCTCGACGGTGAGCTGACCGCACCGCTCGCGGCCGACCGGATCCTCGCGGCCTACGACTCCTGAGCGTCCTGGCGCTCAGCCGAGCGCGGTGCGGATGCTGTCCGGTGTCGCGGCGAAGGACGCGGGGTGCTGCGGGTCCAGGATCAGCACGTCGAACTGCTGGCCGACGAGCCGGAGCAGGTCGGCACCGGCCCGCTGCTGCGCGGTGACGGCCTTGCCGTCGTAGAAGGCGGTGAGGCGGGCGGCGTCGGTGAACGCCAGCAGCAGCCGCTCGTCGCGGTGGTTGACGATGCTGGTGGGCGTGCTGCCGTCACCGTCCGGGTCGAGCACGACGAACAGCTCGCCGCCGGCGATCCGGCGCACCACCTCGGCGTACGACGGGTCGTCCTGCGCGGCGACGTAGGCGTCGGTGGCGACCTGGACCTCGGTGCGGGCGGCCGGCACCCACCGCTCGAGGTAGCCCAGCGTGCCCAGCGCGAGCCACGGCCCCGGGTGGTCCATCACCACGCCGGTCACGTCGTGCTCACCGAAGGACGCCAGCCAGCGCAGTGCCTCGGGCATCGGCACGCCGAGGAAGGTGCTGCCCGGCCCCGCCACCGCCCCGGCCCGCTCCGGCGTGCTGTAGACACCGAGCAGGTTGCCGATCCCGGGCGCGGCGAAGCCGCTGGGCCGCGGCGCCTCGGGCGTGCCACGGTTGACGACGTACCAGAAGCCCAGCTGCGCCGCGGCCTGCCAGAACGCCCGCTCCACGTCCGCGTCGCCCGGGGCGGCGGCCATGGCGGCCTTGCGGCGGTCGAGCTCCTCGACCAGGGCGGGTGCGTTCTCGGTCACCACGCCAACCTAGCCAGGGTCCCTAGCCGCGGACCGGGTCCTCGCGGCCCACGACGGCGAGTAGGTTGGGAGTCGTGACCGACACTCCCGACCTGCTGGCGATCGTCGCCTCCGTCGTCGACAAGTACGACGACGAGCTGGTCGGCCTCCGTCGCACGCTCCACCAGCACCCGGAGCTGTCCTGGCACGAGCAGGGCACCATCGAACGGGTCGTCGAGCGCCTCGACGGGACCGGCTGGCGGCTCACCCGCACGCCGCGCAGCGGCCTGGTCGCCGACCTCGGCGAGACCGGGCCGCGGATCGCGCTGCGCGCCGACCTCGACGCGCTCCCGGTGCAGGACCTGACCACCGACCCGTGGCGCAGCCAGAACGACGGGGTCGCGCACTCCTGCGGCCACGACGTGCACGTCTCCGCGCTGGTCGGCGCCGCGCTCGCGCTCGACGACCTGCACCGGCAGGGCCTGCTCCGCGGGCGGGTGCGGCTGCTGTTCCAGCCGGCCGAGGAGGTCATGCCGGGCGGCGCCCAGCACCTGATCAGCCACGGCGCGCTGGAGGGCGTGGACCGGATCTTCGCGCTGCACTGCGACCCCTCGGTCGACGTGGGCGCGGTGGGCCTGCGCACCGGGCCGATCACCAGCGCGGCCGACCGGATCGACGTACGGCTGGAGGGGAACGGGGGGCACACCTCGCGTCCCCACCTGACCGGCGACCTGACCTTCGCGCTCGCCAAGATCACCAGCGAACTGCCCGCGGTGCTGAGCCGCCGGATGGACCCGCGCGCCGGGGTGAGCGTGGTCTGGGGGATGCTCCAGGCCGGGTCGGCCGCCAACGTGATCCCCGACCGGGGCGTGGCCAGCGGCACGGTGCGGATCCTGGAGGCCGGCGCCTGGGCGGCCTGCGAGCCGGTCGTGCGGGAGGCCGTGCTCGACATCGTGCGCCCCTACGGCGTGACGGCGACGGTCGACTACCTGCAAGGCGTCCCGCCGGTCGTCAACGACGCCCGGTGCACCGCGATGGTCGCCGCCACCGCCGACCACGTGCTCGGCCCGCACCACCGCACCGAGGTGGAGCAGAGCCTGGGCGGCGAGGACTTCGGCTGGTACCTCGGGCCCGTCCCCGGCTCGATGTTCCGGCTCGGCACGCGCACGCCGGGCGGCCCGCGCTACGACCTGCACCAGGGTGACTTCGAGGTCGACGAGCTCGCGATCGGGTTCGGCGCGAAGATGCTCGCCGGCGTCGCGGTGACGGCGATCGCGGCGGGCTGACCTGCGTCGCTACGACGGTGAGCGGGAGCCCTCGGGTCAGCCCTTCTTGTACGGCACCCCGTCGGCCGCGGGGGCCCGCGAGGCACCGACCAGGCCGGCGACGGCGATGATCGTGACGACGTACGGCAGCATCAGCATGAACTGGCTGGGCACGGGCGAGCCGAGCACCGACAGCACGCCGGACAGGTTCGTCGCGAAGCCGAAGAGCAGGGCGGCCAGGGTCGCGCGGACCGGGTCCCAGCGGCCGAAGATGACCGCCGCCAGCGCGATGTAGCCCGCGCCGTCGGTCATCTCCTCGCCGAACTGCGGCACCGACACCAGGGTGTACGTCGCGCCGCCCGCGCCCGCGATGAGGCCGGCGATGAGCAGCGTCGTGTAGCGGGTGCGGTTGACCTTGATGCCCACCGTGTCGGCGGCCTTGGGGTGCTCGCCGACGGCGCGCACGCGCAGCCCCCACTTGGTGCGGTAGAGCGCCCAGGCGACCAGTGCGACGGCGGCGTACATGATGTAGACGAGGATCGTCTGGCGGAAGAGCACCGGCCCCACGACGGGGATGTCGCCCAGCACCGGGATCGGGATCCGCTCGAAGTGCGGCGGGGAGTTGAGGCCCTCGGGGTTCTCGGTCAGCACCTGGCCGAAGAGGAAGCTGGTCAGCCCGATCACCAGCACGTTGAGGACGACGCCGACGATGACCTGGTCGACGAAGTAGGTGATCGCGAAGAAGCCGAGCACCAGCGCGACCAGGGCACCGGCGCACATGGCCGCGACCAGGCCGCCCCACGGGGAGCCGATGATGGTGCCGAACATCGCCGCGGCGAAGGCGCCGAAGAGCAGCTGGCCGTCGATGGCGATGTTGACGACACCGGCGCGCTCGCCGAGGACGCCGCCGAGCGCCCCGAAGACGAGCGGCACGGCGAGCGCGATCGAGCCGCCGAGCAGGCCGATGACCGGCACGCTCTCGCCGGCCGCGGCCCAGCACAGGAAGCCGATCATCGCGAGCACCGCGAACAGGCCCACCAGCCAGACCGGCGTACGACGGCCGCGGCTCACCCAGAACGCCGCCGCCGCGGTGCAGATCGCCAGCAGCACGACCATCGTCGCGATGCCCGCGGTCGAGGGCACGGTGACCTCGGGGAGCTCGAAGAAGTCGGAGTCGGTCGCGAGCCGGAAGGTGGTGTCGCCCGAGCGGCCCTTGAAGCCGGCCAGCAGCGCGATCAGCACGGTGACGACACCGAGCACGATCGGCGCCTTGAGGGCACCGCGGTTGGTGGCCGTCGGGGCGTCCGGCGCCGGCACCATCGGGGTCTTCTCGGTCATGGTGGTCACGCCGCCACCTCCTTCTTGGGCAGGTGGAAGAGCGCTCGCACCAGCGGTGGCGCGGCGATGAAGAGGACGATGAGGGACTGCACGACGAGCACGATCTCGACCGGGATGCCCTCGGAGGCGGCCATCGCGAAGCCACCGGCCTTGAGCGCGCCGAAGAGCAGGCCGGCGGCGAGGATGCCGAGCGGCCGGGAGCGGCCGAGCAGGGCGACGGTGATCGCGTCGAAGCCGATGCCGGCGTCGAGGTCGACGGTGACGCCGCTGGTGACGGTGCCGAGCACCTGGTTGACGCCGGCGAGGCCGACGAGGGCACCGGCGATGACCATGACCAGGGTGTAGGTGCGGCCCACGTCGATGCCGGAGGCCTGGGCGGCGTCCGGGTTCTCCCCGACGGCGCGGAAGCGGAAGCCCATCGCGGACTTGTTGAGCAGCCACCAGGTGAAGGCGACGGCGACCAGCGCCAGCACGAAGCCGAAGTGCAGGTTGAACTTGTCGCCGAGCAGCTTGGGCAGCACGGCCGACTCCGGCATCGCCTCCGACTTCGGGTTCGCCGAGCCGGGTGCCTGCAGCCAGCCCTGCCGGGACAGGGCGTAGAAGACGAAGTAGTAGCCGACGTAGTTGAGCATGATCGTGACGATCACCTCGTGCGCGCCGGTGCGGGCCTTGAGCAGGCCCGCCAGCCCGGCCCACAGGGCGCCGGCGACCGCGCCGGCGAGGATCGCCAGCGGCAGGTGCAGCACGGTGGGCAGGTCGACCGAGACGGCGACCCAGCCCGCGGCGGCACCGGCGAGCAGCATCTGGCCGCGGCCACCGATGTTGAACAGCCCGGCACGGAAGGCCAGCCCGACGCCGAGGCCGGCCAGGATCAGCGGGCCGGAGAACTTCAGGGTCTCGGTCAGCGGCCGGATCCGGGTCTCGAAGGCGTCGACCTGGCTGTTGTAGATCGCGCCGCGGAACAGCGCCGAGTAGGCGCCGCTGATCGACTCCTGGACCGCGCTGAAGAAGTCGCTGGGGCGGGCACCGATGTAGCCCGCGGCCGAGCGGACGGTCTCGTCGGTCGCCAGGATCATGATCGAGCCGACCAGGAAGGCCAGCAGCACCGAGAGCAGCGAGACCATCGCGTTGCCCGCGGCGATCTCGCGCATCACGCCGCGCCAGGCAGCGGGGTCGCGGCGCCGGTCCTCGGCGGTCTCCGGCTCCTCGGGCGTCTGCGGGCTCTCCGGCACGGTGGGCGTCTCCTCGCTCACGCGACGACTCCTTCCGGCCGCTCGCCGGCCATCATCAGTCCCAGGGTCTCCCGGGGCGTGTCCGCGGGCACGATGCCGACCACCTCTCCTCGGTAGAGCACCATGATCCGGTCGGACAGGGCGACGATCTCGTCCAGCTCGGTCGAGACCAGCAGGACCGGGACGCCCCGGTCGCGGGTCGCGACGACCTGCTTGTGGATGAACTCGATGGAGCCGACGTCGACGCCGCGGGTCGGCTGGGCCGCGACGAGCAGGCGCAGCTCGCGGGAGAGCTCGCGGGCGACGACGACCTTCTGCTGGTTGCCGCCGGAGAGCTGGCCGGCGGTGGCCTGGATGCCGGAGGCGCGCACGTCGTACTCGACGAGCTTCTCCTCGGCGAACTGCTCCAGCGCCCGCTTGCGCACGGTCCCGAGGCCCACGAAGGGCGCGCCGTGGCTGCGGTTGAGCATGAGGTTCTCGGCGATGGTGAAGTTGCTGACGAGGCCGTCGACCTGGCGGTCCTCGGGGATGAAGCCGACGCCCGCGTCGAGCACCTTGCGCACCGACCGGCCGACCAGCTCCTCGCCGTCGAGCTCGATCGTGCCCTTGACGTGCGACTGCAGGCCGAGCACGGCCTCGGTGAGCTCGGTCTGGCCGTTGCCCTGCACGCCCGCGACGCCGAGCACCTCGCCCGCGGCGATGCTGAAGCTGATGCCGTCGAGGTGGACGTGCCCGGTGTCGTCCAGCACCCGCAGGTCCCGTACGACGAGCGCGTCGGCACCCGGCTTGGCGGGGTCCTTGTGCACCGTGAGCTCGACGGGCCGGCCGACCATGAGGGCGGCGAGCTCGGCGTTGGTGGCGGTGGGGCTGGCCTCGCCGACGACCGCGCCGCGGCGGATGACGGTGATCCGGTCGGCGATCGCGCGGACCTCGCGCAGCTTGTGGCTGATGAAGACGATGGCGGTGCCCGACGCGCGGAGCTGGCGCATGATCTCCATCAGCTCGTCGGTCTCCTGCGGCGTCAGCACCGCGGTGGGCTCGTCGAAGACCAGGACGCGGGCGTCCCGGGAGAGCGCCTTGATGATCTCGACCCGCTGCTGCACGCCCACCGGGAGGGTCTCCACGACCGCGTCCGGGTCGACGTCGAAGCCGAACCGTGCGGAGATCTCGCGGACCCGCTCGCGGGCCGCGTCGATGTCGAGCGTGCCGGCGAACCCGGTGGCCTCGTTGCCGAGCATGACGTTCTCGGCGACGGTGAAGACCGGGATGAGCATGAAGTGCTGGTGCACCATGCCGATGCCGGCGGCCATCGCGTCGCCCGGCCCGGACATCTTCAGCTCCGCGCCGTCGAGCAGGATCTCGCCCTCGTCCGCCTGGTAGAGGCCGTAGAGCACGTTCATGAGCGTGGACTTGCCGGCGCCGTTCTCACCGAGGAGCGCGTGGATCTCGCCCTCGTTGACCGTGAGCGAGATGCGGTCGTTGGCGACCAGGGTGCCGAAGCGCTTGGTGATGCCCCTGAGTTCGAGCGTCATGCAGGCGATCCTCTCCGAGCGGGTGGACGGATGCCAATGGGGGGCCGTGGGCACGGCGACGCCACCGGCGGCGTACGGGTCCGGGAAACACAGTCCGGGGGAGGTCGGCGCGAGACCGACCTCCCCCGGATGCGTGTGCCGGGTGCTACTTGTTGAGGTAGGACTTCACCGGGATCGAGCCGTCGATGATGCCGGCCTTCACCTTGTCGAGCTCACCCTGGAGCGACGGGGAGATCTTGCTCTCGAAGTTGTGGAACGGCGCCAGGCCGACACCGTCGTTCTCGAGCGTGCCGACGTAGGCCTCGGGGTCGAACTTGTCCTCACCGGCGGCCTTGACGGCCTCGATGGTGGAGGTCTTCATGTTCTTCAGGATCGAGGTGAAGATCAGGTCCTTGGTCTTCGGGTCGGTCTCGAAGAAGTCGGCGTCCACACCGACCATCGCGACGTCCTTGCCGGAGTCGGCGATCGCGGTCAGCGCGCCCTGGTAGATCGGGCCGCCGACCGGCAGGATCACGTCGGCGTTCTGGTCGAGGATCTGCTTGGCGGTGTTGGTCGCCTTCTCGTTGGCGTCGAAGCCACCGGTGAAGACGCCCTTGTCGTTGCCCTCCCAGCCGACGAGCTTGACCTTCTTGCCCTTCTCCTTGGCGTAGTAGTCCACGCCCTGCTTGAAGCCGTCCATGAAGATCGTCACGGTCGGGAAGGGCTGGCCGCCGTAGGTGCCGACGACGTTGGTCTTGGTGTAGTCCGCTGCGGCGTAGCCGGCCAGGAACGCGGCCTGGGCGGTGTCGTAGAGGATCGGCTTGATGTTCTCGGCGTCCTTCTTGCCGTCGAAGTCGTTGTCGGCGGCGTCGTCGATGAGGACGTACTCGATGTCCTTGTTGGCCTTGGCCGACTCGACCGTGGCGGCCGACAGCGCGAAGCCGACGGTCACGATGAGGTCGCAACCGGCGCTGACGAGACCCTCGAGGTTGGGCGCGTAGTCCTGGTCGGTCTTGGACTGGACCGACTTGAAGTCCGCGTTGAGCTCCTTGGCCGCCTCCTTGACGCCCTCGTAGCTGAGCTGGTTGAACGACTTGTCGTCGAACCCGCCGGCGTCGGAGACGATGCAGGGCAGGAAGTCGCTCTTCTTGTCGGCCTTCTCGTCGGGGGCGTCGCCGCAAGCCGCCAGGCTCGCGCTCGCCGTCAGGGCAACGGCGATCGCCGCGGACGTCCTCTTCCAGGTCTTCACAAATGTCCTCCAGGTCAGCGCCCCGCGTCGAGCAGGGCAGGGGGATGTGCGGTGGTGCTCCGGTGCATCCTCACCTACGGCCCGCGCAACGGGAAGCACCTTCGAAGAAACGGTTACCAACTTGGGACATTTCTTCCCGCGAGCCCGGTTCGCCGACGATCCTCGCGCCTCGCGGAGACTTGCCGCGATGCCCTAGGTTGGCCGGGTGGCCGACTGGGAGTCCCTGCAGCGTGCGGCGATCGAGATCGCGGAGCGGGCCTACGCGCCCTACTCCAGCTACCGGGTCGGCGCCGCCGCCTTCGCCGACGACGGCCGCCTGGTGGTCGGGTGCAACGTCGAGAACGCGGCGTACGGCGTCACGCTCTGCGCCGAGTGCGGGCTCGTCTCGCAGCTGCACGCCACCGGCGGCGGCCGGCTGACCCACTTCGTGTGCGTCAACGGCTCCGGCGGGGTGATCATGCCGTGCGGGCGCTGCCGCCAGCTGCTGTGGGAGAACGGCGGCCCGACGCTCCAGGTGCTCACCCCGCTCGGCGTGCGCTCGATGGACGAGGTGCTGCCGCAGGCGTTCGGCCCGGCGGACCTCGACCGCGCCTGAGGGCGCCTGCGCTCGCGGGCTTGCGGGCGTCGTACCGCTCCTCGGGTGTGGCCATACCGGGCGAACATGTAACTACGTGTTCAGACCTCTACCCGGGTGTTGTGGCATCTACCAGGGTGGTCTACCACCCTGGTAGAGGCATGGACACGTAGTTACAAGGGCGGGCTGGGGGAGCGTTGACCCGACGCCCTAGGGTGCGTGCATGGCTGAACTCCACGACGCCGTCGAGGTCATCCTCGCCAAGCGCGACCGCGGCACCCTGTCCACGAGCCAGATCGACTGGGTGGTCGACGCCTACACCCGCGGGGTGGTGGCGGACGAGCAGATGTCCTCCCTCGCGATGGCGATCCTGCTCAACGGCATGGACCGGCGCGAGATCGCCGACTGGACCGCCGCGATGATCGCGTCGGGGGAGCGGATGGACTTCTCCGGGCTCTCGCGGGTGACCAGCGACAAGCACTCCACGGGCGGCGTGGGCGACAAGATCACCCTGCCGCTGGCGCCGCTGGTCGCCGCCTGCGGGGTGGCGGTGCCGCAGCTGTCCGGGCGCGGGCTGGGCCACACCGGTGGCACGCTCGACAAGCTCGAGTCGATCCCCGGCTGGCGGGCGCTGCTGTCGAACGAGGAGATGCTGGCCCAGCTGGAGAGCGTCGGCGCGGTGATCTGCGCGGCGGGCGACGGCCTGGCGCCGGCGGACAAGAAGCTCTACGCCCTGCGTGACGTCACCGGCACGGTCGAGGCGATCCCGCTGATCGCCTCCTCGATCATGAGCAAGAAGATCGCCGAGGGCACCGGTGCCCTGGTGCTGGACGTCAAGGTCGGCAGCGGCGCCTTCATGAAGGACCTCGACAAGGCCCGCGAGCTGGCCGAGGTGATGGTGGCGCTCGGCACCGACGCGGGGGTGCGCACGGTCGCGCTGCTCACTGACATGGCCACCCCGCTGGGCCGTACGGCGGGCAACGCCATCGAGGTCCAGGAGTCCGTCGACGTGCTCGCCGGCGGCGGCCCGGCGGACGTGGTCGAGCTGACCGTGGCGCTGGCCCGCGAGATGCTCGCCGCGGCCGGTCACGACGACGTCGACCCGGCGGACAAGCTCGCCGACGGCTCCGCGATGGACGTGTGGAAGGCGATGATCCGGGCCCAGGGCGGCGACCCCGACGCGGACCTGCCGGTCGCGAAGGAGAGCCACGTGGTGGCCGCGCCGAGCGACGGCGTGCTCACCCGCCTCGACGCGCTCTCGGTCGGCATCGCCGCCTGGCGACTGGGCGCGGGCCGCGAGCGCAAGGAGGACCCGGTGCAGGCCGGGGCCGGCGTCGTGTGGCACGCCCGGCCGGGCGACGTGGTGCGTGCCGGTGAGCCATTGTTCACCCTGCTCACCGACACCCCGGAGCGCTTCGACCGGGCGCTGGCCTCCCTCGAGGGTGGCTACGACGTGGAGCCGGCCGGCACCGCGTTCGAGCCCCGCCCGCTGGTGCTCGACCGGGTCGGCTGAGCCCGCTGGCCTCCCTGCGGCAAGATTGCTGCATGGAGCTCACCCCCGCCGACATCAAGGCCGCCCCCAAGGTCCTGCTGCACGACCACCTCGACGGCGGGCTGCGCCCGGCGACGATCGTGGAGCTGGCGGCCGAGGTGGACCACGAGCTGCCCACGACGGACGCCGACGCGCTCGGCACCTGGTTCACGGAGGCCGCCGACTCGGGCTCCCTGGAGCGCTACCTGGAGACCTTCGCGCACACCGTCGGGGTCATGCAGACGCCCTCCGCGCTGACCCGGGTCGCCCGGGAGTGCGCGGAGGACCTCGCCGCCGACGGCGTGGTCTACGCCGAGATCCGCTACGCGCCCGAGCTGCACGTCGAGCGGGGGCTGGACCTGGCCGACGTCGTCGCGGCCGTCCAGCAGGGCTTCGAGGAGGGCATGGCGGCATCCGGCGGCCGGATCGTCGTACGCCACCTGCTGACGGCGATGCGGCAGGCCGCGCGGGCGATGGAGATCGCCGAGCTGGCCATGGAGTGGCGTGACCGCGGGGTGGTCGGCTTCGACATCGCCGGCCCGGAGGCGGGCTTCCCGCCCACCCGCTTCCTCGACGCCTTCGAGTACCTCCAGCGCGAGAACTCGCACTTCACCATCCACGCCGGCGAGGGCTTCGGGCTGCCGTCGATCTGGGAGGCCGTGCAGTTCTGCGGTGCGGACCGGCTCGGCCACGGCGTGCGGATCGTGGACGACATCGAGGTCGACGAGAGCGGTACGGCGCACCTGGGCCGGCTCGCGTCGTACGTCCGGGACAAGCGGATCCCGCTGGAGATGTGCCCCTCCTCCAACGTCCAGACCGGCGCCGCCGACTCCATCGAGGAGCACCCGATCAAGCTGCTCGCGTCGCTGCGCTTCCGGGTGACCGTCAACACCGACAACCGGCTGATGAGCGGCACCTCGCTGAGCAAGGAGTTCTCCCTGCTGCACGAGCACGTCGGCTACGGCTGGGCGGAGATGGAGTGGCTGACCGTCAACGCGATGAAGTCCGCCTTCCTGCCCTACGACGAGCGCTACCGGCTGATCACCGAGACCATCAAGCCCTGGTACGCCGAGCGGCAGGCCTGAGCGCTCAGACCACGAACCAGGCGAAGTCCCAGCCGGCGATGCCGAGCCGGTGCTCGGTCCACCGCGCCCGGCCGATCGTGAGCACCGCGCCGGCGGCGGGATCGAAGACCTCGACCGCGTCCTCGCCGGCGGTGCCGGTGGCGAGGACGACGTGGCGGGGCAGCCAGCGGCTGCCGACGTAGACCGCGACCGGGCGGGTGGCGAGGCTCTCGCGCAGCACCTCGTAGCCGATCACCGGGCGCGGGCGGACGTGCACGGTCGCGATCCGCTCGCCGGTCAGCACCCGCAGCGCGTTGGCGACCGCCCACGGCGGGGTGCCGAGGCGGCGCGGCCACGGCACCTGGAAGCGGTCGCGCGGGCTCCGGCTCGACGTCAGGAGGCGGTGCTCCTCGTGGATGTCCTCCGCGGGGGAGGCGGGACGCCACGGGGTCAGCAGCGCCCGGGCGGCGAGCACCGACGCCGCCCCGCAGCTCACCCGGTCGGGCTGGCGCAGCTCGCCGGGAGCCAGGTCAGCGGGCCACCGCATGGTCGTCCTCCGTCGCGAGCTCGCGGAACGCCCGGTCGCCGGTCGCGACCCGGCAGCCGACGGCGACGGCACGCCGCACCACCTGGCGCTGGGCGCGGGCGAGGGCCAGCCCGCGACGTACCAGGACGACGGGGGGCTTGCGGTGCTCGCGCAGGTCGCGGGTGAGCCGGCGCCAGAAGGTGACGACGGGGTGCTGGGTGATGCAGTACGCCGCCGCGAGCAGCCCCTGCGCCCGGCACTCCTCGACGATCTCGGCCGCGAAGATCCCCTCCGCGCAGAACCGCCGCGCGCCGCCGAGGTCGAGGTGCTGGGAGCCGGTGCGGCGGCTCTCGGAGATGGAGTAGACCGGGATGTCGGCGGAGCCGGTGCGGCACAGCGAGCGGAGCGCGGTGAGGGCGTCCTCGTGGTGCCAGGTGCCCGGGTGGTCCCAGTCGACGAGGCCGGCGTTGGCGCCCTCGGCGATCGTCGGCAAGCCGGGCTCGTCGCCGTCGCGGTAGAAGTCGTCGAGGCGCAGCGTGGGCCATCCGTGCGCCCTGTGCAGCCGCTCCGCGAGCCTCGACTTGCCCGAGCCCGAGGGGCCGGCGAGGACGATCACACGGGCGGTCATGGGGGTCCAGTCTGCCGCAGGGGCGACGATTTGCGGCAATGTGGCCCGCGCCGGCGCCGGCTGCGGGATTCTCGGGACGTGGACGCACCGACCGACGACGTGTCGCCCCGGGTCACCGGGTACGAGGTGCTCGCCCGGGTCGGCGAGGACCCCGCCGGTCCGGTGCTGCGCGCCCGGGAGGTCGCCAGTGGCCGGGTGGTCGCGCTGCGCCGGCTGAGCCGTGCCGAGGGTGCCTCGGTGGCGAGCCGGTTGGCGGAGCTGACGCGGCTCGACGAGGCGCACGTCGTACCGGTGCGGGGGCTGGTGCGGGAGCCGTCCGCGGCGTACCTCGTCACCGACTGGGTGGAGGCCGCGACGCTGGCCGAGGTGATGGGCTCGGGTGAGCGGATGGTCGTCGGGCAGATGCTCGGCATCGTCCGCGGCGTGCTGCTCGGGCTGGCGCACCTGCACGAGCGCGGGCTCGCGCACGGCCGGGTCCAGGCCCCACGGGTGCTGCTCGACAGCGACGGCGTGCCCCGGCTGATGGACGTCGGGGTCGCCGACGACGCGAGCGCCACCGACGACGTGCGGGACGCCGCCGCGCTGCTGGTCCTCCTGCTCACCGGTCAGCCGGTCGCCCCCGGCACGGCCGTCGACAAGCGCCGCCTGCGCCGGGTGGACGCCGCCCTGCGACCGGTCCTGCTCCGCGCCCTGTCCCTCGACCCGGCTGGCCGCCCGGCCGACGCGCGGGCGTTGCTCGCCGGCCTCGGCAAGGCTGCCCGCCGGGCCTACGGCGCCACCTGGTGGACCGAGGCCGGGCTCGCCGCCCTCGTCGGTCCCGCGCTGCCCCGGCTGGTGCCGCTCGCCCCGCCGCCCGCCGAGCGGCCGGCCGAGCCGCGCCGCGGACGCCGGCGGGTACGACGCCTCGCCGTCGCGCTCTCCGCCCTCGTCGTGGTCGCCGGTGCGGTCACCGCCGCCGTGCTGCTGCTCGACGACGACCCGGCGCCGGCACCCGCCACCTTCCGCACCGACCTGTTCTGCGGCGAGCTCGACGCCGCCGCGACCGCCGTCACCGGCACCGACGCCCGCAGCCGTGCCGACTCCTCCGGTGCTCAGGGCGCCGAGGCCGCCGCCGGCGACCGCGCGACCGCGTCCTGCTTCTGGGGAGGAGGAGCCTCCGGGGTCGTCGTCAGCGTGACCGTCGGCGCCCGGAGCGACGTCGAGCAGGCGGGCGCCGGCTCCGCGGAACGGACCCGGGCCCTGCTCGACGGGGCCAACCAGAAGGTGCTGGCAGCTGCGAAGGGGCGGTGGCAGCCGTCGTACGGGACCCGGTGCGAGGCGCTCCCCGCCTCCGGGTACGACGCCGCGTTCTCCTGCGCCGAGCCGGTCATGCCGCTCCCGAGGCGTGCCGCCGACCCCGGATCGATCCGCGTGGTGATGGTCGCGACCACCCGCGACCAGGCGCTGGTCTGCGGCGGCAACCGGGCGCTGGCCACGGCCGCGGACACGCCCGGTGCCCTGGTCGACGAGCTGACCGACCTGTGCCGCACCGTCCTCGGCACGGTGCGCCGCGGCGGCTGACGTGCGCGGTACGGTCCGCGGGTGAGCTGGATCAATCGCCGCCGGGTGCGGATCGCCCTGCTGTCCGCCGTGGGTCTCGTGCTGGTGCTCGCGGTCGGCTTCTTCTCCTTCGCCCCGGCCAAGATCGAGTCGATGCGCAACCGCGTCGAGCCGGCCGACCTGCCGTCGGTCACTGCGGACACCCGGCGCCTGCACGACGCGCTCGAGATCGTCGACATGCACGCCGACACGCTGATGTGGGACCGCGACCTCCTCGACCGCTCCGGCCGCGGCCACCTCGACCTGCCACGTCTGGAGGACGGCAACGTCGCGCTGCAGGTGTTCTCCTCGGTGTCGAAGTCGCCCAAGGGGCAGAACTACGAGAGCAACCCGACCGACGCCGGCGACAACATCACCCTGCTCAGCATCGCCCAGCTCCAGCCCCCGCGCACCTGGGGGTCGCTGCTGGAGCGCTCGCTCTACCACGCCGAGAAGCTCGCCGACGCGGCCGAGGAGTCCGAGGGCAGGCTGCGGCTGGTCCGCTCCGTCGCCGACCTCGACGGCCTGCTCACCGACCGCAAGGCCGGCCTGCGGGTCACCGGCGCGCTCTTCTCCGTCGAGGGCCTGCACAACCTGGAGGGCGAATTCGACAACCTCGACCGGCTCTACGACGCCGGCATGCGGATGGCCGGCTTCACCCACTTCTTCGACAACGAGGTCGCCGGCTCCATGCACGGCGAGGACAAGGGCGGGCTGACCGACCTCGGCCGCCGCGTCTTCGCCGAGATGGAGCGGCGCGGCATCGTCGTCGACATCGCCCACGCCAGCCACGACGCGGTCGCCGACATGCTCGCCCTGGCGACCAAGCCGCTGGTGCTCTCCCACGGCGGCGTCCAGGCCACCTGCGACGTCAACCGCAACCTCACCGACGCCGAGATCCGTGGCGTGGCAGCCACCGGTGGCGTGGTCGGCGTCGGCTACTGGGACGCCGCCGTCTGCGACCTGACCACGAAGGCCGTCGTGGACGCGATCGACCACGTCGTCGAGGTCGGCGGCATCGAGACCGCCGCGCTCGGCAGCGACTTCGACGGCGCGACCACCACCGGCTGGGACACCACCCAGCTCGCGGCGATCACCCAGGAGCTCGTCGACCGGGGGTACGACGCGCGCGAGATCGGGCTGATCATGGGGGAGAACACGATCCGGGTGCTGCGCGCGGTGCTGCCGGACTGAGCCTCAGCCGTCGCCGCCGCGCGACCCGCGGTTGGCGAGGACCACCGCCACCGGCGGGATCACCGCGGCGACCGCGCTCATCCCCACGGCGAGCGGGACCGAGAACAGCCGGACCACGTTCCACGCCAGCACGATGAGGACCAGGCAGGTCCCCATCATCCAGACGTAGGTGCGCCGGCGGCGGCTCAGATCCCGGTCGGGTGCCACACCGTCTTCGTCTCCACGAACGCGGTCATCGGCGAGAGGCCGGGCTCGGCGGCCCAGTCCGGCTCGGCGACGGGCGCGCGTCGCACCCGCTTGAGGTTGTCGGCCGCGGCCACCTCCAGCTCGGTCGCGAGCTCGGGGGAGCCGGCGACACCGGCGAGGTCGATGGCGTTGACGTCCATGTGCGCGGCCAGCCAGGGCCCCAGCGTGGCGGCGTCACCGGTGAGGATGTTGACCACCCCGCCCGGCACGTCGGAGGTGGCGAGCACCTCGGAGAAGGTCACCGCCGGCAGCGGCCGGGCGTACGACGACACGACCACCACGACGTTGCCGGTGACGATCGCGGGGGCGATCACGGAGACCAGTCCCAGCAGCGACGACGTCTGCGGCGCGAGCACACCGACCACGCCGGTCGGCTCGGGCGCGGAGTGGTTGAAGAACGGGCCGGAGACCGGGTTGGCGTTGCCGATCACCTGGGCGAGCTTGTCGGCCCAGCCGGCGTACCAGACCAGGCGGTCGACGGCGGCGTCCACCTGGGCGCGGGCCGCGGCGGCCGAGGCGCCCTCGGACTGGCGCACGGCCTCCTCGAACTGCGGGCGGCGGTCCTCCATCACCTCGGCGATCCGGTAGAGGACCTGGCCGCGGTTGTAGGCGGTGCGTCCCGACCACGAGCCGAAGGCCTTGCGGGCCGCGACGACCGCGTCGCGGACGTCCTTGCGCGAGGCGAGGGCGGCGTTGGCCACGAACTTCCCCTTGCTGTCGGTGACCTCGTAGGAGTAGCCCGACTCCGAGCGCGGGAAGGCGCCGCCGATGTAGAGCTTGTAGGTCTTGCGGACGTCGATGCGCGCGGCCATCAGATGTCACCCTTCAGGTACGCGGCGAGGCCCTGGCGCCCGCCCTCACGGCCGTAGCCCGACTCCTTGTAGCCGCCGAACGGGCTGGCCGGGTCGAACTTGTTGAACGTGTTGGCCCACACCACGCCGGCGCGCAGCGCGGAGGCCATGTGCAGGATGCGGGAGCCCTTCTCGGTCCACACCCCCGCCGAGAGCCCGTACGGCGTGTTGTTGGCCTTCTCGATGGCCTCACCGGGCGTGCGGAAGGTCAGCACCGACAGCACCGGGCCGAACACCTCCTCGCGCGCGATCCGGTGCGCCTGGGTGACGCCGGTGAAGATCGTGGGCGGGAACCAGAAGCCCGACGACGGCAGGTCGCAGGCCGGGGCCCAGCGCTCGGCCCCCTCGGCCTCGCCGACGGCGGAGAGCTCGCGGATGCGGTCGAGCTGCTCGCGGGAGTTGATCGCGCCGATGTCGGTGTTCTTGTCGAGCGGGTCGCCGACGCGCAGCGTGCCCATCCGGCGCTTGAGCCTGGCCAGCACCTCCTCGGCCACCGACTCCTGCACCAGCAGGCGCGAGCCCGCGCAGCACACGTGGCCCTGGTTGAAGAAGATGCCGCTGACGATGCCCTCGACCGCCTGGTCGATGGGAGCGTCGTCGAAGACGATGTTGGCGGCCTTGCCGCCGAGCTCCAGGGTGGCCTTCTTCTCGGTGCCGGCGATCGCGCGGGCGATGGCCTTGCCGACGGCGGTGGAGCCGGTGAAGGCGACCTTGTCGACGTCCGGGTGGGACACCACGGCCTGGCCGGTGGCGCCGGCGCCGGTGACGATGTTGACGACGCCCGGCGGCAGGTCGGCCTGCTGGCAGATCTCCGCGAAGAGCAGCGCCGTGAGGGGAGTGGTCTCGGCCGGCTTGAGCACGACCGTGTTGCCGCACGCCAGTGCCGGGGCCACCTTCCACGCCAGCATGAGCAGCGGGAAGTTCCACGGGATGACCTGGCCGGCGACGCCCAGCGGCTGCGGGTTCGGGCCGAGCCCGGCGTAGTCGAGCTTGTCGGCCCAGCCGGCGTAGTAGAAGAAGTGCGCCGCCACGACCGGCACGTCGACGTCGCGGCTCTCCTTGATCGGCTTGCCGTTGTCGATCGACTCCAGCACGGCCAGCTCGCGGCCGCGCTCCTGGATGATCCGGGCGATCCGGAACAGGTACTTCGCCCGCTCCTTGCCCGACGTCCGCGACCAGCCGCGGAAGGCGCGACGGGCGGCCTTCACGGCCAGGTCGACGTCGGCCTCGGACGCCTCGGCGACCTCGGCGAGGGTCTCCTCGGTGGCCGGGTTGATCGTCTTGAACGACGACCCGCGGCCGTCGACGAACTCGCCGTCGACGAACAGGCCGTAGGACGGCTTGATGTCGACGATGCTCCGCGACTCCGGAGCCGGTGCGTACTCGAACTTGTCGGTAGAGCCTGTCGAAACCATCATCAGTCCAAGGTGAAGTAGTCGGGACCGCTGTAGCGGCCGGTGGTCATCTTCGTGCGCTGCATGAGCAGGTCGTTGAGCAGCGTGGAGGCGCCGAACCGGAACCAGTCCGGGTCGAGCCAGTCGTCGCCGGCGACCTCGTTGACCATGACGAGGTACTTGATCGCGTCCTTGGCGGTGCGGATGCCGCCGGCCGGCTTCACGCCGATCTGCACGCCGGTGGCCTCGCGGAAGTCGCGCACCGCCTCCAGCATCACCAGGGTGACCGGCAGGGTCGCCGCCGGCTGCACCTTGCCGGTGGAGGTCTTGATGAAGTCGGTGCCCGCGAGCATCGCCAGCCACGAGGCGCGGCGGACGTTGTCGTAGGTCTGCAGCTCGCCGGTCTCGAAGATCACCTTGAGGTGGGCGTGCGAGCCGTCGGGCCGCACGCACGCCTCACGGGTGGCGACGATCTCCTCGAAGACCTGCAGGTAGCGACCGGCCAGGAAGGCGCCGCGGTCGATGACCATGTCGATCTCGTCGGCGCCGTTGGCCACCGCGTCGCGGGTGTCGGCCAGCTTGACCTCCATCGAGGCGCGGCCGCTGGGGAAGGCGGTGGCGACGGCGGCGACGTTGACCTCGTCGCCGACGATCGCCTTCACCTCGCCGACCAGGTCGCCGTAGACGCACACGGCGGCGACCGAGGGGACCGACGGGTCGGCCGGGTCGGGGCGCAGCGCCTTGGCGGCGAGCGCCCGCACCTTGCCGGGGGTGTCCTGGCCCTCCAGCGTGGTCAGGTCGACCATCCGGATGGCCAGGTCGAGCGCCCAGGCCTTGGCGGTGGTCTTGATCGAGCGGGTCCCGAGCCCGGCGGCGCGGGCCTCCGCGCCGACCTGGTCGACGCCGGGCAGGCCGTGCAGGAAACGCCGGAGCGCGGCGTCGCTGGCGGTCACCTCGGCGTACGCCGCGAGTCCCGGCACGGGATCGGTGGGGGCGGTGGTCGGCATTGACTCAGCATAGGGTTGGTGACCGTGCAGAGCGAAGGTGTCGACAAGCCCGAGCGCTACAGCTCCGGCGGCCAGATCAGCGGTGCGCTCGGACTGGCCGGCGTCCTCGCCGTGGCCCTCTACGGAGTGGTGCAGCCCGATGCGGGCTACGCGCCGTGGTTCTGGGCGCTGCTGCTCCTGGTGGCCGTGCTCGTCCACGTCGTGCTGCTGCGCCCGGCCGTCGTCCTGCACGCCGGTGAGGTCGAGCTGCGAAACCTGCTGTCGTCGTGGTGGGTCCCCTACGGCCGCCTCACCGGTGTCGAGGTCAAGCAGATGACCAAGCTCCACGTCTCCGGGGAGAAGTACGTCGGCGCCGGCTTCGGCCGCTCGCGGGCGACCATCCGCCGCGACGGCGCCATCGGCGCGGCCCCGGGGGAGCAGCCCAGGGACGTGGAGGAGAAGGCCTCGCTCGGCCACCTCGTCGAGGCCAAGCTGGTGCGCCGGATGAACGGTGCGAAGCACGCCGCGGCCGAGGCGGGCCCGGTACGTCGTACCTGGGCGTGGCCGGAGGTCGCCGCGATCGCCGTGCTGGTGGTCGTCACCTTGGTGACGGCACTCCTGTCCTGAGCCTTGCCGTGCGCTCGTAGGCTGCACGCCATGCAGACCCCGGCCCGGCTCCTCGCCGCCTCCGTCCTGTCCCTGGCCGTGCTCGCCACCAGCGCGTGCAGCGACTCCGGCGACGACAAGGCCTCCGACAGCTCGTCGTCCACCTCGCCCTCGACGTCCCCGTCGGAGGCGGGCACGACCGAGGCGACCGGCGCCGCGTGCACGGCCGACGACATCGAGGTCGAGGGCGGCTTCGGCGACAAGCCGACGATCACGATCCCCGACGACTGCTCGCCGCCGACCACCCTGCTCACCAAGGACCTGGTCACCGGCAGCGGCCCGAAGGCCGCCGAGGGCGGCTCGGTGGAGTCGAACTACCACCTCGTCACCTGGTCGGACAAGCAGGTCCTGGACAGCTCCTTCGACCGCGGCCAGACCTTCACCGTCGAGCCGCTGGGCCAGGCCCAGGTCATCGCCGGCTGGAACCAGGGCCTGGTCGGGATGCAGAAGGGCACCCGGCGCCTGCTCGTCGTCCCGCCCGACCTGGGCTACGGCCAGGGCGGCCAGGGCATCGCGCCGAACGAGACCCTGGTCTTCGTCATCGACGCGGTGAACGTCAGCTGATCCCCGCCGCCGCGGCGATGTCCGCGCGCAGGCCGGCGAGCCGCTCGGCGGCCGTGGCCCGGGCTGCGGCGAGGTCCCCGTCGCCGACCGGTACGACGGCCTCCAGGTAGCACTTGAGCTTCGGCTCGGTGCCGCTCGGCCGCACGATCACCCGGCTGCCGTCGGCCGTGCGGTAGCGCAGCCCGTCGGTGGGCGGGAGGTCCGGCGTGCCCTGGCTCAGGTCGTCCGCCGCGGTGACCGCCGAGCCGCCGAGGGTGGCCGGGGGAGCGGTGCGCAGGCGCTCCATCGCGTCCGCGATCACCGAGAGGTCGGTGACCCGCACCGAGAGCTGGTCGGTGGCGTGCAGGCCGTGGGCGAGCGCGATGTCGTCGAGCAGGTCGCGCAGCGAGCGGCCGGCGGCCTTGGCCTCGGCGGCGATCTCGCACAGCACCAGGGCCGCGGAGACGCCGTCCTTGTCGGCGACGTGGACCGGGTCCACGCAGTAGCCGAGCGCCTCCTCGTAGCCGAACACCAGGTCCGGCAGCCGGCCGATCCACTTGAAGCCGGTCAGTGTCTCGGCGTACGGCTGGCCGGCGGCCCTGGCCATCGTGCCCAGCAGCGAGGAGGACACGATCGAGGTCGCGTAGACGCCCGCGCGGCCGGCGCGCAGCAGGTGGTCGGCGAGCAGCGCGCCCACCTCGTCGCCGCGCAGCATGGCCCACCCGTCCGGACCCGGTACGGCGAGCGCGCACCGGTCGGCGTCCGGGTCGTTGGCCACGACCAGGTCGGCGTCCGTCGCCTCGGCGAGGGCGATCGCGCGGTCGATCGCGCCCGGCTCCTCGGGGTTGGGGAAGGCGACCGTCGGGAACTCGGGGTCGGGCTGCTCCTGCTCGGTGACGATCGCCGGCGCGTCGAACCCGGCGGTCTCCAGCACCGAGGGCAGCGCGCTGGCGCCCACGCCGTGCAGCGGCGTGTAGACGATCGCGAGGTCACGCGGGCCGTCACCGGCGATCCCGGCGACGGTGTCGAGGTAGGCGTCCACGATCCCCTCGTCGAGCACCCGGCCGCCGGTCGTCCCCAGCGGCACCCGCGGCACCGAGGCGAGCGCGCCGACGGCGTCGATCCGCGCCGCGATGCCGCTGTCGGCGGGCGGCACGATCTGGCTGCCGTCGCCGAGGTAGACCTTGTAGCCGTTGTCCTGGGGCGGGTTGTGGCTCGCGGTGACCATCACCCCGGCCGCGCAGCCCAGCTCACGGATCGCGAACGCCAGCAGCGGCGTGGGCAGCGGGCGGGGGAGCAGCAGCGGCTTGAGGCCGGCGCCGGCCATCACCTCCGCGGTGTCGCGGGCGAAGACGTCGGAGTTGTGCCGCGCGTCGTACCCGATGACGACGGGGGTGCCGGGCTCGGTGCCCTCCGCGAGGAGGTACGCCGCCAGGCCGGCCGCCGCGCGGATCACGACGACCCGGTTCATCCGGTTCGGGCCCGCGCCGAGGGCGCCGCGCAGCCCCGCCGTACCGAACTCCAGGGTGCCCCGGAACCGGTCGGCGAGGTCTGCCGCGGCCTCCTCGTCGAGCCCGTCCTCGACAGCGGCAATGATCCCGGAGAGCTCCTCCCGGGTCCGCTCGTCGGGGTCCTCCTTGAGCCAGGCCCGGGCGCGGGAGATGAGCACGTCGATGTCGGGGGTGGTCACCGGACCACCGTAGTACCCCGGCTCAGGCGTCGATGGTGCTCATGTCGCCGTACCGCTCCCCGGCGACGGCGCCCTTCGGCACCGCCGTCTCGAGCGCGGCCAGGTCGTCGGCGTCGAGGGCGACGCCGGCGGCGGCGACGTTCTCCTCGAGGTACTTCACCCGCTTGGTCCCGGGGATCGGCGCCACGTCGTCACCCTGCGCCAGCACCCAGGCGAGCGCGAGCTGGCCGGGTGTGCAGCCCTTGGCGGCGGCGAGCTCCTTGAGCTTCTCGACCAGCGCCAGGTTGGTGGCGAGGTTGTCGCCCTGGAAGCGCGGGAAGTACGCCGTGGCGCGGCTGTCGCCCTCGTCCGGGGTCGCGGTGATGCCGCCGGTGAGCAGGCCGCGGCCGAGCGGGGAGTAGGGCACCAGGCCGATGCCGAGCTCGCGCAGGACCGGCAGGATCTCGTCCTCGAGGTCGCGGGTGAACAGGGAGTACTCCGTCTGCAGCGCGGTGATCGGGTGCACCGCGTGGGCGCGGCGGATGGTGTCCGCGGACGCCTCGGACAGTCCGAGGTGACGCACCTTGCCGGCCTCGACGAGCTCCTTCATCGCGCCGACCGTCTCCTCGATCGGGACGTCCTTGTCGACGCGGTGCTGGTAGTAGAGGTCGATGTGGTCGACGCCGAGGCGCTGCAGCGAGTCGTCGGCCGCCTTGTGGACGTAGTCGGGCCGGCCGTTGACACCGACCCGGGTGCCGTCGGGCAGCCGCTCGTTGCCGAACTTGGTGGCCAGCTGGACGCCGTCGCGGCGCCCGGCCAGGGCCTTGCCGACGAGACGCTCGTTGGTGAACGGGCCGTACATGTCGGCGGTGTCGAGGAAGGTGACGCCCAGGTCCAGGGCGCGGTGGATGGTCGCGATGCCGCTCGCCTCGTCCGGGCTGCCGTAGAACTCCGACATGCCCATGCAGCCGAGGCCGAGGGCGGAGACGGTGAGGGGCGAGGTAGCACCGAGGGTGCGGGTGGGGATCGTCATGTCCCCAGCCAACTCCTTGGAGCGCGCTCCAGGTCAAGCGGTGGTGCGCTCCAGCACACAATCGGTGTAGAGCGCGATCTTGTGGTCGATGGCCGCGAGGTGACCGGTGACCTCGGCGAGCTCGCGCAGCACCTGCTCGCGGTGTGCCTGCAGCAGGGCGAGCCGCTCCTCCTCGTTGCCGTGGCCGGCGCGCACCAGCGCGGCGTAGCGGCGGACGTCGCGGATCGGCATCCCGGTCGCCCGCAGGCGGGTGACCAGCCGGATCCAGGTGAGGTCGCGCTCGTCGTACTGGCGGTGGCCGCCGGTCGTGCGCGGGACCGGCCGCAGCAGCAGCCCGTCCTTCTCGTAGTAGCGCAGCGTGTCGGCGCTGAGCCCGAGCTCGTCGGACGCCTCGGCGATCGTCACTCCGGTCATCTCGCGATCTTCCCCCTTGGAGTGCGCTCCAGGTCAAGTCGGCGGGCAGGATGGAGGGGTGCCCCGTGCCTTCGAGTTCGCCGACCGCTGGGAGGTCGCCGCCCCGCCCGCGGAGGTCGCCGCCGTCCTGGTGGACCTGGAGCACTACCCGCGGTGGTGGCCGCAGGTGCGTGCCGTCGCCCGGCTCGGGCCGGACACCGCCTGGGTGTGCTGCCGCTCGGCGCTGCCCTACACCCTCGACCTGGTGCTCGACGCGGTCTCCCGGACCCCGCCGGTGGTCGAGGTCGCGATCAGCGGCGACCTCGACGGCTACGCCCGGTTCACCCTCACCGAGGTGGCGGGCGGGACCCGGCTGGACTTCGCGCAACGGGTGAGCGTGCGCGGCTGGCTCGCCGTGGCGTCGTACGCCGGCCGGCGGGTGCTCACCTGGAACCACGCCCGGATGATGGCCGGCTGTCGTGCCGGGCTCGGTGCCGCCACGGCCGCAGCACGATGACCAGCCCGAGCCCGACGGCCGCGCCGAGGACCGCGCCGGTGAGGTTGTCGACGACGTCGGTGACGTCGCACGCGCGGTCGATCCGGGCCAGCTCCAGCTGGGTCTTCTCGATCAGCGCGGAGTAGCCGCCAAGGGCCAGGATGCCGAGCGGGGCGAGGATCCAGCCGGCCCGCCAGCGGGCGACCGCGAGCACCAGCAGCGCGCCCGCGGGCACGAAGAGCACGGTGTTGAGGGTGCGCTGGCCGGACTCGAAGATCCAGAAGCCGTCGGGCGCGGGACCGCCGATGTCCCACGAGCAGGTCGTCATCCGGCCCTCCGCGGCGACGATGCCGGTGTGCGCCGAGGTCGGCACCAGGGTGACCGCGCCGATGACCGCGAGCGACCACACGAAGCCGGCGATCGCGAGCGCGGAGATCCAGCCGAGCGGGCGGGCCAGCAGCAGCGCGAGGGCCGCGCAGACCAGGCCGGCGACGCCGATCACGAGCAGCATGGCTCCGGTGCCGCCGAAGTCCACCATGGTGCAAGAGGCTATCGACCGGCACCAACGGCGGAGGACCGTGCGGGGGTGCTCAGGCCGCGCGGTAGCGGTCCAGCTGGCCGCCGAGCTCGTCGAAGAGCGCCTGGTTGAGCCCGAAGACGACCTTGACCTCCTCGACCACGCGGTCCACGTCCGCGGGGGAGAGGCCGAGCCCGTCGAGGCGGGCGCGGTAGGCGTCCTTGTAGGGCTTCGGCTTCGGGATCAGCGGGAAGTCGTAGAAGGCGACGCCGGTGCCCTCGGGCAGGTCGAAGGTGCGCGTCAGCACCCGGCCGATCACCTGGCCGCCGGACAGGTCGCCGAGGTAGCGCGTGTAGTGGTGGGCCAGCAGCAGGCCGCCCCAGTCGGCGCCCGCGCGGATCCGGTCGACGTACGCCGAGGCGGCGGCCGACTCGATGGTCTCGGGGTCGACGCCGGGGGCCCAGTGGGCGAGGTCGGCGTCGATGGCGGCGAGCCGGTCGAGCGCGGTGTCGTGGACGGCGGCGACGATCGGGTCGGCGGAGCGGTCGGCGAGGGTCGCCTCGAGCGCGGCGTAGACGCGGCGCAGGCGGAGCAGGAGGTCGGCGTACGCGGTGGCGTTGAGGCGGCCGTCGAGCAGCTCGGCCATGAAGCTCGAGCCCTCGGCGGCCTCGTGCTCGGCACGGGAGCCCTCGCGCATCGCGGCGGACAGCGTGGGGGCGGCGTGGGTGGTGCCCACGGACATGGGGACTCCTCGGAGAACGGGGTTTGCTGACTAAGTGTCAGTAAACGGGACGGGCGGTGTCAAGACCGCGCGCGAGAATTTCTTAGGGTGACCTAAGCCAGGCGATCAGGACATGTGGCCGAGGCCGCGGAGGACGAACTCCTCGACGGCCGGCACGGGCAGCTGGCGGGTCGCGAGGGCCGCGTGCAGCAGGGACATCGCGGCCTTGCGGTCGCTGACCCGGAAGGCGCCGGAGTCGATGCCCTCGTCGAGGATGTGCTCCAGCACCTCCTCCACCGCCGCGACGTGGTCGTGGATCTTCTCCATCGCCTCCTCGGAGAGGAGGTGGTAGAGGATCCCGCCCATGCCGGTGTGGAACTGCTGGCCGGCGCGGAGCTGGTGACGCAGGTAGACCCGGATCTTCGCGACCGGGTCCGGGACCAGGTCGAGGTCCCGGCGCAGGTCGGCCAGGTAGTGCTGGGTCTCCTCGGTCGCGAACGCGACGACGACCGCTTCCTTGTCCTTGAAGTGGTGGTAGATCGCGGTCCGGCCGATCTCGGCCCGGGCGGCGATCTGGGCCATCGTGATCGCGTCGAAGCTGCGCTCGTCCATCAGCTGCGCGAAGGCGTCGAAGATCCGGCGCCGCACCAGGTCGCGGTGGGCGGGGAGGGTCTCGGCGGCGATCTTCGGCACGATGTCGATTCTAGGCGCGGGGGACGGGTGGACGGGGGGCGCGGCGCGCGCGACCGGGTCCGGGAGGACCACCGGCCGCGCACGCCGCACCAGGGTGTCAGCGGCGGGCGGTCGCGAACTTCAGGGTGTACCGCGCGGCGTTGACCTGCGTGCTGCCGGCGTACGACGCGGTGAGGGTGTAGCGCCCCTTCGCCAGCCTCGGCAGGGCCACCACGGCGGTCCCGGCCGCGGTGAGCCGCACCCGCACCGACTTCACGGTGCGGCCCTTGGCGTTCTTCACCTGCACCGTGACGACGCCGGCGGGCTTCACGCCCGGGGCGGACACGGTGAACCGGATGCCGCCGGCCCGCGCACCGGTCGGCTTGCGGGTCCAGGCACCGCGCACGGTCGCGGCGACCTTGGCGACCCTGACCGCGATGGTGCGGACCGAGGCGCCCACGTTGCCGTCGCCGGCGAAGCGCGCGGTCAGCGCGTAGCTGCCCGGCGCCCGCTTGGGCAGGGTCACCGTGGCGACGCCGTTCACGAGCGCGGCGGAGGTGGTGAACACCGCGCCGGTCGAGGCCTTGAGCTGCACCTGCACGTCACCGCTCGGCACCACGCCCGAGACGGTCGGCGCGACGGTGACCCGCGCGCTGCCCGCGGCGAGCGGCGTGGGGGTGCGCAGCACCTGCACCGTGGTGGTGGAGGTGGTGGCGCCCACGGTGAAGCCCGCGGTGGCGCTGGCGGTGGTGATGTTGGCGTTGCCGTTCTCCGCGCCGTCGTAGGTCGCGGTGAGGGTGTAGCTGCCCGCGCCCTTCTTGGGCAGGGTGATCGCGGCGGCGCCCTCGGTGAGCGGGGAGGTGCCGGAGGCGACCTCGGTGTCACCGGCGTCGGTGACGCTCCACGCGACCGAGCCGGTGGCGTCGGCGCCGCCCGCGTCCGCGACGGTGACCGTCGCCGCGCCGTCCGCGACCTGGGTCGGGGCGGTGTCGACGGTGGCGCTCGCCGTACCGGGGGCGGCGGCGAAGGTCAGCGGGGTGGCGGTCTCGAACGAGGCCTCGGTGGCGCCCGAGCCGGGGTAGGTGAAGACGCCGTAGGTGGTCAGCGCCGACGGGTCGGCGACGGTGGCGACGGCCGCGTCGATGGCGGCCTTGTCGACGGTGAAGGTGGTGGTGAAGGTGCCGTCGGGCTTCAGCTCGAAGCCGCCCCCGTTGGCGATCGCCGGTTGGCTGAGCTCGGCGGCGGGCACGGCCCACTTCTGGGTGACGACCTTGCGGGCGCTGCTCGCGGCACCCTGCGAGGGCCGCCAGGTGTCGGCGAACTTGCCCACCACGACGTAGGCACCGGCGGGCCGCCCGCTGATCGGCTGCCGGGTGCCGACCGCGAGTGCCGGGTCGAAGCCGGAGCCGGTGACGGTCACCTGCTGGGCGCCGCTGGGCAGCAGCTCGGTGTCGGAGACGGTCACCTTCGGCGCGATGGCGAGGTCGACGTCGATCGGCAGCGCGGGCTTGTTGTCCTGCATGCCGCCGCAGCCGGTGGAGTAGAAGTGCGGCCGGACGCTGCCCGGGATCGCGTCGATGAACTCCTGCGGCCACGAGCCCCACCAGCCGGTGGCGCCGCCGTCGGTCGTGCAGGTGGTCGTCTGGGTGCCGCCCTCGGGGACGGTCACCGTGACGCCCTGGTAGTCCGGCTTCGCGCGGAAGGCGCCGAGGCTCTTCGGCGTGACCGAGCCCTCGCTGAACTCCAGCAGCGGCAGGCGGCCGAAGTCCTGGGCCTCCGTCGGGTTGCCGGACATGTCGACACCGGCGCCGAGCGCGAAGTTCATCGTCAGCTCGCCGTTGCCGTCGGCGTCGAGGGTGAGCTCGGGGTCGGAGTAGATCTCGTTCGGGGCGTTGAAGCTCGCCGGGTAGGCGTTGACGGTGTACGACCCGTCCCAGCTCACGTCGACCGCGCCGGTGGCGTCCTTGGTGCCGGTGCCGCTGGTGAACTTCACCGCGTTGGCGCTCTTCTGCGGGTTGGAGGCGGGCATCGAGGTTGCCGGGACCGGGTCCACGACGTACTCGGTCTGCGAACCGCCGGACACCGAGCCGGTCAGCTGGGTGACGTTGCCGCTCAGGTCCTTGTAGGTCCAGGGGCCGAAGATGCCCTTCTGGGCGTAGCCGTTGAGGCCCCAGGTCAGCGTCGCCGCGGACACGGGGGTGGCGGCGGGGTCAGCGGAGGCGTGCGGCGCGGAGGCCACGCCCAGGACGCTGAGCCCTGCGGTGGTGAGCGCGGCGGCGGCGAGGCCGGCGACGCTACGACGTGCGGTGGTCATCGGGTTCCTTTCAGGCGGTTCATCACGGGGTGGAACAAGGTGATTCCGACCGCCCCGAGCAGCAGGAGGAATCCGAGCGCCCACTCCCACCACGGCGCGCCCCGGTCGGGCCGGGCTGGTGCGGTGGAGGAGGAGGCGAGGGCGTACGCCACCGGCGGCTGGTACGACGCCGGAGGGCCGGCCGCGACGGGCGCGGCCGCGTCCGCCGGCTGGGCCGGCAGAGCCGGTCCGGCGGGCTGGACGGGCAGGGACGGCGCGGCCCGGGTGGGCGGCGCGGTCGGCTGGCTCGCCGGCGGGGGCTCCGCGCCGGCGGGGTTCGTGGGTTGCGGGGCCGGCGTCGTGGGGGTGGTCGGCGGCTTCTCCGGCTCGATGGCGGTCTTGGCGTCCCAGCTGATGCTCACCGGCTTGGTGACCTTGAACCGGTCGCCGCTGCCGCCGGAGGAGTACCAGTAGGGCGCCATGCCGACCTTCTCCAGGAAGCCGAGCAGGCCGGCCGGGACGGCGCCCCAGGTGGCCCCGGTGCGCACCTGCGGGGTGCCGGTGGCGGGCGCGTCGTACTTCACGCCGAGGTACTTGGTCGGGGCGGTGAAGCCCTTCTCGGCGCGGAGGTCGCCGGTGTCGACGCCGTCGAGCTGCGCGAGGGTGATGGAGGTGGCGGGGACGGGCGACCACTTGGTCATGTCCTCCATGGAGGAGGCGTAGCCCGAGCCGGTGGCGGTGATGCGGGCGGAGGTGGGGGTGACCTCCAGGACCGGGTCGGTGACCGAGAAGAAGGTCATCCCGGAGTAGTAGAAGACGGTGAACGAGCCCTTCCACCGGATCGTGGCGGTGCCGGCCGCGGGGTCGACCTCGCCGGTGCCGCCGGCGATCACGACCTGGTGACCGCTGAAGATCTCGACGGTCGGCCCGCCGAGGGACTGGCCGTCGGGGCCGGTCTTGAGGCCGGCGTAGGTCGCCAGGACCGGCCCCGCGGAGGTGACCTTCTCGATCCGGACCTTGCCCTCGCTCGCGCGCCAGGCGACGGCGCCGGTGCTGGGCCAGCGGGCCTGGTCGTTGATGACCTGGCCGCCCTTGCCGGGGTCGGGTGCCTTGCCGGCACCCGGGAAGTTGAAGGTCCCCGGTGCGAAGGCGTTGTTGTTGCTCTCGTCGTTGATGCCCCAGCGCAGGACCGCGTCGGTGACGGTGAAGGCACCCGGCTCGGCGGTGTCCTCCGCCGAGGCGGGGACGGCGGGCGGCGCGAGCAGCAGCGCGAGGAGCGCGCCGAGCAGCGAGGTGCGGCGGATCATGCGAGCGCTCCCGCCGGACGGCGGCGGCGCAGCAGCAGCCGGGTGCCGAGGCCGAGCAGGGCCAGGGCGAAGAGCGCGCCGGCGACGACGAGGAAGATCCGGGCGGCGCCGGAGTCGTCGTCGCTCGTGCTGGCGGCGGGAGCCGGCTCCGGCTGGTCGGCCGCGCGGACCGCGAACCGCTCGCTGGCCTGGCCTCCGGAGGCGGCGCCGGTGAGCCGCAGCTCGTGGGTGCCGGCCCGGAGGGTCGCCGGCAGCGGCAGGATGCCGGCGACCTCCCCGGAGGGCCCGGCGACGAGCGGGCCGATGCCGGCGGCACCGTCGTCGAGCACGCCGATCACCTGCTCGCCGGCGCTGAAGCCGGTGGCGGTGAAGGCGAGGGTGTTGCCGACCTTGGCGGTGAGCCGGTCGGTGCGCACCGTGGGGACGCCGGCCTTGACGGCCTTCCTCGGCGTCGCGGCGGTGGCCCCGGTGGCCCCGGTGGTCCCGGTGGCGCCGGTGGCGGCGGACTCGGCCGCGGGGGTGTCGGCGGGTGCGCTGTCCTCGGCCTGGCCGGCGGGCGCGGCGTCGTACACGGTGGTGAAGCGGACGGGGGTGAAGGACTCGTTCGCGGGGTTCTTCACCCCGTGGGCGCCGATGGTGATCACGCCGCAGGTGACCTTGCGGCAGTCGACGGAGACGACCTTGCCGTTGCGGTCGACGCTCTGGAAGGTCGGCCCGGGCACGGTGAGGTCGACCGAGAAGCGGCCCGCGGCGGTCAGCACGGCATTGGCCTCGGAGGCGGTCGAGCTGCCGGGGAAGGCGATGAACTTCAGGTAGCCCTGGTTGGCGGCGGCGTTCTCCGCGTCGGGGATGTAGCGGTAGTCGGTGCCGGTGACGCCGCCGCGCGAGGGCTTCCAGGAGCCGCCACGCGGGTCGTCGACCCAGCCGAACATCAGGTAGACCCCGCCGAAGCCGCCCTTGACGGTCTGGAAGCCGCGGCCGGTGATCGTGAGCCTGGTGCGGTACCTCAGGTCGGCGGACGCCGACCCGCGGTCGTTGACGACGGTGATCCGCGGCGCGGCCGAGGCGGGCGGCGCGGTGGCGACACCGGTGGTGAGCAACCCGGCCAGCAGGGCCAGGGCGAGGACGCGGTGGGCGGTCCGGGTCATGCGGTCTCCTCCCGGGACAGGGACGTACGACGGTCCGGGAGCACGAGCAGCTCGCCGGTCGCCGGATGGGTGAGCACGTCGATCGGGTGGTCGTAGACGAGGCTCAGCAGGGGAGCGGTGAACACCTCGGCCGGCGTGCCCTCGGCGGTGACCCGGCCACGGTGCAGCAGCGCGACCCGGTCGGCCCAGGCGGCGGCCAGGGACAGGTCGTGGAGCACGACGACCACGGCCGCGCCGGACATCGCCTCCTCCCGGGCCCGGGCCAGGACGGCCTCCTGGTGGCCGATGTCGAGGGCCGCGGTGGGCTCGTCGAGCAGCAGGACGCCGGTGCGCTGGGCCAGCGCGCGGGCGAAGGAGGTGCGGCCCTTCTCCCCGCCGGAGAGCAGGCTGAAGGGCTGCGCGGCCAGGCGCTCGACGTCGGTCGTGGCCATCACCTCGGCCACCACGCGGTCGTCCTCGTCCTCCTCGGGCAGTCCGCGCCACGGCGCGCGGCCCATCCGGACCACGTCCGCGGCCGGGAAGGGGAACGAGATCCGGTGCTCCTGGGTGAGCACCGCCCGCTCCCGCGCCATCGCGCGCAGCCTCCACTCCGCGAGCGGGCGGCCTTCCAGCTCGACCGTGCCGTCGTCGGGCACGACGTCGCCGGCGAGCACGGAGAGCAGGGTGGACTTGCCGGCGCCGTTGGGGCCGACGAGCGCGAGCACCTCGCGGCGTCGTACGTCGAGGTCGACGGCGTCGAGCACCGGGCGGTGGCCGTAGGACAGCGTGACTGCGCGAGCGGTCAGGGCATTCATGCCCAGCCTCCCGCCGTACGACGGGTGCGGCGCAGCAGCCAGAAGAAGAACGGCCCGCCGACCAGCGAGGTGAGCATGCCGAGCGGCAGGTCGGTGTAGGCGACGGCGGTGCGGGCGACGGTGTCGGCGCAGATCAGCACGAGCGCACCGGCGAGGGCGGAGGCGACGAGCAGGGTGCGGTGGGCCGGGCCGGTGACCATCCGCACCAGGTGCGGGACGACCAGGCCGACGAACGCGACGATGCCGCAGAAGCTCACCGCGGCGGCCGTCAGCAGGGCCACCACGACGATCAGCAGGATGCGCAGCGCCTCCACGTTGACCCCGAGGTGCCGCGCCGAGCGCTCGCCGAGCGCCAGCAGGTCGAGGCTGCGGGCGCAGGCCAGCGCCACCGCGACGCCCACGATCGCGAGCGGGGCGACGACCACGACGTACGACCACCGGCTGCCGTTGAGGCTGCCGAGCTGCCAGAACACGATGGACTCACGGGCCTGGGTGTCACCGAGGAACATCAGCAGCGCCAGCAGGGCACTGGCGACGGCGTTGACGGCGATGCCGGTCAGCACCAGGGTGACCACCTCGGTGCGCCCGTCGGACCGGGAGAGCGCGTAGACCAGCAGCGTGGTCACCAGGCCGCCGGCGAAGGCGCAGACCGGGATCGACCAGTCGCCGGCGAAGCGCAGGCCGAAGACGATGGCCGCACCGGCGGCCACGGCGGCGCCGGAGGAGACACCGACGACGCTGGGCTCGGCGAGCGGGTTGCCGAAGACGCCCTGCATCGCGGCGCCCGCGACCGCGAGCGAGGCGCCGACCACGACGGCCATCGCGATCCGGGAGAACCGGACGTTCCACAGGGTGTACTCCCCGCGCGGGTGCGTCGGCACCGGGCCGACGTCGAGGCCGAGGCGGTGCGCGATCGAGCCGAGGATCTCCTGGACCGGGATCTGCAGCTGGCCGGAGCCGCCGGCCACGAGGGTCGTCGCGACGAGGCCGAGCACCAGGCCGGCGTAGAGCAGCGCGGTACGACGGCGACGCCGCCGGTCCGCCACGGGAGCCGCCGGCGCGGCCACGGCCGCGGGCAGGGTGACCGTCACCTCGCGTCCTGCTTCGGCAGGCTGTCGGGGGCGTAGAGCGCGACGGCGAGGGCGTTGAGCACGTCGGCGGTGCGCGGGCCGTAGCTGAGCACCTGCGCGTCGTCCATCGCGATGACCCGCTTGTTCTCCCCGGCCGGGGTCTGCGCGAGGGCGGGGAACTGGTCGAGCAGACCGTCGATGCCGCCGACGGACTCCAGGCCCTTGTTCATCATCAAGATGGCGTCGGGCTGGGCCTTGATCAGGCCCTCGTCGTTGACGGGCTTCATGCCGTCCCAGCCGATCTCGCTGCTGACGTCGTAGCCCCCGGCGGCGGTGATGAGGGCGTCGGCCCCCGAGCCGCGTCCGAACATGTAGTAGACGTTCGCCTGGCCGCGCACGTAGAGGAAGATCATCCGCAGCTTTCCGGTGACGTCGGCGGGCGCGACCTTCGCGATCTCGGCCCGGACGGCGGCGGCCTCCTTCACGATCCGCTGCCCGAGCGCCTTGCCCTGCTCCGGCACGCCGAGCGCGTTCGCGACCTCCTGGGTCAGCGGCGCCAGGTTGTCGAGGTTGCGCTCGCTGTCGACGACGACGACCGGGATCCCGGCGTCGCGGACCTGGAGCACCACGTCCCAGGGCCCGAGCGAGGTGTCGGTGATCAGGATGGTCGGGTCGAGCTCGAGGATCGCCTCGGCGTTGAGCTCGTGGCCGTTCTGGGTGACCAGGGGGCGGTCCTCGATCTCGTCGTAGGCCGAGGACACGTCGCGCCCCACGATGTTGTCGCCGAGGCCGAGCTCGAAGACGGTCTGCGAGAGCGTGCCGTAGATGTCGAGCGCCAGGATCCGGTCGACGTCGGTGACCGTCACCTTCGTGCCCTGGACGTCGGTGACCGTGGCCGGGAGCGCCGGGGTCGGGTCCTCCTCGACCGGGCGGATGTCGGGCTCGGGGAGGTTGATGTCGACCTCGCCCTTCCAGGCGCGCGGGTCCGCCAGCGGGGTGACGTCGCCGATCGGCGGCACGTCGGTGTCCGGGCCGTCGCTGCCGTGCCCGCCGGCCCCGTCGAGGACGGGCCCGCAGGCGGTGGCGAGCAGGAGGAGGGCGGCCGCGAGGGCGGTGCGCAGAGAAGTGCGAGGGGACACGGAGAGGTGCTCTTTGCTGTCAGAGTGTCAGGAAAGGCGGAGCAAGGGCACCCTAACATGGCACTTAGGTTCGCCTAATTTCGGCGGCGTGATCTGCCTCTCACCTGCGCAGATGTCCGAGCGCGCTGCGCTCGGTCGGTGCTGACGAATTGTCAACAGTCGTCTTGACGGCGGTCGACACTTCGGTAAGGCTCACCTTACTTCGCTCGATCGCCGGCCCAGTCCGGAGGTCGAGCCGAGGGCGAGGCCGTACGACGCGATGTCGTGGCGGGGGACCGGGGCGCCGAACTTTCGACGGGACAGCGCCCCGGCCTGCCCCCTGGCCTCGAGGGCCGCGCGCTGCGCGGCTGTGCTCAGGAATCGGCCACGGGGCTGGTTCCGATCCTAGAGAAGGAGAAGAACATGAACTCGATCCTCCGCAGCCGGCGCCTGCGCCCGGCGACCGCCGTGGGTGCGGGCCTGGCGGCGCTGCTGCTCGTCGGGGCGACCGGCGGCATCGCGCACGCCGCTCCGGCCCTGTCGCTGTCGGACTCCACGATCGACATCTCCGACGACGTCCCCAACGGGACGATCGCGGTCACCGGCTCCGACTTCGGCGCCTACGACGAGGAGGAGCTGTACGTCGGGGTGTGCACCGTCCGCAACATCGGGCTCTACCAGATCCCCGCCTGTGGCTGGTTCGAGAAGGGCTCCGAGGGCGAGGTCACCGTCGACGGCTCCGGCAACCTGGCCGCGACCCTGCACCTGACGGCGCACCCGATCCCCAACGCCCACGGCAGCATCCCGCTCAGCGGTCAGCCGTCGACGTTCAACTGCCTGACCGAGCAGACGTCGTACCAGGGCTGCCGGGTCGTCGTGGCGAAGCACTCCAGCTTCTCCACGACCATCGAGGTCAGCACGCCGATCACGTTCCAGGCGTGACCCGCGCGCCGCGCCGGGACCGTACGCCGGTCCCGGCGCGGCGTCGTACCCCGCTCTCTCTCGGGCCATCCCTCTCGGGCCACACGAAGGCAGCTCCATGAACCGCACCACCTTCGGCGGCGTCCGCCGCCTGGCCGTGCTCGTCGTCCTCGGCGTGCTCGGCTCCCTGCTCACCCTCGGCCTCGACGTCGCCCGGCCGGCGCCCGCGCGCGCGGCCGGCCCGGTCGCCATCACCGACGGCGCCGTCACCTGGGGCATCAAGGAGTCCTGGCGCCGCTACATCGGCGCCGGCTCCGAGGCGGGTGATGGCGCCACCGTCACCGGGCGGACGCAGGGCGTCGCCGACGGCTTCACCTTCCCCGTGGCGTCCGGCAGCTTCGACCCCGAGACGGGCACCACCACCCTGGCACTGAAGGGCTACGTGCACTTCCGGTCCTGGTACGAGTACCACGAGCCGGGCAAGTGGGCGCTCGACACGAAGTTCTCCGACCTGCGCCTGGTGATCGGCCCCGACGTGCAGGAGATCCGCGGCACGCACACGGGCTACCTGCGCGAGGACCCGGGCGGGGACCTGCACGAGGACGTCGACGTCGTCATCGCCCGCCTCGACGTCGGCCAGGCGAGCACCGACTTCACCGGCGGCACGGCGTCGTGGAGCGACCTGCCGGCCATCGCCGGGCCCGGCTTCTCGATCTACACCGAGGGCACCCCGCTGGACCGGGTGGCGTTCAGCTACACCGGCCCGGGCGCCGTGCCGGACCTCGGCGAGCACTTCGACCGGCCCGGTGTGCCGGTGCTGAAGGCCGGTGCGGAGTGGCTCTCGCGCACGACCGAGCGCAGCTCGGCCGGCGGCGGCCAGGCGCTGGAGCTCTCGACCGGCGACGACGTGGTCTTCGCGGTCAACATCTCCCACACCAGCGGCAAGACGGTCTTCGTGACCGCGCACGACCCGGTGACCCTGGCGCCGATCGGCGAGCCGTTCACCTTCCAGCCCGGGGCCCGTACGGCGAGCGCCCGGGCCCGCCTCGTCCACGGCTTCGACCCCGACACCGACACGCTCTTCTTCCAGACCTTCCGCGAGGGCGCGGAGAGCCGCGACACCACCGTGCGCAGCGTGCACTGGGACGCGGGGTCGCGCACCTTCACCGCCGGCGTCGTCGGCACGCTGACCCCGCGGCCGGCCAGTGGCACCGCCGACCTGGCCACCGGTCCGATGGTGTGGAACCGGGTGACCCAGGAGCTGCTGGTGACCCAGGCGGCGCCGTACCCGGTCGCGGACGTGCTGGAGCAGGACAACCTCTTCCGCTTCACCCGCGACGGCTCCGGCTGGACCCGCGCGGTGACCCCGCTGCGCTTCCCCGGCACCGGCGCCTACGCCGGGATCACCTCCACCTCCTCGGTGGTGTCCTCGACCGCGGTGGTGCCGCGGCAGAACATCGGGGTCTTCGGTGACGGCAGCTATCTCGTCGCGACCGGCCCGACGAGGCTCACGACGGCGAACGGGTCGCAGCCGTGGCCCGCGCTGCGGGTGCGCTTCGACGGCGACGGCAAGGCCGTCGCCGAGCCGGTCGCCGGGACCGTCCCGCGCGCGCTGGCCGAGGACTTCGGCGGCGCCTACTACGGCTTCACCGAGGTGACGCCCGGCGCGGACGGCGCGCTCGTGCTGCACGGCGACGACCAGAGCCTGGACGCCTTCGTCCCGGTGCGGCTGGTCGACGGCGCCGCGGTGGCCGGAACGATGGCGGTCGGCACGGACGTGCTGCCGCCCTACGAGATCTCCGTGCTCGGCTCCTCGATGGCCTACGACGCGGGCCACGACGTGCAGTGGGCCTACGACTACGCCAACACCGAGGGCAAGCCGCTGGGCCTGGTCGAGGACGGCGAGGTCGTGGCGAGCTACGCGGTCAAGGACTTCGCCTCGGCGTACTTCTCCAACCAGTACCTGCGGGTCGCCGAGGACGGCGCGGTCTACGTGCCGATCGCCGACGTGACCAGCGGCAGGTTCGGCTGGCGCCGCTACGCCTTCCTGGGTGTCGCGCCGAAGGTCACCCAGCAGCCGGCCGACGCCTCCGTCGAGCTCGGCGTGGGGGAGTCCTCGGAGCAGGTCACCTTCTCCGCGGCGGCCTCGGGCGGCGACCTGCAGTGGCAGGTACGCAACCCGGGCGAGAGCCGGTTCACCGACCTCGCCGGTGAGCACGGCGCGACGCTGACGCTCCAGGCCGGGCCGTCGTACGACGGGCGGACCTACCGGCTGCTCGTCACGAACGACGCCGGCCGGGTCGCCTCCGCCGAGGCGACCCTCTCCGTGCGCTTCGCGCCGCGGGTCACCGCGGACCTGCGCGACGCCTCCGTCACCGAGGGGGCGGACGCCTCCTTCGTGGTCGCCGCCGACGCCAACCCGGCGGCCACCGTGACCTGGCAGCGCCGGGTCGGCGGCTTCTGGGAGTCGATCGCCGCGGACGACGACGACGTCGTCGTGGAGACGGTCGACGGGACCAGCTCGCTGCGGGTCAGCGGCACCAACACCGACCAGTCCGGCAGCCTGTTCCGGGCCCGGCTGCGCAACGACGCGGGCACGGTCCTGACCCGGACCGCGCGGCTGACCGTGCAGCCGAAGGTCACCATCCCGGCCGAGGGCCTCGCGCTGGAGGGCGTGGTGCTGGAGTGGTCGGGCTCGGCCGAGGTGCAGTCGGCGCCGCCGTTCGGTGGCTCCAACTACCTCTCCGCGGGCGTCTCCGACGGCGACGAGGCGACGTACCGGGTCACCGAGGGCGACGTCACCGTCGTGCACCGGGCTGCGGGCGGCGCCGAGAGCGCACCCACCTGGGGCACCCGGGCGGCGCAGGTCGCCGGTGGTGTCGAGCAGCTGGTCCGGCTCTCCGGCGGTGACGCCGAGCTCGCTGCCGACGGCTCCGGCACGGTGCGCTGGTACGGCACGTGGAGCGTCAACTTCTACGGCGGCCTGGTGCCCTTCTGGCTCGCCGACCCCGAGCTGCGCATCGACGCGGACGGCACGGCAGAGCTGGTCGCCGACCTCGACGGCTACGGCTCCAGCCAGGGCAACCCCGAGCAGCGCGACCCGCTGGAGGAGGTCGAGGACGTCACCGTCGCCACCTTCTCCGACGTCGCGGTGGACCCCGCCGGACGCCTCGTCGTCCAGCCGGAGTACGCCGGCCGCGAGGTGGCCCTGCCGGCGAGCGCGACGCCGCAGAGCCGCACCGGCGCGGGCTGGGGCGCGTGGCCGCAGGAGATGGTCGACTTCCAGCTGCAGACCGGGCTGTCGTCGTACTGGTACTCCTCGGGGGGTGCCGCCGACGGCAAGAAGGCGCCGTCCCCCGTCGTCGTGGACTTCCGCGACGCCGAGCAGGTCACCGGTCCCGAGCCGGAGCCCGAGCCGGTCGACGCGAGCGTGCGGGTGAGCCTCGCCGACAGCGTGCTGGCCTTCAACACCCGGCCCGTCGCGACCGTCCGGGTGAGCGCCCCGGGCGCCACCCCGACCGGTGTGGTGGCGGTGCGCCTCGGCAACGGCGCCGTCGTCCGGGCCCGGCTCACCGGTGGTGCCGCCCGGGTGGTCCTGCCCGGGCGGCCCGCCGTCGGGCGGCACGCGGTCACCGCGTCGTACGCCGGGGACGAGCACGTGCGGGCCGGCAGCGGCCGTACGACGCTCACCGTCACCCGGGTGCTGCCCCGCGTCGCCGTCGTCACGCCGCGGAAGGTCCGCAAGGGCGCGCCCGCGCGGGTCAAGGTGCGCGTCGTGGTGCCCGGCGGTGCCGGTGCCCCGTTCCGCGGGCAGGTCGCCGTGCTCGAGGGCGGTCGCGTGCTGGCCGTGCGCACCGTGACGGCCGCCAGCGGTGCCACCCTGGTGCTGACCGTGCCGCGCTCCACCGTGCGGCGGCTGCGGGCCGGCGTGCACTACTGGTCGGCGGTCGCGCTCGCCACGCCGAGCACGCTGCGGGCCACCAGCCGCCTCGTCCCGGTGCGGGTGCGCCGCTAGCGGCTCGCCCCCACGAAGCGGGCACCGAGCCGGCCGAGCAGCTCCGACAGCTCGGCCGGCTCGGCCACGGTGAAGTCGCAGTCCAGGCCGGCGAGCACCAGCACCGGCCAGTCGAGGGTGTCGGTGTCCATCGTCATCCGGCACCGGTCCGCGCCGAGCGCGGTGACCTCCGCCCACCGGCCCACCGCCGACTCCGCGGTCGCGGCCGGCACGGCGAGCTCGACGACGACCCGGTGCTGCCGCGGCCGGTTCCGCAGCCCCCGGCTGACGTACGCCGCCGCGTCGCCGCCCGGGATCTCGCGCGGCCGGAACCGCTGGCCGCTCGTGGCGGGCGGCTCGGCGATCCGGTCGACCCGGAACGAGCGCCAGTCGCCCCGGTCGCGGTCCCAGGCGGCGAGGTACCAGCGGCGGCCGAGGTTGACCAGCCGGTGCGGCTCGACCCGCCGCGTCGTACCGCTGCCGTCGGCGGCGGTGTAGGCGAAGGAGACGATCTCGTCGTCGCGACAGGCCTGGGCCAGCGTCGTCAGCACGGCCGGGTCGAGGACCGGGCCGCCGCTCCACGCCATCCCCTCGGTCTGGGTCTGCAGCGCGGCCATCCGGCGGCGCAGCCGCGGCGGCATCAGCGCGATGACCTTGGTGAGGGCCTGCAGCGTGGTGTCCTCGAAGCCGGGCACGCCGCCGCCCGCCGCCGCCCGCAGGCCGACCGCGACCGCGACCGCCTCGTCCTCCTCCAGCAGCAGCGGTGCCATCGCCCCGCCGGCCCGCAGCTGGTAGCCGCCGGCCGCGCCGCGGACCGCGTCGACGTCGTAGCCCAGGTCGCGCAGGCGCTCCACGTCGCGGCGCAGGGTGCGCTCGCTGACCTCCAGCCGGCCGGCCAGGTCGCCGCCGGACCAGAACCGGTGGGTCTGCAGCAGGGACAGGAGGCGCAGCATCCGGGCGCTCGTGCTCATGGATCCGAGATTAGTTCGGAATCAGGACAGAAACTGACCTAAAGGCTTCCTAGCGTGGGAGTCATGGAGATCAACAAGCAGATCAGCGGGCCGGTGATCCGCACCGCCGGGCTCACCCGCCACTTCACCCGCAACAAGCAGACGATCGAGGCCGTGCGCGGGCTCGACCTGGAGGTGGGCGCCGGCGAGCTGGTCGCCTTCCTCGGCCCCAACGGCGCCGGCAAGTCCACGACGCTGCGGATGCTCACCACCTTGCTGGAGCCGACCTCCGGCACCGCCACCGTCGCCGGCTTCGACGTGGTCCGTGAGCGGGCCGCCGTGCGCCGCTCGATCGGGTACGTCGGCCAGGGCAACGCCGCCGGCCACCAGTTCCGCGGCCGCGACGAGGTGATGGCCCAGGCCCGCGCGCACGGGCTCTCCCGCCGCGACGCGCGCGCCCGCACCGAGGAGCTGCTGGAGGCCTTCGACCTCACCGAGCACGCCGACCGTCCGGTCGCCCAGCTCTCCGGAGGTCAGCGCCGGCGCCTCGACGTCGCGATCGGGCTCGTCCAGGAGCCGCCGATCCTCTTCCTCGACGAGCCCTCGACCGGGCTCGACCCGCAGAACCGGGTCAACCTCCAGGACCAGGTACGACGGCTCAACGCCGACCTCGGTACGACCATCGTGCTGACCACCCACTACCTGGAGGAGGCCGACGCGCTCGCCGGCCGGGTGATCGTGATCGACCACGGCCAGGTCATCGCCGACGACTCGGCGTCCGCGCTGAAGTCCGCGCTCGGCGACCTCGTCGCGCTGGACTTCGCCTCCACCGACGCCGCCCGGGCCGCGGCCGAGCGGGCGGACCGGGTCGCCGGTGCCCAGGTCGTCCTCACCGGGACGCACGTCGAGCTGCGTGCCGCCTTCGGCCGCGACGCCGCGCCCGGCCTGGTCGCCGACCTGGCCGCCGCCGGCACGCCGGCCACCCGGATCGAGGTCGTCGGGCCCACCCTCGACGACGTCTTCCTCCACCTCACCGGACGCAGCCTGCGCGAGACCCCGTCCACCCCCACCGAAGGAGCAGCGGCATGACCATCGAGATCGATCTCCCCGTGACCACCACGCCCACCCTCGTCCGTCGTACCGCTGTCCAGGGCCGGGCCGTCGGCGTGCTCGCCGACATCGGCAACGTGCTGCTGCGCGAGCTCCAGCCGGTGCTGCGCCAACCGGCGTCGGTGCTCTTCGCGATGGTGCAGCCGCTGGTCTTCCTCGGCCTGTTCGCACCGTTGCTGCCGACGACCGAGGACGGCTCGGCGCTCCAGTGGTTCGTGCCCGGCATCGTCGCGATGACCGCGCTGATGAGCGCCTCCTTCACCGGCGCCAACCTGTCGGAGGAGATCGTCAGCGGCTCCTTCGAGCGGCTGCTCGTCTCCCCGGTGCGGCGCTCGTCGCTGATGATCGGCAAGGCGCTGCGCGAGATGGTGCCGCTGGTCCTGCAGACCCTGGTGATCGTGGCGGTCGTGACGCCCTTCGCCTTCGACCTGCACGTCGCCGGGGTGCTGCTCGGCATCCTCGTCCTGGTGCCGTTCAGCGTCGGCCTCGGCGCGCTCAGCCTGGCGCTGGCCATCGCGGCCAAGGAGCAGGCGTGGATCTTCTGGACCGTCCAGCAGACGGTGATCTTCCCGCTCCTGCTGCTCGCCGGCGTCCTGCTCCCGCTCGACGGCGCCCCGGCCTGGCTGCGCTTCCTGTCCGACCTCAACCCGCTGAGCTATCTCGTCGAGACCGAGCGCGCGCTCTTCGCGGGCTCCTACGACCTCGGCACCCTGGCCTCCGGCTTCGCCGCGTCGCTGGTCGTCGGCGTGCTCGGGCTGTGGGCCGGCGTGCGGCGGATGAACCGGGCCAGCTAGTCGTCCAGCAGGTCCTGCGGGGTGATCGTCACCGCGAACGGCACCGTGGCCGTCCAGGTCTCCTGGGCGGCCACGGCCCTCGTGCGGGTGAAGGTGTCACCGTCGAGCGACCACACCGTCAGCTCCGGCCCGGCCGGGTCGATCGTCCAGTACGACGGGCAACCGGCCGCCGCCAGCAGCTCCTTCTTCGGCCCGAGGTCGAAGGTCCGGGTCGAGGGGGAGTGCACCTCGACGGCGAGGACGGGCGCGACGCGCAGTGCCTCCTCTGTGACGTCGGCACGGCGCACGACCAGGATGTCGGGCTGGAAGGCCGTGCGCTCCCCGAGTCGCAGGTCGAAGGGCGCGACGATGACCTGGAGGTCGGGCGGCACGGCACCGCGCAGGTCGATGGCGAGCGCGAGGACGATCGACTGGTGGCGTCGGCGCGGCGCGGGTGACATCACCAGCACCCCGTCGAGCAGCTCATGCCGGTAGCCGTCCTCTGCGATCGCGTCGCGCTCCGCGACGGTGAACGGTCCCTCGCGCACGATCACGTCCCCGCGCTCCAGGGCCGGCGGCCGGACGAGTGTCATGACTCCCATGGTGCCTCCTGTGGTCCATGGCGACCAGGGTGCAGGACCGGGCGCTCGCTCGCTCCCGTCATCCACAGGCCTCAGCCGACCCACTCCAGCCAGCGGCCGTGCCCGTGCGTCCGGGCCACCATCCGGCCGTCGATCCCGAGCACGAAGCCGGGCTCGTCGCTCGGCGCGGCCGGTCCCGTGGCCGTCACCGACGGCAGCACCTGAGGTGCCTCGTTGCTCACCCAGTGGCAGCGGCCCTCGCCGACGAGCCCGCGGACCAGGGCGTCGTACTGGGTGCGCAGGGGCGGGGGCAGGTAGGCGATCACCGCGCTGTGGAGGACCACGACCGTGCCGTGCGCCGACGCTTCCTCGACGACGCCGGGCAACGCGGTGAGCAGGTCGCCACGGACCAGGACGGGCGGCTCGCGGCGGGCGACCTCGACCGCCTGCCGCAGCCGGGTGCGGCGCTCGTCCTGCTCCGGCCAGACCAAGGTCTCCAGCCAGTCGGTGGCGTCGGGGTCGGTGACGTCGAGCGGGTTGAGGTCGATCCCGCCGCGCCAGGCGACCTCGGGCAGCGTGCGCGGCAGGGGAGCGGGCCCGCGGACCGCGCAGGGCAGCCGGGGCTCGTCGCCGAGGAACACCTCGCCGGCGTCCGTCGCCCACCGGTAGCCCCACCGGTCCGGGTAGAGGCACAGGCCGGCCGAGGCGCCCACCTCCAGAAGCGCGAGCGGCCCGTCGAACGAGGCGAGGGCGGGGACGAGGGTGGCCAGCCGGCCCACCTCGTTGGTCTGCGTGGAGCGCTCCAGGACGGTGGCGCGGATCGTGCCGTCGTCGGCGAGCAGCGCCTCGCGCAGCCCGGCGTACGGCCCGGGCGCGGCGACGCCGTGGTGGCGGGCCGCGGCGAAGACGAGGTTCGGCTGCTGCTTGACCTCCGGCAGGGTCGCGACCCAGGCCCGGACCTCGGGGTCGCCCGCCACGCCGGTCGCCCAGGCCGCGAAGGTCGGCGACTCGGCGGCCTCGACGGCGAAGCGTCGGTAGGACGCCTCGACCTCGTCGTAGGGCTCCATCAGATGCGGGGCACGATCCGGCCGAGCAGGTCACCCATCCGGGTGGCGGCGGCGCGGCCGGCCTCGAGGACCTCCTCGTGGTTGAGCGGCTCGCCGCTCAGGCCGGCGGCCAGGTTGGTGACCAGGCTGATGCCGAGGATCTCCATCCCGGCCTCGCGGGCGGCGATCGCCTCCAGCGTGGTGCTCATCCCGACCAGGTGGCCGCCGAGGATCCCGGCCATCCGCACCTCGGCCGGCGTCTCGTAGTGGGGGCCGGTGAACTGCACGTAGACGCCCTCGTCGAGGTCGGGGGCGATGGTGCGGCACAGCTCGCGCAGGCGCGTGGAGTAGAGGTCGGTGAGGTCGACGAAGGTGGCGCCGACGATCGGCGACTGGCCGGTGAGGTTGATGTGGTCGCTGATCAGCACCGGCGTGCCGGGCGTCCAGGTCTCCTTGAGCCCCCCGCAGCCGTTGGTGAGCACGATCGCCCGGCAGCCGGCCGCGGCGGCGGTGCGCACGCCGTGCACGACGGCGGCGACGCCCTTGCCCTCGTAGTAGTGGGTGCGGCTCAGGAACGCCAGCAGGTGGCGGTCGCCGTCCTCGCCCGGGACCCGGATCGAGCGGATCTTGCCCGAGTGCCCGGCGACCGCGGAGGCGTTGAAGCCGGGCAGGTCGGTCACCGAGATCTCGGTGGTGTTCTCACCCGTCGGGTCGAGCGCCTCCGCCGCGGGCAGCCAGCCGGAGCCGAGCACCAGCGCGACGTCGTGGCGCTCCACGCCGGTCAGCTCGGCGAGACGGGCGGCGGCCTGCTCGGCCAGGTCGTACGGCGTGGGGGTCTCGGTCACGCCGCGAGACTACTCGTCACCAGCCAGCGACGACGGGCTCGGGGACGTAGCCGTGCCGGACCCGCTGCGGGTGGTTGCCGACGGGCAGGTACGCCAGCTCCTTGCCGGTCCGCGTGGAGAGCACCGCGACGGCGTCGTCGTCGGACAGCGAGACCCAGCAGGTCTCGTCGAGGCCCTCGGTCGACCAGTACGGCTTGCCGTAGCCGTGGCCGGTGCTCCTGGCGTCGAAGTAGGTCGCCTTGCCCGTCGTGGCGTCCACCAGGGCGGCGTAGTCGTCCATCGTGCCGGCGACGCACAGCGTGCGGCCGTCGGCGCTGATCGCGATCCCGTGGTGGGCGGAGTCGTTGACGTAGGCCTCGCGCGCCATCGTCGGCACCCGGTTCTCCAGCTGCACGACGTCGACGACCGCGCCCTTCGCCGGCTCCGACTCCCCGCCGAGGGTGTAGCCGCTGCGGCCGTCGAGGTCGGCGGCCTCGGTGTCGAAGACGACGTAGCCGTGCAGGAAGGAGACCTGCAGGTAGAGCAGCCGGCCGCCCGGGTGCACCGCGACGGGGCGCACCGCGCTGCTCATGCCGGGGTAGCCGGCCTCGGCGAGCTCCTTGCCCATGTCCCAGCGGTCCAGGATCTCGAAGGTCTTCGCGTCGACGTACTGCAGCCAGCGGTCGGCCTTGACGGCGCCGTCGAGCGCCGACCAGGGCAGCGCGGCGAGCAGCTTGTCGAGACCGAGCAGCGCGCCGAGGCCGCCCAGCGGGAGGCCGAGCAGGTTGCCGTCGGCGGGGTCGAGGTCGTCGAGCGGGGTGTAGACCCGGCCGATCGAGGCGTGCAGGATCTTGCTGCCGTCCTCGGTGTAGTTGCTCTCGTGCGGGGTCTCCCCGGAGACGAAGGTGCGCAGCCGGTCGCCCACCTTGATCCGGGTGCCGTCGGGCAGGGTCTGGTCGACCATGGAGTACTCGATGACCTGGCGGGCCGTGGAGTCGGAGACCAGCAGCCGCGAGCCGTCGTTGGAGACCTGCATGTGGTCGGTGCGGTAGCCGTCCATCTGCTGCTCGCGCACGATCGAGTCGGTGCGCCCGGCGGTCGCCTTGGCGATGTCGATCCAGACCACGTCGGCGAAGCTCGGCCGGGAGACGGCGAGGTACTTGCCGTCCATCGTGGTGAACATGTCGTCGACGTACTGGTCGTGGCCCTGGCCGGGACCGGCGTTGATCGCGAGGTAGAACACCGTGGCGACGGGGCTCTTGAGGATCCGCTGGGTCTCCTCGGCCTTGTCGGGGATCAGGTTGACGCCGCGCTTGAGCACCTTCAGCGAGTGGGCGTCGACGATGCTCGCGGTGCCCTCCCAGTTGTTGCCGACCCACATCACCGAGCGCAGCCCGGACGCCGCCGGGCGGATCGCGATCGGCAGGTCCTTGGCCCCCTCCTCCTCGGTGCGGCTCTCGTCGGGCACCGCGGCCGTGCCGCAGGCGGCGAGGGCGGCGACTGCGAAGCCGGCGGCGGTGGTCGTCAGGGCGCGGCGGAGCCGGGAGGACGTGCGCATGACCTGACAACGGTTCACATTTTCCGGGGTCACGGCCCCGGCGTGGCTCCCGTCACAGACCCGTGGAGCGGCAGTCGCGGCGGCGCAGCGCCTCGACGTAGTCGGCCGGCGCGTCGGCGGCCTCCGCCGCGTCCGCGATCACCCCGAGGTACGACGCCGAGGGCAGCCCGCCCTCGTAGGCGTCCAGCACGTAGGTCCACGCCACGACCTCGCCCGCCATCGTGGAGATCCGCACCTTCGTGCGGCGGTAGAGCCCCGAGTCGGCCGACTCCCACTGGTCGAGGCTCGGCTCGTCGAGCGGGCTGACGTCGTAGACCGCGACGAAGACCTGCTCGAAGGGGTCCTGCACGATCGTGGCGAGCGAGCCGTCCCAGCCGTGCTCCTCGCCGCCGAAGGTCAGCCGCCAGCCGCTCAGCCACCCGGTCGTCTGCAGGGGCGAGTGGGGGCACCGCTCGCCCATCCGGAACGGGTCGAGGTTGGTGCCGTAGGCGGCGTACGACGTCACGGGGGTCAGGCTAGTGCGTGGGCGAAGCGGGTCAGCGCACGTAGAGCAGGGCGCCACCCGGCTTGCCCGCCGAGCACAGGAACAGCACGCACTGCGGAGCGGTGCCGCTGACCCGGCTCGGGGTGGCGCCACCGACGATCGCGCGGTGGACCGCGCCCGGCGTGGCCGACGGGTAGGTCTGCAGGTAGAGCGCGACCGCGCCGGTGACGTGCGGCGCCGCCATCGACGTGCCGCTCAGCACCTTCGCCCGGCCGTCGTTCCAGGTGGAGGCGATGCCGACACCGGGGGCGAACAGGTCGACGCAGCTGCCGTAGTTGGAGAAGCCCGCCCGGGCGTCCGCGCGGTCGCTGGCGCCGACGGTGAGCACCCCGGGGACACGGCCCGGTGAGGAGCCGCAGGCGTCGGCGTCGTCGTTGCCCGCGGCGACCACGACGCTGACCCCGTCGGCCAGCACGCTGCGCACCGCCGCGTCGAGCGCCGCCGAGGGCGGCCCGCCGAGGCTCATGTTGACCACCGCCGGCCGGCCGGCGCGGTGGTGCCGGACCACCCAGCCCAGGCCGGAGACGAGGGTGGAGGTGTCGCCCGCGCCGTCGCACCCGAGCACCCGTACGGCGATCAGGCGGACCCGCTTCGCCACGCCGTAGCGGCCCGCGCCGGCGGTCCCGGCGACGTGCGTGCCGTGGCCGTTGCAGTCCTGCGGGGTGTTGTCATGGTCGACGTAGTCCCAGCCGGCGACCGCCCGGCCCGCGAAGTCGGCGTGCCGGGTGTAGATGCCGGTGTCGACGACGTAGACGTCCACCCCCGCGCCCATCCGGGTGAATCCGTAGGCGCTGTTGAGGGACAGTGCCCGCTGGTCGATCCGGTCCAGGCCCCAGCTCGGCGTCGGCGTCTGGGTCGCGGAGGCGCGGAAGGTCCGCTCCGGCTCCACCGAGCGCACCCGCGCGTCCGTGCGCAGCGTCGCCAGCAGGGCGTCGGTGAGGGTCGCGGCGAAGCCGTCGAGCGCGGAGGAGAAGAGTGCGGTGACCTTCCCGCCCCGGGCGGTCACCAGGGACCGCGCCGCGGCGGCCGGGTCGGTGCCGGGCCGCAGGGTCACCACCACGTCGAGCAGGCCCGCGCTCGCGCTCGCCGGAACCGGGCTCGCCGGCGCCGGGGCGGGCGCCACCAGCGCCTGCCCCGCGAGTGCGAGCACGCTCGCGAGGACCACGCTGCCGATGCGCACCATTCGTCGACCATCTCCTCTGCCGGGCCGCCCCCCGGCGTACCCGGGGGATCAACGCGGCGGGCCGCCGAACGTGACGCCCGGCACCCTTCGGACCCTGCCGGGAGCGGCGGACTAGGCTGGCTGCGTGACCCACTTCGATGTCCTCGTCCTCGGTGCCGGCCCCGGTGGGTACGTCGCCGCGATCCGCGCCTCCCAGCTCGGCAAGTCGGTTGCCGTCATCGAGAAGAAGTACTGGGGCGGCGTGTGCCTCAACGTCGGCTGCATCCCCTCCAAGGCGCTGCTGAAGAACGCCGAGCTCGCCCACACGCTCACCCACGAGAAGGCCAAGTACGGCATCGAGGGTGACGCGACGATGGCCTTCGGCCCGACGCACAAGCGCTCGCGCCAGGTGAGCGCCGGCATCGTCAAGGGCGTCCACTACCTGATGAAGAAGAACAAGATCACCGAGGTCGACGGCTGGGGCACGCTCACCGGCCCGAAGACGGTCTCGGTGAAGGCGGAGGACGGCTCCACCGCGGAGTACACCTGCGACGACCTCATCATCGCCGCCGGCGCCACCGTGCGCACCGTGCCCGGCGTGGAGGTCAACGGCAAGAACATCGTCAGTTACGAGGAGCAGATCCTCGACGAGAACGTCCCCTCCTCGATCATCATCGGCGGATCCGGCGCGATCGGCGTCGAGTTCGCCTACGTGCTGAAGAACTTCGGCGTGGACGTCACGATCGTGGAGTTCCTCGACCGGATGGTGCCGACCGAGGACGCCGACGTGTCCAAGGAGCTCGCCAAGCACTACAAGAAGCTCGGCGTGAAGGTGCTCACCTCGACCGCCGTCAAGGGCGTCGAGGACACCGGCTCGGGCGTCAAGGTCACCGTCGCGCCCGCCGCCGGTGGCGAGGAGCAGGTCCTGGAGGCGGACAAGTTCCTGGCCGCCTTCGGCTTCGCCCCGCGCACCGAGGGCTACGGCCTCGAGGCGGCCGGCGTGAAGCTCACCGACCGCGGCGCGATCGAGATCGACGACTACTGCCGCACCAACGTCGAGGGCGTCTACGCCATCGGCGACGTCACCGCCAAGCTGATGCTCGCCCACGTCGCCGAGGCCCAGGGCATCGTCGCCGCCGAGACCATCGCCGGTGCCGAGACGATGCCGGTCGAGTACGACTTCGTGCCGCGGGCGACCTACTGCCAGCCGCAGATCGGCTCCTTCGGCTACAGCGAGCAGCAGGCCAAGGACAAGGGCTACGACGTCAAGACGGCCTCGTTCCCGTTCTCCGCCAACGGCAAGGCCCAGGGCCTCGGCGAGGGCGTCGGCTTCGTCAAGATCGTCGCGGACGCCGAGCACAACGAGATCCTCGGCGCGCACCTGATCGGCCCGGACGTGACCGAGCTGCTGCCCGCGCTCACCCTGGCCCAGAAGTGGGACCTGACCGCCGACGAGGTGGGCCGCAACGTGTTCGCCCACCCGACGCTGTCGGAGGCCGTGAAGGAGGCGATCCACGGGATCGCCGGCCACATGATCAACCTGTAGCACCCACCCCGGGACCACTCGTGCGGGCGAGGGCGGGGCTGTCCGGCCTCACGCTCGCGCTCGGCCTCCTCACCGCCTGCAGCGGCGGCGAGGAGGCCGCGCCCGTCCCGCGCTACGACCCGGCCGTCGTACCGGCGCCGGCCGCGACGCTCGACACCAGCCAGCTGACCTTCGACGCCTCGGTGGAGGTCGTCGCCGCCGAGGTGGTGGTCACGTGGTCGGTGACCAACCACACCCAGGCGCCGGTGCTGGTCACCAACCGCGTCCCCGATCGCCGCGACGGCTCGCTCTCGGAGCGCCCGGACCGCACCTACGTGCTGCCCGGCCGTGAGCCGGGCCGGGTCGAGCTCGCCAAGCGGGTGCTGCCCGCGAGCGGCGACGCCGCCGCGGACGCCCGCCCCTCGATCGGGGTGAGCGAGGTCGGCCCGGGGCGCTCGCTCAGCGAGGTGGTCCGGGTGCCCCTGCCGCTGGCGGCGTACGGCCCGCCGGCGCCGGACTACGACGACCTCGCGCTGCCCGAGCCCGCCACCTCGGTGGTGTTCTGCCTCGGGATCCTGTCCGGGCGCGACCCGGCCTGGGGGATCCGCGAGCAGGACGGGATCGTCACCGTCGAGCACGGCCGGGCCCAGGAGGGCCAGACCACCCGCTGCTCGGAGCCGGTCGACCTGCCCTGACCGCGGGCTCAGTCGTCGAGCAGGTCCCGCGGCGTGATCGTCACCGGGAACGGCCGCTCGGCGGTCCAGCTCTCGTCGCCGCGCGACCTCGTGCCTCCTCGTGGTCATGCCCACCACCCGGCACGGACCGCGCCTCGTGCCCGGAAGCTGTCCACAGCCACGCCCGGCGCCCCCGTCCGGGCGGCCCTCGGCGGCTGCAAGAATGAGCCGCATGACCCGTGTCGTGATCCTCGGTGGCGGACCCGGTGGCTACGAGTCGGCGCTGGTCGCCGCACAGCTCGGCGCGGAGGTCGTGGTCGTCGACTCCGACGGCGTGGGCGGCTCGGCGGTGCTCACCGACTGCGTGCCCAGCAAGACCCTGATCGCGACGGCCGAGGTGATGAGCGACCTGGGTGAGGCCGGTGAGCTCGGCATCGAGGTCGCCGAGCCCAAGGTCGACCTCGCCAAGGTCAACCAACGGGTCAAGGCGCTCGCCCTGGCCCAGTCCGCCGACATCGAGAGCCGGCTGGCGCGCGAGGGCGTGACGGTCGTGCACGGCCGTGGCCGGCTGGACGGTCCGGCGCGGGTGGTGGCCACGCTCGACGACGGCTCCGAGGCGACGTACGACGCCGACGCGGTGCTCGTCGCCACCGGCGCCGCGCCCAGGGTGCTCCCCAGCGCCCAGCCGGACGGGGAGCGGATCCTGACCTGGGAGCAGGTCTACGACCTCGACGCGATGCCGGAGCACGTGATCGTGGTCGGCTCGGGCGTGACCGGGGCGGAGTTCGCCAGCGCCTACCAGGTGCTCGGGATCCCGGTCACCCTCGTCTCCTCGCGCGACCGGGTGCTGCCCGGTGAGGACCAGGACGCCGCGCAGGTGCTGGAGGACGTCGCCACCCGGCGCGGGATGACCGTGCTCTCCCGCTCGCGGATGCAGTCCGTGACCCGCGACGGCGACACCGTCACGGTGACCCTCCAGGACGGCCGCGAGGTGACCGGGTCGCACTGCATCCTCGCGCTCGGCTCCGTGCCGAACACCTCCGGCCTGGGCCTGGAGGAGGCCGGCGTCACCCTCGACGACGGCGGGTTCGTGAAGGTCGACCGGGTCTCGCGCACCTCCGCCACCGGCGTGTACGCCGCCGGCGACTGCACCGGCGTCTTCATGCTCGCCTCGGTCGCCGCCATGCAGGGCCGGATCGCGATGGCCCACGTGCTCGGCGACGCGGTGCAGCCGCTCGACCTGTCCGTGGTCGCCTCCAACGTCTTCACCTCGCCCGAGATCGCCACCGTCGGGGTCACCCAGCAGCAGGTGGACGCCGGCGAGGTGCTGGCCGAGGTGGTCGTGCAGCCGCTGGCCACCAACGCCCGCGCGAAGATGCAGGGCATCGTCGACGGCTTCGTGAAGCTCTTCGTGGCGCCCGGCTCGCGCAGCGTGCTCGGCGGGGTGGTCGTCGGGCCGCGGGCCTCGGAGCTGATCCACCCGGTCGCGCTCGCGGTGACCGAGCGGCTGACCGCGGACCAGGTGGCGTTGACGTTCACCGTCTACCCCTCGATCAGCGGCTCGATCGCGGAGGCGGCCCGCCGCCTGCACCGGGCCTGACCCGCTTGTAACTCGGTGTCCGGGCATCCACCACGGACTCCTGACCGGTCACGACTCCGTGGCAGATGCCCGAACACCGAGTTACAAGCCAGGCAGGTGCCCTCGGCGGATCCCCGCCTGAGAGGATGGGCGCCATGCGCGTCCACCTCGGCTGCGACCACGCCGGCCTCGAGCTCAAGTCCCACCTCACCGGCTGGCTGACCGACCACGGCTACGAGCCGGTCGACCACGGCCCCTTCGTCTACGACGCGGTCGACGACTACCCCGTCTTCTGCATCCGCGCCGCCGCGGGCGTCGCGGAGGACCGGGCCAACGGGCTCGACAGCCTCGGCGTGGTCATCGGCGGCTCGGGCAACGGCGAGCAGATCGCGGCCAACAAGGTCGAGGGCATCCGCGCCGCGCTGGCGTGGTCGGAGCAGACCGCGAGCCTGGCCCGTGAGCACAACGACGCCTGGGTGGTCGCGGTCGGCGGCCGGATGCACACGCTGGAGGAGATGACCCGGCTGGTCGAGGTCTTCCTCACCACGTCGTTCCCCGGCGACGAGCGGCACGTGCGCCGGATCGCCCAGATGTCCTCCTACGAGACCACCGGCGAGCTCCCGCCCCTGCCCGCCTCTGCTCGTCGAGAGGGGCAGCTCGGGCACGGCGATGCCTGAGGGGCACACCCTCCACCGTCTCGCGGGTGCGCTGACCACCGTCTTCGGCGATCACCTGGTGCGGGCCGGCAGCCCGCAGGGCCGCTTCGCCGACGGCGCGGCCCGGGTCGACGGCACCCGGCTGCTCGACGCCGACGCGTGGGGCAAGCAGCTCTTCGTCCGTTTCGAGAACGAGCTGTTCGTGCACGTCCACCTCGGGCTCTACGGCACCTTCGACGTGCACGACGACGTGGCTGAGGTCCCGGCCCCGGTCGGCCAGGTGCGCCTGCGCCTGGTCCGCCCGGGGGCGTACGCCGACCTGCGCGGCGCCAACCGCTGCGCGCTGGTCACCGCCGCCGAGCGGGACGCGGTCCTCGCCCGGATCGGCCCCGACCCGCTGCGCGCGGACGCCGACCCGGACCGGGCCTGGGCCCGGATCAGCGCGAGCAGCGCCCCGATCGGCACCTTGCTGATGGACCAGTCCGTGCTCGCGGGGGTCGGGAACGTCTACCGCGCCGAGGTGCTCTTCCGGCACCGGATCCATCCACTTCGGCCCGGTCGGTCACTTCGCCCCGCACAGTGGCGCGCGATCTGGGACGATCTGGTGGTGCTGATGGGGGAGGGCGTGCTCAGCGGACGGATCGACACCGTCCGGCCCGAGCACCTGCCCGAGGCGATGGGGCGGGCCCCGCGCGTGGACGACCACGGCGGCGAGGTCTACGTCTACCGGCGCACCGGACAGCCCTGCCACGTCTGCGCCCGGCCGGTGCGCACCCAGGTGCTGGGCGGTCGCAACCTGTTCTGGTGCGCGCGCTGCCAGCCGGTCTTCCGCAGCCGGGCGGGGCGATGATCGCCGCCCCACGCCGCTGGTTCACCAGCGACCGCGGCATCGCCGTGCTGCTCGCGCTGTTCTCCGCCGGCGTGCTGGTCGGGATCGCGCTGTGCCCCGACGACGTGCCGATCACGCTGGCCTTCCTGCCGCTGGTGATCGCGGTGCTCATGCTCAGCAGCCGCGCGCTGCCGTGGTTCGCGGCGTACGTCCTGGTCGTGCTGAGCGTCGCCTCGGTCCTCCAGGAGTCCTGGACGGCCCGTACGGCGATCTCGGTCGTGCTCATGTACGTGATCACGCTCGCCGTGATCGTCATCGCGCGCGGGCGCCGCGGCCTCAGCGTGGCCCGGATGCGGGGGGAGTCGATGCTGGTCGACCTGCGCGACCGGATCCTCGCCCAGGGCGAGATCCCGGTCCTGCCGGACCAGTGGCTGGTGCAGTCCGCCCTCGCCTCGGCCGGCGGGTCGGCCTTCGCGGGCGACTTCTTCGTCGCCACGGGCAGCGACCGAGGCAGCCGGATCGAGCTGGTCGTGGTCGACGTCTCCGGCAAGGGCGAGGGCGCCGGCACCCGCGCGCTCCAGCTCTCCGGGGCGATGGGCGGCCTGGTCGGCGCGCTGCCGGCCGACCGCTTCCTGCCGGCCGCCAACGACTACCTCCTCCAGCGCGCCTGGGAGGAGGGCTTCGCGACGGCCGTGCACGTCTCGGTCGACCTCGCCTCGGGCGCCTTCGAGCTGCGCAGCGCCGGGCACCCGCCGGCCGTGCAGCGCCACGCCGGGTCGGGGCGCTGGCAGGTGCTGCGCGCCGAGGGCCCCGTGCTCGGCATCGTCGAGGACGTCGCCTACGACGCCTACCGGGGCCGGCTCGCCCCCGGCGACAGCCTCCTGCTCTACACCGACGGGATGGTCGAGGAGCCGCGGCGCGACATCGAGCTCGGCATCGACGAGATGATGGGCGCGGCCGAGGCCCTGCTGCGGCACTCCTGGGACGGTCTCGCCGACCGGCTGGTCGGCGCGGTCGGCTCCCCGGACGACGACCGCGCGCTGCTGCTGGTCCACCGGCGTCCCTGAGCCGGACGCCCGCGCCGCCCTCGGTTACGGCGGGGGAGTGCCCGTGTGGCACGATTGCCCGTGCCTTTCGGCGCGTGCGAGCGCGCCGCGAGCATCGGGGATGTAGCTCAATGGTAGAGCCTCAGTCTTCCAAACTGATTACGCGGGTTCGATTCCCGTCATCCCCTCGAAGTGCGGTCCACCGCCCGCCGGCGGACCGCTCGACGGGGCGTAGCGTAGTGGCTAGCGCGCCTGCTTTGGGAGCAGGAGACCGCAGGTTCGAGTCCTGTCGCCCCGACAGATCACCCGATCGAACCAGCGGGCCCCCGGGCCCGCGACCATTTCTCAGAACCAGTAGGAGATCACCTGTGAAGAGCGCCGTCGAGACCTTGAGCCCGACCCGGGCCAAGCTGACCGTCGAGGTGCCCTTCGAGGAGCTCAAGCCGAGCCTCGACGCGGCGTACCAGAAGATCGCGAAGCAGATCAACGTCCCCGGCTTCCGCCGCGGCAAGGTCCCGCCCGCGGTCATCGAGCGCCAGTTCCCCGGCGCCGCGCGCGACGAGGCTCTCAACGACATCCTCGGCGCCAAGTACGTCGAGGCCCTCGAGGAGAACAACCTCACCCCGCTGGCCCAGCCCGAGGTCGAGGTGCTCAAGTACGACGACGAGGGCCCGCTGGAGTTCACCGCCGAGGTGGACGTCAAGCCGGAGATCACCCTGCCGTCGTACGAGGGCCTGAGCGCCTCGGTCGAGGACCTCGCGGTCACCGACGAGGACGTCGCCGAGCAGGTCGACGCGCTGCGTGAGCGCTTCGGCACCCTGATCGACGTCGAGCGGCCTGCCCAGGACGGCGACTTCGTGGTCATCGACCTGGTCGCCACCCAGGACGGCGAGGTCGTCGAGGGCGCCGAGATCGCCGGCTTCTCCTACAAGGTCGGCAACGGCGGCATGATCGACGGTCTCGACGAGGCCCTCGTGGGCGTCGGCGTCGACGAGGAGAAGACGTTCACGACCCAGCTGGTCAGCGGCGAGCTGGTCGGCCAGGACGTCGAGGTCAAGGTCAAGGTCACCCAGGTCCAGGAGCAGGAGCTCCCCGAGCTGGACGACGACTTCGCCCAGGAGGCCTCCGAGTTCGACACCCTGGAGGAGCTGCGCACCGACGTGCGCGAGCGGCTGACCCGCGGCAAGCGCCTCGAGCAGGCCGCGGCCGCCCGGGACGCCGTCCTGGAGTCGCTGCTGGAGAAGGTCGAGATCCCGCTGCCGGAGACCATGGTCACCGAGGAGCTCAATGCGCGCCGCGCCAACCTGGAGCAGCAGCTGCAGTACGCCGGCATGACGCTGGAGAAGTACCTCGAGGACGAGAAGCAGACCCAGGAGGAGTTCGAGGCCGACCTCGAGCGCCGGGTCCGCGACGCCGTCGCCGCGCAGTTCCTGCTCGACGAGATCGCCGACAAGGAGGAGCTGGGCATCGACCAGGCCGAGCTCACCCAGCACATGATCCGTCGCGCGCAGCAGTCCGGCCAGGACCCGCAGGAGTTCGTCAACCACATGTTCGAGCACAACCACGTGCCCGAGCTGGTCCAGGAGATCCGCCGCGGCAAGGCGCTGCAGATCCTGGTCGAGGGTGCCGAGGTCAAGGACGGCTCCGGCAACGTCCTGGAGCTGAAGAACCTGCAGGCCGACGGCAGCATCGGCGAGCCGGCCGCGGAGGGCGAGGAGCCCGCCGAGGCCGAGGAGACCACCGAGGACTGAGTCCCGGCTCACCTACCCCGTTGAGTGTACGAGTGTGCACTCAACGGGGTAGCCTGCTTTTCCATGAGGCACGAAGCCACCCTCGTCGACGCCGCGGCCCTGGCGACCTCCGTCCTCGACGACCTCGTCGTCGCCACCGCGCGGGAGACCCACACCGCGATCTCGCGGCGTGCGCACGGCCTGGCCCGGCTCGGTCTCGGCCATGCAGCGCGGCCCGCGGAGGTCCTGCACCACGGCATCGCCACCACGGTCTACGGCGCCCTCGGGCTCTCCCTGCGCGGCGCGAGCGCCGGCCTGTCCCGCCTCGCCGACGCCGGACTGGGCGGCCCCGGCCTGGAGGAGGGTCCGCGCGGGCGCTTCGTCAGCTCGGCCGTCAACGGGCTGATCGGTGAGGAGCTGCGCCGCGAGCGGCCGCACCTCGCGATCGAGATGGGCGTGCGCCGCGAGGGCCGCGACGTGCTGCTCACCCCCGACGGCGTGCGCGCGGCCTTCCCGGAGGCCACCGGTCAGCTGGTGGTCTTCCTGCACGGGCTGTGCGAGACCGAGGACTACTGGCGCCGCCACCGCGACCGGCTCGGCTCGACGTACGGCGAGACGCTGGCCCGGCGCGGCTGGACGCCGGTCTACCTGCGCGCCAACACCGGCCTGCCCCTGCGCGAGAACGGCGTGGTGCTGGCCTCGCTCCTGCAGCGCCTCGTCGACGCCTGGCCCACCGAGGTCACCCGGATCGCGCTGGTCGGGCACTCGCTCGGCGGGCTGGTCATCCGGGCCTCCTCGGCGGTGACCGCGGAGGGCGACGCCCCGGCCGCCTGGACCCAGCAGGTCACCGACGTGGTCACCCTGGGCACCCCGCACCTCGGCTCCTGGTTCGCCGTGAGCGCCGACCACGCCAGCCGGACCCTCGCCAGGCTGCCCGAGGTGGCCGCCTTCGGCCGGGTCATCGACCGGCAGGCGCCGGGGATCCACGACCTGATCGAGGGCCTCGCCCAGGACGTGCCCCCGCTGCCGCACGCGCGCTACCGCCTCGTCTCGGCCACCTTGACCCGCTCGCCGCGGCACCCGGTCGCGAGCACGATCGGGGACCTGCTGGTGACCCCGCGCTCGGCCGTGGGCCGCGACCGCCGCGGGACCGAGCTGTTCCCCGGGGCCGAGGTGCTGCACCTGCCGCGCACCGACCACTTCGGGCTGCTCAACCACCCCGACGTCCACACCGCGCTGGTGCGCTGGCTCGGCGACGACGACTGAGCCAGGATGGGTCCATGGCGACCCCGAACGCAGCGCGCGAGCTCCGCGCGGAGACCGAGATCGCGGCTCCTGCCGAGCACGTGTGGGCGCTGCTGACCGACTTCGGCCAGCTGGCGAGCTGGAGCCCGGAGACCGTGCGGATGGTGCCGCTCAAGCGCGGCGGCCTGCGGGTCGGGCAGTGGTACCTCGGCGTCAACCGCCGCAAGGCCTTCGTCTGGCCGACCCGTTCGGTCGTGGCCGAGGTGACTCCCGGCCGGCGACTGGTCTGGGACACCCCCTCCAGCGGGGCGCAGTGGGTCTGGGAGCTCGAGGCGCTCGGCCCCGGCCGGACCCGGGTGGTGCACCGCCGGCCGGTGCCGGCGCGGCTCAGCCTCGGCAGCCGGCTCGTCGCGCCGCTCGCGCTCGGCGGCACCGAGGAGCACGCCGACGAGCTGGAGCGCGGGATGGCCACCACCCTCGCCGGGCTCCGGGCCGCCGCGGAGGGCTGAGCCCTTCCGCTGTCGGCGAACAGCGGCGTGCGACACGTGGTTTGACCGTGGCGGACGGCTAGTGTCGCTTGCGTGACTCAGACTCTTCCCGGTGGCCACGAGCGTGGTCATGAGATGAACGGCGGCGCGGGGATCAACTTCCTCGACGACAACATCTACAGCCGGCTGCTCCGCGAGCGGATCGTGTTCCTCGGCTCCGAGGTGCGCGACCAGAACGCCAACGCGATCTGCGCCCAGCTGCTGCTGCTGTCGGCGGAGGACCCCGAGGCCGACATCTTCCTGCACATCAACAGCCCCGGCGGCTCGGTGGACGCCGGCATGGCGATCTACGACACGATGAACTACATCCCCAACGACGTCGCCACGGTCGGCATGGGCCTGGCCGCCTCGATGGGCCAGTTCCTGCTCTGCGCCGGCGCGAAGGGCAAGCGCTACGCCCTGCCCCACGCGCGGATCATGATGCACCAGCCGTCGTCCGGCATGGGCGGCTCGGCCTCGGACATCAAGATCCAGGCCCAGCAGTCGCTGCACATCAAGAAGGTGCTGCTCGACCTGATCGCCGAGCACACCGGCCAGAGCGTCGAGCAGGTCACCGAGGACGCCGACCGCGACCGCTGGTTCACCGCCCAGGAGGCGCTGGAGTACGGCCTGGTCGACAAGGTGGTCAAGAGCGCCAAGGAAGCCGTCGACGAGGGTCGTCCGGCCCACAAGAAGGACTGAGTGATCAAGGCATGAACTACTACATCCCGCAGTGGGAAGAGCGCACGTCGTACGGCTTCCGCCGGATCGACCCCTACGCCAAGCTGTTCGAGGACCGCATCATCTACCTCGGCACCCCGATCTCCGACGACGTCGCCAACGCCGTCATCGCCCAGCTGCTCTGCCTGCAGTCGATGAACCCCGACCAGGACATCAGCATCTACATCAACAGCCCCGGTGGCTCGTTCACGGCGCTGACCGCGATCTACGACACGATCCAGTTCATCAAGCCGGACGTGCAGACCGTGTGCATCGGCCAGGCGGCCTCGGCGGCGGCGATCCTGCTGGCCGCGGGCGCCAAGGGCAAGCGCCTGGCGCTGCCCAACAGCCGGATCCTGATCCACCAGCCCTACACCGAGGGCACCTTCGGCCAGACCTCGGACATCGAGATCCAGGCCAACGAGATCCTCCGGATGCGCGAGCTGCTCGAGAAGATGATCAGCGACCACTCCGGCAAGGACATCGACGAGGTCAGCCGCGACATCGAGCGCGACAAGATCCTCACCGCCCAGGGCGCGATCGAGTACGGCCTCATCGACTCGGTGCTCGAGTCGCTGAAGACCCCCGCACTGGTCTGATCCGGGCCCCGGCTGCCGAAGAGAACGACGTACGACCATTGAGCTCCCCGATCCCGACCCGGTTGCCCTCGTGTCACGCTCCCGTTGGAGCGTGGCAGGGGGTACCGTCGGGGGGTTCGGACCTGAGGAGGACCCGTGGCACGCATCGGTGACGGTGGCGACCTGTTGAAGTGCTCGTTCTGTGGAAAGAGCCAGAAGCAGGTCAAGAAGCTCATCGCTGGTCCGGGTGTCTACATCTGCGACGAGTGCATCGACCTGTGCAACGAGATCATCGAGGAGGAGCTCGCCGAGGGCTCTGACGTCGACCTCGCCGAGCTGCCGAAGCCGAAGGAGATCTTCGAGTTCCTGAACTCCTACGTCATCGGCCAGGAGCAGGCGAAGAAGTCCCTCGCGGTGGCGGTCTACAACCACTACAAGCGGGTCCAGGCGGGTGTGCAGCCCGTGTCGGGCAAGCACAGCAAGGACGAGGTCGTCGAGGTCGCGAAGTCCAACATCCTCGTCATCGGCCCGACCGGTTGCGGCAAGACCTACCTCGCCCAGACCCTGGCCCGGATGCTCAACGTCCCGTTCGCCATCGCCGACGCCACCGCCCTGACCGAGGCCGGCTACGTCGGTGAGGACGTCGAGAACATCCTCCTCAAGCTGATCCAGGCCGCCGACTACGACGTCAAGAAGGCCGAGACCGGCATCATCTACATCGACGAGATCGACAAGGTGGCCCGCAAGGCGGAGAACCCCTCGATCACGCGCGACGTCTCCGGCGAGGGCGTGCAGCAGGCCCTGCTCAAGATCATCGAGGGCACCACCGCCTCGGTGCCCCCGCAGGGCGGCCGCAAGCACCCGCACCAGGAGTTCATCCAGATCGACACCACGAACATCCTGTTCGTGGTGGGCGGCGCCTTCGCCGGCCTGGAGCACATCATCGAGCAGCGGGTCGGCAAGAAGTCCCTCGGCTTCACCGCCGAGCCGCGCGGCGAGGCCGAGCGTGCCGCCGACGACCTGCTCGGCCAGGTCCGGCCCGAGGACCTCACCAAGTTCGGCCTGATCCCCGAGTTCATCGGCCGTCTGCCGCTCATCGCGAGCGTCAGCCCGCTCGACCAGGACGCGCTGATCCAGATCCTCACCGAGCCGCGCAACGCCCTGGTCAAGCAGTACAAGAAGCTCTTCGACCTCGACGGCGTGGAGCTCGACTTCACCGACGACGCCGTCGCCGCGATCGCCGACAAGGCGCTCGAGCGCGGCACCGGCGCCCGTGGCCTGCGCGCCATCATCGAGGAGGTCCTCCTCCACGTGATGTACGACGTGCCGAGCCGCGGCGACGTGGCCCAGGTCGTGGTGACGAAGGAGACCGTCGAGGACGACGTCGCGCCGACCCTGGTGCTGCGCGATGCGAAACCGAAGAAGAAGTCTGCCTGACGAGTCGGTGACGACCGGCGACCCGGGGCGCGAGCGCGCCTAGGGTCGAGCCGTGCGCTGGCTCGTGCGGTGGAAGTGGCCTGTTCTCGGCATCCTCGGTGCCCTCCTCGTGGCGGGCGGCGTGGCCGGCTACCGGTACGGCGACGGCGCCGGCTGGTGGGTCCACCCGAGCGTGGCGGACGCCCCCGACGCGGAGCCCGCGTCGGTGGAGACGGTCGCGAAGGGCCTCGCCGTGCCCTGGGACCTGGCCTTCCTGCCCGACGGCTCCGCGCTGGTCACCGAGCGGATCACCGGCCGCCTGCGCAGGGTGAGCCCCAGCGGGCAGGTCTCGGAGGTGCGCACCTTCGAGGAGATCGATCCCGACAGCGCCTCGATGGGCGGGTTGCAGGGGCTGGCCCTCTCCCCGTCGTACGCCGAGGACGGCTGGGTCTACGTCTACTACACCGGCCGCGAGGACAGCCGCGTGGTGCGGTTCCGGCTCGGCTCCACCGCGGATCCGGAGCCGGTGCTGACCGGGATCCCGGCCGGCAACATCCACAACGGCGGCCGGATCCGGTTCGGCCCGGACGGGATGCTCTACGTCACCACCGGGGAGGCGGACCGACGCGCCCCGGCCCAGGACCGGGCCGACCTCGGCGGCAAGATCCTGCGGGTCACCCCGGAGGGCCGGCCGGCGCCGGGCAACCCGGACCCCGCCTCACCGGTCTACGCGTGGGGCTGGCGCGACCCGCAGGGCCTGGCCTGGGACGAGCAGGGCACGCTGTACGCCACCGAGTTCGGCTTCAACAAGCTCGACGAGCTCAACGTGGTCGAGCCGGGCCAGGACTACGGCTGGCCCGAGGCCGAGGGGCCCGCGGACGACGACGACCTCACCGACCCGATCGCCACCTGGCGGCCGGAGGACGCCTCGCCGAGCGGGATGACGTTCCACGACGGCAAGATCTGGATCGCCTGCCTGCGCGGCGAGCGGCTCTACCGGATCGACCCGGACGGCTCGGCCGACTCCGCCGAGCAGCTGCTCGCCCACGAGTACGGCCGGCTGCGCCTGGTCACCGAGGCGCCGGACGGCTCGCTGTGGGTGCTCACCAACGACCGCAAGGACGCCGACGGCGACCTGGTCCTGCGCCTGGTGCCCTGATCAGCAGCGGTCGGCGACGTAGTCCTGGAGGATCTCCTGGTCCCCGGGGACCGGCTCCTTGCCCTCGTCGCGGTGGAGCAGGTAGCGCCGGGCCTCGAACGGGAGGTTCTCCGGGGTCCCCAGTCGCCGCAGCTCCTCGTCGGGACCGTGCAGGTAGTGCTGGCCGACCTTCTCGCAGAACGCCGACTGGTCGGCGTCCGAGGGCCACTCGGTCGCCGCGCAGCCCGCGGTGAGCGCCAGCACGGCCGCGACGGCGGCCGCCGCTCCTGCCCGCCTCACTCCGCAGGCTGGATCTCGGCGGTCACGGACAGCTCGGTGGCGTCGGCGACGACGGTGAAGACCAGGTCGCCGGTGATCTTGCCGGCGGCCACCAGGTCCGTGGAGGCGGACTCGGCGTCGCGCACGAGCTTCTCCGGGCCACTGACCTCGACCCGCGCGAGCGGGGTCTTCATGTTCACCTTGGCCTGCGACTTCGCGCCCCGGATGCCGGCCAGCGCGGCGGCGACCGCGTCGATCGCGGTGCCGTCGGAGGCGGCCGGGGAGCCCAGCTCGGTGACGCTCGGCCACGGCGCGCGGTGCACCGAGCCGTCCTGCCACCAGGACCAGACCTCCTCGGTGACGTACGGCAGGAAGGGCGCCAGCAGCCGGAGCTGCACCTGCAGGGCGGCGGCGAGGGTGGACCGCGCCGAGTCCGAGGCGTCACCGGTGTCGGCGTACGCCCGCTCCTTGACGAGCTCGAGGTAGTCGTCGCAGAACTCCCAGAAGAACTTCTCGGTGACCTCGAGCGCGGTCGTGTAGTCGTAGGCCTCGAACGCCTCGGTGGCCTTGCGGACCACGCCGGCGAGCCGGCCCAGCAGGTGGGTGTCGACCGGCTGGCTGACCCGGGCCGCGCTGAACTCGGTGGCCCCGACGCTGCCGAGGACGAACTTCGAGGCGTTGAGGACCTTCATCGCCAGCCGGCGGCCGACCTTCATCTGGGTCTCGTCGAAGGGCGAGTCCAGACCGGGACGGGCGATCGCGGCCCGCCAGCGGACCGCGTCGGCGCCGTACTTGCCCAGGATCTCGTCGGGGACGACGACATTGCCCTTGGACTTCGACATCTTCTTGCGGTCCGGGTCGACGATGAAGCCGGAGATCATCGCGTGCGACCACGGCGCCGCGCCGTTCTCGAAGTGCGCCCGGACGACGCGGGAGAACAGCCAGGTGCGGATGATGTCGTGGGCCTGGGTGGCCAGGTCCATCGGGAAGACCCGCGAGAACAGGTCCGGGTCGGACTCCCAGCCGCCCGCGATCTGCGGGGTGAGCGAGGAGGTCGCCCAGGTGTCCATGACGTCCGGGTCGCCGATGAAGCCGCCCGGCTTGCCGCGCTGGTCCTCGGTGTAGCCCGCGGGTGCCTGGGTCGACGGGTCGACGGGCAGCTCGGCCTCGGTCGGCAGCAGCAGGCTGCCGTAGTCGGGCTCGCCCTCGGCGTCGAGGGGGTACCAGACCGGGAAGGGGATGCCGAAGAAGCGCTGGCGCGAGATCAGCCAGTCGCCGTTGAGGCCGCCGACCCAGTTGTCGAAGCGGTGCTTCATGTGCGGCGGCAGCCACTGGATCTCCGCGCCGCGCTCCAGCATCTGGTTGCGGATGCCCGCGTCCCGCCCGCCGTTGCGGATGTACCACTGGCGGGTGGAGACGATCTCCAGCGGCTTGTCGCCCTTCTCGTAGAAGTTCGCCATCCGCTGGGTGGGCTTGGGGTCGCCGTCGAGGTCACCGCTCTCCTTGAGCTTGGCGACCACCGCCTCACGGGCGGAGTGGACCGTCTTGCCCTTGAGGTCCTCGTACGCCGCCGCGGCGGCCTCGCTCGCGAGCCACTCCGGGGTCTCGCGGGTGAACCGGCCGTCGCGCCCGATGACGGTGCGCACCGGCAGCTGCAGCTCGCGCCACCAGGTGACGTCGGTCAGGTCGCCGAAGGTGCAGCACATCGCGATGCCGGCGCCCTTGTCCTTCTCCGCCGCGGGGTGGGCGAGGACCGGGATCTCCACGCCGAAGACCGGCGAGGTGACGCTCTGGCCGAACAGGTCGGCGTACCGCTCGTCGTCGGGGTGCGCGATCAGCGCGACGACCGAGGGGATCAGCTCGGGGCGGGTCGTCTCGATGTAGACCTTGTCGGTGGCCGAGCCCGTCGAGGCGTCGGTCCGGTGGAAGGCGACGCGGTGGTAGGCGCCGGCGTAGTCACGGGCCTCCAGCTCGGCCTGGGCGACCGCGGTCTGGAAGGTGACGTCCCACAGGGTCGGCGCCTCCTGGAGGTAGGCCTCGCCGCGGCCCAGGTTGCGCAGGAAGGCGCGCTGGCTGACGGTCTGCGCCTTCGCGCCGATGGTCGTGTAGTTGATCTTCCAGTCGACGCTGAGGCCGAGCGTGCGCCACAGGTCCTCGAAGACCTTCTCGTCCTGCTCGACGAGCTGCTCGCACAGCGCGATGAAGTTCGGCCGGCTGATCGGGACCTGGCGCTTGGGGTCCGGCTTCTCCGGCGGGGTGAAGTCGGCGTCGTAGGGCAGCGAGGGGTCGCAGCGCACGCCGAAGTAGTTCTGCACGCGGCGCTCGGTCGGCAGGCCGTTGTCGTCCCAGCCCATCGGGTAGAAGACGGACTTGCCCCGCATCCGCTGGAAGCGGGCGATCAGGTCGGTGTGGGTGTAGGAGAAGACGTGGCCCACGTGCAGGCTGCCGCTGACCGTCGGCGGCGGGGTGTCGATGGCGTAGACGTTCTCCCGCGGCTGGGTGCGGTCGAAGCCGTAGGTGTCGTCGTTCTTCCACTGCTCGGCCCACTTCGCCTCCAGCCCCTCCAGGGCCGGCTTGTCCGGTACGACGACGGCGCGGGGCTCCGCGGCCGTCGGGTCCGGGGTGGGCTGGCTGTCGAGGTCGGTCATGGTCGTCAATCCTAGTTCGGACGACTGTCAAGGCTTGAAACCCGGGTTAGTCTCGGACGATGCGCGCGCTCTCTCGGACCCTCGTGACCGTCCTCGCCGCCGTCCTCGGGCTGGTGGTCGCGCCGGTCGCGGTCGAGTCCTCGCCGGCCACCGCGGCCACCTCGTTCCCGCTCAGCGGGCGGGGCTGGGGCCACGGCCACGGCATGTCGCAGTACGGCGCGCAGGGCGCCGCGACCCGCGGGCTGACGTACCGCCAGATCGTGAACTTCTACTACCCGGGCACCAAGGTCGGCACGGCCGGCGGGGCGATCCGGGTGCTGCTCACCAAGGAGACGCGTGACGTGCTCGTGGTGGGCGCGCAGAGCGGGCTGAGCGTGCGTGCGACGGGCAGCACGACGTCGTACCCGTTGGCGCGCACGGGCGCCACGCACTGGATGATCGCGCCGACGCCCGACAACGCGACCAGCCGGGTCTGGGTGGCGGTCAAGGGCACCTGGACCCTGGTGCGCCAGATCAAGGGGCAGGCGGAGTTCGTGGCGCCGACGCTGCGGCTCTACACGCCGTCCGGCTCGGCGCTCTACCGCGGCACGCTGCGCTCGTCGGTCACCGGCGCGCACCGCGACGTGGTCAACGTGGTGCCGCTGGAGTACTACGTCCGCGGGGTCATCGCCCGGGAGATGCCGTCGCTGTGGCACGCCCAGGCGCTGCGGGCCCAGGCGGTCGCCGCGCGCAGCTATGCCGCCTTCGAGCGCGGCTCGCGCACCGGCGCGCGCTACGACGTCGACGACACCACCCGGTCGCAGGTCTACGGCGGCGTCGCCGCGGAGACCACCCAGACCAACGCCGCGGTGACCGCGACGCGGACCGAGGTCCGCAGCTACGGCGGCCAGCCGGCCTTCACCCAGTTCTCCTCCAGCAACGGCGGCTGGACGACGCAGGGCTCGCGGCCCTACCTCGTCGCCCGGGCCGACCTCTACGACCCGGTCCGGACCTGGACCGACACCGTGACCTCGGCCGAGCTGGAGAAGGCCTGGCCCTCGCTCGGGACGGCGACCCGCCTGCAGGTGGTCAAGCGGGACGGGCACGGCGCCGGGGGCGGGCGGGTGGTGACCATCCGGGTGATCGGCACGAAGCGCACCATCGACGTCGCGGGCGACACCTTCCGCTCCTACCTCGGCCTGAAGTCCACCTTCTTCTTCCTGACCTGAGCCGGCGATGTAACGCCGGGCCGGTGCCGTGACAGGTACCGGTCATGAGCGCGAGGTTGCTGGCCCTGGTGTCCGGGGCGTCGTTGGTCGTCGTCGGTGCCCTCGCGGCGATCGCCCCCGCGCAGGCGGCCGCGCCCACCTGCGCCGGGCGGACGGCGACGATCGTCGGCACCGCCGGTGACGACGACCTCCAGGGCACCCCGCTGCCCGATGTGGTGTGGCTGGGGCCGGGCAACGACCGGTTCCGCGGTGACAGCGGCAACGACATCATCTGCGGTGGCGCGGGCCGGGACTCGATCAACGGCGAGTACGGCAACGACATCATCCTCGGCGAGAGTGGCGCGGACCGGCTGGCGGGCGGCCCGGGCGACGACTCGCTGTCTGGCGGCACCGGGGCGGACGCCTTCGCCGGCGGGGCGGGCGACGACCGGATCAACGGCGGACGCGACCGGGACCTGCTGACCTACCTGACCTCGCTGCACGCGGTGACCGTCAACGGAGCCACCGGCACGGTCGACGGCGACGGCCACGACACCTACGCCCTGGTCGAGACGGTCCAGGGCACGGCCGACGCGGACACCATGGTCGGCGGCCCGGGAAGCGACCACTTCGTCGGCGCGGCCGGCGCGGACCGGATCAGCGGTGGCGGCGGCGCGGACATCCTCGAGGCCGCGGGCGGTACGGCGTCCGGCGGACCCGGCGACGACCTGCTCATCGTGACGCGCGGGGTCGCCCGGGGCGACGCGGGGCGTGACGTCCTCCAGCTCTCCCTCGGCGCCCGGGGCTACGGCGGCGAGGGCGACGACCTGTTCCGGGCCGGCATCGGCTCCTCCTCGGCGTACGGCGAGGCGGGGCTGGACTCCTTCCTGGTGCAGACCCCGCGGGCGACGCCGTACCTGAACGGCGGGGCGGGCGACGACCAGGTCAGCTTCGAGACCTTCGACCGCGCGGTGCGGATCGCGCTCGGTCGCGGCGTGGCGACCTGGGCGCGCACCGGCAAGGCCACCCTGCGCTCGATCAACATCGCCTACGGCACCCGCTTCGGCGACACCATCCGGGGCACCTCGGGCAACGACTACCTCTCCGGCAACGGCGGGCGGGACGCGCTCTACGGCCTCGGCGGCACCGACATCCTCGACGGCGGCAAGGCCCGTGACGCAGGCTTCGGCGGCGCGGGCAGCGACATCTGCTCGACCGAGGTCCGCCGCGGCTGCGAGGTCTAGGCGGGCCGGCGCAGCACCGCGCGGCACACGAGCCCGACCACGAGCGCCCAGAAGGCGGCGCCGATCCCGAGCACGGTGACACCGGAGGCGGCGACCACGAGGGTCGCGGCGGCGGACTCCCGCTCGCGCGGGTCGGCGAGCGCCTCGGCGAGCGCGCTGCCGAGGGTGCCGAGCAGGGCCAGGCCGGCGGCGGCCTGCATCAGCCCGTCCTGGGCGGCGGCCACCATCGCGGCCAGCGCGCTGCTCGCGACGGCGAGCACGAGGTAGGTCGCCGACGCGCTGACCGCGGCCACCCATCGGCGCGCCCGGTCCGGGCCCGCGGCCGGGCCGGCGGCGAGGGCCGCGCTGATGGCGGCGAGGTTGATCGCGTGCCCGCCGGTCGGCGCCCCGGCGATGGTGCCGATGCCGGTGACCGTCAGCGACTCGCGCCACGGCACGCGGTAGCCGTAGGTGCCGAGCACCGCGACGCCCGGCACGTTCTGCGAGGCCATCGTGACGACGTACAGGGGCAGGGCGAGGCCGACCAGCGCGGAGGCGGTCCAGTGCGGCGTCGTCCAGGCCAGGCTCGGCGCGAGCGCGTCGGTGGGGACGTGCGCGGTGGCGAGCACGATCCCGAGCGCGACGGCGAGGGCGGCCGGCACCGCCCAGCGCGGCGCGAGCCGGAGCAGCACGAGCCAGGTGAGGACGACCGGGGCGACCGCGGCGGGCGCGTCGACGAGCGCGGTGACCGGGGCGACGCACAGCGGGAGCAGGACGCCGGCGAGCATCGCCCGGGCCAGGCTCTGCGGGATGGCCGCGACCAGGTCGCCGAGCCGGGGGACCAGGCCGGTGAGCACGACCAGGACGCCGGTCGCGACGAAGGCGCCGACGGCCGCGGGCCAGCCGCCGGCGACCCCGGCCGAGGAGGCCAGCAGCGCCGCACCCGGGGTGGACCAGGCCAGGATCAGCGGCGTGCGGTGCCGCACCGAGAGCCAGAGCATCCCCAGCGCCTGGGTGACGAGCAGGGTGAGCAGGCCGGAGGCGGCCTGGGCGGGGGAGGCGCCGACGGCCGTCAGCCCCGCGAGCACGACGACGAAGGAGCTGCTGAACCCGACGACGGCGGTGACCACGCCGGCCACCACGGGGCCGTGGGTACTCTCCTGGGACACGTCGCCTCCTGCCGAACGCACCGGCGGCGTTCTGTATACAGAACACTCTAGGTGAGGAAGCGCCGATGACGCGAGCGGCCGGGGTCGGCGCGCGGATCCGTGCGCTGCGCGAGGCCCGCGGGCTCTCCCTCTCCGCGCTCGCCGGCGAGGCCGGCATCGGCAAGGGCACCCTGTCGGAGCTGGAGACCGGGCAGCGCAACCCCACCCTGGAGACGCTGTACGCCGTCGCGACCCCGCTCGGCGTGCCGATGGCCGCGCTGATGGACGACCACGACGGCGCAGTGATCCTCGACGAGGGCATCGTCACCGTCCGGTTGCGGGTGGTGCGGGAGGAGGGGCGGACCACCGAGGTCTACCTGCTCCGGCTCGCGGCCGGGGTCGAGCGTCGCTCGCCCGCCCACGTCGCCGGCGTCACCGAGCGGCTCGTCGTGCTCACCGGCTCCGGCGAGGTCGAGCACGACGGCACGGTGCAGGCCTTCGGCGCCGGGGAGCACGTGTCCTTCGCCGCCGACCGGCCGCACGCCTACCGGGCGGGCGCGGACGGCTTCGAGGCCGTCAACGTGATCGTCACGCCCGGCTGATCGCTCAGAACGGCGGCCGGCCGGTCCCGGTCACCCGGAAGCGGCCCCACGGGTCCTCGTCGGAGAGCTTCGCCGGCGCCTCGCCGACGGCGGTGCGCAGGGTCACCGCGGCGCCGCTGCGCACGCCCGGCAGCGGCGCCGGGTGGGTGATCCGGCCGTACCAGTGGAACAGCCCGTCGACCGGCTGGAAGGCGCCGCGCAGGGTGACGGCCACCGGGTGCTCGGTGCCGTCGACGAGCACGCTCGCCGGGCCGTCGTACGACTCCTGGGGCTCGTGGCTCACTCGTCGGCGTCCTGGCGCAGCGGGTGGACGGTCGCCATGCCGGCGTCCGGGTCGAGGGCGCTGAGGTCGACGCCGTGCTCGGCGGCGGCGCCGGCGAGGGCGTGCCAGACGAACTCGGCGAGGTAGCCCGCGGCCGCCGCCCGGGAGAGGGTGCGGCGCTCCAGCCACCACTGCCCGACCGAGCTGCCGAGGCCGACGACCGCCTGGGCCCAGGGCTCCGCGGCGCCGGTGTCGCCCCCGAGCAGGCGCAGCACGTCGCCGAGCAGGCGGGACAGCTTGGAGGCGATGAGCTCCTTGCCCGCGGCGAGCGGGTCGCCGCCGGCGTGCTGGCGGGTGAGCAGCAGGAAGGCCTGCGGGTGCTCGGCGATGGTCGAGAGGTAGGCCTCGACGCCGGCGGTGATCCGCTCGCGTGCCGGCGCCGGCTCGAGCAGCGCCGCGAGCACCCGGTCCAGGACCAGCTCGGAGCCCCAGGCGCCGACGGCGGCGTGCAGCTCGGCCTTGTCGGAGAAGTAGCGGTAGAGGACCGGCTTGCTGACCCCGGCCTCGGCGGCGATGTCCGCGACCGAGGCGTCCGGGCCGAGCGCGTCGATCGCGCGCACGGCGGCCTGGACGAACTCCGCGCGCCGGGTGGCGCGGTGGTCGTCCCAGCGGGTGGTGCGTCCGTCGCTCTTGACGTTGGCCATGGCGCCCAGAGTACCGTTAACCGTTACTGATGGTTGCATCTAGTTTCGGAGAGGCCTCTTCTCGATGACGCTGCTCGACCCGGCGACCCCCGCCGCCCCGGCGGAGGCCCCCTCCGAAGCACTGGCGGAGCGCCTGCTGCGCTCCGCCGCCCGGCAGTCCTACGACCCCGAGGTCGACCTCGACTGGGAGGCGCCGCCGGTCCCCGGGCTGTGGTGGATGCAGCCCGAGCGGATGTCGCTCTACGGCACGCCGCTGTGGGACCGGCTCAGCGAGGAGCAGCGGATCACCCTGTCGGCCCACGAGCTCGCGAGCATCGCCAGCGTCGGCATCTGGTTCGAGATCGTGCTCATGCAGATCCTGCTGCGCGACGCCTACGCCGCCGACCCGCGCTCGGCACGCACCCAGTTCGCGCTGACCGAGGTCGGTGACGAGACCCGGCACACCGTGATGTTCGGCCGCGCCATCGCGGCGATGGGCGTGCCGGCGTACGGGCCCCGGCAGGCGTCGCGTCGGCTGGGCAAGCTCGGCCCGCTGGCCCTGCGTGGCGCGAGCGCCTACGCCGGCATCCTGATCGGCGAGGAGCCGGTCGACCGGTGGCAGCGCGAGCTGATGCGCGACGAGCGGGTCCAGCCGCTGGCCCGGATGGTGGCCCGGATCCACGTCACCGAGGAGGCCCGCCACGTCACCTTCGCCCGCGACGAGCTCGCGAAGTCGGCACGCGGCCTGAGCCGCGCCCAGCTGCGCTGGCACCAGACCCTGACGGCCCGCGTCGCCTACGTGACCATGCGCTCCCTGGTCCATCCCGACGTCTACGCCGCCGTGGGGCTCGACCCGCGCGAGGCCCGCCGGCAGGCGCTCGGCAACGAGGCCTACCGCGAGACGATCGCGTGGATGGGCGAGAAGGTCGTGCCGGTCCTCGAGGAGCACCACATGGTCTCCGAGCGCGACCGCAAGATCTGGCGGGCGTCCTTCCTCATGCGCTGAGGCGCTCGCGCCACCACGCGACGGTGGCCCGGGCGCCGTCCTCGACGCTGGTCGGCTTCAGCCCGAGCCGCTCCTCGCTGCGCCGGGAGTCCAGCTCGAAGGGCGCGGTGAACTGGAAGGCCATCTCGGCCAGCTCCCGGGTGTCGCGGTGCACCAGGCCGATCGTGCGCAGCAGCCCGGCCGGGATCGCCCCGACCTTCGGCACCGGTACGTCGCCGGCGGCCGCGAAGGCCGCGACCAGCTCGCGCTGGGTGAGCGCCGGCGCGGTCGGGGCGTGCAGCACGCTGTCCCACAGCCCCGGGTCCTCCGCGGCCCGGACCATCGCGGCGGCGAGGTCGGGCACGTAGGTGAAGGCGTGCGGCTGGTCCAGGCTGCCGACCACCCGCATGGTCCGCCCGGCGAGGATCGTCGGCACCATCCGCTCGCCCGCGTGCGAGGTGAGCACCCGCGGGCCGTAGAAGTCGCCGGCCGCGACGCTGACCGTCGGGGTGGCCGAGGTGGCCCGGGCGGCGAGCAGGGCGGTGCGGACCCCGGGCTTGCCCTCGGTCGCGGTGCGGGGCGTGTCCTCGGTGATCGGGCCGGTGACGGCGCCGTAGGCGTAGAGGCTCTCGGGGAAGACGACGACCGTGCCGGCCCGGCCGGCGGCGGCGAGGACGACCTGCTCGGTGGCCGGCAGCTCGCGGCGCCAGGTCGCGGCGTCGTACCGGGAGGCGTGGACGCAGTGGTGGAGGGCCCGGGCGCCGTCGAGGGCGGCGTCGAGGACCTCGGCGCGGCCGGCGTCGCCGGCGCGCCGCTCGATCAGCGGGTGCTCGGGGCCGCTGCCGGAGCGGGTGAGCAGGACGACGTGCTGGCCGGCCTCGGCGAGCTGGAGGGCGACGGTGCTGCCGACGGGGCCGGCGCCGGTGACGACGTGGTGCTGGTGCATGGGTGCTCCTGGACTCGAAGGGAAACGAGAGCAGTGCTCTCGGAATCGACGATAGGACCGCCGCGCCCACAAAGCAAGAGCAGTGCTCTCTTTTTCTGGCAGACTGTCGCCATGACCGGAACTCCCCGCGAGCAGGCCCGGGCCCAGACGATGGCCGACATCACCCGGATCGGCCGCGACCACCTCGCCCGGTACGGCGCCGCCGCGCTCTCGCTGAGGGCCGTGGCCCGCGACCTCGGCATGGTCTCCTCGGCCGTCTACCGCTACGTCGCCAGCCGCGACGAGCTGCTCACCCTGCTCCTCGTCGACGGGTACGACGACCTGGCCGACGCCGTCGCGGCCGCTCTCGACGACGTCCCGGACGCCGCCCCGGGCGAGCGCTTCCGGGTCCTCGGCCGCGCGCTGCGCTCCTGGGCGCTGGCGGAGCCCGCGACCTACGCCCTGCTCTACGGCGCTCCGGTCCCGGGCTACCGGGCCCCCGCGGAGCGGACGACCGAGCCGGGCACCCGGGTGGTGCGCCTGCTGCTGGACGTCGCGGCGCGGGCGCACGAGGCCGGCACGCTCGTCGTACCGCAGGACGAGGCGGCGCCGCCCGCGCTCGCCGCGGGGCTGGAGGGCGTCCGCGAGCAGTTCGGCGTGGCGCTGCCCGACGCGGTGCTGACCCGCGGCGTGCTCGTGTGGGCCGCGTTGTTCGGGTGCGTCAGCTTCGAGGTGTTCGGCCAGTACGGACCGGACGGCCTCGGCGACCCCGCTGCCCTCTTCGAGCGGCACCTCGCCGCGCTGGCCGCGGACCTCGGCGTGTGAGCCGGAGGACGACTCAGTCCGCGAAGCGCTGCCGGGCCGCGATCACCGCGGCGTAGACGTCCGGGGGCAGGGCCGCGCCCTCGCGGCGCACGGTGGCCGCCGGGATCACCAGCAGCCGGTTGAGCCGCACCTCGCTGGGCCGCCCGCGCGGGTCCCAGCCCCCGGTGCCGACATCCATCCACCAGCGCCCGGCACGGGCCTCCTGCTCGGCGTCGCGGTCGTGGTCCTTGCTGGTCATCACCAGGCAGTGGAGCAGCTCCTCGGGGCCGTCCACGGTGCCGATGACCAGCACCGGGCGGTCCTTGCCCTGCCGTGGGTCGTCCTCGTAGGGCACCCACGCCCACACGACCTCGCCCGGGTCGGGCCGGCCGTCGGCCGCGGGTGCGTAGGTGCCGTCGGGTGCGCTCATCGGGCCTCCAGGAACTCCTCGAGCAGGCCGGGCGTCGCCGCGAGGGCGAGCCCCACCGCGTCCGGCACGGGTACGTCGAGCACCTCGACCCGGCCGCTGCCGCCGGCCGTGGTCGCGGCGAGGGTCACCAGCCCGGCCCGGCGCTGGAACCAGGTGGCGCGCAGGTTCCAGCCGATCACGTGGGCGTCCGCGAGCGCCTCCCGGCGCCGCAGCACGGAGCCGGAGCGGGCGACGACGTGCCCGGCCAGGTGGCCGTGGCCGAGCGCCCGGACCCGGTCGGTGGCCAGCGCGAGGGCGAGCGCGACGGCGAGGACCGCGACGCCCGCGACGGCGAGGGGTGCGCCGGCGAGCACGGCCACGACGGCCGCGGCGGCGACCGGGGCGGCGCCGAGCAGGGCCCGGCTGAACCGCCGGGTGGTGGCGGCCCGGCCGTGCCGGCGCAGGGCTCCGGTCACCGGCTCGGGGTGGCCGAGCACGGCGGTGGTGGTCGTGACGGCGGTCTGCCGCGGCGCGGGCGGGAGCAGCACGGTCGCGCTCTCCTGGCTGCCGCCGAGGCCGGTGACGATCGCGTTCACCCGGCGCCCGCGGGCCAGCCGGAGCACGGCCGGCTCGCCGATGGTGGCGCCGGCCAGCCGGGCGACGTCGATGCTCGTCTCGCGCTGGGTGAGCAGGCCGCGTCGTACGTGCCAGGCGGCGCCGTGCCGCGCCAGCACGAAACCGCCGTTGACGACCAGGTAGCCCGCCACCGCCAGGCCCGCCACCAGCAGCAGCGCACCGAGCGCGAGCCCGGCGACGACGGCGGGGGAGAAGAACGCCAGGTCGTCCTCGGAGACCCGGATGTCGATCGACTCCAGCAGTGGCGCGGCGGTGCCGGCCAGGGCACCGGCGGCGACCAGCACGGTGCCGGTGAAGGGGGCGTACCAGAGCCAGCGCGGGCTGAACCGGGCCACCACCGTCTCCGGGGGCGGGGGTACGCCGGGCGTGGCCGCCGAGGCGTCCAGGGCCGCGAGCAGGTGGCGGCGCAGCGCGTCGGCCTGCTCGCGGGGGAGCGCGTCGAGGCTGAGCTTGTCGTCGGCGTCGGTGGCGACGCTGCCGGTGCCGATGACGACCGTCGTCAGCCCGAGCACGCGGTGGATCGGCGAGGCGGTCAGGTCGACGGTGCGCACCCGGTCCAGCGGGGTCGAGAGCGTGTGCCGCTGGAGCAGCCCGCGGCGCAGCTCGACCCGGGCACCGGTCACCCGGAAGGTGGTCGTCAGGTAGCGGACCACGCCGAGCGAGACCGGGATCCCGACACCGAGCAGCGCCCACGGCCCCCCACCGGAGGCGCCGCCGGCGATGAGCAGGCCGACGAGCACCGGCAGGAACTTCACCAGCTCGGTGATCGGGTGCACCAGCAGCATCCGTGGGTCCAGCCGCTGCCACGGCGCCTCGGGGGCGGGAGCGCTCACGTGGCGTCGCCCTCGACGAGGTCGGCCTTGCGGGTCAGGTCGTCGACCAGGCGCAGCGCGACCTCGCGGTCGAGGCCCTCGATCTGCAGCGGGCCGGCGGCCGAGGCGGTCGTCACGGTGACCGTCGCGAGCCCGAAGACCCGGGCCAGCGGGCCCTGGGCGAAGTCGACGGTCTGCACCCGCGACATCGGCGCGATCCGTCGTTCCCGCGCCCACCAGCCGCGCTGGGTGTAGACCGCGGTGGCGGACACCTCCCAGCGGTGCACCCCATAGCGCCACAGCGGTACGACGACCGCGGACCCGCCGCACACCACGACCACCAGCCCGACGAGCGGCCAGCGCAGCCCGTCCGGCGCCCAGAGCAGCGCGGCCACGACCCCGACGACGATGGCGACGAGGGCCTCGATGGCCGCCTCGAGCTGCCACATGGTGCGGGCGCGGGGACTGACCCGGTGGGCGGGGTCGCGCAGCTGGTTCACGCGCCGAGCCTACGGGCCGGGACGCTCCGGGACCTTGGTCCCGGGCCGGTGGCCCTCCCGGTGGATGGTCCGGCCTAGTCCTTCGGGGAGGGCTGACCACATCCGGGTACCCCTTCCGCGTTCCCGGGTGCCGCCCGCGCCGGCCTGCCTAGGGTGGGAGCCGTGCTGGACACGTTCACCCTCCGCGTCGCCTTCGGGCTCGTGGCGACGTGCGTGCTGGTGCTCTTCTACTTCGCGACGTACCGGACCACCCGCTCGGCCTACAGCGGCTGGTGGTGCGTCTCGCTGGGCTGCTTCGTGGTCGGCGCCTCGCTCTACCTCTGCAACGGCACCCCGGTCCAGGTCGTCGCCAACCCGCTCGGCAACACCGTCGGCGTGCTCGGCGCTGCCGGCGTGTGGGCGGCGGCCCGCTCGCTCAGCGGGCGCACGGTCCCGCTCCAGCAGCTGCTGCCCGTCCCGGTGGTGGTGCTGGCGTGGTCGGCGCTCGACGACCCGGTCCACGACGTGTGGTCGGGCGGGGCGGCGTACCTGCTGGGGATGGCGGGGATGGTCGGCCGCTCCTCCTGGGAGCTGCACTGCGTGCTGCGGGAGCGGCGGGCCGACCCGGAGCCGGGTCAGGGACCGGTCGACTTCGCGGTCTCCGCGATGCGGCTGGCCTCCGGTGCCATCGGCGCGTTCTACCTGCTGCGGGCCCTCGTCTTCATCGCCGTCGGTCCGGACCACGCGGTGTTCGTCGCCGGCTTCGGACCGCAGCCGACCACGCTGCTGACCCTGCTGCTGCTCGTCGTGGTGACCTTCAGCATGGCCACCCTCGGCCACGCCCAGCAGACCTCGGACCTGCGGGTGCGGGCCACCCGCGACGGGCTGACCGGGGTGCTCAACCGCGCCGAGTTCCTGCGCACCGCGCAGCGCGAGATCGACCGTGGCTGGCACAGCGAGCCGATGGCCGTCCTGGTCGCCGACCTCGACGACTTCAAGGCGCTGAACGACGGACAGGGCCACGCCGCCGGCGACGAGGCGCTGCGTCACTTCGGTGAGGTCTGCGAGGCGGTGCTCGGCGCCCGGGGCCTGGTCGGCCGGCTCGGTGGCGACGAGTTCGTGCTGCTCGCCCCCGACGGCGACGCCGACGAGGTGGCCGCCGCCATCGGCCAGCGCTACGCCGGCTCCGGCACCACCGTCAGCCTCGGCATCGGGCCGGTGCGGGCACGCGACGACATCGAGGAAGCCGTCGCGCGTGCCGACGCCGCGCTCTACCAGGCCAAGGCGCACGGACGGGCCCGCGCGGTCCGGTGGGAGCAGGTGGACCCGCGGCGTCGTACGGCCTGAGGCGGGGCGGTCAGCCGCCGGCCGGCACGTGCTCGGCGAGGAAGGCGAGCTGCTCGGCGACGTTGTGCTCGAAGTCCTCGCCGACGTAGATGTCGAAGTGGCCGCCGGGCTGCATCCTCACCTCGCCGCGGGGCGCCTTGGCCGCGTGCCGCAGGGTCGCCCTGGTCGGCGCGACGGCGTCGTCCTCGCACACCGCGAAGTGGACGGGGACCGCGATCCTGCGGGCGTCGCGGCCCGGGAAGTAGCGGATGATGTCGAGCGCGAAGCGGGCCGCGACGTCGGAGCGGACCTCGAGCCCGGCGGGGACGAGCGCCTCCACCCCGGCGGCGGAGTCCGGCGAGGTCATCAGCGCGGTCGACCCGGGCGGGCCGTAGGTCGCGACCATCAGCGGCTCCCTGCCGCGGCGGGCACCGACCACGTCGCGCACGGCCAGCGCGGTGACCTTGGCCGAGGTCACCGGGGGGACGGCGAGGGTGGAGGCGAGCCCGTCGGTGAAGGGGCACTGGGCGATCACGGCCGCCACCCGCGGGTCACGGGCCGCCGTACGGAGCACGTGGCCGCCGCCGAAGGAGGTCCCCCAGAGGACCACCCGCTCGGGGTCGACGCCCTCGAGGGTCCGCGCGTGGGCGACGGCGCTGCGCCAGTCCTCCAGCTGCCGCTCGACGTCGAGGAGCTGGCGGGGCTCACCGCTGCTGGCACCGAAGTGCCGGTAGTCGAACACCAGGCACCGGTAGCCGGCGTCGCGGAAGCGCTCGGCGAAGGCGTCCAGGCGCATCTCCTTGACGCCGCCGAGGCCGTGCGCCAGCACGACGACCGGGCCGGCCGTCGTCCCCGTGCCGGCAGGCTCGTAGAGCCAGCCGGCACAGGTGCCGTCGCCGGAGCGGAAGGTCACGTCGCTGCGCGTCATGACCGACACGATAGGGACTGGGCGGGTGGCTCAGTCCTTGATCTCGGCGACGACCTCGCCGTTGCCGACCGTGGCGCCGACCTCGGCGGTCAGGCCGGTGATCGTCCCGGACTTGTGCGCCTTGAGCGGCTGCTCCATCTTCATCGCCTCCAGGACGACGACCACGTCGCCCTCGGCGACGCTCTGGCCCTCCTCGACGGCGACCTTGACGATGGTGCCCTGCATCGGGCTGGTGACCGAGTCGCCCGACGCCGCGGCGCCGGCCTTCTTGCCGCCGGCGCGCTTGGGCTTCTTCGCACCGCCCGCGGCCGGTCCGGCGGCGATGCCGCCCAGCCCGGCGGGGAGGACGACCTCGATCCGCTTGCCGCCGACCTCGACGACGACCTTCTGCTTCTCCTCCGCCTCCTCGGCCTCACCCGCGGTGCCCTGGTAGGGCTCGATGGTGTTGTCGAACTCGGTCTCGATCCAGGTCGTGTAGACGTCGAAGGAGCCCTCACCGGTCGGGTTGGAGGCGGCGACCCAGGCGGGGTCGTTGACGATGACCTCGTCGAAGGTGAGCGCGGTCGGCATGCCGTCGACCTCGAACTCCGCGATCGCGCGCCGGGAGCGCTCGATGGCCTGGGTGCGGTCGCGTCCGGTGACGATGAGCTTCGCGATCAGCGAGTCGAAGGCGCCCGGGATGGTCTCGCCGTTCTCGTAGCCGCCGTCGACGCGGATGCCCGGGCCCTGCGGCGGGTTCCACTTCGTCAGGGTGCCGGGGGCGGGCATGAAGTTGTTGCCGCCGTCCTCGGCGTTGATCCGGTACTCGATGGAGTGGCCGCGGACCTCGGGGTCGTCGTAGCCGAGCTCCTCGCCGGCCGCGATGCGGAACATCTCGCGGACCAGGTCGATGCCGGTGACCTCCTCGGAGACGCAGTGCTCGACCTGGAGGCGGGTGTTGACCTCGAGGAAGGAGATCGTGCCGTCGGCGGCGACGAGGAACTCGCACGTGCCCGCGCCGACGTAGCCGGCCTCGCGGAGGATGGCCTTGGAGGACTCGTAGAGGCGCTTGTTCTGCTCGTCGGTGAGGAAGGGCGCGGGGGCCTCCTCGACGAGCTTCTGGTGGCGGCGCTGCAGCGAGCAGTCGCGGGTGGAGACCACCACGACGTTGCCGTGGGAGTCGGCCAGGCACTGGGTCTCGACGTGGCGCGGCTTGTCGAGGAACTTCTCGACGAGGCACTCGCCGCGGCCGAAGGCGGCGACGGCCTCGCGGGTCGCGGACTCGTAGAGCTCGGGGATCTCCTCCAGGGTGCGGGCGACCTTCAGGCCGCGACCGCCACCGCCGAAGACCGCCTTGATGGCGACCGGGAGGCCGTGCTCCTTCGCGAACGCGACGATCTCGTCGGCGTCCTTGACGGCGTCCTTGAGGCCGGGCGCGAGGGGGGCGCCGGCGGCCAGGGCGATCTGCTTGGCCTTGGCCTTGTCGCCGAGGCCCTCGATGGCCGAGGGCGGGGGACCGATCCAGGTCAGCCCGGCGTCGAGGACGGCCTGGGCGAAGTCGGCGTTCTCGGCGAGGAAGCCGTAGCCGGGGTGGACCGAGTCGGCGCCGGACTTCTTCGCGACCTCGATGATCTTCTCGATCACCAGGTAGGAGTCGCCCGGGGTGGAGCCGTCGAGGGAGTAGGCCTCGTCCGCCAGGCGCACGAACAGCGCGTTCGCGTCGGGCTCGGCGTAGATCGCGACGCTGCCGATGCCGGCGTCCTTCGCGGCACGGATCACCCGGACGGCGATCTCGCCTCGGTTGGCGATGAGGACCTTCTGCAACGGCTTGATCTCGGGCACGCTGAAATCTCCTGCTCGGGGCGTGACGACAGTTCTGCGACGCGGGCAGTCTAGGGCGCGGCGACCCGGAGTCCCCGCGCGGTCCGCACTGAGAGCAGCAGCACGGCGAAGGCGACCGACTCGACCGCGAGGAACCAGGCGCCGATCCGGACGTCCTCGCCGAGGCCGGTGAACAGCAGCGGAGCCGCCACGACGACGCCCGCGAGCCACGCCGTGGTGGAGGCGTGGGAGCGGGCGTGCACGATGGCGAGGACGGCCGCGACCAGGTTGGCCACCGCCAGCACGCTGCCGGCGGCCAGCATCGCGCTGACCCAGCGGTCCAGGACCACCTCGCCGCCGAAGACCAGCCGGACGAGGGGCGGTCCCACCCACAGCCCGACCGGTACGGCGGCCGCCGTCACCGCCAGCGTGACCGCCACCAGGACCCGTCGCACCCGGCGCAGCTGGTCGTGCCGGCGCTCGAGGACCAGCGTCGTCAGCACGCCGGTGGCCTGCGGGACCACCCCCACCGCCACGATGTACGGCGCCCGGTAGATCGCCAGCCCCACGAACAGCGCGGTCACCTCGCTCGGCGCCCCGCCGAGGAGGGCGAGCACGACCGGACCGCCGGTGAGCACCAGCTGGGCCAGCAGCTGGCCGCCCGCGGCGCCGAGCAGCAGGCCGAGGCCGGAGCGCGCCGGCGGCTCGCCGGTGCGCGGCAGCGCCAGGGCGGAGGTCCACACGAACGCGCTGAGGTGGCCGACCACGATCGCCGCGCCGTAGGCCGCCGGCTCCTCGACGCCCGTGGCGACCAGGGCGAAGACGCACAGGCAGCGCACGCCGTTCTCGGCCAGCAGCGTGCTGCCGAGGGCACGGAAGCGCCGGCGGCTGCTCAGTGCGCCGCGGAGCAGCCCCATCACGGCCGAGCCCAGGGTCACCAGCGCCACCAGTGCGGGGAAGGCGGGGCTCCGGCTGCCGAACAGCGGCTCGCCCAGCAGCCAGGTCGCCGCGCCGCCGACGACGGCGACGGCGACGGCGAGCAGGCTGAGCACCGACAGCAGCGCCCGGACGCCGGCGAACCCGCCGCGCGCCGCGACGTCCCGGGTGATCCAGTGCTGCAGCGGGAAGGTGATCGCCGCCGCCGTCAGGCCCCACCAGGTCCACAGCACGGAGACCGGAGCGGCGTCGTCCGGGCCGAGCGCCCGGGTCGCACCGGCGAAGAAGACGTAGGCCAGCACGCCGCCGATCGCGGACGACGCGGCGAGCCAGCCGGCGTCGCGGCGGGAGTCGTTCACGTGCCGGCCGGCGGCTCGAGCCGGTAGATGGTCAGGGTCTGGCCGCGGTGGACCCGGGTGGCCCAGGGTGCGAGGTCCCGGGCGTGCGGCGCCCGGCGCCACACGACGACCCAGCGCACGCCCAGCTTCCACAGCTTCCGTGCCGCCTCCTCGGTGGGCTCCTCGATGAAGCCGTCGTTGAGGGCGAGCAGGTCCTGGTCCCAGAACAGGTCGTCGGAGAACTCGTTGGAGCCGTGCTCGGCGTACAGCTCGGAGGCCTTGGTGGTGTAGGTCCAGCCCTCGATGAGCACCCGGCGCTGGGCGTAGCCCGCGACGAAGAAGCGGCGCCGGTCGCAGGTCGTGCCCTGCGCGGCGAGGCAGTGGTCGTTGGTGATCACGACGTCGTCGGGGTCGGAGTGGTTGCGCAGCCAGCGCAGCGCCCGGACGTCCTTCGAGCTGATCGCACCGAGCGAGGGGACGGGACCGACCAGTGCGGGCGGCTCGGTCCAGTCGCGCACCGAGGTAGCGGTCGAGACGAGCGGCGCGGTGACGAGGGCGGCCGCCACGACGGCGAGCGCGCCCCGGGCGCCGGAGCGGACCAGCCGGGAGCCGCCCCAGGCGCCGCCGCCGACGAGCACGGCGAAGACGGCGAGGCCGGCCAGGGCCCGGCCGAGGCCGTGCCCCGCGTCCCCGACGAGGTACGACGCTCCGATGCCCACCAGCCCGAGCACGGCTCCGCCCGCGGCGAGCCGTCGTACGGCGGCGCCGTCGACGCGCTCGAAGAGCGCGACCGTGCCCCAGGCGGCGGCGATCGCGATCGCGGGCTGGCTGGCCTTGAGGAAGTAGCCCTGGGCGAGCCCGGGGTGGGTGAGCACGAAGAAGGCGCCGATGCCGGCCGCACCGGTGCCGAGCAGGAACCAGGCCACCGGGTCGGTCCGGGTCGCGCGCAGGAAGGGCAGCACCAGGCCGGCGGCCGCACCGAGGACGAGGGTGAGCAGGCCGAGCGCGCCGGCGGTGAGCCCGGCCAGGCTGGTCGCGGAGACCTCGTGGCCGATGATGTTGCGCGCCGAGGTGCCGACGAAGTCCTCGCCGAGGTCCACCACGACCCCGCCGCTGGCACCGCCGAACATGAAGACGCTCAGCAGGCCGAGCACGACCACGGCCAGCAGGGCGTCCAGGCCCACGCCGCGCAGCCGCGCCCGGTCGCGGCACACCGCCATCGCCGCGGTGGCGAGCAGTGCGCCGCACACCAGGACGGGCAGGGTGCTGCCCTTGGACCCGCCGGTGATGACGAGCAGCAGGAGCAGCACCGGGAGGGTGCCGCGGGCGTCGGGCTCGCGCCACCGCACGGTCAGCACGCCGATCACGCCGACGACCAGCAGCATGCCGAACTGCTGGGTGGGCGACATCGCCGTCGAGAGGGGGGTGTCCACGCCGGTGGTGGTCCAGGGCGCGAGGTCGGGCAGCAGGAAGGCGATCGCGGCGGCGATCGGCCCGGCCCACGGGGTGCGGGTGACCCGCACCGCGACGATCGCGGTCAGCAGCGGGACGGCGACCATCAGCAGCGCCGGGTTGAACCGCCACAGCAGCACGTCGAGCGAGGTGCCGGAGAAGGTGGAGACCTGCGCGGTCCAGGCGTGCGCGAACCAGTGGTAGGTCAGCGGCTCCAGCGAGGACTGCGGGTAGTGCGGCGGGAAGTGGTGCATCAGCTCACCGGCCAGCGCGTCGTGGAACGGCAGGTCGACGTAGAGCCGGGCCCAGCCCTGGAAGCGCAGCGGCGAGCGGTAGTCGGTCAGCAGCGCCAGCAGCGGACCGAGGAAGGTGACGGTGACCAGGACGCCCCACAGCCGCGGCAGCGGAACGGTACGACGGCTCAGGATCCGCTCGCGCGAGGCGGGCAGCGCGACGAGCACCACCGCGAGCAGCAGCGGGAGCAGCCCGCCGACCCGGGGGAGGCCCACCGCCAGGCCGGCGAGGTGGCCGACGACCGCCGAGGCGGCACCGACGGCCAGGCCGAGCGCGAGGTCCTCGACCAGCCACCCGTGGACCGGCCGCACCAGGCGCCAGATCACCGCACCGGGCAGGACCTGGGTCACCACGACGGCGAGCAGCGCCAGCAGCAGCTCGCGGTGGTGGGCGTGGTGGCGGGTGGCGACCTCGAGGACAGCCAGCAGCGCCACGGCCGGCGGGAGCACGGTGAGCGCCTCACGCCCGAGCGTGGTTCGAGGTTCGGTCACCGGCGCATTGTGTCACCGGGGCGGCCTCCGTCTGTCATGTCGTGCTGGCGGTGCGCCGCGTGTCGCGGCGTTGCGCTCCGACCCCGCCGCGCGACTTATAGTCGGGGACCATGAGTGAGACGAAGACGCATGCGATCTCGGTGGTCGTGCCGGTCTACCGTGGCGCGACCACGCTGCCGGGCGTCGTGGCGGAGCTGCTGCCCTACGGCCGGCCCTTCGTCACCCCCGGGGGCCGCACCGCGGTCGTCGAGGAGGTCGTCCTCGTCCACGACAACGGCCCCGACGACTCCGACGAGGTGATCCGGCGCCTCGCCGCCGAGCACGACCTGCTCCGCCCGGTCTGGCTCAGCCGCAACTTCGGGCAGCACGCCGCCACCCTGGCCGGCATCGCCGCCTCGGGCGGGGAGTGGATCGCCACCCTCGACGAGGACGGCCAGCACGACCCGGCCCACCTGCCGCAGATGCTGGACGTCGCCCTCGACGAGCGTGCACAGCTCGTCTACGGCACGCCGGCGAGCGAGCCTCCCCACGGCGTGCTGCGCAACACGCTGTCCCGCAGCGCCAAGCGGGTCGTCGACACCCTCACCGGCCAGGGCACCGCGCGGCACTTCAGCAGCTACCGGCTGGTGCTCGGCGAGTACGCCCGGAGCATCTCCGCCTACGCCTCCGCCGGCGTCTTCCTCGACGTGGCGCTGAGCTGGGTCGTGGGCCGGGTGGCGACCTCGCCCATCGAGCCGCGGAACTGGTCCGACCGGCCCTCGGGCTACAGCCTGCGCTCCCTGCTCTCGCACTTCTGGCGGATGGTCCTCACCGGCGGCACCCGGCTGCTGCGGGTGGTCAGCCTCGCCGGCGCCGTGCTGGGCGTGCTCGGCCTGGTGCTGGCCGCCTACGTGCTCGGCATCCGGATCTTCGGCGAGACCGACGTCCAGGGCTGGGCCTCGGTGATGGTCGCGATCCTGCTGTGCACCGGGGCGATCCTCTTCGCGCTCGGTGTCATCGCGGAGTACCTCGGCCTCGCGGTCAACATGGCGCTCGGCAAGCCGCCGTACGTCATGGTCCAGGACCCCGGCGACGGCCCGCTGAGCGCGGCCCGCCGTGCCCCCGCCCCGGCCGAGCAGGCCGCGGCCGAGCCGGCCCCGGTGGCGGAGTGAGCGCAGCGGGGGCCACCCTCGTCGTCGGTGGCGGCGGGCTGGTCGGCAGCAACGTCCTGCGCGCGCTGGCGCGGCGCCGCCGGGTCGTGGTGCGCGCCCAGGTCCCGTGGGCCGAGCCCGACGCCGCGCGGGTCGCGCTGCGCGCCGCCGCCGTGGAGGCCCTCGCCGCCGCGGGCGGCGGGCCTCTCGACGTCGCCTGGTGCGCCGGTGCGGGCACCGTCGCGACGACCCAGGACGACCTCGACCGCGAGGTCGCCCAGTTCGGGGCCTTCCTCACCGACCTCGAGGCCGAGGTGCCGGCCGGGACGGACCTCGCCTTCTTCCTCGCCTCCTCCGCCGGCGGGCTGTACGCCGGGTCGAGCGCCCCGCCCTTCGACGAGCGCACGGAGCCGCGCCCGCTCGCGCCGTACGGCTGGGCGAAGATCCGGATGGAGGAGGAGCTGCTCGCCGCCGTGCAGCGGCTCGACGCACCTGCGCTGCTGGGCCGGCTCGCCAACGTCTACGGCCCGGGGCAGAACCTCGCGAAGGCCCAGGGGGTCGTCTCGCGGCTGTGCGTGGCGCACCTGGCGCGCTCACCGCTGCCGGTGACGGTGTCGCTGGACACGATCCGCGACTACCTCTTCGTCAGCGACGCGGCCGAGATGATCGTGACCGGCCTCGACGGGCTCCGGGCACGGCGGGCGGACACGGGCGAGCGGGTGGTCGTGAAGGTGATGGCGAGCGGACGGAGCACCACGTTGAGCACGATGATCGCGGAGTCCAACCGGGTCTTCCACCGGCGCGCCCCGGTCTCGATCGTGAGCTCCGGCTCGCCCGGCCAGGTGCGCGACCTGCGGCTGCGCAGCGTCGTGTGGCCCGAGCTGCAGAGCTGTGCCCGGACCACCCTGGCGGCGGGGTTCGAGCGCACCGCCGAGGCGGTCGCCGAGGACGTCGTACGCCGGGGCCCGCTCGTCGCGACCACGGCAGGTGCTCGATGAGCGAGACCCCCACGACCCTGGCGGAGGGCGGCTCGCCGTCGATCGAGCAGGGCGGCTACTGGTGGTACCGCGCCCGCTCCGAGCTGCTCCGCGTCGCCCTGGAGCCCTACGTCGGCACGCCCGGCCGGCTGCTCGACGTCGGCAGCGCCGACGGTCCCAGCGTGGGCTGGTTGCGCGGGCGCGCGCCGCACCACGTCTGCCTCGACCTCGACCCGCGTGGGCTGAACCCCGGTGACGTCTGCGGCTCGGCGCTGCAGATGCCCTTCGCCGACGGCTCCTTCGACCTGGTCGCCGCCTTCGACGTGGTCGAGCACTGCGAGCCCGAGGAGGTCGTGCTGCGCGAGCTGTTCCGGGTGCTGGCGCCGGGTGGCCGGCTGCTGATCTCGGTGCCGGCCTACCAGTGGGCGTGGACGGCGCACGACGACTGGAACCACCACCACCGGCGCTACACCCGCAAGCGGGCGGTCGCGGCGGTGCGCGCCGCCGGCTTCGAGATCGACCGGGCGACGTACGCCTTCGCGGGGACCTTCCCGATGTTCACCGCCTCGCGTCTGGTGGAGCGGTGGCGCGAGCGGCGCAACCCGCCCCAGCCGCTGGCCGCGGGTGAGGTGCCGCCGCTGCCCGAGGTCTCACCGCGGGTGGAGCGGCTGCTGTTGCGCGCGTCCGCCTTCGACGAGCGGATGCTGCCGCGGCGCGACCTGCCGTTCGGGTCCTCGGTGCTGGTCGCGGCGACCCGTCCGGCCTGAGCGCTCCCGGCGCTCGGGGTGCCGGCTCAGGCGGTGCTCGTCATCAGCCACATGGCGCCGGGCACCCGCATGATGTCGAGGTAGCGCCCGTCGACCTTCTCGAAGGACTGGCGGGCGATCTGCAGGAAGCCCTCGCCGTCGCGGACGAACTCGCCGCGGTCGTTGTCGGAGATCCACTTCGAGATCCGGCCCTGGCCGGGTGCGTAGCAGGTGTCGACGGTGACCAGGCGGCCGCCGGGACGCAGCTTGCCGGCGCACAGCCGCATCAGGTCGCTGGCGTGCGCGTCGTCCACGTGGTGGAGCAGGCCGAGCATGAGCACGACGTCGAACTCCGGCAGGTCCTGGGCCGCGGCTTCGTCGAAGATGCCGTGGTGGAAGTGCGCGGGCCGGCCGGCGAACTTCTCGCCCGCCCAGTCCAGGTAGGGCTGGCTGGTGTCGAAGCCGTGGTAGGTGACGTCCTGCGGCAGCCGGTCGAGGTAGTACGCCGGGCCGCAGCCGATGTCGAGCACGCTCTCGCCGGACTGGATGGCGGCGGCGTCCAGCGCGGCGTACCGCAGCCGGTCGGCACCGAGCGTCTTCTGCAGGGCGATGTAGGCACGCACGTTGCCGAGCAGCTGCTTCACGAGGGTCTCCCTTGGTCGAGATCGGCCGGACCTGAGCCAGGGGGAAGTGAATCATGGACCGGGCCGTGACGCCGACACCCCCGAAGGGGTTAACAACCATTAACCACAGCGCCTAGGATGCCAGCATGACCCCCTTCGAGCTGTCCCGTGAGCACGAGGAGTTCCGCCGGACGGTGCGGGACTTCGCCGACGCGACGATCCGCCCGCACGTCGCCGCGTGGGACAAGGACCACCACTTCCCGACCGACGTCGTGCAGAAGATGGGCGAGCTGGGCCTGTTCGGGCTCACCGCCCCCGAGGAGTACGGCGGCGCCGGGCTCGACGCCGCCGACGGCCCGTTCACCTCGCTCTGCCTGGCGATCGAGGAGCTGGGCCGGGTGGACCAGTCGATGGGCATCACCCTGGAGGCCGGCGTCGGCCTCGGCATCAACCCGATCCTCACCTATGGCACCGAGGAGCAGAAGGCCCGGTGGCTGCCGGACCTGGTGGCCGGCCAGCGGCTCGCCGGCTTCGGCCTCACCGAGCCGGGCGCCGGCTCCGACGCCGGCGCCACCAAGACCCGCGCCGAGCTGGAGAACGGCGAGTGGATCATCAACGGGTCCAAGCAGTTCATCACCAACTCCGGCTCCGCGATCACCTCCCTGGTCACCGTGACCGCCCGGACCGGGGTGTCCGAGAGCGGCCGGCCCGAGATCTCGGCGATCCTGGTGCCCGCCGGCACGCCCGGCTTCGTGGCCGAGCCGCCGTACGACAAGCTCGGCTGGAACATCTCCGACACCCACCCGCTCACCTTCACCGACGTCCGCGTGCCCGAGGCGAACCTGGTGGGGGAGCGCGGGCGCGGCTACGCCCAGTTCCTCGGCGTCCTCGACGACGGCCGGGTCGCCATCGCGGCGCTCGCCGTCGGGCTGATCCAGGCCTGCGTGGACCTGTGCGTGGAGTACGCCCTCGACCGCCAGACGATGGGTGGCCCGATCGGTCGCAAGCAGGGCGTCGCCTTCCAGATCGCCGACCTGGAGGTGATGCTGCACGCCTCGCGGCTGCTGACCTACCGCGCCGCCGCGATGAAGGACGCGATGCTCGGCGGCGGTGGCCCGTCGATGAAGGAGTTCAAGCAGGCTGCCTCGGTCGCCAAGCTCTACACCTCGGAGTCGGCCGTCACCGCGACCCGGATCGCGACCCAGGTGTTCGGCGGCTACGGCTTCATGGAGGAGTACGCCGTCGCGCGCTTCTACCGCGACGCCAAGATCCTGGAGATCGGCGAGGGCACCTCGGAGGTGCAGCGGATGCTCATCGCCCGCGGGCTCGGCCTGCCTGTCGAGTAACCACTGGCTGACACCCACTTGCCAGGGTCTGCCCGACGCGGCAGTCTGGGCGGTGGGACAACCTGACCCGGCGGCGGTGTGTGGGGCACCACGCCGGGTCACCTGCTCAGCCGCGGTGCCGGCCGCCGCGCTCGTGGTGGCTCAACGGCCGGGCCGCCCCCGCGTGCGGGTGGTTCCGGCTGTGCCGGCGTGCCCGACCGAGCAGCACGACCAGCAGCAGCGCGGCGACCCCGCCGCCGGCGACCAGCGTCCGGCGGCTCAGGAGCGGGTCGTCGTCGGTCCGCGGTGCGCGCTCCGGCGCGGTCGCGACCGGGGCCTGCAAGGTGCCGTCGACCAGGCGGGAGGCCGGCTGCGGTCCGATCAACCCGTCCACCGGCGTGTACGACGGCACGCCGTCGCCCGGCACACCGGTGGTGCGCAGCGTCAGCGTCGCCGGGACGTCCGGCCCGGCGGCGTTCCCGGTGCCGGTCCAGCGGACCAGCACGTAGTGGATCCCCGCCAGCGCCTCGGTGGTGATGCTGGCGTCGTAGGAGTTGCGGTTGGCGTAGGACACCACCTGCGACTGCGCGCCGGTGCGCAGCCGGCCGCCGTCCGTCCCGGGCACCCGCCAGTCCGCGGGCCGGTCCGCGGTGAACGGCCGCTCGCTGGTGCCGAGCAGCGGGGAGACCACGTCGACGGCGATCCCCTCCGGCGTCGGCACGCCGGCCGGCAGCCGCGTGTCGAGCTGGGCCTGCAGCGTCTGGTCCCAGTCGAGCGGCACGGCCAGCACCCGGGTCCGTCCCGGCCGCAGGGTCAGTGCGTAGGTCCCGTCGCCCACCACCGGTGCGTTGGTCGGCGTGGTCCCGGCCGGCACGTCCCGGGGCCTGCGCGCCGGGCGCTGCGCGGTCCACGGGACCGGCTCGGGCGTCGGCAGCAGGTCGAGGCCGTACGCCGACAGCGGGGGCTCCTCGTAGACCAGGATCTCCATGGGGCGGCCCGCGTCGGCGTCCTCGTCGGGCTCACCGACGCTCAGGTACAGCTCCGTGGCGACCGCGCACGGATGGTCCTCGACGTCGGTCCACGTCGTCAGGCCGGTGAAGAGCACCGGCGCGGGCTCGCCGACGGTCGGGCGGAACACGCCGCCGCTGCCGCAGCCCTGGTCGCCCGGTGTCGTGCCGACCTGCACGCGGACGCCCTCGCCCACCGATCCGCCCGAGCCGACGAACATCACCGCGACGTGGAAGGTGCTGCCCGTGGCGGTGCGCGGCAGGCGGTAGTGCAGGCTGCCGCGGGCGGGCAGGCGGTCCAGGTAGCGGCCGGTGGCGAGCGCGGGGGCACGCGCCTCGGTCGGCGTGCCGGTCACCGGGGTGCCGGCGAGCGCCGGCCCGGGGTCGTCGGCGGCCGCGGCCGGGGCGCCCGCAGCGGCCAGGACCAGCCCGGCGAGGGCGGCGGCGAGCCGCGTCAGCGCGCCCAGAGATCGGTCCACCGGTGTCCGAGCTCCCCGACCAGTCCGCGCAGCAGGGGCAGGCTGACCCCGACGACGTTGTGGTGGTCGCCCTCGATGCCGGTGACGAACCCGCCGCCGAGGCCGTCGACGGTGAACGCCCCGGCCACGTGCAGCGGCTCGCCGGTCGCGACGTACGCCGTGATCTCCTCGTCCGTGACGTCGGCGAAGTGCACGATCGTGGACGCGGTGGCCGCCGCCTGGGTGCCGGCCGCGACGTCGCGCAGGCAGTGACCGCTGTGCAGGACGCCGGACCGGCCGCGCATGGCGTGCCAGCGTCGTACGGCCTCCTCGGGGTCACCGGGCTTGCCCAGCGCCTCGCCGTCGAGCTCCAGCACCGAGTCGCAGCCGAGCACCAGCGCGTCGGCGGGGACCTGGCCGCCCTCGGCGACCGCGGCGCACTTGAGCTCGGCCAGGCGCAGTGCCAGCTCGGCCGGCGGCACGCCGCTCACCTGGGACTCGTCGACCCCCGAGACGACGACCTGCGGGTCGAAGCCCGCGCTGCGCAGGGTCGCCAGCCGGGCGGGGGAGGCGGAGGCCAGGACGAGTTTCGGCACGCGGCCACCCTACTGATCCGGGGTTGGTACGACGCCGCGGTGGGCAGGGTGCCCCGCGTGACCCGGACGAAGGTGGCCGTTCTCGCCAGCGTGGTGACGGCGTGCACCCTGCTGCTGCTCGTCTCCGGTGCGTGGGCCGGCCTCAAGCTGGCCGACGGCTGGGGCCGCGAGGAGCTGTGGCGGGACTGCTCGACCGACGCCTCGCTCTCGGGCCTGCAGGGCTACTGCGTCGTCGTCAGCCGCTACCCGGCCACCCCGGTGCACTCGCGGCGCACCTTCCTGGAGATCGCCCCGGTGCGGGACGGGCAACCGGACGACTACCGCTTCGTCGCGGCCTATCCCTTCACCGACAGCGGCGCCGGTGACCCGCTCGAGGTCGACTGGTCGGCCCTCGCGCAGCGGATCGAGGTGAGCGACGCGGGGACCGGGTCGCGGATCACCTACACCGCGGACCAGTACGCCGGCGGGCGCTGAGCCACGCACCCCCGGTGGAGTGGACGAGGAGGGGCCCGAGAGTCACAGCCGCCCGAGCGCGGCCTTGAGCGGGTCCAGCCCCAGCGAGCCGAGGTTGAGCGCCGCGGTGTGGAAGGCCTTGAGGTCGAAGGCGTCGCCGTGCCGGGCCTGGGCGTCGGCGCGGGCGTCGAGCCAGATCCGCTCCCCGACCTTGTACGACGGCGCCTGGCCCGGCCAGCCGAGGTAGCGGTTGACCTCGAAGCGCAGCGAGCCGTCGTCCATCCGCGAGTGCGCGCGCATGAACTCGAAGACCCGGTCGGCGTCCCACACCTCACCGGGGCGCCAGCCGAACGGGTTGTCCTGCGGCACCTCCAGCCCGAGGTGGACGCCGATGTCGACGATGACCCGCGCGGCCCGGAAGCCCTGCATGTCGAGGAAGCCGAGCCGGTCGCCGGCGTCGGCGAAGTAGCCGAGCTCGTCCATCAGCCGCTCGGCGTAGAGCGCCCAGCCCTCGCCGTGCCCGCTGACCCAGCACAGCAGCCGCTGCCAGCGGTTGAGCAGCTCGGCCTGGTGCACGACCTGGGCGCACTGCAGGTGGTGGCCGGGGACGCCCTCGTGGAAGACGGTGGTGGTCTCGCGCCAGGTCGAGAAGAGCCGGTTCTCGTCGGTGAAGGAGAACCACATGGTCCCCGGCCGGGTGAAGCCCTCGGCGGGCGGGGAGTACCAGGCGCCGCCGTCGTTGACCGGCGCGACCTTGCACTGCAGGGTGCGGATGGGCTCGGCGATGTCGAAGTGCACCCCGTCGAAGGTGCGCAGGATCTCGTCGGAGCGGGCCTGCATCCACTCCTGGAAGGCCTCGCGGCTGCCGCAGTCGCGCGCCGGGTCGGCGTCGAGGGCGGCGACCGCGTCGGCGACCGTGCCGCCGGGGACGACGCGCTGGGCCGTCGCGGCCATGTCGTCCTCGATCCGCTTGAGCTCCTCCCAGCCCCAGGCGTAGGTCTCCTCGAGGTCGACGGTGGCGCCGAGGAAGTAGCGGGACGCGAGCGCGTAGGTCTCCCGGCCGACGCCGTCGGTCTCCCGCCCGCGCGGCTGGAGGTCGGTCTCGACGAACCGCCCGAAGGAGGCGTACGCCGCGGACGCGGCCTCCGCGGCCTTGGTCAGCCCGTCGCGAACCGGCTCCGGGGCCGCGGCGACCGCGCGCAGGAAGTAGTCGCCGGCGGCACCCTCCTGGCCGGTCCAGCCGCGGACCTGGCTCGCCACCTCGGCGTACTGACGGCGGGCGGCGAGGTGGCCCTGGTCGGCCTCCTCCAGCAGCGTGGTGCGGTAGCCGTCGAGCGCCGCCGGGATCGCGGCCAGCCGGGAGCCGATGGCCTCCCAGTCCTCGGCGGTCTCGGTCGGCATCAGGTCGAAGACCTCGCGCACGGCGTGGATCGCGCTGCTGATCACGGAGAACTCGCTGCGCTCGACCCCGGCGTCGGCACGCTCGACGGTCAGCCCGACCCGCTCGAGGAAGGCGTCCTTCGCGACCTGCTCGCGCTCGTCGGCGACGTCGAGCGCGGCCACCTCGGCGAGCGCGGTGCGGTGCAGCTCCTCGCGAGCGGCGAAGCCGTCGGGGGAGAGGTCGGGCAGGTCGCCGTCGTGCCCGGGGATCCCGGCATAGGTGGCCGTGATCGGGTCGAGGGCGGCGAGGTCCTCGACGAACTGGTCGGTCCGGGCGTCCACGAGTCGCGTCATGCTGCCGACCCTAGGGGGCGGAGCCGACCACGGCATCCGCATAACGCCGCGCCAGCACCCGGAGGTGGTCGACGAGCGCTGGCGGCGACTCGACGGTGAAGTCCAGGCCGAGCATGCCGATCCACACCGCGACCACCTCCAGGCTGTCGCCGCCGGTGACCAGCACGCTGCGTCCGTCGGGCCGGGTCTCGACGACGCCGACGGCCGGGTTGATCCGGGCCAGCACCTCCTCGGCGGGGGCGTCGATCACCAGGCGGGCGTGCACCGACCAGCCGGTGCGGGCCACCTCGCGCACGACCAGCTCGGTGAGGTCGCCCGGCAGCTCGGCCGGGGTGAAGGAGCGCCCGCCCGGCAGGCGCAGGGTCAGCCAGTCCACCCGGTACGGCGCCCACCCGCCCGTCCCGGGGGAGCGGCCCACCACGAACCAGCGCCGCTGCCAGGCCACCAGCCGGTACGGCTCGACCTCGATCCGCTCCCGGTCCTCCTCGGGGCCGGCGCCGTAGAACGCGCGCAGCCCGCGGTGGTCGCGGATCGCGGCGGCGATCTCGGTGAGCACACCCGCGTCGACCTCGGGGTCCTCGACGTTGGAGTCGGTGTTGACCGGGCCGGCCTCGGTGGCGTCGCGCAGCGAGGCCAGGTGGCGGCGCAGCCGGTCGGGCAGCACGTGCTCCAGCTTGGTCAGCGCCCGGGCGCCGCTCTCCTCGAAGCCCGCGACGCCGGTCAGCGTGCGCAGCCCGACCGCGACCGCGACGGCCTCCTCGTCGTCGAGCAGCAGCGGCGGCAGCTGGGCGCCGACGCCGAGCCGGTAGTGCCCGGCGCGCCCCCGCAGCGCCTCCACGGGATAGCCCAGGTCGCGCAGCCGGGTCACGTCGTTGCGCACCGTCCGCTCGGTCACGGCCAGCCGCTCGGCGAGCTCGGGAGCGGTCCACTCGGCCCGCGACTGGAGCAGTCCGAGAAGGGCGAGGACTCGTCCGGAAGTTTTCTGCACGAGGCCGTTCTAACAGGAAAGAACCGTTCCGGTATCGCTCATAACGTGCGTGACATGAACCAGATCACGCCCTTCACCATCGACATCGCCGACGCCGACCTCGCGGACCTCCGGGACCGTCTCGACCGGACCCGCTTCGCCCCCGCCGTGCCCGGCGACTCCTGGGAGTACGGCACCCCGGAGTCCTACCTGCGCGACATGGTCGAGCGCTGGAAGTCCTTCGACTGGCGCACGGTCGAGGCCCGGCTCAACGCCTACGACAACTTCGTGACCGAGGTCGACGGCCAGCGCCTCCACTTCCTCCACGTCCGCTCGCGCCACGCGGACGCCACCCCGCTGCTGCTCGCGCACACCTACCCGGGCTCGGTGCTCGACTTCCTCGACATGATCGAGCCGCTGGTCGACCCCGAGGCGCACGGCGGCACCGCCGACCAGGCCTTCCACCTGGTCATCCCGTCGATGCCGGGCTTCGGCTGGTCGACCCCGGTGGCCGACACCGGCTGGACGATGAAGCGGGTCGCGGCGGCGTACGACGTGCTGATGCGCCGCCTCGGCTACGACGCCTACGGCATCCACGGCAGCGACGGCGGCGCGATGGTCGGCCGTGAGCTCGCGGTGGCGGACCCGGAGGGCTTCCGGGGCGCGCACGTGCTGCACCTGTTCTCCTTCCCCTCCGGCGACCCGGCGGAGTTCGAGGGCTTCGGGCCGAAGGAGTACGCCGCGCTGGAGCACATGCAGTGGTTCCAGTCGGTCGGCGGCTACAACTCGATGAACGGCACCCGCCCGCAGACGGTCGCCGCGGGGCTCGCGGACTCCCCGGTGGCGGTGCTGGCCTACAGCGAGCTGTTCGAGAGCTTCGGCAACGGCACCAGCCTGGTCACCCCCGAGCAGGTGCTGGCCCAGGCCACGCTCTACTGGCTGACCAACACCTACGGCTCCGCGGCGCGCTACCACTACGAGGAGCAGCACGCGGGTGCCGAGCCGGTCGTCAGCACCGGCCGGATCGGGGTCGCGGTCTTCAAGGACGACTTCCAGACGATCCGCTCGCTCGCCGAGCGGGACAACGCGGGCATCGCGCACTGGTCGGAGCACCCCCGCGGCGGCCACTTCGCCGCCATGGAGGTGCCCGAGGACGTCGTTGCCGACCTGCGGGTGTTCTTCGCCGACGCCTGAGGTCCCCGGACGACGCCCGGACCGCCCCTCCCCGTGCTCGCGGGGAGGGGCGTCCCGCGTCCGCCGGCGACGACGGGCGGAGTCTGGGCTCAGCGCCTGACGGCCCGCGCGCCGGCGACCAGCGCGACCGCGACGGTGCTCTCCAGCGCGACGAGGCCCGTCATCGTGGGGCTCAGCCGGCCCTCGAGGAGCGCCGAGCCGACCCGCCCGGCCGCCATCCCGGCGGTGGCCGCGCCGATCGCAGTGCCGGAGGCGGGGGAGAGCGCGAGGGTCGCGGCGAAGGCGAGCGGCAGGCCGCCGTAGACGGCCCGGATCTCGGTGCGCGCGTCGGCGCCCGGCGCGGTGAAGCCGACGACGGCCGGCACCACGTCCGGCTTGAGGAAGGACACCAGGCCGAGGGCGCCGTACGACGCCGCGCCGGCCGCGAGGAGCGGGTTCATCCCGTCATCGTGGACCGGCGTGGGTGCCGGAGGCCATGACCTCCGGGGTCAGCAGAGGTCGGCAGGGCTCAGCGGGGCAGGCCGCTGGCCCGCCAGGCGCCCCGGCCCGCGTGCAGCCCGCGGCCGGGGAAGGAGCGCACCCCGCGCTCGGGGGAGGCCCACTCCGAGCGCGGCGGCTCGGGCGCGGGCTCCCCGCCACCCAGGGCGGAGAGCACCGCGACGATCGCGGCGACCTCCTCCGGGGTGGTCTCGGGGGTCACGATCCGCAGCAGCGGCGCCTGCGGCGCCACCGCCTCGGCCGGCTCCTCGGCGCTCACAGCGGGATGTTCCCGTGCTTCTTCGGCGGCAGCGACTCGCGCTTGGTGCGCAGCAGGCGCAGCGCCTTGACCACCTCGGCGCGGGTCTCCGAGGGCATGATCACGCCGTCGACGTACCCGCGCTCGGCGGCGATGTAGGGGTTGGCCAGGGTGGTCTCGTACTCGTCGATCAGCTCGGCACGGCGGGCCTCGACGTCGCCGCCGTCGGCCTCGACCTGGGCGAGGGTGCGGCGGTGCACGATGTTGGCCGCGCCCTGGGCGCCCATCACGGCGATCTGCGCGGTGGGCCAGGCGAGGTTGATGTCGGCACCGAGGTGCTTGGAGCCCATCACGTCGTACGCGCCGCCGTAGGCCTTGCGGGTGATGATGGTGACCAGCGGGACGGTGGCCTCGGCGTAGGCGTAGATCAGCTTCGCGCCGCGGCGGATGATGCCGAGGTGCTCCTGGTCGACACCGGGCAGGAAGCCGGGGACGTCGACGAAGGTCAGCACCGGGATGTTGAACGCGTCGCAGAAGCGCACGAAGCGCGCGGCCTTCTCCGAGGCGTCGATGTCGAGGGTGCCGGCGAACTGCATCGGCTGGTTGGCGACGATGCCGACGGGGCGGCCCTCGACGCGGCCGTAGCCGGTGATGATGTTCGGGGCGAACAGCTGCTGCACCTCAAGGAAGTCGCCCTCGTCGACCACGGCGCCGATGACGTCGTGCATGTCGTAGGGCTGGTTCGGCGAGTCCGGGATCAGCGTGTCGAGCGTCAGGTCGGTCTCGGAGGCCGCGAGGTCCGCCTCCTCGTCGTAGGCCGGGGCCTCGTCGAGGTTGTTCTGCGGCAGGAAGGACAGCAGCGCCTTGACGTACTCGATGGCGTCCTCCTCGTCGGAGGCCATGTAGTGCGCGTTGCCGGACTTGGTGTTGTGGGCCCGGGCGCCGCCGAGCTCCTCCATCGTGACGTCCTCGCCGGTGACGGTCTTGATCACGTCGGGGCCGGTGATGAACATCGCCGAGGTCTGGTCGACCATCACGGTGAAGTCGGTGACGGCGGGGGAGTAGACGTGCCCGCCGGCGCAGTTGCCCATGATCAGCGAGATCTGCGGGATGACGCCGGAGGCGTGCACGTTGCGGCGGAAGATCTCGCCGTACAGGCCGAGCGAGACGACGCCCTCCTGGATGCGGGCGCCCGCGCCCTCGTTGATGCCGATGATCGGGGAGCCGGTCTTGATCGCCAGGTCCATGACCTTGGTGATCTTCTCGCCGTAGACCTCGCCCAGCGAGCCGCCGTAGACGGTGAAGTCCTGGGAGAACACGCAGACCTGGCGGCCCTCGACGGTGCCGTAGCCGGTGATCACGCCGTCGCCGTAGGGCCGGTTCTTCTCCAGCCCGAACGCGGTGGAGCGGTGCCGGGCGAACTCGTCGAGCTCGACGAAGGAGCCCTCGTCGAAGAGCAGCTCGATCCGCTCACGTGCGGTCTTGCGTCCCTTCGCGTGCTGCTTCTCCTGCGCCTTCGCGGCGGGAGCGTGCACCGCCTCGTTGGTACGACGGTCCAGGTCGGCGATCTTTCCGGCCGTGGTGTGAAGGTCGATCTCTGCCGGCTGCGGCTGGGCGGTCAAGGGGGCCTCCTCGTTCTCCGGACACCCCGGGGTTTCCTCAGGGCGCCTGCTGCGCCAGGGTAGTGCCCGTGACTCTCGGCTCGACCCAGCACCCGGACCGTGGACCCCTCGACGGGGAGCGGATCACCGCGGCCTTCGCCTTGACCCCCGGCTTCTCCCTGGAGCTGCTCCCGGTCGCCCCCTCCACCAACGAGGTCGCCCGCGAGCGCGCCCGCGCCGGTGCGGCGGAGGGCCTCGTGGTGGCCGCGGACCACCAGGCCGCCGGCCGCGGCCGCCTGGACCGCACCTGGGAGACCCCGCCCGGCACGGCGGTGACCTTCTCGCTCGTGCTGCGCCCGACGGTGCCCGCGGCGTCCTGGCCGTGGCTGCCGCTGCTGGTCGGGCACAACGTCGCGAAGGCGCTCACCGCGCTGGGCCACGACGCCCGGGTGAAGTGGCCCAACGACGTGCTCCTCGACGGCGACAAGAAGGTCGCCGGCATCCTCGTCGAGCGGGTGGACACGCCTGAGGGCCCGGCCGCGATCATCGGCGTCGGGATCAACGTCACGATGACCGCCGAGGAGCTGCCGGTCGAGACCGCCACCAGCCTGGCGATCTCCGCGCCGGGTGCCCCGGACCGGACCCAGGTGCTGCTGGAGGTGGTCGCCGCGATCCGCGAGGGCTACGACCTGTGGCAGGCGGGCGGCGACCTGGGCACGGCGCGGCTCGCGACGTCGTACCGCTCGCACTGCGCGACCCTGGGACGCGAGGTCCGGGTGGAGCTGCCGGGCGGTGGCGCGCTGACCGGTCGCGCGGTCGACGTGGACCCCGACGGGCGGCTGGTCGTGGAGACCGCCGACGGCACCGAGCGGGTCGGCGCGGGCGACGTCGTGCACGTACGGGCGACGGACTGACCCCCGAGGTGGGATGATCTCGCCGTGGCCATCTCCAAGAAGCTGCTCAACCCCGGTGAGCGCCTGATCATCAGCACCCGCCAGCACCCCAAGGCGCTGTTCGGGCCGATCCTGGTGCTGGTCCTGCTGCTCGCCGTCGCCGTGCTCGCCCAGGTGAAGCTCGACGACGACGGGTTCCAGCAGACGCTGACCTACATCGTGTGGGTGCTGGCGCTGATCGGCATCCTGTGGTTCACCGTGCGCCCGTTCCTGGTCTGGCTGACCACGGTGCACGCCTTCACCGACCGCCGGCTGATCACCCGCAACGGCATCATCACCCGGCGCGGTCACGACATCCCGCTGGCCCGGGTCAGTGACGTCTCCATCGAGATCAACCTGATGGACCGCCCGTTCGGCTGCGGCAGCCTGGTCATCGCGGACGCCTCGACCTTCGGCACCGTGCGGCTCAACGACATCCCGCACGTCGAGGCCACCCAGCGCCAGCTCAACGAGCTGCTGCACGACCTGCACCAGGGCCCGGGCTCGCGGCGCGACGAAGGTGTCTGACCCCGACCCCGAGCTGACCTTCCTCGGGGAGGAGCCGCAGCTCACCGCCGCCGAGGTCGCCGAGCGCGCGGGCCTGCCCGTGGAGAAGGCGCGCCGGCTGTGGCGCACCCTCGGCTTCCCCGAGCGGGGCGAGGCGCGCGCCTACACCGAGGCGGACGTAGAGGCCCTGCGGCTGATGGCCGACCTGCTCGGCGAGAAGGTGATCGGCTTCGACGTCGCGCTCAACGTCGCGCGCGGGGTCGGCCTGTCGATGGCCCGGCTCGCGGACTGGGAGGTCGGCGAGCTCGTCCACCACGTCGACGACGCCTTCGTCGAGCAGGGCGGCACCGAGGACGGCGACCCCACCGCGTGGGTGCTCGAGCGCTTCGGCGGCCGCTTCGAGGACCTGCTGGTCTACTCCTGGCGGCGCCACCTCGCCGCCGCGGTCGCCCGGATGCAGGCGGTCCGCGCGGTCGACGCCGACCCGCACACCACCGACCTGAGCGTGGGTTTCGCCGACATCGTGGGCTTCACGGCGCTGTCCAACGAGGTCTCCCGCGAGCGGATCGGCGAGCTGGTGGAGATCTTCGAGGCCCGCTGCGGCGACGTGATCGCCCGCGAGCGGGGGCGGCTGATCAAGAGCATGGGCGACGCCGTGCTCTTCGTGAACGACGACCCGCTCGCCGCCTTCACCACCGCCGAGGGGATCATCAACGTGATCGGCCGCGACCCGCGGATGCCCGACGTCCGGGTCGGCCTGGCCAGCGGCGGTGTCGTGCTCCGGCTCGGCGACGTCTTCGGCCCGCCGGTCAACCTCGCGGCCCGGCTCACCCAGGTGGCCCGCCGCAACCGGATCATCGTCGACCACGCCACGGCCGACCTGCTCCCCGCCGACCAGATCGAGTCCCGGCCGCTGCCGCCGCGCCCGGTGCGCGGCTTCGGCGTCGTCGAGCCGGTCGCCGTACGCCGCGCCTGACCTGCCTCGCCCGAGGCGTCGTTAGGCAAAATTCTCGGCATTTCCCTCCGAGCCGGGCTCGGCGTCCTTACCTTGAGCCCTGTGATCGAGGTGCAGGACGTACGGGTCGATCCCTCGACCCGACGCGCGTGGCGGGGGGACCGCGAGGTCCTGCTCTCGCGCAAGGAGTTCGACCTCGTGCACGCCCTCATCGCCCGTGCCGGCTCGGTGGTCACCCGCGAGGAGCTGATGCGTGACGTCTGGGGGGTCACCTTCTGGACCTCCTCGAAGACGATCGACGTGCACCTGGGCTGGGTCCGACGCAAACTCGGCGACGACACCCGCCAGCCGCGCCTGATCACCACGATCCGTGGCCAGGGCCTGCGCTTCGAGGCCGACGAGGCCGATCTGACCGGCACGGCCTGAGTCTCTTAGAGTTCGGCCCGTGACCGAACGCTCTCCCCGCATCGCCGTCATCGGCGGCGGCCAGCTCGCCCGGATGATGGCCCCGCCCGCGATCGCGCTCGGCGTACCGCTCCGGTTGCTGGCCGAGGCCGAGGGCGTCTCCGCGGCGCAGGTGATCCCGGACCAGCAGGTGGGGGACTACCGGGACCTGGACACCCTGCGTGCGGTGACCGAGGGCTGCTCGGTGGTGACCTTCGACCACGAGCACGTCCCCACCGAGCACCTGCGGGCGCTGGCCGCCGACGGCGTGGTCGCCCACCCCGGTCCGGAGGCGCTGGTGCACGCCCAGGACAAGATCGTGATGCGCGAGGCGATGACCCGTCTCGGCGCCCCGCAGCCGCGCTGGGCGGTGGTCGCCTCCGTCGCCGAGGCCGAGGCGTTCGGCCTGCCCTGCGTGCTCAAGACCTCCCGGGGCGGCTACGACGGCAAGGGCGTCTGGTTCGCGCGCACGCCCGAGGACGCGGCCGAGGCGCTGGCCGCGGCGGAGCAGGCGGGCGTGCGGCTGCTGGCCGAGGAGCTGGTGGACTTCCGCCGCGAGCTCTCCGCGCTGGTGGCCCGCTCGCCCAGCGGGCAGGCGGCGGCGTACCCGGTCGTGGCGACGCTGCAGGTCGACGGGATCTGCGCCGAGGTGGTCGCCCCGGCGCCCGACCTCGACCCGCGGCTCGCGGCCGAGGCCCAGAAGCTCGCGCTGCGGATCGCCGGCGAGCTGGGCGTCACCGGGATCCTCGCGGTCGAGCTCTTCGAGACCGCGGACGGGATCCTCATCAACGAGCTCGCGATGCGCCCGCACAACACCGGCCACTGGACCCAGGACGGCGCCGTCACCAGCCAGTTCGAGAACCACCTGCGCGCCGCTCTCGACCTGCCGCTCGGCTCGCCCGCGCCGCGGGCCCGCTGGACGGTGATGGTCAACATCCTCGGCGGCGACCACCCCGACGTCGGCCGCCTCTACGACGGCTACCCGCACGCGCTCGCCCGGGACCCCCGGCTGCGGGTGCACCTCTACGGCAAGGACCTGCGTCCGGGCCGCAAGGTCGGCCACGTCAACACCTTCGGCGACGACCTCGAGGACTGCCTGGAGCGGGCCCGGCACGCCGCGGCGTGGTTCCGGGGCGACCTGGGCAACCACAGCGAGTAGGCCGGCCGCCTGCCATGTAACTCGGTGTTCGTGCATCCACCACGGTGTCGTGACCGGTCACGACCCCCTGGCAGATGCACGAACACCGAGTTACAAGCGCGGGGCGCCGACGCTCTAGGCTCCCTGTCCATGACTGCGCGCGTGGGCATCGTGATGGGCTCGGACTCCGACTGGCCGGTGATGCGGCTCGCGGCCGAGGCGCTGGAGGAGTTCGGCATCGCCTACGAGGCCGACGTCGTGTCCGCGCACCGGATGCCGGAGGAGATGATCGCCTACGGCAAGGAGGCCGCCGAGCGGGGCCTGTCGGTGATCATCGCCGGCGCCGGCGGGGCCGCGCACCTGCCCGGGATGCTCGCCGCGGTCACCCCGCTGCCGGTGATCGGGGTGCCGGTGCCGCTGAAGTACCTCGACGGCATGGACTCGCTCCTCTCCATCGTGCAGATGCCCGCCGGGGTGCCGGTCGCGACGGTCGCGATCGGCGGTGCGCGCAACGCCGGCCTGCTCGCCGTACGGATCCTGGGGGCGACGGACACCACGCTGCAGGAGCGGATGACGGCCTTCCAGGCCGAGCTCAAGGCGGCTGCCGAGGCGAAGGGTGCCGTGGTCCGCGGAGGCTGAGCCCGCACCGGTTAGCCTGTGCCCGCCCGAGCCGCTCCGCGCGCGACCACCCGAGGAAATATGACTTCCGCCGCCACGACCGACGTCCCGACGACCACCGAGCACGTCCCGCCCAAGGGCGAGATCCTCTCGCTGACCGGCCTGCGTGCGGTCGCGGCGATCGCGGTCGTGGTGCACCACACCGAGCTGCCGCCGTCGGCGCCGGAGTGGATGGCGAAGATCGCGCAGTGCGGGTTCATCGGCGTGCCGCTGTTCTTCATGCTCTCGGGCTTCGTGCTGGCCTACAACTACCCGGCGCTGAGCCCGCGCAGCGGGTGGCGCAAGGTGGTCCGGTTCTGGGTGGCGCGCGTCGCCCGCGTGATGCCGCTCTACTGGGTGGTGCTGATCTGGGCCGTGTGCATGCGCGAGTTCAAGGGCATCCCGCAGGACTCCAGCCTGCCGCTGCACTTCCTCGGCTTCCAGACCTGGTCCGGCGACCTGAACGTCGGCGCGCAGATGTACAACGCACCGGGCTGGTCGATCTGCGTCGAGCTGTTCCTCTACGCGCTCTTCCCGTTCCTGGTGCCGGTGGTGGCCTACGCCGCCCGCCGGTTCGGCGTGCGCGGCCTGCTCGCGCTCGCCGGGCTGGCCTTCGCGGTGCAGCTCGCCCTGTGGGCGGTCTTCGTGATCAACGGCAACGCCGACCTGCCGGCCGTCGACCCGAACTCGGCCCACCGCTGGCTCTACCGCAACCCGCTGACCCGGCTGCCGGAGTTCGTGGTCGGCATGTGCCTGGCCTTCCTGCTCGTGCGGGGCGTGCGGATGCCCCGGCTGCTGGCGCACCTCACCCAGGCCGCGGTGATCGCCTTCGTGCTGGTCATGTGCGCGACGCGTGACCTGACCAGCGGCCCGCTGGGCGCGGCCTTCTTCGGCACCCTGTGGACCATCCCGTTCGGCCTGCTGATCCTCTCGCTGGCCTCCAACCGCGGGTTCTTCGCCTGGTTCCTCTCGGTCCGCGGCATGGTCATGCTGGGCACCGCGTCGTACGCCCTCTACATCACCCACCGCGGGCTGCTCCCCGCGTTCGGCCGCGGCTACGTCGAGAGCGCGCCCGGTCACTGGGGCTACGTCGCCGTGCTCGTCGTCATCGCGCTGGCGCTCGCCGTCGCCGAGGGTGCGCACCGCTACGTCGAGCTGCCCGCGCGGCAGTGGATCCTCAAGGCCGCCGACCGCGTCCTCAAGCCGCGGGCGTCGTCGGGGCGCTGACGGCTCAGCCGCGCCGGCCCCACTCGATCGCGGGGCAGGTGTCCATCACCATCGGTACGCCGGCCGCCCGGGTCCGCTCGAAGGCGGCCCGGTCGACCACGCCGAGCTGGAACCACACGCCCTTGGCGCCGATCGCGACCGCCTCGTCGGCGTACTGACCGGCGTCCTCCGAGCGCCGGAAGACGTCGACCACGTCGACCGGGAAGGGCACCTCGGCCAGCGTCGCGTAGCCCTGCTCGCCGAGCACGGTGGGTGCGGAGGGGTGGATCGGCACGATCCGCTTGCCGCGCTGCTGGAGCAGTGCGGCGATCCGGTAGGCCGTGCGGTCCGGGTTGCCGGACAGGCCGACGACGGCCCAGGTCTCGGACTCGTCGAGCATGAGGTCGATGGCCTCGGGGGACAGGTGCGCGGGCGCGGAGGTCATGCAGGCCCAAGGCCGGCGCGGGCGCCGTTCTTCCCGAGCGCGTCGCGGACCTGCGCCACGACCTGCTCGACGTCGGCGCTGCCGTCGGTGATCACGATGGTCGGTGCGGGCGCCGCCGGCCCGCGCAGCAGTGGCAGGGCCACCGCGAGCGACTGGTCGAGCAGGGCCTCGGGGGCGTCGGTCTCCCCGCGCAGCCAGCGCCGCAGCACGTGGTTGTGCGCGATCACGACCGAGGAGGCGACCAGCTCGGCGCGCAACGGGCCGTCGGGCTCGGCGTCGAGCCAGGTGTGGATGTGCTGGGAGAAGAGCCGGACGTAGCGCTGCACGCTGGCGATCTCGCGGTCCCGGATCGCCGGGACGGTGCTCGCCAGCCGGTAGCGGGCCCGCGCGGTCGCGCCCTCGGCGAGGTAGTGCGCGAGCACGATGCCCGCCGCCTCGCGCAGCGCGACCTCGCGGCCGCCGGCACCGGCCGTCGCCAGGCGGTCCGCGACGCGGCCGAGCAGGGCCTCGTGGTCGGGCAGGACGACGTCCTCCTTGCCGCGGAAGTGGCGGAAGAAGGTGCTGCGCCCGGTGCCGGCCCGGGAGGCGATCTCCTCGACCGTGGTGGCGTCGTACCCCTGGCCCTCGAAGAGCTCGAAGGCGGCGGCGACGAGGCGGTCGCGGGCGGTGGTGGGCACGCCTCAGGCTAACTCGACGGAACGGAGTCTCATAGTTACGATACTGAGTACCAACCGTCGAAGGAGCCCGCCGTGAGCGACCACCCGATGTACGCCCTCTCCGAGGAGCACCAGGCCATCCGCGAGGCCGTCCGCGCGATCTGCGACGCCAAGGTCGCCCCCTTCGCCGCGGCGGTCGACGAGGAGGCCCGCTACCCGCAGGAGGCGCACGACGCGCTCCAGGCCGCCGACTTCCACGCCCCCCACGTCCCCGAGCAGTACGGCGGCGCCGGGGCCGACGCCCTCGCCACGGTCATCGTGATCGAGGAGGTCGCTCGCGCCGACGTCTCCGCCTCGCTCATCCCGGCCGTCAACAAGCTCGGCTCGCTCCCGGTGATGATCGGCGGCGGCGAGGAGATCAAGACGAAGTACCTGAGCAAGCTCGCGGCCGGCGAGGGGGGCTTCTCCTACTGCCTCTCCGAGCCCGACGCCGGCTCGGACGCCGCCAACCAGAAGACCCGCGCCGTGCGCGACGGCGACGACTGGATCATCAACGGCACCAAGCGCTGGATCTCCAACGCGGGCGAGTCGGAGTTCTACACCGTGCTCGCCACCACCGATCCCGACGCCCGCACCAAGGGCATCTCCGCGTTCGTGGTCGAGAAGTCCGACGAGGGCGTCTCCTTCGGTGCCCCGGAGAAGAAGCTCGGCATCAAGGGCTCGCCCACCCGCGAGGTCTACTTCGACAACGTCCGGATCCCCGGCGACCGGATCATCGGCGAGGAGGGCAAGGGCTTCGAGTACGCCATGAAGACCCTCGACCACACCCGGATCACGATCGCCGCGCAGGCCGTCGGTGTCGCCCAGGGTGCGCTCGACTACGCGCTGGGCTACGCCAAGGAGCGCCAGCAGTTCGGCAAGGCGATCGCCGACTTCCAGGGCCTGCAGTTCCTGCTCGCCGAGATGGGCATGAAGGTCGAGGCCGCCCGCCAGCTCACGTACGCCGCCGCCGGCCGCTCCGAGCGTGGCGACAGCGACCTCACCTTCTTCGGCGCCGCGGCCAAGTGCTTCGCCTCCGACGTCGCGATGGAGGTCACCACGAACGCCGTGCAGGTGCTCGGCGGCTACGGCTACACCCGCGACTACCCCGTCGAGCGGATGATGCGCGACGCGAAGATCACCCAGATCTACGAGGGCACCAACCAGGTGCAGCGGATCGTGATGGCCCGCCAGCTGCTGGCGGGCGTGCAGAGCGACATCTGAGCGACACCTGAGCGACGCTGCCGCGGCGGGGCGCCGTCGCCCCCCTGGCGACGACCTGACGTGTCCTGCGTCACGCATGTCATCGGATCCGAGAATATTTCGGGCCCTCAACTTGCGCGTTCCGCGTAACCCGGACCCCGGGACTGTGGTTGTCTTGGGTATCCGGTCCGCCATCGGGGGTTGGTTCGGACGCCTGTTTCACCGAGATCGGGAGTTGGGGGCCTTGATGCGCCGCATCCTCACTGTGCTGTTCCTCGCCGGACTGCTCGTCGCGCCCGTCGCGCCGTCGCAGGCCGATGACAGCTATGCCCCCACGATCCCGACGAGCTGTCACATCGGCGCGCCGACGATCGAGGTCGGCCAGCGCGTGCGCCTGACGATCGAGGTCTCGTCCAACAGCACGACGCCCGAGGTCGGCTCGGTCAAGCTCACCATCTCCACCGCCGCGGCCCGCAAGGCCGCCCGGATCGCCGCTCGCGGCGTCGTGTGGACCAAGACCGTGCGCTACGTCGGCACCCCCCTCGAGGTCGTCGGCCCGAAGCTGCCCCGCGGGCGCTACACCGTCGCGATGGCCTTCACGCCCGACGGCGGCGAGCTCGTCGGCTGCCGCAACTCCGCCGCCTTCCGGGTCGGCGCGGGCGGCGACGTGGGTGGCGAGGACGACGGCAACGGCACCGGCGGCCTGCCCAACACCGGTGGCCCGCACCTGTGGCTGCTGCTCGCCGGCCTCACCCTGGTCCTCGGCGGCAGCGGTCTCGTGGGCGGCAGCCGCCGCCTCGGCGCCACCGCCTGACCACCCGCTGATCGACCGCCCGTCCCGCGGGTCCGCGTGTTCGCGTGACGTCGCGCGCCGTCATGGCGTTGGATGGGGGCTGCCGGCCGCCCAGGGCCGGCTGAGGAGGCACACCCATGGCGGAGGAGAACCCCGAGACCACGCACGACGGTGACACCGCTCCGGAGGAGTCCGGTGCCGTGTCGACCGAGCGGGTCCGCCGGCGGCGACGCCGTCCCCACGGCACGCCGGCCGAGGCGCCCTCGACGAGGCGGCGCATCTCGTTCTGGATCGGCTGCGGCCTGATCGCCGCGGGCCTGGCGATCCTGGCGTGGGTGGCCTGGCAGTTCTGGGGCACCAACTGGCAGTCCGAGCGCAAGCAGAACGAGGTCCGCAGCGCGCTGCAGGACGGCTGGTCCGACGGCCAGGACGTCGTGCGCACCGACTTCGGCAACGCCAGCGCGCTGCTGCGCATCCCGCGGTTCGGCAAGGACTACGAGATCCCGGTCCTCGTGGGCTCGACCGACGAGGTCCTCGCGGCCGGGGTGGGCCACATGGAGAACACGGCCGAGGCCGGTGCCCAGGGCAACTACGCCCTCGCCGGGCACCGGGTGACCCACGGCGAGCCGTTCGCCGAGTTCCCGAGCCTGGAGGCCGGCGACAAGGTCTACGTGCTGACCCGCTCGGCGACCTACGAGTACGTCCTCGACACCGGGGGTGAGGACCTCGTCATCCCGTTCACCCAGGTCTGGCCGCTCGACGGGAAGCCGGTCAACCCGAAGGAGGGTGGGGTCCAGCCGCCGGCCACGATCGACGGCCAGCCGAACGACCACATCCTCACCCTGCTGACGTGCTCGGAGATCTTCCACACCGACAACCGGTCGATCGTCTTCGGACACCTGGTCGAGACGACTCCCGCAAAAGAGCGATAACCCACTACAGTCATCTCCATATGCAACTTCCAGCACTCCCCGTCACTGATGACGAGCCGGGACGCTGCATGGGGAGAGGGCTCTAGGAGGAAATTGTGCTGAGGAAGATTGCCGCGCTCGCCGCGCTCTCGGTGGCCGTGGTCGTGACGCCGGTGACGGGGGCGCACGCCGACCCGTACACCCCGCAGATCCCGACGGTGACCCACATCCAGGTCCTGAAGGCCGAGCCGGGTGAGCGCGTGGTGCTGCAGGTCAGCGCGAGCGCGAACTACCCGACGCCGCCCGAGGGTGACATCGCGGTCTCGCTGTCCGCCGCGTCCGGCACCGCTCGCGGCGCCCGCGCGGTCCAGGCCGCGCCACTGCTGAGCACCACCGTGCACTTCGTGGACGAGCCGGTGAAGATCACCGGTCCGGTCCTCCCGCGCGGTCGCTACACCGCCTCGGCGGCGCTGACGCCGAGCAACGGCGCGCTCTTCCTGCCGTCGGAGACCACCATCGCGTTCCGGATGGGTGCCGACGGCGAGACCGGCGGCCAGGACGACAGCGACAACGGCGGCCTGCCCAACACCGGCGGCCCGAACCTGCTGTGGCTGGTCCTCGGCGGCGCCCTGGTCGGTGCCGGCGTCGGCGGCGTGGGCTACGGCCGTCGCCGCCAGCTGGGTGTCCCCGCCTGAGCGCACCACCTGTTCGTCCCACCGGCCGCCCACGGGCGGCCGGTGGTCTTTTTCTCGCGTGGAACAGGTTCTACAGTGGGGACGTCACCGACGAGACCCGGGAGGTCCCGATGCCCTCACTGCGCTGCCCCTGCGACACGACGCTGCGTGCCGACACCGACGACGAGCTGGTCGAGAAGGCGCAGGCCCACCTCGCGGCCGAGCACCCGGGCCGGGAGTACAGCCGCGAGGAGATCCTCTTCATGGCGCTGTGAGCGCCTGGGTCACTCGATGGGCGGCAGCGTCGACGCCTTGCCGGTGAACCGCGGCGCGCGCTTCTCCAAGAAGGCGGCCACGCCCTCCTTGCCGTCGCCGATCGAGGTCCAGTACATCGCCAGGGAGTCGGTGAGGTGCGCCTCCAGCGGGTCGGCGGCGGCGCCGTTGCGGTAGAGCATCCGCTTGGCCAGGCCGAGCGCGACGGGGGAGCGGTCCTTGACGAAGGAGCGGGCCAGCTCCAGCGCCGTGGGCAGTAGCTCCTCGGGCGGGTGCACGCTGCGCACCAGCCGGCCGGCGAGGGCCTGCTCGGCGGTGAGGATGTCGGCGGAGTAGACCCACTCCAGGGCCTGCTGGACGCCCACGATCCGCGGCAGGAACCAGCTCGAGCAGGCCTCGGGCACGATGCCCAGGCGCCCGAACACGAAGCCGATCCGGGCCTTCTCCGAGGCCAGCCGGATGTCCATCGCCAGGGTCATCGTGGCGCCGATGCCGACCGCGGGCCCGTTGATCGCGGCGATGACCGGCTTGGGCAGGGCGTGGATCGCCAAGGTGACCTTGCCGCCGGTGTCGCGCACACCGGTGTCCCACGGCGCCGCGTCGTACGACGCCCGGAACTGCTCGGGCGTCGGTGACAGCGTCTCGTCGAGCCCGAAGACGTTGCCCTCCGCGCTCAGGTCCATGCCGGCGCAGAACGCGCGGCCGTCGCCGGTGACCACGACCGCCTTGACCGCGTCGTCGCGGGCGTCGGTCAGGAAGACCTGCTCCAGCTCTCGCGCCATCGTCAGGTTGAACGCGTTGAGCGCGTCGGGGCGGTGGAGGGTGAGCAGGGCGACGCCGTCGGCGTCGACCTCCCAGGTCAGGGTCTCGTACACGGGTGTTCCTTCGGTCTCAGTCGGCCAGGCCGGTGGCGGTGCACAGCTGGGGGGTGATGTCGTCGGTGCGGTCCTCGGCGATGATGTCGAAGAGCTGGCCCGCGCGCTTGCGGTCCCACGAGGCGTCCGCACCGGCCAGCGGCACGGTGCAGGACTTCGGGGTGTCGGTCATCGCCAGCGCCCACTGCGCGGCACCCCAGGGGCCCATGCCCTCGCCGAAGCGGAAGAAGTCGGGCACGGCGGCGTTGAGCCTCCAGTAGCGCACCGGGTTGGCCACCGACCAGGGTGAGAGCACCTTCTTGCCGACCGCCGCGACCACCTCGCGCTGCTGCTGCACGCGGGCGAGGTCGGAGATCGGGCTGTACTTGCGGGCCCGCGCGTAGGCGAGCGCGGTCGCGCCGTCGACCTCCTGGCAGCCCTTCTTGACGTTGAGGCCGGAGGGCTTGTCGCGGATGTTCCGCTTCGGGCAGATCTCGATGCCGCCGACCGCGTCGACGACGCCGACCAGCCCGCCGAAGCCGATCTCGACGTAGCCGTCGATGCGCACGCCGGTGGCCTTCTCCAGGGTCTGCACCAGCAGCGGGATGCCGCCCTTGCTGAACGCGGAGTTGACCTTGGACACGCCGTGGCCGGGGATGTCGAGCGGGGAGTCGCGCGGGATGGAGACCAGCGTCGTCGGGCCGTCACCGGTGTGCAGGAGCATCATCGTGTCGGTCAGCTCGCTGGCGGCGTTCCCGGTGTGCAGCTTCCTGCGCTCCGCTGGCGAGAGCCCGGCGCGTGAGTCGCTGCCCACCAGCAGGTACGTCGTGCCGGGCTGGTCCGCGGGACGGTCGCCCTTCGGCTCGAAGGCCACCTTGTCCACCTTGCTCCAGGTGAACAGCGGGACGGCGACGAGGAACGCCAGCCACACCACGAGCAGCAGCACGACCAGGCGCACGTAGGTGCGCGGTCGCTTCCAGCGGCTGGTGCGCGGCGCCCAGGACGGCGACGCGGGGCGGCCGGCGGGCTCGGGGGTGGCGCCGTACTGCTGCGCCGGCGGGAGCCGGTCGGGCCGCCGCGGGGGCGGGGTGCCCGGACGCGGCTGCACCGGGATCCGCCGGGTCGGCTCGGGGTCGTCGCCGCGCGGGGGGCGCGCGGAGCCGGTGCCCGAGCCGGAACCGTAGATCCAGTCGTAGTCCGGGTCGTCGTCCCCGGTGCCGTCCTTGCCAGCCATGAGAGGGACGCTACCGTCAGGGCGTGAGCGAGATCGTTGCGGCACGCACGCCGTCGTACTCCCGGATCGAGCTGGCGTCGGTGACCTCGCGCGCCCAGGCCAACCTGCTGGGCAACATCCACGGCGGTGAGGTGATCAAGCTCGCCGACTCCACCGCGGGCGTGGTGGCGCAGCGGCACAGCGGGGGACCGGCCGTCACGGCGGCCCTCGACGAGATGGCCTTCCTCGAGCCGGTGCGGGTCGGCGACATCGTGCGCACCTTCGGCCAGATCAACTGGGTCGGCAGCTCCTCGATGGAGATCGGGGTGCGGATCGAGACCCAGCCGTGGGACGCCACGACCGAGCTGCGGCACGTCGGCTCGGCGTACTTCGTCTTCGTGGCGATCGACGGCGCCGGCCTGGCCCGCCCGGTGCCCGCGCTGGAGGCGGAGACCGAGGAGGACCGGCGCCGGATGCGCGAGGCGGAGATCCGCCGGGCGCACCGGCTCGCCAAGCGCCGGGAGATCGAGGCGGTCAGGCGGTCCTGAGGGCCACCTCGCCCAGCGCCGCGGCGACCGCGTCCACGGCGGCCGGCCGGGGCGGGGCGCCGTACGTCGACAGCTGGACCCTGCGGTGCGCCGCCAACCGGCGCGACGCGACCCCCGGGTGCTGGTGGGCGCGCAGGACCAGCCCGGGCAGCACCGTCACGCCGAGACCGGCGGCGACGAGCGACTGCACGGCGACGTAGTCGTCGCTGGCGAAGGCGATCGCGGGGGTGAACCCGGCGTCCGCGCACAGCGCGAGCAGCTCGCGCCGGCAGCGCTCGCAGCCGGCGATCCAGTCGTCCTCGGCGAGCGCGCCGAGGTCGACGGGGGTGTCGACGGGGGTGTCGGCGCCGGCGCGCTCCACGAGGTGCAGCGGGTCGTCGAGGACCGGCACCGAGGTGATCTGGTCGGGCTCGGGCTGGTCGGGATAGGCGAAGGTGAGCGCGAGGTCGACGTTGCCGGCCCGCAGCAGCTCGTAGGCCTCTGGCGGCTCCGCCTCGGTGAGCTCCAGGTCGATGCCCGGGTGGCGGGTCGCCAGGAGCGCGAGCGCGTCCGGGACGAGGGTGGCCGCGCCCGACGGGAACGCGGCGAGCCGGACCCGGCCGGCCTGCAGGCTGGTCGCGGCGGCGAGCTCGGCCTCCGCGCGCCCGAGCAGGCCCAGGACCTCCTCGCCGCGACGGGCCAGGAGCAGGCCCTCGGGGGTGAGCCGCACGCCCCGGCCGACCCGTTGCAGCAGCACCGCTCCGGTCTCGGCCTCCAGCCGGCGCAGGTGGTGGGAGATGGTCGGCTGGCCGTAGTGCAGCGCGGCCGCGGCGGCCGAGACCGAGCCGGTCCGGTGCAGCGCGACGAGGGCCTCCAGGCGGCGTAGGTCGATCACGGATCGATGATATCGATGGATTGGCGCGACAAGAACTATTGGACCGATGAGTGCTCGGCCCGCGACCATGGAGCCATGTGCTCCCCGGCGCCCGACCCGACGTACGACGACGTGGTGCGCGCCGCCGCGCTGGTGGCCCGTGAGCTGCCGGCCACCCCGCTGCAGTCCCACCCGCTGCTCGACACGGCGGTGGGCACCGAGGTGCTGGTCAAGCACGAGCACGTGCTGCCGACCGGGTCGTTCAAGGTCCGCGGCGGGGTGCACCTGGCCGCCACCCTCACCGACGAGGAGCGCCGGCACGGGCTGGTCACCTGCTCGACCGGCAACCACGCCCAGTCCGTCGCGTACGGCGCCCGGCTGGCCGGGGTGCGCGTCACCATCGTGATGCCGTCGAGCGCCCCCGCGGTCAAGCAGGACGCAGTCGCCGCGCTCGGGGCCGACGTGCTGGTCCGCGGCACCACGCTGGGGGAGGCCGGCGAGGCCGCCCGGGCGCTGGCGGCGACGACCGGGGGCTCGTTCATCTGCCCGACGGACCCGCGGATCGTGCTGGGCCACGCGACGGCGTACCTGGAGCTGTTCGGGCAGGCCACGCCGAGCGCGGTCTACGTGCCGATCGGCAGCGGCACCGGTGCCGCCGGGGCGTGCCTGGTCCGCGACGCGCTGGCGCCGGGGTGCCAGGTGATCGGCGTGCAGTCGGCCGCCGCGCCCGCCGGCTGGCGCTCGTGGCGCAGCGGCACCCTCGAGACGGCGCCGGCCGCCACCCGCGCCTCCGGGCTGGCCACGACGACCGGCTACCTGCTGCCGCAGCGGATCCTGCGCGATCGGCTCGACGACTTCGTGCTGGTGCTCGACGACGCGATCGACGCCGCCGCCCGTCTGCTCGCCACCCGTGCGCACACCCTCGCCGAGGGCGCCGGAGCCGCCGCCCTGGCCGGTCTGCTCACCCCCCAGAGCGAGGGCCGGCCGGGGCGGTCCGCCGGCCCGGCCGTGGTGATGTGCACCGGCGCGAACGCCTCCGCGGACGAGATCGCGCGGCTCGCAGCGGCCTGACGCGGCGCGTCGCGCCCGGTGGGACGCGTGTGACTGGTGATACTGGGCGGGTGCCTGAGGCTCCGGACCGGATCGCCATCGACGAGCGGGCCGCCCAGGTGCGGTTCCGCCGGGCGCTGACCCTGATGGGCTTCACCCTGCTCGTGCCGGGCTCGGCGCAGCTGGTGGCCGGCAACCGCCGGGTCGGCCGCATCGCCGTACGGGTCTGGCTGGCGACGCTCGCCGTGCTGGCCTTCCTCGGCGTCCGGCTGCTGCTCGACAAGTCGTTCGCGCTGGGCCTCGCGCTCAACCCGACCTTCCTGCTGGTGCTGCGGCTCTACCTGATCACCGGCGCCGTCGCCTGGGCCGCGCTCTTCGTGGACGCCTGGCGGATCGGGCAGCCGCTCAGCCTGCGCCTGCCGCACCGTCGCGCGGTCGTCGGCGTCAACGGCGTGCTGTGCTTCTCGGTCGCCGGCACCCTGCTCTTCGGCGCACACCTGGCCGCGGTGCAGCGCGACTGGCTGACGATGTTCGCCGACGGCGAGCTCGGCGCCGCCCACGACGGCCGGTTCAACATCCTGCTGCTCGGTGGCGACTCCGGCGCCGACCGCTGGGGCCTGCGCCCCGACTCCATGACGGTCGCCTCCATCGACGCCACCACCGGCAAGACCGTGATGATCGGCCTGCCACGGAACATGCAGAACTTCACCTTCCGCAAGGGCTCGGTGATGGACGAGCAGTTCCCCAAGGGCTTCGGCGGCGAGGGTCGCTACCTCAACGGCGTGAGCACCTGGGCCGAGGACCACACCGACCTCTTCGACTCCGACACCCCGGGCATCGACGCGACCGTCTCGGCGATCGAGGGCATCACCGACCTGAGGATCAACTACTGGGTGATGGTCAACATGAAGGGCTTCCGGCGCCTCGTCGACGCCTTCGGCGGGGTCACCCTCAACGTCCGCCAGCGGATCCCGGTCGGTGGTCTCGGCAAGGACGTCACCGGCTACATCGAGCCGGGCGAGCGCAAGCTCACCGGCTACCAGGCGCTGTGGTTCGCCCGCTCCCGCGAGGGCAGCGACGACTACTCGCGGATGGCCCGCCAGAAGTGCGTGATGACCGCGCTGCTGACCCAGGTCAGCCCCAAGCAGGCGCTCACCAACTTCCAGGAGATCGCCGACGCCTCCAGCGCGATGATCAAGACCGACGTGCCGGGCGGTGCGCTCGGCGACTTCGCCCAGCTCGCGATGCGCGCCCGGGACCAGAAGGTCTCGACCGTCTCCCTGGTCCCGCCGCAGGTCAACACCGCGAACCCGGACATGGACAAGATCCACGCCATGGTGAAGGCCGCCATCGACCGCGCCGAGGGCAAGGCCCCGAAGCCGGCCAAGGCCAAGAAGAAGCCCGCCAAGGTCACCGGCGGCTCGGTCGGCTCGCGCAACGACGGCTACGTCGCCAACGAGACCGACGACGTCGCGGCGGCCTGCTGACCTGACGGAGTCTCAGACGGGCAGCGCTGCGACGACCGCGTCGAAGGTGCCCTGGTCCGGTGCCGCGACGATCCCGCCCTCGAGCCGGCGCGGCTCCAGCGGGCCGCCGTCGTGGCGCCCGATCACGCCGCCCGCCTCGGAGAGGATCAGCGCGCCCGGCAGGTGGTCCCACGGCATCGAGCGGCTGTAGACCAGCGCCGCGGCGTCCCCGGCGATCAGGTGCGGGTAGTCGACCCCGCAGCACGCCCAGGTCAGCTCCAGGGTGCCGAGCGTGCCGAGGTCACGGCCCACCCACTGCCGCCGCGCGGTCCGGTACGGCGCCGCCGAGCCGGTCGTGACGTCCAACCGCTCGCCGTCGAGCCACGCGCCGGCGCCGCGCTCGGCGACGTAGGACCGCTCGTGCTGGGGCTGCCAGATCCAGCCCCGGGTCACCTCGCCGCCGATCACCTCGGCGACCATCACGGCGTGGTCGGGGGAGCCGTGGACGAAGTTCTTGGTGCCGTCGACGGGGTCGACCGTGAACCCGTGCTCGGCGGCGGCGAAGCGGTCGAGCAGGCTGGGGTCCGCGGCCATCGCCTCCTCGCCCAGCACCACCGCGTCCGGGTACGCCGCCAGCAGGGCCGCGGTGATCAGCGCCTCCGACTCGTGGTCGGCGACGGTGACGAGGTCGCCGGGGTTCTTCTCGGAGACCTGCTCGTCGGAGAGCGCGCGGAAGCGGGGGTTGATCACCTCAGCGGCGACGTCCTGCAGGAGGGTCAGCACGGCGGTGGTGTCCACGGCGTCCACGTTAGTGGGGCCGGCCGGTCGTCCGTCATGCTGGGTCCATGCGGTTCACCGAGCACGAGCTGACGGCGGCGGTCACCGGAGCGGCGAAGCTGGTCCTCGCCACCGACCGGAAACGGCGCCGCAAGGGCGTCGACGCCGAGACCACCTGGGCCGAGATGGACCGCTTCGCCCGGTTCCAGGTGCTCGACGCGGTCGGCGACCAGGTGCTGCCCGTGCTCGTCGCGCTGCCCGACGTGGACGTCGAGCCCGGCACCCGCCCGTCGTACGACGACAAGACGGTCGCCGCGACGGTCGAGGGCCTCGTCGACGACGGCCTCGGCCGGGTGCGGCGCACGATCGAGGTCCGCGCGCGCACGGCGCTGGTCCAGGCAGCGCTGGCGAGCGTGCCTCCGCGCCTGGACCCCGATGCCCTGATCACCGACCAGTAGGGTGACCGCCGTGCGTGTGCAGGCGGTCGTGGTCACCTTCAACCGGTTGGCGATGCTGCAGCGCCTCGTCCCCCGGCTGCGCGCGACCCCCGGCCTGGAGCGGATCCTGGTCGTCGACAACGCCTCGACCGACGGCACGGGGGAGTGGCTGGCGGGACTCGAGGAGCCGTTGGTCCGGCACGAGACGCTGGCGACCAACACCGGTGGGGCGGGCGGTTTCCACCACGGCCTGGGCTGGGCGATCTCCGAGGGCGCGGACCTGGTCTGGCTGATGGACGACGACGGCCTGCCCGACCCCGACTGCCTGGAGGTGCTGCTCGCGCGGGTCGAGCGGGACGGCCTGGAGTTCTGCGGCCCGGCGGTGCTCGCCGAGCAGGACCCGGCCCGGCTGTGCTTCCCGATCCGGCTGCCCGGCGGCACCACGGTCGTGCACGAGATGGCCGCGGTCGAGGCCGCCGCCCGGGACGGGTTGATCGACGACGTCGTGATCCCGTTCAACGGCGTGCTGGTCACCCGCGACCTGGTCGAGCGGATCGGCCTGCCGCGCGAGGACTTCTTCATCTGGGGCGACGACGTGGAGTACCTGTGGCGCGCGGAGCGGGCCGGCGCCCGGATCGCCACGGTCGTCGACGCCCACTTCCTGCACCCGGCGACCGACGACCTCGGCACGCCGATGATGTTCGGCCGCACGACGTACAACCACACCGCGAGCGACCTCAAGCACTACTGCATGGCGCGCAACAACACCCTCAACCTGCGGGAGTACCGCGGCTGGGTGCACGTGCTCCTCTTCTGGCTCAAGACGGTCTGGTTCTACCTGCTCACCAAGCCGCAGCCGGCCCGGGTCCCGCTCAGCGCCCGGGCCGCGGTCGCGGGGCTGCGCGGCGACTTCACCGGCCACCGGAGGTACCTGCGATGAGCGAGAAGGTCGCCGTCGTCGTCGTCACCTACAACCGGGCCGACCTGCTGGAGCGGATGCTGGCGGGCCTGGCCGCCCTCGATCGCGCGCCCGACGCGGTGCTGGTGGTGAACAACGCGAGCACCGACCACACCCGGGAGGTGCTCGAGCGCAGCACCCTGCCCGGCCTCGTCGCGATCCACACCACCGACAACCTGGGCGGCGCCGGGGGCTTCCACCTCGGCGTCAAGACCGCCTACGACCAGGGCTACGACGTGCTCTGGCTGATGGACGACGACGTCGTCCCCGCCCCCGACTGCCTCACCCGCCTGCTGGCCGCCGAGGGCTCCTGCCTGATCGCGGTCCGCGAGGACCTCACCGGCGCGCTGGTGGAGAAGGCCGCACTGCGCTTCGACCTGCGCAACCCGCTGGCGATCCGGCCCAAGACGGCGAGCATCGACTCGACGTACTCCACCCGGGCGGAGATGCCGGAGACCGTGGAGGTCGAGAACGTCGCCTTCGAGGGCTTCCTGGTCCGCCGTGAGGTGGTCGAGCGGATCGGGCTGCCCGACCCGTCGTACTTCATCTTCTACGACGACGTGGACTTCGCCATCCGGGCCCGTCGCGCCGGTTTCGCGATCCGCGCGGTGCGTGACGCCGTGCTGGTCCGCCAGCTCTCCTTCGACCAGCAGCACGACCTGGCCGGGTGGAAGGGCTACTACATGTACCGCAACCTCTTCGTCGTCCACTTCCGGTACGGCGAGAACGCCGCGGTCCGGCTCAAGCCGTGGCTGGTCGCGCTGGCGGTGGTCCTGCTCAGTCCGCTGCGGGGTGGTCGGGCTGAGGCGCGGAACGTGTGGCGAGCGCTCCGGGATGCTCGGGGGATGCGGGCGCTACCGGCGCGCTGACCGGGTCCGGCACCAGCTGGACCCGCCAGCCGATCCGGTTGCCCGTCGCGACGCCGGCGACGTAGACCGCGAAGGCCCCCAGCGCGGCACCGGCGAGCACGTCGACGAAGAAGTGCCAGCCCAGGTAGACCGTGGCGAGCACGGTCAGCGCGAAGAAGGTCCAGGCGCTGATCCGGATCCAGCGGGCCAGCTTGATCGCCTGCACGACGAGGCAGATCGTCATCATGATCCCGACGTGCAGCGAGGCGAAGGCGGCGATCGTCTGCAGCCCCGACTCGCCGTGGGTGGCGAGCGTGCTGACCCGGTCGTCCCACATCGAGGCCGCGAGCCGGCTGACGTAGGTCTCCGGCAGGTCGGCGAAGGTGCCGCGGTCGGAGTAGATCGGGCCGACCGTCGGCAGCGCGACGTAGAGCACCGCGCCGAGCGCCCAGTCCAGGGCCACCGCGGTGACGTACCACTCGCCGGCCCGGGTGTGGCGGGTCCAGACCAGGGCGATCGCGATCGAGACCGGGACCAGGGCGATCCACACGATGTAGACCGAGGAGAAGAAGTGCGCCGCGAGGCCGGTGCCGAACCACGCGTGCAGCGTGGCGGCCGGGTCGTGGCCGGCGAACAGGAACTTGTCGATGTCGGCCAGCTGGGCGTCGTAGATCTTCTCGTGGACGAAGGGCGCCACCGACTTCACGTTGCGGAACGCGGCGTAGCACAGGTACCAGGCGGCGACCCCGTTGAGGGCGAACTTCCAGTGCGACCTCGGCCAGCGCTCGCGCATGACCGTGCGGGCGGTGGTGCGCAGGCGGGCGCCCCAGCCGCTGCCGGGCCGCCCGGCGGCGTACAGGATCCGGGGGACGACGTCGATCGCGATCGCGCCGAGCACGATGGCGGGGAACCGGATGTAGCCCGGGACCAGGCTGTCCGGGTCCTTGATCGGGATGTCCTCGAGCTGGGAGAAGAGGACCGTGAGCGCCGCGAGCCCGAGGCCGGCAACCCAGGCCAGGGCGAACGACGGCGCTCCTCGGCGTCCGTCCTGGTGGTCATTCACCAGAACAGGATATTCGTCACGTTCGCCGGCGCGACGGCGCGTGCCAGATGTGTCTGGGCGGCTACTGATCCGTAAACTCACCCTCCGTGACCCTCACCTCGTCGAAACCCGATCTCGTCGTCGTCGGCTCGGGCTTCTTCGGCCTCACCGTCGCCGAGCGCTGCGCCGTCGACCTGGGGCTCCGGGTGCTCGTCGTCGAGCGCCGCTCGCACCTGGGTGGCAACGCCTACAGCGAGCCCGAGCCGGAGACCGGCATCGAGGTCCACAAGTACGGCGCGCACCTGTTCCACACCAGCAACGAGCGGGTCTGGGAGTACGTCAACCGGTTCACCTCGTTCACCGGCTACCAGCACCGCGTCTACTCCACGCACCACGACCAGGTCTACCCGCTGCCGATCAACCTCGGCACGATCAACCAGTTCTTCGACGCGGCCTACACCCCGGCCCAGGCGCGCGAGCTGATCAAGGAGCAGGCCGCCGAGCTCGGCGACAAGGAGCCGGAGAACTTCGTCGAGAAGGGCGTCTCGCTGATCGGCCGCCCGCTCTACGAGGCGTTCATCGCGCACTACACCGCCAAGCAGTGGCAGACCGCCCCCGAGGAGCTGTCGGCCGACATCATCAGCCGCCTCCCGGTGCGCTACACCTACGACAACCGCTACTTCAACGACAAGTACGAGGGCCTGCCCACCGACGGCTACGCCGCCTGGCTGGCCAAGATGGCCGACCACCCCAACATCGAGGTCGTCCTCGACACCGACTTCCTCGCGGACGGCGTGGCCGACGAGTTCAAGGGCCAGGTCCCGATCGTCTACACCGGCCCTGTCGACGAGTACTTCGGCAACGTCGAGGGCCGGCTGTCCTGGCGCACCGTCGACCTGGTCCCCGAGGTGCTGGAGATCGACGACTTCCAGGGCTGCGCGGTGATGAACTACCCCGACCCGGACGTCGACTACACCCGGATCCACGAGTTCAAGCACTTCCACCCCGAGCGGTCCTACCCCGAGGGCAAGACCGTCATCGTGCGGGAGTACAGCCGGTTCGCCGAGGAGACCGACGAGCCCTACTACCCGGTCAACACGGCCGAGGACCGCGAGAAGCTGCTGAAGTACCGCGACCTCGCCGAGCGGGAGCCGATGGTGCTCTTCGGCGGCCGCCTCGGCACCTACAAGTACCTCGACATGCACATGGCGATCGCCTCCGCGCTCTCGATGTACGACAACAAGCTCAAGCCGCACTTCGCCGACGGCGCGGAGCTCAAGAGCGGTGGGGTGGACGCATGACGGTCTCGACAGGCTCGACCAGCGGAGCGGGCTCGACCAGCGGGGCGGGCTCGACCAGCGACACCGTGCGCCGGCTGCTCCAGCGCCAGATCCTCCCGATCGACCGGGACCCCGACGTGTTCGCGCTCTACGCCGACCTCGGCGAGCCCGACCTCGACGAGGACAAGTACGTCGTCGGCGGCAGCCGCGCGGCCCAGGAGATCAACAACACCAAGATCCGCCAGGGCACCGCCGGCGGTGACAAGCTGCGCGCCGAGCAGATCCTCGACCGCACCCGGCTGCGGGTCGACGCCGGCCAGGCGATCAGCCTGGCGTCGTACTTCAACGCCTTCCCGGCCAGCTACTGGCGCCGCTGGACCATCGTCGACGAGGTCCGCCTCGCGGTGACCGTCGAGGGCGCCGGCGCCACGATCGTGGTCAACAAGTCGCTCGCCAACGGCAACAGCCAGCGCGTCGACTCCGCGCACTCCGCCGAGGACGGCGCGCAGACCTTCGTCTTCGACCTCACCCTGCGCCCGTTCATCGACGGCGGCTGGTACTGGTACGACGTCCAGGCCGGCGACCAGCCGGTCGTGGTCTCCGCCGAGTGGAGCGCCGAGGTGCCCGCCGACCGCGCCGAGCACGGCACCGTCGACGTCGCGATCACCACGATGAACCGTCCGGAGTTCTGCTCCGAGCTGCTCGTGCAGTTCGGCTCCGAGGACCTCGTGCCCTACCTCGACACCGTGTTCGTGATGGAGCAGGGCACCCAGAAGGTCGCCGACGCCGAGGCCTTCCCCGCCGCGCAGGCCGCGCTGGGGGACAAGCTGCGGATCATCGAGCAGGGCAACCTGGGCGGCTCCGGCGGCTACGCCCGCGGCCAGCTCGAGTCGCTGCGCAAGGGCACCGCGACGTACGCCCTGATGATGGACGACGACGTCGTCTGCGAGCCCGAGGGCATCATCCGCCAGGTCGTCTTCGGCGACCTCGCCCGGCGTCCCACGATCGTGGGGGCGCACATGTTCAGCCTCTACTCCCGCTCGCGGCTGCACAGCTTCGGCGAGATCGTGCACCCGTGGCGGTTCTGGTGGAAGACGCCCGAGGACGGCTACCAGCAGTGGGACTTCGCCACCCGCAACATCCGCTCCGCGCGCTGGCTGCACAAGCGCGTCGACGTCGACTTCAACGGTTGGTTCTCCTGCCTGATCCCGCGTGAGGTCATCGACCGGATCGGCCTGTCGCTGCCGCTGTTCATCAAGTGGGACGACGCGGAGTACGGCCTGCGCGCCCGCGCGCACGGCTTCCCGACCGTCACCTTCCCCGGGGCGGCCGTGTGGCACGTGCCGTGGACGGACAAGAACGACGCCCTCGACTGGCAGTCCTACTTCCACCTGCGCAACCGGATCGTCGCGGCGCTGCTGCACTCGACCTTCCCGCGCGGTGGCCGGGTGATGCGCGAGCTGTTCAACAACCAGCTCGCCCACCTGGTGGCCATGCAGTACTCCACCGCCGAGCTGCGGCTGCAGGCGATGGAGGACGTGCTGCGCGGACCGCAGGCGCTGCACGAGATGCTCGCGACCCGGCTCGGCGAGATCAACGCGACCCGCAAGGAGTTCAGCGACGCCCAGCTCGTCGCCGACGTCGACAGCCTGCCGCCGCCGCGGATCGAGAAGCCGATCAAGAAGGACCTGACCCAGGTCCCCAGCCGCAAGTCGCAGATCATCAGTGCCGGTCTCGCCCCGCTGCGCCAGCTCAAGGCGCCGCGCGGGCTGTCGCGCACCAACCCCGAGGTCGTCATCCCGGCGATCGACGCCAAGTGGTACCGCCTCGCCGGCTTCGACTCCGCCATCGTCTCGATGAACGACGGCACGTCGGCCGCGCTCTACCGCCGCGACCCGGCGACGTACCGGGCCCTGCTCAAGCGCACCGTCGAGCTGCACGCCCGGTTCGCCCAGCAGTGGCCGCAGCTCGCCCAGCAGTACCGTGAGGCTCTCGGGGAGATCACCTCACCGGAGGCCTGGGACAAGACCTTCGCGCCGTGGACCGAAGGAAGTGCCGAGTGACCGACACCGTCGCGACCCCGTCGACGCCGCAGGAGGAACAGCCGCTCAGCCCGCCGTCGCCGCCGAGCGGGCTGATCGCCGTCTTCAAGCAGCGCTACCTGCTGCGGCTGCTGGTGCAGCGCGAGATCAGCGCCCGCTACCAGGGCTCCTTCCTCGGGCTGATCTGGTCCTACATCAACCCGTTGAGCCAGTTCTTCATCTACTGGTTCGTGATGGGCTACCTCTTCGGGGCCCACAAGGACACCCCGAACTTCCCGATCCACCTCTTCGCCGGGCTGATCCTGGTCCACTTCTTCAACGAGACCTTCAACGCCGGCACCCGCTCGATCATGCGCAACAAGGCGCTGGTGGTGAAGATGGCGATGCCCCGGGAGATGTTCCCGGTGGCGACCATGCTCGTCTCGCTCTACCACGTCGTGCCGCAGGTCGTCGTGCTCGTCATCGCCGCCGTGTTCACCGGCTTCTCGCCCGACCTCACCAGCGTGGTCTGCCTGGTCCTCGCCATCGCCATCATCGCCGCGATCGGGCTCTCCGGCGCGCTGCTCTTCAGCGCCGCCAACGTCTTCTTCAGCGACTTCGGCAACATCGTCAACGTGCTGACGAACTTCGTCCGCTTCGGCGTGCCGATGATGTACCCCTACGCCCTGGTCCACGAGCGGTTCGGCCGGTTCGCCGACTACTACCTGCTCAACCCGCTCGCCGACGCCGTCATCATCTTCCAGCGTGCCTTCTGGTACCCCACGCTCACCGACGCGGACCTCGCCAAGCTCGACGCCAACGGCAAGGTGGTCCTGCCCGACCACCTGCTCATGCACGGCGTCCTCGCCCTCGCGGGCAGCCTGGTCCTGCTCGCTTTCTCGCAGTGGGTGTTCAGCCGCCTGGAGAACAAGATCCCGGAGCGCCTCTGATGTCCACCTCCATCGTCGTCGACAACATCACCAAGGAGTTCACCCTCCGCTACCACCGGACCTTCAAGGAGGTCACGGTCGCCAAGGCGCGCGGGGTGAAGACCAGTGACAAGTTCAACGCCCTCGAGGACGTCTCCTTCAAGGTCGAGGCGGGGGAGTCGATCGGCCTGATGGGCCTCAACGGCTCCGGCAAGTCCACCCTGCTCAAGCTGATCAACGGCGTCATGCGCCCCGACAAGGGCCAGGTGCTCACCCGGGGCCGGATCGCCGGCCTGATCGCCACCGGCGCCGGCTTCCACCCCCAGCTCAGCGGCACCGAGAACCTCGTCCTCAACGCCGCGATCCTCGGCATGGGCGAGAAGGAGCTGAAGCGCAAGTACGACTCGATCGTCGAGTTCGCCGACCTCGGGCGCACCATCGAGGCGCCGGTCGGCCACTTCTCCTCCGGCCAGCGCGCGCGGCTCGGCTTCGCCGTCGCCATCCACGTCGAGTCCGACATCTTCCTCGCCGACGAGGTGCTCGCCGTCGGCGACAAGCCCTTCCGCAGCAAGTGCATGAAGAAGATGCTCGAGATCCGCGACTCCGGGCGCACGCTCGTCTACGTCAGCCACTCGCCGGCCTCTGTCGAGCGGATGTGCAGCCGGACGATCGTGCTGGAGAAGGGCAAGCTCGGGTTCGACGGCGAGACGAAGGCCGCGATCCACTACCTCGAGTACGACAAGCCCGACGACGACCAAGAGCTCAGCGACGACGAGATGGGCAACGATATTTAGGACTGCGCGAGCGCGTCTTCGCTTCGCTCAGCCGCGCTGCCGCGCTCGCCGTTGTCTTGCGTAGGTGGTTGCGTCCGCCTGGCGGCAAGACTGCCGGCGCGCGGAGCGGCGCCTCCCTGCGCCTCCGGGCGCTCGTTCCTCGCTTCCTCCGGCTTCGGGCCGGCGGCGCTCCGCGCCCTGCCGGCCCCGTCGCATTCCCCGACTCTCCGAGGGAGGCGCGGGGCCTCAGGTGACATTGTTTGCGGTCGATCGAGAAATCTGTGCGCGCTCGGCGTGTCGAGTGGAAATTACAGGCTTGTAGTTACTCACGGACTCTTCCCAGGGTGCTGTGACGCATGTGAAAGTTGCTACTCGTGTGACAACTTCCCCGCACACACGTCTGGAGCAGAGGCATGTCGACGTACACCCCGGAGAGCCCTGAGAAGGGGCATCGGCTGAGGTTCATCACGCTCAGCCAGCAGCTGTTGGCCCTGGCCGTCGTGGTCGCGGTGCTGACCCCGGCCGCGCGCACGGTGAGCATGGACGTGCGGCCCGTCGAGCCGGTGGACGTGGTCCCCGGCCAGGTGGCGCTGCAGGCGGCCCCGATCGAGGTGCCCACCGCGCCGGTGAGCTCCGAGGTCGACCAGTACGCACTGACCACGCCGCAGGGCGAGGGGTCCTCGGTGCGGGCCAAGAAGGCGCTGCGCGCGGACACCCGGGTGAAGGCGAACGGAGCCGAGGTCGTCGACAGCGACGTCGTGCCGGTCGAGGGCTACGGCACGGTCGGCGTCACCTGGGCGCCCGGCACGCAGGTCTCCGACGACGCCATCGACGTGAAGGTGCGGACCAAGACCGGGGACACCTGGACCGGCTGGACCGACGCGGAGTACCACGACGAGCACGGCCCGGACCCGCGCACCGAGGAGGGCAAGAAGGCCCGGCCCGGCACCGACGCGCTGCTGGTCGGCGAGGTCGACGCGGTCCAGGTCAAGGTGACCACCCAGGACGGCGCGCCGGCCGACATGAAGCTCGCGGTCATCGATCCGGGCAAGGCCACCAGCACCGCCAAGGAGGCGCCGGCGATCGACACCGGCAAGCTGCCCTCGGCGTCCGCCACGGCGGCGGCCACCGACCTGAGCACCCCCGCGACCGACCCGGGTACGACGACCGACCCGGTGACCCCGGCCGAGCCGCCCGCCACCGACGGCGGCGACCTCTCGCTGCAGGCCGGCGTCTACACCCCGCGCCCGAAGATCTACTCCCGCGCCCAGTGGGGCGCCGACGAGCGGATCCGCGACAAGCCGTCGCTGAGCTTCTACGAGGTGCACGCGGGCTTCGTCCACCACACGGTGAACGCCAACAACTACACCGCGGCCCAGGTGCCCGGCATCATCCGCGGCATCTACAACTACCACGTCAAGACGCGGGGCTGGAGCGACATCGGCTACAACTTCCTCGTCGACAAGTTCGGCCGCATCTGGGAGGGCCGGTACGGCGGCGTGGACCGCCCCGTCGTCGGCGCGCACACCCAGGGCTACAACCAGTACTCCTTCGCCATGTCGGCGATCGGCAACTACGACGTCGCGGCCCCGAGCAGCGCGATGATCACCGCCTACGCCCAGCTCTTCGCCTGGAAGCTCTCGCTCCACGGGGTCCGCGCGTCGAGCACGGTGCAGAAGGTCGGCAGCCGCAACTTCCAGGCGATCAACGGCCACCGCGACGCGGGGCAGACCGCCTGCCCGGGCAAGTACCTCTACGCCCAGATACCGAACATCCGCAAGCGGGCAGCGGCGCTCCAGGCCAGCTGGGCCGGGCGCAACCTGGAGTCCAACCTGGTCGGCGTCGTCCAGCCGGACATCATCGCCCGCCGGATCTCCGACGGCCGCGGCATCGTGCTCCCGATCCGCCCGAGCGGCAGCCGCTACGTCTTCTCCAACCCGATCGACACCGGCCAGAGCTTCAAGGGCCTGAAGAAGATCTGGAAGGCCGGCGACTGGGACCGCGACGGCAAGGTCGACGTGCTCGGCCTGCGCTCCAGCGACAACATGCTGGTGATCTACCGCGGGCTCGGCGGCGGCAAGCTCGCCGCGCCGCGCAACCTGCTCGCCAAGGCCGGCACGCTCGCCCTGCTGGCTCCGGTCGGTGACGTCACCGGCGACGGGTGGCCGGACATGATGGGCCAGCCCGCGGGGAGCGGGATGCGGATCTACCCGGGCTGGTCCCTGGGCGGCTTCAAGGTCAGCTTCCCGGCGTACTCCGCGGTGGCGTCGGGGACGCACATCGGCGTGGGCCGCTGGGACGGCACCGACGGTGCACCGGACAGCATCATCCGCCGGGGCGGCAAGCTGACGGTCTACTCCGGCAACGGTCCGGGTGGCTGGACGTCGGCCCGGGCGCTGCCGCAGAGCGTCGCCGGCTTCGACTGGCTGCTCGGGGTGTCCAGCGTCGACGGCGACGGGCACACCGACTTCCTGGGCCGCAACGCGACGACCGACAACGTCTACTGGATGCGTGGCACGGTCGCGGGCCTCTCCGAGGGCCAGCTGATCGGCCGGCAGGCGGGGTACGACCTGGCCGGCTAGCGCCGGGACCAGGCTCGTCCTGGTCGCTCAGGCGGGGAAGCGGGCAGTGGCACGCTCGGCGGCGTACGTCGTCTCGAGCCGGCCCTGCTCGGCCCGGGCGACCAGGACGAGCGAGCCGCCCTGGGTGAGCGGCTCGCAGAAGGTGGCGGGCTCCGTGACGGGGTTCGCGACCGAGAGGAGGCGGCCGCTGCCGACCAGCGTGCCGGCGGCTGCCTCCCTCCACAGCTCGGCCTGGGACGGGCCCGGGTCGAGGGCGAGGTCCTCGCCCGTCGGCGGGTCGTAGGCGAGGAAGGCGTCGGGCTGCGACCAGATCTCCACGCCGACGTCGTGCACCCCGGCCGGCAGCGGGTCGGCGAAGCGCACGCCCAGCGGCAGCAGCGCACACGCCAGCACGGCCGTTTCGGGAGCCTGCCCGGCCCACGCGGCGACCGTGTCCGGGCCGCACACGACGGCGTGCAGGTCGGTCCCCGGCTCCGGCGCCGGGACGACGACCAGCCCCGCGCTCCACGCCGCGCCCAGGAAGACCGTGCCCAGCCAGTGCGGCGGCAGGTCGATCCCGACCCGGTCCCCGCGCTCCAGGCCGAGCTCGTCGACGAGCAACGAGCCGGCCTTGGCGACCCAGTTGGCCCAGGTCGTCACCGACAGCTCGACCCGCTCGCCGGTGGCGTCGTCGTAGAAGGTCACCAGCGGTTGGCCGGGGTCCTGGCGCAGGCGCTGCGCGAGCACGGCGGGAAATGTGGTCTGCACCCCGGTGGTCACGTCCCAAAGATAGGGTGCGCCCCATGGTCGCTGACGAGATCCCCGGCTTCTGGGCCGTGGTCCCCGCCGGCGGGGCCGGCACCCGGCTCTGGCCGCTGTCCCGCTCCGGCTCCCCGAAGTTCCTGCACGACCTGACGGGCTCCGGCCGGACGCTGCTGGAGCAGACCTGCGACCGCCTGGAGCCCTACGTCGGCGACCGGGTCGTCGTCGTCACCGGCACCGCCCACCGCGACGCCGTACGGCGCCAGCTGCACCAGCTCCCCGAGGACGCCGTCCTCGCCGAGCCCTCGGCGCGCGACTCGATGGCCGCGATCGGCCTCGCCGCCGCCGTGCTCGAACGGCGCGGCGCCGAGGTGATGGGCTCCTTCGCCGCGGACCACGTGATCGCCGAGAACGAGCGCTTCGGCGCGGCCGTCGCCGACGCGGTCGCGGCCGCGCGCGACGGCTGGCTGGTCACGATCGGCATCCAGCCGACGTTCGCCTCCGCCGCCTTCGGCTACATCCACCAGGGCGAGCCGCTCGACGGGCACCCGTCGGTGCGCCGGGTCGTGGAGTTCGTGGAGAAGCCGTCGGTCTCGGTCGCGGAGGAGTACCTCGCCTCCGGCCGCTACCGCTGGAACGCCGGCATGTTCGTGGTCCGGCCCACCGTCCTGCTGGACCTGCTGGCCGAGCAGGACCCGGAGTTCGCCGCGAACCTGCGGGCCATCGCCGCGGAGCCGGAGCGACTGGCCGAGCTGTGGGAGCGGCTGCCGCGGATCGCCATCGACCACGCCATCGCCGAGCCCGCGGCCGCCGCCGGCAAGGTGGCCACCGTCCCCGGCGCCTTCGGCTGGGACGACATCGGTGACTTCGACTCCCTCGCGACCCTGCTCGGGGAGCAGGAGACGCTCACCGTGCTCGGCGACGAGGCGCTGGCCCAGGTGCGCGGGGCGAGCGGCATCGTCGTACCGGGCTCGGGGCGGGTGGTCGCCGTGATCGGCCTCGACGACGTGGTCGTCGTCGACACCCCCGACGCGCTCCTGGTCACCACCCGGGCCCGCGCCCAGGAGGTCAAGGCGATCGTCGCCGCCCTGAAGGACCAGGGCCGCACCCACCTGACGTAGCGCGGCAAGCCTCCGCCGGCTTGCCGCCAGGCGGACAGCACCACCTGCCGGGGACAACAGCGCGCGCGGCAGCGCGGCGAGAGCCGCGTGACCAGCAGCTTGCTGCCGACCGCCGCGGCGGAGCCGCGCTCGCCAGAAGGCTCAGTCTTGCCGCCAGGAGGAGGTAGGACCTACGGAAGGCAACCGCGCGCGCGGCAGCGCGGCGAGAGCCGCGTGACCAGCAGCTTGCTGCCGACCGCCGCGGCGAAGCCGCGCTCGCGCCAGACGACTCAGTAGACGAAAGGCTCGGGAGCGTCGGTGAACGGGTACTTCTGCATGAAGTCCTTCAGCGCCTTGCCGCTGGCCTCGGAGCAGTACTGCCACGCGCCGTAGGACTTGCTGGCGGCGGCGTCGTTGCGCCAGTGCGTGAACGCGATGTGCTGGCCCTTGGGGAAGTCCTTGCCGGTCTCCTTGGCGTCGGCCTTGGTCCACGGGGCGGCCTTGAACTTCAGCCGCTGGTTGGTGTCGTTGGCGTCCAGGGTGGCGGCCATGGCCTTGATCGCGGCGATCTCGCCGGAGTCCTTGGCGGCGGTCTCGTCGTACCAGAGGATCGTGTAGCCGTGCTCGAGGTTGTGCACGAGGGACTCGAGCTCGGGGCGGCTGCCGGCGGTGTAGTAGCGGTCGGTGATGGGGGCGGGCGCGAGGCCGGCCTCGTTCCAGTGCTTGCCGAAGGCCGGCGGCGCGTGGTCGTACTTCACCTGCTCGGTGGAGGGGACGTGCTCACCGCTGCCGGTGGCCTCCTCCTCGGTGATCTTGCCGCACACGCTGGCGGACGCGCCGATGTCGGCGAGGTCCTTGCCGGAGTAGCGCGCCTTCTCGATCGCGGTCTTCACCGGGCTGTACGCCGCGGCGCCCACGATGAGCAGCGCGACCAGCACGCACACCCCGACGATGGCCCTGCCCTGACGCTTCTCGGCGCTCTTCTGCTTGCGCCGGATCTCGTCGATGACTTGACGGCGGTCCGACTTCTCGGACTTGCTGGACTTGGCCACGGGTCGGGTACCTCGTCTTGGTGGGTGCGCGGAACGCGGGAAGTCTACGTACTGAGTGGGCGAAGGCGCAGGTCGGCACCGTCTTCGGCCACCGACCAGCCGTGGGCGAAGGCGACGATGTCGACCGCGGCGCGCCGCTCGGAGCCACACCGTACGACGTCCGCGGCATCCGCGTGCGCCGTGAGCCCGGCGCGGCGCAGCGCGTCGGCGAGCTCCTCGGCGGTGACGGCGGAGCCGAACGGGGCGCGGTGCTCGGGCGCACCGCCGACGGCGCGCACGACTGCCTCGCGGGCGCCGTACCCGAACAGGTCGGCGCCCTCGGGACGGATCAGTGCGGCGGCACCGGGGCCGGCCTCCCCGGCGGGCAGGACGAGGTCCGCGCGGCCGCGGACCACGGCGCAGGGCCGGGCGCCGAGCTTGCCCTGGGCCAGCTCGACGGCGCCGGCGATCTCGTCGGCGACGGCGGGTGCGGTGACGGCCAGCTCGTTGCCGTGCGCGTCGACCTGGCCGGCGAAGGACTCCAGCACCCGCAGCCCGGCTGCCCCGATCGCGATGTCGGTCTGGCCCTCGCGCCAGGCCCGGCCGGCGGTGTCGGTGACGACCACGGCGACGTTGGCGCCGGTGCGCTCGGCGATGGCACGGCGCAGCGCGCGGGCGGAGGCGTCCGGGGCCTCCGGCAGGAGCACGACGGACCCGGCGGCCACGTTCGAGGCGTCGATCCCGGCCGCGGCCATGGTCAGCCCGAGCCGGTTGCGCACGATCCGGGTCGCGCCGCGCAGGGCGACCACGCGCAGCGTCTCGGCGGCGATCCAGTCGTCTCGCTCGCCGGCGACGACCCGGCCCTCGGCCTTGCTGACGACCTTGCTGGTGACGACGAGGACGTCGCCGTCGGCGAGGTCGAGCAGCGGCAGCAGCACCGCGGCCAGGTCGGTGCCGGCGGTGATCTCCGGGACGCCGTCGGGCGCGAGGACGGTGAGCGAGCCGGGCATCAGCGGACCAGGGCGACGGCGGCCGCGGCCATCGCGGCGGTCGCGTCGTGGTCGGTCATCATCAGCGGGACGGCGGCGGCCGCGATCCCGGCCGCCTCCAGCCGGGCGACCTGGTCGGCGTCGCGCTCGTCGACGAGCCAGCCGTCGAGGACGCCGCCCTGCGCGCGGGCGCCGTAGTTGAGCCCGACCCCGGCCGCGCTCACCTCGACGCCGATCGAGGTCAGCATCTGCGCGGCCATCCCGCGCACGTGGGAGGAGCCGACGATGGGGGAGAGGCCGACGACCCGGGCCCCGGTGGCGCGGACGGCGTCGCGCAGGCCGGGCACGCCGAGGATGGTGCCGACCGAGACCACCGGGTTGGACGGCGGCAGCACGACCAGGTCGGCGCCGGTGATCGCCTCGATCACGCCGGGCGCGGGCGTGGCCTGGTCGAGGCCGACGAAGACGACCGTCTCGGCGGGCACCTCGGCACGCAGCCGCACCCAGTACTCCTGGAAGTGCACGACCCGCTTGCCGCTGGGCTCCTCGGGGTCGGCGATCGCGACGTGGGTCTCCGCGCGGTCGTCGGTCATCGGCAGGAGGGTGAGCCGGTCGCCGTACGCCGGGGCGAGCCAGCGCTCGCACAGCGCCTGGGTGACCTGGGAGAGCGGGTAGCCCGCGTCGAGCAGCTGGGTGCGGACCAGGTGGGTGGCGATGTCGCGGTCGCCGAGGCCGAACCAGGTGGGCTCCACGCCGTACCTCGCCAGCTCCTCCTTGGCGCTCCAGGTCTCCTCGCGCCGGCCCCAGCCGCGGTCGAGGTCGATCCCGTCGCCGAGGGTGTACATCACGGTGTCGAGGTCGGGGCAGACCTTGAGCCCGTGGACGTACCAGTCGTCGCAGGTGTTGGCGACGACCGTGACCCGGGCGTCGGCCGCGACGCCCGGGAGGGTGCCGGCGGAGATGCCGTGCAGCAGGCCCTGGAGGAACTTCGCCCCACCCATGCCGCCGGACAGGACGGTGATGTCGCGGATCAGATCCGGTGTCGTCGTGCTGGATTCCACGAGAGCCAACTGTGCCCTGTAAGCAGGGACGATCGTCCTGCGGGGCTGCGTATAGCAGATTCGGCCTTGACTCCTGGGGTATGACACATATGTAATTCCAAGTGTGTCGTTCGGGCACGGGGTCGAGCTGTAAGGGGCGGAATCGTGAGAGAACTCTTCCTGGTCGAGGCAGAGACCGATGAGCTGGGGTGGCAGGAGCGCGCGTTGTGCGCGCAGACCGATCCCGAGGCGTTCTTCCCGGAGAAGGGGGGATCGACGCGGGAGGCCAAGAAGGTCTGCCTGACGTGCGAGGTGCGCAACGAGTGCCTCGAGGCCGCGTTGGGCAACGACGAGAGGTTCGGCATCTGGGGAGGCCTGTCGGAGCGTGAGCGCCGCAAGCTGAAGAAGCGGGCCGTCTGAGGCCCACCTGACGCTGGGGTCAGGCCCACGTCTGACGGTTCGCCCCCTTCGGACCGTCCCACGTAGGGTCTGACCTCGTGTCGCAAGAAGTTCGGGTCGCCGTCCTCCTCGTGAGCCACGACGGCGCCTCGTGGCTGCCGGCCGTCCTCGACGGCATCAAGGCCCAGACCGCCGCGCTCGACGCAGTGGTCGCCGTCGACACCGGCAGCAAGGACGGCAGCCCGGAGCTGGTCCGTGACGCGCTCGACGGCCACGTGCCGCTCGCCGTGCGCCGGATCCCCGGCAGTGCCGGCTTCCCCGACGCCGTCGCCGACGGCCTGCAGGCCCTCGCCGAGGCCGGCCGTGCGCCGGAGTGGGTCTGGCTCCTCCACGACGACGCGAACCCGGCGCCCACCGCGCTGCGCGAGCTGCTCGCCGTCGCCGCCCAGCGCCCGGAGGCCGACATCCTCGGGCCCAAGCTGCGCGAGTGGCCCTCCTTGCGCCGCCTCCTGGAGCTGGGGGTCACCATCAGCGGGACCGGCCGGCGCGAGACCGGCCTGGAGCGCGGGGAGTACGACCAGGGCCAGCACGACGAGGTCCGGGAGGTGCTCGCGGTCAACACCGCGGGGATGCTCGTGCGTCGTACCGTGCTGGAGGAGCTGGGCGGCCTCGACCCCGAGCTCCCGATCTTCGGCAACGACGTCGACCTGGGCTGGCGCGCCGCGGCCGCCGGGCGGACCACGCTGATCGTGCCGCAGGCCGTGGTCTTCCACGCCGAGGCGGCCCACCGCGGCGTACGACGCACGCCGCTCACCGGCCGGCACACGCACTTCCAGGAGCGCCAGGCCGCGCTGTTCACCCTGCTCGCCAACGCCCGCGGCGCGACGTTGCCGTTCCAGGTCCTCCGCCTGGTCCTGGGCACCCTGCTGCGGATGATCGGCCTGCTCTGCGTGCGGGCGGTCGGCGAGGCCCTCGACGAGGCGGCGGCGCTGGTCGCGGTGCTGCGCCACCCCGGCCGGGTCCGCGCCGCGCGGCGCACCCGCAAGGAGGCGGTCGCGGCCCTGCGCGGCGGCGAGGGTCCCGACCGGGCCCGGGTGCGCCGCCTGCTGGCGCCGTGGTGGCTGCCCTACCGGCACGGCCTGGACCTGCTCGGCGACCTGCTCGCCGCCGCGACCAACCAGGCCGCCGACGTCGCCGAGCGGCGTCGTGCGGCCGCCGCCGAGCGGGACGCGGGCACCGCACCGCCGGCCGCCCGGCACCGCGACGAGGACGAGGACTACGCCGACACCGGCTGGGTGGTCCGCTTCCTCACCAACCCCTACGCCGTGGTCACCGCGCTCGTCGTGGTCGCGCTGCTGATCGGCGTGCGCGACGTCTACGGCGGCTTCAGCGGCGGCGCGCTCTCGCCCGCGCCGGGCTCGGCCGGCGACTGGTGGCGCCTGCACACCGAGTCGTGGCACCCGATCGGCGTCGGCTCCGAGGTGCCCGCGCCGCCGTACGTGCTGGCGCTGGCGGTGCTCGGGCTGCCGTTCGGCCCGGCCACCCTCGTCAGCCTGCTGATGGCGCTCGCCGCGCCGGTCGCGCTGTGGGGCGCCTGGCGCTTCCTGCGCGTGGTCGGCCGGCTCGTCACGCCGTACGGCGCCCCGCGCTGGCTGCTGCTCTGGGGCTCGGTCACCTGGGCCCTCGTGCCGCTCGCCTCGGGCGCGTGGGGTGGTGGCCGCTGGGGGATCGTGGTCGCCGCGGCCGTCCTGCCGTGGATGGCGCACGCCGCGCTGGGCTTCGCCGACCCGGACGCCGCCCACCGGTGGCGCGCCGGCTGGCGCACCGGGCTGCTGCTCGCGCTGCTGACCGCCGTCGCCCCGCCGGCCTGGCTGCTGGTCGCCGTGCTGGTCGCGGTGCTGCTCGGCTTCGCGGTGCGGCTGGTGCCCAGCGAGGTGCGCGAGCGCTCGGTGTGGGGACCGCCGGTCGCGGCCCTGGTCGTGCCCCTGCTCGTGCTCGTCCCGTGGTGGCTGCCCGCCGTCTTCGAGGGCGCAGGCCGCGGCCTGCTGCTCGACGTGGGCCGCTGGCCGACCGCGGCCAGCTCCGGCTGGGACCTGCTCGCCGGCCGCTTCGGCGACCTCGGCGCGCCCGCCGCCGTCGGCTTCGTGCTGCCCCTGCTCGCGCTGCTCTCGCTCGTGCCCAAGGCGACCCGGATCCCGGTCGTCGTGTGCTGGATCGTGGCCGCGGTGACGGCCGTGGTCGGCGTACCGCTCGCCCTGACGTCGGTCGGCATCGCCGGCGGCGACGGCCAGCAGCCCGGCCTCGGCGCCGTGCTGCTCGTCCTGCAAGGCGCCTGGCTCACCGCCGCCGTGCTCGGCGGCCTGGCCCTGCACCACCTCGGCGACCAGCGCCGCCCGGTCCAGGCCGGGCTGGCCCTCGCCGGCATCGCCGGGCTGGTGGCGCCGGTCGTCGGACTGGTGTGGTTCGCGGGCTGGGGCGGGGAGGACCTGAGCGGCGACCCGCCCTCCGACGTCCCCGTCTACATGGCCCAGCGTGCCGAGGCCGCCGACCAGGACGGGATCCTCGTGCTGCGCGGCAGCGTCGCCGACGGCATCCGCTACGAGGTGCACCGCGGTGACGGCACCACCCTCGGCGAGGACGAGATCGCCGGCCTGACCGCCGAGGACGCCGACGTCACCGCCGCCATCCGCAGCCTCGTCACCGCCCCCGACGCCGACGCCGTGGCGGCGCTGTCGAAGCGCGGGATCCTCTACGTCGTCCAGGCCGCGCCCGCCGACGGAGCCGTGGCCGCCAGCCTCGACGCGACCAGCGGGCTCGACCAGGCCAGCTCCAGCCGCGGCACCCGCGCCTGGCAGGTCGACCCGCCGCCGGGCCCGCTCCCCGAGCACTCCTCCTGGGCCCGGCTGCTGCTCCTCATCGTCCAGGGGCTGGCCATCCCCGTGCTCGTCGTGCTCGCCCTGCCGCCGCTGCGAAGGAGCCGCAATGACTGAGACCCCCCGTGCCGGCCGGCGCGCCTCGATCGCCCCGAAGCGCCGGGTCGACGTGCTCGTCGCGCTCGCCATCGCCACCCCCGCCGTGGTCGCGCTCAGCGTCGGCCTGATCGGCGGCGAGGACAACCCGGTCACCGGCCCGCAGCCGCCGACCACCTCCGCGCTCACCTCGGCCACCGTCGTGTGCCCCGCCGGGCTCACCGGCGACGACGGGCCGGTCCGGGTCGCCCGCACGCCCGACGTCCCGGGCGGGCCGCTGACGGTGGGGGAGAAGGAGATCTCGGTCGAGCAGGGGCGCAGCGCCGTCGTACCGGGCACGGAGGCGGTGGTCGTCGAGGGCAAGGGCGCGGCCGCACCGGGCATCGCGGCCGGCCGCGAGGGCAAGCGGGCGCTGCCCGAGTGCCGCGCGCCCGGCTACGACGAGTGGCTGGTCGGCGTCGGTGCCTCGGCCCGCTACGCCACCACCGTCGAGCTGGTGAACCCCGACGACGGCGACGCCGTGGTCGACCTGGTCCTGCAGGGCGAGACGGGCCCCGTCGACACCCCCACCCTGCGCGGCCTCGAGGTGCCGCCGCACGGCGTGCGCCGGGTCGACCTCGCGACCGTCGCGCCGAACGCGCAGGTCACCGCCGCCCACCTCACCGTCGTCCGCGGCCGGGTCACCGCCACGGCGCGCAACACCTGGGACCCGCTCGGCCGCGGCCGGGTGACCACCGACTTCCTGCCCGCCGACGCCGAGCCGTCGACCAGCAGCCTGATCCTCGGCGTGCCCGACAAGCCGTCCCAGCCCACCCTCCACCTCGCCAACCCGGGCGAGGACGAGGTCCGGGTGACCGTCCGCTTCGTCACCGAGGACGCCGTCTTCACGCCGACCGGCGCCCCGGACATCACGGTCGCGCCGCAGTCCTACCGGGCCGTCGACCTCTCCACGCTGCTCAAGGGCGCGGCGGCGCAGGGCGTCGTCGGCATCGAGCTGGAGTCCAGCGCCCCGGTCGCCTCGTCCGTCCAGGCGCTCGTCAAGGACGACCTGGTGCTGCTCGCGCCGGCCCCCGAGCTGCGCGAGCCGGGCGCGCTCGTCGTACCGGCGGGGGCGAAGACGCTCGTCCTCGGCGGCGCACAGCGCACCGGCGTGGTCCACGTGGTCTCGTACGACGCCGCGGGCACCTCGCTCGGCGACCAGAAGGTCGAGGTCGGCCCGGACCGCGGGGTGCCGGTGAGGCTGCCGGCCGCCGCGGTCACGGTGACCGTGGAGGCGCGCAACACCCGGATCCGGGGGGTCGTGTCCGTGCCCGCCGGCGGTGCGAAGCCGGGCCTCGCGACCCTGCGGCTGCGGCCGGCCGAGCTCCAGGCGGAGATCCCGGCGGTCCGGCCGGAGTAGCCGCGGGAGCCCCTACTCGTCGTCCCTCGGGTAGCGCGGGTCGACGTCGGCGGGCTCGATCCCGAGCAGCTCGGCGACCTGCTCCACCACGACGGTGAGGATGATCGCCTCCAGCTCGGCCCGGTCCTGCGCGCGGTGCTCCAGCGGGCGCCGGAAGACGACCAGCCGGGTCGGCGTGCCGCCCGAGCCGCGCACCAGCGACGACAGCGGCACCCGTGCCGTGTCCCAGTCGTCGGGCAGCTGCGGGATGTCCTCGACGGCGTACTCGACCAGGCCCAGGTGGCTCGACCACCGCTCGTCCAGCTCGGTCACCACGTCGAGCAGGATCCGGTCGAACACCTCGCGCCGGCCCCGGGGCCTCGGCGGCCGGTGCCCGGACGCGGGCCAGGTCAGCGGGAGGACCGCCGGGCCGCGCATCCCCCGTCCGCGCCGGTCGCGCCGGGGCCGGGGCACCACCGCGCCGTCGTCTGCACTCATGATCAGCGAGCCTAGCCAGGTCCGGCCGCCCGGACCGGTACCGTCGGCGCCGTGAGCGCGATTCCGGCACCGCACGGCCTGCGGACCTGCTCGCGCACGGCGTGCTCCCGCCGCGCGGTGGCCACCTTGACCTACGTCTACGCCGACTCCACGGCCGTCCTCGGCCCGCTCGCCACCTTCGCCGAGCCGCACGCCTACGACCTGTGCGACCAGCACAGCGAGCGGCTCTCCGCGCCCCGGGGCTGGGAGGTGGTCCGGCTCGCGCTCGGCACCCAGCAGTCCGGCCCCAGCGGGGACGACCTGCTCGCCCTCGCCGACGCGGTCCGCGAGGCCGCGCGCCCGGTCCCGCCGCGAGCGCCCGAGCCGCAGCGCGAGAGCGGCCGAGAGGTCGCCCGCAAGGGCCACCTGCGCATGCTCAGTACTGATTGACCGAGCGCGTCTCCGCCGCGGCAAGTCGGCAGCAAGCTGCTGTGCGCGCGGCTCCCGCCGCGCTGCCGGTTGAGCCGACTGACCGAGCGCGTCTCCGCCGCGGCAAGTCGGCAGCAAGCTGCTGTGCGCGCGGCTCCCGCCGCGCTGCCGGTTGAGCCGACTGACCGAGCGCGTCTCCGCCGCGGCAGGTCGGCAGCAAGCTGCTGTGCGCGCGGCTCCCGCCGCGCTGCCGGTTGAGCCGACTGACCGAGCGCGTCTCCGCCGCGGCGGTCGGCAGCAAGCTGCTGTGCGCGCGGCTCCCGCCGCGCTGCCGGTTGAGCCCGCGAGCGAGTCCACTAGGGTTCGGGTCATGGCCGACGCCACGACCTCACCGGACAACCTGAGCAAGGTCTTCAAGGCCTACGACGTGCGCGGCATCGTCGGCGAACAGCTCGACGAGGACCTCGCCCGGGCCACCGGGGCGGCGTACGTCGAGGTGCTGGGCGTCGACGCGCTCGTCATCGGCTACGACATGCGCCCGAGCTCGCCGAGCCTGGCCGGTGCCTTCGCCGACGGCGCGACCAGTGCGGGCGCCGACGTCACGATGATCGGGCTGGCCTCGACCGACCAGCTCTACTTCGCCTCCGGCCACCTCGGCCTGCCCGGCGCGATGTTCACCGCCAGCCACAACCCGGCGCCGTACAACGGCATCAAGATGTGCCGCGCCCACGCCCAGCCGGTCGGCATGGAGAGCGGGCTCGCCGAGATCCGCGACCGGGTCGCCTCGGGCGCGCCGGCCGCCGCGGCCGGACGGGTCGGCTCGATCGGCTCCCACGACGTGCTGCAGGCCTACGCCGCGCACCTGCTCGCGCTCGCGCCCGTCGAGGGGCGCAGGATCAAGGTCGTGGTCGACGCCGGCAACGGGATGGCGGGGCACACCGCGCCGGCCGTCTTCGACCGGCTGGCCGAGCGGGTCGAGATGGTCCCGATGTACTTCGAGCTCGACGGCACCTTCCCGAACCACGAGGCCAACCCGATCGAGCCCGCCAACCTGGTCGACCTGCAGAAGCGGGTGCTCGCGGAGGGTGCCGACATCGGGCTCGCCTTCGACGGCGACGCCGACCGCTGCTTCCTCGTCGACGAGCGCGGCGAGCTGGTCTCGCCCTCGACGCTGACGGCCCTCATCGCCGCCCGCGAGCTCGCCAAGGAGCCCGGCGCCACGGTGATCCACAACCTGATCACCTCGCGCGCGGTCCCCGAGATCGTCACCGAGCTCGGCGGCACCCCGGTGCGCACCCGCGTCGGGCACTCCTTCATCAAGGCCCGGATGGCCGAGACCGACGCCATCTTCGGTGGCGAGCACAGCGGGCACTTCTACTTCCGCGACTTCTGGCGCGCCGACTCCGGGATGCTCGCCGCGCTGCACGCGATGGCGGCGCTGGCCGAGGCCGGCGTACCGCTCTCGGAGCTGCTGGCGACCTACGAGCGCTATCCGCTCAGCGGCGAGATCAACAGCACCGTCGCCGACCAGGACGCCGTGCTCGCCGCGATCGAGTCCGGCTGGGGTGCCCGCGAGGGCGTCAGCATCGACAAGCTCGACGGGCTCAGCGTCAGCCACGCCGACTGGGCGTTCAACGTGCGCGCTTCCAACACCGAGCCGCTGCTGCGGCTCAACGCCGAAGGGAAGGACGAACCCACCATGGCCCGAGTCCGCGACGAGGTCCTCGCCACCATCCGGGGCGAGCAGTGAGCGCCCCCGAGCTCTCGCCGGAGCTGCTGGCGATCATCGTGTGCCCGAACGACCGCGGCGAGCTCACCCTCACCCCGGCCGGCGACGGCAGCGAGCTGGTGTGCGGCAGCTGCGGCCTGGCCTACCCCGTGCGCGACGGCATCCCGGTGCTGCTCGTCGACGAGGCCCGCAAGCCCGCCTGAGGCCGGCGAGGACAGGGGGAGCGCCGCCATGGTCTGGTTCGACGAGTCCCGGCTGGACGACGAGGTCGCCCTCGGCACCGCCGACCTGCGGCTGCGCACCCTGGCCGAGTCAGGGGCGCGAGTACGACGCGAGGTCGGTGACTCCGCCGACGCGATCGCCGAGGCGGTCTCCCGGGTCAGCGACAGCCGCCCGCGCGCCGTCATCGCCGCCGGCCCCGACTCCCGGCTGCTGCGGGCGGTGCTGGAGCCGTTCTGCCCGGTGCCGTTCGTCGCCTGGCCCTCGCCCGCCCTGCCCGGCTGGGCCGGCAGCCTCGACCTGGTCGTCGTGCTCGCCCCCGAGGGCGGCGACGCCGGCACCGCGCTGGCCGTCGCCGAGGCCGCACGGCGCGGCTGCCAGCTCGTCGTCGCCACCCCGCGCGAGTCCGTCGTCGCCGAGCACGCCACCGGCCGGTGGGCCACGTTGCTGCCGACCAGCACCGGTGACCAGCTCGCGACCGCGGTCGCCATGCTCTCCTTCCTCGACCAGGTCCAGCTCGGCCCAACCGCCGAGCCCGACGCCGTCGCCGAGGCGCTCGACGCGGTCGCCATCGCCTGCTCGCCGCACCGCGACATCTCGATCAACCCGGCCAAGATGCTCGCCATCTCCCTCGCCGACGCCAGCCCGCTGATCTGGGGCGGCTCCGTGCTCGCAGCCCGGGCGGCGCGGCGCGTGGCGGAGTCGATCCGTCGTACCTCCGGACGGACGGCGCTCGCCGGCGACGCCGAGCACCTGCTGCCGGTCATCGAGGCCGCCCGGCCGCGCAACGTCTTCGCCGACCCGTTCGCCGACGACGCGGGGGAGCGGCGCCCGGTGCTCGTCGTGCTCGACGACGGAGCGGACGACCCGGTCGTCCACGACCAGCGGATCCGGCTCGAGGAGGCGGCCCGCGGGCACGACGTACGCGTCGAGCAGGTCTCCAGCGAGGCGGCGGGCGACGTCGGCCGCTACGCCTCGCTGCTGCTGCACGGCACCTACGCCGCGGAGTACCTCCGCCTGGGGCTCGTCGCGGACTGAGAGGCTCCTCACGGTCTTTCCTCAGGATCGTCGGGTACCAACGGTGGATGGCCGTTTCCCGCGACCCCTGGCTCGACAACGCGAAGATGGGGCTCATCGTCCTCGTGGTCCTCGGACACACGTGGGCGCTGCTGCCCTCGGACGCGGTGGTGGCCTGGCACCTGTACGACTTCGTCTACCTGTGGCACATGCCGGCCTTCGTGTTCCTGTCCGGCTACCTCTCCCGCGGGTTCACCTACGCCCCGACGCGCCTGTGGCAGCTGGTCACCACGCTGCTCGTGCCCTACGTCCTGTTCGAAGGGGCACTGGGGTGGTTCCGCCTCCAGTTCGGTGGGGAGCGGCTGCAGGACCTGTGGCTCGACCCGCACTTCCCGATGTGGTACCTCCTCGCGCTCGTCGTGTGGCGCCTCCTCACCCCGCTGTTCCGCCCGCTGCCCGGCGCCTTCCTGGTCGCGGTCGGCATCGCCGTCGCCAGCGGCTTCCTGACCGGTGAGTGGATGGCCTGGCTCGACCTGCCGCGGATCCTCGGCTTCCTGCCCTTCTTCGTGCTCGGCCTCAAGGCCACCCCGGAGTCGCTGGAGTGGGTGCGCGGGCGGTTCCCGATGCTCCTCGGCGCGCTCACCTTCGCCGTGATCGCGGTGCTCGCCGTCAACATCGAGGACTGGGGCGCCCGTTCCTACCTCTACGCCCGGCCCTTCGAGGCCATGGACGTCTCCGACTCGACCGCGATCCTGACCCGCCTGCTGGTCATCGGCATCGGTCTCGCCGGCACCTTCGCCTGGCTCGCGCTCACCCCGCGCGTCGGCGGCTGGTTCGCCCGGATGGGCGCGGCCACGATGACGGTCTACCTCTTCCACGGCTTCGCGGTGAAGGGCCTGGAGTACGCCGGCTTCCCGGCCTGGACCGAGGGCCACCCGTGGCTAGGCCTGCTCGCCGCGACCGTCCTCGCGCTGAGCGTCGCGCTCGGCCTGGCCGCGCCGCCGGTGCAGCGGCTCCTGCAGCACGTCGTGGACCCGTTCGGGATCGCCCAGCGCCGGGTCGGCGCCGCGGTGGACCTGGCGGTCGTCGTACGGGAGCAGGAGGAGGCGGGCGAGCCTCAGCTCGCCTCCCGGTAGCCTTCGGCCCATGAGCGCTGGCCTCTTCGGACTCCTCGACGACGTCGCTGCCATCGCGAAGATGGCCGCCGCCTCGATCGACGACGTCGGCGCCGCCGCCGGCAAGGCGACCACGAAGGCTGCCGGGGTCGTCATCGACGACACCGCCGTCACCCCGCAGTACGTCCACGGCGTCGCCGCCGAGCGCGAGCTGCCCATCGTCAAGCAGATCGCGATCGGCTCGATCCGCAACAAGCTGCTGATCATCCTGCCCGCGGCGCTGCTGCTCAGCGAGTTCGCCGCCGGCCTGCTGCCGATCATCCTGATGGCCGGCGGCACCTTCCTCGCCTACGAGGGCGCGCACAAGGTCTGGCACCTCTTCTCCCGCGGCGAGCACCACGACGCCCCGGTCACCGAGGTCAGCCCCGAGGCCGAGAAGACGATGATCGCCGGCGCCATCCGCACCGACCTCATCCTCTCCGCCGAGATCATGGTGATCGCCCTCGCCTCCGTCGAGGACGAGAGCTTCCTCGCGCGGCTCGCGATCCTCGTCGTGGTCGCCATCGTGATCACCATCGCGGTCTACGGCGTGGTCGCGCTGATCGTGAAGATGGACGACACCGGCCTCGTGCTCGCCCAGCGCGACTCCGCGCTCGCCCAGAAGGTCGGCCGCGGCCTCGTCGCCGCCATGCCGCGCCTGCTCGCGATCATCTCCGTCGTCGGCACCGTCGCCATGCTCTGGGTCGGCGGCCACATCCTGCTCGCCAACCTCGACGAGGCAGGCTGGTGGAGCGCCCCCTACGAGTGGGTCCACGACATCGAGCACGACATCGAGCACGCCGTCCACGGCTTCCTCGGCAGCGTCCTCGCCTGGCTCGCCAACACCGGCATCTCGGCCGTCGTGGGCCTCGTCGTCGGCTCGGTGGTCGTGGTCGTCGTACGGGTGCTGCCGTTCACGGGCGACAAGGACCCGATCGAGCGGTACGACGCCGACGAGCCCGCCGCCTGACGCGCCCCTCAGCCGCCCGGGCAGTCGTTGGACCCGGAGTAGCACGGCACGTAGGAGGGACCGGGCGACACCGGCTCCGGCTGCCTGACCTCGGCCCGCGGCACCGCGAAGACCATCGCCGTCGCCAGCGCGGCGGCTCCCACCGCCCCGTGCCAGACGTGCACCTGCCACCGCGCTCGACGCGCCGCAGCCAGGGCCGGTGCGAGCAGCACCGCCGCGGCCAGGGCCCCGACGATCATCGCGTGCCTCCGGATGTCATCGTCGGTCGGCCCAGGACACCGGCCGAAGCAGAAGTAGACGCCTAGACAGTCGACTGCGGTGAGCGCCATGAGCGCGAGGGCCGCACTCGATGCGAGTGCCTCCCCGAGGAAGAGGGCGTGCAGAGGTCGGGTCGGGGTCGGGGTCACGCTGTGATGGTCGCCGCGTGCCGGAGTGTCGTGCCTGAGCACGCGGGCTCAACGACGCGAGCGCGACGCGTCCCCGTCCTCTGTGCCCGAGGCGGCCGAGCAGGTCCATGGCGGCAGTCCAGCGCCGACGTCCGCGAACCCGCCCCGGGCCGGCCCCGGCCTGTGGAGAACGACGGCCGGAACCGCGCCCGGGAGAGAACGTGACGGTTTCTGCTGTGATTGCCCGCGCGTCGGACCCCGCTTGTAAGGTGTCGGGTGTCATGCGCGGGAGATCCCGACGTAGCGCAGATGCGCCGCAGGACGGACGACACTCGAACCTCGAGGATCACTTTTCATGGACTACAAGGTTGCTGACCTGAGCCTGGCCGAGTTCGGCCGCAAGGAGCTCACCCTCGCCGAGCACGAGATGCCGGGCCTGATGGAGATGCGTCGCCGCTACGGCGCCACGCAGCCCCTCAAGGGTGCCCGCATCGCCGGCTCGCTGCACATGACGATCCAGACCGGCGTGCTGATCGAGACGCTGACGGCGCTCGGCGCCGACGTCCGCTGGGCCACCTGCAACATCTTCTCCACCCAGGACCACGCGGCCGCCGCTGTCGTCGTGGGCAAGGGCACCGTCGAGGACCCGCAGGGCACGCCCGTCTTCGCCTGGAAGGGCGAGACCCTGGCGGAGTACTGGGACGAGGCCGAGAAGGTCTTCCAGTTCAAGGACGCCGACGGCAACGCCATCGGTCCGAACATGATCCTCGACGACGGCGGCGACATCACGCTGCTGGTCCACAAGGGCACCGAGTTCGAGAAGGCCGGCGCCGTGCCTGGCCAGGACACCACCGACAACGAGGAGTACAAGGAGGTCCTCCGGGTCCTCGCGCGCTCCCTCGACAACGACCCGACGTACTGGACCAACATCGGTGCCGGCATCAAGGGCGTCACCGAGGAGACCACCACCGGTGTGCTCCGCCTCTACGACCGGTTCAAGGACGGCTCGCTGCTGTTCCCGGCGATCAACGTCAACGACTCGGTCACCAAGTCGAAGTTCGACAACAAGTACGGCTGCCGCCACTCGCTCATCGACGGCATCAACCGCGGCACCGACGTGATGATCGCCGGCAAGACCGCCGTCGTCTGCGGCTACGGAGACGTGGGCAAGGGCTCCGCGGAGTCGCTGCGTGGCCAGGGCGCTCGCGTCATCGTCACCGAGATCGACCCGATCTGCGCGCTGCAGGCGGCGATGGACGGCTACGAGGTCAAGCGCCTGGAGTCGGTCGTCGAGTTCGCCGACATCTTCATCACGACCACGGGCAACTTCGACATCATCCGGGTCGAGCACTTCGAGAAGATGAAGAACCAGGCCATCGTCGGCAACATCGGCCACTTCGACAACGAGATCGACATGGCCGGCCTCGCCAAGATCGAGGGCATCGTCAAGGACGAGATCAAGCCCCAGGTCCACCAGTGGATCTTCCCCGACGGCAAGAAGATCATCGTGCTGTCCGAGGGCCGCCTGCTCAACCTCGGCAACGCGACCGGCCACCCGTCGTTCGTCATGTCGAACTCCTTCACCAACCAGGTGCTGGCGCAGATCGAGATCTTCACCAAGCTCGAGGAGTACCCGATCGGGGTCTACGTGCTCCCGAAGCACCTCGACGAGGAGGTCGCCCGGCTGCACCTCGACGCCATCGGTGTCGAGCTGACCGAGCTCAACCAGGCGCAGGCCGACTACCTCGGCGTCCCGGTCGAGGGCCCGTACAAGAGCGACCACTACCGCTACTGAGCTGTTCGGCGCGAGCCCCCGCACCCACCTCGGGTGCGGGGGCTCCGCTGTGTCCGCCCCTAGGATGGTGGACATGACATCGTCCGCCGCGTCGTACCCCACCCGGGGTCGGGTGCTCGTCGTCGACGACGACGCCCCGCTCGCGGAGATGCTCAGCATCGTGCTCGGCCAGGAGGGCTTCGAGAGCCGGGTCTGCCCGCGCGGCGACAGCGCGCTCGCCGAGTTCCGCGACTACCGCCCCGACCTGGTGCTGCTCGACCTGATGCTGCCGGGCAAGGACGGCATCGACGTGTGCAAGGAGATCCGGGCCGAGTCCGTCGTACCGATCGTCATGCTGACCGCCAAGGGCGACACCGTCGACGTGGTGGTCGGGCTGGAGTCCGGCGCCGACGACTACGTCGTGAAGCCGTTCAAGCCCAAGGAGCTGGTGGCCCGGATCCGCGCGCGGGTACGACGCACCGAGCCGGTCGCGCCGGAGACCCTCGCGATCCGCGACCTCCAGATCGACGTGGCCGGTCACTCGGTCTCGCGCGACGGGCAGGAGATCCCGTTGACGCCGCTGGAGTTCGACCTCCTGCTCTGCCTCGCGCGCCGTCCCGGCCAGGTGCTCAGCCGGCAGGTGCTGCTGGAGGAGGTCTGGGGCTACCACCACGCCGCCGACACCCGGCTGGTCAACGTGCACGTCCAGCGGCTGCGCTCGAAGGTGGAGCACGACCCCGAGCACCCGGAGATCGTGCTGACCGTCCGGGGGGTCGGCTACAAGGCCGGCTCGGCGTAGCGTGCTGCGCGACCTGTGGACCCGCGTCGCCCCCGCGGTACGACGAGCGCTCACGTTCTGGCGCCGGTCCATCCAGGCGCGCGTCGTGGTCAGCACCGTGGTGCTCTCCACGGTGGTGGTCGGCGCCGTCGGCTGGATCCTGCTGCAGCAGACCCGCGACGGCCTGCTCGACCACCGGGTCGACGTGGTGCTCGGCGAGGTCGACGCGGAGGTCTCCGACGCGACCGACCGGCTGGAGGCGGCCTCGGGGCGTGAGGTCAACGTCAGCCGGCAGCAGCGCGACCTGGTCGACCCGATCATCGAGCGTGGCGACAGCCGGGGCTACAGCGTGGTGCTCGCCGGCCCGGAGGGTGAGGACATCCCGCTGCGCGAGGGCGGCGGGGAGTACACCAGCGGCCTGGACCTCGTCAGCATCCCGCAGAGCCTGGAGGCGCACTTCGACGGCGCCAACCGGGAGGCGGCGTGGACCTACACCGACATCGTCAGCAAGCGCGACGGCGAGGCCTCCTCGGTCCCCGGGCTGATCGTCGGCTCGCAGGTGCAGCTGCCCTCCGACGGCAAGACCTACACGCTCTACTTCCTCTTCCCGCTGACCGAGGACCAGGAGACCCTGGCCCTGGTCACCCGGGCGCTGCTGACGGCCGCCGGACTGCTCATCGCGCTGGTCGCCGGGCTGACCTGGCTGGTCACCCGGCAGGTGGTCACCCCGATCCGGCTGGCCCGGCGGGTGGCCGAGCGGCTCGCGGCGGGCCGGCTGCAGGAGCGGTTGCAGGTCACCGGTGAGGACGACATCGCGCGGCTGGCCTACTCCTTCAACCAGATGGCCACCAGCCTCCAGCGCCAGATCCGGCAGCTGGAGGAGCTGAGCTGGGTGCAGCGGCGGTTCGTCTCCGACGTCTCCCACGAGCTGCGGACCCCGCTGACCACGGTGCGGATGGCGTCGTACGTCCTCCACGACGCGCGCGAGGACTTCGACCCCGCCACCGCGCGGGCCGCCGAGCTGCTGCAGGCCGAGCTCGACCGCTTCGAGAACCTGCTCATCGACCTGCTGGAGATCAGCCGCTTCGACGCCGGCGCCGCCGTGCTCGCGCCGGAGGACGTCGACCTCGGCGAGGTGGTCGACCGGGTCGTCGCCGCCGCCCAGCCGCTGGCCGACCAGCGCGGCATCCGGGTGGTGGTGGAGCACCCCGAGGAGGAGGTGCGCGCGGAGGTGGACAGCCGCCGCGTCGAGCGGGTCCTGCGCAACCTGGTCACCAACGCCATCGACCACGCCATGGCCGACGACCCCACCGAGGTGGTCCAGGTCCGGCTCGCCTCCGACGAGGAGGCTGCGGCGATCACCGTGCGCGACCACGGCGTGGGGCTCGCACCCGGCGAGGCGGCGATGGTGTTCAACCGGTTCTGGCGCTCGGACCCGGCGCGGGCGCGGATCAGCGGCGGCACCGGCCTCGGCCTGGCGATCGCCCAGGAGGACGCGCACCTGCACGGCGGCTGGTTGCAGGCGTGGGGGCGCTCGGGACAGGGCGCGCAGTTCCGGCTCACCCTGCCGCGGCGCGCGGGGGTCACCCTGCGGCACAGCCCGCTGCCGCTGATCCCGGAGGACGCGGTGTCCTCCGACGCGGCGCTCGGCGCCGTCGTACCGGCTCCGGAGGGGGAACGATGAGACGAGTGCTCCCGGCCGCCCTCGTGGCGCTCGCGCTGCTGCTGGCCGGCTGCGTGTCGATGCCGAGCGACGGCCCGGTCGTCGACGTACCGGTGATCGGGGGCGGCGACACCCGCCGCGCCAGCGACATCGACGCCCGGCCGCCCGGCGAGGGCGCCTCGCGCTCGGACATCGTCGGCGGCTTCCTCGACGCGATGACGGCGTGGCCGGTGCAGATCAACGTGGCGAAGAAGTACCTCACCGACGAGGCCGCCACCGGCTGGAACCCCGAGCGGCGGACGATCGTCTACACCGACGCCCAGCCGGTGCGGGAGTCCGGCGGCACCGTCCAGGTCCGGCTCAGCGCGGCGGACGCGCTCGACGAGGCGGGGGCGTGGACGGGGGCGCTGTCGGGCTCCGACCTCCAGCTCGACTTCCGGCTGACGGTGGAGGACGGCGAGTACCGCATCGTCGACCCGATGGACGCGCTCGTCGTACCGGTCACCTGGTTCCAGCAGCGCTACCGCCAGGTCTCGCTCTACTACTTCGACCCGATCGCCCAGATCCTCGTCCCCGAGCCGGTCTTCGTGCCGCAGGGCGACCAGCTCGCGACCAGCCTGGTGACCGGCCTGATGGAGGGGCCGCCGCCGCGGGCGCGCGGGATCGTGCGCTCGTTCGTGCCGCGCGGGCTCGCGGTCGCGCTGTCGGTGCCGGTCGACGACAAGGGCGTGGCCGAGATCAACCTGGTCGGGGACGCGCCGCGGCTGACGGCGGAGGAGTCCGAGCTGATGCTCGCTCAGCTCGCCTGGACGCTGCGCCAGGACCCGAGCATCCGAGCGCTGCGGGTGACCATGGGCGGGCGCGACCTGCCCATCCCGGGCGGTGCGTCGCAGTTCCCGGTGACCGGTGGAGAGGCCTTCGACCCGGCCGGCAGCTCCGCCGCCAGCACGCTCTTCGGCATCAGCCGGGGGCAGCTCGTGGCCGGCGGCGCGGGCGACCTGAGCGTCGCCTCGGGACCCTTCGGGCAGACCGACGCCGGACTCGTCACGATGGCCGTCCGCCCCGACGGGCGACAGGCCGCGGGCGTCGACGACGGCGGGCGCCGGGTCCGGGTCGGGCCCGTGCGCGCCGAGGGCACGTCCGCCGAGGCCCGCACCGTGCTGACCGGTGGCACCTACACCCACCTGTCCTGGGACGTCGCCGGCCGGCTGTGGGTCCTCGACCAGGGCCGCGGCGGGGCGCGGGTCTGGCTGGTCGAGGGCGACCGGGCCCGGCAGGTGGCCGTCCGGGGGATCACCGGTCGCGCGACGCGCTCGCTCATCGTGTCGCGGGACGGGACGCGGCTCGTCGCCGTCGTCCGGACGGCCGGCGGCGACGAGGTGCGCAGCGCGCGGGTACTGATCAACGGCCGCGGGCGGGTCGCCGGGATCAGGGTGCCCCTGCTGGTCCGGGCCGCCGAGGGCACCCAGATCGACGACCTCGCCTGGACCACGCCGGTCCGGGTCGCCCTGCTCACGACGACGGCACCCGGGGTGCTGTACGAGGTCGAGGTGGTCGCGGTCGACGGCGCCTCGGTCGGTGTGGACTCGCTCTCGCCGATCGTCTCGGGCCGGTTGGTCGGCCTCGCGGCCGAGCCGGGGGAGGGCACCGCGATGTTCGCGGTCTACCCGGACCGGTACGTCAGCATGGTCGACCAGCACGAGTACCCCGCCGGCGCGACGCCCCTCACCCAGCTGGACTTCGTCGGCTGAGCCACTTCCCGGCCCACCTTGTCCACAGATCCGCCGCGGGCCCTTGGCGCAGCGCCGACGGGTTGGTGAGGTGGGACCGTGACGGTCTCCTCCGAGCTCGCCGACGGGTTCGGCGACCTGGTCCTCGGCGCCGCCTGTGTCGGCTGCGGACGGCCCGGGCGGGCGCTGTGCCGGCCCTGCGCGGACCGGCTGCCCGTCGACGCGGTGCCGCGGTGGCCGAGCCCGACGCCGCCGGGGTTGGTGCCGCCGTACGCCGTGGGCGACTACGACGACCTCCTGCGCGCCCTCGTGCTGGCCCACAAGGAGCACCGGGTGCTCGCGCTCACCCGGCCGCTCGGCGCGCTCCTGGCCCGCTCCGTCGTCGAGGCCCGGGCCGGCCCCGGGCACCCGCTCGTGCTCGTCCCCGTGCCCTCCCGGTCCCGGGCGGTGCGGCAGCGCGGGCACGACCCCACCCTCGCCATGACCCGGGCGGCGGCCCGCCTGCTCACCGGCGGCGACGCTCCGGTCCTCGTCGCGCGGCTGCTGCGGGTGCGGCCGGGTGTGCGCGACCAGGCGGGCCTGGACGCGGCGGCCCGCGCGGCCAACCTCGCCGGCTCGATGGCGGTCTCCTCGGCCGCCGTACGACGGCTGGCGGGGCGGGTGCCGCGCGCCCACCTCGTGCTCTGCGACGACGTCGTGACGACGGGCGCGACCCTGCGCGAGGCCCAGCGCGCGCTGCAGGCCAGCGGCCTGCAGGTGCACGCCGCGGCGGCCGTGGCCGCCACCCGGCGCAAGGTCCGGGCGGCCAACTTCGGGTGAAGCCTTTCGTCGGCCATCGCGACGGACTAACGTCTCTGCATGGAGTCCGTCCGGGTCCGTGGTTGCGCCGCACCGGCGGAGCACGCGCTCGGCCGGGTGCGGCTAGCCGATGCCAGTCGCAGGCGAAACGGTCCACGTAAGCCGGCCTCCGGGCCGGTGATCACGGTGCGGCTTAGTCGTAAGTCCTGCCTCGGGACGGACGTCAGATACGTCCGCCCCCGGGAGAAGGCCGGTAGTGGCACCAAGCTGCGGAAGCCTCAGCAGGCGGGTGTGGGGACGAAGACCAGGTCGGCCGGGCGGACTCCTTCTATGGCGCGAGCGCGGCTTCGCCGCGGCGGTCGGCAGCAAGCTGCTGGGCGCGCGGCTCTCGCCGCGCTGCCGCGCCGCAGTTGGCCTGGGCACGTGGCTGGGTCCGCCTGGCGGCCGACCCTGCGTAGCGCGTTGTCGCACCACCGTTTCGTGCGCCGGCTGTGCCCGCTCCCACGAGTTTGTTCACACGTCCCGTCCAGAGTCGGCGGGAGAACCCATCACCGAATCCCTTGGAGGTAACTGATGGATGTTGTGGTCACCGGAAGGCACTGCGAGATCTCTGACCGGTTCCGCGAGCACGCCACGGAGAAGCTCGCGAAGCTGGAGAAGCACGATCACCGGATCATCCGGGTGCACGTCGAGGTCGATTGCGAGCCCAATCCCCGTCAGCACGATTCCTCCATCCACGTGGAGCTCACCGCCTACTCCAAGGGGCCCGTCATCCGGGCCGAGGCGGCTGCCGACGACAAGATGGCGGCGCTCGACCTCGCCCTCGACAAGATGGCGGCGCAGATGCGGCGGGCCGCCGACCGGCGGCGGGTGCACCGCGGCCGTCGTACGCCGGTCTCGGTAGGCAAGGCACTGTCCGACGTCCCGGTGGACGGCTACGACGACACCGGGTCGAGCGAGGACGACGTGGCCATCGAGCGCCAGGTCGGCCCGATCACCGTCACCGGGGACGGGCCCCTCGTCGTGCGCGAGAAGACCCACCCGGCCAGTCCGATGACCCTCGACCAGGCCCTGTACGAGATGGAGCTCGTCGGGCACGACTTCTACCTCTACGTCGACAAGGAGAGCGAGCGCCCCGCGGTGGTCTACCGCCGGCGCGGCTACGACTACGGCGTCATCTCCCTCGAGGTGGACGCCGGGGGAGAGTGACCGGCGCATGCTGCGAGGACCGGCCGGGATGCCGCTCCGGCGCCCGGCCGGGCGCGGCGGGGATGGTACGTGCCCGCCCCTGCCGCCGAGACGTGCCATGATGCCGATGTGGCGAGTGGGAATCCGTCGGGAGCCGCAGGGCTGGGGAACCTGGTGAGCGAACCGGTACGCGTGGTCGTTGTCGACGACCAGGAGCTGTTCAGGCGCGGCCTGACGATGCTCCTGGGCATCGAGCAGGGCATCGACGTCGTCGGTGAGGCGAGCAGCGGGGCGGAGGGTGTGGCGCTGGTCGTCGGCACCGTGCCCGACGTGGTGCTGCTCGACGTCCGGATGCCGAAGCAGTCCGGGATCGAGGCGTGCGTCGCGATCAAGGAGGCGGTGCCGACCACCAAGATCATCATGCTGACGATGTCCGACGACGAGGCCGACCTCTACGAGGCGGTCAAGAGCGGGGCGTCGGGCTACCTCCTCAAGGACTCCTCCATCGAGGAGGTCGCCCAGGGCATCCGGGTCGTCGCCGACGGCCAGTCCCTGATCAGCCCGTCCATGGCGGCCAAGCTGATCGACGAGTTCAAGACGATGTCGAAGCCGGAGCGCACCGCCGGGCCGGCGCTCAAGCTCACCGAGCGCGAGCTCGAGGTGTTGCGCCTGGTCGCCAAGGGCCTGAGCAACCGCGACGTCGCCTCCCAGCTCGCGATCAGCGAGAACACCGTCAAGAACCACGTGCGCAACATCTTGGAGAAGCTGCAGCTGCACTCGCGCATGGAGGCGGTCATGTACGCCGTGCGCGCCAAGCTCGTCGACCTCGACTAGCTGGAATGGCGCGAGCGCGTCGCTCGTTCCTCGCGCCGCGCTGCCGCGCCGCGGTCGCGTCCGGTAGGTGGTGGCGTTCGTCTGGCGGCAAGACTGGTGGCGCGCGGAGCGGCGCCTCCCTGCGCCTGCGGTCGCTCGTTCCTCGCTTCCTCCGGCTCCGGGCCGGCGGCGCTCCGCGGCTGCCACCACCTTTCGCTGCCTGATGGCGCGAGCGCGTCGCTCGTTCCTCGCTTCCTCCGGCTTCGGCCGGCTTCGTCCCGCGGCCGCCGGCCTCAGGCCGCCGGCGCCCGGCCGGCTGTCGGCGGGCGTCCGTAGGCTCGCCGGGTGAGCAGCACGCAGTCCCTGTCGCTCGCCCAGGCGCGACGGGTCGCGCTGGCGGCCCAGGGCTTCCTGGACCCGGCGCACGCCGTCCCGACCCTGCGGACCTTCGACCGCACGCTCGCGCGCACCGGCGTGCTCCAGGTCGACAGCGTCAACGTGCTGCAGCGGGCCCACCTGATGCCGCTCTACTCCCGGATGGGCCCCTACGACGTCGACCTGCTCCGCCGTGCGTCGAGCGGCCGGCAGCGACGGGTGGTGGAGTTCTGGGCGCACGTGCAGGCGTTCATGCCGGTGGAGCTGTGGCCGGTGATGAGGCACCGGATGGACCACTACCGGGCGCGGCGCGGCAAGTGGTCCTTCGTGGCCGAGGACGACGCGCTGGAGGCGGCGCTGCTCGCCGAGATCGCGGAACGCGGAGCGAGCACGGCGCGTGAGCTCGACGACGGGCTGCCGCGCAGCAAGGACCACTGGGGCTGGAACTGGTCGCGCACCCGGCGGGTGCTCGACTACCTCTTCACCGTCGGGGACCTGGCGATCGCCGGGCGCAACAGCCAGTTCGAGATCCGCTACGACCTGCCCGAGCGCGTCCTCCCGGCCCGCTACGTCGACGCGCCCGCCCTCTCCGCGCCCGAGGCCCATGTCGAGCTGGTCCGCCGGGCCGCCCGGTCCCACGGGGTCGCGAGCGCGCAGTGCCTGGCCGACTACTACCGGCTCAAGGTCGGTGAGGCCCGTCCGGCGATCGACGCCCTGGTCGCGGCCGGCGAGCTGGAGCCGGTGAGCGTGCAGGGCTGGAAGCGCCCGGCCTACCTCCACGTCGGGGCGCGGTTGCCGCGCCGGGTGGGGGCCCGGTCCTTGCTGAGCCCGTTCGACCCGGTGGTGTGGGAGCGGGACCGGGCGCTGGCGTTGTTCGACTTCTTCTACCGGATCGAGATCTACGTGCCGGCGGCGCAGCGGGTGCACGGCTACTACGTGCTGCCGTTCCTGCTGGGCGACCGGATCGTGGGCCGGGTGGACCTGAAGGCGGACCGGGCGACCGGGCGGCTGCTGGTGCAGTCGGCGTGGGCGGAGCCGCACGCCCCGGCCGACACCGCGGCCGAGCTGGCGGTCGAGCTGCGCCGGCTCGCGGGCTGGCTCGGGCTGGACGCGATCGAGGTGGCCCCGCGCGGTGACCTGGCGCCGGCGCTGCTGGCCGAGGTCGCGCGCGCGGCCTAGGCGAGCTGGGCCCGGGCGAGCAGCGCGAGCTGGTCGGCCGCGGCGTCGAAGGGTGCGGGGGAGCGGCTGGCGCGCGCCTGGACGAGCGCACCCTCGAACACGCTGATCACCAGGCTGGCGAAGGGGCTGGCGGCCTCGGCGGCCATCCCGGTGGCGGCGAGGACGCCGGCGAGCTCCTCGACCCAGCCGGCGAGGGCGTCGCCCGCCGTACCGACGACCGCGGGGTAGTCCGGGCCGGCGAGGGCGCCGGCCGCGATGGGACATCCGTGGACGTAGCCGTCGGCGTCCAGCGTGTCGCGGGCGGCGTGCATGATCGCGGTGACGACGACCGCCGGGTCGCCCAGGGCGCGCAGGGTGGCGAGGGTGGCGCGCCCGTCGGTGCCGGCCTCGGCGACGGCGGCGGCGACCAGGTCGTCCTTGCCGCGCGGGAAGTGCTGGTAGATCGAGCCGCGGGCGGTGCCGCTCTCCTTGAGCAGCTCGGCCAGCCCGGTCCCGGCGACACCGCGCTCGCGGATCAGGGTGACGGCGGTGGCGAGCAGTCGCTCACGCGGACCGGTCACGGTGACCTCCTCAGGTCGGTGCGCTGGACAGCGGCGGCGTCCATGATGACAATAGACCGATCAGTCTATTGAAAGGCACCACGATGGTCGCGCTTCCCGACACCCTCGCCCGGCGGCTGGTCCGCGCCGCCAAGCGGCCGATGCTGGCCGCCCGCTCCGACGAGGCCTTCGACGTCCTCGACCGCCCGGTGCGTGCCGGCGACTTCTCCGTGCTCGACGGGCACGACCACTGCCTGCTGGTGACCTACCGCAAGGACGGCACGCCCGTGCCGACGCCGGTCTGGTTCGCCCGGCAGGGGGAGCGGATCGTGGTCTGGACCGAGATCGAGGCCTACAAGGCCAAGCGGCTCCGGCGCGACCCGCGGGCCCTCGTCGCCCCCTGCACGGTCACCGGCAAGCCGCTCGGCGACCCGGTCGCGGCGGTCGGCCGGGTGCTGGAGACCGACGCGGAGCGGGCCGCGGCGGCGCGCGCGATCAAGGCGCAGTGGAACCTCGGCCAGCGGATCTTCGAGCGGGCGAGCCGGCCGCTGACCGAGGTGCACTACCTCGCCTTCGAGCCGGCACCCTGAGCGTCGTACCGGACGTTCCTGTCGTCGATCGGTGCGTTTCACGACAAGGATGTCCGGTACGACGGCGGCGGGGAGTTCTCAGCGCACCCGGAGCCGCCGGAGCAGCCGGAGCTGCGCGTTGCCGAGGCCGACGAACTTCTCCAGCGCCATGCCGGACGGTGGGCCGAGCGGGACCAGGCGTTGGGTGGCGACGGTCTGGGACTCGGTGTACTTCCGGATCCCCTCCGCGCCGTGCCGCCGGCCCAGGCCGCTGTCGCCCATCCCGCCCATGCCGGCCTCGATCGAGCCGGCCGCGGCGGCGGCGCCGTCGTTGATGTTGACCGAGCCGGCCCGGATCCGCGAGGCGAGCGCCGCGGCGGCGCCGGTCCGTCGCGACCAGATGCTCGCCGACAGGCCGTAGCGCCCCTCGTTCGCGGCCAGCACGGCCTCCTGCTCGGAGGTCACCCGGTAGAGCGAGACGACCGGCCCGAAGGTCTCCTCCTGGCAGACCGGCATCTGCGGCGTCACGCCCTCCAGGACCGTCGGCTCGTGGACGAGCGGGCCGAGGTCCGGGCGGGCCCGGCCGCCGGCGAGCACGGTGGCGCCGGCCTCGACGGCGGAGGCGACGTGCGCGGTGACGATCTCGAGCTGCGCGGGCGAGGCCAGGGAGCCGACGTCGACGGAGTAGTCGAAGGTCTGGCCCAGGGTGAGCGCCTCGGTGGCGGCGACGAGCGCGGTGCGGAAGGCGTCGTAGACCGCCTCGTGGACGATGACCCGCTCGATGGAGATGCACATCTGCCCGGTGTTGGCGAAGGCCGACGCGACGCAGCCGGCCGCCGCCTTCTCGACGTCGGCGTCGGCGAGCACGAGAAGCGGGTTCTTGCCGCCGAGCTCCAGGGAGGCGGCGATCAGCATCTCCCCGGCCCGGCGCCCGACCGAGCGGCCGGTCGCGGTGGAGCCGGTGAAGCAGATGTGGTCCACACCCGGCCCCGACTCCGGGGAGCCGATCAACGCGTCCCCGACCACCGAGCCCGGACCGACGACCACGTGCCACAGGTCCGTCGGCAGCCCGGCCTCCGCCATCAGCGCCCGTGTCCACAGCAGGGTGAGCGGGGTCTGCGAGTCGGCCTTGCTGACCACGCCGTTGCCCGCGAGCAGCGCGGGGAGCACATCACCCACCGCGAGGTAGAGCGGGTAGTTCCACGGCGAGATCATCCCGATCACGCCCTTGGGCACGCGCACCTCGCGGACCTTCGTCAGACCGGGCATCGCGCCGCGGACCTTGCCGGTGCCGAGGTAGTGCTGCCCGTGCCGCGCGTAGTGCCGGGCGATGGTGGCGACCTGCAGGATCTCCTGCCAGGCGCTGAACCGGGCCTTGCCCATCTCCCACTGGATGAGGTCGATCACCTCGTCCTGGCGCTCGACGAGCAGGTCGTGGAAGCGAAGCACGATCGCCGCGCGGTTCGCCCACGGCAGCTGTGCCCACGGCCGCTGGGCGGCACGGGCGCTGGCGATCGCGTCGGCGACGTCCGCGGCGCTGCTCACCGGGACGGTGGCGGTCGGCAGGCCGTCGTACGGCGCGGTGGCGGTGCTGGTCGCGGTGCCGGCCGGGTCGCGGAAGACCCAGCGGTCCCACTCGGCGAGGCGCTCGTCGTCCACCCAGGCGGGGCGGACCGAGGTGGTCGCGGCGACGGTGGCGGTCACGAGTAGAGCCTCTCCAGGACGTCGGCGTACTTGGCGTGCACGACCCGGCGCTTGAGCTTGAGCGTCGGGGTGAGCTCCTCGGACTCGGCGGTCCACTCGACGGGGAGCAGCTCCCAGGCCTTCACCTGCTCGGGCCGCGAGAGCCGCTCGTTCGCGGCGTCGACGGCCTGCTGTGCCACCGCCAGCATCGCGGGGTGCTGGGCGAGCTCGGCGAGCGAGGTGCCGGCGGGGATGCCGAGCTGGGCGGCCACCAGCGGGGCGATCTCGGCGTCGAGGGTGAGCACCGCGACGACGTACGGCCTGCCCTCGCCGAAGACCAAGGCGTGCCCGACGATCGGGCTCTCCTTCAGGTAGTTCTCGATGTTGGAGGGCGCGATGTTCTTGCCGGAGGAGGTCACGATGATCTCCTTCTTGCGGTCGACCACCTTGAGGAAGCCGTCGGCGTCGAGCTCGCCGATGTCGCCGGTGTGCACCCACCCGTCGGCGTCGATCAGCTCGGCGGTGGCGGACTCCTGCCGGTAGTAGCCCTGCGACGCGACCGGGCCGCGGGCCAGGATCTCGCCGTCCTCGGCCAGCGAGATCTCGATGCCGGGCAGCGCCCGGCCGACCGTGCCGAGCCGGAACTGGTCGGGGCCGCAGGCGGTGACGGCCGCGCAGGTCTCGGTCATCCCGTAGACGTCGTAGATCCGCATGCCGAGGCCGGCGAAGAAGCGCGCCACCTCCAACGGCATCGGGGCAGCGGCCGACGCGGCCCACTCGCAGCGGTCGAGGCCGAGCAGGGCCCGCAGGAAGGCGAGGAGGCCGGCGTCGGCGGCCTGGTAGCGGGCCTCCAGCTCGGGGGAGACCGTGCCGCCGGACTGCAACGCCTCGACGTACTCCAGGCCGATGGCGAGCGCGCCCTCGACCTGGGCCCTCTTCTCCGGGTCGGTCTCCGCGGCGAGCTTGGCGGAGATGCCGGTCTTGATCTTCTCCCACACCCGCGGCACGCCGAAGAAGCGCGTCGGGTGCACCTCGCCGAGCGCGCCCAGCAGGTGTGCGGGGTCGGCGACGAGGTGGATGTGCGCGCCGTTGACCTGCGGGATGTACATCCCCAGCGTGCGCTCGGCGATGTGCGCGAAGGGGAGGTAGGAGATGAAGTCGTTGTGCTGCGTGGGGGCGGCCACCCGCAACGAGCAGGCGCACTCGTAGAGCACCGCGTGGTGGGTCAGCACGACGCCCTTGGGGTTCCCGGTGGTGCCGGAGGTGTAGAGGATCGTCAGCGGGTCGTCCGGCGTGATCTCCGCGGTGCGGGCGTCCAGCGCGGCGGCGTGCTCGGCGCGCCAGGCGGCCCCGGCGGCGAGGAAGGCGTCCCAGGTGGCGAAGCGGTGGTCGCCCGCGGGCGCCTCGGCGTCGAGCAGGACGACCTGGCGGATCGAGCTGCTCTCCTCGAGCGCCTTCGTCCAGCGGGCCAGGTGGTCGGCCGTCTCGAGGACGACGACCGTGGGCTCGGCGTGGCCGGCGACGTACGCGACCTGCTCGGGGGAGAGCGTGTTGTAGACCGACATCGAGACCGCGCCCGCGTGCACGGCACCGAGGTCGGCGACGACGTGCTCGGTCCGGTTGCTCGCCATCAGCGCGACCCGGTCGCCGCGGGCGACGCCGGCGGCCATCAGCGCACCCGCCGCGTCGAGGGCCTGCTCGCACAGGTCGCTCCACGACAGCGTGCGCCAGCCCGGTGCGTAGCCGCCGGACAGGTCGATCCCGACCTTGTCCGAGTACGCCGGACGCTCGCCCTCCGCGGCCACGGTCCGGGCGAAGGCGACCGGCAGCGTCAGGCCGGCGATCTCCGCCTCGATCTCGGCGCGCACGGCCAAGGTGGCGGCCTGGGTGTCGGTGGTCATCGGGGGTTCCTCTCGGGTGGGGGTCATTGCCGGGGGACGTTCGCGGAGCCGCGGCCCTGGGTGCCGGGCGGCGGGTCGGTGCAGCGCACGGTCGTGACCGGCGTGCGCCGGGTGGTGTCCTGGATGTCGCGCTGGACGGAGCGGTCGTAGACGCAGTTCTTGAGGATCCGCGGCACCAGCACCACCCGGCCGCTGCCACCGCGGGTGCTGCCGGCCATCACGTCGGCCTGCGCGGGCGCCCAGTCCAGCCAGTGCTGGAGGCCGCGCAGGTGACGGGCCGCCATCTCGGTCAGCGGTACGCCGGAGCGCAGCATCCGCCGCAGCTCGGGCGAGGCCTGCCGCCACCAGCGCTCCAGCCGGGGCAGCAGGTCGAGCGAGGTCACCACCGTGCGTCGTACCGAGGGTGTCGCCGCGGCCAGCGACCGCGCGATCGCCTCCAGGTCGGCGGACATGCGGCGGATCTCGGGGGAGAGGTCGGCGACCGTGGCGAGCGGGCGCTCCGCGCGCTGCGCGAGCGTGGTGAGGTCGGGCTCGAGCCGGCGCAGCATCGCGAAGGCGGTCTCCATCTCGATGGCGAGCGCCCGCAGGTCGACGTCGCCCTCGCCGGCGCCGAAGATCGCCTGCGTCTCGGTGGCGATCGTGCGGATGTCGCCGATGTCGAGGTGCGCCATCAGGCCCTGCGCGTGGGCGAGCACCTCGGGCACGCTGACCGGCACCGAGGCCGCGGCGACCGGCACGGTGGCGCCGTCGGCGAGGTAGGGCCCGTCGTCGGTGCGCGGCCGGACGTCGAGGTACTGCTCGCCGACGGCCGACAGGTTGCGCACCTCCAGCGCGCTGTCGGTGGGGATCTCCACCCCGGACTCGATCTCGAGGTCGGCGACCGCGCCGACGCCGGGAGCGTCGCTGAGCCGGACGTCGACCACCTCGCCGATCCGCTGGCCGCGGTAGGTCACGACGGAGCCTTCGTGCAGCCCGGCGGCCTGCGGCAGCTCGACGGTGAGGTGGTACGGGTTGCGGAAGAGCGATCCGCCGACGACCGTGTCGGCGACGTACAGCACACCGGCGACCAGGATCACCAGGATCAGCGTCTGGGCCGTGTGGATCCGGCGCCGCCACTGGCGGGCGCTGCTGTGGAGCTCGGCGTCGGTCATCGTCCCCCCGTGTCGCCCAGGGCCTCGGGGTCGAGGAGGAAGGTCAGGTCGAAGTTCGCGAAGTCGCCGGGCGCGGCCCGGTCGCTGCCGTCGGCGAAGGCGATCAGGCCCCGCATCACGCCGTCGATGTCGGCACGTCCGCGCAGCAGCGTGCCGACCACGGGCCGCATGTCCTTCAGCTGCGCCACGAGGTCCTGCCGGACGGCCGTGGTGAGCGGGGTGGCGACGGCGTCGAAACGGCTCAGGGCCTCCATCGCGAGCACCAGGTCCCGGCGCTGGGCGTCGAAGGAGGTCACCAGGTCGGTCAGGTCGGTCAGCGAGCGGGTGACCTCCGGCAGGTCGCCGGCCAGCCGTTTCGTCAGCCGGTCCAGGGCCACCGTCAGACGGTCCACCCGGGGGAAGTCGGCGTTGAGGTCGGTGACGGCGACGTCGAGCCTGGCGAGCAGCCGTCGTACGTCGCCCGCGTTGCCGGTCAGCGCGGTGTTCAGCTGGGTGATGATCGTGGAGATGTCGGTGAAGCTGCCGCCGGTCACCACCGTCGACAGCGACGACAGCAGGTCGGTCACGTCGGGTGCGGAGCCGGTCGCGCCCACCGGCAGCGTGTCGCCGGCCACGAGGGCCTTGCCGGTCGTCCCGGGGAACAGCTGGACGAACGCCGTGCCCATCGGCGAGGTCAGCCGGATCTCCGCACGCGAGCTGGCCCGCAGCCGCACGGAGGTGGACAGCGCGAGGCCGACCTCGGCGACGTACTCGCCCGCCTCGACCGAGGTCACCTGCCCGACCGTGGCGCCCTCGAGCTTCACCGGTGCGTCCACGGGCAGGTTGAGGGCGTCGGCGAACTCCACCGTCACCGCGTACGTCGGCCCGTCCACCAGCGACGGCAGCGGCACGTCCTCCAGGCTCAGCCCGCACCCGGCGGTGGTGAGGCCGAGCGCCAGCAGCACTGCGGCGATCGCGCCGCGCACGCCGGTCACGGGATGCCGCCCGGCAGGCCGTCGTAGAGGCCGTCGAGGAGGGGGTCCAGCACGCCCGTGCCGTCCTGGCTGAAGAGCACGTTGCACATCCGGATGCCGTTCTCGCCCAGGCCGCCCGCGAGGGTCCGGCAGGTGTGGCTGCGGAAGGCCGACGAGAACGGCCCGGCGCTGAACGCGAACTGCACCCGCAGCCGGCCCAGCTCCCAGTCGTAGGCGCGGGAGAAGTTCTCCGCCATCGTCGGCATCACGTCGAAGGCCTCGCCCAGCGAGTCCTGGTGCGTCCGTACGACGTCGACGACGTCCGCCAGGCCGGCGAGGTCGGCGCCCAGGACGTCGCCGTTCTGCTTCAGGAAGTCGGTGGTCAGCCGGGTCAACCGGTCCAGGCTGCCGAGCGTGGCGACCAGCTCCTGGCGCTGCTCGGCGAGCACGCCGGTGGTGTCGGCGGTGGCGGTGGTGAAGTCGCGGATGCTGCGGTCGCGCCGGGACAGCTCGGTGACGAGCCGGACCAGGTTCTTCGACACGGCGGTGAGGTCGGCGTCCTTGGCGTTCACGACGGCCAGCGCGTCGCGGCTCTCCGCCAGCGCCCGCCGCAGGTGGGCGCCGTTGCCCTTCAGCGCGCTCGCGGTGGTCGCGAGCATGTCGCCGAGACCGGCGCCGCCCTTGCCCTTGCCGAGCCCGGCGTCGAGCGCGAGCACCAGGTCGTCGATGGCCTTCGCGATCTCGTCGACGGTGGCGGGGGAGCGGGTGTGCCGGACGTCGATGTGCGCACCGGAGGCCAGGGTCGGGCCGCCGTCCCAGGCCGGCCCGATCTCGACGAACCGGTCCGTGACCAGCGAGCCCTGCAGGATCTCGGCGCCGGCGTCGCGGGGGACCCGGGTGCCGGGCGCCAGGTGCATGACGACCCGCATCGTCGTACCGCGGGGCTGGACCTCGACGATCTCGCCGACCTTGACGCCGAGGTAGGTGACGTCGTTGCCGACGTAGACGCCGGTGGTGTCGGCGAAGTCGGCGCTGACCACGAGGTCGTCGGGGTCCTCGCCGCCGAGCCAGCCGGCGAGACGTACGCCGGACAGGGCCAGCGCGAGCACCAGCACGCCACCCAGGGCACTCAGCACCGTCCGCCGCCTCACCTGCAGTCCTCCGGCGTGATCGAGCAGACGAGGTCGTCGGGGACGATCGCCCACGGCGCGTTGACGCCGAGCCACGGGCCGTCGCCGGTGGCGTTCGTGAAGACCCGCATCGTCGGGCCGGCCAGCGCCATCGTGCGGTCGAGGTCCTTGCGGTGCTGCTGGAGCACCTTCAGCACGGTCCGGAGGTCGCGCAGCGCGGGCGCCAGCTGCGGAGCGCTCTGCCGCACGACGGCGCTCAGGCCGGTCACGAAGCGGTGGGCGTCGCGCAGCAGCACGCGCAGGGTCTCCTTGCGCTGCTGGATCATCAGCATCACCGCGGTGCCGTTGGTCATCACCCGGTCCAGCGCGTCGGTCTGCTGGAGCACCAGCGAGGTGACCGCGCGGGTGGAGGTGAGCAGGTCGTCGATCTGCTGCTCGCGGCCGGTCACCATCGCGGAGACGCCGGCGATCCCGTCCACCGCGTCGCGCAGCGCGTCGGGAGTGACCTTCAGGTCGGTCGCGAGCACGTCCACGGCCTGCTGGATGCGCCGCAGGTCCAGCGACTCCACCTGGGGCGTGGAGTCCAGCCAGAACCGCTCGATGGTGTAGCTGTCGACGGCGTGCTCCACCGCGATCGTGCCGCCGTCGGCGAGCGCGCCGCCCTTGCCCGGAGTGAGCGAGAGGAAGCGCTGGCCGAGGATCGAGAGCAGCTTCACCTCCACTGCGCTGTCGTCGGTGACCCCGAGGTCAGCAGGCGCCTGGTCGAGCGCGAAGGACACGTCGACCTGGTCGCGGTCGGCCTCGACGGCCGTGACCTTGCCGACCTTCAACCCCGCGACCCGTACGTCGTCGCCGGGCTCCAGCCCGGCGGCATGGCGCAGCCGCACGTGGTACTCCGGTGCACCACTCAGGGCGCGCACACCCAGCAGCACCAGCCCGAGCACCACCAACGCCGCGATGATCCGCAGCGGCCAGCCCAGTCGCGTCATCAGCGACACCTCTTCGAGTGCCGGTCGCCGGTGACACCCAGGTCGAGGGTCGTCGGCACGCCCGCGAAGCCCGCGGCCAGCGTGCAGACGTAGACGTTGAGGTAGCTGCCGTAGCCGAGGGTGCGCAGGTAGGTCTCCAGCTGCTGCGGCACCGCGGCTCCGGTGCGGGCGAGCAGGTCGCCGCGGCTCGCGAGGTAGGCGAACCACGGGCGGCTCAGGCGGGCCACGTCGACGAGCGGTCCGCGAGCCTCCTCCACCACGCCGGCCGCCGTCGCGGAGAGCCGGGCGATGCCGTCGAGGCTGGTGGAGATCCGGTCGCGGTCCCGGGCCAGCCCGGCGGTCAGCGAGTCCAGGCCCCGCACCAGGCGGGTGATCTCGGTGCGGTGCGCGTCGGTCGTGCGCAGCACCAGGGTGACGTTGTCGACCACCCGCGCGAGGGTGTCCTCGCGGTCGGTGATGCCGGTGGTGAGGCGTGCGGTCTGCTCCAGCAGGTGCTGGATCGTCGGTCCCTGCCCCTGCAGCACCTGAACGATGTTGGTGGCGAGCTGGTTGATGTCGCCCGGCTGCAGCAGGTCGAAGACCGGCTTGAACGCGTTGAACATCGCCGTCAGGTCCAGCGCCGGCCGGGTCCGGGCCAGCGGGATCCGGGCGCCGTCGCGCAGCCGCTGCGTGTCGCCGGCCGCGTCGGGGCGGCCCAGGGCGACGTACCGCTGGCCCATCAGGTTGAGGTAGTCGATCGTGGCGGTGACGTCGTCGTGGAGCACCTGGTCGGCGCCGACGCTCATCGTGACGACCGCGAGCCCGGTCTCCTCGCCGGTGCCCACCCGGGTGCCGGTGACCCGGCCGACCCGCACCCCGGCCACCCGTACGTCGTCGCCAGCCCGCAGCCCGGTCGCGTCGCGGAACACCGCGGTCACCGTGATCGCGTCGCCGCGCTGGGCACGGGACAGCGTGCCGGCGACCATCGCGGTCAGCACCACGGCCAGCAGCGTGAACAGCGTGACGCCGAGCACCGCGCCCTTGTGGCGGGCGAGCTCGCTGAGCTGACGGCTCATCGACATGCACCCCGCAGCCCCCGGTACGTCGGGCAGTCGGCCGGGTCGGTCGCGTCGTAGGGGTCGAGGAGCTGGGGCGCCAGCACGCCCTCCATCTGGATCTTGCCGTCCTCGACCGCGGCCGCGCCGTTGCGCAGCAGCTGCGGCACCTTGCGCAGCAGCGAGGCGAACGCGGGGTAGCGCTGGGCGAAGACCTCCAGGTTGGCGGCCGTGGCGTTGAGCATCCGCGCGGTGTCGGCTCCGTGGGTGCGCAGGAAGGTGGTCACGCCGTCCTTGCCGTCGAGCAGGCGGCTCACCCCCTGCAGCAGCGTGGTCGTCGCCGTCCGCTGCTGCACCAGCGTGCGGGCCAGCGGACGGGAGTCGCGCAGCGCCGCGACCAGCGCGGGCTCGACGTCGGCCAGCAGGTCGCTGTCCTGGGCGAGCAGGTCCAGGTCGCGTCGTACCTGGGGGTGGAGGGTGGCCCAGCGGCCCAGGAAGGCGTCACCGTCGCGCACCAGCTGGGCCAGCCGCGCGCCGCGGCCGTCGAGGGAGTCGGCGAGCTGGGAGAGCGCGACGTCCCACTGCGCGGGGTCGACCGCGGCGAGCAGCCGCTGGGTCGCGGAGAAGGTGTCCATCAGGCGCAGGGTCGCCCGCGAGGTGTCCGCCGGTACGACGTCGCCGTCGCTCAGGTGCGCACGGGCGGTCGCCGCCACGGGGGTGGTCGTCGAGGAGGCCACCAGGTCGACGTACTCGTTGCCGAAGAGGGTGCCGGGCAGCACCCGGGCCCGGACGGTGGCGGGGATCAGCCCCGCGTGCTCGGGCGCGACCAGCACGGTCGCGGTCGGTCCGTCCCAGCCGGTCTCGGCCTGGCGCGCGACCGGGTCGACCTCGGTCACCCGGCCCACCCGCAGGCCGTTGTACTTCACGTCGGAGTTGATGCCGAGGGTGTCGCCGACGGTGGCGAGCCGCACGGTCACCCGCACGTCGCCGCTCAGCACGCCGAGCGTCTGCAGCGCGAGCACGCCCGCCACCAGCCCGAGCGCGGCGAAGCCCGCCAGGCCGACCAGGGCCAGGCGCAGGCGGAGCGCGGCGCGGCCGGTGCGCGCGTGCGGGAAGAGGTACTCGCTCATCGCCTACCCCGAGATCTGCACCTGCTGGTCCGCGCCCCACAGCAGCAGCGTCAGCAGGATGTCGACGACGGTCAGGGAGATGATGCTGGCCCGGATCGCGCGCCCGGTCGCGCGGCCCACGCCCTCGGGGCCACCGCTGGCCGTGAAGCCGTGGTAGCAGTGGATGAGCGTGACGACGGTGGTCAGGACCACTACCTTGATCGCGGAGTAGAAGACGTCCACCGGGGCGACGAAGGTCCGGAAGTAGTGGTCGTAGGTGCCGGCCGACTGGTTGTAGAAGGTCGTCACCATGAAGTCCGTGGCGACGTACGTCCCGACGAGGCCGATCAGGTAGAGCGGCAGCACCACGACCCAGGCCGCGACCAGGCGGGTGCTGACCAGGTAGGGGATGGGCCGGATCGCCATCGCCTCCAGGGCGTCGATCTCCTCGCTGATCCGCATCGCGCCGATCCTCGAGGTGAACCCGCAGCCGATCCGCGCCGCGAACCCGAGCGCGGCCACCATCGGCGCCAGCTCGCGGGTGTTGGCGTAGCCGGAGATGAAGCCGGTGAGCGGGGCCAGCCCGATCACGTCGAGTCCCTGGTAGCCCTCCAGCCCGACCTCGGTGCCGGTCAGCGTCGAGAGGAGCAGGACGACGCCGACGACGCCGCCGCCGACCAGGAAGATGCCCGAGCCCAGGGTGACCTCGGCGAGCACCCGTGCGATCTCGCCGCGGTAGCGGGTCAGCGCCACCGGCAGCGCCGCGATCGCGCGCCAGGCGAGGACGAGCTGCAGCCCGATGCCGGCCAGCGGGCCGACCACGGCCTTGTCGACGACCTCGACGGGGTCGACCCGTGCGGTGCTCATCCGATCGGCCCGCCCGCGAAGGTGCTGTAGACCTGCGAGATCACGAAGTTCGCGGCGAAGAGCATCACGAAGTTGGTGACGACCGCGCTGGTGACCGCCTCGCCGACGCCGGTCGGGCCGCGGCTCGCGCCCAGGCCCTTGTACGACGCGACGATCGCGCAGATCACCGCGAAGATCGCGGCCTTCGCCAGCGACAGCCACAGGTCGGAGATCTGGGCCAGCGTGGTGACCGAGGCGAGGTAGCTGCCCGGTGGCAGGTCCTGGATCACCACGCTGATCGAGAGCGTGGTGAGGATGGTGAAGAACATGACGACCCCGTTGAGGAGCACGGCCACCGCGACGATCGCGAACATCCGGGGCACGACGAGCCGCTCCATCACCGACAGGCCCATCACCTCCATCGCGTCGATCTCCTCGCGGATCCGGCGCGAGCCGAGGTCGGCGCAGATCGCCGAGCCCGCCACCCCGCTCAGCATGAGCGCGGTGATCAGCGGCGAGGCCTGCCGTACGACGGCCAGGGTGTTGCCCGCGCCGGTGAACGCCACCGCGCCCACCTCCTGGGCCAGCACCCCGACCTGGAGCGCCAGGATGATGCCGAAGGGCACCGAGACCGCGAGGGCGGGCAGCGTGCAGACGCGGATCGCGTACCAGGTCTGCACGACGGTCTCTGCCAGGGGGAAGCGCCGACCGGTGATCGTGCTGAGCACGGCGCCGAGGACCCGGCGGGTGAAGCGGAGCAGCGCGAACAGCTCGGCCAGCGGCTTGCCGAGCGCGACGAGGGCGCGCGGCGGGCTGGTGGCCGACATGGTGCTCCTGGTCGCTCGTCGGGATTCTCGCTGAGAATGACAGTAGAACTGTCACACCCGAACTGTCCCTGCTCGTGTGACCTACGTCAACCCCGATCGTTGAAGATCCCGAAACCCGCTCAGGTGCGCCTGATCGGGCGCTGCGCGTCTGCGTTGCGGGAATTGTTTGACAGTCGTACTGTGACAGTCATGAGTGCAGCAGCGGGGTTCCAGCCCGGCGGAGAGCCCGACGAGGGAGGCGCGCTGCGCACCGTCGACGAGCTCGCCGCGGCCGCGGGCCTGACCGTCCGGACGACCCGCTACTACGCCAGCCTCGGCCTGCTCCCGCCGCCCGCGCGCCGCGGCCGGATGGCCTGGTACGACGACAACCACCTAGCGCGTCTGGAGATGATCCGCGCGCTGCAGGACCACGGCTTCACCCTCCAGGCGATCGAGAAGTACCTCGCCTCCCTGCCCGCCGACGCCGGGGTCGAGGACCTCGCCGTCCAGCGCGCGATGCTCACCTCCTGGACGGTGGGGGAGCCCGTCGAGCTCACCCGCCGCCAGCTCGACCAGCACGCGGGCCGCAGGCTGACCGACGACGAGGTCGCGCTGATCGAGGAGTTCGGCCTGCTCCGCCGGGTCGCCGACGAGCGCGGCGTCACCCGGTTCGTGCCGGTCCACGGCTTCGACGTCGCCGTCGAGCTGCTCCAGGTCGACATCCCGGTCGCCGGCATGCGCGCCGCCGGCGAGGCGATCGAGAAGCACATGTCGGCCCTCGCCGAGGAGCTCACCTCCGTCCTCCACCACGAGGTCGTCGAGCCCTGGCGCCGCGAGCGCAGCCACTCCCAGCACTCCCGCGAGGACGCCGCCCAGCTGGAGAACACCATCGGCACCCTGCGCCGGCTCACCCTGGAGGCGATCGTGCGCGGCTTCCAGCGCTCGGCCAACAAGGTGATCACCCGTTCGCTCGACCGCGGCTGAGCCCGCTAGGGTCACGCACGTGACCCAACGCACTCTCGTCCTCCTCAAGCCCGATGCCGTACGGCGCGGCCTGGTCGGCAACGTGCTCGCCCGCTTCGAGGCCAAGGGCCTGGGCATCGTCGCCCTGGAGCAGCGCCACATCGACGCCGCGCAGGCCGACGCCCACTACGCCGAGCACGTGGAGCGGGACTTCTACCCGCCGCTGCGCGACTTCGTGACCAGCGGCCCGCTCGTCGCGGCGGTCCTCGAGGGTGACGAGGCGATCGAGGTCGTCCGTGCGCTGAACGGCGCCACCGACGGCCGCAAGGCCGCTCCGGGCACCATCCGCGGCGACCTGTCGCTGTCGAACCGGGAGAACCTGGTGCACGGCTCGGACTCCCCGGAGTCGGCGGAGCGCGAGATCGCGCTCTGGTTCCCCGGGCTCGCCTGACAAGAAAGTCACGGCGTTCCTGACCCGAATCGCCTAGGATCCCCGCGGAGCAGCCGGGCACCCCGCCCGCCCGCTCGACTCGGCGAGCGGCTGGGGGGCCTCGTGAGCACGAACCCGTACTTCCCGACGAGCGCGCACGCGTACCCGCACCCGTACCCACCGCCGCCCCGTCCGCCCTACGACGGCAGGTCGGTGACCGCGCTGGTGCTGCTCGGCACCGTCGTCGCCGCGCCGGTGTCGGTCGTGCTCGGCATCCTCGGCATCCGCGCCACGACCGGGGGCCGGCGCCGCGGCCGCTGGTGCGCGGTGCTCGCGATCGTCGGGGGACTGCTCGTCGTGAGCCTGCTGGCCGGCGGCCTGCTGCTGCGCGGACCGCTGCTGCGGCTCAGCGACCCGCTCGACGGCGTGGCGACCGGCGACTGCGTCGACGTCCAGCTGCTCGACGACCAGGACTACGAGTCGCGGGTCGCGGGCCGTCCGTGCACCGAGCCGCACGACGCCGAGGTCGTCTTCCGCGGTCGCCTCGACGGCGTCCAGGCGTCGTTGTTCTTCCAGGACTCGGCAGCCGAGCTGTGCTACCAGGTGATGTCGGAGGGCTATCGCGACGAGATGGCGACCGGGCGCTACTCGGTGGGCGTGCTCCTGGTCGGTGAGCCGTGGGTGGCCGAGGACGGCGACGAGTTCGTGTGCCTGGCCGGCGACGCGGGCGGCGACCCGCTGCGCGCTGCGATCGGGGTGTCGGCGTGAACGCCGGTCCGCCGGTCGGTGGCCACCGGCCGCCGCCGGTCGGCTCGGCCACGGCGGGCTGGGCCCTGGGCCTGGCGCTGGTGGGCTGCCTGCTCGTCGGCAACATCGTCTCGACGGTCCTCGCGCTGCGGGTCCTCGCCCACCGCCGGCGGACGGGCGAGGACAACAACCACGGCTTGGCGATCGCGGCCCTCGCGGTCAACGCCGTGACGGTCGGCGTCCTGGCGCTCGTGGCCTACGCCGCGGTGGTCTTCGACGGCGTCGGGGACCCCGGCCCCTCCGCCGCGGCGCACGACGCGCTGCGGCGCGTCAACGGGGACCGCACGGTCGTCGCCAGCCTGATGGAGATGGGGTTCGACGACGACTGCCTCGCCCTGTCGGGCGGGAGCGACGAGGAGCAGCTGACCCGCGTCGTCCCCTGCGACGAGCCCCACGACTGGGAGGCCTACGAGCGGGAGTGGGTCGAGGACGCCGAGTTCCCGGGCGAGAAGGTCCTGGAGCGCCGTGGCAAGGCGTTGTGCCAGGGCAAGGCGTTCGAGCGGTTCGTCGGGCTCCCGCTGCGCAGGTCCGGGCTGGGGGTCGTCTGGGTGGCACCCACGGCCGAGGAGTGGGAGTACAGCGACCGACTGCTGATCTGCCTCGTCACCGACCCGGCCGGGCCCCGGAGCGAGAGCCTGCTGCTCTCCAAGCGCTGAGCCCGCGCCACGCCGTACCGGCGTGGCTCCCCGGCAGACCGCGCCCCGGTGCCTACCCTCGCAAGCGGAGACAGTCGGTCCGTGCGCCCGGCCGTCGCCCCCGGCGCACGTACGGCACCACGGACGGACGGCGGCTTCCCCAGACGCGCACGAGGGCTTGGCCGACCTCGGCCGAGCCCGGCGACGTCTTGCGAGGAAGCGTGAGGGCGAACTCCATCATCGGCCGGGACATGGCCGTCGATCTCGGCACCGCCAACACCCTCGTCTACGTCCGCCGTCGCGGCGTGCTGCTGGACGAGCCGAGTGTCGTGGCGCTCAACGACAGCACCGGCGAGGTCATCGCCGTGGGGCACCAGGCCAAGCAGATGCTGGGACGCACCCCCGACAACATCACCGCCCTGCGCCCGCTGCGCGACGGGGTGATCGCCGACTTCGAGGCGACCGAGCAGATGCTGCGGCACTTCATCGCCCGCGTGCACCGTCGGCGCTACTTCGCCAAGCCCCGCATGGTCATCTGCGTGCCGAGCTCGATCACGCCGGTCGAGCAGCGCGCGGTCAAGGAGGCGGGCTACCAGGCCGGCGCCCGGCGGGTGTACGTCGTGGAGGAGCCCATGGCCGCCGCCATCGGTGCCGGGCTGCCGGTCCACGAGGCCACCGGCAACATGATCGTCGACGTGGGCGGCGGCACCACCGAGGTGGCCGTGATCTCCCTCGGCGGCATCGTCACCTCGCTCTCCATCCGCACCGCCGGCGACGACCTGGACGCCGCGATCATCGCGTGGATGAAGAAGGAGCACGGCGTGATGCTCGGCGAGCGCACCGCCGAGGACGTCAAGATCACCCTGGGCTCGGCCTTCCCGCGCCCCGGCGAGCCCGAGGGCGAGGTCCGCGGCCGCGACATGGTCACCGGCCTGCCGCGCACGGTGCAGGTGAGCAGCGCCGACGTACGCCACGCGCTGGAGGAGCCGCTGCACGCCATCGTCGACGCGGTCCGGGTGACCCTCGACCAGACCCCGCCCGAGCTGGCCGGCGACATCATGGACCGCGGCATCGTGCTCACCGGCGGGGGAGCGCTGCTGCGCGGCCTCGACGAGCGGATCCGCCACGAGACCGGCATGCCGGTGCACGTCGCCGAGGACCCGCTGGTCTCCGTCGCGATGGGCGCAGGCCGGTGCGTCGAGGAGTTCGAGGCGCTCCAGCAGGTCCTCGTCACCAACCCGCGGCGGTTCTGAGGACGTCATGGCCATCGACACCCGCCCGATCCGCTCCACGTCGAGCAGCGGACCCCTCCGCCGCCCGGCGCCGCAACGCGACCCGAACGACGACCGCGGACGCCCCTCGCGCTCGCTGGTCGTCGCGCTGCTGCTGGCCTGCGCCACCTTGATGGTCCTCGACAAGGCCGGCGGCGACGACTCGCCGGTCGCGAACGTGCGGCACGCCGTCGGCGAGGTCGTCGGCCCGGTCCAGGCCGGGGTGGCGACCGTCGTCCGGCCGGTCTCCGGCCTGCCCGGCGTCTTCCGCACCAACGACGACCTGCGCAGCCAGGTCGAGGACCTCGAGGCCGAGAACGCCCAGCTGCGCGCCCGGGCCGACAAGGCCGGGTACGACGACAACCGGCTCCGTGAGCTCCAGGGGCTGCGCTCGCTGTCGCGTGACTCCGGCTACGCCCTGGTGCCGGCCCGGGTGATCGCGATCGGTCCCGCGCAGAACTTCTCCAGCACCGTCACCATCGACGCCGGCACCGACGCCGGGCTGCACCCGGACATGACGGTCGTCGCCGCCGAGGGCCTGGTCGGCCGGGTCACCGCGGTCACCAGCCACACCGCCACCGTGCTGCTGCTGGTCGACGACACCTCCAACGTGGGCGGCCGGATCGGCGACAACATGGAGCTCGGCTTCGTGCGCGGCCAGGGCACGCTCGGCACCGACGACCGGCTGGAGATGGAGCTCGCCGACCGCAACGTGGTGCCCAAGGTCGGCCAGGAGATCGTCACCTGGGGCAGCAAGGGCGGCGCGCCCTACGTCTCGGGCGTCCCGATCGGCAAGGTCGCCAAGGTCTTCGAGTCCCTGCGTGAGACCTCCTACCGCGCGGTGATCGAGCCGGCGGTCGACTTCACCGCCCTGGACCTGGTCGGCATCGTGGTGCCCTCCGGCACCAGCCATGCCGCCATCGAGCCCGACGGGAGCCTGCCGCGATGAGGACCACCTCCACCGGCCGGCTCGTCGCCGTCGCCCTCGCCCTGCTCGCCGCCCTGCTCGTGCAGGTGACCGTGCTGCCGCCGTTCGCCTGGAAGGTGGGCGGGCTCGGCGTCGTACCGGACGTCGTGCTGCTGGTCGTCGTCGCCACGGCGCTCGCCACCGACACCCGCTACGGCACGCTCGCCGGCTTCTTCGGCGGCCTGCTCATCGACCTCGCCCCGCCGGCCGACCACGTCGCCGGGCGGTGGGCGCTCGCGCTCATGGTCGTCGGGTACGTCGTCGGCCGGCTCGCCCACGACCACACCTCCGACGTGGGCCGGATGGAACTCGACGGTGCCCGGCGCCCGCCGCTCTCGCTGGTCCTGGCCGCCTCCGCGGGAGGGTCCTTCCTGGGCACCTCGGTCTTCGCGCTGAGCGGGCTGTTCCTGGGTGACTCCTCGGCCTCGGTGGGCGACCTGCTCCAGGTGGCCCTGGTGGCGCTCGTCCTCGACACCGTCGCGGCGCTGCTGGTGGTGCCGGCGACGTACTGGCTGTTCCGGCGGCTGGGCCGCGACCGCGCCCCGCAGGGCGTCTGGGCGCAGACGTGACGGCCGCCTCGCACCGCAGCCGGCTGCGCCTGGTCGTCATCCAGACGCTCGTCTTCTCGCTGCTCGCGACGCTCGGGGCCCGGCTCTACTACCTCCAGGTCGTCTCCGGCGAGGAGTACCAGGGCCAGGCCGCCTCCCAGTCGGTGCGCGAGATCGTCGTGCAGCCCCAGCGCGGGCTGGTCGTCGACGCGATGGGCCGGCCGCTGGTCTCCAACCGGCTCACCTGGGTCGTCTCCCTCGACCGCACCCTGATCGGCCGGATGTCGGAGGCCGACCGCGCCGAGCTGCTCCAGCGCACCAGCCGCGCGATCGGCATGAAGGTCGCCACCATCGAGGGCAAGCTGCTGCTGTGCGGCGACGACGGCGCCGTCGCGGGACAGTGCTGGAACGGCTCGCCGTACCAGCCCGTCCCGGTCGCCAAGGACGTCAAGGAGACCGCCGCGCTGCGGATCCTGGAGCAGCCCGAGGACTACCCGGGCGTCGTGGTGGACCGCCAGAGCCTGCGCCAGTACCCCTCGCCCTACGGCATCAACGCCGCGCACGTGCTCGGCTACCTCAGCCCGATCACCAAGGAGGAGCTGGAGGACGCCGAGGACGACGGCGACAGCTCCGTCAACGGTGCCTCGGTCGTGGGCCGCGCCGGCGTCGAGAAGGAGTACGACGAGTACCTGCGCGGCCAACCCGGCTACCAGCAGGTCGCGGTCGACTCCAAGGGCCGGGTCCGTGAGGACGTCTCCGACCTCGACGCCCAGCCCGGCGACACCCTCGTCACCTCGATCGACGCGAAGGTGCAGAGCGTCGTGGAGCAGCAGCTGCACAAGATGATCCAGACCCAGCGGGCCACCACCGACCCGGTGACCAAGCGCAAGTTCGAGGCGGACTCCGGCGCCGCCGTGGTGCTGGACGCCAAGACCGGCCGGATCATCGCGATGGCCAGCCAGCCGACGTACGACCCCTCGGTGTGGGTGGGCGGCATCACCGACAAGCAGCTCAGCCGGCTCTACTCCGAGGCCGCGGGCACGCCGTTGCTCTCCCGGGCCTTCCAGGGCCAGTTCGCGCCCGGCTCGACGTGGAAGCCGGTGATGACGGTCGGCGCGCTGACCCACGGGTTCTCGCCCGACACCACGCTCAACTGCTCCTCGGCGGTGCAGATCGGCAACCGCGCCTTCCACAACCACGAGTCGGCGGCGTACGGGCCGATCAGCTTCGCCCGCGCCCTCGAGGTCTCCTGCAACACCTTCTTCTTCCAGGTCGGCATGAAGTTCTGGCAGAAGTACGGCTCCGACCCCGACGACGTGAACGCCAAGGACCCTCTGGTGTCCCAGGCCGAGAAGTTCGGCTTCGGCGAGCGCAGCGGCGTCGACCTGCCGGGCGAGGCGTCCGGCCGGGTGGCCGACCGCAAGTGGAAGAAGTCCTACTACGACTCGATGAAGTCCTACTACTGCGGCATCGCCGACAAGCCGCAGACGAAGAAGACCTCGGACTTCGTCTACAAGTTCGCCCGTGAGTTCTGCATCGAGGGCTGGAAGTACAAGATCACCGACGCCGCGAACTTCGCGATCGGGCAGGGCGACACCATCGTCACCCCGCTGCAGCTCGCCCGTGCCTACGCCGCGATCTCCAACGGCGGCACGCTGTGGGAGCCGCGGGTGGGCAAGGCGATCGTCTCGCCCGACGGCAAGACCATCCGCGAGATCGCGCCGAAGAAGGAGCGCGACCTCAAGATCCCGAAGTCCGTGCTGCGCTACCTCGACGACGCGCTGCAGGGTGTCGCCACCCGCGGCACGATGTCGTGGAAGCTCGGCGGCTTCCCGCTCGACAAGGTCAAGATCCGCGCCAAGACCGGCTCCGCGGAGGTCTACGGCAAGCAGTCGACGGGCTGGGTGGCGTCCTACACCAAGGACTACGTCGTGGTGATGATGATGACCCAGGGCGGCACCGGCTCCGGCTCCAACGGTGACGGCGTGCGCAAGATCTGGGAGGCGCTCTACGGCGTGCAGGGCGAGGACGTGCGCGAGGGCAAGGCCACCATCCCCGGCGTCACCCCGCCGGCCTCGCTGCCGATCTTCGACGCCGACGGCTCGATCCTGCCGCCGGCCCGGGAGGAGGACCGATGAGCAACCGCATCCAGGTCTCGCGGGCCACGTCCCGGCCGACCCGCACGACCGCCTCGCGCCGGGTCGCCTTCCCGCTGTGGGGCGACGTCGACCGCATCCTGCTCGGGGCCGTCGTACTGCTGTCGCTGATCGGGTGCGTCCTGATCTGGTCGGCGACCCTGGAGCGCGACGACCTCACCGGCGGCGACTCGCGCGCCTTCTTCGTCAAGCAGGGCGTCAATGTCGTGATCGGCCTCGGGCTGATGGCGCTCGTCGTTCTCACCGACCACCGGTGGGTGCGGATCCTGGCGCCGATCGCCTACCTGGTGGCTGTCGTCGGCCTGCTGCTGGTGCTGGTCATGGGCTCCACCATCAACGGCTCCCGCTCCTGGCTGATCATCGGCGGGATGTCGCTGCAGCCCGCGGAGCTGGCCAAGCTCGCGGTCGTCGTCGGCATGGCGCTGGTCGTCGCCGAGCGCAGCGAGGGCCGCTGGCGTGACCGGGTCGGTACGACGGACGTGGTCCTCATGCTCGTCGTCGCCGGCATCCCCGCCGTGCTCATCCTGGCCCAGCCCGACCTCGGCACGATGCTGGTGCTGACGGCCACGGTCTTCGGCGTGATCGCGGCCTCCGGCGCTGACCGCCGCTGGCTCGGCGCCCTCGCGGGTGGTGGCGTCGCGGTCGCGGTGTTCGCGGTGGTGAGCGGCTTCCTGAAGGAGTACCAGGTCGACCGCTTCCTGGCCTTCACCAACCCCGAGCTCGACCCGAAGGGCGCCGGCTACAACGTCGAGCAGGCCCGGATCGCGGTCGGCAACGGCGGGATGTTCGGGCAGGGCCTCTTCGACGGCTCGCAGACCCAGTCCGGCTTCGTGCCCGAGCAGCACACCGACTTCGTCTTCACCGTCGCCGGCGAGGAGCTCGGCCTGGTCGGCGCCGCCGTCATCGTCGCCCTGCTCGGCGTGATCCTGTGGCGGGCCCTGCTCATCGCGACCCGCACCGACGACGTCTTCGGCCGGATGGCGGCCGCCGGGATCGCCTGCTGGTTCGGCTTCCAGGCCTTCCAGAACATCGGGATGTGCCTGGGGATCATGCCGGTGACCGGCGTACCGCTGCCGTTCGTGTCGTACGGCGGCTCGTCGATGTTCGCCGGCATGCTCGCCGTCGGCCTGCTGCAGAACATCCACCTGCGCACGCTCACCTCGCCGGCCTCCCGGCTCGCGCCGCAGAAGCGGGTGCTGGTCCGGGCGTGAGCCTCGGCCGCTGCCGGAGCGCGCTGTCGGGTGTGGTCATACGCGGCGAACATGTAACTACGTGTTCAGACCTCTACCCGGGTGTTGTGGCATCTACCAGGGTGGTCTACCACCCTGGTAGAGGCATGAACACGTAGTTACAAGCGGCGGCGTTGGGCCGATCTCTAGGATCGTGCCCATGGATGACCCCCGAAGTCCCTTCCGTCCACCTGCCCGCGCCCCGCGCGCACAGGAGGGTGGACGGGCGTGATCGACTCGCAGACCTTCCTCAACCTCGGCCTGGTGCTGGTCTTCGTGCTCGTCGGCGGCGTCTTCGCCGCGACCGAGCTGGCCCTGGTCTCCCTGCGGGAGACCCAGGTCAACCAGCTCGCGCGGCGCGGGGGGCGCGGTGAGCGGGTGGCCGCCATCGCGCGCGACCCCAACCGCTTCCTGTCCGCGGTGCAGATCGGCGTCACCGTGGCGGGCTTCCTCTCGGCGGCGTACGGCGGCTCGACCCTGGCGCCGGACGTGGCGCCCTACCTCGTCGACCTCGGCCTGAGCGACGACGCGGCCGACACCGCGGCCTTGATCGTGATGACCCTGCTCATCGCCTACCTCTCGCTGGTGCTGGGCGAGCTGGTGCCCAAGCGGCTGGCACTGCAGCGCGCGGCGGGCGTGGCGATGACGACGGGGCCGGTGCTCGATCGGTTCGCGACGTTGATGCGGCCGGTGATCTGGCTGCTCTCGAAGTCGACGAACGCGATCGTCCGGCTGCTCGGGGGTGACCCGGACGCCACCTCGGAGGAGGTGTCGACCGAGGAGCTGCGCGACATCGTCACCAGCCACGAGGGCCTGGCCGACGAGGAGCGCCGGATCCTGGGCGACGTGTTCTCCGCGACGCGCAGCAACCTCAAGGAGGTGATGCGGCCGCGCGCGGACGTCACCTTCGTGCGTGGGTCGTTGCCGCTGACCGAGGCGGCGGCGTGGGTCGCGGACCAGCCGTACTCCCGCTACCCGGTGATCGGCGAGAGCTTCGACGACGTGATCGGCTTCGTCCACGTGCGCGACCTGCTCGTCCCGAACGAGGCGGCGCGGAGCGTGGCCGACGTACGACGCGAGGTGCCGCACCTGCCGGGCACGAACCTGGTGCTGCCCACGATCGTGGCGATGCGCGAGGAGGGTGTCCACCTCGCCGTGGTCGTCGACGAGTTCGGCGGCACCGACGGGATCGTGACCCTGGAGGACCTCGTCGAGGAGATCGTCGGCGACATCCGCGACGAGCACGACGTCGAGCCCGCCGTCGCGCACACCGGCTCCGGGCTGACGGGCGCGGTCGTGCTCAACGCCGGCCTGACGATCGAGGACTTCGCCGAGGAGACCGGCATCGTGCTGCCCGACGGCGACTACGAGACGGTCGCGGGCTACGTCCTGGCACGGCTGGGCCGGGTCGCCGAGGTGGGCGACGAGGTGGCGCTCGACGGCGCCCTGCTGCGGGTGCTGGCGGTGGACGGGCGGCGGTTGACCGACGTCGAGGTCGTCCCGCCCGCTGCGGAGGAGTGAGGGAGGCTCGGGCAAGATGGTGCCCGTGCTGACCGTCCGCCGAGCCCCACGCAGCAGCGTGGCCGTGCCGGCGACCCTCGGCAGCATCGAGAGCGTGACCGCCCTCGTCCTGGCCCACGTCGCGGCCGGGGGAGAGGTGCCGCAGCCGCTGTGGCTGGCGGCCTTCGCCGCCCTGGCGTACGCCGCCGGCCGGCCCGTGCTGCGCCGCCGGGCCGGGATCCGGGTGGTCCTGCCGCTGCTCCTCGCCGCACAGGTGCTCGGTCACGCATGGCTGGTCGCGCTGACCCCGGGGATGCACGCGGGCCACAGCGCCGACGCCGGGGGCCTGTTCGGGCTGAGCCCCGCGATGCTCCTCGCGCACGCGGTGGCGGGCGTCGTCACCGGGGTGATGTGGGCGCTGCGGCGCCGCGCGAGCCAGGTGCTGCTGGCCTGGTCCGACCTCGGCCTCGCGCCGCTTCCCCGCCCCGCCCGGGTGCGGGTCCTCGTGCGCCGCGTCCTGCCGCGGCGCCGTCCCCGCGCCGCGATCACGCCGGTGCGCGGTCCACCGACGCTCTCGCCAGTGCCCGCCTGAGCCCTCTCCTCGGAAGGTGCCGGGTGGGTCGCTGCTGCCCGCCCCGACACCACCCGAACAGAGAGATCGCTCCATGCAGAACCGTCGTACCACCCTGTCCCTGCCCGTCCGCGCCGCCGGCGCGGGTCTCGCCGCGCTCGGCATCGTCGCCGTCGGCGCGGGCGCCGCGAGCGCCCACGTCACGGTGACGCCGAGCACCACCGCGGCGGGCGCCTACACCGTCCTCACCTTCAGCGTGGGGCACGGCTGCGAGGGCTCGCCGACCACGAAGATCGCCATCCAGATGCCCGAGGACGTCCCCCAGGTGACGCCCACCCTCAACAGCGGCTGGACCGTGCAGAAGGTCGCGAAGAAGCTCGACGCCCCGATCAAGGACGCCCACGGCAACGAGATCACCGAGCGGATCGCCCAGGTCGTCTACACCGCGAAGACGCCGCTGGCCGACGGCTACCGCGACACCTTCGAGCTCCAGGTCCAGGTGCCGGAGAAGGAGGGTGAGACGCTCACCTTCCCCGTCGTCCAGACCTGCGAGAAGGGCCAGACCGGTTGGGTCGAGACCCCGGCCGACGGCCAGGACCCCGAGGAGCTGGAGGCGCCGGCGCCGGCGTTCGCCATCACCGCGGCCACGGGCGAGGACCACCACGGCGGCGCGGCCGCCGAGGAGGACGCGCACGAGTCCGAGGACGGCGACACCAAGGCCGAGAAGGCCGACGCCGACGACTCCGACGGCAAGGGGCTGGCCATCGGCGGCCTCGTCGCCGGCATCGGTGGCCTGGCGCTGGGCGGCGTCGCCCTGGCCCGCTCGGGCAAGAAGGCCTGATCCCTCGATGCTGAAGCGTGTGCCGGCGCTGCTCGCCGCCCTCCTCGTCGCCGCCGCCGCGGTGGTGGGGCTGGCGTCGCCCGCGTCGGCGCACGCCACGCTCGTCTCCACCGATCCCGCCGAGGGCGCCGTCCTGCCGACCGCCCCCGGCGGGGTCACCTTCACCTTCGACGAGCCGGTCCAGCTGGTCCCCAAGGGCCTGCTCGCCTTCGACGCCTCCGGTGACCAGGTCGACATCGAGGCCTCCGCGAGCGGCACCGAGGTCGAGGGCGACCTGCCCGACGACCTGGACGACGGTACCTACGTGATCACCTGGCGCGTGGTCTCCGCCGACGGCCACCCGATCGCCGGCTCCCTCACCTTCCACATCGGCGCGCCCAGCCCCAAGGTCGAGGCGCCCAAGCTGGAGCCCACCGACCCCGGACCGGTCGCCACGATCCAGGCGGTCGTCCACGGCATCGACTACGCCGCCCTGCTGCTGGCCGGCGGGCTCGCGGTGTTCCTCGCCTGGACCAGCCGGGGGCTCCGCCTGCCCGATCCCGTACGACGGCGCGTGGTCCGCACCCTGCGCGTCTCCGCGCTCGTGGCCGTGCTCGCCGCGGCCCTCGCCGTACCGCTCGCCGGGGCCTACCAGCTCGGCGCCGGTGTCTCGGGCCTCGTCGACCCCGACGCCCTCGACCCCTCGCTCGTGGGCCAGGACCTCCAGGTGCTGGCGCTCCAGGCGGCCGGCCTCGGGGTGGCGGCCTGGGCCGCCGGGCTCCAGCGCTCCTCGCTCGTCGTCGACCTGGTCACCGCGCTCGCGGTCTGGTCGCCGGCGCTGGTCGGCCACACCCGCGCGTACGAGCCGAGCGCGCTGCTCGTGGTCACCGACGCCGTGCACCTGTCCGCGGGCGCGGTCTGGCTGGGCGGTCTGGTCGGGCTCGCGCTCACCCTGCCCGCGGTCGCCGGCCGTCCCCGCGACGGTGCGCTGCTGCTCAGCCGCTTCTCCACGCTCGCCGGCGGTCTGCTCGCTGCGCTGGCGCTGACCGGCGTGCTGATGGGCTGGCGGATCGTCGGCTCGTGGTCACGGCTCGTCGGCGAGACCTACGGCCGGTTGCTCCTGGTCAAGGTGGCGCTGGTCCTGGTCGTGGTCGCGATCGCCGCCTGGAACCGCTACCGGCTGCTGCCGCGCGTCACCGACGGGATCGGCCACGACGACCGGCGCCGGGCCAGCGGCCTGGTGCGTCGTACCGTCGCCGCGGAGGCGGCCCTGCTCGTCGCCGTCCTCGGCGTCACCGGCTTCCTCACCCAGAAGCCGCCCGGCGGCGAGGCGCCGGCCGCGCCCGCGACCGCCGACACCGGGGTCGCGACCGGTCTCGCCGGTGAGGACCTCAAGGTGCTCGCCGTCCTCGACCCCGGCCCGGGCCTGCAGCGCCGGCTCATCGTCCAGGTGCAGGACCTCGCCGGCGACCCGCTCGACCTGTACGACGCCCCCGCCGTCGCGCTGCGCAACGGCGACGTCGACCTCGGCGAGGTCCCGGTGGTGCCGGACGGCGCGGGGACCTACGTCGCGGACGTGGTGTTCCCGACCGCCGGCCGGTGGCAGGCCCAGGTGAGCGTCCGGGTGGACGAGTTCACCAGCCCGGTGACGACGGTGGACCTCGACGTCAGCCCTTGAGGCCGAGGGACGCCGGGGTCACGGTGTCGGAGTCCTTCGGCACGGTGATCGAGACGTCGGTGCCGTAGTCGAAGTACTTCTGCTCCGAGGTCGACGTGGTGCCGGCGATGGTGAAGGTCATCGTCATCTTGACCGGGCGGTTGTCGCCGTCGACCCAGATGTCGAACGGCAGCTGCGCGGGCAGCTCCTTGGCGGCGTCCGCCGGCAGGCCCAGCGCGTCCGCGAAGCGCGCGGTGTTCATCACGGCCTTGTAGTGGTCGGCCTGGACGCCGTCGACGTCCTGCTTGCCGACGAGGTCGAGCTTCTCCAGCTGGCCGACGGCGCGCAGGGTGGCCTCGGGGTCGGCGGCGGAGGCGATGCCCGCGAGCGGGCTGTCGGCGTTGTCGGGGTCGTTGGGGTCGAGCTTCAGCCACTTGCCTGCCGGCGTCGCGAGCCCGGCGCCCTTGAGGTAGAGGATGCCCTTGGCGATCACGCTCTCGATCTGCTGCGGGCTGCTCCCGGCGCTCTTGACGTGCGCCAGCAGCTTGCCGCCCTGGTAGGTCGCCTCGCCCTCGAGCGTCGACGAGGTGCCGCCCGCGCTCGTCGTGGACGAGGTGCGGTAGCTGCCCGCGTCCTGCTGGGCCCGGCTGATGGTCTCGTAGAAGTCGGCCTTGTCGAGCCCGGAGCCGGTGCTCGTCGTCCCCGAGGACGAGGGGGAGGAGGACGCCGAGGCGTCGGTCGAGGCCGACGAGGTGGTGTCCGAGCCGGCCTTGGTCGGCTCGTCGTCGCCCTTGTCGTCGCCGTTGCACCCGGCCAGCAGCAGCGAGGCGGCCAGCAGGGCGGCGAGGGTGGCGCGGGTCGAGGTGCGGTTCATCGTTCTCCTCATTCGGCGGCGGTGACGTCGGTCGTCACGGCGAGCTGGTGGAGCATTCCGTCGACCCGGACCTGCACAAACATCCGGTACGGGCCGGGCTTCGTGAACGCCGTGTGGAAGGTCAGCACGGTGCCGTCCTTCTCGATCTCCGGCGCGCCGAGCGGGTGCACGTGGACGAACCCGCGGGTGCCGACGGCGAATCCGGTGAGGTGCGCGGTGGCTCCGAGATAGCTGCCGAGCTGCAGCGGCCGGTCGTCGGGTGTGCTCACCGCGATCCGCAGCCGGCCGTTGGACCCGGTCGCCCCCTGGTCGAGCAGGCGCACCCGGACGACGCCGTCGTCGGCGCTCTCGGCCGCGTCCGGGCTGGTCGCGCGCGGCTCGGCGCCGGGCACGCGCAGCACCGTGCCCAGCACCACGGGCCGGTCGCCGGACGCGGGGATGAACTCCGCGACCACCCGCCACCGGCCGCCGCTGCCGAGGTCGACCCGGCCGCGCCAGGTCCCGTCGGCGCCGAGCTCGGGGTGCACGTGGCGGAACTGCGCGAGGTCGTCGCGCACGACGTACAGGTGCAGGAGCTTGGTCTGCTCGGGGAGGTAGTCGCGCAGCGGGGCGCCGCTCTCGCCGGTGATCCGGAAGGACACCTCGCCGGGCCGGTCGGCGCCGGGCAGGCGGACCGCGCCCATCGTGAAGCCGGCGACCGAGGCCTGGGTGCCGTCGCCGGCGGGGGTGCGGGTGGACTGGACGCCGTCGGCGGCGGGGGTGAGCACGATCCGGTCGTCGTCCTTCGGCTGCTCCTCGCCGGAGCAGGCAGCGAGACCGAGGGCGAGGAGGGCGGCGGCCGCCCCGGCCGTCGTACGCCGTCGACGGCTCACGGCGCCACCGTCAGCAGCAGGAACGCCGCCAGCAGGATCAGGTGGACGATGCCGTTCATCGGCTTCGCCCGCCCGGGTACGACGGTCAGCACGCTCACCACGGCGGAGAGCGCGAGCAGCACGAGCTGGAGCGGCTCGAGCCCCAGCGCGAGGTCGCCGTCGAGCCAGATCGAGGCGATCGCGATGGCCGGGATGGTGAGGCCGATCGAGGCCATTGCCGAGCCGTAGGCCAGGTTGAGGCTGATCTGCACGTTGTCGAGCAGCGCCGCGCGCACGGCGGCGATGGTCTCCGGCAGCAGCACGAGCATGGCGATCACGACACCGACCACGGCGTGCGGGGCGCCGGCCCAGGCGACGACGTCCTCGATGGAGTACGACTCCACCTTCGCCAGGCCCACCACCGTCAGCAGCGAGAGCAGCAGCAGGCCGACGCTGGTCCACGTCTCGCGGTCGGTCGGCGGGTCGGCGTGGGTGTCGCCGTCGGCGTCCTCGCCGCCGGCCCAGGAGCCGGGCGTGCTGGTCGGCACGGGCAGGAAGAAGTCGCGGTGGCGCACGGTCTGGGTGAAGACGAAGGAGCCGTAGAGCGCGAGCGAGGCGAGCGCGGCGAAGGTGAGCTGGCTGCCGGTCAGCACGGGCCCGGCCTCGCTGGTGGTGAACGTCGGCACGACCAGCGTCAGCCCGGCGAGGGTGATGACGGTGGCCAGCGCCGAGCCGGTGCCCTCGGGGTTGAAGTTCGCGAGGTGGTGGCGCAGCGCACCCACCGCGAGCGCGATCCCGACGATGCCGTTGACGGTGATCATCACGGCGGCGAAGACGGTGTCCCGCGCCAGCGTGGCGGTCTCGCCGCTGCCGGAGACCATCAGCATCACGATCAGGCCGACCTCGATCACCGTGACGGCGACCGCGAGCAGCAGCGACCCGAACGGCTCGCCGACCCGGTGGGCGACGACCTCGGCGTGGTGGACGCCCGCCAGCACGGAGCCCATCAGGGCGATGCCGATCAGGCTCGCGGCAAGCGGCCCGGGGTGCGACCCCCAGCTGATCGCGAGCACGACGGCGGCGATCGGCGGCGTGAACACCGTCCACCCGAGCCGACCCGAGGTGGAGGCACTCATGGGAGCGATCCTACGGGGGGCGGGTTGCGACGATGCCGCCCGCACCCGGGACCGCTCGTAGAATCGGGGTCATGTCCGTCGAGTCCGTCTTCCCCCGGCTGGAGCCGCACCTGCTGTCGGTCTCCAAGCCGATCCAGTACGTCGGCGGCGAGCTGAACATGGTCGCCAAGGACTGGGACGCCGCCACCGACGGGCCGACGGTCCGTTGGGCGCTGATGTACCCCGACGCCTACGAGGTCGGCCTGCCCAACCAGGGGGTGCAGATCCTCTACGAGGTGCTCAACGAGCGCGACTGGATCCTCGCCGAGCGCACCTACGCCGTGTGGCCGGACATGGAGAAGCTGCTGCGTGAGCAGCAGATCCCGCAGTTCACCGTCGACAGCCACCGCCCGGTCGGTGCCTTCGACCTGTTCGGTGTGAGCTTCTCCACCGAGCTCGGCTACACCAACCTGCTGACCGCGCTCGACCTGGCCGGCATCCCGCTGCACGCCGTCGACCGCGACGAGACGCACCCGGTGGTCATCGCCGGCGGCCACGCCGCCTTCAACCCGGAGCCGATCGCGGACTTCGTCGACGCCGCCGTCCTCGGTGACGGCGAGGAGGTCGTGCTCAAGATCTCCGAGCTGGTCCGGGAGTGGAAGGGCGAGGGGTGCCCCGGCGGTCGGCTGGAGCTGCTGCGGCGGCTCGCCGTGTCCGGTGCGGTCTACGTGCCGCGCTTCTACGACGTGTCCTACGACGACGCGGGCCGCATCGCCGCCGTCGTACCGAACCACGCGGAGGCGCCCGACCGGGTCCGCAAGCACACGCTGATGGACCTCGACCAGTGGCCCTACCCGCGCAACCCGCTGGTGCCGCTCGCCGAGACGGTCCACGAGCGCTTCTCGGTCGAGATCTTCCGTGGCTGCACCCGCGGCTGCCGGTTCTGCCAGGCCGGGATGATCACCCGGCCGGTGCGCGAGCGCTCGATCGAGACGATCGGCGCGATGGTCGAGAACGGCGTGCGCAAGACCGGTTTCGAGGAGGTCGGCCTGCTCTCGCTGTCGAGCGCCGACCACACCGAGATCGGTGACGTCGCCTCCGGCCTGGCCGACCGCTACGAGGGCTCCAACGTCTCGCTCTCCCTGCCCTCCACTCGGGTCGACGCGTTCAACATCACCCTCGCCAACGAGTTCTCCCGCAACGGTCGCCGCTCCGGGCTGACCTTCGCGCCCGAGGGCGGCAGCGAGCGGATGCGCAAGGTGATCAACAAGATGGTCACCGAGGACGACCTGATCCGGACCGTCGCGACGGCGTACTCCCACGGCTGGCGGCAGGTGAAGCTCTACTTCATGTGCGGACTGCCCACCGAGACCGACGAGGACGTGCTGCAGATCGCCGAGCTCGCCAAGCGGGTGATCGCGACCGGCCGCGAGGTCTCCGGACGCAACGACATCCGTTGCACCGTCTCCATCGGCGGCTTCGTCCCCAAGCCGCACACCCCGTTCCAGTGGGCCGCGCAGCTCGACTCCGAGACCACCGACGACCGGCTGCGCCAGCTGCGCGACACCGTGCGCGCCGACAAGAAGTTCGGCCGTGCCATCGGCTTCCGCTACCACGACGGCCAGCCCGGCATCGTCGAGGGACTGCTCTCGCGCGGCGACCGCCGTGTCGGCCGGATCATCGAGGAGGTCTGGCGCGACGGCGGCCGCTTCGACGGCTGGAGCGAGCACTTCTCCTTCGAGCGCTGGATGTCCGCCGCGGAGCGCGGCCTGGACGGCACCGGCGTCGACGTCGCCTGGTTCACCACCCGCGAGCGGGAGTACGACGAGGTCCTGCCCTGGGACCACCTCGACTCCGGTCTCGACAAGGACTGGCTGTGGTCGGACTGGGAGGACGCGCTCGCCGTGGCCTCCGGCGAGGCCGACGTCGAGGTCGAGGACTGCCGCTGGACCCCCTGCTACGACTGCGGGGTCTGCCCGGAGATGGGCACCGAGATCCAGGTCGGTCCGACGGGGCAGAAGCTGCTGCCGCTCCAGGTCGTCTGAGCCGCCCGGTCCATCTGCGCTACCGCGCGACGACCGCCCGCGAGTACGCCGACGCAGGCGAGGATCCCTTGACGTTGGCGGCGACGACGCGGAACCGGTAGGTGCCCTTGGCGAGCCGGAAGGCGTAGGAGCGGGCGGAGGCCGGCAGCGCGCCGGAGACCTTCGTGCCGACCACCTTGCCGCGCACGATCCGCGCCGCGACCACCCGGTACGACGTGACGGCGGCGCCGCCGTTGCTCGTGGGCGGTGCCCAGCGCGCGGTCGCGGTGACGGGCCCGCCGGTGGCACCCGAGGACGCGGTGCCGATCCGCGGAGCTGACGGCTTGACGGCGACCAGGACCTGGAGGGTGCGGGACGGCGCAGTGCCGGGGAGCTCGGCCTCCATCTCGGGCGTCAGCCTGATGGTGTGGGTGCCGTAGGCGGCGAACGTCGTGGTGACGCTGCGGGTCGCGCCGACCTGCGGGAGGAGCCGGCCGTCGACGGCCAGCAGCCAGTAGCTCAGGTAGGCGTTGCCGGGATTCGCGGCGGGCGTCCAGCGGATCGTCGCCGTCCGACCGCTGGTGGTCACCGTGACGGCGGGAGCCGCGGTCGGCACCCAGGAGGCGATGTGGCGGCTCAGGGTGGCGGGCTCCCCGGCGCCGGCGCCGTTCAGCGCCGCGACGGCCACGTTGGCGTCGTACCCGCCCGGGACGGTGATCGCCTTCGTGGTGGTGCTGGCAGGGACCTCGACCGGACCGCCGGCGATCCCGCTGATCCGGTAGCCGGTGGGCGCCGGTCCGGCCGTCGGCGCCGACCAGGTGAGCGTGCCGGCGCCCTTGCTGGTGGTCAGGTCGATCGAGGCGGGGGCGTTCGGGGCGGTGCCGTTGGTGGCGGCGCAGCCGTCGACCGACAGGGTGTAGGTGCCGACGCTGCCGTAGTCGGAGTAGCCGGTCGTGAGCGGGTTGCCGTTGCCGACGCCGTCGACCTTGACGTAGTAGGTCCCCGCTCCGCCGGTCGGCGAGATCCGGGGCGCGTCCATGCCGGTGGCCGTCCGGTGGGCGAACCCGCCCGGGACGACCTCCGCCGACGGGGGATCGGAGAAGGCGAGGAGGCTGTCGTCGGCCCGGCGCAGGTCGACGCGCAGGTCGAGCGCGCTGCCGTCGCCGTTGCCGAGGGCCTCCACCGAGGGAGCCGCGGTGCACGGACCGACCTTGTAGTAGTCGACGTCGCGGCTGGTGATGATGCCGTCGACGACGTAGTCGGTCCGGGCCCCGAGGGTGGTCGCGGCGGCGGCGGTGTTCCCGGCGTCGTCCGGCAGCAGCGGGAGACCGGTGGCGACCATGGTCGCGAAGTCGTCCTGCTTGTTGGTCGCATTGGCGTAGTCGCCGTTGCTGAACTGGACGATCCCGTGGAGGCCCGAGCCCATGATCGGGGTCCACGACCCCTGGCCGCCGTAGTACTCCCGGGTCTGCTCGGTCGAGGCGGTGGTGACCCCGTCGTGCTTCAGGCCCAGGGTGTGCCCGATCTCGTGGGCGGCGACGGTCGCTGCGAGGAAGGCGTTCGGCTGCTTGCGCACCCAGACCGGCTCCAGGCTGTTCGTGCCCTCCTCGGACGGGTCGGCGAAGGCGCCGAAGACCGCGATCCCGGCACAGCCCGCGCAGATCGGGCCCGAGTCCGGGTCGTTGCTGAACAGGACGTGGTCGCCGTAGGTGTCGTCGGCGACGCCGTCGCGGTCGTACGCCGCGGGGCCGGGGTCCTCGGTGGTGACGTCGACGTCGTACGCCGCGAAGACCTCGGCGAGGATCTGCCAGTTCTTCTGGATGTAGGCGTGCTCGTCACCGTTGAAGGTGGACAGGTCCGCGTCGATGGAGAACCCGTCGTAGTGGCCGTCGGGGATGCCGGCCACGTGGTTCCAGTAGGTGTCGCTGACCTCGGCGCCGTCGAAGTCCAGGAAGATGGTGTGCTTCGAGCCCGGGCGGCTGTGCAACGTGAAGGTCGCGGTCTCGGGCAGCGGTGCCGCGGCAGTCTCCGCGGCGGCCTGGGCGCCCGTGGGCGCGGCCGGGAGGCTGTCGGCGTACACGAGCCGTCCGCCCGACGCCACGCGCGCGGAGTCGTCGGTCTCCAGGACCCGGCGCAGCTCGCGCGGGCTCAGCCCGGAACGTGCGGCGATGTCGGTGAGCTCGTCACCGAGCCGGTCGATCGCCGCCTGCCCACGCAGGCCGGGCCCGGTGTCGGTGGACCGCGACGGGCTCGACGCGCTCGCTCGGGCCGGAGTGCCGGCGTCGATCGAGGCGAGCAGCAGGAAGGACAACGACGCCGCGGCCACGAGCCGCACGGGGAGCACCATGCGAGTCTGTCTGCTCAGTCGCCGCCGCGCAGTGCTTTGCCGAAGTCGGGGGTCGGCGCCCTGGCGGCGCGTAGCAGTTGGTGAAGGTTTGGCACAATAGGCCCAACGTGCCATGGCGGAAGTGACGTGGGTCACGGCAGGTTGGCGCCATGACGACTCACCCCCCAAGGCGTCCTCGCCTCGTCGCGCTCGCCCTGCTCCTGGGCGCTGCGACGGTTGTCGCTCCCATGGTCGCGCAGGCGACCCCACCGGCCCCGGCGATCTCCGTCGTGGCCGCTCCCAACCCCGTCGGCCAGAACGACACCTCCACCCTCACCGTCACCGTCGATCCGGGTCTCGCCGGGGAGACGGTCTCCCTCGAGCTCAAGGTCGCCGGGCTGCTGTGGTCGCTGGTCGACACGGCCACACTCGACGCCGACTCCACCGCCCGGTTCGCGGTGAAGCAGGGCCTGCTCGGCAGCTACCAGTACCGGGCCAAGGTGGTGGCCAACGCCAACCACACCGCCGGTACGTCGGCCGTGAGCACCCTCAGCGTCGTCGCCAGCGCGACCCCGGTCGCTGTCCCCGGCGTCTACGGCTGTGCCGGTGCCTCGCCCGCGTCCTCGATCGCGCACCCCGGCGGCGGCGCGTGGCAGTGCACCTTCAACGACGAGTTCTCCGGGACGGCGCTCGACACGACGTACTGGAACGTCGCGGCGCAGGGCCTGATGACCCAGCCCAAGACGGAGAAGGCCTGCTTCGGTGACCAGAGCACCGGCAACGTCGCGGTCGGCGGCGGCACCCTCAAGCTGACCGCGAGCGTGAAGGCGGCCGCGACGGCGTGCCCCGGGCACCCGACGAAGAGCTCGCGGAAGTTCGGCGCGACGGTGTGGCACAACTCGCCCGACGGCACCGAACCGACCCTTCAGCAGACCTTCGGCTACTACGAGGTCCGCGCCCAGCTGCCCGGCCTGCACGGCGGCACCGAAGGCCGGGCCGTGGCGCCGCCGGCCACGCCGGCGTACCCGACGGACACGGCCAAGGGTCTGCAGGAGACGTTCTACCTGTGGCCGACGACCGACCGCTACGGCTTCTGGCCGCTGTCGGGGGAGATGGACTTCGCGGAGTTCTACAGCGCCGCGGGCAACCTCGACGCGCCGGCCATGCACCAGCTGTCGGGTACGACGACCGGCGGGTGGAAGAGCCCCGGCTGCAACATCGACCCGGCGACCGGCGGGACCGTGGGCGGCTTCAACACCTACAAGTTCCTGTGGACCTCGACCCGGCTGACCACCTGGGTCAACGACAACCCCACGCCCTGCACGGACCTCGCCATCTCGGGCGGGCCGTTCAACAAGGGGTTCTACCTGATCCTCATGCAGGCGTTCGGCAACGCGGAGACGCTCAACGAGTACACGCTGACCCCGGGCGCCGTCCCGGACGTCGGCACCACCGAGATCGACTACGTGCGGATCTGGCAGTAGGACGCCCCGTCCGTGGAGCCGCCCGCCCCGGCGGCTCCACGGACGACGCCCAGCCGTCTGGCAGGTTGGCCGGGTGAGCGACCTCGGGAACGTCTGGCCGCCGGTGCCGATCCGCACGGACCGCCTGCTGCTGCGTGCCGCGTGTGCGGACGACCGGTCCGCGGTGATCGAGCTGTTCGCCTCCGAGGAGGTCGGGCGGTACGTCGGCGGGGCACGTCCCCGCACCGAGCTGGAGCAGGTCGTCCCGGAGGCCCCGGGCCAGCGCCCGGGCTTCTTCGCCGTCGAGCGCGAGGGCACGACACTCGGGACGGTGACCCTCGACCCGCGTGCGGAGCACCACCCGCACCCGGATGCGCTCGATCTCGGCTACCTCTTCCTGCCCGCGCACTGGGGACACGGGTATGCCGCGGAGGCGGTCGCGGGCGTCCTCGACTGGCTGGCCGCCGTACGCCCGGGTGGGCGGGTGCTGGTCACCACGCAGACCGCGAACGTGCGCTCGCTGCGGCTCGCGGTGCGACTCGGTTTCACCGAGATCGAGCGGTTCACCGAGCACGGCGCCGAGCAGTGGCTCGGCGGCCGGGGCGCGCTCAGCGGCGACGGCCGCGCAGCGACCCGGTGACCTTGTGCTTCGGGTGGCCGATCGCGCACTGGATGTCACGGTCGTCCAGCTTCCAGCTGGACGCGGTGGGATAGGTGTAGATGAAGTCGAAGGCGGAGTCGCCGTAGGCGATGCCCACGAAGGTCTTGAACGCCGCGACGCAGCGCGCGGCCCGGCGGTCGAGAGCTGGCTGGCCCGGGAAGTCCTCGCCGGGCACCGGGAAGGCCGCGTAGATCTCCAGGTCGTGCCTCTTCGCGCACGGCACCAGCGTGACCGTCTCGGTCAGGACGGTCTCCTCCTCGTCCACCGCCTTGAGCTGCGCGGAGTCGAAGCAGTCACCGACCTCGAGCGCCAGGACGGACACCTGGGCCGGGTCGCCGGAGCTGCGGGCGTCGTCCGCGTCCTGCTCGGCGCTCTCCTGCATCCCCTCGCGGAAGCCCTCGAGGAAGGGCGGGACCGCCGCGGCCTGCAGCCCGGTCGCGCCGATGCCGACGACGAGGGTGAGCACGGCGAGCCAGCGGGGCTGGAACCGGCGGCGCGCGAGCGTGACGATCGCCAGCACCGCGCCGACCAGCGGCAGGCAGGGCACGCAGAGGGTGACGCCCAGGCCGAACGCCGTCCAGCCCAGGCCGGTGTCCTGGCTCGGCGCGGGCGCCGGGGGGCCGGCGTACGACGGTGCGCCCCACCCGTGCGGAGCGGGCGGCGCGGGGTGCGCCGGGGTCTCGGCCGCGGGCTCGGTGGGCTGCGGCGGCCCGGGCGGTGTCAGGCCGCCGTCCGAGGCGCTCATGCGGCGTCGGTGTCCGTGCCGCGCAGGGTGCCGGTGAGCTTGTCGCCGTCGGCGTCCAGCACGTAGCAGAAGAACAGGTCGCCCTCGCCGGGGTCGCCCTCCTCGAGGGAGTCCATCGAGATGCCGGCCTCGTAGCGGGCCTCGCCCAGGGCCGCGCGGTACGCCGGGTCGATGCCGTCGAGCCCGGCGCAGAAGTCGGCGGTGGAGAGGTCGTCGTAGGCGTCCAGCAGGTCCTGGTCGAAGCTGCCGACTGCCACGATCTCCCCGTCGTGCGGGTCGCCGCACTCGGCCTTCGCGGGCTCGTCGATGAAGTCGAGGTCCAGGCACTGCCCAACCCGCGCCTGGTCCTCCCAGATGGTGCGCTGGTAGGTCACCGTGACGAGCACGCCGAAGGCGACGATGACCGAGGTGAGCACGATGCCCAGCACCAGGCCGGTGACCGCGGCCCACCGCCCGCCGCGCCGGCCGCCCTTGGTGCGGACCAGCCCGGCGATGCCGAGCCCGATCGCGACGGGCGCGGCACAGCAGGTCAGCGAGCACACGAACGCCGCCAGGGACACCCCGTCGGTGCGGGGCGGCCCGGCGGCGTACGGCGGGTAGCCGCCGCCGTAGGGGTTCGGCGGCCCGGGAGGACCCTGGGTCATCGCGTCAGAGCAGGGACTCGTCGAGCTTGGCGTCGCTCTCGACGTAGCAGATGAAGGGGTCGCTGGCGGCCGGGTCGTCGGCGTCGTCCTCGTCGAAGGCGATCTTCCAGCTCAGGTCCTTCGGGAAGGTGGCGGCCTTCGCGCCGACGAGCGCGCTGCAGACGGCCTTCTGCGCCTCCTCGTCGGTGGTCACGGTGGCCGGCGGCGTGGGGACGTCGCCCCACTTGCCGACGTAGACGACCTCGCCGTCGTGCTCCTCGGAGCAGTCCTTCTTGCGCAGGAAGATGTTGTCGTCGCTGGTGGTCACGTTGACGCACTGGCCGACCTCGGCGTCGCTGGGGGAGACCATGCTCTGGCGGATCAGGACGATGGCGACGCCGCCGCCGATCTGGAGCAGGACGACGAGCAGGCCCACGACGAGGCCACCGATGGCGAAGCCGCGGCCCTTGCGCTGGCCACCCTTGGTGCGGGACAGGCCCACGAAACCGAGGATCACGCCGATCAGCGCGGTGCAGCACAGGACGCTGAGCACGAGCGAGGCGACGGAGACGCCGTCGGTCTTGGGCGGCTCGCCGCCTCCGTCGTAGCCGTGGGGCGCGCCGTAGGGGTTCGGGGGCGGCGGCGGGGTGGCGCCGCCGTAGGGGTTGCTCACGCGGGTCACCCTAGTGGGCGAGGATGGACAGGTGCGTCAGTTATCAGACCTGGTCAGGCGGCACCGGCTGGCCTCCCGCCACGGCCTGGTGCGCCGCCACGACTCCGTCGCCGCCGCCACCGAGGCGATGACGGCCCTGCACGCCACCGAGGCCGCCACGGTCCACCTCGCGCTGTGGGCGCGGGTCGAGGGCGTCACCGTGGCCGCCGTCGACCGGGCGCTGTACGACGAGCAGAGCATCGTCAAGCAGCTCGCGATGCGTCGTACCCTCTTCGCCTTCCCGCGCGACCTGCTGCCGGCGGCCTGGGGGAGCGCGTCCCTACGGGTGGCGCGCCAGCAGCGGGCCCAGCTCGCCAAGAACGTCGCCGCCGCGGGGCTCGCCGAGGGCGAGGCGGCCGTCGAGGAGTGGATCGAGGCGGCCGCGGAGGCCGTGCTCGCCGTGCTCGCGGACGGCACCGCGCGGACCACCCGCGAGGTGCGCGAGCGGGTGCCCGCGCTCGACGGACGGATCAGCGTCGGCGGGGGACCGGGGAAGAAGTGGGGCGGTGAGCTCCCCGTCGGGTCCTGGGTGATGGGCACCCTCGGCGCCGAGGGCCGGATCGTCCGGGCCGCCAACGCCGGGCACTGGCGGCTGAACAAGCCGGCCTGGACCACGACGGCGCACTGGTTGGGCGAGGTCCCCGAGCCGTTGCCGGAGGCGGCGGGCTACGCCGCGCTCGTCGCCCGGTGGCTGGCGACCTTCGGGCCCGGCACCGAGGCGGACATCGTCTGGTGGCTGGGCGCCACCAAGACGGCCGTTCGCCGCGCGCTCGCCGACCTCGACGCCGAGCAGGTCGGGCTGGACGACGGCGGGACCGGGTGGGTGCTGCCGGGCGACACCGGGACCGACGAGGAGGTCTCGCCGTGGGCGGCGCTGCTGCCGACCCTGGACCCGACGGTGATGGGCTGGAAGGAGCGCGGGTTCTACCTGGACCCGGCCGACACGCCGTACCTCTTCGACAGCAACGGCAACGCCGGCAACACCGCCTGGTGGGACGGCCGGATCGTCGGCTGCTGGGTGCAGGACGACGCCGCGCGGGTGCACCTGGTGCTGCGTGAGGACGTGCCCGCCGCGGGGCGGGCGGCGCTGGAGGAGGAGGCCGAGCGGCTCACCGCCTGGCTCGACGGCACCCGGATCACCAACGTCTACGCGTCGCCGCAGATGCGCGGCGCCCGCCTCCCCTGACCTAGCATGAGGGCCCGTGAGTCGTCAGCAGCCCGAGCAGCAGGCACCCCCGGTCCAGCGGCTGCGGATCCGCTACGCCAAGCGCGGCCGGTTGCGCTTCACCAGCCACCGTGACGTGAGCCGTGCCATCGAGCGCGCCGTCGTCCGGGCCCGGATCCCGATGGCCTACTCCTCGGGCTTCCACCCGCACCCCCGGATCTCCTACGCCGGTGCGTCGCCGACCGGGGCGGCCAGCGAGGCGGAGTACGTCGAGCTGGGTCTCGCCGAGGTCCGTGAGCCCGCCAGCATCGCCGCCGAGCTCGACGCGGTGCTGCCCGAGGGGCTCGACGTCGTCGCCACCGTCGACGCCGCGGAGTCCCTCGCCGGCTCGCTGTCCGACCTGCTCACCGCCAGCCACTGGCTGATCGACCTCGGCGACACGCCGCGCGCCGACGTCGAGGCGGGGGTCGCTGCCTTCCTCGCGACCGAGTCGATCGTGGTGGAGCGGATGACGAAGAAGGGCATGCGCGCCTTCGACTGCCGCGCGGCCGTCGTCCGGCTGGCCGTGACCGAGGACGGCGGGCTCGACCTGCTCCTGGAGCACACGGTGCCGGCGGTGCGGCCTGACGACGTGCTCACCGGCCTGCGTGAGGCGGGCGGGCTCGACGTACCGTCGACGGTGCTGCTGACCCGGGTCGCCCAGGGCGTCCTGGACCGCGCCGCGGGGACGCTCGGCGACCCGCTGGCCACCCGTTGATGCCCACCGCCCGATCCGGGTGTGCGATACTCGCCACAGATCACCCGGCGCGTCCCACCGGACCGCGCCCCACGATCTGACGACGTTCTCGCCGCCCGGCAGGAGACTGACCGGACGGCACGGTGGAGGTCGGACACCCGCTAGACGCGACGCACACGGCGACCGCGGCAGGCGAGGGCCCGGCTCCCAGTGACGCTCCGCGGAGGGTGTCGTCCCACGAAGGCTTACGGCACCGCGTGTGCCGATGACACCCCGGCCGCAGCGCGGCCGGGTGGAGGAGAAGCGCATGACTGACGCGCCCACCGAGACCCCGTCCGAGACTCCCGAGGCCGCTCAGCCCCCGGAGGCGCCCGCGAAGCCCGCCAAGAAGGCGGCCGCGAAGAAGACGGCGGCCAAGAAGACCGCCGCGAAGAAGACGGCGGCGAAGAAGACCGCCGCCAAGAAGGCCGCCGCCGCGCCCGAGGGCGACGAGCCGGCCAAGAAGACCGCGGCGAAGAAGACCGCCGCGAAGAAGACGGCGGCGAAGAAGACCACCGCCAAGAAGACCGCGGCGAAGAAGACCACCGCCAAGAAGGCCGCCGCGTCCGAGCAGCTCACGCTCGAGGAGACGCCCGCCGAGGAGTCCACCTCCTCGGCCGCCGTGCTCTTCCAGGCGCCCGCCGCCACGCCGGCCGAGGCCGTCGAGCCCGCCGCGCCGGTCGAGGAGGAGGCCGTCGAGGAGGAGACGCCCGCCGCCGACGAGACCCCGGCCGAGGAGCCCGCGAAGCCGGCCGAGGACGCGGAGCAGTCCGACGACGACGAGGACGACGAGGAGGAGTCGGACGGCACCACCGGTCCGGCCCGCCGTCGCCGCCGCCGGGGCGGCCGTCGCCGTCGTAAGCCCGCCGGTGCCGGCCAGGGCAACGACGAGTCCGGCGAGGACGCCGCCGAGCAGCCCGCCGAGGGCGAGAGCACCGAGACCGCGGCCCCCGAGGCCGAGGACACCGACGGCGAGCAGAACGAGTCCGGCGGCCAGGGCGGGGGCAGCAGCTCCTCGCGTCGCCGTCGCCGTCGCCGTCGTGCGGGCGAGGGCCCCGACGACGGGGGCGACGACCCGGAGAACACCGTCACCCGGGTCCGCAAGCCGCGCTCGTCCGAGGACGAGATCACCTCGATCTCCGGCTCCACCCGCCTGGAGGCCAAGAAGCAGCGCCGCCGCGAGGGCCGCGAGGCCGGCCGCCGCCGTGCGCCGATCGTGAGCGAGGCCGAGTTCCTGGCCCGCCGCGAGTCCGTCGAGCGGGTCATGGTCGTGCGCCAGCGCAAGGACCTCACCCAGATCGCCGTCCTCGAGGACAAGGTGCTGGTCGAGCACTACGTCGCCCGCGAGTCTCAGACCTCGCTCATCGGCAACGTCTACCTCGGCCGCGTCCAGAACGTGCTGCCCTCGATGGAGGCCGCCTTCATCGACATCGGCAAGGGCCGCAACGCCGTGCTGTACGCCGGCGAGGTCAACTGGTCCGCGCTGGGCCACAAGGACGGCCAGCCCCGCAAGATCGAGTCGGTGCTCCAGTCGGGCCAGACCGTCCTGGTCCAGGTCAGCAAGGACCCGATCGGCCACAAGGGCGCCCGCCTCACCAGCCAGGTCAGCCTGGCCGGCCGCTTCCTGGTCTACGTGCCCGACGGCACGACCTCGGGCATCTCCCGCAAGCTGCCCGACACCGAGCGGGCCCGGCTCAAGGCCCTGCTGAAGGAGGCCGTGCCCGCTTCGGCCGGCGTCATCGTCCGCACCGCGGCCGAGGGTGCCTCCGAGGACGAGCTGACCCGCGACATCGAGCGGCTCAAGACCAAGTGGGAGGCCATCGAGGCCAAGGTCGCCAAGGGCAACGCCCCGCAGCTGCTGCACGGGGAGCCCGACCTGACCCTCAAGGTGGTCCGCGACCTGTTCACCGAGGACTTCGCCAAGCTCGTCGTCCAGGGCGACGAGGCGTGGGCCTCGGTCAAGGAGTACGTCGACCAGATCGCTCCGGACCTCGCCGACCGGCTCGAGCACCACGAGCCCTCCGACGGCGACCTGTTCGCGACGTACCGCATCGACGAGCAGATCGCCAAGGGTCTCGACCGCAAGGTGTGGCTGCCCTCCGGCGGCTCGCTGGTCATCGACCGCACCGAGGCGATGACCGTCGTCGACGTCAACACCGGCAAGTTCACCGGCTCCGGGGGCAACCTGGAGGAGACGGTCACCAAGAACAACCTCGAGGCGGCGGAGGAGATCGTTCGCCAGCTCCGGCTGCGCGACATCGGCGGCATCATCGTCGTCGACTTCATCGACATGGTCCTGGAGGCCAACCGCGACCTGGTGCTGCGCCGGCTGGTCGAGTGCCTGGGCCGCGACCGGACCCGCCACCAGGTCGCCGAGGTCACCTCGCTCGGCCTGGTGCAGATGACCCGCAAGCGGATCGGCACCGGCCTGGTGGAGGCGTTCAGCGAGAACTGCTCGCACTGCCAGGGGCGCGGCATCGTGGTCCACGACCTGCCCGTCGAGCCCAAGCGCGGCGGCAACGGCGGGGGCAACGGCGGCGAGCAGAACGGCGACGAGCCGCGGCGCGGCAACCGCCGCCGCAAGGGCCGGGGCCAGGGTGGCGAGCAGGCCGAGGCCGCTCCGAAGCCGGTGCCCTCGCCCAAGGACGTCGCCGCGATGGCCAAGCACCACGACGAGGAGCCCGCCGAGGAGCCCACGGTCGAGGAGCCGAAGGTCGAGGAGCCGAAGGCCGAGGAGCCCAAGGTCGAGGAGCCGAAGGCCGAGGAGCCGAAGGTCGAGGAGCCGAAGGTCGAGGAGCCGAAGGCCGAGGAGCCCAAGGCCGAGGAGCCCGAGGAGCCGGTCGCCAAGACCACGGTCGTCACCCGGACCCGCAAGCGGGCCAGCACCGGCCCGCTCACCCCGGCCGCTGCCCCCGCGCCCGCCCCCGTCCCGGAGCCGGCGCCCGCCGCCGAGCAGCCGGCCGAGGAGCCCGCGCCGGAGCCGGTCGTGACCGCCCCCGTGGTGAAGCAGACGCGTCGCCGTTCGAGCAGCCGCGCCGCCACGCCCACCGTCGAGGAGGCTCCCGCCGAGGAGGCTGCCGAGACGCCCACGACCGCGGTGGACGCGGACGGCGAGACCGAGCCGCACGTGGAGCACGTGCCGGTGAAGAAGAAGGGCGGGGCGCGCAAGCGCTGAGCCCGGCGGGGCACCGGGGCCTGCGGTTTTGGCGGAAACCGGTGCCACCCGTAGTATTGACCGTCGGTGCGCCGCCGAGGCGCGCCGTTCTGCTGGCACCCGGCAACCCGGCCGGATCCCCGACCGAACAGCTGTGTGTGCCGCAGCCGAGACCTTCGGACAGACGTTGACGAGTAAGGAGCCCGCGGTGGTGTACGCGATCGTGCGCGCAGGCGCGAAGCAGGAGAAGGTCGCTGTCGGCGACGTCATCGAGATCGACAAGGTCTCCACGCCGGTCGGCGACACCCTGACCCTTCCGGTCGTGCTCGCGGTGGACGGCGAGACCGTCACCGCCACCGGCCTGGACAAGGCGTCGGTGACGGTCGAGGTCCTCGGCGCCACCAAGGGCCCGAAGATCGTCATCCAGAAGTACAAGAACAAGACCGGCTACAAGAAGCGCCAGGGTCACCGCCAGAAGTACACCCAGGTCAAGGTCACCGACATCTCGCTCTGAGCCTCCGGCTCAGCACTCTCCGAAGGACTGAAACATGGCACACAAGAAGGGCGCGGCGTCCACCAAGAACGGCCGCGACTCCAACGCCCAGCGCCTCGGCGTCAAGCGCTTCGGCGGCCAGCTGGTCAACGCCGGCGAGATCATCGTCCGCCAGCGGGGCACCCACTTCCACCCCGGCTCGGGCGTCGGTCGCGGTGGCGACGACACCCTGTTCGCGCTGGTCGCGGGCAACGTCGAGTTCGGCAAGAAGCGCGGCCGCAAGGTCGTCAACATCGTCCCGGGCGAGTGAGCTGACGCTCACCCGACCTGACATCGAAGGGCGTCCCGGACGGGGCGCCCTTCGTCCATTTCTCCTGAAAGACTGATCCCATGGCCGTGCCCACCTTCGTCGACCGCGTGACCCTCTCCGTGGCTGCCGGTCGCGGAGGCAACGGCGTGGCGTCGGTGCACCGCGAGAAGTTCAAGCCGCTCGGCGGCCCCGACGGCGGCAACGGCGGTCCCGGCGGATCGATCATCCTGCGCGTCGACCCCGACGTGACCACGCTGCTCGACTACCACCACAGCCCGCAGCGCAAGGCCGAGCACGGCGGGCACGGGGCGGGCGACCGCCGCAACGGTGCGCACGGGGCGGACCTGGTCCTCGCCGTACCGGCCGGCACCGTCGTCAAGCAGCGCAACGGCGAGGTGATAGCCGACCTCGTGGTGCCCGGCACCGAGATCGTGGTCGCCCAGGGCGGCCGGGGCGGGCTCGGCAACGCCTCGCTGGCCTCGAAGTCCCGCAAGGCGCCCGGCTTCGCGCTGCTCGGCGAGCCCGGCGACGAGCTCGACGTGGTCCTGGAGCTCAAGGTCGTCGCCGACATCGGCCTGGTGGGCTTCCCCAGCGCGGGCAAGTCCAGCCTGATCGCGGCGATCTCGCGGGCCCGGCCGAAGATCGCGGACTACCCCTTCACCACCCTGGTCCCCAACCTCGGCGTGGTCACCGCCGGTGACATCACCTTCACCGTCGCCGACGTCCCCGGCCTGATCGAGGGCGCCGCGGAGGGCCGCGGCCTCGGCCACGACTTCCTGCGCCACATCGAGCGCTGCGCCGCGCTGGTGCACGTGCTCGACACCGCCACCCTGGAGCCCGGCCGCAACCCGGCCGACGACCTCGACGTGATCGAGGCCGAGCTCAGCCGGTACGGCGGCCTGGAGGACCGACCGCGGCTGGTGGCCCTCAACAAGGTGGACGTCCCCGACGGCCGCGGCATCGCCGAGCTGGTCCTCGACGAGCTGCGCGAGCGCGGGCTGCGGGTCTTCGAGATCTCCGCGGTGTCCGGCGAGGGCACCCGTGAGCTGGTCTTCGCGATGGCCGAGATCGTGGCGGAGGCCCGCCGCGCCAAGGCGGCCGAGATCCCGGCCCGGATCGTCGTGCGGCCCAAGGCCATCGACGACGACGGCTTCACCGTCAAGCGCACCGGCGCCGGCTGGCGGGTGCGCGGCACCAAGCCCGAGCGCTGGGTGCGCCAGACCGACTTCAGCAACGACGAGGCGGTCGGCTACCTCGCCGATCGGCTCAACCGGCTCGGTGTGGAGGCGAAGCTGGTCCAGCTCGGCGCCGAGGAGGGTGACGCCGTGCTGATCGGGCCGACCGACAACTCCGTGGTCTTCGACTTCAAGCCGGGCATCGACGCGGGCGCGGAGAACCTGTCCCGTCGTGGCGAGGACGACCGCTTCCACCCGGACCGGCCGGCTGCTGCGCGGCGCCGCGAGATCCAGGAGAACATGGACGACCGCGGCGAGAACGAGACCCGGGCCGACGTCGCCCGGCGCCTCGACCGGCCCGACGAGTACGGCCCGCAGTCCTACGAGATCGGTTCGGAGGACGACCCCGACGTCCGGGCGGCGAGCGACGCGGACGCATGGGCCGAGGACGACCCCGGTGAGTGACCGGGGGGCCGTCACCGCCGCCCGCCGCATCGTGGTCAAGGTCGGGTCGTCGTCGCTGACGACCGCGACCGGCGGCATCGACCCGGACCGGGTCAGCGCGCTCGTCGACGTGCTGGCGGCCGCGCGGGCGCGCGGGGCCGAGGTCGTGCTGGTGTCCTCCGGCGCGATCGCGGCCGGACTGGCACCGCTGGGCCTGAAGAAGCGGCCGCGCGGGCTGGCCGCGCAGCAGGCCGCCGCGTCGGTGGGCCAGGGGCTGCTGGTGCACCGCTACACCGAGGAGCTGGCCCGCCACGGGCTCACCGCGGGGCAGGTGCTGCTCACCCTCGACGACGTCACCCGGCGCTCGCACTACCGCAACGCCCACCAGACCTTCACCAAGCTGCTCGAGCTCGGCGTGATCCCGATCGTCAACGAGAACGACACGGTCGCGACCACCGAGATCCGCTTCGGCGACAACGACCGGCTCGCCGCGCTCGTCGCACACCTGGTCCACGCCGACCTGCTGGTCCTGCTCTCCGACGTCGACGGCCTGTACGACGGCCCACCCACCCGCCCCGGCACGCAGCTGATCGCCGAGGTGCACGGTCCGGCGGACCTCGACGCCGTCAGCATCGGCTCCGCCGGCTCCGCCGGGGTCGGCACCGGCGGCATGGTCACCAAGGTGGAGGCCGCCGCGATCGCCACGGGCTCCGGCATCCCGGTCGTGCTCACCTCCGCCGAGCGGGCCGGCGCCGCGCTCGCGGGCGAGCCGGTCGGCACGTTCTTCCACACCACCGGCAAGCGCCGTCCGACCCGGTTGCTCTGGCTGCGCCACGCGAGCGAGGGCAAGGGTGCCCTGGTGCTCGACCCGGGTGCCGTGCGCGCCGTCGTCGAGCGCCGTGCCTCGCTCCTGGCGGCCGGCATCACCGGCGTGCAGGGCGACTTCACCGCCGGTGACCCGGTCGACCTGCTCGACCCCGACGGCGGCCTGGTCGGTCGCGGCCTGGTCAACTTCGACGCCGCCGAGGTGCCGGCCCTGCTCGGCCGCTCCTCCCAGGACCTGCGTCGCGAGCTGGGCGAGGGCTACGAGCGCGAGGTCATCCACCGCGACGCGCTCGTCGTGCTCTGAGGCACGGCCGGGCTCAGTCGCCGACCGCGTCGATCCCGCGCTGGACGATCAGCGGGTCGGGCTGTCCCACGACCTCGGCGTCCTTGCCGTCGTACTCGAAGCGGGACAGGAAGTGCCGCATCGCGTTGATCCGGGCGCGCTTCTTGTCGTTGGACTTGATGGTCGTCCACGGCACCACGTCGGTGTCGGTACGACGGATCATCGCCTCCTTCGCCTCGGTGTAGGCCTCCCACTTGTCGAGCGACTCCAGGTCCATCGGGGAGAGCTTCCACTGCCGCACCGGGTCGACCTGGCGGATGATGAAGCGGGTGCGCTGCTCGGCCTGGGTGACGGAGAACCAGAACTTGGTGAGCGTGATGCCGGACTCGACGAGCATCTCCTCGAAGTAGGGCACGTGCCGCACGAAGGTCTCGTACTCCTCGTCGGAGCAGAAGCCCATCACCCGCTCCACGACGGCGCGGTTGTACCAGGAGCGGTCGAGCAGGGCCATCTCGCCGGCGGTCGGCAGGTGCTGGACGTAGCGCTGGAAGTACCACTGCCCGGCCTCGCGGTCGCTGGGCTTGGTGAGCGCGACGACGCGGGCGTGGCGCGGGTTGAGGTGCTCCATGAAGCGCTTGATCGTGCCGCCCTTCCCGGCGGCGTCGCGGCCCTCGAAGATGAGGACGTGGCGCGAGCCGTCGGCCAACGCCTGTGCCTGGAGCTTCAGCAGCTCGACCTGGAGCAGGTACTTCTGCTCGTCGTACTCCGCCCGCGGCATCCGCTCGGCGTAGGGGTAGTTCTCCCGCCAGGTGTCGACGGCCCTGCCGAAGGGGTCGATCAGCACCGGGTCGTCGTCGTGGTCCTCGCCGATCCGATGACCGTCGACGCCGAGGCGGTCGATGTACGCGCGCACGTCCTGCAACATGCGCCGGAGGCTAGGAGAGCGGCATGAACGACAGGTGGCCGCATTGGGTACGACGCCCGGCGGCGCCGTACGCTGGGAGATGCCATGAACGCTGTGCCGACGGTCTACCTCGACCACGCCGCGACCACCCCGATGGTCCCCGCGGCGATCGAGGCCATGACGGCCCACCTCGGCGCGGTCGGCAACGCCAGCTCGCTGCACGCCTCCGGCCGCCGGGCCCGGCGGATCGTCGAGGAGTCCCGCGAGACGCTGGCCCAGGCGCTCAACTGCCGCCCGGGCGAGGTGGTCTTCACCTCCGGCGGCACCGAGGCCGACAACCTGGCGATCAAGGGCCTGTACTGGTCGCGTCGCGCGGGTGACCCGCGCCGGCTGCGGATCCTCGCCACCGCGGTCGAGCACCACGCGGTCCTCGACCCGCTGGAGTGGCTCGAGGAGCACGAGGGCGCGGGCATCAACCTGCTGCCGGTCGACGGCGAGGGCCGGCTCTCGCCGGAGGGCCTGCGGGCCGCGATCGAGACCGAGCCGGTCTCCGTCGCCGCGATCACCGTCATGTGGGCCAACAACGAGGTCGGCACCGTCCAGCCGATCGAGGAGGTCGTCCGGATCGCCGCCGAGCACGGCATCCCCGTGCACACCGACGCGGTGCAGGCGATCGGCGCGGTGCCGGTCGACTTCGCGGCCAGCGGCGTGGACGCGCTGTCGGTCTCGGGGCACAAGGTGGGCGGTCCGCAGGGCGTCGGTGCGCTCGTCGTACGACGCGAGGTGGACCTCACCGCGCTGCTGCACGGCGGCGGCCAGGAGCGCGACGTGCGCAGCGGGACCCTCGACGTGCCCGCCATCGCCGGCTTCGCCGCGGCGGTGGAGCTGGCGGTGAAGCAGCAGGCCGACCTCGCGGCGCGGCTGAGCGTGCTGCGTGAGCGGCTCGTGGCCGGCGTACGACGGGCGGTGCCGGACGTCGTGCTCAACGGGGCCTCGGCAGGCTCGGCCAGCGGCGTCGACCGGTTGCCGGGCAACGTGCACCTCAGCTTCCCCGGCTGCGAGGGCGACTCGCTGCTCATGCTGCTCGATGCCCGCGGCATCGAGTGCTCGACGGGCTCGGCCTGCTCGGCCGGGGTGCCCCAGCCCTCGCACGTGCTGCTCGCCATGGGTCGCTCGGCCGCGGAGGCGCGCAGCTCGTTGCGGTTCAGCCTCGGCCACACCAGCACCGAGGCCGACGTCGACGCCGTCGTCGCCGCGATCGCGCCGTGCGTCGAGCGGGCCCGCGCGGCCCGCGCCTGAGGCGGGCGCGATGAAGGTCGTCGCCGCCATGTCCGGGGGAGTGGACTCGGCCGTCGCCGCCGCGCGCGCCCACGAGGCCGGCCACGACGTCACCGGCATCCACCTCGCGCTCTCGCGCAACCCCAAGTCCTACCGCTCGGGGGCGCGCGGCTGCTGCACCATCGAGGACGCGAACGACGCCCGCCGCGCGGCCGACGTGATCGGTATCCCGTTCTACGTCTGGGACCTCTCCGACCGCTTCCACACCGACGTGGTCGAGGACTTCATGGACAGTTATGCCGCCGGCGAGACCCCGAACCCGTGCCTGCGCTGCAACGAGAGGATCAAGTTCGCCGCGGTCCTCGACCGGGCGCTCGGGCTGGGCTTCGACGCGGTCGCGACCGGTCACTACGCCACGGTCGTGGATGGTCCGTCCGGGGTGGAGCTGCACCGGGCGGCGGACGGGGCGAAGGACCAGTCCTACGTGCTCGGTGTGCTCGACGAGCAGCAGCTGCGGCACTCGCTGTTCCCGCTCGGCGACACCCCCAAGCCCCAGGTGCGCGCGGAGGCCGCCGCCCGCGGTCTCCTCGTCGCCGACAAGCCCGACAGCCACGACATCTGCTTCGTCGCCGACGGTGACAACGCGGGCTGGCTGCGGGAGAAGCTCGGTGACCGCGCACCCAACCACGGCGGGGAGATCCGCGACGAGGCGACCGGCGCGGTGCTCGGGCACCACGAGGGCACCTACGCGTTCACGATCGGCCAGCGCCGCGGGCTGCGGCTCGGCCACCCCGCCCCTGACGGCCGGCCGCGCTTCGTGCTCGACATCGAGCCGGTGAGCGGCACGGTCACCGTCGGCCCGCGCGAGCGGCTGGCCATCGAGCGGATCACCGGCGACCGGCTGCGCTGGTGCGGTGCGGCGCTGCCCGCCGGCGCGATCCTCGACGGGCCCGGTGTCACCGTGCAGCTGCGGGCCCACGGGGCGGAGCACCGCGCGGTGGTCCGCGTGGGGGACGGCGTCCTCGACGTCGAGCTGATCGACCGCGCCGAGGGCATCGCCCCCGGCCAGGCCGTCGTCGTCTACGACGGCACGCGCGTCGTCGGCTCGGCCACCATCACCCTCGCCGAGCGGGTGCCCGCGTGAGGGCATCCGGGATCGGCTCCTTCCCCGGCACCACCCAGCAGGCGTACGACGAGGCGCTGGCGATCGTGCTGGGCGAGCTCGCCGAGGACCTGCCCTACCTCCCCGAGGTGCCCGGCCGCGGCGCCACCGCCGCGATGACCGGGCGCACCCTCGGACTGGTCGGTGAGCTGGACGCCGACCTGCAGCCCGGGGGCTGGCGGCTGACCGGCACCTCCGGCGCCCCGCCGCTCGACCAGCGCCGGGCCCGCAGCCTGCTCGCCCAGGACCTGGACGCGCTGGAGGAGCGGGCGGCCGACCACGCCGGCCCCTTCAAGGTGCAGGTCACCGGCCCCTGGACGCTCGCCGCGACCGTCGAGCGCCCGCGCGGCGACAAGCTGCTCGCCGACCACGGCGCCCGTCGTGACCTCGCCCAGGCGCTCGCGCTGGCGGTGAGCGACCATCTCGCCGACGTGCGTCGCCGGCTGCCCCGCGCCACCGAGCTGGTGCTCCAGCTCGACGAGCCCGCCCTGCCCGCGGTGCTCGCGGCGCAGGTCCCCACCGCGTCCGGCTTCGGCCGGCACCGCACCATCCACCCGCCCGAGGCCAGCGAGGCGCTGGAGGAGGTGCTCGCTGCCGCCACGGCCGCCGGCGCCACCGCCTGGGTGCACTGCTGCGCGCCGGACGTGCCGATCGGCCTGCTGCGCGGGGCGGGCGCGCGCGGGGTGATGATCGACCTGGACCTGCTGGGACCTGAGGGGATGGACGCCGCCGCCGAGGCGCTGGAGGCTGCCGCGACGGTGGCCCTCGGCGTCGTACCGACCTCGGGAGAGCTGCCCTCCGACAAGGCCGTCGTGGAGCGGGTGCTGCGCTGGCTCGACCTGCTCGGCCTCGACCCGGCCACGGTGGGGGAGCACCTCGTGGTCACGCCGTCGTGCGGGCTCGCGGGGGCCGGCGCCGCCGGTGCGCGACGCGCCACGGAGCTGCTCGGCTCGGTCGCCCGCTCGCTGGGCTGACCGACTGCCCGGTGCGCCGCTGGGTAACAGGGGGTTCCCCCACCTGAGGAGCTGTGCCATGCCCGACCTGAGCGGCAAGGTCGTCGCCATCATCGCCGGTGACTACGTCGAGGAGCCCGAGCTCGTCGGCCCCCGCGACCGCCTGCGCGAGGCCGGCGCCGAGGTGCGGGTGCTGTCCCGGGACGGGTCGCCGATCCAGGCCGCCGAGGGCGACGTGACGCCGACGCAGAAGATCGAGACGGACGGGGCGTACGCCGACCTCGACGTGGACACGATCGACGCGCTCGTCGTCCCCGGCGGCACGGTCAACGCCGACCACCTGCGCGTCGACCAGCGCGCCCAGACACTCGTCCGCAAGGTCGCCGCGGCCGACAAGCCGCTCGCCGTCATCTGCCACGGGCCTTGGCTGCTGGTCTCCGCCGGGCTCGTCGAGGGCCGCCGGCTCACCAGCTGGCCGAGCCTGCAGGACGACATCCGCAACGCGGGCGGCGACTGGGTCGACGCCGAGGTGGTCGTGGACCGCAAGCTGGTGACCAGCCGCAAGCCGGACGACGTACCGGCCTTCGTGGAGGCGATCGAGCGGCTCCTCACGAGCTGACCACCTGAGAACGGGACAGGGCCCGCCGGAGTATCTCGCTCCGGCGGGCCCTGGTCTGCGCGGGGAACCTCAGCCGACGTGGACGCCCTCCGGGACGCCGTCGGTCGCGATCTCCTCGTGCTTGACGTTGAGCAGCAGCCACACGATCAGCGAGGCGGCCCAGATCATGAACGCGCCGACGAGGAAGGCGTGGGTCGCACCGTCGGCGAAGGCCTCCAGCCCGTTGAGCGGGTTGGTGGGGTTCGCCGCGGCGAGGTCGCCGAGCTTCTGCGTGGTGTAGTGCGAGGCGACGGCCGAGAGGGTGGCCAGGCCGAGCGCGCCACCGACCTGCTGCATGGTGTTGAGGACGCCCGAGCCGATGCCGGCGTCCTGGGTGCGCACGCCGTGCACGGCGACCAGGGTCATCGGCACGAAGGTCAGGCCCATGCCCAGCGACATCACCACGATGAACGGCGCGATGTCGGTCCAGTAGTTCTCCGAGCCGAACTCGATGCGCGAGAACATGAACAGCGCGAAGCCCGCGAGCAGCGTGCCCGTGCCGGCCAGGAAGCGCGGGTCGAACTTCGTCATCAGCTTCGAGGACAGCGTGGCACCGAAGACCATGCCGAAGCAGAACGGCAGGAACGCGAAGCCGGCCTTGAGCGGGGAGTACCCCATCACGTTCTGGATGTAGAGGGAGAGGAAGAAGAACATCGCGAACATCGCGGCGGGGGTGATCATCATCGACACGAACGCCACGGCCCGAGCGCGGCTGGCGAAGATCGACAGCGGCATGAGCGGGCTCTTGATCCGGCTCTCGGCGAGGACGAAGGCGATCAGGGCCACGACGCCGACGATCATCGCCGTCAGTGCGACCGGGTCGCCCCAACCGTAGGTGCTGCCCTGCGGGTTGACCTGCGAGATGGTGTCCGGGTCGACGTTGCTGGTGCGGGTGATGCCGTAGACCAGGGCGAGCAGGCCGCCGGTGCCGAGGATGGCGCCGGGCAGGTCGAGCGCACCCGCGTGGTGGTCGGTGTCCGGGAGCAGGCGCGGGGCGAGGAAGGCCGCCACGAGGCCGATCGGGACGTTGATGAGGAAGGTCAGGCGCCAGCCCCAGCTGGGGTCGAGGTCGGTCAGCCAGCCGCCGAGGATCAGGCCGATGGCGGCACCGATGCCGGACATCATCGCGAACACGGAGAACGCGCGGTTCCGGGCGGGCCCGGCCGGGAACGTCGTGGTGATCAGCGCGAGGGCGGTCGGCGAGGCGAGCGCGGCGCCAAGACCCTGCAGGCCCCGCGAGCCCAGCAGCATGGCCTCGTTCTGCGCGATCCCACCGAGCGCGGAGGCGACCGCGAAGAGCGCGACACCGATCATGAAGATCCGGCGGCGGCCGAACAGGTCGCCGAGCCGGCCGCCGAGCAGGAGCAGGCCACCGAAGGCCAGGGCGTAGCCGGTGACGACCCAGGACAGGTTGGAGGCGTCGATCTTGAGGTCCGTGCCGATGTAGGGCAGGGCGATGTTGGCGATGGTGCTGTCGAGCACCACCATCAGCTGCGCCATGCAGATCAGCACGAGGGCCCAGCCGTAGTGGCCGGGGGAGGACGGCGGGTCGGCCACGTGGGACGACGTGGTGTCGTCCGGCAGGTCCGAGGACGTGATGTCGGTCAAGGTGGTTCCTTGGGGTGAGAAGGGTCAGCCGCGGGTGGCGGCCGGGAGGATGACCTGGTCGACGACACGGGCGATCAGGTCGGGGGTCGGCTGGTCGCCGAGGAGGAACATGCGGTGCAGCACGATGCCGGGCAGCGCCGCGGTGAGCAGGTCGAGGTCGACGTCGTCGCAGATCTCGCCGCGCGCGTGGGCACGCTCGTAGATCTCCCGCGCGACGGCGGCCTTGGGCGCGATGAAGCGCTCGCGGAAGCCGGCCGCGAACTCCGCGTCCCGGCCGATGGCGGTGATCACGCTGCCGAGCAGCGCGGTCTGGTGCTCGTCGGTGAGCCCGCCGGAGCCGCAGAACACCGCGAGCAGGTCGCCGCGCAGGCTCCCGGTGTCGGCGGGTACGGCGAGCGGGGTCTTCTGTGACATGAGGGCGTCGATGACGAGGGCGGCCTTGCCCTCCCACTTGCGGTAGAGCGTCGCCTTGGAGGCCTTGGCCTTCGCCGCGACGGCGTCCATGGTGAGCCGGTCGTAGCCGGACTCGATGAGCACGGCGATGGTGGCGTCGAGGATCTCCTGCTCGCGGTCGCCCTCCACGCGGGGACGGCTCGGCGCCTCACGGCGGCTGATGCGCGGGACCACGGGCACCTCCTGACGGAATTGGATGGAACGGAACGGTTTCGTTCCACGTAGATGGTACGGAACGGTTTCGTTCTGTCAAGCGCGCGACGATCCGGACCATTCCCGGACCGTCGGGGCCGAGCCTGCCGCGGACCACCGACACCCGGCCGCCGGAGGAGCGGGTGGTCGGTGGTGACCGGCAAGATGTCCTCCATGAGCCAGGCCGACCTCCCCGTCGTACCCCCCGCGGCCCGCGACGAGCACGCCACCCTCACCGACGAGGTGGAGCAGGCGCGGTGGCGCTACTACGTGCTCGACGACCCGACCCTCTCCGACGCCGACTTCGACGTCCGGATGCGGCGGCTGGAGGCCCTGGAGGAGGAGTTCCCCGAGCTCCGTACGCCGGACTCGCCCACCCAGAAGGTCGGCGGCGCCGTGTCCACCGAGTTCACCGCGGTCGACCACCTGCAGCGGATGGAGAGCCTCGACAACGCCTTCTCGAGCGAGGAGCTGGCGGCGTGGTATGCCCGGCTGGCCCGCGAGGGTGCCGGCGAGCCGCCGCTGCTGTGCGAGCTGAAGGTCGACGGCCTGGCGATCAACCTGCTCTACGAGAAGGGCCGCCTGGTCCGCGCGCTGACCCGCGGCGACGGGCGCACCGGCGAGGACGTGACGCCCAACGTCAAGACCATCGCGGCGGTGCCGCACCGGCTGACCCCCACCGACGAGTACGCCGTGCCGGACCTCGTCGAGGTGCGCGGCGAGGTGTTCCTGCCCGCCGAGGCGTTCGAGGCGCTCAACGTCTCGATGACCGAGGCCGGCAAGCCCGCCTTCGCCAACCCGCGCAACGCCGCCGCCGGGTCGTTGCGCCAGAAGGACCCGCGGGTGACCGCGACCCGCGCGCTCGGCATGGTGTGCCACGGCATCGGCGCGCGCGAGGGCTTCGAGCCGACCGCGCAGTCGCAGGCCTACGCCGCGCTGGCCGCGTGGGGGCTGCCGATCTCCGAGCAGGTCAGGGTGCTCGCCACGCTGGCCGAGGTGGAGGCCTACATCGAGAACGCCGGGAAGCACCGGCACACGATCGTGCCCTACGAGATCGACGGCGTCGTGGTGAAGGTCGACGACGTGGCGCTCCAGCGCCGGCTGGGCTCGACGAGCCGGGCGCCGCGCTGGGCGATCGCGTTCAAGTACCCGCCTGAGGAGGTCAACACCGAGCTGCTGGACATCGCGGTCAACGTCGGGCGCACCGGCCGGGTGACGCCGTACGGCGTGATGACCCCGGTCAAGGTCGCGGGCTCCACGGTCGAGAACGCCACGCTGCACAACTTCCACGAGGTCGAGCGCAAGGACGTCCGGCCCGGGGACACGGTGATCCTGCGCAAGGCCGGCGACGTGATCCCGGAGATCGTCGGCCCGGTGCGCGACCTGCGCCCCGACGGGCTCGCGCCGTGGGTGCCCCCGACGACCTGCCCCGCCTGCGGGACCGAGCTCGTCGAGCAGAAGGAGGGCGACAAGGACCGGCGCTGCCCCAACCACGAGAGGTGCCCCGGCCAGGTGCGCGAGCGGGTCTTCTTCGTCGCGAGCCGCAACGCCTTCGACATCGAGGGCCTCGGCTACGAGGCGGCGGTCGCCCTGCTGGAGGCGGGCGCGATCACCAACGAGGGCGACGTGTTCGACCTCGACGCCGGCAAGCTGCGCACGGCACCGCTGTTCACCCGGGCCGCAAAGAAGGACGAGGACGGCCCGCAGCTCAGCGCCAACGGGGAGAAGCTGCTCGCCAACCTCGACAGCCGCAAGCAGGTCCCGCTCTGGCGGGTGATCGTCGCGCTGTCGATCCGCCACACCGGCCCCAGCGCCTCCCGCGCGCTCGCCCAGGAGTTCGGCTCGATGGAGGCCATCCGGGCGGCCACCGAGGAGCAGCTGGCCGCCGCCGAGGGCGTGGGGCCGGTCATCGCGCGCGCCGTCATCGAGTGGTTCGAGGTCGACTGGCACGTGGCCATCGTCGAGAAGTGGGCCGCCGCGGGCGTCTCCATGGCCGACGCGCGCGACGAGTCCGTGGCCCGCACCCTGGAGGGCCTGACCGTCGTCGTGACCGGCTCGCTGGTGGACTTCTCCCGCGACTCTGCCAAGGAGGCGATCCTGTCCCGTGGCGGCAAGGCGGCCGGGTCGGTGTCGAAGAAGACCGACTACGTCGTGGTCGGCGACAACGCCGGCTCCAAGGCCGACAAGGCCGAGCAGCTCGGCGTTCCCGTGCTCGACGAGGACGGGTTCAAGGACCTGTTGGAGAACGGGCCGGCGGCGGGGTGAGTCGATGAGACGGGTGGTCGGGGCGGTCCTGCTGGCGCTGCTGCTCGGCGCCTGCAGCGCCACGACGCCGGAGGCGGACCCGCCCGCGCCCCGGCCCTCGGCCACGACGAGCCCGGCCACGTCGGCGAGCCCCTCGGCCGCCGCACCCGACCCGGTGTCGTTGGCCGCCCTCGCCGCCACGACCTACGACGGCGCCCGGCTCCGGCTCGGCGAGGAGGTGCTGCGGGGGCCGCGCCACCGGGAGTACCGGGTCACCTACCGCGGCGGCGGGCTGACCCTCTCCGGCCGGATCGCGGTGCCCGACGGCAAGGGCCCCTTCCCGGCGGTGGTGCTGGCCCACGGCTACATCGACCCGGCCGTCTACGTGAACGGCCAGGGGATGACCCGGGAGCGGGCCTGGTTCGGCGAGCACGGCTACGTCGCGCTGCACGTCGACTACCGCGGCCACGCGGAGTCGAGCCCGGACCGCAGCGGCGGCCTGGACATGCGGATGGGCTACACCGAGGACGTCGTCAACGCGGTGCTCGCGCTGCGCGCCTGGGACGGCCCGGTCGACGACGAACGGATCGCGCTGGTGGGGCGCTCGATGGGCGGCGGCGTCGTCCAGAACGCGTTGACGGTGCAGCCCGGGCTGGTCCGGGCCGGCGTGGCCTTCGCCTCGGTCAGCTCGGACGCGGCCGAGAACTTCGAGCACTTCATCCGCGGCGACGACGGCCGCGGCGTGGCCACCAGGGCGATCCTGCGTGCCCACGGCGAGCCGGCCGACCGGCCCGCGTTCTGGGCCGGGATCAGCGCCCGGAGCCGCTTCGACGACATCACCGAGCCGGTCCTGCTGCTGCACGGCACCGCCGACGACACCTGCCCGATCGCGTGGAGCCGGCAGACCGCCCGGCTGATGCGCCGGGCCGGGGTCGACGTCACGCTGCGCACCTACGCCGGCGAGGGGCACGCCTTCGGGCCGCGGTTCGAGGCGGCGATGGAGGAGACCGAGCGCTTCCTGCGCGTCAACCTCTGAGCTGGGAGAGCCAGGCCTCGGTCGCCTCGGTGCCGGCCAGGCGCACCACCTCGGCCTCCGGGTACGTCGCCGGGACAAGGTCCACCCACGCCAGGTCCGGCTCGGCGCCCTCCGCCCGGATCCGGCGGACGGTACGGCGCACCAGGCTGCGCAGCGTGCCCGGCTCCTCGCCCAGGACCACCACGACGACCTCGGCCCGGGGGAGCAGGACCGCCCGGTCGGCGTACTGCTCGGCGGTGCTGACCCACCCCTCGAAGGCGGCCAGCTGCTGCACCTCCGCTCGGCCGGCGAGCCCGTCGGCGGGGACGAGGGGGACGTCGAGGGCGGTGGCGAGGCGCGCCGCGAAGCCGTCGAGCAGGTCGGCGGGGCCGCCCGCGACGAGTGCGCGCTGCGGGATCCGCGGTGGCGAGGAGTCAGAGGCGTGCACCCGCCGGATTCTAGGGAGTGTCCCGAACCCTAAGATGAACGGCATGGCTCAGATCTCCCGCGACGAGGTGGCCCACCTGGCCGATCTCGCCCGGATCGACCTCGACGACGCCGAGCTGGACCACCTGGCTCCCCAGCTCAACGTGATCCTCGAGGCGGTCGCTTCGATCAGTGGGGTGGCCGGCGACGACGTGCCGCCGACCTCCCACCCGATCCCGCTCACCAACGTCTTCCGTGAGGACGTCGTGGTGCCCGGGCTGAGCGCCGAGCAGGCGCTCTCCGGCGCCCCGGAGGCCGAGGCGCAGCGCTTCCGGGTGCCGCGGATCCTGGGGGAGGAGCAGTGAGCGAGATCATCACGAAGACCGCCGCCGAGCTCGCCGACGCGCTGGCCGCCGGCGAGACCACCTCGGTCGAGCTGACCCAGGTCCACCTCGACCGGATCGCCGCCGTCGACGGCAGCGCCGAGTCCGGCGTGCACGCCTTCCTGCACGTCGACGCCGAGGGTGCGCTCGCCCAGGCGGCCGAGTCCGACGCGCGCCGGGCCGCCGGGGAGACCCGCCACCTGCTCGACGGCGTGCCGATCGCCGTCAAGGACGTGCTGGCCACCCAGGGCCTGCCCACGACGTGCGGCTCGAAGATCCTCGAGGGCTGGGTGCCGCCGTACGACGCGACCGTGGTCCGCAAGATCAAGGCCGCCGGCCTCCCGATCCTCGGCAAGACCAACATGGACGAGTTCGCCATGGGCTCCTCGACCGAGCACTCGGCCTACGGCCCGACCCGCAACCCGTGGGACCGGACCCGGATCCCGGGCGGCTCCGGCGGCGGGTCGGCCGCGGCCGTGGCGTCCTTCGAGGCGCCGCTGGCCCTGGGCACCGACACCGGCGGCTCGATCCGCCAGCCCGGCGCCGTCACCGGCACCGTGGGCGTGAAGCCGACCTACGGCGGGGTCTCCCGCTACGGCCTGGTCGCCCTCGCCAACAGCCTGGACCAGGTCGGCCCGGTCACCCGGACCGTGCTCGACTCCGCGCTCCTGCACGAGCTGATCGGCGGGCACGACCCGCTGGACTCGACCTCGGTCGACGCACCGGTCGGCGCCTACGTGCAGGCCGCCCAGCAGGGCGCGACCGGCGACCTGGCCGGCCTCAAGGTGGGCGTCATCAAGGAGCTGGCCGGCGACCCTTCGACAGGCTCAGGGGGGCCCGGCTGGCAGCAGGGCGTGCTGTCCCGCTTCGCCGAGACCGTCGACCTGCTGAAGGAGCTGGGCGCGGAGGTCACCGAGATCTCCTGCCCGACCTTCGTGCACGCGATGGCGACCTACTACCTCATCCTGCCGGCGGAGTGCTCCTCCAACCTCGCCAAGTTCGACGCCATGCGCTACGGCCTGCGCGTCGTCCCGGAGGGCGACCCGAGCGCCGAGGCGGTCATGAAGGCGACCCGCGACGCCGGCTTCGGCGACGAGGTCAAGCGCCGGATCATGATCGGCACCTACGCCCTGTCCAGCGGCTACTACGACGCCTACTACGGCCAGGCGCAGAAGGTCCGCACGCTGATCTCGCGCGACTTCGCCGCCGCCTTCGAGCAGGTCGACGTGCTGGTCTCGCCGACCTCGCCGACCACGGCGTTCCCGCTGGGGGAGAAGCTCGACGACCCGCTGGCGATGTACCTGCAGGACCTGGCCACCATCCCGGCCAACCTCGCCGGCGTCCCCGGCATCTCGGTCCCGGCCGGCCTCGCCGACGAGGACGGCCTCCCGGTCGGCTTCCAGGTGTTGGCCCCGGCGCTGGCCGACGACCGGCTCTACCGGGTGGGCGCGGCCGTCGAGACCGCCCTGACCGCCCGCTGGGGCGGCCCCATCCTCGGCCTCGACAAGCTCGACCTCCAGGAAGAAGGTGCGCGATGAGCGACGTGCTGGTCGACTTCGACGACGTCGTGGCAGCGTACGACCCGGCGCTGGGTCTGGAGATCCACGTCGAGCTGAACACCAACACCAAGATGTTCTGCGGCTGCCCGGCGACCTTCGGCGGCGAGCCCAACACGCAGGTCTGCCCGACCTGCCTGGGTCTCCCGGGCGCGATGCCGGTCGTCAACGGCAAGGCCGTGGAGTCGGCGATCCGGATCGGCCTCGCGCTCAACTGCGAGATCGCCGAGTGGTGCCGCTTCGCCCGGAAGAACTACTTCTACCCGGACATGCCGAAGAACTTCCAGACCTCGCAGTACGACGAGCCGATCGCCTTCGAGGGCTGGCTCGACGTCGAGGTGGAGGGCGAGACCTTCCGCATCGACATCGAGCGCGCCCACATGGAGGAGGACACCGGCAAGTCGAGCCACGTCGGTGGTTCGGACGGCCGGATCCACGGCGCCGACTACTCGCTGGTCGACTACAACCGGGCCGGCATCCCCCTGATCGAGATCGTCACCAAGCCGATCCTCGGCGCGGGGGCGAAGGCGCCGCTGGTCGCGAAGGCCTACGTCTCGGCGATCCGGGACCTGATCGTCGCGCTCGGTGTCTCCGACGCGCGGATGGACCAGGGCTCCATCCGTGCCGACGTCAACCTGTCGCTGGCCCCGAAGGGCTCGGACGCGCTCGGCACCCGCTCGGAGACCAAGAACGTCAACTCGCTGCGCTCGGTCGAGCGCGCCGTGCGCTACGAGATGTCACGGCACGCGGGCATCCTCGACGCCGGTGGCTCGGTGCTCCAGGAGACCCGGCACTTCCACGAGAACGACGGCTCGACGTCCTCGGGCCGGGAGAAGTCCGACGCCGAGGACTACCGCTACTTCCCCGAGCCGGACCTGGTGCCGGTCGCTCCCAGCCGGGAGTGGGTCGAGGAGCTGCGCGCCACGCTGCCGGAGAACCCCGCGACGAAGCGCGCGCGCCTGCAGGAGGAGTACGCCTTCTCCGACCTGGAGATGCGCGACGTCTGGGCCTCCGGTGCGCTGCCCCTCATCGAGGCGACCGTCGCCGCCGGCGCCGCCCCGCAGTCGGCCCGCAAGTGGTGGGTCGCCGACCTGCTGCGCCGGGCCAACGACGCGGGCGTCGAGCTGGCCGAGGTCGGTGTCACGCCGCAGCAGGTGGCCGAGGTGCAGGCGCTGGTGGATGCGAAGACCATCAACGACAAGCTCGCCCGCCAGGTGTTCGACGGCCTCATCGCCGGCGAGGGCAGCGCCGCCGAGGTCATCGAGAAGCGCGGACTGGCCCTGGTCTCCGACGACGGCCCGCTGCTGGCGGCCATCGACGAGGCGCTCGCCGCGCAGCCGGACATCGCCGACAAGATCCGGGGTGGCAACCACGCCGCCGCGGGGGCGGTCATCGGCGCGGTCATGAAGGCCACCCGCGGCCAGGCCGACGCGGCCCGGGTGCGGGAGCTGATCCTGGAGAAGCTCTCCTAGGCGGTCCTGCGCAGCGCGGTCACCGAGATCCAGCCACGGTTGCCGTTCGTGGTCTCCACCGCCACCCAGGTGCGGTTGCCACCGACGGACTGACCCCGCCGGGCCACCCAGCGGCTGAGCACCTCGGTGCCGCGCGGCAGCGAGCCGATCTTGGCGTCCCGGGTGCTCGGCCCGCGGCGGATGTTCGTGCCCGTGCGGGTCTCGTAGGCCCACTGGCCGCCGGTGCAGGCGACCGGCGCGCGGCCGATGTTCTGCACGTAGCGGGCGGCGATCCAGGCGTCGCGGCCGTGGATCTTGTACCAGCGCTGGTTGCCCCCGACGACGGTGCCGTTGAGCTGGCAGTCGAGCGTGACGACCGTGCCCTTGCGGATGCCCGCGCCCGTCGTACCGACGTGGGTGGAGGGGGCCGTGCGCTGGACGACGCCGCCGGTGGCGACCACCCGGCCCTGGTACGCCGGCGCGGCGGGTGCCGGCGCGGCGCCGGCGACGAGCGTTGCCGCGGCGACGAGGCCGGCGGCGGTGAGCGAGGCGAGGTGACGGTTCATGGGTCTGCCTTCCGAGAGTGGTTGCTTGCCTGGACAGACGCTGTGTTTCGGCAGAAAGTTGCGGGCCATCATCGAGACGTGAAGCGTCGCCTGCTGCTCGTCCTCGGCCTGGTCGCCGTGCTGCCCCTGGTCGCCGTCGACCCGGCGCTCGCGTTCCTGGTCCTCGACGCCGAGCTGCTCACGCTGCTGGGCAGCGTCGGTCTCACGATGACCGCCGCCGACGTACGGCTGGCGCTGACCCGGCTCACCGGCGCCCTCACCACCAGCGTCCCGGTGCTGGAGCTGCGGGCCGGCTGGCGGCTCACCCGCGAGGAGCCGCGCTCGCTGCTGACGGCCTGATCCGCCGGGGATGGGGCCGAGAGCGCGCGCGAAAGGTACGCTGCGCTCGATAACCCACCATGCGCCCGTCGCGGGGGAAGCCGGTCGAAGTCCGGCGCTGACCCGCAACCGTAGGCCACCTCGGGGTGGCGAGCCGGAGCACCTGCCGCGGACGTCCTGACACCACGCTGTCGTGGAATCGCAGCGGTCGACGGCCTCGCCGGCGCCCGCTGCCTGCAGCGGGAAGGAAACCCATGTCGATCCGTACGCGCGCCGGCGCCCTGCTGGCCGGGGGAGCGCTCGTCGCCTCCGGCCTCACCCTCGCCGGCCCCACGCCGGGGGCGCACGCCGCCGACGTCCCGTCCCCGGAGGCCAAGGCCGCCGCCACCTGGCTGAAGGCGCAGCTCACCGAGGCCGGGGTCTTCGGCGCCGACGCCTCGAGCGTGTCCGCCACCCTCGACTTCGGTACGGCGCTCGCCCGCACCGGTGTCGACGCGAGCCTGCTCACCCAGGTCACCACCGGCGTCGACGGCGCCCTTGCCGACTTCATCGGCACCGAGGGCGACACGTCCAAGAGCGGCCGGGTCGCGAAGGCCGCCGCGTTCTACGCCGAGGCCGCGAACCCGAAGGACGCCGGCACCGATCACGTCGACCTGATCGCGCGGCTCGAGGGCGTCGTGGAGCCGTCCGGCCGGCTGACCCCGTCGTGGGGCGACGCCGACTACTTCGGCCAGTCCTCGGCCGTCCTCGCCCTGGAGATCGCCGGCAGCGGCGAGACCCAGGCCGCGACCGACTTCCTGGTCGGCGGCCAGTGCGCGAACGGCGGGTGGGGCTACTTCGACACCTCCACCACTCCGGCGACCTGTGTCCCCGACGTCGACACCACCTCGCTCGCGGTCGCGGCGCTGGCCTCGCAGGAGGCCGCCGCCTCGCAGACGGCGGTGGACAAGGGCACGGCGTGGCTCGTGAGCCAGCAGGCGGCGGACGGCTCGCTCGGCCTCAGCGACTTCCTGCCCTACAATTCCAACTCGACCGGGCTCGCCGCGTGGGCGCTCGGCGAAGCCGGCGAGACCGCCGCTGCCGCCAGGGCCGCGGCCTGGGTGGCGAGCCGCCAGCTGACGAAGCTCGCGGGCTGCACCTCCGTCCTCGACCCCGAGGCCGGAGCCATCGCCTACGACGCCACGGCCATCGCCGATGCCCGCGCCGACCGCGAGATCGCGGCCGCCGACCGGCCGACCTGGATCCTCGCCAGCGCCCAGGCGCTCGCCGGCCTCGCCTACCTGAGCAACCCCGTGGCGGGCCGGGTCTACGGCCCGACGGGCTACGTCCGTGCCGGCACCACCGTGACCGTCCGGTCGACCGGCCTGCGCGCCGGCCAGCCGGCCTGCCTCGCCGGCTTCGGCAACGCCCGCGCGATCGCCGGTCCCGGCTACGCGAAGGTCACGCTGCCGGCCGCGACCGGCAACCGCGTGCTCGCGCTGCGCTGGACCGGCGGCGGCGTCACCACGACCATCAAGACCCTGGGCGCGAAGACCTTCCGTCCGAAGGTGCGCAGCACCCGGGTCAAGCGTGGCGGCCTGCAGGTCGTCACGGTCACCGGCCTCGCCCCGGCCGAGCGCTTCACCGTCCGGTACGCCGGCCGCGCGATCCGCACCGCCACGGCGACCTCGACCGGCGTGGCCCGGGTGAGCTTCCGGGTCGGCCGGGTCAAGGGCCTCAAGAGCGTGGTCGTGCTCGGCCAGTTCTCCGACCGGCGCGGCACGACCACCTTCCGGGTGGTGCGCTGACCGTGCGGGTCACCGGCCTTCTCGGACCGGTCGTCGCGAGTGCGTTCGCGGCGGCCGGGCTGGTGTTCCTGCCTGCCTCACCGGCCGCCGCCGCGGCCGGTGCCTGCCCGGGCGCGACCGGGGTGACGGTGGTCGTCGACTTCAACGAGCTGCCGGCGGGCTCGGAGATCCAGGTCGGCTGCGACAGCAAGCCCGGTGCCCGGGCGGTCGACAACTTCGCCAACGCCGGGTTCGCGCTCACCCCGCGGGCGACCGACCCCGGCTTCACCTGCCAGATCAACGGCCAGCCGGCGGACCGAGACTGCGCGGCCACCGACGCCTTCTGGAGCCTGTGGGTCTCCGACGGCAAGACCGGGAAGTGGACCTTCGCCACCCGGGGCGTGACCAGCCTGCGGGTGCCGACCGGTGGCTACGTCGCCTTCGCGTGGCACGAGGGAGCGGGCAAGGCGGCCCCGCCGGACGCCGTACCGACCCCGCGGGTGCCGAAGGCGACGCCCACCACGTCCGGTGCGCCGAGCACCCAGGCGACCCAGGGCACCAAGGGCGGGGGCACGAAGGGCGGGCCGGGGCGGACCCCGACCGCGACGCCGTCCGCGACCCCGAGCGGCACGGTGACGTCCAGCGCGACGCCGACCTCCACCCCGACCAGCGCGACCTCCGCCGCACCGACGACCACGGCACCGACCACGCCGACCACGCCGACCACACCGACCACGGCGACCAGCAGCGCGCTGCCGGGCGTCGAGGACATCACCGCGGGCCCGGAGACCGACCGCGCGCACACCGGCGACGACGACTCCTCGCTGGGCACCTGGCTCGGCGTCGGGGCGGGCGTGGGCGTGCTCGGCGCGGCGGGCGCCGTCCCGCTGATCCGGCGCCGGCTGGGCTGACGCACGGCGATGAGGATCCCGCGGGACCTGCATCCCGTCGCCTGGTGGACCTGGGCGCTGGGACTGGCGGTCGGCACGTCGTTCACGACGAACCCGTTCCTCCTCGCGCTCCTGCTCGGCGCCATCACGCTGACGGTCCTCACCTGCCGCTCGGACCAGCCGTGGGCTCGCTCGTTCCGGCTCTACGTGTGGCTCGGCGTGGTGCTGGTGGTGGTCCGGATCGGGTTCCGCGTGCTGCTGGGCGGCGACGTCCCCGGGCACGTGCTCTTCACGCTGCCCTCGGTCGCGCTGCCCGACTGGGTGGCGGGCATCGACCTGCTCGGCCCGTTCACCCGCGAGGAGCTGCTCGCGGCGACCTACGAGGGGCTGCGGCTCTCCACCCTGGTCATCGCCGTCGGTGCCGCCAACGCGCTGGCCAACCCGAAGCGGCTGATGAAGTCGCTGCCGCCCGCCCTCTACGAGATCGGCACGGCGATGACGGTCGCCATCAACGTCCTGCCGCAGCTCGCCGACAGCGCCGCCCGGGTGCGCGCGGCGCAGCAGCTGCGCGGGGGAGCCGAGGGCCGGGTCCGTGGCCTGCGCCGGCTCCTGGTGCCGGTGCTGGAGGACGCCTTCGAGCGCTCGCTCGCCCTGGCGGCGGGGATGGACGCCCGGGGCTACGGCCGCAGCGGGGCCGCGACGCCCGCCCAGCGGCGCACCACCGGCGCGCTGATGGTGGCGGGGCTGCTCGGCGTCGTGGTCGGCGTCTACGCCTTCCTCGACGCCTCCGCGCCGCAGGTGCTCGCGCTGCCGATGCTGCTCGGGGGGACGCTCGTCGCGCTCGCGGGCTTCGTCTCGGCCGGGCGCCGGGTGGAGCGGACCCGCTACCGGCCCGACCGCTGGCGACCGGCCGAGGTCGTCGTGGCGCTCTCCGGGATCGCGACGGGTGCCGGCCTGTGGGCCGTCCAGCGCTGGGACGTCGACGTCGCGCACCCGGGCGTGCTCGGCGTACCGGCGCTGTCGCCGTTGGCGGTGGTCGCCGTCCTGGTCGCGGTGCTGCCGGTCTGGGTGGCCCCGCCGCCGCTCACCGCGCACAGCCGGGAGCGCAGCCGGGAGGCGGTGAGCGTGGCGTGATGGAGCTGCGCGACGTCCGGTTCGCCTACGACGAGCACGGCACTCCGGTCCTCGACGGCGTCGACCTCACCCTCGAGCCCGGTGAGCTGGTCGTGCTCGCCGGCCCGACCGGCGTCGGCAAGTCCACCCTGCTCGGCGTCGTCGCCGGGCTGGTCCCCGGCTTCAGCGGCGGCGTGCTGAGCGGCGAGGTGCTGCTCGACGGCACCAGCGTGATCGGGCTCCCGGCGCGCGAGCGCGCCCACGCCGTGGGCTTCGTCGGGCAGAACCCGTCCGCGTGGTTCGTCACCGACACGGTCGAGGAGGAGCTGGCCTTCGGCATGGAGCAGCTCGGCCTGGCGCCGGCGACCATGCGCCGCCGGGTGGAGGAGACCCTCGACCTGCTGGGCATCGCCGAGCTGCGGCACCGCGACCTGCGCACCCTGTCCGGCGGCCAGCAGCAGCGGGTCGCGATCGGGGCCGTGCTCACCACGCACCCGCGGCTGCTCGTGCTCGACGAGCCGACCTCCGCGCTCGACCCGACCGCCGCGGAGGACGTGCTGGCCACCCTCACCCGGCTGGTGCACGACCTCGACGTCTCCGTGCTGCTCGCCGAGCACCGGCTGGAGCGGGTCGTGCCGTTCGCCGACCGGCTCTGCGTGCTGGAGGCGGGCGGCCGGCTGCGGGTGGGCGACCCGGCCGAGGTGCTGCGCGACGCCCCGACCGCACCGCCGCTCGTCGAGCTCGGCCGCCTCGCCGGCTGGGAACCGTTGCCGCTGACCGTGCGCGACGCCCGCCGTCTCGCGCCGGCCGTGCGCGAGCGGCTGCCGGAGCCGCCGGAGCGTCCGCTCCCGCGGGCCGCGGAGCCCGTGGTCGACGTACGACGCCTGGTGGTCAGCCACGGCCGCACACCCGTGCTCCGCGAGGTCGACCTGAGCCTGCGGCCCGGCACCGTCACCGCGCTGATGGGCCGCAACGGCGCGGGCAAGTCGACCCTGCTGTGGGCGCTCCAGGGCCGCTACGGCGCGGCGAGCGGCACGGTCCGGGTGGCCGGCCACGACCCGGCCGGCCTGCGGCCCGAGCAGCGCCGCGCGACCACCGGTCTGGTGCCGCAGAGCCCGGCGGACCTGCTCTACCTGGAGACCGTCACGGAGGAGTGCGCCGCCGCGGACCGGTCCGCCGAGGCCGCCGACGGCACGTGTCGCGCCCTGCTCGGCCGGCTCGCGCCCGGCATCGACGACGACCAGCACCCGCGGGACCTGTCCGAGGGCCAGCGGCTCGCGCTGGCGGTCGCCATCGTGCTCACCGCCCGACCGCCGGTGCTGCTGCTCGACGAGCCGACCCGCGGGCTCGACTACCCCGCCAAGCACGCCCTCGCGGAGGTCGTGCGCGACCTGGCCGCCGAGCGGACGGTGCTGGTGGCGACCCACGACGTGGAGTTCGTGGCGCAGGTGGCCGACGAGCTCGTCGTGCTGGCGGAGGGGGAGGTGGTCTCGCACGGCCCGGTCGCCGCCGCGGTCGCCGAGTCCCCGGCCTTCGCCCCGCAGGTCACCAAGGTGCTCGGGCCCGGCTGGCTCACCGTCGCCGAGGTCGCGGCCGCGCTGGAGGACTCATGAGGGACGGCGTCGCGGTCCCGCTCGCCGCGCGCTCACGCGTCGTCCTGGTCCTCACCTCGGTCATCGGCCTGCTCATGCTGGCCTGGCCGCTGCTGCTCGACATCGACCCGAGCGCCGAGCGCGTCGACCCGCCGTTCCTCTTCCTCGCCCTGCTCCCGTTGCTGCTCGCCGTCGTCGCCGCGGAGCTGAGCGAGGGCGGGATGGACGCCCGGGTGCTCGCCCTGCTCGGCGTGCTCAGCGCGGTCAACGCCGTGCTCCGCCTCCTCAGCGCCGGTACGGCGGGCCTGGAGCTCGTCTTCTTCCTGCTGATCCTCGGCGGGCGGGTGTTCGGTGCGGGCTTCGGCTTCGTGCTCGGCTGCACCTCGCTGTTCGCCTCCGCGCTGATGACCGCCGGCGCCGGCCCGTGGCTGCCCTTCCAGATGCTCGTCGCCGGCTGGGTCGGGATGGGTGCCGGGCTGCTGCCGCGGCGCTTCACCGGGCGGGCGGAGATCGTGCTGCTGGCGGCGTACGGCGTGCTGTCGGCGTACCTCTACGGCCTGCTGATGAACCTCCAGGGCTGGCCGTTCATCGCCGGCGTGCAGGTGCCGGGGCAGGACTCGACCGCGGTGTCCTACGCCCCGGGCGCCCCGGTGCTGGAGAACCTGCACCACTTCCTGGTCTACACGGTGCTCACCTCGACCGGCGGCTGGGACACCGGCCGGGCGATCACCAACGCGCTCGCCATCGCCCTGCTCGGCCCGGCGGTGCTGACCACGCTGCGCCGGGCGTCGCGGCGGGCGCGGATCACCCGCACGCCCGCCTAGGGGTCGATCAGCAGGATCCGGTCGTCGTCCGCGGCGGCCTCACCGCGTCCGTCCTTGTTGCTGGTGGCCAGCCAGAGCCGGCCGTCGGGGGCGGCGACCACGGTGCGCAGGCGACCGTAGCCGTCGTCGTCCGTGCCGGTGAAGTACGCCGTCGGGTCGCTCACCTGGCCACCGGCGACCTTGACCCGCCACAGCCGCTCGCCACGCAGCGCGGCCATCCAGAGGTAGCCGCCGGCGTAGGCGAGGCCGGAGGGGGAGGCCTCGGAGGTCTTCCAGGTCAGCTGTGGGGGAGTGAACCGCTTCGGGCCGCCGAAGCCCTCCACGACCGGCCAGCCGTAGTCCTCGCCGGGCAGGATGCGGTTGAGCTCGTCGGCCTTCTTGTCGCCGAGCTCGGTGGCCCACAGCGAGCCGTCGGGGTCGAAGGCCAGGCCCTGCACGTTGCGGTGGCCCCACGACCAGACCAGCGTGCCGAAGGGGTTGTCGGGGGCCGGCCGGCCATCGGTGGTGATCCGCAGGATCTTGCCGGCCAGGGACTTCCTGTCGCGCGCGAGCTGGTCGTCGCCGGTCTCGCCGGTGGAGACGTACAGGTAGCCGTCGGGACCGAAGGCCATCCGGCCGCCGTCGTGGCGCAGCCCGGCCGGGATGCCGGTGAGGACCGGCTGCGGCTTGCCGAGGCTCGTGCCCTCGAGACGGGCGCGCACCACCCGGTTGTCCTTCGCGGTGCTGACGTAGAAGTAGAGCAACCCGTCGCTGGCGAAGCCGGGAGAGACGGCGACGCCGAGCAGGCCGGCCTCGCCCTGGGGCGCGGCCTGGGGGATGCGCCCGAGCTCGACGACCTTCCCCTGCTCCTTCGACGTGCCGTCGGTCAGCTCGGGCGCGGTCACGTGGAGCACCCGCGCGGAGTCGCGCTCGGTGACGATCGCGCTGCCGTCGGGCAGGAAGTCGATGCCCCACGGGGTGGCCAGGCCGGTGGCGATCGTCGCCACCACGTCCGGTACGCCGTCGATGACGACCGTGCTCGCGCCGTCGGCCGAGCCCTGGGTGGGCGCGGAGGTGCCGGCCACCTCGACGTCCGACTCGTTGCCGCCCTGGCCGCACCCGGCGGCCAGCAGCCCGAGGACGAGCAGCCCGGGAGCCAGTGCAGCCGCCGAGCGGCGCGTCATCCGATGCCCTCGAGGAAGCCCAGCAGCAGCTGGTGCACCGTCTCTGGCTGCTCCAGCTGGACGAAGTGCGAGCCGCGCAGCTCGACGTACTCGGAGGGGACGCCGCGCTCGGCGAGCCGGCGCGAGGCGCTGGCCATGTCGCGCGCGCCCGCCAGGACGTCGTACGTCGCGGCGACGAAGAGCGTCGGCACGTCGATCTTGCTCAGCCGCACCCGGGCGTGGCGTGAGGTGGCGATGGCGAGCCGGGCGTACCAGTCGACCGGGGTGGTGACGAACTCCTGCAGGCCGAGCGCGGCCGCCTCGGGGTCCGGCACCGGGAACATGAAGCCGGTGCGGCCGAGCAGCCGGACCGTCCGCGGGCCCATCGGCAGCCGCCGCGCGATCGGGTTGGCGATGACGCCGGCGTGCGCGGCGACCCGGCAGGCGTTGACGGTGATCGTGCGCGCCACGAGGCGGGGCAGGTGGAGGGGCGCGAGCATGGTGGCGAAGGTGTCGCCGGGCACGCCGCACATGGCGAAGATGCCGCGGACCCGTTCGGGGTGGCGGTAGGCCAGCTCGAAGGCGGTGTTGACGCCCATCGACCAGCCCATCAGCACGGCGTGGTCGATCCCGAAGTGGTCCATGACCGAGAGACCGTCCTGCACGAAGTGCTCGATCTCGACGTGCCTGCGGTCGCGGGGACGCTCGGAGCCGCCGACACCGCGGTGGTTCCAGGAGACGACCCGGACCCCGCAGTCGGGGTCCAGCAGCCAGGGCCACAGGTAGGGGTTGGTGCCGAGGCCGTTGCACAGCACGACGGTCGGACCGTCGATCACCCCGTCGGGGTCGTTCGTCCAGGCCCGGACGTGGGTGCCGTCGTCGGACAGGATGTCGCGGAAGGCGAGCGACGCCGACCGGACGACCTGTTCGGGGCGGGGAGCAGAGGTCGCCATGCCCCGATTCTGCCCGAACCGCGCCGCGGCGGCCCGGCGGCTAGGCGTGGAGCGAGACGGGAGCGTCGTGCCGGGCCGCGCGGGCGGCGGCCCGCTCGCACAGGAAGCGCTCCACCTCCTCCCGCTCGGTACGGCGCTGCGTGCACGCGGTGAGCGCGACCATCGCGTTGCGGCGGGCGGTCAGCTGGGCCCGGGAGGCGGCCCGCTCGGCCCAGGTGCGGGGCAGGGAGAGGAGGGACATGGGTGCGCCTCCGAGGCGGTGGCGGATGGGGGAGGCCCTCCACGCTAGGAGCCGCGGATGTGCCCCGGGTCACTCCGAGATGACATCTGGGTGAAGAGGTCGGCGGGTCGCCCGGGTCGCGCCCACGCTGGCGACGACCACGCAGCCGATCGCCAGCCACTGCACCGGCGCGAGGTCCTCGCCGACCACGACCAGCCCGGCCAGCGCCGCGGCCGCCGGCTCCAGGCTGAGCAGCACGCTGAGGGTGGCCGCGGGCAGGGTGCGCAGCGCGACCAGCTCGGCGCTGTAGGGCACCACCGAGCTGAGCAAGCCGACGGCTGCGCCGATCAGCAGGATCCGTCCGTCGACCAGGTCGTCGCCGTCGACCGTGAGCAGCAGCGGGGAGAGCATGCCGACCGCGATCAGGGCGGCCACGGCCAGCCCGTCGAGGCCCTCCCAGCGCTGCCCGGTCGCGGCGCTGGAGACGATGTAGCCGGCCCAGAGCGCGCCTGCGAGCAGGGCCAGGGCGACGCCGAGCGGGTCGAGGTGGCCGCGTTCGAAGCCCAGCAGCACCACGCCGAGGGCGGCCAGCCCGACCCAGGCCAGGTCGCGCGGGCGGCGGAAGCCGAGGGCGGCCAGCACCAGGGGGCCGATGAACTCGATGGTCACCGCGACCCCGATCGGGATCCGCGAGAAGGACTGGTAGATCGCCCAGTTCATGGTGCCCAGGCACGCGCCGTACCGGACCACGACCCACCAGTCGGCTCGCGAGCGCCCGGTGAGCCGGGGCCGCGCCCACAGCAGCAGCACGACGGCGCTGGTGGCCAGCCGCAACCAGACGACGCCGTTGGGCTCGATGTCGCTGAAGAGCAGCTTCGCGAAGCCCGCGCCGAGCTGGACCGAGGCCACCCCGACCACCACCAGGCCGACCGCCGTGGGCAGCGTGGGCCGGTGGTGGGTGGTCGTCATCCGGACAACCTAGGGGCCGCACCGATGACTTCCGGCGCCGGGCCAGGTCATCCTGGGCAGAGCGGCACACAGGTGAGGCAGCAGGAGGCTGGGATGACGACGATCCTCATGGTCGGCACGCGCAAGGGTCTGTGGGTGGGCACCTCCCCGGACCGGGACGAGTGGACCTTCACCGGCCCGCACCACGACATGGAGGAGGTGTACTCCTGCCTGGTCGACACCCGCGGCGGCACGCCGCGCCTGTTCGCCGGCGCGTCCTCGAGCTGGCTGGGCCCGCAGCTGCGCTGGTCCGACGACCTCGGCGCCTCCTGGCAGGAGACGCCCAACGGGGCGATCCGGTTCCCCGACGGCGCCGGTGCCTCCGTGGAGCGGATCTGGCAGCTGGTGCCGGGTGTCGAGGACGGCGTGCTGCACGCCGGCACGGAGCCGGGGGCGGTGTTCACCTCACGCGACGGCGGCGCGTCCTTCACGCTGGAGGAGGGCCTGTGGAACCACCCGCACCGGCCGCAGTGGGACGCCGGCTTCGGCGGCCAGGCCTTCCACACGGTGCTGCCCCACCCCGGCGACCCGGCGTCGCTGACCGTCGCGATCTCGACGGGCGGCGTCTACCGCACGACCGACGGTGGGGCGTCCTGGGCGCCGCGCAACCAGGGAATCCGCGCCGACTTCCTGCCCGAGGACCAGCGCTACCCCGAGTTCGGCCAGTGCGTCCACAAGGTCGACCGCCACCCCTCCCGCCCCGAGCGGCTCTACGCGCAGAACCACGGGGGCGTCTACCGCTCCGACGACGAGGGCGGCGCCTGGACCTCGATCGGCGACGACCTGCCGAGCGACTTCGGCTTCCCGATCGTGGTCCACCCGCACCGGCCCGACACGATCTGGGTGTTCCCGCTCGGCGGCGGTGAGCGCCGCTACCCGCCCGAGGCGAAGGCCCGGGTCTGGCGCTCCGACGACGCGGGCGAGTCGTGGTCGTCGTACGGCGAGGGGTTGCCGGACGCCTTCTACGTCGGCGTCATGCGCGACGCCCTGTGCGTCGACTCCGGCGACCCGGCCGGCCTCTACCTCGGCGCCCGCAACGGCTCGGTCTGGGCCTCCGCCGACGACGGCGAGACCTGGCGCCAGATCGCCGCCGACCTGCCCGACGTGATGTCGGTGAAGGTGGGCGTCGCCTAGGGTGCGGCCATGCCCGCGTTCTCGCACACCTACGAGACCACCGTCGCCGCCCCGCCCGAGGTCGTCCACGCGCTGGTCGACGACTTCCACGAGTGGGTCAAGTGGTCGCCGTGGGAAGGCCTCGACCCGGACCTCCAGCGCACGTACGACGGCACGGGTGTCGGCGCCCGCTACGCCTGGTCCGGCAACAACAAGGCCGGCCAGGGCTCGATGACCCTCACCTCGATCACGCCCGAGCGGGTGACGGTCGACCTGGAGTTCCTGAAGCCGTTCAAGGCACGCAACGAGGTCGTCTTCGACATCACCCGGGCGGGCTCCGGCACGCACGTGGCGTGGACCATGCGCGGGGAGCGCAACGCGGCGTTCGCGATGATGGGCCGGCTGTTCTTCGACAAGGCGATCGGCAAGGACTTCACGAAGGGGCTCGTCTCGCTGAAGGCGGCCGCGGAGGCGTGAGTGCCCGAGGTTTCACCACCTAGGTGGTGAAACTTGGTCCGGGCACACCGAATTCGGTGTGCCCAGTCGGTGTTTCACCACCTAGGTGGTGAATTCTGGGGCTGGTGCGACAGGCGTAGCCTTGACCCATGCCCACCCTTCGTTCCGCGACGTCCACCTCGGGCCGCAACATGGCCGGCGCGCGTGCCCTGTGGCGCGCGACCGGCATGACCGACTCGGACTTCGGCAAGCCGATCATCGCCATCGCGAACTCCTTCACCGAGTTCGTCCCCGGTCACGTCCACCTGCGCGACCTGGGCAAGATCGTGGCGGAGTCGGTCGTGGCGAACGGCGGCGTGGCGAAGGAGTTCAACACGATCGCCGTCGACGACGGGATCGCGATGGGCCACGGCGGCATGCTCTACTCGCTGCCGAGCCGTGAGCTGATCGCGGACGCGGTGGAGTACATGGTCCAGGCGCACTGCGCCGACGCGATCGTGTGCATCTCCAACTGCGACAAGATCACCCCCGGCATGCTGCTGGCGAGCCTGCGGCTCAACATCCCCGTCGTGTTCGTCTCGGGCGGGCCGATGGAGGCCGGCAAGACGACGGCGATCGACGGGATCGTGCACTCCAAGCTCGACCTGGTCGACGCGATGGTGGCCTCTGCCAACGAGGCGGTCAGCGACGAGCAGCTCGACGTCATCGAGCGCTCCGCGTGCCCGACCTGCGGCTCGTGCTCGGGCATGTTCACCGCGAACTCGATGAACTGCCTGACCGAGGCGATCGGCCTGTCCCTGCCGGGCAACGGCTCGACGTTGGCCACGCACGCCAAGCGCCGCGCGCTCTTCGAGGAGGCCGGCCGCGTGGTCATGGACCTCTGCAACCGCTACTACGGCGACGACGACGAGTCCGTGCTCCCGCGCAACATCGCCAACCGGGAGGCGTTCGAGAACGCCGTCGCCCTCGACGTCGCGATGGGCGGCTCGACCAACACGGTGCTGCACCTGCTGGCGGCGGCCCGTGAGGCCGAGCTGGACTTCGACGTGCACGCGATCGACGCGATCTCGCGCCGCGTCCCCTGCCTGTCCAAGGTCGCCCCGAACTCGCCCAAGTTCCACATGGAGGACGTCCACCGCGCGGGCGGCATCCCCGCACTCCTCGGCGAGCTGCGCCGCGGCGGCGCGCTCAACGAGGGCGTGCACTCGGTGCACTCACCCGACCTCGACAGCTGGCTGGCGAAGTGGGACATCCGGGTCGAGGACCCCTCGCCCGAGGCGCTGGAGCTCTTCCAGGCCGCCCCCGGTGGCGTCCGTACGACGGAGCCGTTCTCCACGGACAACCGGTGGGGCACGCTCGACACCGATGCCGCCGAGGGGTGCATCCGCGACTTCGAGCACGCCTACTCCGCCGACGGCGGGCTGGCGATCCTCACCGGCAACATCGCCGTCGACGGCTGCGTCGTGAAGTCGGCCGGTGTCCCCGAGGAGAGCCTCGTCTTCCACGGCACCGCGATCGTCTTCGAGTCCCAGGACGCCGCGGTCGAGGGCATCCTCGGCAAGAAGGTCGAGGAGGGCCACGTCGTGGTCATCCGCTACGAGGGCCCCAAGGGCGGCCCGGGGATGCAGGAGATGCTCTACCCGACGGCCTTCCTCAAGGGCCGCGGACTGGGCCAGAAGTGCGCGCTGATCACCGACGGCCGGTTCTCCGGCGGCACGAGCGGGCTCTCCATCGGGCACATCTCGCCCGAGGCGGCCGGCGGCGGCACGATCGCGCTGATCGAGGACGGCGACCCGATCTCGATCGACATCCCGAACCGCACCATCCACCTCGACGTCGACGAGCACACCCTGTCCCAGCGCCGGGTGCTGCAGGAGAAGCGCGACAAGCCCTACACCCCGCTCGACCGGCAGCGCCCGGTCTCCGCGGCGCTGCGGGCCTACGCCTCGATGGCGACGGCCGCCTCCGACGGTGCCTACCGCCGCGTCCCGGACTGAGCCGTGGCCAAGGTCCACGCCCGGGTCGACGGCCGGCTCCGGGAGTTCGTCGAGCGCCAGCAGGTGTTCTTCGTCGCGTCCGCGCCGCTCGCCGGCGACGGGCACGTCAACCTGTCCCCGCGCGGCCTCCCGGGCAGCTTCGGGATGCTCGACGAGCACACCTTCGCCTGGGTCGACACCAGCGGCAGCGGCAGCGAGACCATCGCCCACCTGCGGGAGAACGGCCGGGTCGCGGTGATGTTCTGCGCCTTCGACGGCGCTCCGAACATCGTGCGCTTCCACGGCCGCGGCCGCGTCGTGACGATCTACGACGAGGAGTACGCCGGCCTCGCCGGCCGCTTCGCCGACCTGCCCGGTGCCCGGGCGGTGATCGTCGTGGACATCGAGCGGATCTCCGACGCGTGTGGCTACGGCGTCCCGCTGATGGAGTATGCCGGCGAGCGGGAGCTCCTGACGTCGTACTTCGACCGCAAGGGGCCCGTCGGCTCCGCGGAGTACCGACGCCGCAAGAACCGCACCAGCATCGACGGCCTGCCCGCCTTCGACTTCGACCCCGACCCGGTCCGGGGATGAGCGGGGCGCCGGTCCCCGGCTGGGAGCCGCGCCCGCGGCCCGAGCCGGTCACCCGCACCGGCCGGTACGTCGAGGTCCGCCCCCTGACCTCGGCCCACTACGCCGACCTGCACGCCGCCACCTGCGGTCCCGGTGACGACGACCTGTGGACCTACCGGCCGATCCCGCGGCCGGAGACCCTGCCGGGGCTGTGGATGCACCTGGCCGGCCAGCTGGAGGACCCCGCCTGGGTGAGCTTCGCGCTGGTGCCGCGGGAGGGGGAGCGGGCGGGCCGGGCGACCGGGATCGCGTCGTACCTGAGGATCGAGGAGGCGCACGGGCAGGTCGAGGTCGCCGGCGTGCTGCTCGGCAGGGCGCTGCAGCGCACCCGTGCGGCGACCGAGGCGATCCACCTGTTGATGAGGTACGCCTTCGACGACCTCGGCTACCGCCGGTTCGAGTGGAAGTGCGACAGCCGCAACGAGGCGTCGCGGCGCGCGGCGCTGCGGCTGGGCTTCGTCGAGGAGGGTCGCTTCCGCAACCACATGGTCGTGCAGGGCCGCAACCGCGACACCGACTGGTTCTCGGTCACCGACGCGGAGTGGCCGGCGGTGCGCGCCGCGCACGAGCGGTGGCTGGACCCGGCGAACTTCGGGGCCGACGGTCACCAGCTGTCCTCGCTGCGTGCTTGACTCGACGGCATGGACCAGCGGATCAGCTTCGTCACCCTCGCCGTCGCCGACCTGGACGCCACCCGCCGCTTCTACGTCGACGGTCTCGGCTGGGTCCCCGAGCTCGACGTCCCCGGCGAGGTGATGATGTTCCGCGCCGGGCCCCAGCTGGTGCTCTCGCTGTGGGCGCGCGCGGAGTTCGAGGCCGAGGTCGGCGCGCTGATGGCCGGCCCCGGCGTCGCGCCGGTCACGATCGCGCACAACGTGGCCTCGCCCGACGAGGTCGACGCGGTGCTCGCCACCGCCCGCGCGGCCGGGTCGCCGCACGTGCAGCCCGGCGTGCGCCGCGACTGGGGCGGCTACACGGGCTACTTCGCCGACCCGGACGGCTTCCGCTGGGAGGTCGCGCACAACCCGGACCCGGCGCTGGGCGCGATCGTGCTTCCGTGAGCGCCACGGCGGGCGACCTGCTGGGCTCGGTCGTGGCCGACCTGGCCACCGGGATCCGCAGGGACCGCCCGGCCGCGCTCGCCGACGAGCCGGACGCGGTCCACCAGCTCCGCACGACGGTACGACGCCTGCGGAACCTCCTGGCGGCGTTCCGCCGCTGCTTCGACAGCGCGGGGGCGGACGAGCTCGGGGCCGCCCTGGCGTCGTACGGCAGCCTGCTGGGGGAGTGCCGCGACCTGGAGGTCCGGGCGGCGGACGCGCGTGCCGCGCTGGTGGTGCTCGGGCTCACCGACGCGTGGGAGCCGACGGTCGTCGCGCCGCTGGAGCGGGTGCACGCCGCGGCCCGTGCCCGGCTCGTGGCGTGGCACGCGGGCCCGGACGCGGCGGCCCTGGACGCGCTGCTCGAGCGCTGGGTGCAGGACCCGCCGCTGCGCAAGCGCGCGCGGCGGCCGGCGGGGACGACGGCCCGCAAGGCGGTGCGCCGCCAGGTACGGCGGGTGCTGCGCCGCGCCGAGCAGGGGGCCGAGCACGACCTGCGCAAGGCGGCGCGGCGGTTGCGGCACACCGCGGACGCGGTGGCCTCGGTGCACCCGGACGCCGCCGCGCTGGGCAGGCTCGGGCACCGCGTCCAGGGAGTCCTCGGGGATGCCCGGGACGCACAGCTGCTGGCCGAGCACGCGCGCCGGTGCGGCGCGGAGCCGCTGGCGGCGTACGCCGAGCAGGCGGCGGCCGTGGCCCGCGCCCACCTTGCGGAGCCGCTCGACGCCCTCCGGGCGAAGGCCGATTCCTGAGACAGCCGTCTTGCGATGTGGGACGGGGTGGCACACTTATTCGACGGCACGACGACGGACGGCGTACGGTGGGCCCATGCTCGACCAGCTTCTCGTACGCACCGGACGCGCCGCCTGACCTCGTCAGTCGACGCGTCCCGCCCCTCGTTGCCCGGCAACCGAGGGGTTTTTGCTTGTACGACGGACCACAGCCCCCCGCGGGACAGCGCGGAACAGCACAGAACAGGCACAGAACGGAAATGAGTCGGATGACTGAGCAGCAGGGCTCGGGCGAGTCGATCACCGGGGCGCAGAGCCTGGTCCGCTCCCTCGAGGCGGCCGGGGTGACGGACATCTTCGGCATCCCGGGAGGCGCGATCCTCCCGGCGTACGACCCGCTGATGGACAGCAGCATCCGCCACATCCTGGTGCGCCACGAGCAGGGCGCCGGCCACGCGGCGCAGGGCTACGCCTCGGCGTCGGGCCGGGTCGGCGTCTGCATGGCGACCTCCGGCCCGGGTGCGACCAACCTGGTCACCCCGCTGGCCGACGCGCACATGGACTCGGTGCCGATGGTGGCGATCACCGGTCAGGTCGGCGCCTCGCTGATCGGGACCGACGCCTTCCAGGAGGCCGACATCCGCGGCATCACGATGCCGATCACCAAGCACAACTTCCTGGTCACCGACCCCGCCGAGATCCCGGCCAAGATCGCCGAGGCCTTCCACATCGCCTCGACCGGCCGCCCCGGGCCGGTCCTCGTCGACGTCACCAAGTCGGCGCTGCAGTCGACCACCGGCTTCCAGTGGCCCAGCGAGATCAGCCTGCCCGGCTACCGCCCGGTGACGCGCCCGCACGCCAAGCAGATCCGCGAGGCGGCCCGGCTGATCCTGGAGTCGCGCAAGCCCGTGCTGTACGTCGGCGGCGGCACCATCCGCTCCGGCGCGGCCCGGGAGCTGGCCACCCTCGCCGAGCTGACCGGCATCCCGGTGGTCACCACGCTGATGGCCCGCGGCGCCTTCCCCGACAGCCACCCGCAGCACCTCGGCATGCCCGGCATGCACGGCACGGTCGCCGCGGTGGCCGCGCTGCAGAAGAGCGACCTGATCATCAGCCTCGGCGCCCGCTTCGACGACCGGGTCACCGGCAACCTGGACTCCTTCGCGCCCGGCGCCAAGGTCATCCACGCCGACATCGACCCCGCGGAGATCGGCAAGAACCGCTATGCCGACGTCCCGATCGTGGGCGACGTCCGCGAGGTCCTGGTCGACCTGGTCACCACCCTGCGCACCGAGGCCGAGGCCGGCCGCACCGGTGACTACGAGGGCTGGGTCGCCTTCTGCGCCGGGGTGAAGAAGAAGTACGCCCTCGGCTACGACAAGCCCGCCGACGGCGGGCTCGCGCCGCAGTACGTCATCGAGCGCCTCGGCGCGATCTCCGGCCCCGGCACGATCTACACCGCCGGCGTGGGCCAGCACCAGATGTGGGCCGCGCAGTTCGTGAGCTACGAGCAGCCCAACACCTGGATCAACTCCGGCGGCCTCGGCACCATGGGCTTCGCGGTCCCCGGCGCGATGGGCGCCAAGGTCGCGATGCCCGACCAGACGGTGTGGGCGGTCGACGGCGACGGCTGCTTCCAGATGACCAACCAGGAGCTCGCCACCTGCGCGATCAACAACATCCCGATCAAGGTCGCGATCATCAACAACGAGTCGCTCGGCATGGTCCGGCAGTGGCAGACGCTGTTCTACAACAGCCGCTACTCCAACACCGACCTGCAGTCCAAGCGGATCCCGGACTTCGTGAAGCTCGCCGACGCCTACGGTTGCGTGGGCCTGGCGTGCGACTCGCCCGACGACGTGGACGCCACGATCCAGAAGGCGATGGAGATCAACGACGTGCCCGTCGTCGTCGACTTCCGGGTGCACCGCGACGCGATGGTGTGGCCGATGGTCGCCGCCGGCACCAGCAACGACGAGATCAAGTACGCGCGCGACCTCGCGCCCCAGTTCGACGAGGACGACCTGTGATGGCCCAGCACACCCTTTCGGTCCTCGTCGAGGACAAGCCCGGCGTCCTGGCCCGGATCTCGGCGCTGTTCAGCCGCCGCGGCTTCAACATCACCTCGCTCGCGGTCGGTCCGACCGAGCACCCGGAGATCTCCCGGATGACGATCGTCGTCAACGTGGAGTCCTCCCCGCTGGAGCAGGTCACCAAGCAGCTCAACAAGCTGGTCGAGGTGATCAAGATCGTCGAGCTCGACAACGCGGCCTCGGTCACCCGTGAGCTGGTCCTGGTCAAGGTCGGTGCCACGGCCGAGAACCGCAGCCAGGTGCTCGACGTGGTCCAGCTCTTCCGGGCCAAGGTCATCGACGTCGCCGCGGACGCCGTCACCATGCAGGTGGTCGGCAACGCGGACAAGATCACCGACTTCCTGCGCGTGCTGGAGCCCTTCGGGATCCGCGAGCTCGTGCAGTCCGGCATGGTCGCCATCGGCCGGGGCTCGCGCTCCATCTCGGAGCGGGGCAAGCCCGTCGCCGTACCGGTGCCGCCTGCCGCCCACGCCTGAATCCCCACCCAACCACAGCAAGGAGAGGCCCCAGTGGCTGAGATTTTCTACGACGACGACGCCGACCTGTCCCTCATCCAGGGCAAGAACGTCGCGGTCATCGGTTACGGCAGCCAGGGCCACGCCCACGCGCTCAACCTGCGCGACTCCGGCGTCGACGTGCGGGTCGGCCTCAAGGAGGGCTCGAAGAGCCGTCCCAAGGCCGAGGAGGAGGGCCTGAAGGTCCTCTCCGTCGCCGAGGCCGTGGAGGAGGCCGACGTCATCGTCATCCTCGCCCCCGACCAGCACCAGCGCACGATCTACGCCGAGTCGATCGAGCCGCACCTCGCCGCGGGCGACACCCTCGTCTTCGGCCACGGCTTCAACATCCGCTTCGGCTACATCAAGGCGCCCGAGGGCGTCGACGTGATCATGGTCGCCCCGAAGGCCCCGGGCCACACGGTGCGCCGCGAGTACGTCGCCGGCCGCGGCATCCCGGACATCATCGCCGTCGAGCAGGACGCCTCCGGCGCCGCCTGGGACCTGGCGAAGTCCTACGCCAAGGCCATCGGCGGCACCCGCGCCGGCGTCATCAAGACGACCTTCACCGAGGAGACCGAGACCGACCTGTTCGGTGAGCAGGCCGTGCTGTGCGGCGGCGTCTCGCACCTGGTGCAGGCCGGCTTCGAGACCCTCACCGAGGCGGGCTACCAGCCGGAGATCGCCTACTTCGAGGTGCTCCACGAGCTGAAGCTGATCGTCGACCTGATGTGGGAGGGCGGCATCGCCAAGCAGCGCTGGTCGGTCTCCGACACCGCGGAGTACGGCGACTACGTCTCCGGTCCGCGCGTGGTGACCCCCGAGGTCAAGGCGTCGATGCAGGCGATCCTCGCCGACATCCAGAGCGGCGCCTTCGCCGAGCGGTTCATCGGCGACCAGGACAACGGCGGCACCGAGTTCCTCAAGCTCCGCGAGGAGGAGGCCGCGCACCCGATCGAGGCGACCGGCAAGGCGCTGCGGGCGCACTTCTCCTGGAAGCAGAGCGACGACGACTACACCGAGGGCTCCGCCGCGCGCTGAGCTCCCACCCGTCGTACGACGAGCGCCCCCGGTCCGCACGGCCCGGGGGCGCTCGTGCGTCCCGGGCCCGGCCTCACGGCTCGGTCAGCGCGAGCTGGTGGCCGAGGTGCTCGTGCAGGGCACGGGCGGACTCCTCGGTGAGCACCAGCCGCGGCTCGCGGCGCTCCGCGGGCTCGATCGCGACCCAGACCAGCGGGGTCCCGACGTGGCGCCCGAGCCAGACCACGAGGGTCATCGACTCCAGCGAGGCGGTGACGGGCACGGTGTCGGCCGTGGCCGCGACGGCCGGCACCAGCGATGGCTCGCTGTGGTGGTAACGGTCCTCCGGGTGGTCGTCCTCGAGGTGCTCGCGCGCGCACCAGGCCGGGCACCCTTCTGCCAGCCATGTCGGTGCGTCTGCTCCGGTCATGTGCGTCATCCCCCAAGATGTCGATCCGTGCCCGGCACCATACGAGAGGGGTACGACACAAAGCCCCGATCGTCCTCGGTTGTCCACAGGCACGGATGGCGTGCTCGAATGTTCCCATACCAGTATGGTCGCCAGGACATGCCCATACCAAGATGATGAAGGCATGGAGAACCTGAAGGCCGACTACGCGTGGGGCGCGTACGCGATCGAGCTGGGTCTCAACCTGCGCCGGGCGCGGGGTGCGCGGGGGCTCAGCCAGGAGCAGGTGGCGCTGCGCGTCGGGATCTCGTCCAAGACCTACCAGAAGTACGAGACCGGTCACTCCAAGCCGGGGACGCCGATGAATCCCCAGCTGGTCAACCTGGTGTGCATCAGCCACGTGCTGGAGGTGCCGGTGGAGGAGCTGCTGCCCGCCTTCGCCCCGGACCTGCCGGCCGTCGGGTGATCTCGCGATGAGCGGGTACCCATGCAGGTATGGTCGCCAGGGCATGGTCATACGCGGATGATGGCGCCATGGCAACCGACCACTCCTGGCTGGCCTACGCCCGCGCTCTCGGGCTCAACCTGCAGAAGGCGCGCACCGCGCTCGGCCTGAGCCAGGAGCGGGTGGCCCACCTGGCCGGGATCGCCGGCTTCACCTACCAGAAGTACGAGAAGGGGGAGTCCCGTCCCGGGACCCCGATGAACCCGCAGCTGTTCACCCTGGTCTCGCTGAGCCAGGTGCTCAAGGTCCCGCTCGCCGAGCTGCTGCCCGACTTCCAGCCGGACCTCGGCGAGCGCTGATGTCCCTCCCGCGGCTGCGCGGCGTCGTGCTCGACACGACCGACGTCCCGCGACTGGCGGAGTTCTACCGCCTCCTGCTCGGCTGGTCCTATCCGGCGGGCCTCGAGGTGGAGGGTGTCACCGACTGGCTCTCGATCGTCGGACCGTCCGGTGAGCGGCTGTCCTTCCAGCAGGTGGAGGTGCTGCCGCCCACCACCTGGCCGGACGCCGAGGTGCCCCAGCAGCTGCACCTCGACCTCCTGGCCGAGACCCGGGCCGACCTGGAGGAGACCCACCGGCGCGCGCTGGAGCTGGGCGCCGTCGTACGGCGCGAGCAGGTGGACGACCCCGAGGAGCCGTTGCGGGTCTACACCGACCCCGCCGGGCACACGTTCTGCGTGTTCACCCACGACGTGGGCTGACGGTCGAGGGCCGGGCTCAGCCGCTCAGCACGAGCAGCACGGCGCCGGCACCGACCAGGGCCACCCCGCCCCACTGCAGCAGCGAGAGCCGCTCGCCCAGGAGGGTGACGCCGAAGACCGCGACCAGGACCACGCTCAGCTTGTCGACGGGCGCGACGAGCGAGGCGTCGCCGATCTTGAGCGCACGGAAGTAGCAGATCCACGACGCCCCGGTCGCCAGGCCCGAGAGCACCAGGAACAGCCACGTGCGGCCGGTGACCTCGCCGGGGGAGTGCAGCTTGCCCAGTGCCAGCAGGATGACGCCCAGGGTCACCAGGATGACGATGGTGCGCACGAAGGTCGCGACGTCGGAGTCGACCTCCTTGACCCCGACCTTGGCGAAGATCGCCGTCAGCGCGGCGAAGACCGCCGACAGCAGCGCCCAGAACCACCAGGTCGAGGTCAGCTCCACGGGCACCTCCGCTGCGGGACGTCGAGACGGCCCGGCCACCGAGGTGACCGGGCCGTACGACGGTAGCGCTACTTGACCTCGGAGCGGAGCACCAGCCGCAGGCCGACCAGCAGCGGCAGCCCGATCCACAGCAGCGCGGTGATCGCGAGCTGGAGCCAGTCCTGGCCGTGCACGGCGCCGTCGAAGAGCTGGAAGCGGGTCTCGTTCAGGTCGAACCACGCGGCGTGGTCGGCCCACCACTCCTGGGCCGCACCGAGGGCACCGGACAGGCCGGGCAGCACCAGGTTGACCACGAAGTAGGCGACGATCGCGGCGGGGGAGCTGCGGAAGAGCAGGCCGAAGGCGAAGCCGAGCACCATGCCGAGGCTGTTGGCGAGGATGATCTGGGCGAAGGCCGCGGGGCTGATGTCCCACTGCACGTCGTAGCCGGTGATCATCGAGGTGACGATCGTGCCGAGGGCGCCGACGCCGAGCGCGACGAACATCGCGACCACGCCGACGACGAGGATGTCGATCAGCTTGGCGGCGAGCACCCGGGGCCGGCTGGAGACCAGGGTGAAGGTGGTCAGCGCCGTGCGCTGGCTCCACTCGCTGGTCACGGCGAGCACGCCGATGACCGGCAGGATGATCGACATGGGGCTGCCGATGGCCGCCGCGAACGACTCGAAGGTGAGGCTGTCGCGGTCGCCCAGCAGGGCGGTCAGCGTGGTCGCGATCGCCGAGACGATGACGATGCTGGCCATCAGCCAGAAACCGGAGCGGGTGTCGAACATCTTGCGCAGCTCGACGTGCATCACCCGGCGGAACGGGGTGGGGGCGGGCGCGGGGCGCGTCCTCCCGGCCGCCGGTACGACGGCGGCGGGGCTCGGTTCGGTGGTGGTGGCGCTCATGCCGCCGCTCCTTCGGTGCTCGTGCTGGTCGTGGTGGTGCTCTCGCGCTGGCTCTCGGCGGTGAGCGCCAGGAACATCTCCTCCAGGCCCGCCCCCTCGGCGGCCCGGAGCTCGGTGACGGCGATGCCGGCGGCGAAGGCCGCCTGGCCGACGGCGGGCAGGGCCGCCTCGGCCAGCACGGCGCCGCCGGAGGTCGGCCGGGCGGCGATGCCGGCGGCCTGGAGGGCGGTGGCGAGGGTGGTGCCGTCGGCCGCCCGGACCAGCGTGCCGGCGCCGGCCAGCAGCTCGTCCTTGGTGCCCTGGGCGACGATCCGGCCGTTGCCGATGACGACGATGTCGTCGGCGACGACCTCGATCTCGTGCAGCAGGTGGGAGGAGAGCAGCACGGTGCCGCCCTGGTCGGCGAAGCCGCGGAGCAGGTCGCGCATCCAGCGGATGCCGGCCGGGTCGAGGCCGTTGGCGGGCTCGTCGAGGATGAGCACCTCGGGGTCGCCGAGCAGCGCGGTCGCGATGCCGAGCCGCTGGCGCATGCCGAGGGAGTAGTTGCGGACCCGGCGGCTGGCCTCGTCCTCGGTGAGGCTGACCCGCTCCAGCATCGCGTCGACGCGGGTGCGCGGCAGGCCCATGGTGAGCGCGGCGATGGTGAGGATCTCGCGGCCGGTGCGGCCCGCGTGCTGGGCGGAGGCGTCGAGCAGGACGCCGACCTCGCGGCCCGGGTCGGGCAGGTCGCGGAATCGCCGGCCGAGGACGCGGACCTCGCCGCTGCCCGGCTCGGTCAGGCCGACCATGACCCGCATGGTGGTGGACTTGCCGGCACCGTTGGGCCCGAGGAAGCCGGTCACCCGGCCGGGGGCAGCGGTGAACGACACGTTGTCGACGGCCGTGAAGCTGCCGTAGCTCTTGGAGAGGGACTCGACTGTGATCATGTCCCGAAGCCTCGCTCCGGCGGGCCGTGCGCCGCTTCGGGTGGATCCCTTGACCCGCCCCTGACCCGACCCTGAGGGGACTCGGGGGAAGCAATCAGGGGTACGCCGTGTTGGCTCCCTCGTGCGTATCGAGATCTGGGCCGACGTCGTCTGCCCCTGGTGCTACATCGGCAAGCGACGGCTGGAGAAGGCGATCGCCGGCTTCGAGCACGGCGACGAGGTCGAGGTCGTCTACCGCTCCTACGAGCTGGACCCCTTCGCGCCCGAGGTCGGCACCGAGTCCACGGTGACCGTGCTGGGCCGCAAGCTCGGCGCCGACGAGGCCGGCACCCGGGAGATGATGGCCCGCGCCGACGAGGTCGCCGCCGCCGAGGGACTCACCTTCGCGCACGCCGACACCCTGCACGCGCGCACCCTCAACGCGCACCGGCTGATCCACCTGGCTGCCGCCGAGGGCCGGCAGCACGCGATGGTGGAGGAGCTGCTGGCGGCGTACTTCACCCGGGGCGAGTCGCTCGGCGACCCCGCCGTGCTCCGGGCTGCCGCCTCCGCGGCCGGCCTGGACGCCGGCCGGGTGGAGGAGGTGCTGGGCAGCGACGAGTACCGCGACGAGGTGATGGCTGACGTGGCGCAGGCGCGGGCCTACGGCTCCTCCGGCGTACCGTTCTTCGTCCTCGACGGACGCTTCGGCATCTCCGGCGCGCAGCCGGCCGAGGTCTTCGAGCAGGCGCTCGCGCAGGCCTGGTCCAGCCGCGAGGGCTGAGCCTGACCTGTCAGCGGCTCAGGGGAGCAGCAGGACGACGGTCTCCGCGACGCAGGCCGGCTTCTGCTCGCCCTCGATCTCGACCGTGTGCTGCACGGTGAGCTGCTTGCCGCTGGGGATGTCGATGACCTCGCCCATCTTCACGTGCAGCCGGATCCGCTTGCCGACGAGCAGCGGGTTCGGGAAGCGGACCTTGTTGACGCCGTAGTTGAGCTTGGCGCCGGGGGTGCGCAGGGTGAAGACCTGGCTGCCGAGCCACGGCACGAGGGACAGGGTCAGGTAGCCGTGCGCGATGGTGCCGCCGAAGGGTCCCTCCTTGGCGCGCTCCATGTCGACGTGGATCCACTGGTGGTCGCCGGTGGCGTCGGCGAACTGGTTGACGCGACGCTGGTCGATGGTCACCCACTCGCTGGACCCGAGCTCGGTGCCGGCCGCCTCGGCGACCTCTTCGAACGTGGTGAACACCCGCATGGCCATGGACTCCTTCGTCGTCGGGGAAGCCGGTCCGCCCGACCTTAGGGCACATCCGGTGAGCCGGGGGCGCAACGCCGCACCGTGGTCGGGATGTGGGCGGCGTGCTCAGAAATGGACATGGTTTAGGTGAGGCTAAGCAGACCGGCGTACATTGGCCGATCGTGCTCGCCAACTTTCTCATCGGACTGCGTGAAGGCCTCGAGGCCGCGCTGGTGGTCAGCATCCTGGTGGCCTACCTCGTCAAGTCCGAGCGCCGGGAGCTGCTGCCGCGGATCTGGGCCGGCGTCGCCCTCGCCGTCGCGATCTCGCTCGGCTTCGGCGCGGCGCTCACCTTCGGGCCGCGCGGGCTGACGTTCGAGGCGCAGGAGGCCATCGGCGGGACGCTCTCGATCGTCGCGGTGGTCTTCGTGACCTGGATGATCTTCTGGATGTCCAAGGCCGCGCGCGGTCTGGGCGCCGAGCTGCGCGGGCAGATCGACAAGGCCGCCGACGGGGCCCGCTGGTCGCTCGCGGTCGTCGCCGCGCTGGCCGTGGGCCGCGAGGGCCTGGAGACCGCGCTCTTCCTCTGGGCGGCCACCCAGGCCGGCACCCGCGAGAGCGCCGGCGCCGTCACCCCCACCTGGGAGCCGCTGCTCGGCGCGCTGCTGGGCCTGCTCGTCGCGGTCGCGCTCGGCTACCTGATCTACCGCGGCGCGATCCGGCTCAACCTCACCGTCTTCTTCACCTGGACCGGCGCCTTCCTCATCGTCGTGGCCGGTGGCGTGCTCGCCTACGGCGTCCACGACCTCCAGGAGGCCGGCATCCTGCCCGGCCTGCACGACCTCGCCTTCGACGTCTCCGACGCCATCCCGCCGTCCTCGTGGTACGGCACGCTGCTCAAGGGCGTCTTCAACTTCTCGCCGGCCACGACCAAGCTCGAGGCCCTGGTCTGGACGCTCTACGTCCTGCCGGTCGGCGCGCTCTTCCTGTCCCGCACCCGATCCTCCCGACCCCGTACGACGACGCCCGCGTCGTCCTGAACCAGGAGCACGACCCATGCGCAAGATCCTCGCCTCGGTGGCGGCCCTCGCCGTCGTACCGGCCCTGGCGGCCTGCACCGAGAACGCCTCCAGCGACGACAAGAAGGGCGACGGCCGCGCGCTGAGCGTCACCTCGAGCAAGGACGGCTGCGAGCTCTCCGCGGTCGAGGCGCCCGCCGGCAGGCTCACCTTCGACGTGACCAACACCGGCAGCGACGTCACCGAGTTCTACCTGCTCGGCGAGGACGGCCTGCGGATCGTCGGCGAGGTCGAGAACATCGGCCCGAACCTCACCAAGAAGCTCACCGTCAACGCGCCCGAGGGCAAGTACTTCACCGCCTGCAAGCCGGGCATGGTCGGCGAGGGCATCCGCGCCGCGTTCACCGTCAGCCACTCCGACGACGAGCAGAAGGTCAGCGCGTCCGACCAGGAGCTGATCGACCAGGCGCAGGACAACTACCGCAGCTACATCCAGGACCAGTCCGGCCAGCTGCTCGTCAAGACCCAGCAGTTCGTCCAGCTCTACAAGGACGGCAAGGACGACGAGGCGCGCACCCTCTACCCGCAGGCGCGCGAGCACTGGGAGCGGATCGAGACGGTCGCGGAGTCCTTCGGCGACCTCGACCCCAAGACCGACGCCCGGGAGGCCGACGTCGACTTCGCCGCGGGGGAGAAGTGGACCGGCTGGCACCGGATCGAGAAGGACCTGTGGCCCCAGGACGCGAAGGGCTACACCGCGCTGACGACCAAGGAGCGCGCGACGTACGCCGACGACCTGCTCGCCAACACCAAGGAGCTCGACGGCCGGATCCAGGCCACCGGCGCCAAGGCGCTGACCTACCCGATCGACGCGATCGCCAACGGCTCGATCGGCCTCCTGGAGGAGGTCGCCAACGGCAAGATCACCGGCGAGGAGGAGGCCTGGTCGCACACCGACCTGTGGGACTTCCAGGCCAACGTCGACGGCGCCCGGGTCGCCTTCGAGGGCGTCAAGCCGTTGCTGGACTCCAAGGACGAGGCGCTGTCGGCGGAGCTGACCGCCAAGTTCGCCGCGCTCCAGAAGCTGCTCGACTCCTACAAGTCCGGTGACGGCTTCGTCCTCTACACCGAGCTCACCAAGGACGACACCAAGAAGATGACCGACGCCGTCAACGCGCTCTCCGAGCCGCTGTCGAAGCTCACCGCGGCGGTGACCTCCTGACCGGGGCTCCCCGCGTCAGCCGGCGCGGTCTCCTCGGCGGCGGCGCGGCGGCCGCCGGGGTGGCCGGCGCCTTCGCGGCCGGGCGGGTCAGTGCGGCGGAGCCGGCGTCGAGCACGGCGCCGGTGGCGTCGTACCCCTTCCACGGGGAGCGCCAGGCCGGCATCGTCACGCCCGCCCAGGACCGGCTGCACTTCGTCGCGCTCGACGTGACGACCGAGGACCGCGACGAGCTCGTCGCGCTGCTGAAGGCCTGGACCGAGGCGGCCGCCCGGATGACCCAGGGTGCCTCCGCCGGTCCGGTGGGAGCCGTGGACGGGCCGAGCAACGCCCCGCCGGACGACACCGGTGAGGCGCTCGACCTCGCGCCGAGCCGGCTCACCATCACCTTCGGCTTCGGCCCCGGGCTGTTCACCAAGGACGGCAAGGACCGCTTCGGCATCGCCGCGCGCCGTCCGGAGGCGCTGGAGCAGCTCCCGCGCTTCTCCGCCGACGTGCTCGACCCGGCCCGCAGCGACGGCGACATCTGCATCCAGGCCTGCGCCGACGACCCGCAGGTCGCCGTGCACGCGATCCGCAACCTCGTCCGGATCGGCTTCGGCACGACGGCCGTGCGCTGGTCGCAGCTCGGCTTCGGGCGTACGTCGACGACCTCGACGAGCCAGTCGACGCCGCGCAACCTGTTCGGCTTCAAGGACGGCACCGCCAACATCAAGGCCGAGGAGCACGACGCCCTCGGGCGGCACGTGTGGGTGGGCGCGGACGACGACCCGAAGGCCGGCTGGCTGGCCGGTGGCTCCTACCTGGTCACCCGCCGGATCAACATGACCATCGAGGTCTGGGACCGGCAGTCGCTCGACGCCCAGGAGCAGTTCGTCGGCCGCACCAAGGGCAGCGGCGCGCCGCTGTCGGGCGGTGAGGAGATGACCGAGCCCGACTTCGCGATGAAGGGCAGCACGGGGCCGGTGATCCCGGTCGACGCGCACGTGCGGGTGGTGCACCCCGACCTCAACGAGGGCGTGCGGATCCTGCGCCGCGGCTACAACTTCGTCGACGGCAGCAACGACGTCGGCGGCCTCGACGCGGGACTGTTCTTCATCGCCTACCTGCGCGACCCGCGCACCCACTTCATCCCGCTGCAGCGGGCGATGTCGAAGCAGGACGCGCTCATGGAGTACCTCCGCTTCACCGGCCAGGCGCTGTTCGCGGTGCCGCCCGGCGTCGCCGAGGGGGAGTACGTCGGACAGGCCCTCTTCGCCTGAGCCGAGCGGGTAGTGTGGCGGTACGCACAGCGCCGTGCCACTGCTCCACCCGCACCACCCCGCGAAGGACATCGCTGTGACCGCTCGCCCCGTCGTACTCATCGCCGAAGAGCTCAGCCCCGCCACCGTGGAGGCGCTCGGCCCGGACTTCGAGATCCGGTCCTGCAACGGCGCCGACCGCGCGGAGCTGCTGCCCGCGATCGCCGACGTGGACGCGATCCTCGTCCGGTCCGCGACGAAGGTCGACGCGGAGGCGCTCGCCGCGGCGAAGCGGCTCAAGGTGGTCGCCCGGGCCGGCGTCGGTCTCGACAACGTGGACGTCAAGGCCGCGACCCAGTCCGGGGTGATGGTCGTCAACGCACCGACCTCCAACATCGTCTCCGCCGCCGAGCTCGCCGTCGCGCTGATGCTCGCCGCCGCGCGCCACGTCTCGCCGGCGCACGCCGCGCTGCGCGCAGGGGAGTGGAAGCGCTCGAAGTACACCGGCATCGAGCTCTTCGAGAAGACCGTCGGCATCGTCGGCCTGGGCCGGATCGGCGTCCTCGTGGCGCAGCGGCTGGCCGCCTTCGGCATGAACGTCATCGCCTACGACCCCTACGTCCAGCCCGGCCGTGCCGCGCAGATGGGCGTGCGCCTGGTCGACCTCGACACCCTGATGGCCGAGTCGGACTTCATGTCCGTGCACCTGCCCAAGACCCCCGAGACGGTCGGCCTGATCGGGGCCGACCAGCTCGCCAAGGCCCGCCCGCAGCTGGTCCTCGTCAACGCCGCGCGCGGCGGCATCGTCGACGAGGCCGCCCTCTACGACGCCCTGAAGACCGGGCGCATCGGCGCTGCCGGCCTCGACGTCTTCGCCCAGGAGCCGTGCACCGACAGCCCGCTCTTCGAGCTGGAGAACGTCGTCGCGACCCCGCACCTCGGCGCCTCCACCGACGAGGCCCAGGAGAAGGCCGGCATCGCCGTCGCCAGGTCGGTGCGCCTCGCGCTGTCCGGCGAGCTGGTCCCCGACGCCGTCAACGTCCAGGGCGGGGTCATCGCCGAGGACGTGCGCCCCGGCATCCCGCTCACCGAGAAGCTCGGCCAGGTCTTCACCGCCGTCGCCGGCGAGGTCGCCCAGAGCCTCGACGTCGAGGTCCGCGGCGAGATCGCCGAGACCGACGTCAAGGTGCTCGAGCTCGCGGCCCTCAAGGGCGTGTTCAGCAGCGTCGTGGAGGACCAGGTCTCCTACGTCAACGCGCCGCTGCTCGCCGCCGAGCGTGGGCTCGCCGTACGCCTCGTCACCGAGAGCGACAGCCCCGACCACCGCAACCTGATCACCCTGCGCGGCGCCCTCGCCGACGGTTCCCAGGTCTCGGTCAGCGGCACCCTGGTCGGCATCCACCAGCGCGAGCGGCTGGTCGAGGTCAACGGCTTCGACATCGACATCGAGCCCACCGACCACCTCGCGTTCTTCACCTACGTCGACCGGCCCGGCATGGTCGGCACCGTCGGCCAGGTGCTCGGCCAGGCGGGCGTCAACATCGCCGGCATGCAGGTGTCGCGGGAGGACCGCGGGGGCGAGGCGCTGGTCGCGATGTCCGTCGACTCCGCCATCCCGGCCGAGATCCTCGCCGAGATCGAGTCCGCCATCGAGGCCACCTCGATCCGCGCCGTCGACCTCTGAACTGGATGGCGCGAGCGCGTCGCTCGTGCCTCGCGCCGCGCTGCCGCGCGCGGTTGCCTCTCGTAGGACGAACGCCCGCCTGGCGGCAAGCCTGTCGGCCCGCGGGACGCGCTCTCCCTTCGCCTCCGGTCGCTCCTTCGTCGCTCTCTTCGGCTCAGGGCCGACCGCGTCCCGCGGTCGCCGACGGTGTCGTCAGGCGACGAGGACCGGGTCGGTGCCCGTCCCGGCGGCCTGCTTCGTCGCGCGGCCGGAGGTGACGACCGCCCAGGCGTCGGCGATCCGGTCCACGGCCTCGACCAGCTGCGGCGCGGCGATCGCGTAGGGGAGCCGGACGTAGCGGTCCAGCCCGCCCTCGGGCGCGAACGACGGCCCGGGCGCCAGCAGCACGCCGTGCCGCTCGGCCTCGGCCGACAGCGCGGTGGCGCCGGCCGCCGGCAGGTGGCACCACAGTGCCATCCCGCCCGCGGGCGGGCGGAAGGTCCAGTCGGGGAGTCGCTCGGCCAGGGCCGCGACGAGGGCGTCGCGCTGCTCGCGGAGCCGGTCGCGCTGGACGGCGACCAGCTCGTCGTACCCGTCGGTGAGCAGGCGGGTGAGGACCAGCTGCTCCAGCACCGGCACGCCGAGGTCGAGCCCGACGCGCGCCCGGGTCAGCCGGTCGACGAGGTCCCGGGGGGCGCGGATCCAGCCCAGCCGCAGACCGCCCCACACGCTCTTGCTGGCGCTGCCGACGCAGATCGCGTCCTCGGCGTACGACGCGAACGGCCGCCCGGCCCGCTCGTCGTCCAGGTGCAGCAGGTGGTGGGCCTCGTCGACGACCGCCGTGGCGCCGTGGCGGGCGAGCAGGTCGGCGTAGGCGGCGCGCTCGGACTCGGCCATCACCAGCCCGGTCGGGTTGTGGAAGTCCGGCATCACGTGCACCAGCCGCGGCCGGTGCCGGGCCAGTGCGCTGCCGATCGCGTCGAGGTCCCAGCCGAACGGGTCGAGGGTGAGGGTGGCGAGCCGGCCGCCGCCGGTGCGCAGGGCCCGCACCGCGTTGGGGTAGGTCGGCGCCTCCATCAGCACCCGCTCGCGCGGCCCGGCGAGAGCGGCGCCGATCACGGCGGTGGCCGCGAGCGCGCCGGGGGTGACGATGACCTGGTCGGGGTCGGTCGGCAGCCCCCGGGCGTCGTACGACGCGGCGACGGCGGCCTGCAGGGCCGGCATGCCGGCGGGGAAGTAGCCGTGCCCGCCGAGGTGGGCGGGCAGCTCGGCGGCTGCCTCGGCGTAGCGCGCGGCCATGCCGGGCGGCGCGGTGGCGGCGGCGCAGACGAGGTCGATGACGCCGTTGCCGACGTCGCTGGGCCACAGCGCCCGGTCCAGCGCGCGAGTGCGCCCACCGGGCAGGCGGGTGAAGGTGCCCGCCCCCTGCCGGGCCTCGGCGTACGACGTCTCGCGCAGCAGTGCGTAGGCGCGGGTCACCGTGGTGCGGGAGACGCCGAGGGCGTCGGTGAGGTCGCGCTCGCTGGGCAGCCGGGTGCCGTAGCCGATCCGGCCGTCGCCGATCAGCTCGCGCAGCGCGTCGGCCAGGCCGGCGTAGGCGGGGGAGCGGTCGAAGCCGTCGACGAGGACGGCGAGCCGGGCGGCGGACAAAGTGGACTGCGCCATGCAGTCCACTCTCTCACGATTGGCTATTGGGGAACAGTCCAATCGGGGCCACTATGGAGCCATGCCCACGACCCCGCTCGCCGACCTCGGTCCGATCGCCCAGCTCCGCGCCGGCCGGCTGCCCCGCCGCCTCGTCCAGCTGTACGTCGGCCTGTGGCTCTACGGCGTGAGCCTGGCCCTGATGGTGCTCGGCGCCATCGGCCTGGCCCCGTGGGACGTGCTGCACTCCGGCGTGACGAAGCACGTGCCGATCACGCTCGGCCAGGCGGTCATCGTGTTCAGCTTCGTGGTGCTCCTGCTCTGGATCCCGCTGCGGGAGAAGCCCGGCCTCGGCACGGTCTCCAACGCCCTCGTCGTCGGGATCGCCGCGGACACCACGCTGGCGATGTTCGACGCGCCCGACGCGCTGCTCGCGCGGATCCCGCTGATGGTCGGCGGCATCGTGCTGTGCGGCTTCGCGACCGCGCTCTACATCGGTGCCCAGCTCGGCCGAGGGCCGCGGGACGGGCTGATGACCGGGCTCGCCCGTCGTACCGGGCTGTCGATCCGGCTGGTCCGCACCGGCATCGAGGTCACCGTCGTGCTCATTGGTCTCGCGCTCGGCGGCACGCTCGGCATCGGCACCATCGCCTACGCGCTCACCATCGGCCCGATCGCGCAGTGGATGATGCCGTGGTTCCTGGTGGACCTCGCGCCGCGAGCCGGGGTTGCCCCTGATCGGTCCCTGATTTGCCCGGCTGAGCCTGCATAACCGGTGGTGTCCCTGGATAGGCTCCGGGGCATGACCACCGACGGTTCCCAGGCCGCAGCACCCGAGCCCAGCCCGCTCGCACCCCCCGAGCCGGTCCTGACCCTCACCGCGCCCGAGGCCCCCGCCCCGGTCGTGGAGACGCAGGCGCCCAAGATGGCGCCCCAGGTCGACGCGGCGATGGTGCCCGAGCTGGACGCCAAGGTCGACAACTTCCTGACCTCGCTGACCTCCACCAAGGCCGGCAGCCCGGAGTTCGCGGCGCAGGCGGAGAACGTGCGCACCATGGGTGACGCCGACATCCGCAAGGCCGCGGAGACGTCGAACCGGATGCTCGACCGGCCGGTCAACGCGCTCAAGGAGGGCGGGATCGCGCAGGGCTCGACGGTCGGCAAGACCCTGCTGGAGCTGCGTCGTACGGTCGAGGACCTGGACCCCGGCCAGGCCACCGGGGTGAAGAAGTGGTGGGACAAGCTGCCCTTCAACGACAAGGTCGAGGACTACTTCCGCAAGTACCAGTCCTCGCAGAGCCAGCTCAACGGCATCCTGCACTCGCTGCGCAGCGGCCAGGACGAGCTGACCCGCGACAACGTCGCGCTCAACCTGGAGAAGACGAACCTCTGGGGCGTGATGGGCCGGCTCAACCAGTACATCTACGTCGCCGAGAAGCTCGACGCCAAGCTGTCCGCCAAGATCGCCGAGCTCGAGCTGAGCGACCCCGAGACAGCCAAGACGCTGTCGCAGGACGTGCTGTTCTACGTGCGCCAGAAGCACCAGGACCTGCTCACCCAGCTCGCGGTGTCGATCCAGGCCTACCTGGCGATCGACATCATCATCAAGAACAACATCGAGCTCATCAAGGGCGTCGACCGCGCCACCACCACGACGATCTCGGCGCTGCGCACCGCCGTCATCGTGGCCCAGGCGCTCAACAACCAGAAGCTGGTCCTCGACCAGATCACCGCGCTCAACACGACGACCTCGGCGATGATCCAGCGCACCTCGGAGATGCTCAAGGAGAACTCCGCGGCCATCCAGGAGCAGGCCGCGTCCTCCACGATCGGCATCGAGCAGCTGCAGGCCGCGTTCGCCAACATCTACGCCACGATGGACTCCATCGACGAGTTCAAGCTCAAGGCGCTCGACAACATGTCCACCACCATCGGCGTGCTGGAGAACGAGGTCCAGAAGTCCAAGGCCTACCTCGAGCGGGTGCAGCAGCACGACGCCCGCAACGCCGCCGGCACGCTCGACATCGGCTGACCGAGACGCGCGTGGGGCTGAGGTCGTGGTGGCGCAGGAACCGGGGAGGCGCCGCGGAGGAGGGCTACGTCGTGCCCCCGGCGCCGACGGAGCAGGACATCCGTGCCGCGCTCAACGACGTCAACGCGATGCTGACCAACGGCAACGCGCCGACCTTCGTGAGCGCGCGGGTGCAGCGGATCATGCGCACCATCAACGCCACGCTTCCGCGGCTGAGCCAGCTCGGCCTCGGCAGCGAGGAGAGCTACTCGGTCGTGGCCACCGCGACCGACTACCTCCCTGAGGCGCTGCAGTCCTACCTCCGCCTGCCGCGGGACTGGGCCGACACCCGGCCCATCGACGGGCCGAAGACCGCGCTCATGGTGCTCATCGAGGCGCTCGAGCTGCTCGGCGTGACGATGGACCAGATCCTCGACGCGGCCAACCGCTCCGACGCCCAGGCGCTGATCGCCCACAGCCGCTTCCTCGACGCCAAGTTCGGCCACTCCTCCGACGGCCCCGACCTCACCCTAGGAACCCCATGACCCTCGCCGCAGCACTCGACGCGCTCGTCGCCACGGCCCGTGCCGCCGGCCTCGACGAGGCCGCCGCGCGCGCCGAGGGGGAAGCCGTCGCCGCGACCGTCTCCGAGCGCTCGCGGGGGGCCTTCGTGGGGTGGTCGGAGCAGACCGGCCGGGCCGTGTCGGCCGAGGAGCACCAGCTCGCCGCCAAGCGCGGCAACCGCTTCCGGGCGGGCCCGACGCCGCTGATGGCCGAGCTGCTGCTGACGAAGTCCGCCGCCTCCGCCGACTACGCCGGCGCGCTGGCCGACGTCGCCCTCGCCGGCTCCCGGCTCGGCGAGCCGGGTCCCGACGCCGTCGGCGCCGCGGCCACCGTGACCACCGCGCAGATGGGGGGCGGCGCCTCGCTGAACGTGCCCGCCTCGACCCCCGGCGCCTTCGACCTGCCCACCCGCCAGCCGGTGCCCGGCATCGGCACCGAGGTGCTCGACCAGGTACGCCGGGTCGGGGACCAGGTGCGCCGCCAGCTCAGCGCGCTCAACGGCACCGCTCCGGTGTCACCCGCCGACCCGGCCCAGCCGACCCAGCCGACCCAGCCGGCGTCGCCGGTGGGGCCGACCGGTGGCGTGCAGACCCAGGCGGCCGAGCCCGTCGTACCTCCCGCGGAGGAGGCGGAGCCCGAGGAGCCGACCAAGACGGTCGAGGAGCTGCTCGCCGAGCTCGACGCGCTCACCGGGCTGGCGAACGTCAAGGGCGAGATCCACCGCCAGGCCGCGGTCCTGCGGGTGGAGGGGCTGCGCAAGCAGGCCGGTCTCGACACCCCGACCATCACCCGGCACCTCGTCTTCAACGGCAACCCCGGCACCGGCAAGACCACGGTCGCCCGCCTGGTGGCGGGGATCTACCGCGCGCTCGGTCTGCTGACCAAGGGCCAGCTCGTCGAGGTCGACCGCTCCGAGCTGGTCGCGGGCTACCTCGGCCAGACCGCCGCGAAGACCGCCGAGGTGGTCGCCTCCGCCAAGGGCGGCGTGCTGTTCATCGACGAGGCCTACTCCCTCTCCGGCGACCAGTACGGCAAGGAGGCCATCGACACCTTGGTGAAGGAGATGGAGGACAACCGCGACGACCTCGTCGTGATCGTCGCCGGATACCCGCTCCCGATGGCCGTCTTCATCTCCGAGAACCCCGGTCTGGAGAGCCGCTTCCGCACCACCATCGACTTCGCCGACTACACCGACGACGAGCTCGCCGCCATCTTCGCCTCGATGGTCGCCGGTGCCGACTACGACGCGGGCGAGCCGGTCCTCGGCCGGCTCCGCGAGATTCTCGGCGCCGCACAGCGCGGGCCGTCGTTCGGCAACGCGCGCTTCGTCCGCAACCTCATGGAGGCCGCGATCGGCCGCCACGCCTGGCGCCTGCGCGACATCGCCGAGCCCAGCCTGGAGCAGCTGCGCACGCTGGAGCCCGAGGACCTGGTCGCCGACCCGAACGAGCAGGACGAGCAGCCCGCGCCGCCCGCGCCGCCCGCAGAGCCCGTCGAGCCGTTCGCGGACCCCGAGCCCGGCCCGGCGCCCGACCCCGCGCCGCTGGGCGCCGAGCCGACGGTGATCGTCAGGCCGGGCGACGTACCTCCGCCTGCGCCGCCTGCGCCGCCTGCGCCGCCGGCCCCGCCGGCCCCCGAGGCGGCCGGTCCGTTCGGCACCGAGACCACCCTGCCCCAGCACCCGCGCCGGCCCGACCGGCCCGGCGCCCCCCAGGAGGAGTCGTGAGCCAGACCGCCACCCCGCAGGCGGCCCCGCCGCCTCCCGCGACCGCGGCGGCCCCCGCGCCGGTCGCGGTGCCCGACGCGGCGCCCACCCACGTCGACACCCCGCGCCGGCTCAACCAGTGGCAGCTCATCGGGATGAGCGTCGCCATCGTCTTCGGGCTCGTCAGCGCCCTGGTGCAGTTCGTCGGCTGGCAGGCCGACGGGCGAGCCGCCGCGGACACCGAGCAGCTCGGCCGCGTGCAGAAGATCCAGTCCACGCTGCTGAGCGCGGACGCGCTCGCGACGAACGCCTTCCTGGTCGGCGGCCTGGAGGACCCCGACCAGCGCGCGAAGTACGACGCGGCGATCGACGAGGTGCTGCGGGAGATCGCCAGCGCGTCGCGTGCCCAGGAGGCCGACCTCGAGGTCCTGAAGGACCTGAACGTCGCGGTCACCACCTACGCCACGGCCGTGGCCCAGGCCCGGGCCAACAACCGGCTCGGCTACCCGATCGGGGCGGAGTACCTCAGCGGAGCCAGTGCCGAGCTCCGGGCCACCGCGATCCCGATCCTCGACGCGCTCGTCGCCGCGAACACCGACCGGGCCGAGGGCTCCATGGCCGGCCAGCACCCGTTCTGGCTCCTGCTCGTCGGACTCCTCGCGCTGGCGGCGCTCTTCGTGCTCAACCGTCAGCTGGCCCAGGCCTTCCACCGCCGGCTCAACAAGGGGCTGGTGGTCGCCGCGATCATCGTGCTGGGCGTGACCGTGGTGACGGTGTTCGCCGCGTTCATCCGGGACAGCTCCAACGACAGCCTGCGTGACAACGAGTTCGCGGCGGCGGTGAGCCTCGCCAACACCCGCACGGCCGCCAACGACGCGAAGGCCATCGAGAGCCTGCGGCTGATCCAGCGCGGCTCCGGCGCCGCGGCCGAGGAGAAGTGGGCCGCGGCGCGGACCGAGGTCGAGAAGGGGCTGGGCCGTGCCGACGCGGTCGCCGACTGGAACGCCTACGCCGAGCGTCACCAGGCCCTCGTCGCGCTCGACGACGGCGGTGACTGGGACCGGGCGAAGGACCTGGCCACGACGTCCTCCCCGGAGGGCACCACCGCGCCCTTCCAGGACTTCGACGAGGAGACGGCCGCCGAGGCGCAGAAGCAGTCCGACATCGCGGTGGAGGACCTCGACAGCGGGCGCCTGCTCGCGCTGCTGTTCAGCGGCCTGACCGTCCTGCTCGGCGTGGTCGCGGCCGTCGCGGTGGCCCGAGGTATCGGCGAGCGACGGAGGGAGTTCTCATGAGGCGCACCCGGCTCCTGGCGGGCGCACTGACGGCCAGCCTGGCGCTGCTCGCGGCCTGCGGGTACGACGCGACCACGGTCCCGGAGACGAAGCCGTCGGCCTCCTCCCCGTCCGGCAGCCCGACCACGGACCCCGTGGAGTGCAGCAACGCCACCGAGTCCTACCGGTCGAGCTCCGACCGGGCTGCGGCCGTGCGGGAGCTGAAGAACCGCAACCTGCTCGTCGTCGGCGTCTCCGCCGACACCCTCAAGCTCGGCTCGGCCAACCCGTTCGACAAGTTCGCCATCCAGGGCTTCGACATCGACGTGGCCGAGGCGATCGCCAAGGAGCTCGGGGTCAAGCTGCGATTGCGGGTGATCACCGCGGCCGACCGGATCAAGCTGCTGAAGTCCGGCGAGATCGACCTGGTGGTGCGCAACATGACGATGAACTGCGCGCGCTGGGAGGAGATCGGCTTCTCCGAGGTCTACTACAACGCCGCCCAGAAGGTGCTCGTCCGCGCCGACGACGTCGCGGCCTTCGAGAAGACGGGCGTGAAGTCGCTGGCGAAGAAGAAGGTCTGCGCGCCGACCGGCTCGACCAGCCTCGACAACATCAAGTCGATCGAGTCCACGGCGATCGCGGTCGGCGCGGCCAACCACACCGGCTGCTTGGTGCTGTTCCAGCAGGGTGCCGTCGACGCGATCACCGGCGATGACACCGTGCTCGCCGGCCTCGCGGCCCAGGATCCCTACGCCAAGGTGCCCGACCAGGACGGCCTGAGCCAGGAGCCGTACGGCGTCGGCGTGGCCAAGGAGAACGTCGACCTGATCCGCTACATCAACTCCGTGCTCGACCGGCGCCGGAACAACGGCGACTGGCAGTCGTCGTACGACACGTGGCTGAAGCCCTACCTCAAGGACAAGAACCCGCCGCCGGCTCCCACGAAGTTCCGCGGGTGAGCGTGCAGCAGACCACGACCACCACCGCACCCAGCGCCCCCGGCAAGCTCGGGGACGCGCTGGAGCCTGCCGCGATCCAGCAGTACCTGGGCGCCCTCGACACCTGGCTGCGGGTACGACGCTCCGAGCTCGACGAGCTCGACCAGGCCGCGATCGGGGCGGGCCGCGGGGGCGAGCTGGCGGGCGACATGTCGCTGGCGCTGGCGCTGTGGAAGGCGATCTCCGACCGCTACCAGCTGGTCTTCGCGACCTGGGACGGCGGCCGGGTGCTCCAGCAGGAGCGGGAGCGGATCTCGGCGCTGGTCTGGGGCCGCCTCGACGGCGCGACCGAGCTGCCCGGCGGGTTGGCGGTCTCGCTGCCGGAGGCGGGACGCCTGTGCGACGCGCTCACCGGGCAGCTGCGCAGCCGGCTCGCGCTGGTGCCGGGCGCCGACGAGTCGGCGGCCCGGATCCGTGAGCTGCGCGCGCAGCTGGAGCGGATCCGCGACCAGGTGGGCCTGGAGCCGGCCAACTCCCGCGACGCCGCGATCGCGACCCTCGCCGAGCTGCTCTCGCGGCTGGAGGTGATCACCGCCAAGGCTGAGCGCGGGGGCGACGTGGGCGGCCTGCTCGGGCCGATGGAGGCCGAGGCCACCACCTTCGAGCGCGACCTCATCGTCGGCAACGCCCGGCGCCGCGACGCCCGCAGCAAGGTGATCTCCGCTCGCGAGCTGCGCGCCGACCTGGAGGCCCGCGAGGCGGCGCTGCAGAAGCTCGCCGCGACCTGCGTCGCCACCGTCGACCCCGCCCCGCGCTACGCCGTGCCGGACGTCGACGCGCTGGGCCCGGTCCCGGTGACGCCCGACGAGATCGAGCCCTACCTGCAGCGCCTCGACCGGGTCTCGCAGGCGCTCGAGGTCGCCCAGCACGCCTACGCCGCCGCGCTCGAGCAGCACGCGCAGCTCGTCGGCCTGCTCGACGGCTACGTCGCCAAGGCCCGGGCGGCTGGTCTCGACACCCATCCCGACCTCGCCGAGAGCGAGCGCGCCGCCCGCGCGCTGCTGGAGCGCCGGCCCTGCCCGATGGCGATCGCCGAGCAGCTCGTCAGCACCTACCGAGCCTGGCTCACCAAGGAGACGCCATGAGCGCAACGGCCTGCACCCAACCCGGCTGCACGGGCAGCATCGTCGACGGCTACTGCGACGTGTGCGGCATGGCGGGGGTCTCGACAAGCTCGACCAACGGGGCGGGCTCGACCAACGGGGCGGGCTCGACCAACGGGGCGGGCTCGACCAATGGGGCGGGCTCGACCAACGGGGGGAGCTCGACCAACGCTCCCGCCACGCCCGCCGGCATCGCCGCGGAGACCACGTCCAAGCGCACCCGGGCCGCCAACGGTGACCCCTGCGAGCAGCCCGGCTGCACGGGCAAGATCCTCGACGGCTACTGCGACGTGTGCGGCTCGCCCGCCCTGCCCGGCGCCCGGGTGGCGGAGGCCTCCGCGATCGCGGAGGCCCAGCCGCTCTCGGGTCGTGAGGGCACCTCGGCGACCGCCGCGAGCCGGGTGCAGTCGGCGGCGATCGGCTCCAAGCGAGCCGGTACGACGGGCAGCTACGCCACCCGTCGCACCCGCACCGGGTCGCAGCGGATGCGCTCGGCGCGCCTCGGCGCCGGCCTCACCGTCGTACCGCCCGCGCCGCCGGTGGACGCCGCCAAGGCGATCATGGCCAACCCGCAGGTGCCCGAGGACAAGCGCTCCTGCGCCAAGTGCGGGCACGCCGTGGGCCGCAGCATCGACGGTCAGCCGGGGCGCAGCGAGGGCTTCTGCCCCAGCTGTGGCACCCAGTTCTCCTTCACGCCCAAGCTGCACCCGGGCGACCTCGTCGCCGGGCAGTACGAGGTGGCGGGCGCACTGGCGCACGGAGGCCTGGGCTGGATCTACCTGGCGCGCGACCGCAACGTCTCCAACCGCTGGGTGGTGCTCAAGGGCCTGCTCAACTCCGGCGACCCGGACGCGCTGGCGGCCGCGATCGCCGAGCAGCAGTTCCTCGCGCAGGTCGAGCACCCGCTGATCGTGGAGATCTACAACTTCGTGACGCACGAGGGCGCGGGCTACATCGTCATGGAGTACGTCGGCGGCAAGTCCCTCAAGCAGATCCTCAAGCAGCGGATGAGCGCCAACAACGGCGCCTACGACCCGCTCCCGGTGGACCAGGCGCTGGCCTACATCCTCGAGCTGCTGCCGGCCTTCCAGTACCTCCACGACCTCGGCCTGGTCTACTGCGACTTCAAGCCGGACAACATGATCCAGGTCGGCGACGCGATGAAGCTGATCGACCTCGGCGGTGTGCGGCGCATCGACGACGAGGAGTCGGCGATCTACGGCACGGTCGGCTACCAGGCGCCCGAGGTCGCCGAGATCGGTCCGTCGGTCGCCTCCGACATCTACACGATCGGCCGCACCCTGGTGGTGCTGACGATGGAGTTCCGCGGCTACCAGGGCACCTACCTGCACAGCCTGCCGCCGGTCGACGCGACGCCGCTCTTCCAGGAGAACGACTCGCTCTACCAGCTCGTCGCCAAGTGCTGCGCGCCCGACCCGGCCGACCGGTTCGCCTCGGTGGACGAGATGCGCTCGCAGGTGCTCGGCGTGCTGCGCGAGGTGGTGGCCCGCAAGCGCCAGGGCACGGCGATGACCTCCGCCTCGTCGGTGCTCTTCGAGTCGCCGGCCACCGCGCGCCCGATCACGGAGTGGAGCCAGCTGCCCAAGCTGCGCGAGGACACCACCGACCCGCAGTACTCCTGGCTGTCCTCGATCGGGACGGACGACGCCAAGCAGCGCCTCGCCGACCTGCAGCAGGCCCCCGAGGACAGTGCCGAGGTCTGGCTCGCCCGCGCCCGCGCGGCCCTCGACCTCGGTGACCCGGTGACCGCGAAGGCGCACGCGCAGTCGCTGCTCGCCGACGACCCCTGGGAGTGGCGGGCGCTGTGGATCGAGGGCCTGGCCGCGGTGCAGGCCGAGGACTGGGAGACGGCGAAGGCGTCGTTCAACGCGGTCTACCAGCAGGTGCCCGGCGAGCTCGCGCCCAAGCTGGCGCTGGCCTTCGCGTGCGAGCGCGGCGGGCTGCCCGAGGTGGCCGAGGGGCTCTACCAGGTGTGCGCCTCGACCGACGCGGCGTACGTCCCGCCGGCGGCCTTCGGGATGGCCCGGGTGCGCGCCGAGCGCCAGGACACCGCGGGCGCGGTCGCCGCGCTCGACCTGGTGCCGACCACCAGCCGGGGCTACACCGAGAGCCGCCAGCAGCGGGCCGAGGTGCTGCTCTCCGGCGGCGTGCAGGACCTCGCGGTGCTCGACCAGGCGATGCGCACCATCGACGCGTCGAGCGTCGACGGGCAGACCCGGCAGCGCTACACGGTGCGGATCCTCAACGAGGCGCTCCCCGTGGTCACCTCGGGCGCGAAGCTGCCCGACGGTGCGCGGATCGGCTCGGTGGCCGCCACCGAGGCGGGCGTCCGCGACGGCCTGGAGAACGCCCTGCGCGCGCTCGCCCGCGACGCGATCGACCTGCACGAGCGCGTGAGCCTGGTCAACCAGGCCAACGCCGTACGGAACTGGAGCCTCACGTGACCTGTCCGACCTGCGGCGCCGCGCTCACCGAGGGCGCCCGGTTCTGCGAGAACTGCGGTGCCCAGATCGGCGCCCCGGTCGCGGTCCCCGACGCCGGGCTGCCAGTCGCCTCCGCCGACCACCCGCTCGGCGACGCCCCGATCAGTGCACCGACCCGCAAGCCCGCGGCCGCGCTGCCAGACCCGCCGGCGCCGGGCCGACGGCCGTGCACGGAGTGCGGGGGAGAGGTCGGTCCCGACCTCTACTGCCTGGAGTGCGGCACGAAGGCGCCCAGCGAGCGCGACCACTTCCGCGAGCAGCCGGCGTCGTGGGTGGCCGGGGTGTGCGACAAGGCGTTGCGCAAGACCCGCAACGAGGACGCGATGGCGCTCCTCGCCGGCGAGGCGCCCGGCTCGCGCGCGGTCCTCGTCGTCATGGACGGCGTCTCGAACTCGATCGACTCCGACGTCGCCTCGCTCGCCGGCGCCCGCGCCGCGCGGGAGGTGCTGCGGATGCCCCTGCCGGCCGGGATGGGTACGCCGGAGAGCCGCGACGCCGCGGTGCGCAAGGTGTTCACCGACGCGGCCGCCGCCGCGAACACCGCCATCGTCGCGGTCACCGATCCCGACTCCCCGAACCCCGCCTCGGCCACCTTCACCGCGGTCGTCGTCGAGGGCACCCGGCTGACCTGGGCCAACATCGGCGACTCGCGCTCGTACTGGATCCCCGACGCCGGCGTACCGCTGCAGCTGTCGGTGGACGACTCGGTCGCCCAGGCGCAGATCGCCAGTGGCGTGCCGCGCGAGGTCGCCGAGACCGGGCCGCAGGCGCACGCGATCACCAAGTGGCTGGGACGCGACTCCGAGGACGTCGTACCGACCGTGGGGGCGCTGGACGTCAGCGAGCCCGGCTGGGTGCTGGCCTGCTCCGACGGGCTGTGGAACTACGCCTCGACCCCCGAGGAGCTCGCCGCCCAGGTGCACGGCGCGGGTGCCACGGAGCCCGGCGCCCTCGCGCTCGCGCTCGTCGCCTTCGCCAACGGCGCGGGCGGTCACGACAACATCACCGCCGCCCTGGCCCGTGTCGACCTCGGGCAGAATGACAGGACGCCGACCCCAGGAGGAGAGCCGAGCGATGGCTGAGTTCAGCGCCGCCGTCTACCAGAACGAGTTCCTGCCCGACGGCGGGACCGACGTCAACGCGATCGTCACCATCACCTGCAAGGGGGCGGGCACCGCCGGTCAGTCCGGCTCCGGTGCCGCGGGCGAGATCATCATCGTCGACACCTCCGGATCGATGGGGCCGGCGACGATGGCGGCCGCCAAGGAGGCGGCCCAGGCAGCCCTCGCCGAGATCGTCGACGGCACCTGGTTCGCCGTGATCGCCGGCGCCGACCGCGCGATGCTGGCCTTCCCGCAGGTCTCCAGCGGACCCGGCATGGTGCGGATGGACGCCGAGAGCCGCAAGGCCGCCTCGGCTGCGATCGGCCGCTTCGTCGGCAGCGGCGGCACGGCGATCAGCACCTGGCTCGACCTCGCCGGCCAGCTGTTCTCCTCGGTCACCGAGGTCACCCAGCGCCACGTGCTGCTGCTGACCGACGGCGAGAACCGCGAGCGCCCAGGCCGTCTGGACGAGGCGATCAACCGGGCCACCGGCTACTTCCAGGCCGACTGCCGCGGCGCCGGCACCGACTGGCAGGTCGCCGAGATCCGCCGGATCGCCCAGGCCCTGCTCGGCACCGTCGACATCATCCCGAGCCCCGCGCAGATGAAGGCGCAGTTCGAGGAGATCATGCGCAACGCCATGTCCCGCGGCGTCGCCGACGCCTCGCTGCGGATGTGGACGCCGCAGGGTGCGGAGGTGCTCTTCGTGCGCCAGGTCTCGCCGACCGTGGAGGACCTCACCGCGCGTCGTACGGTCGTCAACCCGCTGACCGGTGACTACCCGACCGGCGCGTGGGCCGACGAGTCCCGCGACTACCACGTCGCGATCCGGGTGCCCGCGAAGGCGATCGGGCAGGAGCAGCTCGCCGCGCGGGTGCAGCTCGCGCTGGGCTCCGACGTCGTCGCGCAGGGCCTGGTCAAGGCGACCTGGTCCAACAACTCCGAGCTGACCACGCGGATCGACCAGCAGGTCGCGCACTACACCGGCCAGGCCGAGCTCGCGCAGATGATCCAGGAGGGCCTCGCGGCCAAGGCGTCCGGTGACGAGGCGACCGCGACCACCAAGCTCGGCCGGGCCGTCCAGCTCGCCGCCGAGACCGGCAACGACGAGGCCACCTCCAAGCTGCGCAAGGTCGTCGACGTCGAGAGCGAGGAGACCGGCACCGTGCGGCTCAAGCGCGCGGTCGACAAGGCCGACGAGATGGCCCTCGACACCGCTTCCACGAAGACCACCCGGATCCGCAAGGAGTCCTCGTGACCAGCACCTGCCCCTCCGGGCACGAGTCGTCCTCCGACGACTACTGCGACGTCTGCGGGCTCCCCATCGTCGCCGGCTCCACGCCGGCCCCGGCACCCGCTCCCGCCGCGGAGCCGCAGCCGGCCGCCGAGCCCGAGCCGACCACGACCGCCTGCCCGAACTGCCAGGCCGCCAACCCGCCGAACGCGCTGTTCTGCGAGGCCTGCGGCTACGACTTCACCACCGGCTCGATGCCGCGCCCGGTGGCGCCCTCGCCGCTCGACCTCGACACCCCGGCGCCGGCCGCACCGGCGGCCCCGGCCGAGCCCGTGCCCGCACCCGCCGCGCCGGTCGCGCCGCCGCTCGCGGAGTCCTGGGTGGCGGAGGTCTGGATCGACCCGGACTGGTACGCCGACCAGGAGTCCAGCGACCCGCTGCCCTCTGCGGGCGTGCCGAGCGTCGTACCGCTGCGGGCGACGTCGGTGCTCGTCGGCCGCACCTCGCGCAGCCGCGGCATCCACCCCGACATCGACCTGACCGCCGACAACGGCATCAGCCGCCGGCACTGCCAGCTCACCACCGACGGCACCCGGTGGTGGGTGGAGGACCTGGGGTCGTCGAACGGGACCTACCTCGGCACCACCACCGGAGCGCTGCCGAAGGACCCGATCCCGGCGGGGGAGAAGCGTGAGATCGGCCCCGACGCGCGGGTCTACCTCGGCGCCTGGACCCGCATCGTGGTCCGCCGCGCCGAACCGGGGGAGATCTGAGCCCTCGGGGCGAGCGCGCCTCCGGCGGCATGAGCGGTCAGCAAGCTGCCATGCGGACCGCCTCCCGGCGCGCTGCCGCCCATGACAGCATCGCCTGCATGGCGATCAACGACCAGGTCATCCTCATCACCGGCGGCGCCCGGGGCATCGGCCTCGAGACCGCCAAGGCCTTCGCCGCGCGCGGTGCGAGGCTCGTGCTCACCGACCTCGACAGCCCGGCGCTGGACGAGGCGGTCGCCGCGATCGGGGCGGACAAGGCGCTCGGCATCGTCGCCGACGTGACCGACCTCGCCGCGATGGAGGCCGCCGTGGCCGCCGCGGTGGAGCGCTTCGGCCGGCTCGACTCCGTGCTCGCCAACGCGGGCATCGCGAGCTACGGCTCGGTCCTGGCGATCGACCCCGCCGCCTTCCAGCGCACGCTGGACATCAACGTGGTCGGCGTGTTCAACACCGCCCGGGCCGCGATCCCCGAGCTGGAGAAGACGAAGGGCTATCTGCTGGTCGTCTCCTCGTTGGCCGCCTTCGCGGCGGCGCCGGGCCTGGCGGCGTACAACGCATCGAAGGCGGGCGCCGAGCACTTCGCGAACGCGCTGCGCCTGGAGGTCGCCCACCTCGGCATCGGCGTCGGCTGCGCCCATATGTCCTGGATCGACACCCCGCTCGTGCAGGACGCCAAGAGCGACCTGCCGACCTTCCAGGAGCTGCTCAGCAAGCTCCCGCCGCCGCTCAACAAGACCACCGACGTGGACTCGTGCGTCAAGGCGTTCGTCAAGAGCGTCGACAAGCGCTCGCGGCACGTCTACTGCCCCGGCTGGGTGCGTGGTGCCGGGCTCAACCGCAACGTCATCAACTCCGCGGTCGGCAACCTGCCGGTGCTGCGGCTGGTGCCGGACATCCTGCCGCGGATGGACGCCGAGGTCCGTGCGCTGGGTCGCTCGACGAGCGCGCGCAACATCGCCAACGACAAGCGGAAGGCCGGCGGCGAGGGCTGAGGCTGAGGGCCGAGGGCCGAGCGGGTCCCGGCGTACTGAGCGCAGAAAACTCGTTCCGGGCACACCAACTTTCGTGTGCCCGGACCCGGTTTCACCACCTAGGTGGTGAAACCGAAACCGGTCAGCGCCGCGTCGCGATCAGCGCGGAGGCGTCCGGGGCGACCATCACCTCGACGGTGGTGAACCGCTCGTCGGTCAGCCACTCCTCGCGCAGCACGTCCACCCGGCCACCGGTGATCGGTGGCCACATCTCGCACGGGACGAAGTCGTCGAGCACCACGATGCCGCCGGGCTCGACGAGGTCGGCCAGCTTGTCGACCCGTACGGCGGACGGGTCGCCCGAGTCGAGGAAGAGCAGCGAGAACGGGCCCTTGTCGAGCAACGTCGACCAGTCGGCCTCCAGCACGTCGACGAGCGGGTCGTCGGTGAAGATCTCGCCGGCGGCCGCGGCGAGCCGGGGCTCGAGCTCGGCGGTGAGGATGCGGGCCTTGTCGTTGCGCACGCCGGAGCGCAGCCACGCCGTACCGACGCCGCAGCCGGTGCCGAACTCGGCCATCGTGCCCTCGCGGGTGGCGGCGAGCGCGGCCAGCAGCCGGCCGGTCTCGTTGCGGCAGAAGGAGACGTAGCCCGCGCGGCGGGAGACGTCGAACGCGCGGGTCACCACGTCGGGCAGGTCGGGAGGCGCGCTCATGGATCGAGTCTCGCTCCGCGTTCAAGGGGCGGGACCGCGATCTCGGATGGAGAGACACCCCGGGCGCCCGCATCGTGGGACGTCGCGCGACAACGGACGGGGGAGCGGGTTAGAGTCCCTCCATCATGCGGAGCGCTCTTCTCGTAATCGTGCGCCGCGGCGAGGCCTGAGAGAGGCCACCTCGCCGCGGTGACTGCGGCGTTCCCCGATACCGCGTCGGGCTTCTCGATCCAACAGAAGCCCTGGCGTTTCTCCGACGCAACCGCGGCGGGCCCACCGATCGGCAACCAGCGCGATCCGCCTCCCCGACGCAGTCGACTCCCGTGAGACCCACGAGCTGACGCCCACCCGCCGCGGTGGGAGAGGTCAGGGCTTGCACAGCACCAGCCAGCCAGCTCATCCCAGGAGAGACAGCGATGTTCAGCACCGACCGCCGGACCAACCCGACCGGCTACGCCCACCTCAGCGCCAGCACCTCGGAGTGGGGCCCCGCCCGCCACGACCCCGAGCAGCCCGGCCTGCACGACGCCGACGCGTCGTACGGGACTGCCCTGCGAGACGGCGACGACGCGTTCCCGGACGACAACTAGCCTTTTCGCCATGACCGACGCCACCCCCTTCACGCCCGCGACCGGACAGGTCGACCTCGCCGTCATCCCCGGAGACGGCATCGGTCCCGAGGTCACCGCCGAGGCCCTCAAGGTCCTCGAGGTCGCGGCGCCTGCGGAGCTGAAGTTCTCCCGGACGCAGTACGACCTCGGTGCCGAGCGCTACCTCGCCACCGGTGAGGTGCTGCCGGAGAGCGTGCTGCAGGAGATCAAGGGCCAGGACGCGATCCTGCTCGGCGCGGTCGGCGGCAAGCCCAACGACCCGAACCTGCCCCCGGGCATCCTCGAGCGCGGGCTGCTGCTCAAGCTCCGCTTCGAGCTCGACCACTACGTCAACCTGCGTCCCTCGCGGCTCTTCCCGGGCTCGGTCGCGCCGCTGTCCGACGCGGTGCTCGGCAAGGGCGACATCGACTTCGTGGTCGTCCGTGAGGGCACCGAGGGCCCCTACACCGGCAACGGCGGCGCGTTGCGCGTCGGTACGCCGGCCGAGGTCGCCACCGAGGTGTCGGTCAACACCGCCTTCGGCGTCGAGCGGGTCATCCGCGACGCCTTCGCCCGGGCCCAGAAGCGCCCGCGCAAGAAGCTCACCCTGGTCCACAAGACCAACGTCCTCGTCAACGCCGGCTCCGTGTGGTGGCGGCTGTTCCAGGAGGTGGCGCAGGAGTACCCCGACGTCGCGACCGACTACAGCCACATCGACGCCGTGATGATCTACCTCGCCACGGACCCGCAGCGCTTCGACGTGATCGTCACCGACAACCTGTTCGGCGACATCGTCACCGACCTCGCCGCCGCGATCACCGGCGGCATCGGCCTGGCCGCGTCCGGCAACGTCAACCCGGACCGGACCGCGCCCTCCATGTTCGAGCCCGTGCACGGCTCGGCCCCCGACATCGCCGGCCAGCTGGTCGCCGACCCCACTGCCGCGATCCTGTCCGGCGCGCTCCTGCTCGACCACCTCGGCCACCCCGAGGCGGCCGCCCGGATCGAGGCCGCGGTGCTCGCCGACCTCACCGAGCGGGACCCGGCCACGCAGCGTCGTACCCCCGAGGTGGGCGACGCGATCGCCGCGCGAGTAGCCGGCTGATCCACGCCTGCGGACTCCCGGTGGCGTGGGTCACGTCGTCAACTCGTACCCACGCCCCGAGAGGACTAGATTCTTGACCATGCAGATCACCACCACGCTCTCTGCGCACCCCACCGACGACGCCCGGCTGGCAGAGATCCTGTCCAACCCCGGCTTCGGCACGCACTTCTCCGACCACATGTTCACCGTCGAGTGGACGCCGGAGAAGGGCTGGTACGACGCGCGCATCACGCCGTACGGCCCGATCACCCTCGACCCCGCGGCGGCCGTCCTGCACTACGCCCAGGAGACCTTCGAGGGGATGAAGGCCTACCGCCACGCCGACGACTCGCTGTGGCTGTTCCGCCCCGAGGCCAATGCGGAGCGGATGAAGCGCTCCAGCCACCGGCTCGCGCTGCCCGTGCTCGAGGTGCCCGACTTCGTCGAGGCGGTCGCCGAGCTCGTCAAGGTCGACGCCCGTTGGGTGCCCGGCAACGCCGACGGCGGCGAGAAGAGCCTCTACCTGCGGCCGTTCATGTTCGCCTCGGAGAAGTTCCTCGGCGTGCGGCCCGCGCAGCACGTCACCTTCATGGTCATCGCCAGCCCCGCCGGCGCCTACTTCAAGGGCGGGGTCAAGCCGGTCACCCTGTGGCTGACCGAGGAGTACACCCGTGCCGGCCGCGGTGGCATGGGTGCCGCCAAGACCGGCGGCAACTACGCCTCCTCGCTCGTCGCCCAGCAGGAGGCCTACGCCCAGGGCTGCGACCAGGTGGTCTTCCTCGACGCCCAGGAGGGCAAGTACGTCGAGGAGCTCGGCGGGATGAACATGTACTTCGTCTACGACGACGGCTCCATCGTCACCCCCGAGACCGGCACCATCCTCGAGGGCATCACCCGCGCCTCGATCATCGAGCTGGCCGGCAAGATGGGCCACCAGGTCACCGAGCGACGCTTCGGCATCGACGAGTGGCGCGAGGGCGTCACCAGCGGCCGGATCACCGAGATCTTCGCCTGTGGCACGGCCGCGGTCGTGACGCCCGTCGGCTCGCTCAAGTACGACGGCGGCGAGGTCCCCGCCCCCGCCGGCCAGGACCTGACCATGCGGATCCGCGAGGCGCTCGTGGGCGTGCAGCTGGGCCGCAACGAGGACACCTTCGGCTGGATGCACCAGGTCTCCTGACACCTCCCGCCCGACACGTGGCCGTCCCCGGATCGGGGGCGGCCACGTGCGCGTTGCGGGGCAGGACGGGGCACCGCTCGCCGGCGCCTCGGGGTGCCGCCGGCTAGCGAGCGAGATCTCCGTCGCGAGCCTGGCCGACGCCGGCGGCGGGGTCCCCGTCGAAGCCGCCGAGCGGTGCCCCGGCCGGGCCCGCGACGCGCAGGTGGCGGTCGCGAAGGCGCGGTGAAACCACCGTGAAACCGCTCGGGTCCACGCTTCCCTCATCAGCCGGGTCGATCCCCGGCGAGAAGGAGCGACCATGACCACGACGAACGCGGTGCAGGCCCAGGGTCTCGTGAAGACCTTCGGCGACTTCAACGCCGTCGACGGCATCGACCTCGAGGTCCGGCCCGGAGAGATCTTCGGCGTGCTGGGGCCCAACGGTGCCGGCAAGACCACCACCTTGAAGATGCTGGCGACCCTGCTGCCGATCGACGGCGGTGAGGCGCACGTCTTCGGCGTCGACGTACGACGCGAGCCGCACAAGATCCGCCAGCTGGTCGGCGTGACCGGGCAGTACGCCTCGGTCGACGAGAACCTCACCGGTGCCGAGAACCTGATCCTCTTCGCCCGGCTGCTCGGTCAGTCGACCGGCCAGGCCCGGCGTACGGCGGCGGACCTGCTGGGCCGGTTCGGCCTGGAGGAGGCAGCGAACCGCCAGATCCAGAACTTCTCCGGCGGCATGCGTCGTCGGCTGGACCTCGCGGCCTCGCTGATCGCCCGGCCGCCGCTGATCTTCCTCGACGAGCCGACGACGGGTCTGGACCCGCGCACCCGCGGCCAGATGTGGGACACGATCCGCGAGCTGGTGGCGCAGGGCTCGACGATCCTGCTGACGACGCAGTACCTCGACGAGGCCGACCAGCTGGCCGACCGGATCGCGGTGATCGACCGCGGCCGCAAGGTCGCCGAGGGTACGCCGGACCAGCTCAAGACGAGCGTCGGCAGCTCGACCCTGCACCTGCGGGTCGCCCAGCGCGAGCAGACCGCCCGCGCCGCGCAGATCGTCGAGCGGGTGCTCGGCGAGGCGCCCGTGCTCACCCCGGAGGCCGGTGGCCTCAACATCGCGCTGAGCGACGCCAACCAGACCGCCGACGTCCTCATCGCGCTGCGCCAGGGCGAGGTCGACATCACCACGGCCGCCGTACGCCAGCCCACCCTCGACGAGGTCTTCCTGACCCTGACCGGTCACCACGCCGAGGACGACACCCACGAGACCCAGGAGGAGGTGGCCTGATGACCACGCTGCTTCCCGAGACGACCACGGCCCCGGCCGCGGCGGCTCCCGACCGCCCGCTTGCCGCACGTCCCTCGCTGCGCGACACCCTCAACCAGACCCTCGCGATGGCCTGGCGGGCCACCAAGAAGATGCGCCGCAACCCGGAACAGTTCTTCGACGTGACCCTGCAGCCGATCCTGTTCACCGCGATGTTCGCCTACATCTTCGGCGGCGCGGTGTCGGGCTCGGTGGCGGACTACCTGCCGCTGATCATCCCCGGCATCCTCGCCCAGACCGCGCTCACCGCCTGCATGGCGACGGGCACCCAGATGCGCGAGGACATGGACAAGGGGGTCTTCGACCGCTTCAAGTCCCTGCCGATCGCCCGGATCGCCCCGCTGGCGGGGCCGATGCTCGCCGACCTGATCCGGTACGGCACGGCCGCGACGATCACCATCCTGGTCGGCATCGCGATGGGCTACCGCCCCGGCGGTGGCGTCGGCGGCGTGGTCGCCGGCTGGGCGTTGACGGTCTTCGCCGGCTGGTCGCTGTCGTGGATCTTCTGCTGGCTGGGCACCGTCGCGCGCTCGGCCCAGGCGGTGCAGGGCATCGGCATGATGATCATGTTCCCGCTGACCTTCCTGTCCAACGCCTTCGTCGAGGTCGACACCCTGCCGCGCTGGCTTGAGGCGTTCGTGAACGTCAACCCGGTCTCGCACGTGGTCACCGCGGTGCGCGACCTGATGAACGACGGCGACCTCACCGGCCAGGTCGGCTGGGCGGTGCTCGGCTGCCTCGTGGTGGTGGCGGTCTTCGCCCCGCTGGCGGTGCGGACCTACTCGCGCAAGATGTGACTCAGAGCAGGCGCTGGAGGGCGGCGCGGGCCTCGACCAGCAGGTCGGGTCCGCGCCGTTCGCCGTACTCCGCCTCCACCGCGGCCAGCACGCCGGGCGCGCGCTCCTCGCACAGCCCGCGGGCCCGGTCCCACTGCATCGTCGGGGCGAAGCGGTAGTAGGAGAAGCGGTCCGCGAGGACCAGCACCCGCACCGCGTCCGCGGCGGGGCGGTCGGTGCGCAGCAGGGCCCACAGCCCGAGCCCGAAGAGGACGAGCCCACCGATGGGGTAGTCCATGAACGGTCGCTCGGGGTCGAGCGCGTCGAGCGCCTTGGCGGCGAGGGCGTCGCGCAGGTCGGTGCCCTCCTCGCCCACGCCGTACGACGCGAAGGCGGAGACGGCGACCGCCTCGCCGGAGATCGCCCACGGGGTGGCGCCCTCCAGCGAGCCCGGCAGGCGCAGGGAGCGGCTGGCCTCGGCGGCCTGGCGGTGCAGCCGCAGGCCCTCCGCGGCATCGCCGGTGGCGATGGCCAGCTGGGCGCGGCTGTTGAGGATGGCGACGTCGCCGCCGGGCAGCCCGGTGGGCGCGAGCGCACTGATCTGCTCCACGAGGGCGGTGGCCGTGGCGAGGTCGTCGTCGATCATCGCGGCCATCGCGAGGATGGACCGGCTCTGGATGGCGTCGTCGGTCGCCCCGAGCAGGTCCAGGACGGGCAGCGCGGCGCGGGCGTGCGCGGCGGCCTGGGCCGGGTCGCCGAGCTGGGCGTGCAGCTCGGCGAGCTGGGCGTCGACCATCGCCCGGCGCCAGGGCCCCTCCTCGGGACGGACGAGGGGGAGCGCCGCGTGCAGCGCCTCGACGGCGCGGCGCGGGTCGCCGGAGTTCTCCCACTGGTGGGCGGACCACTGCAGGGCCAGGCAGCGCACCCAGGGGTCGGCGTCGTCGATCAGGTAGGTGAGGTCGGTGCCCATCCCCTCGGACTGGGCCAGGGTGACCCGCACCAGTGCGGCCAGCGCCCGGCCCTCCTCGCCCGGGCCGAGCGCGGCGAGCTGGTCGACGAGCTGCTCGGCATCCGCGGAGCCGGTGAAGCGGGCGCTGAACAACGCGACGCACAGGGCAGCACGGGCCGTGTCGGCGAGCGCGGGCGGGGCGTCCCAGCCGTGCAGCGCGCTCGCGATCGCCGGGGCGAGGGACATGCTGCGGAAGTGGTCGCCGCTGATCGACCAGAAGCCGCCGAGCGTCCCGAACAGCACGGCCACGGCCTCCGGGTCACCGCCGGCGACCGCGTCGCGCAGGACGTCGGCGAGGTTCGTCTCCTCGGTGCGCAGGTGGGCCATGGCCTCGGCCTGCCGGGGGCTGAACAGCCGCGCGCCCTCGCGCGCGGCCAGGTCCACGGCCCAGGCCTGCAGCGCGGCGGCGACCTTCTGCGACTCACCGGTGGCCTCGCGCTGGAGCCGGCCGAACTCACGCACCGTCTCCAGCACCCGGTAGCGCGTCGCCGTCCCGTCGTCGGTGACCGTCAGCAGGGACTGGTCGACCAGGTCCTCGACAGCGTCGAGCGCGTCCTCGCCGAGCACCGCGCCGGCGGCGTCGAGGGTGAACCCGTCGTGGAAGGCGGACACGTAGCGCAGCGCCCGTCGCTCCCGCTCCTCCAGCAGCCGCCACGACCACTCGATCACCGCGAGCAGGGTCCGGTGCCGGTCGGGCGCGCTGCGATCGCCGCCGCGCAGCAGCCGGAAGCGGTCGTCGAGGCGGCGCGCGATCTCGGCCGGGCTCATCACCCGGACCTTGGCGGCCGCGAGCTCGATGGCGAGCGGCAGCCCGTCGAGCCGGTCGACGACGGCCCGGACCGCCGTCTCCTCCAGCAGCACGCCGGGGCGGGCCGCCTCGGCGCGGGTGCGGAACAGGTCCACCGCGTCCGTCGTACCGAGGTGGGGGAGCAGGTGCACCCGCTCCGCCGCGATCGCCAGCGGCGCCCGGGTGGTCGTCAGCACCCGCAGCTCGCGGGTGGTCGCGACGAGGAAGGCGACGAGGTCGGCGACCGCCGCCACGACGTGCTCGCAGTTGTCGAGCACCAGCAGGGTCGGCGCCTGGTCGAGCTGCTGGGCGATCCGGGCCCGGACGTCGGCGCGCTGCTCCGGGGTCAAGGTACGACGGCCGGCGACCGAGTCGCGCACGCCGAGCGCCGAGCCGACCTCGCCCACCAGGTCCTCCGGCGCGGTGACGCCGACCAGCTCGACGAAGTGCACCACCGGCTGGGTGGCCTCGCGGGCGACCGTGTGCGCGAGGGTCGTCTTCCCGAGCCCGCCGGGACCGACGACCGAGACCACCCGGGCCGACGCGAGCAGGCCCTCCACGGTGCGGAGGTCGTCGTCGCGGCCCAGCAGCGGCCCGGCGGCGTAGCGCACGCCCTCGCGCACCGGGCTGTCGCTCGCGAGCAGCTCGCGGTGCACCCGCTGGAGGTCGGGGCCCGGGTCGCTGCCGAGCCGGTCCTGGACCCCCGCGCGGTAGGCGGAGAAGCGCTCCAGCGCCGCCGCCGGCCCACGCACGGCGGCCTCGGCACGGAGCAGGTCGGCCAGCAGCGCCTCGTCGCCGGGCTGCTCGCGCGCGGCGCGCTCCAGCCCGGGCAGCGCGTCGGCGGGACGGCCGACCCTGGCCAGCGCGCGGGCCCGGACGACCGCCGCCGCGCGGAGGTCCTCCTCGGCGTCGCGGCGCAGGTCGGCGAGCGGGCCGGCGGCCGGCTCGGGGACACCGGCCGGGGCCAGGGCGAGCGCCGTGTCGGCGAGCGCGAGGGCGGCGGCGGGATCGGTGGCCAACGCCTCGCGGGCCGCACGGGCCTGCGTCCGCAGCAGGCGGGCGTCCACCTGGTCGGCGGCCAGCGTGAGCCGGTAGCCGTCGCCGTCGGTCACCAGGGTCGCCGCGCCCACGACCGCCCGCACCCGGGACACCAGCACCTGCAGCGCCTTGCCCGGGTTGGCCGGGACGTCCTCGCCCCAGACCAGGGCGACCAGCCGCTCGGTGCCGACGGTGCGCCCGGCGGTGGCCAGGGCGGCGAGCAGCGCCTGCGGACGCTCGCCCGGCACCGGCGTACCGTCCCAGCGCACGCCGTCGAGGAGCGTCAGGGAGATCGGCACCAGGGAAGTCTAGGAGCCATGCCGGTGCCGGGTGCTTCACTGAGCCCATGGCGCACCCGATCATGTTCAGCGACGACGACCCCGGGCTGGCCGAGCTGCGCCGGATCTGCCTGGCGCTGCCGGGTGCGGAGGAGCGGGTCAGCCACGGCCGGCCGACCTTCCGCACCGCCAAGGTCTTCGCGGTCTTCGGCGGCTCGGAGAAGATCCGGCCGGGTGAGCACCGGATGGTCCCGAGCGCGCTGGTCTTCACGCCCGACCCGGTGGACCTGCCGGCGCTCGACGCCGACGAGCGTTTCTTCGTGCCCGCCTACTACGGCCCCTCGGGTGGCCGCGCGATCGACCTGGCCGACCCCGCGACGGACTGGACGGAGATCGCGGAGCTGGTCGACGCGTCGTACCGCCGGGTGACGCCGCGGCGGCTCGTCGCCGAGCTCGACGCACGGGACTGAGTATCCGTACCCTCCCGGGCGGCCGCGCGGGCCGGGAGGCTCCGTCCATGAGCACCCCCCACCTGGTCCGGTCCGCCCGTCTCCTCGCCGCACTGGTCGCGGCGTCGTTCGCCGCGATCGTCGCCCTGCCGCGCAGTGGCGACCGGGTGGTGGTCGTGGTGACCGCCGTCCTCGCGCTCGCCCTCCTCGGCGTCCTCGGCGCCGCCGTGCGCCGCGGCGCGGTCCGTCCGGCCGCAGCGGCCGCGACCGCGCTCGGGGCGGTCGCCGTCGCGGGTGCCGAGGCCCACCTGCTGAGCCTGCCGGCCGACGGGGCCGACATCCCGCTCGCGGGTGTCGGCATCCTCTTCCTCGGCCTGGTCGCGGTCGTCGGCGGCGCCGTGTGCCTCGCCGGCCGCGCGCGGCGCTGATTCGAGCGGGGCCTCCCCGGGTAATCTCGCTGCGTGACGATGCGACCTGACAGCGGCGCGCCCACCCGGGTGGGCGACTACACGCTGCTGACCCGCCTGGGCGAGGGCGGCATGGGCATCGTCCACCTCGCCCGCGGCTCCGACGGGCGCCGGGTGGCGCTCAAGGTGCTGCGCCCGCAGGTCGTCGGTGACCAGGAGGCCCGCGGCCGGCTGGCCCGCGAGGTCAGCTCGCTGACCCGGGTGCGCAGCCCGTGGGTGGCCGAGATGCTGGCGGCCGACCCGTGGGCCGAGGTGCCCTACGTCGTGACCCGCTACGTCCCCGGCCTCTCGCTGCACGAGCACGTCGCGACCGAGGGACCGGTCGAGGGCCCCGACCTGCACTGGCTCGCCGGCTGCCTCGCGGAGGGCCTGGGCGCGGTGCACGCGGTCGGCGTCCTGCACCGCGACGTCAAGCCCGGCAACGTGCTGATGGAGGGCCGCACCCCGATCCTCATCGACTTCGGCCTGGCTCGGGTCGCCGACGACATCCGGCTCACCCAGACCGGCTGGCTGCTGGGCACGCCGGGCTACCTCGCCCCCGAGATCCTCTACGGCGACGAGGCGACCCCCGCCGCCGACGTGCACGCGTGGGCCGTGACGGTCGCGTACGCCGCCACCGGCCGCGCTCCTTACGGCCGCGGCCCCGCGATGGCGGTCATGGACCGCACCCGCCGCGGCCAGCACGACCTCAGCGGCATCGCGCAGCCGATGGCCGACGTGCTCGCCGCGGCGCTGCACCCGGACCCGCTGGAGCGGCCGCTGCTGGAGGAGGTGCTGGCCTGGTTGCGGCCGTTGAGCACCCGGCCGGACCTGCCGCCGGCCGCCCCGCCGGGGGCGCTCTTCGAGCCGCCGGCCGAGGCCGAGGACGACTTCACCCTGCCGCTCGCGCTGGCCGCCCAGGCGGGCGCCCCGGTCGCGGCGGCCGCCCCGGCCCCGCCGCGCACCACCCCGGAGTCGCTCGCGCCGACGCCCGCGCTGCCTCCGCCGCCGCCACCGACCCTGCGCCAGGACCCGACGCCGGCACCGCCGACCGTCACGCCCGACGCGCTGCGCCGGATCGAGGAGGAGTGGGACCAGCAGCACGGCTTCGACCCCGACGCCCCGTTCGGCCCGGAGCCGCAGGTGCCGCTGCCCGAGCGGCTGCGGCGCTGGACCGCGCTCGGTGCGGGTGCCGTCGCGGTCGGTGCCGGCTTCGCGGCGGCACCCTGGGTGGCGCTCGCGCTCGTCGTCCTCGCGGTGTGGCTGCTGCGCGCGGGCTCGCTGGCCGCCTCGGCCGTCGCGCAGCGTCGTACCGTCCGCGGCATCAAGTGGTACGACGGCCTGCGCCTGGTCACCTCCAGCCCCTGGCACATGGTCCGCGCCGTCACCGGCACGACCGTGCTGGTGCTGTGGAGCGCCGGGCTCGGCGCCGCCGCGGGGTTGATCTGCTACGCCCTGGCCGTCGAGGTGCCGAGCACCCTGATGGCGTGCGGGGCGGTGCTCGCGCTGGCGCTGTGGTCGGGGCCGGGCAGCAGCCGGTTCCGTTCGCCGGTGGCCCGCGTGCTGTTCCCGGCCTGCCGCCGTCCGCTGCCCTGGGCGCTCACCTGCGCGGGGCTGCTGGCGCTCGCCGCGCTGCTCGGCGTGCTGGTCGCGGGCAAAGGCGTGAGCTGGGTGCCGTGGGTCGGCGGTCCTTTCGGACTGTGAGCCGCCGCGGGCGCCGCACGTGGCAGACTGAGCCTGTGACCACCAGCACGTCGATCATTACCTAGCGCGTCCGGAGCCCCGGACGCGCCAGCCTCTCGTTGCCGGGAGGCTTTTGTTTTGCCCGTACGACGCCCACCCGAGAGACCTCGATGAACCAGCAGCTCGATCTTCACGGCTCCTTCCACGTCTACGACACCACCCTGCGCGACGGCATGCAGCAGGAGGGGCTCAACCCGACGGTCGCGGACAAGCTGGCGATCGCCCGGCAGCTCGACGGGCTCGGGGTGGGCTACATCGAGGGCGGCTGGCCCGGCGCCAACCCCAAGGACACCGAGTTCTTCCGGCGCGCGGCCACCGAGCTGGACCTGAAGCACGCCCGGCTCGCGGCCTTCGGCGCCACCCGCCGGGCCGGTGCCGTCGCCGCCGACGACCCGTTGGTGGCGGCGCTGCGCGAGAGCGGCGCGGGCGTGGTCACCCTGGTCGCCAAGTCGCACGCCGGGCACGTCGAGAAGGCGCTGCGGACCACGCTGGAGGAGAACCTCGCGATGGTCCGCGACACCGTCAGCCACCTGCGGGCCGAGGGGCAGCAGGTGTTCCTGGACGCCGAGCACTTCTTCGACGGTTACCGGCTGGACCGGTCCTACGCGCTCGAGGTCCTCCGCACGGCGTACGACGCGGGGGCGGAGGTGATCGCGCTGTGCGACACCAACGGCGGGATGCTGCCCGGCTGGGTCTCCGACGTCGTGCACGACGTGATCGAGAACGCCCAGGTCCGGGTCGGCATCCACTGCCACAACGACACCGGCTGCGCGGTCGCCAACACCCTCGCCGCGGTCGACGCGGGCGCCACCCACGTCCAGGGCTGCATCAACGGCTACGGCGAGCGCACCGGCAACGCCGACCTCGTCAACGTGGTCGCCAACCTGGAGCTCAAGCTCGACCGGCAGGTGCTGCCGCCGGGGCTGCTGGGCGAGGCCACCCGGATCGCGCACGCCGTCGCCGAGGTGACCAACGTGCCGCCCGCCTCCCGCCAGCCGTACGTCGGCACGTCCGCCTTCGCGCACAAGGCCGGCCTGCACGCGAGCGCGATCAAGGTCGACCCCGACCTCTACCAGCACATGGACCCGGCGGGGGTCGGCAACGACATGCGGCTGCTCGTCTCCGAGATGGCCGGGCGCGCCTCGATCGAGCTCAAGGGCAAGGAGCTCGGCTTCGACCTGTCCGAGTCGCCGGAGGTCGTCAACCGGGTGACCGCGCGGGTCAAGGAGCTGGAGTCGCGCGGCTACACCTTCGAGGCCGCGGACGCCTCCTTCGAGCTGCTGCTGAAGGAGGAGGCCGAGGGCCGTCGGCCGTCGTACTTCGAGGTGGAGAGCTGGCGGGTCATCACCGAGACGCTCACCCACGCCCAGCCGGGGGAGGAGGCCGTCTCCGAGGCGACGGTCAAGCTCCACGCGGCGGGGGTGCGTTACGTCGTCACCGGTGAGGGCAACGGGCCGGTCAACGCGCTCGACCAGGCGCTGCGCACGGCGATCGTGCAGGCCTTCCCGGAGATCGCGAAGTTCGAGCTGGTCGACTTCAAGGTGCGCATCCTCGACCAGGGCCACGGCACCGACGCGATCACCCGGGTGCTCATCGAGACCAGCGACGGCGAGTCGACCTGGGTCACCGTCGGCGTGGGTGCCAACGTCATCGAGGCCTCGTGGGAGGCCCTGATGGACGGGCTGACCTACGGCCTGCTGCGCCACCACGTGGACTGAGCGGTCACTCGCTTCCGACGAGGCGGTCCACGAAGTCCCGCCAGCCGCTGAGGATCTGCTGCTCGCTCATCCCGGCGTGCATCTGCTGGCGCAGCACGGGCACGGCGAGAGGGGCGATGATCGCGGTCGCGAGGTAGGCGACGTCGCCGGCGACGCCGAGCTCGCCGAGGAGCAGCCGCACATGCAGCTCGGCGAAGCCGAGCACGGCGTGGTTCTCGCCCCACGTCCGGCCGGCGGCCTCGATCAGCGCGGCCTGGTCGAGGTGCAGGCGCAGCCGGGAGGCGCCGAAGGCGTGCAGCCGCTCCAGCGCCGGGGCGCCCGGACCGAGCGGCGGGGGACCGCTGATCACCCCGGCCTGCCACTCCGCCTCGCGGTGGTCGAGCAGGGAGGCCATCAACCCCTCGCGGCTGCCGAAGCGGCGGAAGACGGTGCCCTTGCCGACCCCGGCCCTCGCCGCGAGCGCATCCATCGTCAGCGCCTCCACGCCGCAGCCGCCCATCAGCTCGGCGGCGGCGTCGAGCAGGGCCCGGCGGTTGCGTGCCGCGTCGCGCCGCTCGACCGGCGCTGCGGTGAGCAGGGGGAGGTCCTTCGGCATGGTCCGGCCAGCCTAGGGGTGGGCACCGACAGCCGCAGCGAAAAAAGTTCCGAACGTCGGGAATGGAAGCGGACCGCGGTCCGTTTCGACCTGCATGACTGACACCACCCGCGTCGCCGTCCTGGTCGGCAGCCTGCGCGCCGACTCCCTCAACCGCAAGCTCGCGGAGATCCTCCGCGACGAGGCGCCCGCGGGCGTCGAGCTCGACCTCATCTCGGGCCTGGAGCAGATCCCCTTCTACAACGAGGACCTCGACGCCGGCAGCGCGCCCGAGGCCGCCGCCGCCCTGCGTGAGCGGGTCGCCGGCGCCGACCGCGTCCTCGCGGTCACCCCGGAGTACAACGGCACCATGCCGGCCGTGCTCAACAACGCCATCGACTGGCTCTCCCGCCCCTACGGCGCCGGTGCCCTCGTCGGCAAGCCGTTCGGCGTCATCGGCGCCACCCCCACGCCGTACGGCGGCAAGTGGGCCCACGCCGACACCGCCCGCTCCGCCGGCATCGCCGGTGCGATCGTCGTCGAGGACGTCACCGTCTCCCAGCCCGCCGTCGAGGTCGACCCGACCACCGACGCCGAGGTCCGCGCCAAGCTGCTCGACGCGCTGACCCGCCTCGCCGAGTTCGCCCCGGCGACCAGCGCCGCCTGACCGAGCCGACCGAGCCGGCCAACCTGACGGGGGCTACGGTCGGGTCGTGGCCGATCTCCACGACCTGACCGCCCTCGAGCAGGGTGCCCTGATCCGCTCCGGCGAGCTCAGCCCCGTCGAGCTCACCGAGCACTACCTCGAACGCGCCGCGCGTCTCCCGCAGGAGTACGTCGACGGCGCGTTCGTCTTCCGCGACCCGGACGCCGCGCGCCGCCGGGCCCGGGAGGTCGCGGCCGTCGGGCCGGTCGGCGACGGCGCCTCGCCGCTGGCCGGCGTACCGACGGCGATCAAGGACCTCAACCTCACCCGGGGCGTGCCCACGGAGTTCGGCTCACCGGCCTACGCCGGCTTCGTGCCGGACGTCTCCGACGCGGTGACGCTGGCGATCGAGGAGGCCGGGCTGGTCAGCCTCGGCAAGACGAGCACCCCGGAGTTCGGCTCGCCCTGCTACACCGAGCCGGAGGGCCGGCCGCCGGCCGTCACGCCCTGGGACACCACCCGGATGGCGGGTGGCTCCTCGGGCGGCGCCGCGGCGGCGGTCGCCGCCGGCCTGGTGCCGGTGGCGCAGGGCTCCGACGGCGGCGGCTCGATCCGGATCCCGGCCGCCTGCTGCGGCCTGGTCGGGCTCAAGCCGACCCGGGGCCGGGTCAGCGGCTTCCCGATGTACGGCGACCCGGTCGGCCTCGCCGTCTCCGGCCCGATCGCGCGCACCGTCGCCGACGCCGCGGCCCTGCTCGACGTGCTCGCCGGGCGCCGGGCCGGGGACCCGTCCTGGGCGCCCGACCCGGGCGACACCTTCCTCGCCGCGACCGCGCGCGAGCCGGGCCGGCTGCGGATCGCCCGCTTCGACGCCCCGGTCATCGCCGCCACCGAGGTGCACCCGGAGGTGCGCGCGGCCTTCGAGGAGACCACCCGGCTGCTGTCCTCGCTGGGCCACACGGTCGTCGACATCAGCGTGCCGATCCCGCCCGAGGCGGTGCCGGAGTTCGAGACCTGCTGGGCGGTGCTCACCGGGCTCTCCACCGCGCCGCTGTCGGCCGAGCAGCGGGCCGGCCTGCGACCGCTCACCTGCTGGCTGGGCGAGCGGGGCGAGGCGGTCTCCGGGCCGGCGTTCGGGGCGGCGATCGGCGCCCTGCGGCGCCACGCCGGCGAGGCGCTGGTCGCCCTGGCGCCGTACGACGCCGTGCTGACGCCGACCCTGGCCACCCTGCCGCTCCCGGTCGGCGCGATCCGTGACGACGCCGACCCGGAGGCGGACTTCGAGGCGCAGAAGCGCTTCACGCCGTGGACCTCGGCGTGGAACGTGACCGGCATGCCGGCGATCTCGCTGCCGCTGCACCAGAGCGGCGACGGGCTCCCGATCGGGATGATGCTCGCCGCTCGGCCCGCCGAGGAGGAGCTGCTGCTCTCCCTCGCCGCGCAGGTCGAGGCGGCGGCCCCGTGGCGGGACCGCCGCCCGCCGCTCTGGTGAGCTCCGCGCGCCGCTCAGGCGAGGTGCTGGCGGATGACGTTCTGCAGCGCCGGCAGGTTCTGCTGGGTCACCGTCACCCGGTCCCACGCGGTCATCGCCTGGGTGAGCCCCCACGCCGCCTTGGTCTGGACCGAGAACCACTCGCTGGTGGCGACCGGCGTGATGCCGAGCCCGATGATGAACTGCTTGAGCCGGGTGCCGAGCGCCGGACCCGCGAAGGCCTGCGAGTCCATCACCGCGGCCACCCCGATGTCGGGGTTGTGGGTGAGGTACGCCGCGCGCACCCCCGCCGTGGTCACGTGGTCCGCGCTCGCGTCGCCGAACTTGATGTAGTTGCCCAGGCGCTTGTCGGGGTAGAGCACCGCCGTGTCCACGTCGTAGCCGGGCGAGATGATGAAGTAGGTGAAGTTCGCCATCTCACTGCCCTCGCGGGGTGGGGTAGAGGGTGGCCTCGACGAAGTACCACACGATCGACCACGAGTAGCCGCGGTCGTAGTCGCTCTTGACGTAGACGTCGGCCGCACCGCGGCCGATCACCTGGTCGCAGGCCTTGTGCCAGTCGCCGCCGGTGCCGTCGGTCCAGTTGCAGATGACGTCCCAGCCGACGAGGACCTTCGTGCTGTCGCGGAAGTTGAAGGTGTGCTCACGCCACCCGATCTTCCAGTCCTGCTCGACGTGGTCGCTGGCGCTGGCCACCGAGACGCCGGGCAGGTTGGAGCTGTTGAAGCCGTAGTTCCAGCGCACCGTGCCCTTGTCGGCGTCGAAGTTCTGGTCCCGCGCCGGCTCGCTCTTGGCGGACTCCATGACCTGGGAGAAGAAGGTCTGCCGGTTGAGGATCCCGGTGAACGTGCCGAGCAGCTCGTTGGTGTCGCTGGTCAGCTGCTCGATCTGCGCCTCGTCGTGCGGCAGGGAGGCCTGGTAGGCCTCGATCTTCTTCTCCAGCTGCTTGTACGGCTCGTCGACGAGCGGCCGGCCGAACGCCGGGCACGTGTGGAAGCGGGCCCGCGCCAGCCAGAACCGGTCGTAGAGGAAGGCGAGCTGGGCGAAGACGTCCGGGCTCACCGGGACCTCCCCGGAGATCGCCGGGTCGATCACCCGGTAGTGCATGAGGTAGGCCTCGAGCGGCTTCGGCGCCATGTTCTCGTTGAACCACGGCAGCAGCACCGACAGGATCGTCGCCGGCGTCCAGCCGTCCGCCGGGGTCGGGATGTTCGTCTTCACCCCGTCGGCCGAGACGATGATGTTGACCGAGGCGTGGCACTCCGACCGTGCCTTCTCGAAGGCGGTGCTGCCCTGCGCGGTGAAGACCTGGGGCACCTCGGCCGACAGCGTGGCGGTGAACTTGCGGCGCTCCTCCACGCTGCTGAAGGTGCACTGGTACATCGCGTGGAGCTGCGAGGAGGAGCGGTAGCCGGCGACGAAGTAGTCGCCGTACTTGTCGCGGAAGTCCGGTCCGGGCTCGACGGCCAGGCGGTAGTCGCCCTGCGGGGCCAGGCTGTACTGGCTGCGGTTGACGCTCACCTCGGCGACCAGGGTGACCGACAGCTCGGAGACCGACATCGACTCCAGGTACGACGTGCCGGCGCCGACCGTCACGCCCTCCATGTTGTAGGAGCCCTGCGCCGACGCCGAGATCATGCTCGACATGTCGCTCTCGGACTGCACGAGTGAGTAGGTGTACATCGGGCTCAGGATCGGGGTGTCCTGGACCTCGAAGTCCGCGACGGCCCTGGCCCGGACCTGGCCGGTGACGGCGTCGACGCCGAGGCCGGGACGGTAGTCGTCGTGCCAGGGCTGGCCGACGATGGTGGTGTTGAGCAACGTGCTGACTGCGGGATCCGCGACTTGCTTCATGACGTGCCTCTCGGGGGGTTGGGGGGACGAGCCCGGCCAGCCTGCGAGCACCGGATCACCGGCGGATCACCTCGTGCGACGGCGGATCACGCGGTGGTCACCGCAGGCGTCGTACCTGCTCCAGGGCGCTGTCGAGACGACCCCACACGAGGGCCAGGTCGCGGCGGGCCTGGGTGAGGTCGGCGAGCAGCGCGCTCACCTCCTCGCGGGCCAGGGTGCTCGGCCCGGTGAGCCGCCGGAAGAGGTCGACGGTCTGCGGCATCGGGTCGACGGCGAGGGTGTGGTGCAGGCTGGTCCGGCACCGCTCGAACTGGCTCTCCACCAGGTCGCCGCGGCCGGCCTCGGCGTAGGCCCGCATCAGCGCGCGGTGGATGTCCTCGCGCACCGGCTCGACCTCCAGGGCGAGCTCGCCGCAGCGGGCGACGGAGGCGACGTCGCCGAGCGTGCCGTAGTGGCGCACCAGGTGGCTGAGGGCGACCAGGTAGAGGTTCTCCACACGGGCGCGCTCGCCGAGCACCCACTCGTCGTCGACGGCGGGCGCCAGCCGCCCGCCGTACAGGGCGACGGCGCGCTCCAGCCGGTCGACGTCGGCGAGGGTGATCGCGCCGGGGCGCAGCCGGACCACTCCGCTGACCAGGTCGGTGAACGCCCACACGTCCACGCTGACCGGCGCCGTCTCGTCGATGCCGATGGTCTGCGCGCCCTGCGGGGTGACGATCAGGTCGTTGCCGTACGACGCCCGGATCTCGTTGTTCAGCCGCCACGCCGCCGTGTTGAGCCGCCGCCGGGCCAGTGGGGGAGGTGAGTCGGGGTAGAGCTGGGCCGCGGCGAGCGAGCGGAGCCGGCCGGCCCGCGGTCCGAGAGCCAGGTACGTCGAGAGCCGCGCGGCACTGGAGGTGAGCGGGTGCGGTTCGCCGCCGACGTCGATCGAGGGGATGCCGAACAGGCTCAGGGAGATGCCCGAGACCGGCATGCCGCCCCCATCCGTGACCCGTCGACGGTGGTGCCCCGCCCGTGCGGTCAAGCGGGGATGACAGAGTCTGGCAGGGTGCGGCAGGCTGGACCGGCGCTTTGCCGCAAATCCGTCAGGCTGTCGTGAACCAGCCCGGCGCGGCCGTGCGGAAGTCGGCTGCCGAGCCGGCGCCCTCGGGCAGCACGGCGAGCAGCGGGACCCCGGTGACGCGGGGCAGGTCGGCACGGTTGCAGGACTCCGCCAGGCCGGGCGCGGCGGGCCAGGAGCCGATGACCAGGCCGGCCGGCTCGATGCCACGGTGGCGCAGCGCGGCGACCGTCAGCTCGGTGTGGTTGAGCGTGCCGAGGCCGGCCCGGGTGACGATGACGACCTCGGCCGCCAGGAGGGCGGCGAGGTCGAGCAGGGTGCCGCCGTCGGCGTCGATGCGGACGAGCAGGCCGCCGGCGCCCTCGACGAGCACGAGGTCGTGCGCCGGGGCGAGGTCGTGGATCGCGGTGGCGTGCTCGGCCACCGACGGGATCGCGACCCCCTGGCGGCGGGCGGCGGTGTCGGGGGCGAGCGGCTCGTCCAGGGCCGCGAGCTGGACCGCCTCGACGCCGGCGAGAGAACGCACGGTGTCGACGTCGGGGACGTCCGGGTCGGCGCCGCCGATGCCGGTCTGGACGGGCTTCACGACCAGCACCCGGCTGCCGCCGGCGGCCGCGCGGGCCGCGAGCGCGGCGGTGGCGACGGTCTTGCCGACCCCGGTGTCGGTGCCGGTGACCACGACGAGCCGGGTCACTGGTGCTCCTTGACGAGCGCGACCAGGGTGGCGACGGCGTCGGCCCAGTCGGCGGCGGGCACGCCGGCGGTGACGGTGATCCGCAGCCGCGAGATGCCGTCGGGCACCGACGGCGGGCGGAAGCAGCCCACCCGCAGGCCCGACGCCAGCGCGGCGGCCTGGGCCGCGACAGCTGCCTGGGGTGAGGACATCGGCACCGAGAGCACCGCGCCCGCGGGCGCCACCACGCCGAGGGCGTCGGCGAGCGCGGCCACCCGCGTTCGCACGGTCGCGCCCAGGCCGGGCCGGGCACGGACCTCGCGCAGCGCGGCCAGCGCGCCGGCGGTCGGGGCCGGGGCGAGCCCGGTGTCGAAGATGAACGGGCGGGCCCGGTTGACCAGGTGCTCGCGCAGGGCGGACGGCCCGAGGATCGCGCCACCCTGGCTGCCGAGCGCCTTGGACAGGGTCGCGGTGACCACCACGTGCGGCAGGCCGGCCAGGCCGAGGGCGGCGACCAGGCCGGGCCCGTGGACGCCGAGGCCGTGCGCCTCGTCGACGACCAGCAGGGCGTCGTACCGCTCGCAGAGGGCGGCGAGCTCGACCAGGGGAGCGGCGTCGCCGAGGACGGAGTAGACCGACTCGACCAGCACCAGCGCCCGCTCGCCCGCGGCGACCGCGGCGACCAGGCCTGCCTCGACCGCCGCAACGTCGCTGTGCGGCACGACGCTCAGCCGTGCCCGCGACAGCCGCACCCCGTCGACCAGGGAGGCGTGCACGTGCGCGTCGGAGAGCACGCGGACCGAGCGGTCGGCCAGCGCGGTGACGACGGCCAGGTTGGCGTGGTAGCCGGTCGAGAGGACCAGCGCCGAGGGCTGGCACAGGTAGTCGGCGAGCTCCCGCTCCAGGTCGGCGTGCAGGGCCAAGGTGCCCGTCACCAGCCGCGACGCACTGGCCCCGGCGCCCCAGCGCAGCGCGGCGTCCGCGGCGGCCCGGCGGACCGCGGGGTCGCGGGCCAGGCCGAGGTAGTCGTTGCCGGCGAGGTCGATCGTCGGGTCCTCGGCGGGCCGCTCGCGCAACCGCCGGGTCAACCCGGCCTCCTCGCGGGCGGCGGCCTCGGCCGCCAGCCACTCCTGCCAGGTGCTCATCCGGCGCGCACCGCCGCCCCGATACCCGCGACCAGCCGGTCCAGCTCGTCGTCGGAGATGACGTACGGCGGCATCGCGTAGACCAGGTCGCGGAACGGCCGCAGCCACACGCCCGCCGCCAGGGCCGCGTCGGTCGCGGCCGCCACGTCCACGTCGTGGTCGAGCTGGACGACGCCCACGGCGCCGACGGTGCGCACGTCCCGCACCTGGGGAAGCGCGCGCAGCGGCTCCAGGCCGGCCGCGAGGTGGTCGCCGATGCGTCGTACGCCGGCCTGCCAGTCGCCCGCGAGCAGCAGGTCGATCGACGCGCTCGCCACCGCGCAGGCCAGCGGGTTGCCCATGAACGTCGGGCCGTGCATCACCACGCCCGGGGCGACCGCGTCGGTGGTGAGCACCGCGGCGAGCGTGAGGTAGCCGCCGGTCAGCGCCTTGCCGACGCACAGCACGTCCGGGGTCACCAGCTCGCTGACGAAGAGGTGGCCGGTGCGGCCGAAGCCGGTGGCGATCTCGTCGAAGACGAGCAGCAGCCCGTGCTCGTCGGCCACCTCGCGCAGCACCCGCAGGCACTCCACCGGGTAGGGCCACATGCCGCCCGCGCCCTGCAGCAGCGGCTCGACGACGACGCCGGCCAGCTCGTGCGCGTGCCCCGCGGCCAGCTCGCGGACCGCGGCCGCCCAGGTCGCGATCTCCGCCTCGCCGGCCCCCACGGCCGGCGGCTGCGGCGCGAACACCTGGGACGGCAGCACGCCCTGCCACAGCGCGTGCATCCCGCCGTCGGGGTCGGTGACGCTCATCGGGTGGAAGGTGTCGCCGTGGTAGCCGCCGCGGACGGTCAGCACCCGGGTCCGTTCGGGCCGGCCCAGGGCGCGCTGGTGCTGGAGCACCATCTTCAGCGCCACCTCGACCGCGACCGAGCCCGAGTCGGCGAGGAACACCCGCCGCAGCGGCTCCGGGGTGATCTCCACCAGCCGGCGGCCGAGCCCGACGGCGGGCTCGTGGGTCAGCCCGCCGAACATCACGTGGCTGAACCGCGCTGCCTGCTCGGCGAGCGCCCGGTCGAGCGCCGGGTGCCGGTAGCCGTGGATCGCCGCCCACCACGAGGCCATCCCGTCGACGACCTCGCGGCCGTCCACCTCCAGCGTGCACCCGCGCGCGCCGGTGACGAGGCGGACCGGCGCGGGGTCCGTCATCGAGGTGTAGGGGTGCCACAGGTGCTCGCGGTCGAACGCGAGGGTCTCGACAGGCTCGACCGGCGCGAGGGTCTCGACAGGCTCGACCGGCGGGACAGGCTCGACCACCGGGGCCGCCTCAGGCGTTGGCGGCGACTTCGGTCCCCGCACCCCGGGAGCGGATCACCGGCTTGCCGTCGGTCGGGGCCGCGACCGAGCAGCCGCCGCAGCCGTCGCCGCAGCCGCTGCCGGCCGAGGAGCCGCACGGCGTGGTGGCGTGCACCCGGTGGGTGACCCCGGCCTCGTGCGCGGCGATCAGCTCGTCGAACGCCGAGTCGTCCATGCCGAGGACCGAGAAGCCGTTGTCGCGCAGCATCCGCAGGTCGGCGAGCGCGTCCTGGCCCTCGGAGGTGAGGTAGTCGCCGAGGAAGATCGAGTTCGCGACGTGCAGGGCGGTGGCCTGCAGGGTGCGCAGGTGCATCTCGCGGCCGCCGGCGATCCGGATCTCCTTGTCCGGGCACACGAAGCGCGCCATGGTCAGGATCTTCACGCAGCGGGTGGGGGAGAGCTCCCAGGTGTTCTCGTACGGCGTCCCGTCGAAGGGCATCAGGAAGTTGACCGGGATCGAGTCGGCGTCCAGCGCCTTGAGCGCGAAGAGGGCCTCGACGAGCTGCTCGTCCGACTCGCCCAGCCCCGCGATCAGGCCGCTGCACGGGGACAGGCCGGCGGCCTTCGCCTTGCCGATGGTGTCGACCCGGTCGTCGTAGGTGTGGGTCTGGACGATGTTGTCGTGGTGGGACTCGGCGGTGTTGATGTTGTGGTTGTAGGCGTCCACCCCGGCCTGCTGGAGGCGCTCGGCCTGGCCGTCCTTGAGGAGCCCGAGGCAGGCGCAGACCTCGACGCCGTCGTACTGCTCCTTGAGGGCCTCGGTCATCTCCACGACCTTGTCGATGTCGCGGTCGGAGGGCCCGCGGCCCGAGGAGACCATGCAGACCCGGCTCGCGCCGCCCTGGAGGCCCGCGCCCGCCTGGCGCAGGGTCTCCTCGGTGGAGAGGTAGGAGTACTTGAGGATCGGCGCCGCCGAGCCCACCGCCTGCGAGCAGTAGTTGCAGTTCTCCGGGCACAGCCCGGACTTCAGGTTGACGAGGTAGTTGACCTTCACCGTGGTGCCGAAGTGCTCCCGGCGCAGCCGGCCGGCCGCGGCGACGAGGAACATCAGCTCGGCGTCGGGCGCCTGGAGCACCGCCAGCGCGTCCGCCTCGGTGGCGCTGCCGCCGTCGAGGATGCGGGTCGCGAGCGCGTCGAAGTTCGTGGTCATGGTGCTCCTCGGAAGGCCGAACTGAACAGTGTTCAGGTGGAGGGTATCAGTCGTCGCCGATCCCGCGGGCGTGCAAGGCGTCACCGGTCGCCCGGGCGTGCGCGACGACCCGGATGACGAGCGGGGTGAGGTAGGCCCGGGGGTTGCGCTCCAGGCCGCGGGCCCGGGCCGCGTCCCTGGTCTCGGCGGCGATCTCCAGGGTGAGCGGGATGCCGCGGATCATCAGCGAGAAGGCCAGCGCCACCAGCTCCGGCCGTACGCCGAAGCGGCGGAAGGGCTCCAGCCACCGGGTGATCGCGTCGATCATCTGCTCCACCGCGGTGGTCGTGGTGAACACGGTGGCGAGCAGCACCAGCGCGAGCAGGGCGCCGACGACGACGAAGGCGCGCTCGGCGCCGTTCTGCCAGACCTGGTACGCCGCCAGCAGCACCATCGCCAGCAGCACGGTGCGGATGCTGCGCGCCGCCCGTCGCAGCGGCACGCCGCCCACGACGCAGCCGAGGACCGCGAGCCCGATCACCGCGGCCGTCGTCGGCACCCCTCGCCACACCACGGCCACGATGCTCAGCACGACGAGCCCTAGCAGCTTGGCGCCGACGGGCAGCCGGTGCAGCACCGAGGTGCCGGGCCGGTACTCCCCGAGCGGGCTCACCGCCACGGCTCAGCCCGCCGTCGCCCGGTAGTGCGCGACCACGTCCGCGGGGGCGCCGTCGGCGACGATCGCGCCGTCCTCGACCAGCAGCGCCCGGTCGCAACGCAGGGCCAGGTCCAGGTCGTGGGTCGCGATCACCACCTGCTGGGGGAGCGCGAGGAGCAGGTCGCCGATCGCCCGGCTGTTGCGCAGGTCCAGCAACGTCGTCGGCTCGTCGGCGACCAGGACGGAGGGCTCGGTCGCGAGCACCCCGGCGATCGCCAGCAGCTGGCGCTGGCCGCCGGAGAGCGTGTGCACGCTGCGGTCGGCCAGCTCCTCCAGGCCGTACGACGCCAGCACCTCGCGCGCCGCGACGGCCCGCTCCTCGCGGTCCTTGACCCGGTGCCGCAGCGAGAGCGCGACGTCCTCGGCGACCGTCGGCATCACCAGCTGGGCGGTGGGGTCGGTGAACACGAAGCCGACCCGGCGGCGCACCTCGCGACCCTTCTTGCGCACGTCGAGGCCGTCGACGGTGACCCGGCCCGTGGTCGGCTCGACCAGCCCGTTGACGAGCCGCGCCAGCGTGGACTTGCCGGAGCCGTTCGGGCCGACCAGCGCGATCCGCTGCTCGGTGAGGTCGAGCGTGGTCTCCCGCAGTACGGTGACCTCGGGGACCGGGCCGCCGGGCGTGGCCGCCCGGACGACCACCCGGTCGAGCTCGATCCGGCTCATGCGGGCTCGGGAGCGGGCTCCTCGGCGGGCGCCTCGGCCGTCGTACGACGGCTGATCAGGTCGGGGAAGGCGCGGTGCACCGCGGAGGCGACCAGCGCCATCACGACGTTCTTGGCGATGTCGCCGGGGAAGTAGGCGGTGTCGGCCGAGAAGGCCGCCTTGAGGCTCATGTCGCCGCGCCAGGCGAGGCCGAGCGGGCCGAGGGTGTGCACGACGAGGAAGCTGCTGAGCAGGCCGCAGGTGAAGACGAAGGCGAACTGGGTGGCGTTGCGGCGGTTGCGGTAGACGAGGAAGCCGCACAGTGCGGCGGCGATCGGGAAGGCGACCAGGTAGCCCGCGGTCAGCCCGCTGTAGTGCGCCATGCCCGACGTGCCGCCGGAGTAGATCGGCAGCACCAGGCCGGCGACCAGGTAGAGCGTGACGGAGAGGAAGCCGCGGACCGGGCCGAGCACCGCGCCGGTGAGCAGGACGCCGAACGTCTGCAGCGAGTAGGGCACGCCGACGCCGGTCTTGATCTCGGGCAGCAGGGCACACACGGCGATCAGGGCGGCGAAGCCCGCGATCAGCGCGACATCGGTGGTGGGGGTACGACGCGTCATGTCACTCTCCGGGGGACGGCGGCACCGCGTGGCGCCAACTGAACGGTGTTCAGGTTAGAGTGGGTTCGCCAAGAGGTCAACGAGGGGGTCAGGTGCGCTACCGACGGACGGACGTGGTCGAGCGGGCGATCGGGGTGCTCGACGAGAGCGGGCTCGACGCGCTCACCATGCGCCGGCTCGCCGCTGACCTCGGCGTGCAGCCCGGCGCGCTCTACCACCACTTCGACGGCAAGGACGCCCTGCTCGCCGCGCTCGCCGAGGAGATCCTGCGCCGCGGCCGCCGCCCCACCGAGATCGTCGCCTGGGACGCCGAGCTGCTGCTGCTGTGCCTCGGCCTGCGCGACGCCATGCGCCGCCACCGTGACGGCGCCCTGCTCATCGCCCAGGTGCACCGCGCCGACGCCGGCGCCCTGGAGGCCCCGCTGCGCGCCGCCCTCGACCGGGCCGGCGCTGAGGAGCACCTGTCCCGGGTCGGTGCCCGCACGCTGGTGCGCTTCGTGCTCGCCCAGCAGGACGACGACGCCGACGACTTCCGCCTCGGCATCTCGCTGGTGCTCGACGGGCTGCGGGCCCGGCTGTCCTGAGCGCGGCTGCCCTGAGCCTGCCGGGGTGCTCCCGCCACCTCTCGTTATCGTGGAGGTAACACCGAGGAGGCACTGTGGACGACATGGCACCGAAGACCCAGAAGCCGGTGACCGTCGTGCTGTTCGGCGCGACCGGTGACCTGTCCCGCCGCAAGCTGCTGCCCGGCCTGCTGCACCTGTTCGAGACCGGCCTGCTGCCGCAGCTGCAGATCATCGGCACCTCGCTCGACGAGCACACGACCGAGTCCTTCGTGGGCTTCGTGCACGAGGCGGTCAAGGAGTTCTCCGGCGACGACAACGACATGGACGCCTGGCCGGAGTTCGCCAAGCTGCTGCACTGGGCCCCCGGCTCCGAGGGCCCGGCCGGGCTGCGCGCGGCCGTCGAGAAGGCCGAGTCGGCGTGGGACGGCGACCGGGTGCGCCTGCACTACCTCAGCGTCCCGCCCAAGGCGGCGCTGTCCGTCGTGCAGACGCTGGACGACGCGGACCTCGCCGAGGGCAGCCGGATCATCATGGAGAAGCCCTTCGGCGTGGACCTCGCCACCGCGAAGGCGCTGAACGCCGAGCTGCACAAGACCTTCGCCGAGTCGCAGATCTACCGCATCGACCACTTCCTCGGGAAGGAGGCCGCGCAGAACATCCTCGCCTTCCGCTTCGCCAACGGCCTCTTCGAGCCGATCTGGCACCGCAACAACATCGACCACGTGCAGATCGACGTGCCCGAGGAGCTCGGTCTCGACCAGCGCGCCAACTTCTACGAGTCGACCGGCGCCTACAAGGACATGGTCGTCACCCACCTGTTCCAGGTGCTGGCCTTCACCGCGATGGAGCCGCCGACCTCGCTGGCCCCGGACGCGATCCGGGAGGAGAAGGACAAGGTCTTCCGCTCGATGCTGCCCATCGACCCGGCCAACGTCGTGCGCGGGCAGTACCAGGGCTACCGCGACATCCCCGGGGTCGCGCCCGAGTCGGAGACCGAGACCTTCATCGCGCTCAAGTGCTTCATCGACAACTGGCGCTGGGCCGGCGTCCCGTTCTTCCTGCGCACCGGCAAGCGGATGGCCGAGGGGGCGCGGATCATCTCGATCGCGTTCAAGGAGCCGCCGCGCTCGATGTTCCCGAAGAACTCCGGCGTCGGCGACCACGGACCCGACCACCTCACCTTCGACCTCGCCGACAAGGCGAAGATGTCGCTGTCCTTCTACGGCAAGCGGCCCGGTCCGGGGATGAAGCTCGACAAGCTCTCCATGCAGTTCGCGATGACCGACACCTCCTGGGCGGGCTCGGTGCTGGAGGCCTACGAGCGGCTGATCTACGACGCAGCCCGCGGCGACCAGACCCTGTTCACCTCCGCCGAGGGCATCGAGCGGCTGTGGGAGGTCTCCGCGCCGCTGCTGGAGTCCCCACCGGTCGTGCGGCCCTACCGCCAGGGCAGCTGGGGCCCGAACCAGGTGCACCAGCTGATCGCGCCCTACGCCTGGCGGCTGCCCTTCGAGCGGCAGTGGCGCAACCCGAACGCGCTGGGCGGCTGAGCCCTCAGTCGATGACGCCGGCCTCGCGGGCCAGCCGGACGGCGTGCACGCGGTTGCTGGCGTGCAGCTTGCGCATCGCGTTCTTCAGGTACGACTTCACCGTGCTCTCCACGAGCCCGAGCGCCTCGGCGACCTCGCGGTTGCTCTGGCCGAGCGCCACCTGGGCCAGGACGTCGACCTCGCGCGCCGCGAGCCCGGTCGGCGCCTGCGCCGGGGCGACCGCCGGGGTCCGGCCGCGGTCGACCTTGGTGCGCACCCGCTCCAGGCGCCGGCGCAGCACGTCGTCCTCGACGAGCGCGGCGAGGTCGGCGAGCTCGGCGGAGATGTCGCTCAGGTCGGCGCGGCTGAGCGCGGCCGGGGACGGGGCGCTCGCGGCGGCCAGGCGGCGCCGGACCTCGTCGTCGACCGCGATCTCGCGCTCGACGCGGCGCACCAGGGGGAGGAAGGCGTCGTACCAGACGTCGCCGAGCACGACCTGGGTGCGGTGCGCGAGGTAGACCACCATCCGCGGCACCCGGTCCACGACGATCGGCAGCGCGGTCACGGTCTCCAGCCGCTCGGCACGCACCGGTCCGTCGTACTGGTGGGTGATGCCGCGGGCGTCGTGATAGCTGTTGACCGACACCGGGCGCCCGATCGTCAGCGCCTTGCCGCCGAGGCCGAAGCCGGCGCGCACCCGCAGGCCCTGCAGGGAGCGGGTGCTGGTGCCGTGCAGGCCGGTGATGTCGAGCGCGGTGCCACCGCCGACCACCGGACCGCCGAAGGCGACGTCGCTGCGGCCGACCGTGCGGAAGTCGGCGAGCGCGCGCAGCAGTCGCCCACCGTCGTACGGCGCCTCGGGGGCGAGCTCGGCCATGGCTCCACGGTAGGTGAGCGTGGTCACACCCGGCAACGGGCCCACCCTCTTTGGGAGGTGCTCCCTCCTTCGGGGGGTCCGGGTCGATGTGGCCCGGCTCACACTCCTCGCCACGTACCACCCCGAGGAGTGATCCATGACCGACCGACCGACCCCGATGCGCCGTGTCGCCTTCGCGAGCTGCGCCGGGACCACCATCGAGTTCTACGACTTCTTCATCTACGGCACCGCGGCGGCGCTGGTGTTCCCGACCGTCTTCTTCCCGGCGCTCGGCGACTCCGCCGCCAGCGTCGCGTCCTTCGCGACCTTCGCGGTGGCCTTCGTCGCGCGACCGCTCGGCGCGATCGGCTTCGGCCACTTCGGTGACCGGCTGGGCCGCAAGCGCACGCTGATCAGCACGCTGCTGCTGATGGGCGCAGCGACCGTGGCGATCGGCCTGCTGCCGAGCGCCGCGTCGATCGGGGTCGCCGCGCCGGTCCTGCTCGTCACCCTGCGCTTCCTGCAGGGCCTCGCGGTGGGTGGGGAGTGGGCGGGCGCGACCCTGCTCGCGGCGGAGTACGCACCGCCCGGCAAGCGGGGGCTGTACGCCGCCTTCCCGCAGCTCGGCCCGGCGATCGCCTTCGCCCTCTCCAGCGGCACCTTCCTGCTGATCAACCGGCTCGTCGGCGAGACCAGCCCGGCGTTCGTGGAGTGGGGCTGGCGGGTGCCCTTCGTGATGAGCGCGCTGCTGGTGCTGGTCGGGCTCTACGTGCGGCTGAAGGTGGAGGAGACCCCGATGTTCCGCGAGAGCACGCGGACCCGGGCCAGCACCCGGGGCCCGCTCGCGGCCGCGCTCAAGCACCAGTGGCGCGAGATCGTGCTCGGCGGCGGTGCGCTGGCCATGCTGTTCGCCTTCTTCTACATCGGTACGGCGTTCCTGACGTCCTACGGCACGACCGTGGTCGGCCTCTCCCGCGCGACCGTGCTCACCATGGGCGTCGTGGGCGCCGTGGTCTTCGGTGCGCTGGTCACCCTCTCGGCCGTCTACAGCGACCGGGTCGGGCGCCGCAAGGTCGTCCTCGCGTCCTGCCTGGTGGCCGTGCCGTGGGGCTTCGTGCTCTTCCCGATCCTCGACCACGGCACCGCGACGTCGTTCGCGATCGGCCTGTTCGGCACGCTCGCGATCTTCGCGGTGTCCTACGGCCCGGCCGGGGCGATGCTGCCGGAGATGTTCCGCACCGAGTACCGCTACACCGGCGCCGGGATGGCCTACAACCTCGCCGGCGTCATCGGGGGCGGTACGGCGCCGTACCTCGCCTCCGACCTCGTCGAGGCCGGGCACACCAGCGCCGTGGGCTGGATGCTGGCGGCGTTCGGCGCGCTCAGCGTGGTGTGCGTGCTGCTGATGGCCGAGACCCGGCACCGCGCGATGAGCGCGGCACCGGGCCCCGTCGAGGATCAGGCGTTGCTGAACGCGTAGTCCTCCAGCGGGAAGCTGGTCGCCTCGCGGTGCGCCGACAGCGTGGACGTCGGCCGCAGCAGGACCGCCTCGCCGTGCTGGTTGTAGTAGTAGCTGCGCGCGGTCGAGCACTGCCCGGCGTTGAAGACGGAGTTGCCGAGGAGGCCGGTCATCCGGTCGAGGAATTCGGTGTTGGCCTCCTCGGTCACCTCGAACACGTCCGCGCCCTGCTTCGTCATCCCCTTCAGGAGCCGCTCCATGTGGGCCATCTGGGTCTCGATGGTGGTGAAGTAGGAGAGCCCGGAGTAGGAGTAGGGGCTGTTGAGGGAGAAGAAGTTCGGGAACTTCGGCACCGCGATGCCCTCGTAGGCGCTGAACCGGGTCTCGCGCCACCACTTGCCGAGGTCGCGGCCCTCGCGGCCGATGATCTCGATCGCCGGGAAGTTGGTGTCCCACAGGTTGAAGCCGGTGGCCAGCACCAGCACGTCGAGGTCGGCGCGGTTGCCGTCCTTCGTCACGATCCCCTGCGCGTCGACGTGGTCGATCGTCGTCGTCTCCAGGTCCACGTGGTCCTGGGTGAACGTGCGGAAGTAGGTGTTGGAGAAGGTCGGTCGCTTGCAGCCGAAGTCGTAGTCGGGCCACAGCTTCGCACGCAGCTCGGGGTCCTTGACCTGGCGCTTGAGGTGCGCGGCGCAGACCCGCTTGCCGATCTGGTTGGCGGCCGGCAGGTCGCGGAAGTGCAGGACCCCGGCGACCATGAGGAGCTCGAGGATCGACGTACCGACCAGGCGGGTGGCCTTCTGCGTGAGCGGGACCTTGGCGAACGCGCCGCGCACGACACCGGGCACCTTGCCGTCCATCTTCGGGCTCACGTAGATCGGCGTGCGCTGGTAGACCGTCAGGTGGTCGGCCACCTTCGCCAGCTCCGGGATCAGCTGCACCGCGGTCGCGCCGGTGCCGATGATGCCGATCCGCTTGCCCTTCAGCTCGATGTCGTCGTCCCAGCGGGTCGTGTGCACGACGGTGCCGGCGAAGTCCTCCACGCCGGGGATGTCCGGCAGCTTGGGCTGGGAGAGGAAGCCGGTCGCGGTGAGCAGGAAGCGGCCGGCGACGGTCTCGCCGCCCTCCAGCGTCACGTGCCAGGTCGAGGTCTCCTCGTCCCAGCGCGCGCCCTGGACGACGGTGTCGAAGCGCATGTGGCGGCGCAGGTCGTACTTGTCGGCCACGTGCACGGCGTAGGCCTTGAGCTCGGGGCCGGGCGCGAAGAGCCGCGACCAGTGCGGGTTCGGCTCGAAGGAGTAGGAGTACGTCGAGGACGGGATGTCCACGGCCAGGCCGGGGTAGCGGTTGACGTGCCAGGTGCCGCCCAGGTCGTCCTCGCGCTCGAGGATCACCAGGTCGTCGTAGCCGAGCTTCTTCAGCTGGATGGCGGCACCCATGCCGCCGAAGCCGGCGCCGACGATGACGGCGTCGTGGATGTGCGTGGTCATGAGTTGCTCCGATCGGTGGCGGCGTCGAGCCGGGCGGTGTACGCCGCGCGGGCGGCGGTGTCGGGGTGGAGGGCACGGTCGCCGCGGACGACCTTGCGGACGCGATCCATCAGCGGGACCGGGACGAGCGGGACGGTCGCGGCCAGCGCGCCGACGTAGCGGGGGACCGCGATCTCGGCGGCCCGGTTGCCGACCGAGCCGACCACGGCGCCGGCGATGTCGCTGGGCGCGACCTTGGGGATCGGCTTCATGTCGAAGCCGGAGGCGAGGTCGGTGTCGACCGCCGAGGGCAGCACGGCAGAGAGAGTGACGCCGTGCTCGGCCATCTCCAGCCGGGTCGCGGCGGTCAGCCCGACGACGGCGAACTTGCTCGCGTTGTAGACCGCGAGCCCCGGCACCGGGAACTTGCCGGCGAGCGAGGCGACGTTGACGACGTGCCCGCGGCGGCGCTCGACCATGCCGGGCAGCACGCGGCGCATGCCGTTGAGGACGCCCTGCACGTTGACCTCCATGGTCAGCCGGTCGACGGCCGGGTCCTGGTCGAGGAAGGCGCCGCTGGGCATCACGCCGGCGTTGTTGACCAGCACGTCGACCGGGCCGTGCTCGGCCTCGGCGGCGTCCACGAAGGCGTCGTACGACGCCCGGTCAGCCACGTCGACGCGGTGGGCCGAGGCGCCGATCTCGGCGGCGGTCGCCTTCGCGGTGGCGAGGTCGAGGTCGCCGATGGAGACCCGGGCGCCGCGGGCCAGGAACGCCTCCGCGGTGGCGCGGCCGATGCCGCGGGCGCCGCCGGTGATGACGACGTGGGCGCCGTCGAGGTCGATGGGGGTGGGCTTGGTCATCGGACGATCTCCAGGGTGCGCAGGCGGCGGGTGACGAGGGCCGGCGCCTGGTGGCGCGCGGTCGTGCGGACGTCGGCCAGGCGCTCGGCGTCCATGAAGTTGGCGCCCATCGCGCCGAGGTCGGCGCGGGTGGGCTCGATCCGGGAGACCCGGGCGCCGGCGGCGCGCAGCAGGGCGACCTCGCGGTCGACCCGGCGGGTCATCGGGTGGCGCAGCAGGCGCTCGACGCGGGCAGCGCCGCGGGCGGGTGCGCCGCCGTGACTGGACATCGGCGGAACGATGACGACCTCGTCGATCCGGCCGCTCGCGATCTCGGGCAGCAGCAGGTCGGCGGAGGTCGGGGAGACGGTGCCGCCGTCGAGCAGTGCCCGGCCGTCGACCTCGACCGGCGGGAACCAGCCGGGGATGGCCCAGGACGCGGCGATCGCCCGGCCCAGCGGCGGGCGCGGGGTGCCGGCCCGGCCGAGCGGGAGCCGTTCGCCGGTGCGGGCGTCCGCGGCGACCAGCCAGGTGTCGGGGTGCTCGACCCAACCGTCGTCACCCGCGAGGGTCGCACCGAGGTCGACCAGCCACTGGGCGTCGCCGTTGCCGCGCGGCAGCAGCCCGGCGAGGCCGGCGAGCACGTCGACCCGGCGGCGCAGCGCGGCGCGGGTCAGGCCCAGGCCGGGCAGGCCCGGCCGCGGGAGCCCGGGCAGCCTGCCCGGCGCGGCGGGGGAGGAGAGGTGCGCGGCGACCCGCGGGTCGGTGGCCCCGTCGATGGCGGCGCCGCTGACGCCGGCCCCCAGCAGCGCGACCAGCTCGGCGCCGGCCGACGTACCGACGAGGACCTCGGCGGTGCGCGGGTCCCAGCCCTGTCGCTCCAGCTCGGCGAGGACGGCGGCCGTCCAGGCGAAGCCCAGGGTGCCCCCGCACCCGATGACCAATGCGCGTCCCACGGAACCCCCAGCGAAGAAACGGAATGGAATGTCAGTTTCGGAACGTATCGTCATTCTCGGCCCGCTGCAATAGGCTGGGGCACCATGACGGCGGAAGTGGCGGGACTCTCACGGCTGGAGCGGCGCAAGGCCGAGACGCGCGCCGAGATCATCGACGCCGCCTTCACCTGCTTCGCCGAGCAGGGCTACCACGCCACCGGCATCGCCGACATCGCCGCGCGCCTGGGCATCGGGCACGGCACCTTCTACCGCTACTTCGAGAACAAGCGGGACATCGTCGAGCACGTCGTCGACGACCTGATCGGCCGGATCGTGGAGGCGCTCGGCGCCGACAACGCGCCGGACGCGGTGAGCACGCTGGAGGACTACCGCGCGCAGACCGAGCGGATCGGCACCGTGCTGGCGCGGATCTTCGACGAGGACCCGCGGATGGCCCAGCTGCTGGTCTCCGCGATCGGCATCGACGACGCGATGCGGGACCGGATGCTGGAGCTCTTCGAGGCGACGACGCCGATCACCGGTGCCTACCTGGCCCACGGGGTGCGCCTGGGCTACCTGCGGGCCGACCTCGACGTGGAGGCGACCGCCTTCGCGATCAACGGGATGATCCTCGGCTCGCTGCTGGCCGCCCTGCGCGATCCCTCGCCGGAGCGCCAGGCCCGGCTGAGCGCGGGCATCCGGGCGGTCATGTACGACGGCATCGCGGCCCGCTGAGCGGCCGCTCGCTGCAAGGCCCGGCTGATCGGGCGATCGGTCACGCCGTGGTCGCAGGTGACCTGGATCTCTGGCGCGCTCCCCGAAAGTCAATAAAGTCAGTCGAGAAACATTGACTGGCTGAACGAAGGGGGCCGCGATGATCGAGATCACCGGGCTCACGAAGTCCTACGGGAGCACGACCGTCCTCGACGGGATCGACCTCACCGTGGGCGAGGGGCAGATCGCCGCGGTCGTCGGACCGAGCGGCGCGGGCAAGAGCACGCTGGCGCGCTGCATCAACCTGCTCGAACGGCCCACCAGCGGCACCATCGCCGTCAACGGCCAGGACCTCACCCGGCTCTCGCGCCGCGACCTGCGCCAGGCCCGCCGCCAGATCGGCACCGTCTTCCAGTCCGCCAACCTGCTGCGCCGGCTCACCGCCGCACAGAACGTCGCCCTGCCCATGCGCCACGCCGGCCTCCCCGACGCGGAGGTACGGCGCCGGGTCGCCGACCTGCTCGACCGGGTCGGCATGCTGCACCGCGCCAACCACTACCCCTCCCAGCTCTCCGGCGGGCAGCGCCAGCGGATCGGGATCGCCCGCGGGCTGGCCCTCCAGCCCGCCGTCCTGCTCTCCGACGAGGCCACCTCCGGGCTCGACCCCGAGACCACCCGCGCGATCCTCGACCTGCTCACCGAGCTGCGCGACGACCTCGGCGTCACCATCTTGGTGATCACCCACGAGATGGACGTCGTGCGCTCGATCGCGGACCTCGTCGCCCAGCTCGACCACGGCCGGATCGTCGAGCAGGGCACCGTCGCCGACGTCGTACGACGCTCCGACTCCGCGCTCTCCCGGGCGCTCCTGCCGATGCCGCCCGTCCCCACCGACGCGGGCCTCCGGGTGTGGACCGTTCGCTACGAGGACGCCGCCGTCTCGCCGGTCTGGCTGGCCCAGGCCGGGCGCGAGCTGGACACCGACGTCGCGGTGCTCGCCGCGCTCGTCGAGGCGTCGGGGGAGAGCCCCGTCGGGCGGCTCACCCTCGGCATCGACCCACGCCTGGACGACCGTCGCGTGGTCGACGTGCTGGCCCGCCACGGCGTGGTCGCCGAGCCCGCCGACCGGGCGGTGCTGCGCGCGTTGCCCGCGGCCGCCGGGGCGGAGGGCGCGGCATGAGCGCGCTGCTCGCGACGCCCTGGCCCGACGTACCGGACCTGTTGCTGCCGGCGCTCGGCGAGACGTTCCGGCTCGTCGGGCTGGTCATGGTCGTCGTGGTCGCGCTGGGCGGCCCGCTCGGGCTGGTCATCTTCAACACCTCGCCGCTCGGCCTCTTCCCGAACCGCGTGGTGCACGTGTCGATCAGCTGGATCGCCAACCTGGGCCGCTCGCTGCCCTTCCTGGTGCTGATGGCGGCGCTGGTCCCGGTGACGATGGCGGTCTTCTCGACCACCATCGGCTTCAAGGCGGCGTTGATCCCGATGTCCGTCGCCGGCATCGCCTTCTTCGCCCGGCTCACCGAGAACGCCGTGCGGGAGGTGCCGCGCGAGCTGCTCGACGTCGGTCTCGCCGGCGGCAGCAGCAAGGCCCAGATCATCGCCTCGATCCAGCTCCGCGAGGCGCTGCCCGGTCTCGTGGCCGGGCTGACGCTCAACCTCGTCGCGATGATCGAGTACTCCGCGATCGCCGGTGCCATCGGCTCTGGCGGCGTCGGCTACCTCGCGGTCAACTACGGCTACCGGCGCTTCGACGACAACATCATGATCGCCTGCATCGTCGTGCTGATCGCGCTCGTCCAGCTGATCCAGTTCTCCGGCGACCGGATCGTCCGGGCGCTCACCCACTGAGCCCTCGCCCGCTTCACCCTGCTCTCGGCCCGTCGAAAGGAACCACCATGTCCACCACCCAGCAGCCCGGCAAGCGCGCCGCCGAGGACGCGAACGACGCCATCGACCTCGGCGGTGGCCGCCGGAGGTGGCTGTGGGCCGCGATCGCCGGCGTCGTCGTCCTCGCCCTCGCGGTGTTCCTCGTCCTCCGGTTCACCGGGGACGACGAGAAGGCCGTGGCGGGCAGCCACTTCGGCAACGACTTCAAGATCGCCTTCCAGGCCAGCAGCGCCTCGGAGAAGGCCTTCCTCGACTACCTCGACAAGGAGGTCGCGCCCGACTACGGCGTCACGATCGAGGGCGTCGGCATCGAGGACGGCAACCAGCTCGACCAGGCCACCGCCGACGGGCAGTACATCGCCAACATCTACCAGCACAAGCACTGGCTGAAGCAGGTCACCGACTCCACCGGGATGAAGCTCACCGCGCTCGGTGAGGTCTTCCAGTGGTCCTACTCGGTCTACTCGACCAAGTACGCCACCCTCGACGACCTGCCCAAGGGCGCCACCATCGCGCTCCTCAACGACCCCGCGAACACCGCGCAGGCGCTGTGGATCCTCCAGCGTGCCGGCAAGCTGACCTTCAAGGACGGCGTCGACCCGTGGGCCGCCACGGAGCAGGACATCGCCGACAACATCGGCGGCTACAAGTTCACCTACATGGAGTACGGCGCCGGCCCGCGCACCCTCGACTCCGTCGACGCGGTCGTCGACTACAACATGTCCTTCGTCGACGCCGGCACGCCCGAGAAGTACCGCATCTTCGAGCCGGACGCACCCAAGGAGTTCGCCGGACAGCTCGTCGTCGGCACGTCGTACCTCGACGACCCGCAGGTCGAGAAGCTGAAGAAGGTCTTCTTCGACAAGCGGGTCCAGCCCTACCTCGCCGACAACACCGACCCGAACCTCAAGGGCCAGCTCGCTCCGGTCTCCGCGGAGTGACATCTCCTCCCGCGGTGGGGGACAGTGGCAGGACCACTGTTCTCCACCTCGGGAGGAAACGATGCGTCGTACCCGTCTCGCTGCCGCCGTCCTGTCCGCCGTCGCGCTGACCACGCCCGGCATCCCGACCGCACAGGCCGCTCCGGCCCCCGTGGCTGCGGCCGCCGGGTCCGCCCACGCCGTACGGCTGCCGTTCGTCGCCGTCGTCACCCCGGTCCCACGGTCCTACCGCCCGAAGATGATCGGCGTCTCCTGGAAGCCCGGCTGCCCGGTCGCGATCGACGACCTGCGCATCGTCACCATGACCTACCGCGGCTTCGACGGCCGGGTCCACCTCGGCCGGCTCATGGTCAACCGCGACGTCGCACGCAGCGTCGTCCGCTCCTTCCGGGCCATGTACGCCGCGGACTTCCCGATCCGCCGGATGGAGCTGATCGAGTCCTACGACGCGTCCGACGACGCCTCGATGGCCGCCGACAACACCTCGGCCTTCAACTGCCGCCCGATCACCGGCACCACCGACCGCTTCTCCATCCACTCCTACGGCCGCGCCATCGACATCAACACCGTCGAGAACCCCTACGTGAAGGGCACCGCCGTCCTGCCGCCCGCCGGCCGGGACTTCCTGGACCGGACCGACGTACGCCCCGGGATGATCGTGAAGGGCGACGTCACCTACGGCGCCTGGACCGCCGAAGGCTTCGGGTGGGGCGGGGACTACGTCTCGCTGAAGGACTACCAGCACTTCGAGTACCCGCCGTCCTGAGCGGCACGGTCAGTCGATCGCGGCCAGCAGCCGCTCGCACTCCTCGGCCAACCGCGCCCGCAGCGGCGCACCCCTCTCGGCGAACCCCCGCTGCGCCTCGACGTACGACGCCTTGCCCTCGGCCGTCTCGATCGCGATCGGTTCGAAGCCCAGGTCCCGCAGGTCGTACGGCGCCGCCCGCATGTCCAGCGTGCGGATGTCCCAGGCGAGCTCGAAGCAGTCGGCGACGAGGTCGGAGCAGATCAGCGGGGAGAGCCGGAAGGCGTGCTTGTAGAGGTCCATCCCGGCGTGCAGGCAGGCGGGCTGCTCGAACAGGGCACGGTCGTCACGGCCGGGGCTCAGTGTGTTGAGGCCGCGGGCCGGGGGAGTGAAGAAGCGGTAGGCGTCGAAGTGGGAGCAGGCGATCCGGTGCCCCTCGACGACCTCGTCGGTGCCGGCGGGGCCCAGGCGCAGCGGCCAGTCGGCGTGGCGGGTCTCGTCCTCGGCGAGCCGGTAGACCATCGCCCACTCGTGCAGCCCGAAGCAGCCGAAGTGCGGCGTGCGCGCGGCGGTGGCGGTGAGCAGGCGGTGCAGGGTCTCCAGGAGCACCCGCTGCGAGCGCAGGTACGACGACCCGACGCCCACCCCGCCGTCGAGCACCTCGTAGCCCTTCAGCCCGGCGTGCTCGGCCGAGTCCAGGACGACGCCGTAGCCGGGGTGCCAGCGGCGCAGCTGGCTGGGCCGGTGGGCGTAGTAGGTGAAGAGGAAGTCGAAGACCGGGTGCTTCACGCGGGCCTCGCGGCGGGCGAGGTGCGGGGCGAGGTAGCGGTCGATCCGCTCGGCGTGCGCCGAGGCCCGGTCCTGCCACGTGCCCACGGGTAAAGGTTAGACGGTTCGACCGCGGGTGCCGTGGTCGCCGACCTACGGTGAGGACCCCCCACCGGCCCATCCCCCCGAGGTCCTCGTGCCCGTTCGTCTCGTCCGGCCGCTGCTCGCCGCCCTGCTCGCCGTCGCCGTCCTGACCGGCACGCCCGGCGCCGCGGACGCCGCCACCGCCCGTTCGCTCACCATCGCCGCGAGCCCCGCCACCGCGCTGCGCGGGACGACGGTCGCGCTCACCGGCCGGCTGACGCGCTCCCCGAAGGGCACGCCGCTGACCGTGCAGCGCAAGGTCGGCGCGAGGTGGGTCGGGGTCAAGGTGACCCGGACGACCACCAAGAACGGCACGTGGATCGTCCGGATCGCCGGCCCGCGACCGCGGGCGTCTCCTACTTCCGGGCCGTTGCCGCGCGGCGCGGCGCCCTCAAGGCCGCCACGTCCCGCGCCGTCGCCGTCGTGGCGCAGACGAAGGTCGCCGCGACCCTGGCGATCAGCCCGTCGACGGTGGTGACCGGCGTCCCGACCACGGTCACGCTGACCGGCAAGGTGAGCCCGTTCGCGGCCGGCACCCGGGTGGTCGTGCAGCGGCTGTCCGGAGCGACCTGGGTGACCCAGACGACCGCGATCCTCAACAGCTCGGGCGCCTTCACCGCCACGGCCACCGCCAGCGGTACGACGACCTACCGCGTCGTCGTACCGGCCTCGGGCGTCCGGCTGGCGACCGTCTCGCCGGCGCGCACCGTCAGCGGTGTGCCGGCCACGCCGGTCTTCGAGACCACCACGCTGCCCGACGGGATCGAGGGCAAGGCCTACGCCGCCGACCTCGACATGGTCGGTGACCCGCCGGGCACCTGGACGATCACCGGGCTGCCGGCCGGGCTGTCCTACAGCGCGAGCACCGGCGCCATCACCGGTACGCCGACCGCTGCCGGCACCGCGAGCCTCAACGTCCTCTTCACCCAGACCGCCAACGGCGTGGGCGCCGGCCTGGTGCTCGACCTCCGCGTCGACGCCCCAGCGACCGCCCCGGCTCAGGTGCGGCTCAGCGCCGGTGGCCAGCACGGCTGCCGGGTGAACACCGACCAGACCCTCGACTGCTGGGGCTACAACTTCGCCGAGCAGATCGCCCAGCCGCTCGTCCTGATGACGCCGTACGACGCCACGCCCACCCAGGTCGGCGCGGCCTCTGACTGGGTCGAGGTCTCCTCGGGCGGTGACTCGCAGTGGGCGCACACCTGCGGCATCCGCGCGGACCGCAGCCTGTGGTGCTGGGGCTCCAACCGCGACGGCGAGCTCGGCAACGCCAACGGCGGCACCGAGGACGTGCCGGTGCGCGCCGGCGCCGGCCGCAACTGGGCCACCGTCTCCTCCGGCTTCTCCCACACCTGCGGCGTCACCACCGACGGCGAGCTGTGGTGCTGGGGCGGCGGCTCTTTCGGCCAGCTCGGGCGGCCCGGGGGATCGGCCCCCGCACAGGTCGGCGTGCGCAGCGACTGGACGTCGGTCTCCGCGAGCTACACGCACACCTGTGCCACGACCACCGGTGGCGAGCTGTGGTGCTGGGGCTTCAACCCCCGCGGCCAGCTCGGCGACGGGAGCACCGACAGCTCGCCCACCCCGGTCCGCGAGGCCACCCTCGGCACCTCGTGGGCCTCGGTCTCGGTCGGCGCCGGCACCTCCTGCGCGCTGCGCACCGACGCCACCTTGTGGTGCTGGGGCTACAACGCCCACGGCGAGACCGGCACCGGCGCCGCCGGCACCGACCGACTCGCCCCGACCCAGGTCGGCACCGCCAGCGACTGGACCCAGGTCTCCGCGACCGGCTCCTCAGGCCAGGGCAACCACGCCTGCGCCGTCAACACCGGCGGCCAGCTGTGGTGCTGGGGCTACAACCTCTCCGGCGAGACCGGCGCCGACCCGGGCACCGACGTGCTCGTGCCGACCCGGATCGGCACCGACTCCGACTGGGCCTCGGTCGCCACCGGCGGCGCCATGACCTACGCCGCCAAGACCGGCGGCAGCCAGTGGGCCTGGGGCGCCAACGGCTACGGCCAGCTCGGCAAGGGCTTCGCCGACATCGGTGGCAAGACGCCGGTGGGCCTGCTGCCCTGAGTCGTCGCTGCGGGGATGAGCGCACCCGCCCGATAGGCTCGGCGGGTGCGCATCGTCAGATTCACGGCCGGCGACGAGCCGGCGTACGGCGTCCTGACCGGCGACCTCGACGAGTACGGCCAGCCGGCCGACGACGCGGTCGTGGTCGGTCTCGCCGGTGACCCGTTGTACGTCGGCATCAAGCTGCTGGAGAAGGAGCACCGGCTCGAGGACATCCGCCTGCTGGCGCCGGTCCTGCCGCGCTCCAAGGTGGTCGGGATCGGGCGCAACTACGCCGCCCATGCCGCCGAGCTCGGCAACGACGTCCCGTCCGAGCCGTTGATGTTCCTGAAGCCGAACACCAGCGTGATCGGGCCGGGCGACGCGATCCAGTACCCCCGCCAGACCCAGGAGCTGCACTACGAGGGCGAGCTGGCCGTCGTCATCGGGCGGATCTGCCGCGACGTGCCGGCCGAGCAGGCGACCGACGTCATCCACGGCTACACGCTCGCCAACGACGTGACCGCGCGCGACCTGCAACGCTCCGACGGGCAGTTCACCCGGGCCAAGGGCTTCGACTCGTTCTGCCCGCTCGGGCCGTGGATCGAGACCGACCTCGACCCGCACGACTTCAACCAGGGCCGCCGGGTGCAGACCTTCCTCAACGGCGAGGTCGTCCAGGACGGCACGACGGCCGACATGGTCTTCGACGTCCCCGCGCTCGTCGCCCACGTCTCCAGCGTGATGACGCTGCTGCCCGGCGACGTCATCCTCACCGGCACCCCCGAAGGTGTCGGCCCGATGCAGGTCGGCGACGAGGTGGAGATCTCCATCGACGGCCTCGGCACCCTCACGAACAAGGTGGAAGCACGCGCATGACCTCCAGCAACGTCCGCGTCCGGATGGCCCCCTCGCCGACGGGCAGCCCGCACGTCGGCCTGGTCCGCACCGCCCTGTTCAACTGGGCGTTCGCGCGCCACCACGGCGGCACCTTCGTCTTCCGCATCGAGGACACCGACAAGGAGCGCAGCACCGACGAGTCGCTCGCCTCGATCATCGACCTGATGCGCTGGCTCGGCCTGGACTGGGACGAGGGCCCGGAGGTCGGTGGCCCGCACGCGCCGTACTTCCAGAGCGAGCGCAGCGACCTGTACGCCGACGCGCTGGCCCGGCTGAAGGAGAACAGCCGCACCTACGACTGCTACTGCACCAACGAGGAGGCCGCCGCGCGCCGCAAGGCCGCCGGCTCCAAGGTGCAGGGCTACGACGGCTTCTGCCGCGAGCTCAGCGAGGAGCAGGTCGCGGCGTTCGTCGCCGAGGGCCGCAAGCCGGTCGTCCGCTTCCGGATGCCCGACGGCTCCATCACCTGGAACGACCTGGTGCGTGGCGAGGTCTCGTTCGAGACCGAGTTCGTCCCGGACTTCGCGCTGTGCCGGGCCAACGGCGACTCGCTCTACACGCTGGTCAACCCGGTCGACGACGCGCTGATGGAGATCACCCACGTGCTGCGCGGGGAGGACCTGCTGTCCTCGACGCCGCGCCAGATCGCGCTCTACGAGGCGCTGATCGAGGTCGGCATCGCGAAGGTGACCCCGGAGTTCGGGCACCTGCCGTACGTGATGGGCCAGGGCAACAAGAAGCTCTCCAAGCGCGACCCGGAGGCGCACGCGCTGGCCTACCGCGAGCAGGGCTACCTGCCCGAGGGCCTGCTCAACTACCTGGCCCTGCTGGGCTGGGCGATCGCCGCGGACCGCGACATCTTCTCCCTGGAGGAGATGGTCGAGGCCTTCGAGATCGGCGACGTGGTGGCCAACCCGGCGCGCTTCGACCTCAAGAAGTGCGACGCCATCAACGCCGCGCACATGCGGCTGCTCTCGCTCGACGACATCACCCACCGGGTGCTGCCCTTCCTGAAGAAGCAGGGCGTCGTGAGCGACCCGGTCTCCGACGCGGACGCCCAGCTGCTCGAGCTCGCCATGCCGCTGATCTCCGAGCGGATCAACAAGCTCGCCGAGGCGGGTGACCTGCTCGCCTTCCTCTTCGTCGACGAGGACGCCTTCGAGGTCGACGCCGAGGACGCGGAGAAGCAGATCGGCGAGGCCGGGATCCCCGTCCTGCAGGCGTCGTACGACGCGCTGGAGGGCCTGCCGGCGTGGTCGACCGAGGCGATCCAGACCGCCTTGCAGACCGCCCTGGTCGACGGCCTGGGGCTCAAGCCGCGCAACGCCTTCGGCCCGGTGCGGGTCGCGGTGACCGGCCGCCGGATCTCCCCGCCGCTCTTCGAGTCGCTCGAGCTGCTCGGCCGCGAGCGCAGCCTCGGGCGGCTGCGCCGTGCCCTCGGCTGAGCCCACGGGGCTGCGCTACGAGCGGCTCCAGGAGCGCGGACCGGCCGGGGCCTGGCGGCCGCTGGCCGGTGTCGCGCTGCTGGTCGCGCTCTTCGTCGTCGGCCAGGTGGTGGTCGTCAACCTGGTCGCCCTGGCGCTCTCGATCGGTGGCGACGGCTCCGCGGAGGTGAGCGACAAGCTGTCGGGCGAGGCGGCCACGCCGTCGTACCTCGCGGTGGTGAACCTCTCCTGGGCCGTCGCGATCCCCGCCGTGCTGCTCGTCGCCTGGCTGGTGCACCGGATGGCGCCCGGCTGGGTGGTCTCGGTCGCCGGGCGGCTGCGCTGGCGCTGGTTGCTGGTGTGCGCGCTCCTCGCCGCGGTCGCGCTCGGCCTGACCGTGCTGGTCTCCGCCGTGCTGCCCGACCAGGGCTCCGGCTCGCTCGACACCGGTGGCGGGCTGAACCCGTGGACCAGCGCCGTGCGTGACTTCGTGCTGGTCGTGGTGCTGCTGACGCCCTTGCAGGCGGCGGGGGAGGAGTTCGTCTTCCGGGGCTACCTCACCCAGGCGTGCGGCGGGATGACGGGCCGGCTGGGCGCGGCGGCGCGTGGGACGGTCGCGGTCGTCGTACCGGCGCTGCTGTTCGGGCTCGCCCACGGCCTCGGCCAGAACCTGCCGATCTTCCTCGACCGCTTCGCGTTCGGCCTCGTCGCCGGCGTGCTGGTCCTGCTGACCGGTGGCCTGGAGGCAGGCATCGCGATGCACGTCCTCAACAACTTCGTCGCCTTCGGCCTGGCGCTCGCGTTCGGCGACATGACCGAGGCGCTGACCCCCGGCGACGGCACGTGGTGGGCGCTCCCGGTCACCCTCACCCAGTCGCTGTCCTTCCTCGCGCTGGTCGCCTGGGCCGCCCGGAGGGGACGGATCGCGCGGCGCACCGAGGGGGGCATTTTGGAGGCGCACGGCGCTCGCGTGTAATGTCTACGCCGCAGACGCAGCGCCGTCAGCGATGGTCTATGGTGTAATTGGCAGCACTAGGGATTCTGATTCCCTCAGTCTAGGTTCGAGTCCTAGTAGACCAGCCAGAGCAGTTCGTGAAGCCGGGCCCGAGGCCCGGCTTCCGTCGTTTTCTCGGCCCTGTTGGCCCTTCGGACACCGCGATGTCGACCCGATTTGGTCTCGCCGAGACGGATCCTCTAGAGTTCTCTTCGTTGTCGAGACCACGGTCGAGACAAAGTTGCCCCCGTCGTCTAGCGGCCTAGGACGTCGCCCTCTCACGGCGGTAACGCCGGTTCAAATCCGGTCGGGGGTACAAACCCAGCAGGGCCCGGTCCATCGGACCGGGCCCTGCGGCTTTTCGGCGTGGAAGCGTTCAGGTTGCTGGCAGGTACGACGCGCGAGGCTCGGAGCATGTTCGACGTCATCAACGGTCTGCCCGTCCATCCCCTCGTGGTCCACGCCGTCGTGGTCCTCCTCCCGCTCGCCGTGCTCGGCACGGTGGCCATCGTGGTCCGGCCGTCCTGGCGCGCCCGCTTCGGACCGCTGGTGGTCGGCTGCGCGGCGGTCGCGACCGCCCTGGTGCCGGTGGCGACCTCCAGCGGGGAGGCCCTCGAACGCCGGGTCGGCGACCCCGGCCGGCACGCCGCCCTGGGCGACCAGCTGATCTGGTTCGCCGTCCCGTTGCTGGTCACCGCGGCGGCCGTCGTGTGGCTGGACCAGCGCAGCCGGGCCGGCACGCGGACCGGCTCGCCGCTGGTGCTGCGAGCGGTGTCGGTGCTGGCCCTGGTCGCTGCGCTGGCCGCCGGCGTCCAGGTGGTGCGGGTCGGCGACTCCGGCGCGCGGGCGGCCTGGGGCGACCAGGTGTCCTCCTCGGCTGCCCGGTAGCGTCGTCCCCATGGCCCAGGTGACTGCTTCCGTCGACGTGACCATCGCCGCTCCGCCGGCCGACGTGCTGGCCGCCCTCGCCGACTACGTCGACGTCCGCCCGGCGATCCTGCCGGAGGCCTACAGCGCCTACGACGTGCTGGAGAACGGCACCGGCGACGGGACCGTCGTCACCTGGCAGCTGCAGGCCACCAAGAAGCGGGTCCGGCACGTGGTCGCCGACGTCGCGGTGACCACGGACGCGGTCGTCGAGAGCGACCGGAACTCCACCATGGTCACCACCTTCAGCGTGGCGCCGGACGGCGCCGGCAGCAAGGTCACCGCGCGCACCACCTGGGAGGGCGCCGGTGGCATCGGCGGGTTCTTCGAGAAGACCTTCGCCCCGATCGGGCTCGGCCGCATCCACGGCGAGCTGCTGTCGAACCTCGCGGCCCGCGTCGGCTGACGTCCTGACGCCGGAGTTCCCGATCTCCGGTTCATCTTTCGGCATTGCCGGTTTGTGAATCGACCCCGCTCTTGCGGGGTGATTCGGCTGACCACGAGGTTACTCCTGACCATCTCGGCGGCCATCTCGTCCGGGTCGGTCATCGGCCGGCTCGCTGACTCGCTCGACCATGAGAGAGCGACGGGCCCGACTCTCATGAGGAGTGTGGGTTAGACGTGAAACGCAATCTGGTGGGTGGCCTGACGGCCGCCCTCGTGGCGGCCTCCGGGCTCGCCTCGTTCTCACTGGCGACGAGTCCCGCGCACGCGGACCCGGTCGTCAAGGTCAGTGCCGGCAAGGACGGACCGCGCGACAAGGCGCACCGCTCCGCCAACGCCCTGGTCAACAGCCGGGCACCCCAGCTCAAGGCGAGCAGCGGCGACGCCTTCGCCGCCGAGCCGGTCGTCAGTGGCGGCAGCGGCCTGCAGTTCGCGTCGTACGAGCGCAGCTACAAGGGTCTCGACGTCCGCGGCGGTGACTTCGTCGTGGTCACCAACAAGGACGGGCAGATCCTCGGCACCTCGGTCGCGCAGAAGCGCGCCATCGGCAACCTCTCCGTCGCCCCCCAGCTCACCTCCGCGGCAGCGACCGCGAAGGCGGAGGCCAACCTGACCAAGGCCGTCGTGCGCGGCAAGCCCGAGCTCGTCGTGCACGCGACCGAGACCCCGCGCCTGACCTGGAAGGTGCGGGTCAGCGGTGAGGCGCACCAGGGCGAGCGCTCGGTCCGCGACGTGTGGGTCGACGCCCGCACCGGCGCGGTCGTCGAGTCCCAGGAGCTGCTCAGCTATGCCACCGGCACCGGGACCGGCCACCACAACGGCCCGAACCCGCTGCCGATCGAGACCACGCAGGTCTCCTCGTCGTCGTACAACCTCACCGACGCCACCATCCCTGGCCTCAACTGCGGGGTCGAGAACAACTCCACCGCGACCGTGCCGGCGCTCTCCGGCCCGGACAACGCCTGGGGCGACGGCACCGGCACCAGCAAGGAGACGGGCTGCGTCGACGCCCTCTTCGGCCTGCAGACCCAGGACAAGATGCTCGCCCAGTGGCTGGGCCGCGACGGCTTCAAGGGCAACGGCGGCGGCTGGCAGGTGCGCGTCGGTCTCGACGACACCAACGCCTTCTACTGCTCGCCGGGCCTCGTCGAGCCGGGCTACTGCACCGGCACCGAGTGGGTCCGGATCGGCCACAACCAGGCCAACACCAAGTGGGTCACCAACCTCGACGTCGTGGCCCACGAGTACGGCCACGGCATCGACCAGAACACCCCCGGCGGCATCTCCGGCAACGGCACCCAGGAGTTCGTCGGCGACGTCTTCGGTGCGCTGACCGAGGCCTACGCCAACGAGGCCGCGGCGTACGACCCGCCGGACTACCTCGTCGGCGAGGAGGTCAACCTGGTCGGTGACGGCGAGATCCGCAACATGTACAACCCGTCGGCCAAGGGCGACCCGAACTGCTACTCCAGCTCGATCCCGAACACGGAGGTGCACGCGGCGGCCGGTCCCGGCAACCACTGGTTCTACCTGCTTGCCGAGGGCACCAACCCCGCCGGCGGCCCGACCAGCACCACCTGCAACAGCGGCGGCACGCTGACCGGCATCGGCATCCAGAAGGCCGGCAAGATCTTCTACAACGCGATGCTGATGAAGACCTCGTCGTCGAGCTACCTGAAGTACCGCACCTGGACGCTCACCGCGGCGAAGAACCTCTACCCGGGCTCGTGCGCGGAGTTCAACGCGGTGAAGGCCGCGTGGAACGCCGTCTCCGTCCCCGCGCAGAGCGCCGACCCGACGTGCACCACCGCCGGCAACACGGTCACCGTCACCAACCCGGGCAACCGCACGGGCACCGTCGGCACGGCGACCTCGCTGCAGCTGACCGGCTCCTCCTCGGGCGCCGGCCAGACGCTGACCTGGTCGGCCACCGGCTTGCCCGCCGGCCTGTCGATCAACGCGAGCACCGGTCTGGTGTCCGGTACGCCGACCACGGCCACCACGGCCAACGTCACCGTCACCGCGAAGGACACCACCGGCGCGAGCGGCTCGACGAGCTTCACCTGGACGATCAGCGGCGGCGGCACGCCCTCGGGCAACCTGCTGAAGAACCCCGGCTTCGAGTCCGGCGCGGTGGACTGGACCGGCACCAGCGGCCCGATCACGACCAACACCGGTCGCCCGGCGCGCACCGGCACGTGGAAGCTCTGGCTCGGTGGCAACGGCAGCACCTCGACGGAGACGATCAGCCAGTCGGTCGCCATCCCGTCGAGCGCCGGCGCGGCCACGCTGAGCTTCTGGGTCGCGATCGACACCGCGGAGACGTCGTCCTCGACGGCGTACGACACGGCGAAGGTCCAGGTCGTCAGCGGGACGACGACGACCACCCTGGCGACGTACTCCAACGTCAACAAGACGAGCGGCTACGTCCAGAAGACCCTCGACCTCTCGGCGTACAAGGGGAAGACGGTCACCGTGAGGTTCCTGCTCAACGAGGACTCGTCGCTCCAGACGAGCTTCGTGGTCGACGACACGTCGTTGACCGTCGGCTAGGTCCTCCAGGCGCTCCTTCGGCGGGCGGTCACCGGGAAGCCGGTGGCCGCCCGTCGGCCTTCGCCGCGGCGGTCTTCCTCGCGGCGCGCGTCTTGGGCGCGGTCGGCTCGGTGCCGACGATCGCGAACACCGGTGCGGTGACCTTCTCCAGCGCGGCGACCGCCTCCGCGTGCCGCTCGGCGAGCTTGGCGACGACGCCGGCCAGCTCGGCCTGGGCCTCGGCCAGGGTGTGCACGGTGTCGGCGAGCTCGCGCTGGCGCACGATGAAGTCCTGCAGCGGCTGGGCGGTCGCCCCGGCGATGCCGGTCACGGCCGTCGCCATCCCCGCGACCGCGCCGGCGAGCTCCCCGACCTGCTGGGCGAGCTGGTCGGGCTGGGTGACGCCGGTGACGGCGGTGTCGCGCACGGTCCGCAGCACGTCCGTGGTGAGCCTGAGCGCGGCCTGCTGGGACTTCACCAGGAGGTCGAGTGGGTTGAGCGAGTCCGCCATGGCGACAGCGTGGCAGAACCGACGGGCCACGGCGAGGACCTCGCCGTGTCCGATTTCCGCCAGTGGGTGTCGGTGGGCCGGGGCAGGATGGGGGACATGGAGACGAGGACCGAGCCGACGGGGCTGGAGTTCGGCCGCTGCTACACGGCCGTCCAGTCGCGGGACCGGCGCTTCGACGGGGTGTTCTACACCGCCGTCCGCACGACCGGGATCTACTGCCGCCCGTCCTGCCCGGCCCGCACCCCGGCCGCGGCCAACGTGTCCTTCCACCGCACCGCCGCCGCGGCCCAGACCGCCGGCTACCGCGCCTGCAAGCGCTGCCTGCCCGACGCCACCCCCGGCAGCCCCGAGTGGGACGTCGCGGCGACCGTGGCGGGCCGGGCCATGCGGCTGATCGGCGACGGCGTCGTCGACCGGGAGGGCGTCGAGGGGCTGGCCGCGCGGCTGGGCTACACCTCGCGCCACCTGTCCCGGCTGCTCACCGCCGAGCTCGGCGCCGGGCCCCTCGCCCTCGCCCGGACCCAGCGGGCGCAGACTGCCCGGGCGCTCGTGGAGAGCACCACGCTGAGCCTGACCGACGTCGCCTTCGCGGCCGGCTTCTCCAGCGTCCGGCAGTTCAACGAGACGATGCAGGAGGTGTACGCCGCCACGCCCAGCGAGCTGCGCGGGCGCCGCGGCGCGGTCCGTTCCGCGCCGGGTGGCATCGAGCTGCGGATCGCCGTGCGCACGCCCTTCCTGGGCAGCGGGCTGCTCCGCTTCCTGGCCACCCGCGCGATCCCCGGGGTGGAGGTCGCCGAGGTCCGCGACGACGGCTCCGGCTGGTACGCCCGCACCCTCGACCTCCCGCACGGGCCGGGCACGGCGCGCGTCGAGCTCGCCGACCTGCCCGGCCCCGGGACGTCGTACGTCGCCCTGCGGCTGGTCCTCGACGACCTGCGTGACACCGCGGCCGCCGTGGCCCGGATGCGCGCCCTGCTGGACGCCGACGCCGACCCGGTCGCGATCGACGCGCACCTCGGGGCCGACCTGGTGCTCGCCCCGCTGGTCGAGCGGCGGCCCGGGCTGCGCGTGCCCGGCCACGTCGACGGCGCCGAGCTGGCCGTGCGCGCGGTGCTCGGCCAGCAGGTCACCGTGGTGGCCGCTCGGACCGCCGCCGCGCGGCTGGTCGCGAGCCACGGCCGGCCGTACGCCACGAGCACCGACGGGCTCACCCACCTGTTCCCGGACGCGGCGACCGTGGCCGGGATGGACCCGGCCGACTTCAAGATGCCGCGTGCCCGCGGCCGCGCGCTCGTCGGCCTGTCCGCCGCGCTGGCCACGGGCGAGCTGATGCTGGACCGCGGACCGGACCGCGCCGACGTACGGCACCGGCTGCTGGCGCTGCCCGGCATCGGCCCGTGGACCGCCGACTACATCGCGCTGCGCGCCCTCGGCCACCCGGACGTGTGGCTGCCGACCGACATCGGCGTGCGCAACGCGCTCGCCGCGCACCCCGGCGCCGTCGCCGAGGGGTGGGCGCCCTGGCGCTCCTACGCCCTGCTCCACCTGTGGACCTCGCTGGAAGGATGAACCAACCATGTGGACCGTCATCGAATCGCCCATCGGCCCGCTCCGCCTCGTGGAGCAGGACGGTGCGATCAGTGCGATCGAGTTCTCGCCGTTCCGTGACCACGACGGCCGCCCGCGTGGCGAGCGCGCCGATGCCTCGCCGGTGCTCGCGGAGGCCGCGCGTCAGCTGGCGGAGTACTTCGCGAAGCGTCGTACCGACTTCGACCTGCCGCTCGCACCGGTCGGCACGCCTTGGCAGCGTCAGGTGTGGGAGCAGCTGGTCGGCATCGAGTACGGCGAGACCGCGTCGTACGGCCAGATCGCGGCGCGGCTCGGCAAGACCAACGCCGCCTCGCGAGCGGTCGGCGTCGCCAACGGCGCGAACCCGATCCCGATCGTGATCCCGTGCCACCGGGTGATCGGGGCCAACGGCACCCTCACCGGGTACGCCGGCGGGCTGGACCGCAAGCAGACCCTGCTCGAGCTGGAGCAGGACGCCCTTTTCTAGCGCTGAGTGGGGGTTTCCGGACGGTCGAGTGGGGACTTGCGTCGCCGCAGCTCCCCACTCGACCGTCCGGAAACCCCCACTCGACTACTCGGCGGCGGCGCGGCGCAGCGACTCCGACAGCCGCTCGGCCGCGGCGAGGACCGCAGGGGCGTGCATGCGACCGGGCTGCCGGGAGAGCCGCTCGAGCGGGCCGGAGACCGACACGGCGGCGATCACCTTGCCGCCGGGGGAGCGGACCGGGGCGGAGACCGAGGCGACGCCCTGCTCCCGCTCGCCGACGGACTGCGCCCAACCGCGGCGGCGGATGGCGGAGAGCTCGGCGGCGGAGAAGGCGGCGTTCTGCAGGCCGCGGTGGATCCGCTCGGGGTCGTCCCACGCGAGCAGCACCTGGGCGGCGGAGCCCGCGCGCATGGTCAGCTGCGAGCCCACGGGGATGGTGTCGCGCAGCCCGGAGGGCCGCTCGGCGGCCGCGACGCAGACCCGGTGGTCGCCCTGGCGGCGCCACAGCTGGGCGGACTCGCCGGTGATGTCGCGCAGCCGCGCGAGCACCGGCCCGGCGGTGGCGAGGAGGCGGTCCTCACCGGCGGCCGCGGACAGCTCCGCGAGGCGCGGGCCGAGCACGAAGCGGCCCTGCATGTCGCGGGCCACGAGCCGGTGGTGCTCCAGGGCGACCGCCAGCCGGTGGGCCGTGGGCCGCGCCAGGCCCGTGCCCGCCACCAGTCCGGCAAGGGTGGCCGGGCCGGACTCCAGTGCGGTGAGCACCAGGGCCGCCTTGTCGAGTACGCCGACGCCGCTCGAGTTGTCCATATGGCAATACTGCCGTCTCAGATCATGGGATGCAAGGGGTAGAGTGAGTGACTCAGGTCAAACAGGCACGAACGAGAGGAACGAGTCATGGGCAGGACCCTGGCGGAGAAGGTGTGGGACGAGCACGTCGTCCGGTCGACCCCGGGGGAGCCGGACCTCCTCTACATCGACCTCCACCTCATCCACGAGGTGACCAGCCCGCAGGCCTTCGACGGCCTGCGCCTCGCCGGACGCCAGGTACGACGCCCCGACCTCACCCTCGCGACCGAGGACCACAACGTCCCGACCGTCGACTGGGACCAGCCGATCGCCGACCCGGTGAGCAAGACCCAGGTCGACACGCTGCGCAAGAACGCCGCCGAGTTCGGTGTGCGCCTGCACCCGCTCGGTGACGTGGAGCAGGGCATCGTGCACGTCGTCGGCCCGCAGCTCGGTCTCACCCAGCCCGGCATGACGATCGTGTGCGGTGACTCGCACACCAGCACCCACGGCGCCTTCGGCTCGATCGCCTTCGGCATCGGCACCTCCGAGGTCGAGCACGTGCTCGCCACCCAGACCCTGCCCCAGGCCAAGCCCAAGACGATGGCGGTCACCATCGACGGCAGCCTCCCCGAGGGCGTCACCGCGAAGGACCTGGTGCTCACCCTGATCGCGCACACCGGCACCGGTGGCGGCCAGGGCTACATCGTCGAGTACCGCGGCCAGGCCATCCGCGAGCTCTCCATGGAGGGCCGGATGACGGTCTGCAACATGTCGATCGAGTGGGGTGCCAAGGCCGGCATGATCGCGCCCGACGAGACCACCTTCGCCTACATCAAGGACAAGCCCGAGGCCCCGAAGGGCGCCGACTGGGACGCCGCCGTCGCGCACTGGAAGACGCTCGTCACCGACGAGGACGCCGAGTTCGACGAGGAGATCGTCCTCGACGCGAGCACGATGACGCCTTTCGTCACCTGGGGCACCAACCCCGGCCAGGGCGTGCCACTGGGCGCGAACGTCCCGGACCCGGCGGACTTCGAGGACGCCAACGACAAGATCGCCACCGAGAAGGCCCTGGAGTACATGGGTCTCGAGGCCGGCACGCCCATGCGCGAGATCAAGGTCGACACCGTCTTCGTCGGCTCCTGCACCAACGGCCGGATCGAGGACCTGCGTCTCGCGGCCGAGATCATCAAGGGCCACCACGTCGCCGAGGGCACCCGCCTGCTCGTCGTACCGGGCTCGGTGCGGGTGCGCCTGCAGGCGATGGAGGAGGGCCTCGACCAGGTCTTCACCGAGGCCGGTGCGGAGTGGCGCGGCGCCGGGTGCTCGATGTGCCTGGGCATGAACCCCGACCAGCTCACGCCGGGCGAGCGCAGCGCGTCCACGTCCAACCGCAACTTCGAGGGCCGCCAGGGCAAGGGTGGACGCACCCACCTGGTGTCGGTGCCCGTCGCCGCCGCCACCGCGATCCGCGGCACCCTGTCCTCGCCCGCCGACCTCGTCCCCGCGACGGTCTGATCTCGACAAGCTCGATCACCGGAGACACTCATGGAGAAGTTCACCAGCCACACCGGCGTCGGCGTCCCGCTGCGCCGCAGCAACGTCGACACCGACCAGATCATCCCGGCCGTCTACCTCAAGCGGGTCACCCGCACCGGCTTCGAGGACGGGCTCTTCGCCGCCTGGCGCAACGACCCGGAGTTCGTGCTCAACAAGGAGCCGTACGCCGCCGGCTCGGTCCTCATCGCCGGACCGGACTTCGGCACCGGATCGTCGCGTGAGCACGCGGTGTGGGCACTGCAGAACTACGGCTTCAAGGCGGTCCTCTCGGCCCGCTTCGCCGACATCTTCCGCGGCAACTCCGGCAAGGCCGGACTGGTCGCCGGTCAGGTCGACGAGAAGGTCGTCCAGAAGCTCTGGGACTACCTCGAGGAGAACCCCGGTGCCACCGTGACGGTGGACCTGGAGGCCAAGACGGTGCGCGCGGGCGAGGGCCCGGACGCGATCGAGGACTCCTTCGACATCGACGACTACACCCGCTGGCGGCTGCTGGAGGGACTCGACGACATCGGCATCACGCTGGGCCACGAGGCCGACATCGCGTCGTACGAGGCGCAGCGACCGGGCTGGAAGCCGGTCACGCAAGGCGCGTGAAACCAGGGGAAACCCTGACGAGAGGGCGCGAGGTGGACACGTACAGTTCACCTCGTGTCCTCTTTCGTTCTCCCTGACGACGGGACGACGGAGGAGCCGCTCGACGCTCCCGCACCGGCGTCCCCACCTCTCGCGGCCGTGCTGCGCCGTGGGCTGCTGGGCAGCCTGCTCGCAGCCGCGATCGCCGCACTCGTGCTGGAGGCGGGCACGCTCGGGCTGTTCTCGCCGCGCTGGGCCAAGGACCTGTTCTTCGACAGCGGTGCCTTCTTCCTCGACACCCTCGTGCTGTGGACGGTGATCGGCTTCCTCTGGGCGGTGCTGGGCCGGATGGCTTGGTCGCTCGCGCTGGTGGCGGTCACCACGGTCGTCGTCGCGATCGCCAACCTGGTGAAGATGCAGTACCGCGAGGAGCCGGTCTACCCCAGTGACACCGACTTCCTGCGCGAGCCGGAGTTCCTCAGCTCGATGGTCTCGCCGGTGACGCTCGTCGCCGCGGTGCTGCTGGTCGTGGCCGTGCTGGTCGGCGTGCTGCGCCTGGTCGGCCGCATCGAGCGCCGCTACCCGCGCCCGCGGCTGCGCACGCTGAGCCGTGACCACGTGCTGCTCCTGCTCGGGCTGCGGCTCGGGGTCGGCGTGCTGACAGGGGTCCTGCTCGTGCAGGCCGCGCACTTCAACCAGCCCGGCAACATGTGGCGCGGGCTCTACGAGCTGCGCGGCAACGACTGGCGCTACTGGAACCAGAAGACCAACTACCGCTCCAACGGCTTCGTCGGCGGCTTCCTCTTCAACATGCCGGTCGACGCGATGGCCAAGCCCCAGGGGTACGACGCGGACGAGATGTCCGCGATCGCCGATCGCTACGAGCGGGCGGCCGCCCGCATCAACGCCGGGCGCACGGGCAGCCTCGACGACACCAACGTCGTGCTCGTGCTCAGCGAGTCCTTCACCGACCCCACGGACCTGAAGGGCTTCTCGCTCGACCACGACCCGATCCCACGCACCCGCGCGCGGATGGCGGGCACCACGTCGGGCCACATGCTCGCGCAGATGTACGGCGGCGGCACCGCCAACATGGAGTTCGAGACGCTGACCGGCCAGTCCCTGGGGCTGTTCCGCCCGCAGATGCTCTCGCCGTACCAGATGCTCGTGCCGGCCCAGCGCGACTACCCGTCGGCCGTCGGCTGGTTCCGCGGGCAGGGTCACGACGTGGTCGCGGTGCACCCCTACAAGGTGGGGATGTACAAGCGGGAGCAGGTCTACCAGCGCTTCGGCTTCGAGGACTTCGTGCACGACACGACGATCCGCGAGTCCGGCACGATCGACGACAACCCCTACATCTCGGACCATTCGGCCTTCGACGAGGTGCTCGCGCAGATCGGTGAGCACGACAAGCCGCTCATGGTGAACCTCGTGACGATGCAGAACCACATCCCCGTCGACGGGAATTACCGCGACCCGCTGCACGTGAAGGGTGCCGACGGTGACGAGGCAAAGCGGATCGGCCAGTACGCACGGGGGCTCGAGCACACCGACGAGGCACTCGACGAATTCCTCGGCGCACTGCAGAAGAGCCCCGAGAAGACGATCGTGCTGTTCTACGGCGACCACCTGCCCGGCATCTACGGCTCGTCGGTGAAGCACGCCAACGACGACATGGCCCTGCACCGCACGCCGTTCCTCATCTGGAGCAACCAGCCCGGCCAGAACGTCGCACGCCCGGTGCCGATCACCAGCCCGGCCTTCTTCCTGCCGCTGCTCTACGACGTCGCGGACGCGCCGATGCCGCCGTACCTCGCGATGCTCGACATGGTGCGGCGGCACGTCAGCGCCCTGCAGCAGGGCCGTCTGCTCGATGCCGCGGGCGATCCCGTGAAGGAGTCGGCACTCGACCCGGAGGGCGCGCGACTACTGGCCGACATGCGGTTGGTGCAGTTCGACTTCTCCATCGGACAGCGCTTCGCGGTGAAGCGGATGTGGCCCGGCGCGGTCGTCGAATGACCGGAATTGGCCCAAATAGCGCCAATTCCGCGAAAAAAATGATGGAAAGCACGGCGTGGTGATTGTGAGCGTGCCCACTAGTGCCTAGCGTTCGCTGAAAGGACGGCTGGGCGAGGGCTCGGCCGCACAGCCCAAGAGACGACCAGACGGTGCGTTTCGAAAGGACATGTAGTGAACAAGTCTCAGTTGATCGACGCGCTGTCCGACCGGTTCGAGGGCAGCCGCAAGGACGCGGCCCACGCGCTCGACGCCGTTCTGGACACCATCACCCGCCAGGTCGCGAAGGGCGAGAAGGTCGCCATCACCGGCTTCGGCTCGTTCGAGAAGGCCGTGCGCAACGCGCGTTGGGTGCGCAACCCGCAGACCGGTGAGCGCGTGAAGACGAAGAAGAAGGCGGTTCCGAAGTTCAGCGCCGGCGCCGACCTGAAGAACGTCGTCTCCGGTGCGAAGAAGCTCGCCCCGCTGCCGAAGCCGGCGAAGAAGGCCGCCGCCGCTGCCGCTGCTCCGGCCAAGAAGGCCGCGTCGACCGCCAAGAAGGCTGCCGCTCCGGCCGCCAAGAAGGCCGCCACCACCGCGAAGAAGGCGGCCCCGGCGAAGAAGGCCGCTCCGGCGAAGAAGGCCCCGGCCAAGAAGGCGCCCGCCAAGAAGGCCCCCGCCGCCAAGAAGGCCGCTCCGGCCAAGAAGGCGCCCGCCAAGAAGGCCCCCGCCGCCAAGAAGGCCGCTCCGGCCAAGAAGGCGCCGGCTGCCAAGAAGGCGCCCGCCAAGAAGGCTCCGGCCAAGAAGGCGCCCGCGAAGAAGGCGCCCGCCAAGAAGGCCTGACGCCTTCCTGCGCACCGTCGATCGGGCCGTCCTCCTCCGGGAGGGCGGCCCGATCGGCGTCTCCGGCTAGGGCAGGGCCGTGACGGCCAGCGCCGCCTCGGTCTTGCGGCCGACTCCGAGCGCGACCGCGCCGGCGAGGTCGCCGAGGCCGTCGACGTCACGGCGCAGGCTCGCCAGCGCACCGGCCACCGGGGCCGCGCCCGCGGTGCGGTGCGCGGCGGCGGAGCCCGCGCCGAAGCGGGGATCGAAGGCGTCGTACGACGCGGTGTAGAGCGTGGTGCCGGTGCCCTCGGCGTCGGCGACGTACGCCGGCCCGGGGCCCAGCGTCGCCAGCGCGGTGGCCAGGTCCTCGGCCCGCAGGGCGGGCAGGTCGGCGAGCAGGGCCACCGGCCGCAGGGCAGGACGGAGCCCACGCGCGACCTCGGCAGCGTGGCGCAGGGCGGCGTTCAGGCCGGTCCCGGGGTCCTCGCACGTCAGGACGCCCGGCAGCGAGGCCGCGAACTCGGCGTCGTCGCTCACCACGACGACCAGCCCGACGGCGGGTGTGCTCGTGCAGGCGGCGACCGTGTCGGCGGCGAAGGCGGCGGCGAGCCGGCGGCGGTCGTCGTCCGGCAGCGCGGAGAGCCGCGACTTGCCCGTGCCGGGTGACTTCACCGGCAGCAGCACGGCGAAGGAACCGGGGACCACCACCGCGCCATCCTCGCAGCCCCCGGAGGCGCGTCAGCGGAGTGGTCGCCGTCACCGACGGGTAGCCTGCATCCTCGTGACGGTGCGCAAGCTGCAGGAGAAGCGGGGCTGGGCCTGGAACATCGCGGTGCCCATCATCAAGCCGCTGCTCCTGGCCACCACGAAGCGGGAGTGGATCGGCGGGGAGAACATCCCGGTCGAGGGCGGGTTCATCATCGCGCTCAACCACATCTCGCACGTCGACCCGCTCACGGCCGCGCACCTGGTCTACGACCACGGGCACAAGCCGAGCTATCTCGCGAAGTCCGGGCTCTTCGACAACAAGGCACTGGGCTACTTCCTGCGCGGCGCCGGCCAGATCCCGGTGAAGCGGGAGACCAAGGACGCCGTGGGTGCCTACTCCGCCGCCGTGGACGCGATCCGCGCCGGCCGCGTGGTGGTCATCTACCCGGAGGCCACGATCACCCGCGATCCCGAGCTGTGGCCGATGAAGGGCAAGTCCGGAGCCGCCCGGATCGCCCTGGAGACGGGCTGCCCGGTCATCCCGGTCGGCCAGTGGGGCGCGCAGGAGCTGCTGGCGCCGTACACGAAGAAGCCGCACCTGGTGCCGCGCAACCAGATCACCATGCGGGTCGGCACGCCCGTCCCGCTCGACGACCTGCGCGCGCAGCCACGCACCACCGCGCTCGTCAACGAGGCGACCGAACGGATCATGACCGCCATCACGCACCAGCTGGAGCTGGTGCGCGGGGAGAAGGCGCCGGCCGAGCGCTACGACATGGCCGTGCACGGCGACCGGTTCAAGAAGAAGAAGGCGAGCTGATGGGCAACAAGGTCGCGGTGCTGGGCGCCGGCTCCTGGGGAACGGCGTTCTCCATCGTGCTCGCCGACGCGGGCAACGACGTGTCGATCTGGGCCCGGCGCGAGGAGGTCGCCGCCTCGATCAACGAGCGCCACGAGAACGTCGACTACCTCTCCGGCATCGAGCTGCCGCACCGGATCACCTCCACCCACGACCCCGAGCAGGCGCTTGCCGGCGCCGACGTCGTGGTCCTGGCGGTGCCGTCGCAGTCGCTGCGCGACAACCTGCCCGCCTTCCTGCCGTACGTCGAGAGCGACGCCACCCTCGTCTCCCTCATGAAGGGCGTCGAGCTCGGCTCGCTCAAGCGGATGTCGGAGGTGATCGCCGAGGTCGGCGACATCGCCCCGCACCGGATCGCCGTCGTCAGCGGTCCCAACCTGGCCCGCGAGATCGCGCGCCGCGAGCCCGCCGCCTCCGTCGTCGCCTGCGCCGACGAGGACGTCGCGACCCGGCTGCAGCAGCGCGTCCACTCGCCGGCGTTCCGGCCCTACACGAGCGTCGACGTGCTCGGCTGCGAGTTCGGCGGCGCCTACAAGAACGTCGTCGCGCTCTGCGTCGGGATGGCCGTCGGGCTGGGCTTCGGGGACAACACCACGGCCTCGCTGATCACCCGCGGCCTGGCCGAGACCGCGCGGCTGGCCATGCACCAGGGCGCCAACCCGCTCACCCTGATGGGCCTCGCCGGCCTGGGCGACCTGGTCGCCACCTGCTCCTCGCCGCTCTCGCGCAACCGCACGTTCGGGGAGAGGCTCGGCCAGGGACAGAGCGTCGAGGAGATCTACGCCTCCACCCGCCAGGTCGCCGAGGGCGCCAAGTCGTGCTCGTCGCTGCGGGTGCTCGCCAAGGAGACCGGGGTCGAGGCGCCGATCGTGGACGCCGTCGACGAGGTCGTGCAGGGCCGGCTGACCACCTCGCAGCTGATGGAGGCGTTCATCAACCGTGACACGAAGGCCGAGCTGTCCTGAATGGCGCGAGCGCGTCGCTCGTGCCTCGCGCCGCGCTGCCGCGCCGCGGTTGGCTTGCGTAGGTCCTGCCTCCGCCTGGCGGCACGACGGTCGGCGCGCGGAGCACCCCCTCCCTGCGCCTGCGGTCGCTCGTTCCTCGCTCCCTCCGGCTCCGGGCCGGCCGTGCTCCGCGCTGCCGACTAGTGACGGGCGCGTGCCTCGCGCCGCGCTGCCGCGCCGCGGTTGGCTCGCGTAGGTCCTGCCTCCGCCTGGCGACACGACGGCCGGCGCGCGGAGCACGCCCTCCCTGCGCCTGCGGTCGCTCGTTCCTCGCTCCCTCCGGCTCCGGGCCGGCCGTGCTCCGCGCTGCCGACTGGTGACGGGCCGACCGACTCGCGAGCGCGGTACCTCGGGACCGGTGGTCGGCACCTGAGGCGGACGCGGGGGAGGTCGTCGGCTTCCTAGCGTGGCGGGCATGACGATCCTGCTGTCCGACCCGGCTGTCCGCGCGGTCCCCGTCGCCGAGTGCGGCGAGCCGCTGGTGCGCCTCCCGCACGCGATCTCGCCGTCAGGTGCGCTGGTCCGGGCGGGGCTGGCCGACCGGCTGGTCGCCGCGGACCGCCTGCTCCCGCGGGGGATCCGGCTGCGGGTGGTCGAGGGTTTCCGGCCCGCCGAGCAGCAGCGGGCCATCATCGCGTCGTACGCCGCCGAGGTCGCCACGCTGCACCCCGGCATCGGGCACGCGGAGCTCGAGCGGCTGACCAGCCGGTTCGTGGCACCGCTCGACGTGGCGCCGCACGTGGCGGGTGCGGCGGTCGACCTGACCCTGGTGGACGTGTGCGGGGACGAGCTCGACCTGGGGACGCCGATCGACGCGACGCCCGAGCAGAGCGACGGCCGGTGCTGGTTCGCCGCGGCGGGGATCGGCGCGGACGCGCGGGCGCACCGCACGGTGCTCGCCCGGGCGCTGCGGGCGCAGGGGCTGGTGAACTACCCGACCGAGTGGTGGCACTGGAGCCACGGCGACCGCTACTGGGCGCTCACGACCGGCGCCCCGCACGCCCTGTACGGCCCGCTGGTCGCGGCGGTGGCGGCGTGAACGGCCTCGCGGTGCGGACCAGCGCCACGGGGGCGAGCGCTCCCCGGCTGACGATCGACCTGGCCGCGGTCGCTCGCAACACCCGCACGCTCGCCGAGGCCACGTCCGGGGAGCTGATGGCGGTCGTCAAGGCCGACGGCTTCGGCCACGGCGCGGCCGACGTCGCGCGCACCGCCCTCGCGCACGGCGCGACCCGGCTGGGGGTCACCACGCTCGCGGAGGCCGTGGCGCTGCGCGACGCCGGGCTCGTCGTACCGGTCCTGAGCTGGCTCAACCCGGTCGACGCGGACTTCGCGACCGCGGCGGAGCACGACGTCGAGGTCGCCGTGCCGAGCCTCGCCCACCTGGCCGCGGTCGCGGCCGCACCCGGCCGGCAGCGGGTCCACCTCCACCTCGACGCGGGCATGGCCCGCGACGGTGCCGACCCGGCGGACTGGCCGGCGCTGTGCCGGGCGGCCCGCCGGGCCGAGACGCGCGGCGAGGTCGAGGTCGTCGGGGTGATGGGCCACCTCGGCTGTGCCGACGACCCGGCCGACGGCTGCAACGCGGTGGGCCGGACCCGGTTCGCCTGGGCGCTCGACGCCGCGCACGCCACCGGCCTGCGGCCACGAGACCGCCACCTGGCCGCCACCGCCGCCACGCTCACCGACCCCCGCAGCCACCACACCATGAGCCGCGTGGGTGCCGGCCTGGTGGGGATCGACCCGTCCGGCACCACGGCGCTGGAGGGGGCGATGACCTTGACCGCCCCCCTGGTGCAGGTGCGACGCGCCCGACCCGGGACCGCCGTCGGCTACGGCCACGCGCACCGGACCGACCGGGCGACGTACCTCGGCCTGGTCCCGCTGGGCTACGCCGACGGCCTGCCCCGCATCGCCTCGAGCGGCGCGGAGGTGCTGGTCCGGGGGGCCCGCCGGCCCGTCGTCGGGCGGATCTCGATGGACCAGCTGGTCGTCGACCTCGGCGAGGAAGGCGCGGACGCCGGCGAGTGCGTGACCCTCTTCGGGCCGGGCGCCGCCGGCGAGCCGACCGTCGCCGAGTGGGCGACCTGGGCCGGCACCATCGCGCACGAGGTGGTCACCGGGATCGGTGCCCGCGTCCCGCGCCGGGCCCGCGCCCCGCGCCACCTGAGGAGCCTGGCGTGAGGACCAGGGTCGCCGTCATCGGGGGCGGACAGAACTGCGAGCACGACGTGTCCGTCGCCTCCGCGGCCTCCGTCGCGGCGGGGCTCGACCCGGCGGCCTACGACGTCGTCGCGCTGACCATCGGCCGGGACGGCACCTGGCGCGACCGCGGCCTGCGCCCGATCGGTCTCAGCGGCGCGGCCCAGGTGCTGCGCGGCTGCGACGTGGTGTTCCCGGTGGTGCACGGCCCGCGCGGCGAGGACGGCGCCCTGGCGGCGCTGTGCGAGCTCGCCGGCCTGCCGTACGTCGGCTCGGGGATCCGTCCCGGTGCGCTGGCGATGGACAAGTGGGCCACCAAGCTGGTCGCCGGGGCGGTCGGGATCCGCACCGCACCGGGCGTCCTGCTCACCCGGGCCACCGCGCCGCACCGGCGCTGGACCGGGCCGGTGGTGGTCAAGCCGGTGGCCGCGGGGTCGAGCCAGGGGGTGAGCCGGGTCGACCTGCCGCAGGCGTGGGAGGCGGCGCTGGAGGCGGCCTTCGCCCTCGACGACCGCGTGCTGGCGGAGGACGTCGTGCACGCCCGCGAGGTCGACGTGGCGGTGCTCCGCCGCGCCGACGGCAGCCTGCTGGTCCCGCCGGCGCTGGAGATCGTGGCGGACGGGCTGTTCGACTACGACACCAAGTACGGCGGCTCCGCGGACTTTCGGGTGCCGGCCGAGCTGCACGAGCAGGAGGCCAAGGCGCTGGAGGATGCGGCCGTGCGGGTCTTCGAGGCACTCGGCTGCGCCGGTGTCGCGCGGGTCGACTTCTTCCTCGACGACGAGGGCCCGGTGCTGAACGAGGTCAACACGATGCCCGGCATGACCGCGCACTCGCAGGCGCCGCGGATGTTCGCGGCGGCCGGCCTGGCGTACCCCGACCTGCTCGACGAGCTGGTCCGCGGCGCCCACCGGTGAGCGGGTGCGGGAGACTGGCCCCGACACCCGCCCCCATCCGCAGGAGGACCACCGCGTGAAGGACGCACGGCGCTGGCTGCCGGACGTGCTGGCCGGCGGGCTGACCCTGGCGATCGGGCTGGCGGAGGTCCGCCGGGCGTACGACGACCTGCCGCCCGCACCCGTCCTCGTGGTGCTCGGCGTCGCGGTCGCTGTCGCGCTGTCCCGCCGGATGCCGGCCGCGGCACTGGCGGTCGCCTGGCTCACCGGCGGGGTGCAGGTCGTCAACGACGTCGACCCGCTGCTCACCGAGGGCCTGCTCGCCGTGGTCGCCTTCGGGTGCGCGCGGTGGGGCCGCGTGGCCACGGTCTGGCTCAGTGGGCTCTCGATCCCGGCCGGCGCCGCCCTGGCGGTGCTCTTCCTCTCGCCGTACGCGTTCTACGACGCGCTGCTGGCCGTCGGCATCGGCTCCTTCGTCGAGGAGGCCTACCGCAGCGGTGGCTACGACTGGCGGCTCGCCGTCGGGGTGCTGGGCGTCGCGGTGCTCGCCACGCCCTGGCTGGCCGGGCTCGCGCTGCGCTTCGCCGCCCGCTCGCAGGACTCCCGTCGCTCGCAGGTCGCCGCCGAGGCCGAGCGCGACCAGGCCGAGGAGATCGCCCGGCTGCGCGAGGACCAGGCCCGCCTGGCCCGCGACGTGCACGACGTCGTCGGTCACTCGTTGGCGGTCATCCTGGCCCAGGCCGAGTCGGCGCAGTACCTGGAGGACGCCGACACCCAGGGCCTCAAGGTCACCATGGAGAACATCGCCACCTCCGCGCGCTCCTCGCTCGACGACGTGCGCCAGGTGCTCGCCTCGACCTCCGGCACCGCCGCGCCGGCCGCGCCGACCGACCTCGACAGCCTCGTCGAGGGAGTGCGGGCCAGCGGGCACGAGGTCCTCACCACCGAGATCGGTACGCCGCAGCCGATGCCGCCCGAGCTCGCGGCGGTCGCCTTCCGGGTGCTCCAGGAGATGCTCACCAACGCCCTCAAGCACGGGCGGCGCGACCAGCCCGTCTCCGTCGAGCGCCACTGGGAGGGCGACTTGCGCATCGAGGTCCGCAACACGCTGGTCGACGCCGGGCCCGGAGGCACCGGCGGTCAGGGGCTCGACGGCATGCGCCGCCGGCTGGAGGCGGTCGGCGGGCGGCTGGACGTGCGCCGTCGTACCGACCCGCCGACGTTCACCGCGACGGCCTGGGTGCCGGTGAGGGCCCGATGAGCGAGCCGATCCGGGTGCTGCTGGTCGATGACCAGGAGCTGTTCCGCGAGGGCGTGCGGGTGATCGTGGACGCCCAGGAGGGGATGAGCGTCGTCGGCACGGCCGGCGACGGTGTCGAGGCGGTGCGCCTGGTCGACGAGCTCGCCCCGGACGTGGTGCTGATGGACATCCGGATGCCGGAGATGGACGGCGTCGAGGCGACGCGGCAGATCTTCCTGCCCGAGCGGGCCGCGCGCCGCTCCACCCCGGTGCGGGTGGTGGTGCTGACGACCTTCAACCTCGACGACCGGGCCGCGACCGCCATCCGGTACGGCGCGAGCGGGTTCCTGCTCAAGGGCACCACCCCGGTGATGCTGCGCGACGCGATCCGCACCGTGCACGCTGGCAACGCCGTGCTCGCCCCGGCCGACCTCTCGACCCTGCTCGACACCCAGTTCCGGGCGCCGGTGGCGCCGCCCGCGTCGTACCGGTCGTTGACGGAGAAGGAGCGCGAGGTCTTCGCCGCCGTCGCCACGGGCCTGTCGAACGCCGAGATCGCGGTGCGGGTCTTCCTCAGCGAGTCGACGGTGAAGACCCACGTCGGGGCGATCCTGCGCAAGCTCGGCCTGCGCGACCGGGTGCAGATCGTCGTCTTCGCCCACGAGCACGGGCTGGCCTGAGCCCGCCTGCGCTCAGGCGTCGATCCGGTCCAGCGCCTGGCGCAGGTCCTCCCACAGGTCCTCGACGTCCTCGATGCCGACGGAGAGCCGGACCAGGCCCTCGGGGATGGTCTGCGGCTCCAGCTTCCAGCGCCGCCGCCGCTCGAAGGTGGACTCCACGCCGCCGAGCGAGGTCGCGTGCACCCACAGCGAGGTCGCCCGCACCAGGAAGTCGCCGGCGTCCGCGCCGCCCGCGAGCACGGGCGCCACGATCGCGCCGAAGCCGGGGTAGCGGACCTCCTCGACCGCGGGGTGCTCGGCGAGCCGACGAGCCAGCTCGACGGCGTTCGCGGACGCGCGCTCCAGCCGCACGTGCAGGGTGCGCAGGCCGCGCAGCGCGAGCCAGGTCTCGAACGGGCCGGGGGTGGAGCCGGCGAGGGCGCGGCGGGCCTTGAGGGCGTCGTAGGCCTCGTCGTTCGTCAGCACCAGGGCGCCCATCAGCACGTCGCTGTGGCCGGCGATGTACTTCGTCGCCGAGTGCAGCACGATGTCCGCCCCGAGGCTGAGCGGCTGCTGGAGCAGGGGAGTGGCGAAGGTGTTGTCGACCACGACCTGGATGCCGAGCTCGCGGGCCGCGGCGCTCAGCGTCTCGATGTCGGCGACCTCCAGGGCCGGGTTCGTCGGCGACTCCAGCCACAGGAAGGCGCAGTCCTCGTCGTCGTGCATCGCCCGGACGACGGCGTCGGTGTCGGTGATGTCCACCAGGTTGGCCCGCAGCCGGCCGCGCGCCTCGGCGTCGGCGAGCGCGGAGACGGTGCCGTTGTAGGCGTGCCGCGGCGCGATCACGCTGCTGCCCTGGCCGACCAGGTCGAGCAGCGTGGTGACCGCGGCCATCCCGGAGGCGAAGGCCAGCGCCCGGCCACCCTCCAGCGCGCCGAGGGCGTCCTCGAAGGCGGTCCACGTCGGGTTGCCGAAGCGGCCGTACTCCAGCTCGCCCGTCGCGACGTACGTCGAGGTCATCGTGATCGGCACGTTCAACGGCTGGTCCGGCTCGTGCGGGGGACGCCCGGCGGTCACGGCGACGGTTGCGGGGCGCAGCGTGGAGGGGGACATGCCCCAAAGGTAGGGTCATCGGCGATGAACGCTCCCACCGGCCGCCGTGTCCGCGTCGCCGTCGTCTTCGGCGGCCGCTCCAGTGAGCACGCCATCTCGTGCGTGACCGCGGGCAGCGTGCTGCAGGCCCTCGACCGCGACACCTACGACGTCGTACCGATCGGGATCGCGACGGACGGCCGCTGGGTGCTGGAGGCCGACGACCCGCAGCGGCACCGGATCACCGGCCCCGGCCAGCTCCCGTCGGTCGACGGCGAGCGGGCGGCGGTCGCGCTGGCGCAGACCGCCGAGGGCACCGGCCTGGTGGTCAGCGAGGCCGGCGCCCCACCGCGCGCGCTCGGCGACGTCGACGTGGTCTTCCCGCTCCTGCACGGTCCCTGGGGCGAGGACGGCACCATCCAGGGCCTCTTCGAGATGACCGACGTGCGCTACGTCGGCTCCGGCGTGCTGGCCTCCGCGCTGTGCATGGACAAGGTGTTCATGAAGATCGCGCTGCAGGCGGCCGGCCTGCCCGTCATGCCCGGCACGACGACCACCGCGCACGAGTGGGCCGAGACCCCGGTCGCGGTGCACGAGCGCTGCGAGGCCCTGGGCTACCCGCTCTTCGTGAAGCCGGCCCGCGGCGGGTCCAGCATCGGCATCGCCAAGGCGCACGGCCGCGACGAGCTCGCCGCCGCGATCGAGGGCGCGCTGGCGCACGACCCGAAGGTGCTGATCGAGGTCTCCGCCGAGGGCGCGCGCGAGATCGAGTGCGGCGTGCTGGAGTCGCTCGACGGCGGCCTGGACGTGAGCGTGCCGGCCGAGATCAAGATCACCGGCGAGCACGAGTTCTACGACTTCGAGGCGAAGTACCTTCCCGAGGAGGCGACCCAGCTCGACGTACCGGCCCACCTGGACGACGACACCACCCGGCGGATGCAGGACCTGGCCGCGGCGGCCTTCCGGGCCGCGGGCTGCGAGGGCCTCGCCCGGGTGGACTTCTTCCTCATGCCCGACGGCTCGCTGGTCATCAACGAGCTGAACACGATGCCGGGCTTCACCCCGCTGTCGATGTTCCCGCAGATGTGGGCGGCGACGGGGGTGCCCTACCCCGCGCTGGTCGACCGGCTGCTGACGCTGGCGCTCAAGCGCGACACCGGCCTGCGCTGACAGCCCCGGGCTGAGGCGCTAGTCGCAGGCCTCGACCAGGGTCAGGTGCTTCTGCACCAAGGGCGCCAGCACGGACATCGCCGCCGCGCCACCGCTGGGCCGGTACCGCGCGGGCACGACCACCTCGACGCGCGGCCGGTAGCCCGCCGCGGTGATCGTCAGGTCGGCGTCCTGGTCACGGGTCTGCTCGTCGGGGATGAAGAAGCCGACCCCGTTGGCCGTCTCGCAGGAGGCGGCCAGGGAGAACCCGTCGGGCTTCGGGACGCCGCAGCGCACCACGATCGCCGGGTCGCCGTACGCCGCCGCGGGGGCGTCGGACGGCTCGACCTCCACCCGCTGCTGCTCCGCCAGCGTGTCGGGGAGGTCGTCGGCGAAGGCCTCGCAGGCGGCGCGATCGGCTCCGGACAGGTCCGGGACGTCGACCTCGACCGGCCCGCCGCAGGCGGCGAGCAGGAGGGGCAGGGGCAGCAGCAGGACGGCTGCCGCGGAGCGCATGCTCAGATGTGGACGACCGGGCAGGTCAGGGTGCGGGTGATGCCCTCGAGGTTCTGCACCTTCGAGACGACCAGCTTGCCGAGCTCGTCGACGTTGCGGGCCTCGGCACGCACGATCACGTCGTAGGGGCCGGTGACGTCCTCGGCCAGCGTGACGCCCTTGATGTTGCCGACCTCGCGAGCGACCTCCGCGGCCTTGCCGACGTCGGTCTGGATGAGGATGTAGGCCTGAACCGTCATGGGTCACGCCCCCTTCGGTGAGATGGTCGGTCGTGGAACGGCCTCAACCTACCGCGATCCGCGCGCAGCCGATAACCGGCGGAAGCGGTCCCGGTGCCGGTCTGGTGGGATGGACCCCATGACTTCCGGGACCGACCGTGACGCGACCCTCGCCGACGTGGGGGAGTTCGGCCTGATCGGGCAGATCAGCGAGCTCGTGGCGCGCACCGCGCCGGGCGAGGAGGTGCTCGTCGGTCCCGGGGACGACGCCGCGGTGATGCGGGTGCGCAAGGGCCACGTCGTGGTCTCCACCGACCTGCTCGTCGAGGGCCGGCACTTCCGCCGGGACTGGGCCGAGGCGGTCGACGTGGGCGCCCGGGCGGCCGCGCAGAACCTCTCCGACATCAACGCCATGGGCGGGCGTGCCCAGTGGCTCACGGTGGGCCTGGCCGCGCCCGCGGACCTGCCGGCGCAGTGGGCGCTGGACTTCACCCGGGGCTTCGCCGAGGAGTGCGCCAAGGTCGGCGCCGGGCTCGTCGGCGGCGACGTCAGCCGCGCCGACCAGGTGGTCGTCGCGGTCACCGCGATCGGCGCCTGCACGGTGTCCCCGGTCCTCCGCTCCGGGGCCGCCCCGGGGGACGTGCTCGCGCTGTGCGGGCGCCAGGGCTGGTCCGCGGGCGGGCTCGCCGTGCTGGGCCGGGGCTTCCGGTCCCCGCGTGTGCTGGTCGAGGCCTACCGCCGCCCCGCCCCGCCGTACGACGCCGGGCAGGTCGCCGCCGAGGCCGGCGCCACGGCGATGATCGACATCTCCGACGGCCTGCTGGCCGAGGCCCGGCACCTCGCGGACGACTCCGGGGTGAGCATCGACGTCGCCACCGACGCCTTCGAGGTGCCCGAGCCGCTGCTCGCCGTGAGCCAGGCGACCGGCGCCGACCCGCTGGAGTTCATCCTGAGCGGCGGCGAGGACCACGCCCTGCTGGCGACCTTCCCGTCGGGCACCGCACTGCCCGAGGGCTGGACCCGGATCGGGACCGTGGGGGAGCGCGGCGGGGAGGCGGTCACCGTCGACGGGGCGTCGTACGACGGCCCGACCGGGTGGTCGCACTTCTGACCCGCATCGGCGGCCCCACGGTGGGTATCGCCGAGCCATGGACCACACCTCCTTGGACCTCGCCCCGCGGTCCATGACCTTCGGCCCCCTCTCCATCGCCTACGACGACCGCGTGCTCACCCCACGCCCCTGGACCGTGCTGCAGTCGGAGTGGGCGCGCGAGCTGCTCGAGACCGCCCCGCCGGGGCCCGTGCTCGAGCTGTGCAGCGGCGCCGGCCACATCGGGCTGCTGGCGGTGCACGACACCGACCGCGCCCTGGTCTGCGTGGACGTGGACCCGATCGCCTGCGGGTACGCCGAGGCGAACGCCCGCGCTGCGGGCCGGGCCGGCCTGGTCGACGTCCGCAACGTGGCCATGGGCGAGCTGGCCGCCGGCGAGCTGTTCCCGGTGGTCGTGGCGGACCCGCCGTGGGTGCTCAGCGACCAGGTGGGCTGCTTCCCGGCCGACCCGGTCCGCGCGATCGACGGCGGCGCCGACGGCCTGGCCCTGGCCCGCGAGTGCGTGGCCACGATCGACCGGCACCTGGACCCGCGCGGTGCGGCCCTGCTCCAGCTCGGCTCGCTCGACCAGGCCCGGAGCCTGCGCGGTGAGCTGCCGGACTCGTTGCGGATGAGCGACATCCGCGCCGAGGCCGGGTGCGGCCTGGTGCTCCTGCTCCAGCGGCCGGAGGGTCTGTCGTGAGCGACTTCCGCAAGGGCGACCGGGTGAGCTGGCACAGCCACGGCAGCACCGCGCACGGTGAGGTGCTGCGCAAGATCACCGAGGACACCCACCTCGCGGGCCGCGACGTGCGCGCGAGCGAGGAGGAGCCGCAGTACCTGGTCCGCAGCGAGAAGTCCGGTGGCGAGGCCGTGCACAGGCCCTCGGCGCTGCGGAGGCTGTCCTGATGGTGGCCGAGGAGGTCGACGAGGTCTGGGAGGACTGGCGCGAGGCGGTCAACATGGCTCCCGGCGAGATCGAGGACTTCCTGGAGACCGAGGAGTCGCGCTCGGTGGGCGACGAGTCCGGCGGGGAGTCCACGGGCCACCGCTCGGGACGCCGGATCGTGACGATCCTGCGCACCAAGAAGGCCGACCTGGACGCCGACGACGCCGCGCACATGCGCAAGGTGGTCGGCTACGTGCACCGCCACCTCGCCCAGCGTCCCCGGGGCGACGTGACCGACACCGCCTGGCGCTACTCGCTCATGAACTGGGGCCACGACCCCGCGAAGGGCTGAAAACGCACCGACCCGCCGCGCGGACGCGGCGGGTCGGTGGAGAAGACGTCAGGTCAGCGGGTGACCTTGCCGGCCTTGATGCAGCCGGTGCAGACGTTGAGGCGCTTCGGCGTGCCGTTGACGACGGCGCGCACGCGCTGGATGTTGGGGTCGAAGCGGCGCTTGGTGATCTTGCGCGACCACGGCCGGTTGTTGCCGAAGATCGGCTTCTTGTCGCAGATGTCGCACACGGCGGCCATGGGTAACTCCTGAGATTGCGGTCAGACTGAAGTCGGTCGGCCCGCGCGCGGACGGCGCTTCGGGCAACCGGAAGAGAATAGCCGAGGAACGGCGTGCGGCTGAAATCGAGGACGGCCCACTAGGGTGACCCCGATGGACGAGGGGACGACGGCTGACGGCGCCGCGGGCGGCATCGCGCTCGACACGGTGGCCCGCTTCGTCGACATCGCCGTCGACGCGCTCGCCGAGGCGCGCGAGGAGATCGACGCGCTCAACGTCTACCCCGTGCCCGACGGCGACACCGGCACGAACATGTACCTCACCGTCGTCGCCGCCCGCGACGCGATCCGTGCCGCACAGGCCGACGGTGCCGACCGGGCCGCGATCCTCACCGCGCTGGCGCGCGGCGCCCTGCTCGGCGCGCGCGGCAACTCCGGCGTGATCCTCAGCGAGATGCTCGGCGCGACGGTACGACGCTTCGCCACCGCGTCGCGCGAGGAGACCAACGCCGCGGTGGTCGCCGACGCGCTGCGGCAGGCCTCCCTGGCGGCGTACGCCGCCGTGGGGGAGCCGGTCGAGGGCACCATGCTCACCGTGCTCCGGGCGGCGGCCGACGCCGCCGCCGAGCGGGCCGGCAAGGAACGGGCCCGCAGCAGCGACGTGCTCGCCGAGGCGGCCGCGGCCGCTCGTGAGGCGCTGGGCCACACCCCCGAGCAGCTCGAGGTGCTGGCCCAGGCCGGCGTCGTCGACGCCGGGGGGCGCGGCGTCTCGGTGATCCTCGACGCGGCCGAGACCGTGCTGACCGGCCGGCGGCCGATCCCGGTCACCGCGCCGCTGGGCCGCCACGTGATCCCGGTGCCGGTGCTGGCCCCCGGGGGAGCGGGCGAGGACCTCGACGAGGACGGGCCGGCCTACGAGGTGATGTACCTCCTCGACGCCCCCGACGACGTCGCCCCCGCGCTGCGCGAGCGGCTCGGGGAGATCGGCGACTCCGTCGTGGTCGTCGGCGGCGAGGGCCTGTGGAACGTGCACGTGCACACCGACGACGTCGGCGCCGCGATCGAGGCGGGGCTGGAGGACGGGCGCCCGCACCGGATCCGGGTGACCCACTTCGCCGAGCAGATCGCCCGCCAGGCCGCACAGGCGGAGACGCCCGTGCTGCCGACCCTGGACGGGCGCCGGGTGGTGGCGGTGGCGGCGGGCGCGGGCCTGGCCGACCTCTTCGAGGAGGCCGGGGCGGTCGTCGTACGTGGGGGACCGGGCCGGCGCCCCTCGACCGGCGAGCTGCTGGAGGCCATCACCGGGTGCGGTGCGCGCGAGGTCGTGGTGCTGCCGAACGACGAGCCGACGGTGCGCGCCTCGCTGGCCGCGGCGAGCACCGCCGAGGCCGACCACGGCGGACGCGGGCTGCGGGTGGCGGTCATCCCGACCCACGCGCAGGTGCAGGGCCTCGCGGCGCTGGCCGTGCACGAGCCGGGGCGGGCCTTCGACCAGGACGTCACCGAGATGACCGCGACCGCGCGCCACGTGCGCCACGGCGCCGTCACGATCGCCGCCAAGCAGGCCATGACGATGGCCGGGCCCTGCGAGCCGGGCGACGCGCTGGGCGTCATCGCGGGCGACTTCGCCGTCGTCGGCGACGAGCTGGGCGCGGTCGCCCTCGTCGTGCTCGACCGGCTGCTTGCGGCCGGCGGCGAGCTGGTGACCCTCGTCAGCGGCGTGGAGGCCGGTGACCTGGCTGCCCGCGCCACGGCGTGGGTCGAGGAGTTCCACCCCCATGTCGACGTCGTGGTGTACGACGGTGGTCAGGAGCGCTACCCGCTCCTGATGTCCGTCGAATGAGAGAACACCCGTGGCGATCACCCTCGACTCCCCGCTGACCGCGGTCCTCGGCGCGACCACGCCGGCGAAGCGCAAGAAGTTCGAGGACGGCCTGGGCCTGCGCACGGTCGGCGACCTGCTGCACCACTTCCCGCGCCGCTACCTGGAGACCGGCTCGCTCACCCGGGTCGACGACCTGAAGCCGGGCCAGATGCTGTGCGTGGTGGGGGAGATCTCGGCCTGCAACACCCACAGCTACCGCGACCGGCGCACCGGCCGGCCGGCGTACCGGGTCGAGGCGATGCTGCGCACCGGCGGGCCCGCGCTCAAGCTGACCTTCTTCGCCAAGAACCAGGGCACCGCCGGCTGGCACGCGCGCCGGGTCGCGGTCGGCAACCGCGGGGTCTTCCTCGGCAAGGCCGACCGCTTCCGTGACCAGTGGCAGCTGGCCAACCCGCAGCTGACGATCTTCGGGATGGGCGACGGCGCCGAGGGCGAGGAGCTGGCCGAGGACGTCGTCGAGATCGGCAACCTCTACCCGATCTACCCGCTCACCAAGGGCGTGGAGTCGTGGGACGTCGCCCGCGCGGTGAAGTTCGCGCGCTCGGTGGTCGAGGGCATCGAGGAGGTGCTGCCCGAGGAGGTCCGCACGTCGTACGACGTGGTGGGGATCGAGGACGCCTACGAGTTCGTGCACCGGCCCGAGGACCAGGAGCAGGTCCACAAGGCGCACCGCCGCTTCCGCTTCGAGGAGGCGCTGGTCACCCAGCTCGTGCTCGGCCGTCGCCGGCGGGTCGTCCGGGCGACCGGTGCCACCGCGCGCGACGGCGGTGACGGCGCCCTGGTCGCGGCCTTCGACGAGCGGCTGCCCTTCGAGCTCACCGCCGGCCAGGCCGCGGTCGGCAAGGAGGTCGACCACGACCTCGCGCAGCCGCACCCGATGAACCGGCTGCTCCAGGGCGAGGTCGGCTCCGGGAAGACCCTCGTCGCGCTGCGGGCGATGCTGCGCGTCGTCGACTCCGGTGGCCAGGCCGCGCTGCTCGCGCCGACCGAGGTGCTGGCCCAGCAGCACTACCGCTCGATCGTGGCGATGCTCGGCGAGCTGGCCGAGGGCGGCACCATCTTCGGCTCCGGCGTCGGCACCCGGGTCGAGCTGCTCACCGGCTCGATGACCAAGACCCAGCGCACCGAGCCGCTCTCGCGGATCGCCAGCGGCGAGGCCGGCATCGTGATCGGCACCCACGCGCTGCTGCAGGACAAGGTGTTCTTCGCCGACCTCGGCCTCGTCGTCGTCGACGAGCAGCACCGCTTCGGCGTGGAGCAGCGCGCCGCGCTCACCGGCAAGTCGGCCAGCCCGCCGCACCTGCTCGTGATGACCGCGACCCCGATCCCGCGCACCGTCGCGATGACCGTCTTCGGCGACCTGGAGACCTCCACGCTCACCGAGCTGCCCGCCGGCCGCGCGCCGATCCAGAGCAACGTCGTCCCGCTCGCCGAGCAGCCCGCCTGGATCGGCCGGGTCTGGGAGCGGGTGCGCGAGGAGGTCGCCCAGGGCCACCAGGCCTACGTCGTGTGCCCCCGCATCGACGGCGACGAGCCCGAGGCGGGCCAGGTCGACGTGGTCGACGTCCCGGACGAGGACGCGCCGCAGGAGGCGCCCCGCCCGCCCGCCGCGGCCGTCGAGGAGCTGCTGCCCGTGCTTCGCGAGCAGCTGCCCGGGCTGCGCGTCGAACGCCTGCACGGCCGCCTGCCCGCGGACGAGAAGGACGCCACCATGCGTGCCTTCGCCGCCGGCGAGATCGACGTGCTGGTCTCCACCACCGTGATCGAGGTCGGTGTCGACGTCCACAACGCCACCGCGATGGTCATCCTCGACGCCGACCGCTTCGGCATCTCCCAGCTCCACCAGCTGCGCGGCCGGGTCGGCCGGGGCGGCCTGCCCGGGCTCTGCCTGCTCGTCAGCCATGCCCCGGCGCTCACCCCGGCGCGTGAGCGGCTGGACGCGGTGGCCTCCACCACCGACGGCTTCCTGCTCAGCCGGATCGACCTGGAGCAGCGCCGCGAGGGCGACGTGCTCGGCGCCTCCCAGGCCGGGCGCCGCTCCAGCCTGGAGAACCTCCGCGTGCTGCGCGACGAGGACACCATCGTGGCCGCCCGCGGGGCGGCCGAGGGCCTGCTGGACGTGGACGAGGACCTCGCCCAGGCGCCCGGGCTCGCCGCCGCCGTGCTGGACCTGGAGCGCACCACCCAGGCCGACTTCGTGGACAAGTCGTGACCCGGATCATCGGCGGCCGGGCCGGCGGCCTGCGCCTGCAGACACCCGCCGGCGACCGGACCCGGCCCACCAGCGACCGGGTCCGCGAGGCGCTCTTCTCCGCGCTGGAGGCGTGGGCCGGCTCGTTGCACGACCTCCGCTTCCTCGACCTGTACGCCGGGTCCGGGGCGATCGGGCTCGAGGCGTGGTCCCGCGGTGCGGGCGCCGTGACCCTGGTGGAGTCCGACCGTCGCACGGCCGACCTGGTCCGTGCGAACGCCCGCAGCGTCGGCTGCGACGTCGCCGAGGTGCTCGCCCGCTCGGTGGCGACCGCGTTGGCCGGGCCGCCGACGGCGCCCTTCGACGTGGTGTTCAGCGACCCGCCGTACCCGCTCTCGGAGGAGGACCTCGCCGCCGACCTCGCGATCCTGGTCGAGCACGGCTGGCTGGCCGGCGGCGCGCTGGTGGTCGTCGAGCGCTCGCGCCGCAGCCCGGAGCCCACCTGGCCGGCGGGCCTGGACCCGCTGCCGGGCAAGCGCCGCCTCAAGAAGTACGGCGAGACCCACCTGTGGCTCGCCGAGGCGCCCGATAGCCTCGACCCATGACCCGAGCGGTGTGTCCCGGCTCCTTCGACCCGCCCACCCTGGGCCACGTCGACATCATCCGGCGTGCGGCGTCGCTCTTCGACGAGCTCGTGGTCGCGACCGGCACGAACATCTCCAAGTCGCGCCTGTTCGACCCCGAGGAGCGCCTGGACATGCTGCGCGAGGCGACCGCCGACCTGCCGAACGTCACCGTGATGGGCTTCACCGGCCTGATCGTGGACTTCTGCCGCGAGATCGACGCCCAGGCGATCGTCAAGGGCCTGCGCGGCGGCAACGACTACGAGTACGAGCTCCCGATGGCCCAGATGAACGCCCACCTCACCGGCGTGGAGACGGTCTTCGTGCCGACCACGGCGAGCCTGGGCTACGTCTCCTCCAGCCTCGTCAAGGAGGTCGCCTCGCTCGGCGGCGACGTCTCCGCGCTGGTCCCGCCCGCGGTGCAGGCGAGGCTCACCGCGCGCCTGGCGGAGCGATGAGTGATTTGGTCACGTCCCACCCGTCCCACTACAGTTGCTCCGATGTGTTGTGCCCGGACCTGGAAGTGATCATCTGAACGGCCTGGACCCGAGAGCGCCGCTCGTGCTCGATACTCGCGAGCTCGGCCGCCGCCCGGGGTCCCAGCGTGAGGTGACGCGGACAGTGCCGGCCCCAGCAGATCTGGGCATCGAAGTCCTCTCCGTCCCCGAGGGCGCGCCGGTCGAGCTCGACCTGCGCCTGGAGGCGGTCATGGAAGGCGTGCTCGTCACCGGTACGGCGAAGGCCGTGCTGGAGGGTGAGTGCGCACGGTGCCTGGAGGAGATCAGCGAGGACATCGCCGTGACCTTCCAGGAGCTGTTCGTCTACGACGACATCCGGGACTCCGCGGAAGCGGAGGAGGACGACGAGGTCAGCATGCTGCAGGACGACCTGGTCGACCTGGAGCCCCTGCTGCGGGACGCGGTGGTGCTCGCACTGCCGTTCCAGCCCTTGTGCCAGGACGACTGTCCCGGGTTGTGCACCGAGTGCGGTGCACGACTGGCGGACGAGCCGGACCACACGCACGAGGCGCCGATCGACCCGCGCTGGGCCGCCCTGACCGAGCTCACGCAAGACCCCACGGACTGAAGAGGCGCTCGCCCCGAGCGCACCCGAACCAAGGAGAAGACAGTGGCTGTTCCGAAGCGGAAGATGTCGCGCAGCAACACGCGTCACCGTCGCTCGCAGTGGAAGGCTGTCGCCCCGTCGCTGGTGACCTGCGCCAACCCGGCCTGCGGCGCCAAGCACCTCCCGCACCGCGCCTGCGGCACCTGCGGCCAGTACGGCGCGCGCGCCGAGCGCCGCCAGGTCCTCTGACCCGGACCCACCCCGGCTGACAGGGCGCTGGCATCACCGTCTACGACGAGCTGCGGCGAGCGCTCGGGGATCCCACGCTGGACCCCGAGCTGCTCGACCGCGCCCTGACGCACCGCTCCTACGCCTACGAGAACGGTGGTCTTCCGACCAACGAACGGCTGGAGTTCCTGGGTGACTCGGTCCTCGGCGTCGTCGTCACCGAGACGCTCTACCTGAAGCACCCCGACCTCTCCGAGGGCCGGCTCGCCAAGCTGCGCGCCGCCGTCGTCAACGCCCGTGCGCTCGCGGTCGTGGCCCGCGAGATCGGCCTCGGCACCCACATCAAGCTGGGGCGCGGCGAGGAGGCCACCGGCGGCCGGGAGAAGGCCTCGATCCTCTCCGACACGGTCGAAGCCGTGATCGGGGCGGTCCACCTCAGCGGCGGCATCGAGGTCTCCGCGCAGGTCGTCCACCTGCTCTTCGACCCGCTCATCGAGGCCGCCTCCGCGATGGGCGCGGGCCTGGACTGGAAGACCTCGCTGCAGGAGCTCGCGGCCGACCAGTCCCTGGGCGTGCCGGAGTACGTCATCGAGGACGACGGCCCGGACCACATGAAGACCTTCACCGCGCAGGTGCGGGTCGGCGACAAGCTCTACGGCAACGGCCACGGCCGCTCCAAGAAGGAGGCCGAGCAGGGCGCCGCCGAGACGGCGTACGGCGAGATCGCCGGCGCCCTCGGCCTCGACCACCACGGCCGCCCGCTCGCGGGCAGCTGACCCCGGGGTGCCCGAGCTCCCCGAGGTCGAGGTCGTCCGCGCCGGCCTCGAGCGCCACGTCACCGGCTCCACGATCGCCCTGGTCGAGGTCCTCCACGACCGTCCCGTACGACGCCACCCCGGTGGCGCCTCCGGCTTCGCCGCCGCCCTGACCGGTCGCCGGATCGAGGGCGCCCGTCGCCGCGGCAAGTACCTCTGGCTCCCGCTCGACAACGGCGACGCGATCCTGGGCCACCTCGGGATGAGCGGCCAGCTGCTCGTCCAGCCCGTCGACACACCCGCCGAGCGGCACCTGCGGGTCCGCTTCGCGCTGGCCGGCACCGAGCCCGGCCGCCGCGACCTGCGCTTCGTGGACCAGCGGATGTTCGGCGGGCTCTCGGTGTCCGAGGGCGGCGCCGAGCTGCCGCCGGAGATCGTCCACATCGCCCGCGACCCGCTCGACCCCGAGTTCGACGACGACGCCTTCGTCGCCCGGCTGCGCAAGCGGACCTCCGGGGTGAAGCGGCTGCTGCTCGACCAGACGCTGGTCTCCGGCGTCGGCAACATCTACGCCGACGAGGCGCTGTGGCGCACCGGCCTGCACGGCGAGCGGCCCGGTGACCGGCTGACCCGCGCGCAGGCCGTCGCGCTGCTCGGCAACGCCCGCACGGTGATGGGGGAGGCGCTCGCCCAGGGCGGCACGTCCTTCGACGCGCTGTACGTCAACGTCAACGGCGAGTCCGGCTACTTCGACCGCTCGCTGCACGCCTACGGGCGCGAGAACGAGCCCTGCGACCGGTGCGGCACGCCGATCCGCCGGGTGGCGTTCATGAACCGCTCGTCGTACTTCTGCCCGCGCTGCCAGCCGGTGCCCCGACGGCGGTCCGCGCGCGTTTGACCAGGCGCCCCCGAGGTGGGACTCTTGGAGACGGCCCCTGCCGGGGCCACGACCTCACGAACCGGAAGGCTCAACTTCATGGCCAAGGCGCTGATCGGTCACCTGAACAGCGACCTCCGCGACCCCCGTCTCGCCGTCGACAACGCTCGTCTGCGCAACCGGGTCGCCGAGCTGGAGTCCCTCGTCCTCCGTCTCTCGGAGGAGAACGACAAGCTGATGTCGGCGCGTGCGGCCGAGATCCTGACCGGCGACGCTGCGGAGATGCAGCCCGCCTGAGTCACCCGGGTCAGCAGACTCCTCAGGTGTGACCTACGGACCACCTCGCCGTTGCGGCGACGGTGGTCCGTCCCGTTCTCCACGAGGCTGACGTCCCGCCTGTGCCGGGAGCGGCCCGTCCCACCCACCGCGGAGGACCACCTCGATCTCGGCGACCGACACCGCAAATCCGTTTGCCGGAGGACCGCTCGGCCGCATAGCGTCCTGTCCTTGTGAGCCGGGTCGTCGAAGCAGTCGCTCCGGCCCGCCTCGGCCGGGACTTCCGGGTGCTCATGGCGTCGACCTGGGTGAGCAACCTCGGCGACGGGATCGCCCTCGCCGCCGGCCCGCTGCTCGTCGCCTCGCAGACCCGCTCTCCGGCGCTGGTGTCGATGGCGCTGCTGCTCGTGGGGCTGCCCTGGCTGCTGTTCGGCCTGTTCGCGGGCGCGGTCGCGGACCGGGTGGACCGGCAGCGGATGGTGCTGGTCGCCAACTCCCTGCGGATCGTCGTCCTGCTCGTCCTGGTCACCACCATCGTGACCGGCGTGGTGAGCATCGCGGTGGTGCTGGGCGCCATGTTCCTGCTCGGTACGGCGGAGGTGTTCGCCGACACGGCCTACCGCACCTTCTTGCCCATGCTCGTCGAGAAGCGCGACCTCGGCATCGCCAACGCCCGCCTCCAGGCCGGGTTCATCACGCTCAACCAGTTCGCCGGGGCGCCGATCGGCGCCGGGCTGTTCGCGGTCGGGATGGCCGTGCCCTTCGGCGTCCAGGTCGGGTGCGGGCTGCTCGCCGTGGTCCTGGTGTCGCGGATGGCGCTGCCGCCCGGCCCGGTGCGCGGCGAGGTGGACACCCACGTGCTGCGCGACATCGCCGACGGGGTGCGCTGGCTGATGGGCCACCCGCCGGTGCGCACGCTCGCACTGGTCATCGTCACCTTCAACGTCACCTGGGCGGCGTCCTGGTCGATCCTGGTGCTCTGGTCGCTCGACGTGCTGCACATGGGACCGGTCGGCTACGGCCTGCTCACCACCGCCTCGGCGGCCGGCGGACTGGTCGCGACGTTCCTGTACGGACGCCTGGAGCGCCAGGTCCCGCTCGCCACCCTGATGCGCACCTGCCTGGGGCTGGAGGTGGTCATGCACCTCGGCTTCGCGGTCACCACCACGGCGTGGATCGCGGTGCTCATCATGTTCGGCTTCGGGCTCTACGCCTTCGTGTGGGGCACGCTCTCGCAGGCGATCCGGCAGCGGGCGGTGCCACTGGAGTTCCAGGGCCGGGTGGGCTCGGTCTACAGCGTCGCGATCTACGGCGGCATCGTGGTCGGCAGCGCGCTCGGCGGGGTGATCGCCGAGCACGGCGGCATCACCGCGCCGTTCTGGTTCGCCTTCGCCGGCTCGGGCCTCACCCTGCTCCTGGTGTGGCGCCAGCTCGGCCACATCGCGCACGCGGACGACGACACACGGGTGCAGGCGCCGGAGCCGCACGCGGGGTAGCCTGGGCACCGCCGAGCTTCCCCCGCGTCGGACCGACCTGACGATCCCCGAAGGGAGCCTGCGTGTACCTGAAGAGCCTGACCCTCAAGGGGTTCAAGTCCTTCGCCTCCGCGACCACGCTCCAGCTCGAGCCCGGCATCACCTGCATCGTGGGCCCCAACGGCTCCGGCAAGTCCAACGTCGTCGACGCGCTCGCCTGGGTGATGGGCGAGGCCAGCGCCAAGAGCCTGCGCGGCGGCAAGATGGACGACGTCATCTTCGCCGGCACGTCCGGCCGCCCGCCCCTGGGCCGCGCCGAGGTCGTGCTGACCATCGACAACTCCGACGGCGCGCTGCCGATCGACTACTCCGAGGTCACGATCAGCCGGACCATGTTCCGCACCGGCGGCTCGGAGTACGCCATCAACGGCACCACCTGCCGGCTGCTCGACGTGCAGGAGCTGCTCAGCGACTCCGGCATCGGCCGCGAGATGCACGTCATCGTCGGCCAGGGCCAGCTCGACCAGATCCTGCACGCGACGCCGGAGGACCGCCGTGGGTTCATCGAGGAGGCCGCCGGCGTCCTCAAGCACCGCAAGCGCAAGGAGAAGGCGCTGCGGAAGCTGGACTCCACCGAGGGCAACCTCAACCGGCTCAACGACCTGCTGAGCGAGATCCGCCGCCAGCTCAAGCCGCTGGGCCGCCAGGCCGAGGTGGCCCGGCGCGCGGCGACGGTCCAGGCCGACGTACGCGACGCCCGGGCGCGGCTGCTCGCCGACGACCTCGTCACCGCCCGGACCTCGCTGGAGCAGGAGCTCGCCGACGAGAGCGTGCTGCTGGCCCGGCGCCAGGAGGTCGAGACCGCCATCGCGCAGGCGCGCGAGCAGGAGGGCCGGCTGGAGGCCGCGCTGCGCGAGGACCTGCCCGCGCTCTCGGCCGCGCAGGAGACGCTGTCCTCCCTCAACGCGCTGCGCGAGCGCTTCCGCGGCACGCAGAGCCTGGCCGCCGAGCGGGTCCGCAACGCCGCGGGGGTCACCGAGGACGAGGTCGAGCAGGGGCGTGACCCCGACGAGCTCGAGGCGGAGGCCGGCCGGCTCGCCGCCCAGGAGGCGGAGATCACCGCCCAGGTCGCCGAGCAGCAGACCGCCCTGGAGAGCGCGGTCGGCGCCCGCCGCGCGGCCGAGGAGGCGGCCGCCGCCGAGGAGCGCCGGGTCGCCGGTCTGCTCCGTGCCGCCGCCGACCGTCGCGAGGGCCTGGCCCGGCTGCACGGCCAGGTCAACACGCTGCGCTCGCGCGCGACCTCCTCCGAGGAGGAGATCGGCCGCCTGGAGGCCGCCCGCACCGACGCCGTCGCGCGCGCCGACAAGGCACAGCGCGACTTCACCGCCCTGGAGACCCGGGTGGCGGGCCTCGACGCCGGCGAGGAGGGCCTCGACGCCGAGCACGAGGGCGCGGTCTCCGCGCTCGACGACCTCGAGGAGCGCCTCGCCAAGGTCCGCGAGGAGGCCCAGCAGGCCGACCGCGACAAGGCGGGCCTGAGCGCCCGCAAGGAGGCCCTGGAGCTCGGCCTGTCGCGCAAGGACGGTGCCGGCGCGCTGCTCGCGGCCACCGACACCGTCTCCGGCCTGCTCGGCTCCGTGGCCGCCCTCGTCACCGTCCGCTCCGGCTACGAGGGCGCGGTCGCCGCCGCCCTCGGTGCCGCCGCCGACGCGGTCGCGGTCACCGACGCCGACTCCGCGCTCGCCGCGATCGACCACCTCAAGACCGACGACCTGGGTCGTGCCGGGCTGCTGCTCGGCGGGGGAGCGGCCGAGGCCGTCGACGCCTGGCCCGCGCTCCCCGCCGGGACGTCGTACGCCGCCGGGGTGGTCGAGTGCCCCGCCCAGGTCCGCCCCGCGCTCAACCGCCTGCTGCGCAAGGTCGCGGTCGTCGACGACCTGCCCGCCGCCCGGGCGCTGGTCGCCGACCTGCCCGACGTGGTCGCCGTGACCCGCGACGGCGACCTGTTCGGCGCCCACTTCGCCTCGGGGGGCTCGCACGCCACCCAGAGCCTGATCGAGATCCAGGCGGCCGTCGACGAGGCCACCGAGGCACTGGCCGAGGCCGTCGCCGCCTCCGAGCGGCTCGGCTTCGACCTGGCCCGGTTGGAGAGCGAACGGGCCGAGGCCCAGCAGCGCGCCGACGTCGCGCTCGCCAAGCTGCACGAGTCCGACGCGACGCTGGCCGCGGTGGCCGAGGAGCTGGGCCAGCACGGCTCGCTCGCCCGCGCCGCCCGGGCCGAGGCCGACCGGCTCACCGACGCCATCGCCCAGGCCGAGAGCTCCCGCGAGCAGGCCCTCGTCGGCCTCGCCGAGCTGGAGCAGCGGCTCGCCGCGGCCGAGGAGGACGGCGGCGAGGAGGAGCCGGACACCACCGAGCAGGAGCGCCTCGTCGAGGCCACCCGCGCGGCCCGGCAGAGCGAGATGGAGGCGCGACTGGCGCTGCGCACCTCCGAGGAGCGTGCCCGCGCCCTGCACGGCCGGGTCGAGGCGATGCGCAAGGCCGCCGAGGCCGAGCGGGTCGCCCGGGCCCGGGCCGCGGAGCGCCGGGCGCGACTGATCGCCGAGGGCCGGGCCGGCCAGGCGGTCGCGACCGCGGCGTCGTACGTCCTGGCCCGGCTGGAGGTCTCCGTCGCCCAGGCGGCCGAGCGGCGGCAGGGCGTCGAGGACTCCCGCCGAGGCCGCGAGCAGGAGCTGACGAGCGTGCGCCAGTCCCTGCGCGAGCTCGGCCGCGAGCTGGAGGAGCTGGTCAGCTCGGTGCACCGCGACGAGATGGCGCGCGCCCAGCAGCGGATGCGGATCGAGCAGATCGAGACCAAGGCGCTCGAGGAGCTCGGCATGGAGCCGGACGGGCTGGTCGCCGACTACGGCCCCGACCAGCCGGTGCCCGTGCTGGAGCCGCCCGCGGAGGGCGAGGGAGCCGAGGAAGCCGAGCCGGTCGAGCCGCGCACCGTGCCCTACGTCCGCGAGGAGCAGGTCAAGCGCCTGCGCAGCGCCGAGAAGGCGCTCAACATGCTGGGCCGGGTCAACCCGCTGGCGCTGGAGGAGTTCTCCGCGATGGAGGAGCGCCACCAGTTCCTCTCCGAGCAGCTGGAGGACCTGCGCCAGACCCGCAAGGACCTGCTCGACATCGTCAAGGACGTCGACGCCCGCGTGGAGCAGGTCTTCACCGAGGCGTACGCCGACGTGACCAAGGCCTTCGACCAGACCTTCGCCCGGCTGTTCCCCGGCGGTGAGGGCCGCCTGGTGCTGACCGACCCGAACGACATGCTCACCACCGGCATCGAGGTCGAGGCCCGCCCGCCGGGCAAGAAGGTCAAGCGGCTCTCGCTGCTCTCCGGCGGCGAGCGCTCACTGGTCGCGGTCGCCTTCCTGGTCGCGCTCTTCAAGGCCCGCCCCTCGCCCTTCTACATCCTCGACGAGGTCGAGGCCGCGCTCGACGACACCAACCTCGGCCGGCTGCTGGAGATCTACGAGGAGCTGCGGGAGAACTCCCAGCTGCTCGTGATCACCCACCAGAAGCGGACGATGGAGGTCGGCGACGCGCTCTACGGCGTCACCATGCGTGGTGACGGCGTCTCGGCCGTGATCAGCCAGCGGCTGCGGCAGGAGTCCGCGTGAGCGAGCCCGACCGGAGCCGGCCCACGCGCTCGTCGTACCGGGTCTGGCGGGAGGCGACCACGCGCTGGTCCGACGACGACGTCTACGGCCACCTCAACAACGCGCGCTACTTCGACCTGATCGACACCGCCGTCAACGCCCACCTGCACGACGCGACCGGCAGCGACATCCGCGAGCTGCCGGCCATCGGCGTCGTCGCGGAGGTCACCTGCCGCTACTTCGCCGAGATGGGCTACCCGCGCCCGATCGAGATGGGGCTGGCCGTCGAGCGGCTCGGCACCTCCTCGGTCGTCTACCGGGTCGGGCTCTTCCAGGGCGACGGCGAGGAGGCGTGCGCGGAGGGCCGGTTCGTGCACGTCTACGTCGACAACACCGACCCCGCGCGCCCCACCACACCGGTCCCGGACACGATCCGCGCGGTCCTCGCCCCGCTGGTGGTGTGACCTCGGCCTCGTCGTGACCGGTTCCGGTGCCGCCGGTGCCGGATTCGTTGGCCCGGCGAGGCAGGATGGGAGTCGAAGGCCGATCCCTACTCGGAGGAGTCGAAGTGCTGTTCGTCGCGCTGGCCATCCTGCTCAGCCTCGTGGTCTCGGGCGCCGTCGCGCTCTACGTCGCCTTCCCGCACCGTGGGGAGCGCGTCCCGGGTGTCCCGTGGATCGGTGACGCGATGGCCAAGGCCGCCGACGCCGCCCCGGTGATCGAGGACGAGGAGCGCGACCTCCTGCGCCTGCAGTAGCCCTCGCGTGGTGGGATAGGGCCCATGGAGTGGCTCTACCTGATCATCGGGATCGCCGTCGTCGGCGTGCTCGCCGTCGCCGGCTTCGTCACCACCCGGGTACGACGCCCCGGACGCCTGCCCGAGCAGGCGCCCACCGACGTCATCACCCCCGCGCCGCCGACCGTCGAGGTCCCGGTCGAGGAGCCCGCGGTCGAGGAGCCGGTCGCTCCTCCCGCGCCCACGGTCGAGGCGCCGGAGAAGCCCGCCTCCCGCCTGGTCCGGCTGCGCCAGCGCCTCGCCGGCTCCAACGCCCTGGGCCGCGGCCTGCTCAGCCTGCTCAGCCGCGACCAGCTCGACGAGGACACCTGGGAGGCCATCGAGGACCTCCTCATCGGCGCCGACATCGGCGTGCAGCCCACCCAGGAGCTCGTGGAGCGGCTGCGCACCCGGCTCCGGGTCGAGGGCGGCCAGGTCGCCGACGCGCGCACCGTGCTCCGTGAGGAGCTGATCAACCTGGTCGACCCGACCATGGACCGCGCGCTGCACGTCAGCGGCGAGGGCGCCCCGGGCGTCGTCCTGGTCGTCGGGGTCAACGGCACCGGCAAGACCACCACCGTCGGCAAGCTCGCCCGGATCCTGGTCGCCGACGAGCGCACCGCCCTGCTCGCCGCCGCCGACACCTTCCGCGCCGCTGCCGCCGACCAGCTCTCCACCTGGGGCGAGCGCGTCGGCGTCGAGGTGATCCGCGGCCCCGAGGCCGGCGACCCCGCGAGCGTCGCCTTCGACGCCGTCAAGGAGGGCATGGACCGCGGCGTCGACACCGTCGTCGTCGACACCGCCGGCCGCTTGCAGAACAAGGCCGGTCTGATGGACGAGCTCGGCAAGGTCAAGCGGGTCCTGGAGAAGCAGGCGCCGGTCACCGAGGTCCTCCTCGTCCTCGACGCCACCACCGGCCAGAACGGCCTGATCCAGGCCAAGGTCTTCTCCGAGGTCGTCGACGTCACCGGCATCGTGCTGACCAAGCTCGACGGGTCCGCCAAGGGCGGGATCGTGGTCGCGGTGCAGCGCCAGCTCGGCGTACCGGTCAAGCTGGTCGGGCTCGGCGAGGGTCCGGACGACCTGGCGCCGTTCGACCCGGCGGCGTTCGTGGACGCGCTGCTCAGCTGATCGGGTCACCTCGCCCGGTGGCCGACATGACCCCGTAACGCACTTCCGGAACTCGTTACACCCCCGAAACACGCGCCCGCTCCGGCGGAAATCAACGCCGACGAGCCTTCGGGGCATGGAAAACGGCTACTACACCTGGATGCTGGTGTCGGCCTCGCTCGTCCTGATGATGACCGCCCCTGGCCTGGCGCTCTTCTACGGCGGCATGAGCCGGACCAAGTCGGTCCTCAACATGCTGATGATGTCGTTCAGCGCCCTGGGCGTGGTCGGCATCGTCTACGCCCTGTGGGGCTGGTCGATGTCGTACAGCGCGACCTTCGCGGATGTCGACGGCCACACGGGCAAGGAGTTCGCGAAGCTCTTCGCCAATCCCTTCCACGAGTTCGGGCTGGAGCAGACCGACCCGGCGAACTACGTGTTCGTGGCCTTCCAGCTGACCTTCGCGGTGATCACCGCGGCGCTGATCAGCGGCGCGGTGGCGGACCGGCTGAAGTTCTCGGCCTGGCTGGTGTTCCTGCCGATCTGGGTGACCCTGTCCTACTTCCCGCTCGCGCACATGGTGTGGGGCGGCGGCTTCCTCAGCGGCGTCCAGGGCGGCCTGGCCGACCTGCTGTTCTCCGGCCCGGACGGCGCCGAGGTCGCGCCGATCGACTACGCCGGCGGCACGGTCGTCCACATCAACGCCGGTGTCGCGGGCCTGGTGCTGGTGCTGCTGCTCGGCAAGCGGATCGGCTTCGGCAAGGAGCCCTTCAAGCCGCACAACCTGACCCTGACGATGATCGGCGCGGGCCTGCTCTGGTTCGGCTGGTTCGGCTTCAACGTGGGCTCGATCGTCAACATCGACGCCTACACCACCGAGACCGGCCTGGTCTGGCTGAACACCACGCTCGCCACCTGTGCGGCGATGCTCGGGTGGCTGGCCGTGGAGAAGCTGCGCGACGGCCACGCGACCTCGCTCGGTGCCGCCTCCGGCGTCGTGGCCGGGCTGGTCGCGATCACCCCGGCCTGCGGCAACCTGGTGCCCTGGAGCTCGATCGTGCTCGGCCTCGTCGCCGGTGGCGTCTGCGCCCTGGCTGTCGGCCTGAAGTACCGCTTCGGGTACGACGACTCGCTGGACGTCGTCGGCGTCCACCTCGTCGGCGGCCTGGTCGGCACCATCGGCGTCGGCTTCCTGGCCTCCAACGGCGGCGGCCTGCTGACCGGCGGCGGCGCGAAGCAGCTCGTGGTCCAGCTCGCGGTCGCGGTGTTCGCCATGGTCTGGTCGGGCATCGCCACGCTCGTGGTCGGCCTGGGCATCAAGTACACGATCGGGCTGCGGCTCGACCCCGACGACGAGGTCGAGGGCATCGACTTCGTCGAGCACGGCGAGTCCGCCTACGATCTCGGTACCGGCGGCGGCGCCCGTCGTACCTCGATCCTCACCCCCTGAAGCGAGAGGTAGCGCGCATGAAGCTGGTCACGGCGGTCATCAAGCCGCACAAGTGGGAGGACGTCCGCGAGGCCCTCGAGACCTTCGGCGTCACCGGGATGACGGTGAGCGAGGTCAGCGGCTACGGCCGCCAGAAGGGGCACACGGAGGTCTACCGGGGCGCGGAGTACGACATCGCGCTGGTGCCCAAGATCCGGATCGAGATCGTCGTCGACGACGCCGACACCGAGGACGTCGTCGGCATCGTCACCAAGACGGCGCACACCGGCCGGATCGGCGACGGCAAGGTCTGGGTGAGCCCGGTCGACACCGTGGTCCGGGTCCGCACCGGCGACAAGGACACCGCCGCCCTCTGAGCGCCGACAGCCCGAGCAGAGGCATTCACCGCCGTGTAACGCGTACTGGGAGACGCGTTACACGGCGGTAACAATGCGCCCGCAGAGTGACGGGATGCCTCAACCGCTCCTGGCCTCCGCCGCTGCGTCCACGGCCTCAGGTGACACCGCCTGGTTGCTCGCCGCGGCCGCTCTCGTCCTGCTGATGGCCCCCGGCCTGGCGTTCTTCTACGGCGGCATGGTCCGCTCGAAGAGCGTCCTCAACATGATGATGATGGTCTTCGGCGCGCTCGCCGTGGTCATGGTCGTGTGGGTCCTCGTCGGCTACTCGATCGCGTTCGGCGACGACCTCGGCGGCGGGCTGCTCGGCGACCCGACGCAGTACGCCGGCTTCAAGGGCATGCTCGAGGCGGACCCGGACGCGGCGTACCCGATCACCATCTTCGCCGCCTTCCAGGGCCTGTTCGCGGTGATCACCGTGGGCCTGATCGCGGGCGCGATCGCCGACCGCACCCGGTTCGGGACCTGGCTGGTGTTCGCGGGGCTGTGGACGGTGCTCGTCTACGCGCCGGTCGCGCACTGGATCTTCGACTTCTCCGCGGGCGACCACGTCGGCGGGTGGATGGCCAACAAGCTGGGCGCCCTCGACTTCGCCGGCGGTACGGCGGTCGAGATCAACTCCGGCGCCGCGGGTCTCGCCGCGGCGCTGGTGCTCGGCAGGCGGGTCGGCTTCGGCCGCGACCCGATGAAGCCGCACAACCTGACCCTGGTCATGGTCGGGGCGGGCCTGCTGTGGTTCGGCTGGTTCGGGTTCAACGCGGGCTCCGCGCTCGCGGCCAACAACACCGCGGCGATCGTGTTCGTGAACACGCTGCTCGCCGGCTGCACGGGCCTGCTCGCCTGGCTCGCGGTCGAGCGCTTCCGCGACGGGCACGCGACGTCCTTCGGCGCGGCCTCGGGCGTGGTCGCCGGCCTGGTCGCGATCACCCCGTCCTGCGGCTCGGTGACGCCGATCGGCGCCATGGTGGTCGGCATCGCGGCGGGCGCGATCTGCGCGCTGGCGGTCGGCCTGAAGTACACCTTCAAGTACGACGACTCGCTCGACGTCGTCGGCGTCCACCTCGTCGGCGGCCTGGTCGGCACGATCATCATCGGCCTGCTGGCGTCGTCCGACGTGACCAGCGTCGACGGCCTGCTCTACGGCGGCGGCGCGGACCAGCTCGGCAAGCAGCTCGTGGCCGCCGGCGCGACCCTGCTCTACTCCTTCACCGCCACCGCGATCCTGGTCTGGGTGCTGGAGAAGACGATCGGGTTCCGCGTCGACCCGGAGCACGAGGTGGCCGGCGTGGACCTGGTGATCCACGCGGAGACGGCGTACGACCTGCACGTCACCGGCGGTGCTCGCCCCCATTTCGGCCCCGGTACTGGAAGCATGCACCCATGAAGCTGATCAGCGCGGTCGTGAAGCCGCACAAGTGGGAAGACGTGCGGCAGGCGCTCGAGGCCGTCGGCGTCAACGGGATGACCGTCAGCGAGGTCAGCGGCTACGGCCGGCAGAAGGGCCACACCGAGGTCTACCGCGGCGCGGAGTACGACATCGCGATGGTGCCGAAGGTGCGCATCGAGATCGTCGCCGACGACCACGACGTGGAGCAGATCGTCGAGACCATCACCAAGGCCGCCCAGACCGGCAAGGTCGGCGACGGCAAGATCTGGGTGACCCCGGTCGAGTCGGTCGTGCGGGTGCGCACCGGCGACACCGGCCCCGCGGCCGTCTGAGCCACGCGTGACCGCTGCCGACCGGACCGCCCGCACGGAGTCCGCGGACGCCCTGTGCGCCAAGGCCTACGACGACGCGGGCGGTCTCGACACCGGCGCCGCGCTGGTGGCGGTCGGTGGCTACGGTCGCGGCGACATGGCGCCGTTCTCCGACCTCGACCTGGTTCTCGTCTCCGACGAGGGCGTGGCCGAGGAGCTGGGTGAGCGGTGGGCGGAGATGGCCGGCCAGGTCTGGTACCCGCTGTGGGACACCGGCGCCAAGCTCGACCACTCCGTGCGCTCGCTCTCGGAGATGCTCACCGCGGCCGAGGCGGATGTCCGGGTCGCCTCCGGGCTGCTGGACGTGCGCCACGTCGCGGGCGACTACAACCTCACCATCCGGCTGCGGACCACGATCCTGGCGCAGTGGCGGCGCCAGGCGCGCCAGCGCCTGCCCGAGCTGCACGAGATCGTCCGCAGCCGGCACCGCCTGCTCGGTGAGCTCGCGCACCTGTCGATGCCCGACCTCAAGGAGTCCGAGGGCGGGCTGCGGGACGCGACGGTGCTCAAGAGCCTCACCGCGACCTGGCTGGTCGACGTGCCGGCCGCCGACCTGGAGCGCTGCCGCATGCAGCTGCTCGACGTCCGCGACGTGCTGCACGAGACGGCGGGCCGGGCGACCGACCGGATCGCGCCGGAGCACTGGGAGCCGCTGGCCGAGGGCCTCGACCTGCCCGACGAGCGCGCGGCCCAGCGCTACGTGCGCGAGCTCGGCCGCCGGGTGACCCACCTGTCGCGGCTGGCGTGGCGGCGCACCGACGACGCCCTGCGTCGTACGCCGGCCGCGAGGCCGCGACGCCCCGCCCTCGACCGCATCGCCCCCGGTGTGGCGCTCGCCCAGGGCGAGGTGGTCCTCGACAAGGGCGCCCGCCCGAGCGAGGACCCGGTGCTGCTGCTGCGTGCGGCCGCGGAGGCCGCGACCCGTGACGTGGTGCTCGCGCCGCCCACCGCGGCCCGGCTGGTGCGCGAGTGCCCCCCGCTGCCGGACCCGTGGCCCGACGAGGCGCGCCAGCAGGTCGTCCGCCTGCTCGCGGCCGGGCGCGGGCTGCTCGGCGTGTGGGAGACGCTGGAGGAGACCGGCGCGCTCAGCCGGATCCTTCCCGAGTGGGAGCGGATCCGGCTGCTGCCGCACGCCTCGGCCATCCACCGCTTCACCGTCGACCGGCACGTCGTGGAGACCTGCGTCGAGGCCTCGGCGCTGATCCGCGAGGTGTCGCGGCCCGACGTGCTCGTGGTGGCCGCGCTGCTGCACGACATCGGCAAGGGAGGGCTGACCGAGCACAGCGTCGCCGGCGCGCCGATCGCCCGCGAGATCGCCGAGCGGATGGGCTTCGGTGCCGAGGAGGTCGACCTGATCGGCCAGCTGGTCCGCTGGCACCTGCTCCTCGCCGACCTCGCCACCACCCGCGATCCCGACGACCCCGCCACCATCGACGCGCTCACCGAGCACATCCGCACGCCCGAGGCGCTGGCCCTGCTGACCGCGCTCAGCGAGGCCGACGCGAAGGCCGCCTCCGCCAAGGCGTGGTCCTCCTGGCGGGCCGGACTCATCCTCGACCTGTCCCGGCGGGCCCGCGCCGCGCTGCAGCAGGGAAGCGTGCCCCCGGCCTTCCCCGTCGAGGAGATCGAGGTCCCCGAGCTCGCCCTGCGCGGGGACACCGCGATCACCGTCGAGCCCGTCGTCGACGGCGCCCGGGTCACGATCGTGGCGCCGGACCGGGTCGGCCTGCTGGCCGACGTCGCGGCGATGTTCGCGCTGCGCCGGGTCCCCGTGCGCGCGGCCCGGGTCTGGTCGCAGGAGGAGGTCGCCGTCTCGGCCTGGGACGTCGCCGACGAGCACCTCGACCCGGGCGCCCTGCGCGACCAGCTCGACGGGATCACCGCCCGCCGGGTCGACCCGGCCACCCGGCTCGCGCCGCGCCCGGTGCCCGAGGGCGAGCTGGACCCGACGGTCGTCGTACGGCCGGAGGCGAGCGACCACGCCACGGTCATCGAGGTGCGTGCGGCCGACCGGCTCGGCGTCGTCTACCAGGTCAGCGCCGCGCTCGCGCGGCTCCAGATGACGGTGCGCTCGGCCCACGTCTCCACGCTGGGCCCCCAGGCGGTGGACGTGTTCTACGTCCAGGAGGAGGCCGCCGGCGCGCTGTCGGAGACCCGCGCCGCCGAGGCCGCGCACGCGGTCCGCGCGGCCATCACCGGAGCCTGATCCGCGCGACCTTCTTGACGAGGTCCACGACCACCGGCGGGTCGTCGTCCTCGGGGTTCGGGATCACCGTGCCCTGGTTCTGGTGCGACTTCAGGTCCTGGTCGGCACGCGCCCGGGCCGGGTCGAAGACGTCGATGAAGCTGCCCAGCCCGTCGGCCATCCCGCTGGAGGAAGGGCCGCCCGTGCGCAGGATGCGGTGGCCGGCGACCACGACGAGGACGAGGAGCAGCAGCCCCGCGCCCACCAGGACCAGCACCGTCGTCACCCGCCCAGCGTAGGTCAGCCCACCTCAGCAGCAGCGCGTCGGCGCGTTGCGCTCCTCGTGCTCGGCGCGGTGCCGCTCCCAGGCGCGCCGCGTCATCGGCTCCTCGCCGGACGCGGCGCACCGGTCGACGTAGGCGTCCCAGCGGGCCTCGCCGGTCGACTCACGGACGTACCAGCGCAGGCCGCGCCAGGCCCGGACCAGGACGCTCATGTCCGCGCCTCCTCCCACTCGCGTACGGCGGCCTTCTCCTCCGCCGTGGCGAAGAAGTCCGCCGGGGCCACGATCCGCGAGGGCGTCGGCGGCACCTCCGTGGTGGGCAGCCCGCCGGCCCGCAGTGCGCGCACCCACACCACCGCGGCGTTCGCCACGACCACCAGCACCAGCACGGCGAAGGCGAGCTGCAGGATGCCGTTGGTGGTGGAGTTGGTGATCACCTGGTCCATCTGGCCGGCGTCCTTCGCGGGCGCGAGCAGCTCGCCGGCGTCCCGGGCGTCGCGGTAGCGGTCGGCCTGCGCGAAGTAGCCGATCGCCGGGTCGTCGGAGAAGACCTTCTGCCAGGACGCGGTCATCGTGACGACCAGGTCCCACACCAACGGGACGAGCGGGACCCAGACCCACCTCGCCTTGCCGTGCTTGAGCATCAGCGTGACGCACAGGACCAGCGCGATGGCGGCGAGCAGCTGGTTGCTGATGCCGAACAGCGGGAAGAGCTGGTTGATCCCACCGAGGGGGTCGGTCACGCCGACGTACAGCATGTAGCCCCAGGCGGCCACGACGACCGCGCTGGCGCCCCACGCGGCGGGCTTCCACGAGGTGTCCCCGAAGCGCGGCCAGAAGTTGCCGATCGTGTCCTGCAGCATGAACCGGCCCACCCGGGTGCCGGCATCGACCGCGGTGAGGATGAAGAGGGCCTCGAACATGATCGCGAAGTGGTACCAGAACGCCGCGAGGCCGCCGCCGAAGGCGTCGGTGAAGATCTGCGAGATGCCGACCGCGAGCGTGGGTGCGCCGCCCGTGCGCGAGATCAGGGTCGGCTCCTGCACGGCCGCGGCCGCGGACGTGAGCGTGTCGGGGGAGAGCGTGAAGCCCAGCGTGCCGACGAACTCGGCGGCGCTCGCGGCGGTGCCGCCGGTCGCACCGGCGGGGCTGTTCATCGCGAAGTAGAGGCCCTGGTCGATCACGCAGGCGGCGATGAGGGCACTGATGGCGACGAAGGACTCCATCAGCATGCCGCCGTAGCCGATCATCCGGACCTGGCTCTCCTTGGCGATCATCTTCGGGGTCGTGCCCGAGGCGATGAGGGCGTGGAAGCCGGAGAGCGCGCCGCAGGCGATGGTGATGAAGACGAACGGGAAGAGGTTGCCGGCGAAGACCGGGCCGTCGCCGTGCTTCGCGAAGGACGTCACCGCGTCGGCGCTGAGCACCGGGTGGGCCAGCACCAGGCCGACGGCGAGGAGCAGGATGACGCCGACCTTCATGAACGTCGAGAGGTAGTCGCGCGGCGTGAGCAGCATCCACACCGGCAGCACCGAGGCGACGAAGCCGTAGACGATGAGGCAGATCGTCAACGTCTCGTGCGACAGCGTGAGCGCGTCGCCGAGGCCGGTGTCGTCGATCCAGCCGCCGACGATGATCGCGAGCAGCAGCAGCGCGACCCCGATCGCGGTGGCCTCGCTGACCCGGCCCGGACGGAGGTAGCGCAGGTAGACGCCCATGAAGAGCGCGATCGGGATGGTGAGCCCGATCGAGAAGACGCCCCAGGGCGACTCGGCGAGCGCGTTGACCACGACCAGCGCGAGCACCGCGAGCAGGATGATCATGATCGCGAAGACCGCGACCAGCGCGGCGGTGCCGCCGATGACGCCGATCTCGTCGCGCACCATCTGGCCCAGGCTCTTGCCGTCGCGGCGCATCGAGAAGAAGAGGACCATCATGTCCTGGACGCAGCCGGCCAGGATCACGCCGACGATGATCCAGATGGTGCCGGGCAGGTAGCCCATCTGCGCGGCGAGCACCGGGCCGACCAGCGGTCCGGCGCCGGCGATCGCGGCGAAGTGGTGCCCGAAGAGGACCCGCCGGTCGGTGACGTCGAAGTCCTGCCCGTTCTCCAGCCGCTCCGCCGGGGTCGCCCGGGTGTCGTCGACCTCGAGCACCTTGTCGGCGATGAAGCGGGCGTAGAACCGGTAGGCGATGGCGTACGACGCCAGCGCCGCGAACAGGATCCACAGCGCCGAGACCTCCTCGCCACGGGAGAGGGCGAGCACCGTCCAGCAGACCGCCCCGACGACGGCGATGCCGCCCCAGATCGCGATCGCGGCGGGAGTGGGACGGCGGCGCGGGCCGCCCGGTCGTCGTACGGGTGTTGCGGTCGCCATCCGGATCCTCCTTGACCCTGGCGGGGTGCCCCCGATGGCACTCCCGACCACCGCGCGGGTGCCGGGCACCGGCGCAGTACGCTCGGACGCCCACCGCGGACGCGGAGGCCTGGGCCTGCGCCGGTTACGATCGGTGTTCGAGGACCACTTTCTACCGACGAATCCCACGAGGACGCAACGCTCTTGTTCGCCACACTTTCCGACCGGCTCTCCGCGACCTTCAAGAACCTGCGCGGCAAGGGGCGGCTCTCCGAGGCCGACATCGACGCGACCGCCCGCGAGATCCGGATCGCGCTGCTCGAGGCGGACGTCGCCCTGCCCGTGGTCAAGGACTTCGTCGCCGCCGTCAAGGAGCGGGCCCGCGGCGAGGAGGTCAGCGGCGCGCTGAACCCCGCCCAGCAGGTCGTCAAGATCGTCAACGACGAGCTCGTGCAGATCCTCGGCGGCGAGACCCGCCGGCTGCGGTACGCCAAGTCCGGTCCGACCGTGATCATGCTCGCCGGCCTCCAGGGCGCCGGCAAGACCACGCTCGCGGCGAAGCTGGCCCGCTGGCTCAAGGAGCAGGGCAAGTCCCCGCTGCTGGTCGCCTGCGACCTCCAGCGCCCCAACGCCGTCCAGCAGCTGCAGGTCAACGGCGAGAAGGTCGGCGTGCCGGTCTTCGCGCCCGAGCCCGGCAACGGCACCGGCGACCCGGTCTCCGTCGCGAAGGCCTCGATCGAGGAGGCCAAGCGCAAGCTGCACGACGTGGTCATCGTCGACACGGCCGGCCGCCTCGGCGTCGACTCCGAGATGATGGCCCAGGCCGCCGGGATCCGCGACGCCGTCCAGCCCGACGAGGTCCTCTTCGTCGTCGACGCGATGATCGGCCAGGACGCGCTCACCACCGCGCAGGCCTTCCTCGACGGTGTCGGCTACGACGGCGTGGTGCTGACCAAGCTCGACGGCGACGCCCGCGGTGGCGCCGCGCTGTCGATCCGCCAGGTGACCGGCAAGCCCGTCATGTTCGCCTCCACCGGCGAGAAGATGACCGACTTCGACGTCTTCCACCCCGACCGGATGGCCTCGCGCATCCTGGACATGGGCGACATCCTCACCCTGATCGAGCAGGCCGAGAAGGCCTTCGACCAGGAGGAGGCGATGCGCGCCGCGGAGAAGCTCACCGGCGGCGACTTCACCCTCGACGACTTCCTGTCGCAGATGCAGCAGCTGAAGAAGCTGGGCTCGATGACCAGCATCTTGAAGATGCTGCCGGGCATGGGCCAGATCCGCGACCAGATCGAGAACTTCGACGAGCGCGAGATCGACCGGGTCGAGGCGTTGATCCGCTCGATGACGCCCGCCGAGCGGGCGAACCCGAAGATCATCGACGGCTCGCGCCGGGCCCGCATCGCCAAGGGCTCCGGGCGCAGCGTCTCCGACGTCAACGGCCTCGTCGACCGCTTCTTCGAGGCGCGCAAGATGATGATGCAGATGGCCAAGGGCGGCGGCATGCCCGGCATGCCGGGCATGCCCGGCATGGGCGGTCCCGGCGGCGGCAAGCGGGTCAGCGCCAAGCAGAAGGCCAAGCAGACCAAGGGCAAGGGTGCCCGCAAGTCGGGCAACCCGGCCAAGGCCGCCCAGGAGGCCGCGGCGGCGAAGGCGAAGGCCGCCGAGGCCAAGCCGAACCCGTTCGGCATCGGCCAGGACGTCGACTACGAGGCGGCGGCCGAGAACCTGCAGCTCCCGAAGGACTTCTCGAAGTTCCTCAAGTGAGCCCGTCGTGAGGTCGGTCCTCGTCGTCGACGGCGCCAACGTCGTCGGGGCCCGCCCCGACGGCTGGTGGAAGGACCGCGCCGGTGCCGCGCGGCGGCTGCACGAGCAGCTCCTCGTCGCCGACGTCCCGTACGACGCCGTGGTGCTCGTCCTCGAGGGCCAGGCCAAGGGCGGCGTCCGTCCCGGCAAGGACGCCCACGTCACCACCGTGCACGCCGCCAAGGACGGTGACGCGACGATCGTGACGCAGGCGCAGCAGGCCGCCGAGCGGGGTCACCGGGTCGTGGTGGTCACCGCCGACCGTGCCCTGGACGCCCGCGTGCACGGGGTCGGGGCGACGACCCTGTCGCCGACCTGGCTGCTGTCGTACCTCTGAGTGCCGGGCTCAGCCGAGGCCGAGCACCTCGAGCGTGTGCCGGGCCATCTCCTGCTGCCCCAGCGCGTTCGGGTGGATCGGCGAGGTGGTCGGGAACAGCGGGTCGATCCAGCGCACCCCGGCCGGCTGGCAGGCGTCGTGGCCCTTCGAGAGCTGGGCGAAGTCGACGAACGTGGCACCGGTGTCGGCCGCGGCCCTCGCGACGACCTCGTTGACCGTCGCCTGGATCTGGTTGACGTACGGCACGTCCCCGGGCGCGACCGGCAGCTTGGTGTAGCAGCCCTTGGTGGGCGGCAGGATCGTCGGGTAGCCGAGCACGGCGACCGTCGCGCCGGGCGCCTTGGCCCGGATGGCGGCCAGCGCGGTGCGGATCTGGGGGTAGACGCTGGTGCGGATCGAGCTCACGAAGAGGTCGCCGTAGAGGGTCGTGCAGGGCTTGCCGATGCCGAGGCTGGCGATGCCGGCGGAGCCGCACGCGGCGATGGCCGCGGCGAAGGTCAGGTTGTCGTTGCCGCCGACGGTCAAGGTGACCAGGTCGGTGTCGGCGGTGACCGCGTCGAGCTGCGGCGGGTTGAACCGGATGTCGCGATTCGTGATGTCGCGCGACAGCGCGCCGCCGCAGGTGACGTCGGTGAGCTCGGCGTCCAGCTCGTCGGCGATCAGGTGCCCGTAGTTGCGCAGGGAGCGGGCGCACAGCAGGTTCGAGGTGTCGAGCGGGAGGACCGCGGAGGCGGCGCTGTAGCTGTCGCCCAGCGCGGCGTACTGCAGCGGGTCCGGGGAGCTGTCGTCGGCGGTGGCCGGGACGGTGCTCGTGGCGGCGATCGCCGCGAGCGACGCGGCGGCGAGGGCGAGGAGACGAGGGCGCATCGGAGGTCCGTTCTCTGGGGCGGGCGCCCCGAGTGGCGCCTGCTCGGGGTCAGCATGCACCCGTCGCGCCCGGCTGGACAGGCCCGGTCCGGCCTTCCGGGCGGGCGTCCGGGCGGTTCGGTAGCGTCGGCCGGGTGAGTGCACTGCGGTTCTCCGGTCCGGTCCTGCCCGACGGCGAGACGCGGGAGGTGTTCGTCCTCGACGGCCGGGTCACCTACGAGCGGCCCGCGGGCGCGGAGACCGCGGCCGAGGGCTGGATCGTGCCCGGCCTGGTCGACGCCCACAACCACCTCGGCCTCGAGGACGGGGGAGCGGTCTCGGACGAGGAGATCGAGCGGACCGCGCTCCTCGACCGCGCCAACGGCGTGCTGCTCACCCGCGACTGCGGCTCGCCCGCCGACACCCGCTGGGTGCAGGAGCGCGACGACCTGCCGCGGCTGATCCGGTGCGGGCGGCACGTGGCGCGCACCCGCCGCTACCTCAAGGGGTACGGCGCCGAGGTCGAGCCCGACGCGCTCGCCGACACCGTCGCCGAGCAGGCCCGTGCGGGCGACGGCTGGGTCAAGCTGGTGGGCGACTGGATCTCCCGCGAGGAGGGCGACCTGGCGCCGTCCTTCCCCGCCGACGCGGTCGCCGCGGCGATCGGGGTCGCCCACTCCCTGGGGGCGAAGGTCACCGCGCACTGCTTCGGCGAGGACTCCCTGGGCCCGCTGCTGGACGCGGGGATCGACTGCATCGAGCACGGCACCGGGCTCACCGAGGCGCACATCGAGCGGATGGTCGCCTGCGGGGTCGCGCTGGTGCCGACGGTGCTGCAGACCTCGAAGTTCCCGGGCTTCGCCTCCGCAGGTCGCGACAAGTTCCCGGCGTACGCCGACACGATGGAGCGGCTCCACGCCCGCCGCCGCGAGGTGCTCATGCAGGCCCAGGAGGCCGGTGTCGCGCTCTACGTCGGCAGCGACGGCGGCGGCTCGGCGCGCCACGGCGTGCTGCACGAGGAGATCCGGGCGATGGCGGAGATGGGCCTGTCGAACGAGTACGTCCTGGGTGCCGCCTCCTGGCGGGCCCGGGCCTGGCTGGGCTGGAACCCCGGCCTCGACGAGGGTGACCCCGCCGACTTCGTGGTCTACCCGCGCAGCCCGGTCGAGGACCTCTCGGTGCTGCAGGAGCCCTCGGCCGTGGTGCTGCGCGGGCGGGTCTACGCCTGACTCAGCGGACGGCCCGGCTCCGGCGGACGACCGTCACCACGAGCAGGGCCAGGCCGCCGACGCCGAGCAGCCCGGCCAGGCACAGGCCGCCGAAGATCGCGCCGACCACGCCGCCGATGCTCGGCAGCGGGCCGAGCCGCACCTCGGCTTCCGGGGTCGTGGCGGTGCAGGTGACGGTGAGGTCGCCGCTGCCGGTCTCGAACTCGCGGTCGGCGGTCCACTGGTTGACCTCGTAGGAGCCCGACACCGGGCCGAGGTCGGCCTCGTCCCCGCCGTCGAGGATCGTGCACGTCGCGGGGCGGGAGCCGGTGAGGAAGACGCCGTAGGTCTCGTCGGCGGGCACGGTGACCTGGTGCGGCCGGCCGTCGGCGTCCACCACGGAGGCGTCCCCGCTCAGCGAGCGCCAGAAGATGACCCCGGCGGCGACCAGGACGAGGACGGCGGCGACCATGAGGGCGACCCCGATCCAGATGCCTGAGCGACCGACCGGACGAGGGGCGACGGGCTGGCTCATGGCGCCGATCGTGCCCGATTCGGCAGGGCTCGACACATCTGGCAGACTTGCTGGCTGAGTTCTGTGTCCTCCGGTCCCTCTCAACCGGTGGTCACGGCGCCCATCGAGACCGGGCCCCGGTGTTCCCCACCTGGTGGTCCCGCCTCCACCCACACCAATTCTCAAGGAGACACCACAAACGTGGCCGTCAAGATCCGTCTGAAGCGCCTGGGCAAGGTCCGGGTCCCGCAGTACCGCATCGTGATCGTCGACTCGCGCAAGAAGCGTGACGGCGCCGTGATCGAGGAGATCGGCAAGTACCACCCCAAGGAGGACCCGTCGTACATCGACGTCGTCTCCGAGCGGGCCCAGTACTGGCTCGGCGTCGGCGCGCAGCCGTCCGAGGCCGTCGAGGCGATCCTCAAGGTCACCGGCGACTGGCAGAAGTTCAAGGGCATCGAGGGCGCCGAGGGCACCCTGAAGGTCAAGGACGCCAAGCGCGACAAGCTGGAGATCTTCAACGAGGCCCTCAAGGAGGCCGCCAACGAGCCCAAGGGCGCGGCGGTGACCAAGAAGGCCGAGAAGAAGGAGAAGGCCGAGAAGGTCGAGGAGAAGCCCGCCGAGGCTGCTGCCGAGACCCCCGCCGAGGAGCCGGCCGCCGAGGCCGAGGCTCCCGCCGCGGAGGCCTGAGCCGATGCTCGCCGACGCGCTGGAGCACCTCGTCCGCGGCGTGGTCGACCACCCCGACGACGTGGTCGTGCGCGACAAGCAGCTGCGACGCGGCTCGATCCTCGAGGTCCGGGTGCACCCCGACGACCTCGGCAAGGTGATCGGCCGCGGCGGCCGCACGGCGACCGCGTTCCGCACGGTCGTCTCCGCGATCGCCGGCAACAGCAGCACCCGGATCGACTTCGTCGACACCGACCGCCGCTGACCGCTGCACCGAGCAGCCCCGCACCGATGTGCGGGGCTGCTCGCAATTCCGGGACAATGAGCCCATGGAATCGCTCGAGGTCGTCGTCGGCCGGATCGGCAAGCCGCACGGAATCCGCGGCGAGGTCACCGTGGACGTGCGCACCGACGAGCCCGAGCGACGCTACGTCGACGGCGCCGTCCTCCAGGCCGAGGCGCCCCGCGGCTCGGCGTTCGCCGCCAGGACGCTGACCGTCGCGCGGACCCGCTGGCACCAGGGTGTCCTGCTCGCCACCTTCGCCGAGCTGGCGGACCGCACCGCGGCCGAGGCCGCGCGCGGGGTGGTGCTGCGGGCCGTCGTACCCGCTGACGAGACGCCGGCCGACCCGGAGGAGTTCTACGACCACCAGCTGGTCGGCCTCGCGGCGTACGACACCGAGGGCACCGCGCTCGGCGAGGTCGTCGGCCTGGTCCACGGTGCCCAGGACCTGCTGCGGATCAAGACCCCCGACCGGCGCGAGGCGCTGGTGCCCTTCGTCAGCGCGCTGGTGCCCGAGGTCGACCTCGCGGGCGGCCGGGTCGTGATCGCCGACCGGCCGGGCCTGGTGACGCCCTTCCCCGACGACGAGGCCGAGCAGTGAGGCTCGACTACCTCACCATCTTCCCCGACTTCTTCGCCCCGCTGGAGCTCTCGCTGCCCGGCAAGGCCGCGGCGAGCGGGCTGCTCGACGTGCGGGTCCACGACCTGCGCCAGTGGGCCACCGACCGGCACCACACCGTCGACGACACGCCCTACGGCGGCGGCGCCGGCATGGTGATGAAACCCGAGCCGTGGGGCGAGGCGTTCGGCGCGCTGGGGGTCGGGGCCGGCACCACCGTCGTGTTCACGACGCCGTCCGGCGAGCCCTTCGACCAGCGCCTCGCCGCGGAGCTGTCCGGGCGCGAGCGGCTGGTCTTCGCGTGCGGGCGCTACGAGGGCATCGACCAGCGCGTGATCGACCACGCCCGCGAGATCGCGGAGGTGCGCGAGATCAGCCTCGGCGACTACGTCCTCAACGGGGGCGAGGTCGCGGCGCTCGCCGTCACCGAGGCCGTGGTCCGGCTGCTGCCCGGCTTCATGGGCAACGCCGACTCGCTCGTGGAGGAGTCGCACGCCGAGGGCGGCCTGCTGGAGTACCCCGTCTACACCAAGCCCCGCACCTGGCAGGGCCGCGAGGTGCCCGAGGTGCTGCTCAGTGGCGACCACGGGCGGGTCGCGGCCTGGCGGGCGGAGGAGGCGCGCCGTCGTACGGCGCTGCGCAGGCCGGACCTGCTGCACCCCTCCGTCCTAGACGACGGCAGCCCGATCGTCCGTGCGGTGCCGGCCGACGCGGGGGAGATCCTCACCCTCCAGCGCGCCTGCTGGCTGCAGGAGGCCCTCGCCAACGACACCCTCGACATCCCGGCGCTGCAGGAGTCGCTCGACGACGTGCGCGCCGGGCTGGCCGAGTGGGACACCTGGGTGGTGCGCCGGGCCGGGCGGCTGGTCGCTGCCGCCCGGGGCAAGCTCGAGGACGCCACGACCTGGGACATCGGCCGGGTGATGGTCGCCCCCGACCTCCAGGGCAGCGGCCTGGGGCGGGTGCTCCTGGAGCACATCCAGGCGGTCGCACCGGAGCAGGTCACGTCGTACCAGCTCTTCACGGGGGCGGCCAGCGCCCGCAACCAGCGGCTCTACAAGAAGGCCGGCTTCCGGCTGCGCCCGGACCTGCCGGGACCGCCGCACACGGTCACCCTCACCAAGCGGCGCTGAGCGTTCACGGGCGCGTCACACGCTCGCGGAACCTGTAACACCGGCGAAACGACGGTCTCCTCCGGTTGAAACCGCACGGGTCGAGAGTCGGGTCCGACGGTTCCCGAGACACCCGAGAGGTACCAATGACCGACTCGACCGCATGGCTGCTGCTCAGCACCGCACTGGTCATCTTCATGACGCCCGGCGTCGCGTTCTTCTACGGCGGCTTGGTGAAGTCCAAGAGCGTCGTCTCCATGATGATGCTGAGCTTCGGCTCGATGGGCCTCGTCAGCGTGCTCTGGATCCTCTACGGGTTCAACATGGGCCTGCTCGACGGGGACGGCCTCGGCAGCTTCGTGGCCAACCCGTTCTCCGACTTCGCCCTCGAGGACCTCTCGAAGGTGACCGACGGCTCGCCGCTCGCCGGCGTCGCGTTCGGTGCCAGCTTCGCCATCATCACGGTCGCGCTCATCTCGGGAGCCATCGCCGACCGTGCGCGCTTCTGGCCCTGGATGCTCTTCGCCGGCGTGTGGGCCACCACGGTGTACTTCCTCGTCCAGGGATGGGTCTGGGCGTTCGACGACGACGGCATGACCGGCTGGGTCGGCAAGTTCGGCTTCGGCGACACCGCGACCATGGACTGGGCCGGTGGTACGGCGGTCCACATCAACGCCGGCGCCGCGGCGCTCGCGCTCGCCCTGGTGCTCGGCAAGCGCAAGGTGGGCTTCTCCAAGGAGGAGGCGCAGCCGCACAACGTGCCGCTGGTGCTCATCGGCGCGGCGATCCTGTGGTTCGGCTGGTTCGGCTTCAACACCGGCCTCAACACCGGTGAGGCCGGCGCGGGCCTGATCTTCCTCAACACGATCGGTGCCCCGGCGGCGGCGATGATCGGCTGGATGCTCGTCGAGCAGTTCAAGGAGGGCAAGGCCACCGCGGTCGGCGCCGCCTCGGGTGCGGTCGCCGGCCTGGTCGCCATCACCCCGGCCTGTGCCTTCCTCTCGCCCATCTGGTCGCTGCTGCTCGGCCTCATCGCCGGCGCGGTCTGCGCCTTCGCCATCGACCTGAAGTTCAAGCTCGGCTTCGACGACACGCTCGACGTGGTCGGCATCCACATGGTCGGCGGCTTCATCGGCTGCTGGTTCCTCGGCTTCTTCGCCACCGACACCGGCCTGTTCACCGGTGGCGGCAACCTCAACCAGCTGGGCACCCAGGTGGTGACCTCGCTCGGCGTCGCGGCGTACTCCTTCGTGATGGCCTGGGTGATCGGCACGGTCATCGAGAAGACGATCGGTTTCCGCGCCAAGGAGGAGGACGAGGTCGCGGGCATCGACCTCGCCCTGCACGGCGGCGGCTACGCCATCGACTGATCCCACCGACCCGACAGGCCCGTCCCGTACGCCGGGGCGGGCCTGTCGTGCCTCGGCGGCCTGTCGTGGGGGCGGGCCGCCGAGACATCTACCCGGGCGTTGTGGCCTCTACCCGGGTGGTCTACCACCCTGGTAGAGGCCTGGACACGTAGTTACAAGCGTGCTCAGGCGCTGCGCATCCGGCGGCTGGACGCCTGGATCCGGTCGCTGAGGCCGGCCACCTCGTCGAGCACCGCACCGGCGAGCCAGACCGGGGCCCGGCGGGAGCGGGGCGCCCGGCGCAGCACACCGGCGCGGGTCAGCGCGTCGAGCACCGCGGCGGCCTCGTCCTCGGCCACCCCGATCCGCCCGGCCACCAGGGCCGGGTTGACGATCGGCTCCTCGACGAGCAGGTCGAGGGTGCGGTGCGGGGCGGTGCCCGGCCGGGAGCCCCCGACCGCCTCGCCCCAGCCCGTCCGCACCTCGCGCAGCCGGGTGGCGGTCACCCAGGACTCCGCGGTGGCGATCCGCACAGCCGAGGCGAGCATCGCGACGATCGTCGCGGCCTGACCGGCGCGGTAGTCGCCGAGCGCGGCGAAGTAGCGCTCCCGGTGCGCGACCAGCGCCGAGGCGATCGGCACGGTGAGGTGGCGCGTGGCGCGCCGGCGGCGCAGCACGGCATGGATCAGGGTGCGCCCGATCCGGCCGTTGCCGTCGATGAACGGGTGGATCGACTCGAACTGGGCGTGCACGATCGCGGCCTGGGCCACCGGAGGCAGGTCGTCGCGGTCGGCGAAGGCGAGCAGGTCGTCGAGGTACGCCGAGACGGTCTCCGGCGGGGGAGGCACGTGCAGCGCCCCGAGCGGCGACCAGTCGCTGCCGCCCACCCAGTTCTGCGTGGTGCGCAGGGTGCCGGCGCGGTGCGCCTCCGAGGGCGTGCGGCGGAACAGGTCGTGGTGCGCCCGCAGGATCGCCTCACGGCGGATCGCGCGGGTGCGGTCGGCGTCGGCGATCATCCGGGTCAACGCCGCCGTCGCGGACGCCATCGAGACGGCGGAGGCGTTGGCGCCCACCCCGAGCAGCGCCCGCCCGTAGTCGGCGAGGCTGGCGTCCACGTTCTCGATCTTCGAGGAGTCCACCGCCTCGGTGCGCAGCAGCAGGTGGTTGAGCGCGCTGAGCGTGCGCCCGTGCACCAGGTCGAGGTGGCTCAGGTCACCAGCGCACGCGGCGGTCATCGCGCTCAGCTGCCGGTCCATCGGCAGCTCCCGCTCGGCGACGTACGGCGGCAGGCTGACGGTGACCTCGTGCAGCAGCCGGTCCGCGCGCGGGCCGCGCGGGGTGCGCTGCCGCCAGGGCCGGACCTCCGCGCGGTGCGGCTCCCAGTCGCGCTGCATGGCTCGTATTGTCGCAGCCGCGGATTACCGGTGGCGTCGGCCGCTGTGGGAAGATTCTTCGTCGGTGTCGCGGACGCTTCTGCCACAGGGGAATCGTCGACCGCGCACCACCACGATCCAACACCTAGTTCCGCGGCTGACCTGTGGCACTCGCGAGGAGAATCATGAGCAACCCCAGCCCCGCCGTCGTGACCGAGATCGGCAACGCCGTCAAGCGTGACGACGTCCCCGACTTCCGCGCCGGTGACACCGTCAAGGTCCACGTCAAGGTCGTCGAGGGCAACCGCTCCCGCGTCCAGGTCTTCCAGGGCGTCGTGATCCGCGTGCACGGCTCCGGCGTCGGCCGCACCTTCACGGTCCGCAAGGTCTCCTTCGGCGTCGGTGTCGAGCGGACCTTCCCGCTCCACTCGCCGATCTTCGAGCAGATCGAGGTCGTCACCCGCGGTGACGTGCGTCGCGCCAAGCTCTACTACCTGCGCAACCTCACCGGCAAGAAGGCCAAGATCAAGGAGCGTCGCGAGGCGTGAGCCCCGCCGCTTGACGAAGGCCCGACCGCAACGGTCGGGCCTTCGTGCTTTTCTCCAGGGGCACGTGCCTAGACTCAGGCATCGTGACGACCGACGAGACGGCAGGCGACGCGGCAGCCGAGGGCCCCGACCACGCCGCGGTGGAGGACGAGGGCCCGCGCGGCCCCCGGGACTCCGACAAGCCCGCCCGCAAGCACCTGCCGGTCTGGCAGGAGAGCATCCTGCTGCTCGCCGTGGCGCTGGGTCTCGCGGTGGTCATCAAGGCCGTGTTCGTGCAGGCGTTCTACATCCCGTCGGAGTCGATGGAGCCGGGCCTGGTCAAGAACGACCGGATCCTGGTGCAGAAGGTGTCGTACTGGTTCGGCGGCTCGCCGCAGCGCGGCGACGTCATCGTCTTCGAGGACCCGGGCAACTGGCTCAGCGAGACCGACGACCAGGGCCCCACCGGCGTCGCCAACCTGCTCTCGAAGGTCGGGCTCTACCCGACGGGCGGGCACCTCGTGAAGCGGGTCATCGCCACCGCGGGCGACGTCGTGGTCTGCTGCGACGCGAAGGGCCGGATCGAGGTCAACGGCGTCGCGATCGACGAGAAGTCCTACCTCGGCCCCGACCCCGGCGCCTGCAACGCCGAGCTGCTCGACGACTGGCCGGTGCGCAAGGGCTCGGCGTTCGGCGGCCGGTGCAGCTGGACGATCGGCCCGGTCCCGGCCGGCAAGCTGCTGGTGCTCGGCGACAACCGCGGGCACTCCGCCGACTCGCGCGCCCACCTGTGCAACCCCGACGACGACCCGTGCACGCAGAGCCCGTGGGTCGACACCGACCTGGTCGTCGGCAAGGTCTTCACGCTGATCTGGCCGCGCGACCGTTGGCGCTGGATCAGCCGCCCTGAGGTCTTCGATAAGGTCCCCGACTCGCCGCCGGCCGACCTCCTGGAGAAGGCGAAGAAGCTCGACGCGCTCCCGGGGAGCTAGCCGGGCCATGTCCATCCTGCCCAAGGGCGCGACGGTACGACGCGACGCCGGCATCTACGGCTACGAGCGGGCGCTGCGTCGCCACGGCCTGGAGCCGATCGCGGGTGTCGACGAGGCCGGCCGCGGGGCCTGCGCGGGCCCGCTGGTCGCGGGCGCCGCGATCCTGCCGCCGGGCAAGGCCGGGATCGTCCCGGGCCTGGCGGACTCCAAGCTGCTGACCGCCGCCGCACGCGAGCGTTGCTACGAGCAGGTCGTCAAGCGCGCCCTGGCCTGGTCGGTGGTGGTCCTGCCGCACGACGAGTGCGACCGGCTGGGCATGCACGTCGCCAACGTGGAGGCGCTGCGCCGGGCGGTCGCGAAGCTGGACGTCGCGCCGTCGTACGTGCTCACCGACGGGTTCCCCGTCGACGGGCTCGGCGTGCCCGGGGTCGCGATGTGGAAGGGCGACCGGGTCGCGGCCTGCGTCGCGGCGGCGTCGGTGCTGGCCAAGGTCACCCGGGACCGGATCATGGTCGAGCTCGACGGCGAGTGGCCGGCGTACGACTTCCGGACCCACAAGGGCTACATCACCGCGACCCACAGCGCGGCGCTGGAGGTGCACGGTCCCTCGCCGGTGCACCGGATGCGCTTCGTCAACGTACGACGCGCGGCCGGTCTGGAGCCGCTGCCTGGGGGAGAGGGCTAGAGTCGCCCCCGTGAGCGCCGAGGACCTCGAGAAGTACGAGACCGAGCAGGAGCTGAACCTCTACCGGGAGTACCGCGACGTCGCCGGGATCTTCAAGTACGTCGTCGAGACCGACCGCCGGTTCTACCTGTGCAACTCGGTCGACGTGAAGGCGCGCTCCGAGGGCACCGACGTCTTCTTCGAGGTGACCATCACCGACGCGTGGGTGTGGGACATGTACCGCCCGGCCCGCTTCGCGAAGAACGTCAAGGTGCTCACCTTCAAGGACGTCAACGTCGAGGAGCTCGCCACCTCGGACCTGGAGCTCCCGAAGTCCTGAACCTGCGGGACTTCGTCCCGAATCCCGCTCCGGCGCTCGCGCCGTGGCCCGTGCTGCCGACCAGGAACCGGAGGGCAGCAAGCAGGGCTGTCCGCGTGCGACAGGCAGCGGGGAGGGCGCCATGTTGCTCCGGCGTCGGAAGGCACGGCACGAGCGGGGCGCCGTCACCCTGGTGATGGTGGTCGTGCTGGCCGTGCTCATGGCCGGCTCGGCGTTCGTCGTCGACCTCGGGGTGCAGCGCGTCGCTCGCTCCGACATGCAGGCGATCGCCGACCTCGTCGCGCTCGACCTCGCCCGCGAGCTCGACGGCCGTACGGTCGCCGAGGTGCGCCCGGCGCTGGACGCCGAGCTGCGGGCGAGCACCGCCCGGAACGCCGACGCGGTCGGCACCGGCGCCCCGCAGCTGACCTACCGGGTCGGCCAGATGCGCAACGGGCAGTTCCTGGAGATGTCCTCGGGGGTGCCGACCGCGGTCCGGGTCTCCGCCAGCACCGAGGTCGCCTTCGGCTTCGCCGGCGTGACCGGGCGCGACTCCGGCACCGCCCTGCGCTCGGCCGCCGCCGAGAGCTCCGGGACCGCCTGCTTCCGGCTCGGCTCCTTCGTCGCGGCCATCCGCTCCGGCGACAGCACCGTGCTGGCGCCGCTCGGCGACCTGCTCGGCGTCAAGCTCGGCCTGCTCAGCTACCAGGGGCTCGCCGTGGCCGACCTGCGCCTGGACCAGCTCGTCGCCTCGCCGTACGTCGGCACGCCGGAGGCGCTGCTGAGCAGCCCGATCAGCTACGCCACCCTGATCCGGGCGATGATCGACGCGCTCGGCCGTGAGTCCACCGACAACACGGTCGCCATCCAGGCGCTCAACCAGCTCCTGAGCACCACCGTCACCGCGAGCGTGGGGACGATCAGGCTCGCCGACGTGCTGCACGTGGCGCCGAGCGACACCGCGGCGATGAAGATCGACCTCGACGTGCTCGACCTCGTCGCCTCCGCACGGCTGGCCGACGGCAAGCACTTCCTGGGGGTGCCCAACATCCAGGGCCAGGTCCCCGGCGTCGGCTACCAGTACACCGGCGGCATCAACCTCGTCTCCGCCGCCGAGCTCGCCTGCGGCGCCCCCAACACCAGCCAGGCCGTCGCCGACACCTCCCAGCTCAACGGCTCGGTCGGCGTGCTCTTCACCAACATGCCCAGCCTCAGCGTCCCGGGCCTCGGCACCCTGCAGACCCCCAAGGGCAGTGGTCTGCTGCAGATCACCGCGGGCGGCGGCACCGGGCGGCTGGTCGCGCCGCCGGCCGTGCACTGCGGCAACGGGACGGCGAACGACCCGTCGACGATGAGCGTCTCGGTCGGGACCAGCCTGGCGACGTACCAGCTGTACGCGGACGTGAGCATCGCCGCCGACGTGAAGCTCAGCGACCTGATCGGTTTGGGGCTCACCTCGGTGCTCACCAATCTGCTGGGCAACATCCTCACCCTCGGCAGCAAGATCTCGCTGGAGGTCGAGGTGCGGCTGACCATCGGCACCACCAACAGCGGCGGCACCTCCCGGGCCGACCTGAAGATCCCGCCGAACGACAAGACGCCGATCTCGACGGGCTCCTCGATCTACCTCGACACCGCCTCCGTCGTGCCGACGGTCAGCTCGGTCAAGCTCAACGCCAAGAGCGCCACGCTGTCCGCCGTCACCGCGATCACCAACCCGATCGTCAACGTGCTGGTCACCAGCGGCAAGGGCTTCTTGGAGAAGACCCTGACGCCGCTCGTGGCGAACATCAACAACGACTTCATCGGACCCGTCGCACGGATGGTCGGGCTGCGCCTGGCCGGTGCCGACGTCTACGGCGTCGGCGTGACCTGCGCGCACCCGCGGCTCGTCGGATGAGCGCCGGCGCACCGGCTAGTCCCAACGGACTAGGCCGCCCCCCTCGGACGGGCAGAAACACCAGGGATTCGTTCCCCCGTGGTGACGCGCGCCACTATCCTGCGGAGATCGCCGCTCGGGAGGCGCGTCAGGGGAGCAAGGGCGGGGAGGCCGAGCCGATGGGGCGACGAGTGCTGAGAAGGTGGCGCACGCAGCGCGGTGCGGCGGCGGTCGAATTCGCCCTCATCATGCCGATCCTGCTGCTCCTGGTGTTCGGCATCATCAGCTACGGCTACATGCTCAGCTTCCGCCAGGCGATCAGCCAGGCGGCCGCGGAGGGGGCCCGGGCCGCGGCGGTCTCGCAGGTGAGCTCGAACCAGGTCTCCGACGCCACCCGGGCGATGAACGACGCCCTCGGCACCTACGGCGTCTCCTGCGGCAACAACGGCACGCTCACCCGCGACGGCGACAACGTCGGCACCTGCAACGTCTCGGTCGCGACCTGCGCCGGCGAGGCCGCCTCGGTCAGGTGCGTGACCGTCACCATCGACTACGCCTACGACGACCACCCGCTCCTGCCCGTTCCGGGCGTCGGTCTCGTCCTGCCCGACCGCCTCCGCTACTCCGCGGTCGCGAGGGTGAGCTGATGCTCCGCCGGCCCGCCCCGGGCCGTCGGGACGAGCGCGGCGCCGCCGCCGTCATCGTCGGTGTGGCGCTGACCCTGGTGCTGCTGATCATCGCGGCCTTCGCCGTCGACCTCGGCATGCAGCGCACCGCGCGGCGCGACATGCAGGCGCTCGCCGACGTGGTCGCCCTCGACCTCGCGCGCAACCTCGACGGGCGCACGTCCGCGCAGCTCGCCAGCACGATGGACGCCCAGATGGCCAAGAGCCTGGCGCGCAACGGCGACACCCTCGGCTCCGCGCCGGACCTGGACTGGGACCTGGGCGAGCTGCGCAACGGCTCGTTCGTGGAGCTCGCCGCGGCCGACGTACCGTCGGCGGTGCGGGTGCGCGCCGACACGAACGTCAACTTCGCCTTCCGCAGCTTCACCGGTGTCGCGACCGGTGCCGCCAGCCGCGACGCGGTCGCGCAGTCGGAGGAGTCGGCCTGCTTCCGGGTGGGGTCCTTCATCGCCTCGCTCGACAGCAGCCAGGGCACCTTGCTCAACCCGTTGCTCAACGCCCTGCTCGGCAGCAGCCTGAACCTCAACCTGGTCAGCTACCAGGGCCTGGCGACCAGCAACATCTCGCTGCTCTCGCTGGTCCAGGTCGGGGGCCTCGGCGTCGGGACCGTCGACGAGCTGCTGCAGCTCGACAACGTCAGCGTGGGCAAGCTCTTCGTCGCGGCCGCCAAGGTGCTCGACTCCCAGGGCAAGCTGGCCCAGGCGAACATCCTCCGGGCGATCAACATCGCCGCCGCCACCCCGACCCTCGCCATCGGCTCGCTCATCAACGCCGCGCCGTCCGACTCCGCCGCGCTGGACTCCACGATCAACGTGCTGGACCTGGTGACCGCCGCCGCGCTGGTCGCCAACGAGGGGCACGCCGTCAACGTGCCGAGCCTGGGCATCAGCCTGCCCGGCGTGGTCAGCACGACCACCTCGCTGACCGTCATCGAGGCCCCGCGACAGGGCTGCAAGAACAAGCCGGCCGAGACCGCCCAGGTCCGGCTGCGGGTCACCGCCACCATCCCGGCCCGGTCCCTCAACGTGTCGATCCTGGGCCTCGCGAGCGTCGGGGTGAGCCTCGACGAGACCAAGGTGAGCCTCGACCTCGACGTCGGCCGGGCGATCGCCACCCTCGCCTCGGTCCACTGCAACGCCGCGGGCCCGGACTTCGTCAAGGTCGCGCTCTCCTCGTCGGTCGTCGGCAACATCAACGTCAACGCCTCGCTCGGGGCGCACGTCAAGGTGAGCGTGCCCCTGCTCGGCAGCGGTGGCCTGCTCGGCCAGATCCTCAGCCTGCTCGGCCTGGGCAGCCTGCTGAACCCACCGGAGATCCAGCTCGACACCGGGCTGGCGGTGAACGTGAACGCACCGCCGACCGGGTCGTACTCCAAGGAGGTCACCCTCCCCATCCCGGGCGCGTACACCGTCCCGGCCGGAAGCGGCAGCGGCGTGATCCTCGGCCCGGCCACCGCCCAGACCACGGGCACCACGAAGATGTCGATCAACTACGGCCTGCTGGGCAACCAGACGAAGCTCGTGCTGAACGCGGACCCGCTCTACAGCACGGTGCTCAACCCGATCCTGTCGGGCGTCGCCGCCTCGCTGAACCCACTACTCACCGCGCTGCAGAGCGCGATCATCACCCCGTTGTCGAAGATGCTCGGTCTCCAGGTCGGGGGCGCGGACGTCTTCGCGATCCCGACCCCGACCTGCCAGGGCGTCCGGCTCGTCGGCTGACCCCACCTGTCCCAGCGGTCACCGAGGCGTCCACCTGACGCGGCCGAGCCTGGGGAGGAGCCGCTCCGTCCACAGCCGCGCCCCCTCGTCCCGGCCCGATCGGGGCGGGGCCCGGCAGGCTCCTGGCCATGACGACGACAGCACAGGCCCGGCAGGCGATCGGTGCCTACGGCGAGGAGCGCGCCGCGCGCCACCTCACCGACCTCGGCATGGTGGTCCTGGAGCGCAACTGGCGGTGCCCGAGCGGCGAGATCGACATCGTGCTCCGTGACGGCGCGACCCTGGTCGTGTGCGAGGTGAAGACCCGCACCAGTGCGGCCGCGGGCACCCCGCACGAGGCGGTGACCCCGGCCAAGCTCGACCGGCTGCGGCGCCTGGGGGAGCTGTGGGCCGCGACCCGCGGGCTCCGGCCCGGCGGCATCCGGGTCGACCTGGTCGCGGTGCAGCGGCCACGCCGCGGCGCGCCGGTCATCGAGCACGTCCCGGGGCTGTGCTGATGCCGGTCGCGACCACGCACTGCGTCGCGCTCGACGGCGCCCGCGGGCACCTCATCGACGTCCAGGCCGACGTCTCGCCCGGCCAGGCCACGGTGACCGTGGTCGGGCGGGCCGACGTCGCGCTCCGCGAGGGCGTCGACCGGGTGCGGATGGCGATCGTCAACAGCGGCCTGCGCTGGCCGGCCACCAAGCGCACCACGATCCTGCTCTCGCCCGCCGACCTGCAGAAGACGGGCACCCAGTTCGACCTCGCCATGGCCGTCAGCGTGCTCGCCGCCGACGGCCAGGTCGAGGAGCGCGAGCTCGACCGCACCGCCTTCATCGGCGAGCTCACCCTCGCCGGCGGCCTGCGTCCCGCGGTCGGCGTGCTCCCGATGAGCCTGGCCGCCCAGGAGCGCGGCGTCCGCCGGGTCTTCGTCCCCGAGCCCCAGGCCGACGAGGCGGCCATGGTCAGCGACCTCGACGTCATCGGGATCCGCTCGCTGTCCCAGGTGGTCGCCAGCCTGCTCGGCGAGCCTCCGCCCGAGGCGCCGCCGGTCGCGGAGACCTCCGGTGCCCACCTGCTCTCCTGGCGCGGGGACGAGCGGCGCGACGACCTCGACCTCGCCGACCTGCGCGGCATGGAGGACGAGAAGTACGCCGCCGAGGTCGCCGCCGCCGGAGGCCATGCCCTGCTGCTCTCCGGCGCCAAGGGGTGCGGCAAGACCAGCCTCGCCGAGCGGATGCCGACCCTGCTCCCCGACCTCACCCGGGAGGAGTCCCTGGAGCTCACCGCGCTCCACTCGCTGGCCGGGGTCCTCGACCCCGGTGCCGGGATGGTCCTGCGTCCGCCCTTCGTGGCGCCGCACCACGACGCCAGCAAGGCGAGCGTCGTCGGCGGCGGCACCGGGCGCGTCCAGCCCGGTGCGCTGAGCCGGGCCCACTGCGGGGTGCTCTTCCTCGACGAGTTCCCGCTCTTCCGCGCCGACGTGATCGAGGCGCTGCGCCAACCGCTGGAGAGTCGCGACATCACCATCGCGCGCCGCGACGAGCTGGTCACCCTGCCCGCCGGCGGCATGCTCGTCCTCGCCAGCAACCCCTGCCCCTGCGGCGCGTGGACCGCCTTCGCCGGCACCAACCGCTGCGGCTGCGCCGAGCGGGTCCGCCGGGCCTACCAAGGTCGTCTCACCGGACCCGTGGCCGACCGGATCGACATCCTCCGCAACGTCCAGCCCGCCTCGCTCGCCAGCCACGACCCGTTCCGCCCACCCGAGCCCTCGGCCGTCGTGCGGGACCGGGTCGCCGCGGTCCGCGACCGCCAGGCCCGCCGCTACGCCGACCGCCCCTGGCGGCTCAACGCCCACGTCCCCGGCCCCCGCCTCGAGGACACCTGGCCGCTCACCCGCTCCGCCCAGCGGCTGATCGCCGACGAGGCCCGCCGCGGCCGGCTCTCGGCCCGCGGCGTGGTCCGGGTGCAGCGGCTCGCCTGGACGGTGGCCGACCTCCGCTCGGTCCGCGACGGCCGCGACCACGAGCCCGGCCTCGCCGACGCGGAGACCGCGCTGCGGCTGCGGGCCGGGCTGCCGCTCGACCTGGCGGTGCTCCGCGGGACCCGCGGTGGTGAGCGGAGGGCTGCCGCCGGGTCCGGTGCCGACCTCGCCGCGCGCCCCGACCTCGGTGCCCGCCCGCAGTCCGCTGCCGATGCCCCGCACGCAGCCGCGCCCCCGCACCGCGACGGTCAGGGTGTCGCATGAGCCCCGACGACGACCGTCTCGCGCGGGCCACGATCAGCCTGGTCGCCGAGCCGGGTGACGCCCGCGCCCTCGGGCTCACCCGGGAGCTCGGTGCGGCGCGCTTCCTGGAGCTGCTGCGCGAGCACCCCGAGCTGCGTGACCAGCTCGCCGCTGCCTCTGCACGGCTGGCCGGGGTGGAGACCGAGCGGGTGCTGGAGAGCGCGGCACGCCGGGGGATCCGGTTCGTCGTACCGGGGGACGAGGAGTGGCCGGCCCAGCTCGCCGACCTCGACCGCGCCGGGGTGCTGCACGACCGCGGCGGCGTGCCGGTCGGGCTGTGGGTGCGCGGACCGCTGCGGCTGGACCGGCTCGGCGAGGCGGTGTCGGTCGTGGGCTCGCGCTCGTCGACGTCGTACGGCGACCAGGTGGCGGCCGAGCTCGCGGCCGGTGTCGGTGCGCGCGGGCGGCCGGTGGTGAGCGGGGCGGCGGAGGGGATCGACTACGCCGCCCACCGCGGCGCGCTGAGCGCCGGGGCGCCGACCGTCGCCGTCCTCGCCTGCGGGGTCGACCGGGTCTACCCCGCGCGCAACCGCGACCTGCTGCGCCACCTGGGCGAGGCGCACGCCGTGGTGTCCGAGGCGCCACCGGGGGCCTCGCCCTTCCGGATCCGGTTCCTGGCCCGCAACCGGCTGATCGCGGCGCTGGGCCGCGGCACCCTCCTGGTCGAGGCGGCGCTGCGCAGCGGCGCGCTCAACACCGGCAGCTGGGCCGACCGGCTCAACCGGGTGGTGATGGGCGTGCCGGGGCCGCTCACCAGCCCGGTCTCGCAGGGCGTGCACCAGCTGATCCGTCGGGGGAGCGCCACGCTGGTCACCTCGACGGAGGAGGTCCTCGAGCTGGTCGGCGCCGCCGGCAGCGACCTCGCTCCGGAGCTGCGGGCTCCCGAGCAGCCCCGGGACGGGCTGTCGGTGCGCGCCCGGCAGGTCCTCGACGCGGTGCCGGTCGCCGCGCCGGCGCCCACCGAGTCGATCGCCCGGGTCGCCGGGCTCGCCCCGGCCGACGTACGACGCCTGCTGCTCGCGCTCGCCGAGGACGGCCTCGTCGATCGGGCGCCGACCGGCTGGCGACTCACCGCGCGAGGCCGGGGGTGAGCGGAGCCCGCCGACCTACGATGACCGGGTGGGTGACGTCGCGGAGGCTCCGGAGCCGGGCGCGGCGCTGCCCGAGGTGCTCCCCGAGGTGCTCCCCGAGTGGGCGGTCGGCGTGCTGGCCCGCTACGAGCGGCACCTCGTCTCCGAGCGCGACCTCGCCCCGCACACGGTCACCGCCTACCTCGGCGACATCAGCGGGCTGCTCGACCACGCCGCGCGGCTGGGGCTCGGCGGCCCGGACGAGCTGGACCTGCGCACGCTGCGCAGCTGGCTGGCCCGCCAGCAGACCTCGGGCCTCTCGCGCACCACGCTGGCTCGCCGGGCGACCGCGGCCCGGGTCTTCACCGGGTGGCTCGCGCGCACCGGGCAGGCGCCCGCCGACGTCGGCTCCGCGCTGGGCTCGCCGAAGCCGCACCGGACCCTGCCCGACGTGCTCCGCGTCGACGAGGCCCGGGAGCTGATCGCGGCGGCGACGGCGCTCGCCGACGACGGCAGCCCGACGGGTCTGCGGGACGTGGCGATGCTGGAGCTGCTCTACGCCACCGGCATGCGCGTGGGGGAGCTGTGCGGCCTCGACGTCGACGACCTCGACCGCGACCGCAACGTGGTGCGGGTCTTCGGCAAGGGGCGCAAGGAGCGGACCGTCCCGTTCGGGCACCCGGCGGCGGCGGCGCTGGACCGGTGGAGCGTCGGCGGGCGCCCGCAGCTGGTCCGGCCGGGCTCCGGCCCCGCGCTGTTCCTCGGCGCCCGGGGTGGGCGGATCGACCAGCGCGCGGTCCGGACGCTGGTGCACCGCCGGCTGGCCGACGTACCGGGCGCGCCGGACCTCGGCCCGCACGGCCTGCGGCACACCGCGGCGACCCACCTGCTGGAGGGCGGCGCGGACCTGCGCTCGGTCCAGGAGCTGCTCGGGCACGCCTCGCTGGCGACCACGCAGCGCTACACCCATGTCACCACCGACCGACTGCGGCGCGCGTACCAGCAAGCACACCCGCGGGCGTGAGCGCCGGCCCACCCGGCACCTGTCGACCCTGCCGTGGCTGACCCGGTCCCGGCCGGTCGCGCCACAGCGGCAGCAGCCGGACCGGGCCGCCACCGACGAGCAGCAGCGGGTCGAGGTACGTCGTGCCGCGGAGCCACCCCCAGTGCAGGCAGGCGCGCGGGAAGCAGTGCGAGCCGACGAGCTCCAGCGTCCCGAGCACCTCTCCTCCGGCGAGCACGTCGCCGACGTGGACCACCGCCGTGACCGGCTCGTAGGTCGTCCGGGTGTCCCCGTGCCCGACCACGACGACCCCGCGCCCCGCGATCCGACCGGTGAAGGTGACCTGCCCGGGGAGCGCGGTGCGGACCGGCTGCCCGGGGCGGCCGCCGAGGTCGGCGCCGCGGTGCCCGGCGCCCCACACCACGTCCGGCGGGTCGAACCGGGCCAGCACCTCGGGGCGCGGCGTCAGCGGCCAGGTGCCGACCGGGTCGTCACGCCCGGCAGCACCCGGACCAGCAGCGGCAGCAGGAGCCGCGATCGCGAGGAGCAGGAACGTCATCAGGGCGAGGAGGGAGCGCATGGGGCGATGGTGCGAGGCGGCGACGACGAACCTGTGGCCGTGGGGGACGGGGTGTGGAGAACGGGGCGGGGAGGGCGGGGCTGTGGACAGCTCCTGGCCTGAATTGGGCCGGGAGGTGCGCAACGCCGTAGGCTGAGCAGCACCGGTCCGCCCTGGACCGGAATTCGCTCGTCCGCAGACCACGAGCGGGTCCCTCCGGGCCCGCACCGCCCGTGGGCGTCGATCCTCGGTCCACCCGAGCCGCAAGGCTCAGGTGGTGGGACGGCGCGCAGGCGACAGGACCAACTGAAAACCACACAGGAGAAAATCATCATGGCTGTCGTGACCATGCGCCAGCTCCTCGAGAGCGGCGTCCACTTCGGACACCAGACCCGTCGCTGGAACCCGAAGATGAAGCGGTTCATCCTCACCGACCGCAACGGCATCTACATCATCGACCTGCAGCAGTCGCTGGCCTACATCGACCGCAGCTACGCCTTCGTCAAGGAGACCGTGGCCAAGGGCGGGACGATCATGTTCGTCGGCACCAAGAAGCAGGCCCAGGAGGCGATCGCCGAGCAGGCGACCCGCGTCGGCATGCCCTACGTCAACCAGCGCTGGCTGGGCGGCATGCTCACCAACTTCCAGACCGTGCACCAGCGGATCAACCGCCTCAAGGAGCTCGACGAGATCGACTTCGACGACGTCGCGGGCAGCAGCCGCACCAAGAAGGAGCTGCTGCAGATGCGCCGCGAGCGCGACAAGCTCAACAAGTCGCTCGGCGGCATCCGCGAGATGACCCGCACCCCCTCCGCGGTGTGGATCGTCGACACCAACAAGGAGCACCTGGCGGTGGAGGAGGCGCGCAAGCTGCGCATCCCGATCATCGCGATCCTGGACTCCAACTGCGACCCCGACGACGTCGACTTCCCGATCCCGGGCAACGACGACGCGATCCGCGCGGTCGGCCTGCTGACCCGGGTCATCGCCGACGCCGCCGCCGAGGGCCTGATGGCTCGCTCCGGTGCGGGCGCCTCGAGCACCACCGCCCAGGAGCCCCTGGCCGAGTGGGAGCGCGAGCTGCTCGAGGGTGACGCCGAGAAGGCCGCCGTGGAGGCCACCGGTGGCGACGCCGCCACCGAGGAGACCCCGGCCTCCGAGGCGACCGGCGCGTCCAGCGAGGCCGCCGAGGCGCCCTCCGCCGAGGCCGAGGTCGCCGAGGCGCCCGCCGCCGAGGAGACCCCCGCCGACGCCCCGGCCGAGGCCTGAGCGACACCCCCACCCGATCCAGAAAGCGATTGAGGATTCATGGCATTCACTGCTGCTGACGTCAAGAAGCTCCGTGAGCTGACCAGCGCCGGGATGATGGACTGCAAGAAGGCGCTCGACGAGACCGACGGCGACTTCGACAAGGCCGTCGAGCTGCTCCGCGTCAAGGGTGCCGCCAAGGCGGCCGCCCGCGGCGCCGAGCGGGAGACCTCCGCCGGCCTGGTGGCCAACGCGGGTGGCGCGCTCGTCGAGCTGAAGTCGGAGACCGACTTCGTCGCGAAGAACGAGGAGTTCATCAAGGCCGCCCAGCAGATCGCCGAGGCGATCAACGAGGGCAAGGCCAACGACGTCGAGGCCGCCAAGGCGCTGCCGCTGGGCGACAGCACCGTCGGCCAGGTCGTCGAGCAGCTCGCCATCACCATCGGCGAGAAGATCGAGCTCGGCAACGTCGCGTACTTCGACGGCACCACGGCGGTCTACCTGCACAAGCGTGCGGCCGACCTGCCGCCGGCCGTCGGCGTCCTCGTCGAGTACGACGGCGACGAGGCTGCCGCCCGCGGTGCCGCCATGCAGGTGGCGGCCCTCAAGGCGCAGTACCTGACCCGTGACGAGGTCCCCGCGGACATCGTCGCCGCGGAGAAGGACGTCCTGACCAAGAAGACGCTCGAGGAGGGCAAGCCGGAGGCTGCCGTCGAGAAGATCGTCGAGGGTCGCCTGGGCGGCTTCTTCCGCGAGATCGTCCTGCTGGAGCAGGAGTCGGTGTCGGAGAGCAAGAAGACGGTCAAGGCCGTCCTCGACGCCGCCGGCACCACGGTGAAGCGGTTCGCCCGCTTCGAGGTCGGCGCCTGACGCCCACCCGCCGTACGACGGCCGGTCCGAGGAGACTCGGGCCGGCCGTCGGCGTTTTCCAAGACCTGTTTCTTCGCCGGTCAGGGAGCGGATGCCCGGTGTAGGTTTGCGACGCCCGGCCCTCGGAGAGAAGTCGGTCACGCGCACCCGCACCCGTGGGCGCGCCCCCAGGTGAAGGAGATCGTTCGGTGGGACTCATCCAGGCTGCGATCGGCGCGATCGGCGGCACCCTCGGTGACCAGTGGCTCGACTTCTACGGCGTGCCGGACGGCATCACCTCCACGGTCGCCGTCTTCCCGGCGGTCGCCAAGGGCCAGAACGCCGGCCGCGGCAGCAACACCAAGGGCTCCGAGGGCGTCATCACCAACGGCTCGAAGATCGTCGTGCCCGAGGGCTACGGCCTGGTCCTGCTCGAGGACGGCGCCTTCACCGGCTTCGCCGCCGAGCCGGGCGCCTACATCTGGAACTCCGACGAGCCGGCCTCGCAGTCGGTCTTCTCCGGCGGCGGCCTGGTCGACTCGGTCATCAAGCAGAGCTGGGAGCGCTTCAAGTTCGGCGGGCGCCCCTCGACGCAGCAGACGGCGGTCTTCGTGACCCTCAAGGAGCTGCCCAACAACAAGTTCGGCACGCAGTCGGAGATCTACTGGGACGACGCCTTCCTCAACACCCAGGTCGGAGCGATCACCCGCGGCACCTACACCCTGAAGATCACCGACCCGCTGACCTTCATCCGCAACTTCGTGCCCGCCGAGGTCATCACCGGCCGCGCGCAGTTCGACTTCACCGACATCGACAACCCGGCCGGCGAGCAGCTGTTCAACGAGGTCGTCGGCTCGCTGGCGCCGGCGTTCTCGATGTACACCAACGACCCCGCCAAGGGCAACCGGATCACCAAGCTGCAGCAGGACTCGATCGGCTTCGCGCAGTCGCTGTCCGCGGCGGTGGAGCAGAACTACCAGTGGAAGACCGACCGCGGCCTGGAGATCGTCAAGACCGCGATCATCTCCATCGAGTACGACGCCAACACCCGCGAGCTGCTCAAGAACGTCCAGCGTGCCGACGCCCTGTCCGGCTCGCGCGGCAACTCGAACCTGCAGGCCTCGGTGGCCGCCGGCATCGAGGCGGCCGGTGAGAACGCCGGCCCGGGTGGCCTGATCGGCATGGGCATGGCGACCGGCGGGATGGGCGTCGGCGGCCTGCAGCAGCCGGTCACCCCGCCGCCCGCCGCACCCGCCCCGGCGGCGCCCGCGGCCCCGGCCGCACCCGCCGCGCCCGCGGCGGAGGGCGCCGCGGAGGACCCGATGGCGGTGCTCAAGCGCGCCAAGGAGATGCTCGACGCCGGACTCATCACGCAGGCCGACTACGACGCGGCAAAGGCGAAGGCGCTCGGTCTCTGACATGGCGCAGGAGCCCGTGGAGCCCCCTCCGCCGCCGCCCCCGCCGCCCCCGGGCGACGGCGCGCAGCAACCGCAGCAGCCCACCTTCGACGGCCCACCACTGTCGCTGGAGGAGGAGCTGGCCGCGGCCAAGGCCGAGCCCGAGGCGGGGCCGAGCATCGAGACGGTCAACGAGTCGCTCAAGGACGGCCTGAACCGCTGCCCGAAGTGCGGCTCGACCGACGTCCGCCTGCGCGGCTCGACCGGCATGCTGGTGTGCCTCTTCTGCCGCAACGAGTGGCAGGAGGCGCGGGTCGAGGAGGAGTTCGGCCTCGGCGAGGGCATCGACGAGCTCCAGGGCACGGTGATCGCCAGCGGCGCGGAGGACATCGCGGCCGACGCCTCGCAGATGGTCACCTTCAAGTGCGAGGCGTGCGGCGCGGAGGTCGTGGTCGACACCGCCCACCAGCTCAACGCGCGCTGCCACTGGTGCCGGCACACGCTCAACGTCAACCAGCAGATCCCCAACGGCGCCGTACCGGACGCCGTGCTGCCGTTCCGGCTGACCAAGGACGAGGCGGTCGAGAAGATCCGCGAGTTCGCCTCCAAGCGGCGGCTGTTCGCGCACAAGCGCTTCAAGAAGGAGTTCGTCCCCGAGAACGTGCTCGGCGTCTACCTGCCCTACCTGGTCGTCGACGCCCGCGCGGAGTCGGAGTACTGGGGCGAGGGCGAGGTGGAGACCCGGCGCTGGACGGAGAAGCAGGGCGACAACAACGTCACCTACTACGCCGCCGACGTCTACCAGGTCTCCCGCAAGGTCGCGTTCACCGTCGACGACCTCACCATGGAGGGCTCGGCGCAGCGCGCGGACTTCAGCGAGGGCAACACCAACAACATCGTCAACACGATCCTGCCGTTCGACACGAAGAACGCCGTGAAGTGGAACGCCAGCTATCTCGTGGGGTTCACCAGTGAGAAGCGCGACCTCAACGTGACCGGTCTCGGGCCGGTCCTGGAGGACCAGCTGCTCTCGATCGGCCGCTCCCAGGTGCACGGCTCGCTGGGCCGGTTCGACCGGGGCGTGCGCTGGGAGCAGGAGAAGGTCGACGTGGGCGGATCCCGTTGGATCTCGATGTACCTGCCGGTCTGGCTCTACTCCTACCGCCAGGAGAGCAACGGCCTGCTGCACTACATCGCCGTCAACGCCCGCACCGGCGAGACGATGGGCAGCATCCCGGTCTCCCAGCCGAAGCTGATCCTCGCCGCGCTCACGGTCGGCACCGTGCTCGAGGGCGCGGCCGGCGCGATCCTGGTGGCGACGGCATGAGCATCGAGCTGATCACCGCGCTGGTGGCCCAGGCCTCCGACGACAGCGGCCCGCTGTGGCTGCTGGCGGCGGGTCCGGCGGGCGGAGCGGCGACGTACTGGGCGTTCTACCGCTACTACCGCAACACCGACAAGTCGCACCAGTACGAGCGCGACACGATCATCGACGCCCAGCCGGTGCAGGGCGGCGAGCAGCAGGTGGGGCGGATCGACCGGACGAGGGACTCCGACATCGACGGGGACAACAGCGGTGACTACCGCCGGCGCGTGCAGCGGCGCACCTGAGCGACCCGTACGACGTCTCCCGGCCCTGCTCCTCGCGCTGCTCCTCCTCGCGGGCTGCTCGGTCGCGGGCTCGGAGCCCGACCGGGGCGACCCGCGGCGCGACCAGCAGGATCGCGGCGCGTACCGGGTGGTCCCGGGCGCCGTGCTCGGCACCCCGGTCGCCGACCCGGAGACCCAGGCGGCCGAGCACCCGGTCGTCGCGCGGCTGCTGGAGCTGGTCGCGCACACCCCGGAGGGGGAGCGGATCCGGATCGTGACCCGCTCCCTGTCGCTGCACCCGGTCGGCGACGCGCTCGTGGACGCCCACCGGCGCGGGGTCGATGTCCAGGTCATCGCCAACCACCAGGCCTCGAAGGACTTCCGGGTCGTGGCGCGGCTGAGGAAGGAGCTCGGCACCGACCGGAGCAAGAGCTCCTTCCTCTTCTTGTCGAAGGGCTCCCGGCGCGGCGTCCGGGTCGGCGGCGACGGCAAGGTGCACCAGAAGACCTGGACCTTCACCAGGACGGGGGACGCTCGCCACGTGGTGATGACGGGCTCGGCCAACCTGTCCTACTACTCGACCCAGCAGTACAGCGACATGTGGGTCTTCGTGGACCGCACCGACGTCTGGCGCGCCTTCGACCGCGACTTCCGGGAGCAGACGGGTGAGCTCGAGCGCCGGGGACGGGGCTTCGCGCCACGGCTCGGCACCGACCGGGCCTGGTTCTTCCCCGGCTGGGACGAGGCGAGCGACCCGGTCGCGGCACTCATCGACGAGCTGCCGGGACGCGGGGCGGTGCTGCGCTTCGCGATGTACGCCTGGCACGGCGACCGCGGCCGCAACCTCGCCCGGATCGTGGCCGCCAAGGCCCGCGCCGGAGCACGGGTCCAGGTCATCTCGCTGCACATCGGCAAGGACATCGTGGCCACCCTGCGCGCGGCCGGCGTGGAGGTGCACGGCGCGAAGTTCGCCAACGGCAACGACGTCCACAGCAAGCTGAGCCTGCTCGCCTGGACCGGGCCCGACGGCGTACGACACCGCCGGGTGGTGACCGGCAGCGACAACTTCGGCTCCGACTCGCTGCCCCGCGACGAGCTCGCGATGGCGATCGACGCCGACCGTGGCCCGTCCTGGCAGCGTTACGTGCGGTGGTACGACGCGATCATCGCCCGCGCCGAGGCGGAAGGTCACTGAGGGTCACTGATAGCCTCGGGAGCGCTCTCAACCACGATGGGAAGGACCCAGGTGCCCGGTTACAAGCGAGTCCTCCTCAAGCTCTCCGGAGAGGTGTTCGGCGGCGGCAAGGTCGGCGTGGACCCGGACGTGGTCCAGGCGATCGCCCGGGAGGTCAAGGAGGTCGTCGACGCGGGCGTCCAGATCGCGGTCGTGACCGGCGGCGGCAACTTCTTCCGCGGCGCCGAGCTGCAGCAGCGCGGCATGGACCGCGTGCGCGCCGACTACATGGGCATGCTCGGCATCGTCATGAACTGCCTGGCCCTCCAGGACTTCCTGGAGAAGCAGGGCGTCGAGACGCGCGTGCAGACCGCCATCACGATGGGCCAGGTCGCCGAGCCCTACATCCCGCGCCGCGCCATCCGCCACATGGAGAAGGGCCGGGTCGTGATCTTCGGCGCCGGCATGGGCATGCCCTACTTCTCCACCGACACCGTCGCCGTGCAGCGCGCGCTGGAGAGCCGGTGCGACGTCGTGCTGGTCGCCAAGAGCGGCGTCGACGGCGTCTACAGCGCCGACCCGAAGGTCGACCCGACGGCGACCAAGTACGACGAGCTGACCTACGACGAGGCGATCGGCCGTGGTCTGCGGATCATGGACCAGACCGCCTTCGCCCTGTGCGGGGAGAACAAGCTGCCGATGATCGTGTTCGGCATGGAGCCGGAGGGCAACATCCTCCGCGTGGTGCAGGGTGAGAAGATCGGCACGCGGGTCAGCGCAGGCTGAGGTCTCGACCGGCTCGACCAGCAGCGTGACCTCGACCAACAGTGTGACCAGGCAGAAGGAGATCCCGTGATCAACGACATCCTCAACGAGGCCGACCAGAAGATGGGCAAGTCGGTCGACGCGACCCGTGAGGAGTTCGCGGCGATCCGCGCCGGCCGTGCGCACCCGAGCATGTTCAGCAAGATCCTCGTCGACTACTACGGCTCGCAGACCCCGATCCAGCAGCTCGCGTCGTTCAGCGCGCCCGAGCCGCGGGTCATCCTGGTCTCGCCCTTCGACGCCGGCGCCAAGGCCAACATCGAGAAGGCCATCCGCGACTCCGACCTCGGCATCAACCCCTCCGACGACGGCCAGGTGCTGCGCTGCGTCTTCCCCGAGCTGACCGAGGAGCGCCGCAAGGAGTTCATCAAGCTCGCCAAGGAGAAGGCCGAGGGCGGCAAGGTCGCCGTGCGCCAGGTCCGCCAGAAGTCCAAGCAGGGCCTGGAGAAGCTCGAGAAGGACGGCGAGGTCGGCAAGGACGACGTCACCGGCGCGGAGAAGAAGCTCGACGGCCTCACCAAGAAGCACACCGACGCCATCGACGAGCTGCTGAAGAGCAAGGAGGCCGAGCTGCTCGAGGTCTGATCCTCGACAGCTCCCGCAACCCCGCATGTCGACGACGCCCGACGCTGCCCCGAAGAAGGACCACGGCCGAGCCGGCCGTGACCTCAAGGCCGCGGTCGCCTCGGCGGTCGTGCTCCTGAGCGCGATCGCCGCCTCCCTGCTGTTCTGGAAGCCCGCCTTCATGGTGATCGTCGCGATCGCCGTGGTGGTGGCCGTCTGGGAGCTGCGCAAGGGCCTGGCCGCCAAGGACATCGACCTGCCCGAGCAGCCGCTCATGGTCGGTGGCGTGGTGATGGTGGTGGTCGCCTACCTCTACGGCTCCGCGGCCCTGGTCACCGCGACCGCGGTGAGCGCGCTGGTGATCATGCTCTGGCTGCTGCGCCGTGGCGTGGACGGCTACGTCAAGAACGCCACCGCCTCGGTGTTCGCGCTCGTCTACGTGCCCTTCCTGGGCTCGTTCGTGGCGCTCATGCTCGCCGAGGGCGGCCGCGACGGCGGCGGCCTCGACGACAAGGGCGTCCAGGGCATCCTCACCTTCATCCTGGTGACGATCGCCTCCGACATCGGCGGCTACATCGCGGGCGTGCTGTTCGGCAAGCACCCGATGGCCCCGGTCATCTCGCCGAAGAAGTCCTGGGAGGGCTTCGCCGGCTCCGCGATCGCCACGGTCGGCGCGGGTGTCGCGCTGGTGGTCTGGCTGCTCGACGGCGACTGGTGGATCGGGGTCGCGCTGGGCCTGATCGCGGTCGTCATGGCGACCCTGGGCGACCTGTGCGAGTCGGTGATCAAGCGCGACCTGGGCATCAAGGACATGAGCCAGGTGATCCCGGGCCACGGCGGCCTGATGGACCGGCTCGACTCACTGCTGGCGACGATCGCCCCGATCTGGCTGCTGCTCCACTACGGCGTCTTCTAGGGCGCCCATCGCGGTGACGAGCTGCTCGTCGCTGAGGTACGGCGCGGGCCCGAGCCGCAGGTGGGTGCCGCGGGTGTCCACGGCGACGCCCCGGCGCGCGAGCGCGTCGCGCAGGGCCGGCCCGTGCGGCGTACGCAGCGCCAGGAAGCCGCCGAAGCCCTCGGCCGGGGTCTCCCGGTCGCGGGTCACCACCTCCGGCGGCAGGTCGAGGGCGTCGAACGCGCGGGCCAGCAGCCCGCGCTGGTGCAGCGAGATCTCCCGCAGCGCCGGGGGAGCGAGCCCCTGCTCGGCGAAGAAGTCGAGCACCTTGGCCGCGCGGTAGTGGCTGGTCGGGTCGTACGTCGACCCGGCGAACCGGTCGCCGTCGTGGGCCCACCAGCCGGTGACCACCGGCTCCAGGCCGGCGGCGTGCGGCGGGATGCGCAGGAAGCAGTTGCCCTCGCCGAGCTGGAGGTACTTGTAGCCGCCGCTCACCACCCACGCCTCCTCCAGCCCGTCCGGCGCGAAGGGGACGACCCCGAGCTGGTGGTAGGCGTCGAGCAGCAGCTCGGCGCCGGTCCGGGCACACACCGCGGCGAGCGCCGCCAGGTGCGGCACGACCTGTGCGGTCTCGTAGAGCACCGTCGACACCACGACACCCGCGGTCCGGCCGTCGACGGCGTCCGCGACCCGCTCGGCCAGCGTCGCCACCGGCTCGGCGGGCACGCGCACCACCTCGACCCCGGCCTCGGCGAGCCGGTCGAGCTGGCGCCGGGCGGAGTCGAACTCCCCGTCGGTGGTGACTAGCCGGGGCCGCGTGCGCAGGGGGAGCGCCGACAGGAAGCGCACGAGCAGCTCGTGGGCGCTCCCGCCGAGGGTCACCTCGGCGCCCGGGGCGCCGAGCAGCGCCCGGACGCCCTCCCGCAGCCGCTCGGCGCGGGACTCCGCGCGCTCCCACTTGCGCCCGAGCGCGAGCGCGGCGTCGTCGTAGGCCTCCAGGACGCCCTCGCGCGCCACGTCCGGCCAGGCCTGGTGCGACTGGCCCGTCAGCAGCAGCCGCTCGGAGACGCGGAACCGGGAGTAGTGGTCGGCCAGGCTCACATCTCGCTCCGGATGGCCCACAGGTCGGGGAAGAGCTGGTGGGTGACGGTGCTCCACAGGTACGTCGCGCCGGAGGAGCCGCCGGTGCCCATCTTCGCGCCGATGGTGCGCTCGACCATCTTCACGTGGCGGTACCGCCACTCCTGCAGGCCCTCGTCGAGGTCGACCAGGCGCTCGGCGACCTGCGCGGCACCGCCGTCGTCGGCGTACGCGCGGAGCAGCAGGGCCTGGACCTCCGCCGAGGCCTGCCACGGGGTGGTCAGGTCGCGGTCGAGCGCGGCGGGCGGGGCGTCGTACCCCTGCGTGCCGAGGTAGCGCAGGAAGGAGTCGAAGACCGACGGGCGGCTCATCGCGGCGGCGATCCGCTCACGGCCGGCCGAGCCGGCGGGGTAGTGCTCGAAGACGCGGCGGTCGCGGCGGCCCAGGGTCGCCTCCAGCTCGCGGAACTGCTCGGACTGGAAGCCGCTGGAGGCGTCGAGGCGGTCGCGGAAGGTGGAGAACTGGCGCGGGGTCATCGTCTCCAGCACGTCGACCTGGGCGACCGCGACCTTCAAGATCGCCAGCACCCGGCCCAGGGTGTGCAGCGCGCGGGGCGTGTCGCCGGCCTCCAGGCGGTCCTGCAGGCCGCCCAGCTCGTGCAGCATCTGCTTGAACCACAGCTCGTAGACCTGGTGGATCACGATGAAGAGGAGCTCGTCGTGCTCGTCGGAGCGGGGGTGCTGCGCGGCGAGGACGTCGTCGAGGGCGAGATAGCTGCTGTAGGTCAACGAGGGGTGCTGGTCGGTCACCGACCGAGTGTCACAGGTCGGCGCGGTCGGCTGCCAGTACGACGCGCTGGGGCCGCTCCGGCTACGATCGCCCGGACATGAGTGAGCCAATCGAGGGCCGCGCGCACGCGGACGAGACGGTGGACGCGCCCGAGCGGTCGCGCCGGCCCGACTGGTTCCACCGCGACCACCCGGTCTTCTTCCCGCTCGCCGGGTTCTTCACCGGCATGGCGTCGATCATCGTGGTGCCCGGGCTCTACGGCGCGATCCTCAAGGGGCTGCTCGGCACCGACCGCGCCGAGGAGCTGTTCCCGTTCGTGCTGCTGCTGCTCGTCGTACCGATCGGGATGCTGGTGCCGCACCACACCCGCCGTTTCGCGAAGTACATGCTGATCGGGATGCTCGGCACCATCCTCGTGGTCGGCGGGGTCGCCGCGGCGGTGCTGTGGTTCCTGCTGGAGAAGAACGCCTGAGCCAGCGTTTGGGCGTCCCGCCCGGCGAGGTGGGACAATCGGAGGGATGTCCGAGCCGCGCAGCCTGCCTCTCGTCCTCGCGGAGCCGCGGGGGCGCAAGAAGCCTCCCCGCCACCTGGCGGACCTGACCGACGCGGAGCGCAAGGACCTGCTCGTCGAGATGGGCCTGCCGGGATTCCGCGCCAAGCAGCTCTCGACCCACTACTTCGGCCGGCTGGTCCACGACCCCGCCGAGATGACCGACCTGCCCGCCGCCCAGCGCGACGAGCTGGTCGCCGCGCTCCTGCCCGACCTGATGGACCCGATCCGGCAGCAGAGCGCCGACCAGGGCAAGACGGTCAAGACCCTGTGGAAGCTCTTCGACGGCTCGCTCGTCGAGTCGGTGCTGATGCGCTACAAGGACCGCGCGACCATCTGCATCTCCAGCCAGGCCGGCTGCGGCATGGCCTGCCCGTTCTGCGCCACCGGCCAGGGCGGCCTGCAGCGCAACATGTCGACCGCCGAGATCGTGCACCAGGTCGTCGTCGGTGCCCGCGCGATGGCCAGCGGCGACGTCGCAGGAGGCCCCGGCCGGCTCTCCAACGTGGTGTTCATGGGGATGGGCGAGCCGCTCGCCAACTACAAGGCCACCGTCGCCGCCGTACGACGCCTCACCGACCCGGCTCCCTCCGGGCTGGGCCTGTCCGCCCGCCACGTGACGGTCTCCACCGTCGGGCTGGTGCCGCGGATCAAGCAGCTCGCCGACGAGGGCGTCCCGGTGACCCTGGCGCTGTCCCTGCACGCCCCCGACGACGAGCTGCGCAACGACCTGGTGCCGATCAACACCCGGTTCTCCGTGGCCGAGACCGTGGACGCGGCCTACGAGTACTTCGCGAAGACCGGGCGACGGGTGTCCATCGAGTACGCCCTGATGCGCGACATCAACGACCAGGGCTGGCGCGCGGACCTGCTCGCCGACGTGCTCTCCGCGGACGGCCGCGGCACCGGGTGGGTCCACATCAACCCGATCCCGCTCAACGAGGTCCCAGGCTCGCAGTTCACTCGCTCGCGCGAGGAGGACATGGACGAGTTCGTCCGTCGTCTGGAGGCGAAGGGGATCGCGACGACGATGCGGGACACGCGGGGGAGCGAGATCGACGCCGCCTGCGGGCAGCTCGCCGCCGCGGAGTGAGCCGAGCCGTCTCGCCGATCTCTGTCGGTTCCGGGAGTCGTGCTGACCAGGCCCGGCGCCCACGACCGGGCGACGACGAGGGTCCGACACGTTCTCGTGCTTGGCTGGGCCCATGCAGCCCACCCGCGAGCGCGTCCACACCGCCAGCGCCGCCTGGGCCTTCCTGCCCCCGCACGCGCCCCGGGTGGAGACCGAGGAGTACCTCCTCGTCCGCTACCCCGACTGGACGGAGCGGCCGTTGCAGCTGGTCCGCTTCCACCCGCAGCGCCCGGCCGCCGAGGTGCTGCCGGAGGTGCTGGCGCACGCGCGCGACCTGGCGGTCCTCGGCCCCACGCGGCTGACCGAGCTCGCGTGCTGGGTGCGGCTCGGGGCGCCGGACGACGTGGAGCCGGCGTTGCGGGCGCGCGGTGGGCGCCTGGACGAGACGGTCGACGTGCTGGCGCTGGGGCTGGACGGGCCGCCGGACCTCGGCGACCTCCCGGCGACCACGCTGCGGTGGAGCGACGACCTGGAGGTGTTCGTCGACGCGGTCGGCCTCAGCGCCGAGGTCTTCGGGGCCAGCCCCACCGAGCGGAGCGAGCTGGAGGCGGCCCACCCGGGCGAGGTCGCGAAGGTGCGCAGCGGGGGAGGCGGCGCTGTCGTCGCGTACGACGGTGACCGGCCCCTCGGCAGCGGCGGGCTCACCATGGCCGGCCCGGACGCCCGGCTGTGGGGCGGGGTGGTGCACCCGTCAGCACGAGGGCGCGGGATCTACCGGGCGGTGCTCGCGGCGCGCCTGGCGTATGCGGCCGGCCGCGGCGCGGACCTGGCGATCGTGAAGGGACGGGTGGAGACCTCGGGGCCGATCCTGCGCCGCGCCGGGTTCACCGGCCACGGGCAGGAGCGGTCCTGGTTGGTCGACCTCAGCTGAGCGGGTGGTCGACGAGCAGCTCCACGTTGCGGTCCTCGGGCGCGCCGGAGCCGTCGAGGTGGGCGTGCCAGTCGTTGGCGGACAGCTCGCGGGCGAGGCCGGCGAGCTGTTGGGCGTTGGCGGTGCCGGCACCCGCGGAGGCGGGGCCGGAGTGGTCGACCATCGTGGTGAAGATCGACAGCGTGCCGTCGCCGTTGTCGGCGACCTCGATGATCCGCGCCTGCTGCGGCCAGTCGATGTGGGAGGCCGTGGTGATCTCCCACAGGCCGCCGCCGCTGGGCCGCGGCCGCGGGGTGATCTTGTTGCGGTGGGTGTGGCCGTTGATCCAGGCGACCACGTTCGGCCGGGCGAGCAGCGCGTCGAGGACGGCGCCGCCGGTGACCCGCGGCTCCAGGTTGCCGCCGGTGACGACGAGCGGGTTGCCCATCGTGTCGGAGGTGTGGTGGCTGAAGACCATCACGATCTTGTCGCCGGAGGCGTCGAGGAGCGCGGTCAGCCAGGCGAACTGGGTCTTGTCGAGCGAGCCGTCGGCGTAGCCGTTGGGGTTGACGGTGTCCATCACGACGAAGCGGAAGTCGCCCTTGTCGAAGGAGTAGTACGCCGTCCCCTTCTGCCGGTTGGTGTCGGTGAAGCCGTGCCCGAAGGGCGCGCCGCCCATCGTGAAGTGCTGCTCGACGACCTGCTTGCGGGTGAGCAGTCGGCGGTTGAGGTCGGGCTGCACGGCGCGCACGACGGTGTTGAGCGCACCGCCGAGCAGGTTGGTGAGCAGCGCGCCGGGGTCGCTCATCAGGTCGTCGAAGAGCTGCCCAGGGTTGAGCCCGAGCGGCGGCGAGATGATCTTCAGGGCACCGAGCGCGAGCAGGTTGAGCTGCAGCGTGCTGGTGGGGAAGTTGCCCTGGACGAGGCCGTCGTGGTTGCCGAAGACGGAGTACCACGGGATGTCCAGGCCCTCGGCGGTGAACGGGCGGCGGGCCGCGTCCAGCAACCCCGGTACGACGGGGAAGCCGTACTCTGCGCGCGGGCGGTCGACCGGCTTGCCGGCGGGGTTGCCGTGCGGGTGCCAGTACGCCGCGTCGTAGGTCGCGACCGTGCTGTCGGCCACGCCCTCCCACTTGTTCAGGTTGCCGGAGTCGACCCGGACGGTCCCGCCGTTGAGGATCCCGATGTTCCAGCGGACCTCGTTGAGCTGGGAGTTGTCGGAGTTGTCGCCGGTCTGGATCGCCAGCGCGAGCGGCTTGCCGGTGACCGGCCCGGTGGCGATCTGGTTGATGGCGCGCACCATCGAGTCCGCGACCTGTCCGGTCAGCATCTCCCCGGGCCGGTACGACGAGGAGAACAGTCCCGTCGCGGGCAGCGGGCTGGGGTCGTCGAGCCGGTCGGTCCACTCCAGGCGCAGCGGCGACTGGGCGTCGACGATGTGCACGTCGCTGAGCTGCACGAAGGCGAGCAGCCCCTGGCGCGCGCGGCCCGGGGCGGCGGCGACGCCGAGGCCGGAGCGCACGCTGTGCGCCTCACCGGCGACGGCGATGACGGGGCGGTAGCCGCCCGCGCCCGGCGTACCGACGGTGTAGGTCTGCTGGAGGGTGTTGCCCGGGGCGGCGCTGGCGCTCGAGGAGCGCAGCACCCCCGGCAGGGCGGTGGCCGCGGCCGCGAGGCCCCCGGCGGCGATGGCGTTGCGGATCAGGTCACGGCGAGAGATCTCCACGCGGGAGCAACGAGCCTTCTATGAAACAGGTCACGTCCGGATTCGTCGTACCCCAGCCGTTCACGTGGCGGTCGCCGGACACTCCCGGTCGTGTGACGAAGTGTTGCGGCGCGGTCCCTAGCGTCAGCGCCATGACCAAGCTCCGGGTCCTCGTCGTGGCCGAGTCGTTCCTCCCGCAGATCAACGGCGTCACCAACTCGGTGCGCCGCGTGCTGGAGCACCTCCAGGCCGAGGGCCACCACGCCCAGCTGGTCGCGCCGACCGGCCCGGAGAGCTACGCCGGCTTCCGGGTGCAGCGGGCCCGGGGTGCGAACCTGCCGTTCTACCCCGACTTCCGCCTGGGCCTGGAGACGCGGCGCCGGCTGCGTGCGGTGATGAGCCAGTACCGCCCGGACGTGGTGCACATCGCCTCGCCCGCGACCCTGGGCTACCAGGCCTCGCGTGCCGCCGAGGAGCTCGGCATCCCGACCGTCGCGATCTACCAGACCGACCTGGTCGGCTTCGCCGAGCGCTACGACGTGCCGGGCGGCGCCCGCGCGATGGCCGGGCTGACCCGCCGCATCCACCACCACGTCGACCGCACCCTCGCGCCGTCGACCGCGAGCATCGAGCAGCTGCGCGAGCTCGGCGTCCCGGAGGTCTACCGCTGGGGTCGCGGCGTCGACCTGGTCGCCTTCCACCCGCGGCACCGCGACGAGGAGCTGCGCCGGCGGATCGCGCCGGACGGCCGCCTCCTGGTCGGGTACGTCGGCCGGCTGGCCGCCGAGAAGGAGCTCGACCTGCTGACGCACCTCGCCGACGACCCGCGCTACGCGCTGGTGCTGGTCGGTGGTGGCCCCGACGAGCCGCGCCTGCGCAGCCTGCTGGGCGACCGGGCGACGTTCCTGGGCCTGCTGCACGGCGACGACCTGAGCCGGGCCTACGCCTCGCTCGACCTGTTCGTGCACACCGGGCGCTACGAGACCTTCTGCCAGTCGGCCCAGGAGGCGCTCGCCTCCTCGGTGCCGGTGGTCGCGCCGGCGGCCGGCGGCCCGATCGACGTGGTCGCGCACGGTGCGACCGGGCTGCTCTACCGGGCCGGCGACGGCCGCGAGCTCGCCGCCGCCGTCGACCGGCTCGCCTCGGACGCCGCCCTGCGCGCGACGATGGGCACGACCGCGCTGCGGGCGGTGCAGGAGCGCTCCTGGTTCGCGATCAACGAGCAGCTGCTGGAGCACTACCGCGCGGTGATCGGCCCGCGCGCGGCGACGCGACCGGCCTCCCGGGCGGCCTAGGTGTGATGTCCGGGGAGGTTGGTCATCCGGGTGATCGGTGGCCGGCCTCCGATCGCGGAGTGGGCTCGGTGGTGATTGTAGAAGTGGAGCCAGTCGGGCAAGGCTGCTCGGCGGGCGGCTTCT
>NZ_JBEGHK010000003.1:0-789469 GCF_040676175.1 Nocardioides sp. LML1-1-1.1 | reverse complement strand
GTTACGGCGGCCATAGCGGCAGGGAAACACCCGGTCCCATCCCGAACCCGGAAGTTAAGCCTGCCAGCGCCGATGGTACTGCAACCGAGAGGCTGTGGGAGAGTAGGACGCCGCCGGACAAACATTCGCCGAAGGGCCAGCAGAAATGCTGGCCCTTCGGTGTTTTTATTGCTTTTCAGTCCCAGGAACGTCCATCAGCTGTCCACAGGCGGTGCCTCGCCGTGGGTTCTCCACAGGTCCGGGCTCTGACCGGCCATGAGATCGGTGGTCTGACGCAGACTCGGAGAAACACAAGGACGGAGGACTTCTCATGGACGACAACGCGGTGCGGCTGGCGGGCCGGATATCGGTGGAGCCGCGGTTGCGGACGCTGCCGAGTGGTGACGAGCTGTGCGTGTGCCGGATCGCCGTGCCCCGCACGCAGGTGCGCACGCTGCCCTCGGGCCGCCGGGGCCCGACGATGGACGTCGTGGACCTGGCCGCCTGGGCGTCGCGACCACGGCGCTCCATGGCCGGATGGCACGAAGGTGACGAGGTGGAGGTCGAGGGCGCGCTGCGCCGGCGCTTCTACCGCGTCGGGGAGCGGACGATGTCGCGGGTGGAGGTCGAGGTCACCGGGGCTCGGGTGCTACGTCGCGCAGCGACCGGATGAGCACGCCGAGGCTCGGCTTGGGCTGGAAGGAGGTGGCTTTCTCCGGCAGCAGGCGATCGGCTTCGGCGATCTCGAGGACCAGGTCGACCGATGGTGCCGGCATCAGCACCGACACCGCGTGCTGACGGGCGGCGCCGAGGGCGTCCTCGACGCTGTGGTGGTACGCCAGGGCACTGGGCCCGTGCGGTAGGGCGGGCACGATCCGACGGTGCAGGGTCTCGACGGCGGCCTCGCGCAGGCCAGGGTCGAGGGTGACCACGGCCCACCGGTCGCCGTCGGTGGCAGCCAACCGGTGCGGTGAGAGCGCGGCGACGGCATCGGGCTGGAGCCGCTCCTCGTAGGAGAGGCCGACGCTGAGCACGGCGTCGCGCAGGTGGTCGAGCGAGGTGCCGGCCAGGGTGCGGTGGATCGGCCCCAGGAACAGCGGGGTCGCGCCCTGGTCGACGAGCATCGCGAGGCCGTAGTCGGTGGCTGCGGTGCCCGTGAGCGGTCCTGCCTGGCGGCGCTGCAGACGCAGGTAGGCGGCGTAGCGGTGGTGCCCGTCGGCGATGAGGGCGCGGCTGTCGGCGAGCTCGTCGGCGATCGTGGCCAGCGTCGGGGCGTCGCGGATCGCCCAGATCCGGTGCTGCTGCTCGCTGCGGTCGGTGAACGCGTGCTGTGGCTCGCCCCGGGTGACCTCGGTGAGGACGCCGCGGAGGCGGTCGGTGCCACGATGGACGAGCAGGATCGGCGCCGGGTTGAGCTCCATCTCCGCCATCCGGTCCGCCAGGTCGTCGGCCTGTGCGGGGTGGATGCCCTCGTGGGGGAGCACGGCGCGGTCGTCGGGTCTGGTGGCGCGCCGGGACACGTCGAGCGCGCCGACCAGGCCGCGGACGGTCATCCCGGCCGAGGTGTACTCGTGGAGGTAGAGCGCCGGGAGAGCGTCGTGGCTGACGTAGCCACGGGCCTGCCAACGCAGGAGGCGTGCCGAGACGTCGCGGTAGGGGCGGGCGAAGGCGCGACCCGTGGCCGGGTTGCCGACGCGGGACGGAGTGAGCATGAGGCCCCGGAACGGGAGCAGACGCAGTGGCCCCGCGACGTACGGCGGTGTCACGAGTGCTGCGGGGTCCACCTGGGCATCGTACGGAGGGCGCTGTGGTCGCTGCTGGCAAGGTGGACCTGTGTTGCGTACATCGACCGGCCCGCTGACGCAGACCTACGACCTGGCGATGCTGGACCTCGACGGCGTCGTCTACATCGGTCCGGACGCGGTGCCCGGCGCGGCCGACCACATCGCCGCGGTGCGGAAGGAAGGGGTGCGGGTCGCGTTCGTCACCAACAACGCCGCCCGGCCGCCGGAAGCGGTCGCCGCGCACCTCCGGGAGCTCGGGGTGAGCGCCGAGACCGAGGACGTGGTGACGAGTGCCCAGGCGGCGGCGCGGGTGGCCGCCGAGCGCTGGGGCGCCGGGGCGGAGGTCGTGCTCCTCGGGGCCGAGGGCCTGGACACCGCGTTGCGCGAGGCGGGCCTGGCGCCGGTCGGTGCGACGGACGACGGGGCCGGCGTGGTCACCGGCTACGGGCCGGACGTGGCCTGGCGGGACATCATGCGGGTGGCGGTGCGGATCCGGGACGGGTTGCCCTGGATCGCCTCCAACGCCGACCGGACGATCCCCACCGTTTTCGGCGTCGCGCCCGGCCACGGCGTGCAGGTCGAGATGCTCACCCGGTTCAGCGGTGTGACGCCGACGGTGGCGGGCAAGCCGGAACGGCCTCTGCTCGACGAGACGGTACGACGGGTGGGCGGCCGCCGTCCGCTCATGGTGGGCGACCGGCTCGACACCGACATCGAGGGTGCGCGCAACGCTGGCGTGGACTCGCTCCTGGTCCTGACCGGCGTGACGGGGCTGGCGGAGCTGGTGGCGGCGCCGGAGGCCCTGCGGCCGACGTACCTGGCGGGCGACCTGGGTGGGCTCGGCGTGGCCCACGAAGCGCCGGAGGAGGACGGCGCGGAGTGGACGTTGGCGGGCTGGCGCGGACGGGTGGTCGACGGTGCGCTCGAGGTGGTCGAGGACCGTGCCGGTCAGGCGGGCACGGGCGATCCGGACGACGCCTGGCGGGTGGCGGCCGCGACGGCGTGGGCGCACCTGGACCGCACCGGCGCCGTGGTCGACATCACCGCGGCCGGGCTCCCCGCGGCGAGCGGTGCGGCGCGGTAGCCTCGCGCCATGACCGAGGTACCCGTTCCGGCGCCCATGCCGACCGGCATCGATGCCGTCGACCGTGTGCTCGACCTCGTCGCGGGCCTGGAGAGCAGGCCCCTGGAGGAGCACGCACCGGTCTTCGAGGAGGCCCACGCAGGCCTGCGCCACACGCTCGACAACCCGCCCGACGCGTCCTAGTGCCACCGCGCAGACTGCGCCTGGACGCCGAGCTCGTACGACGCGGCCTTGCGCCGTCCCGCGAGCGCGCCGCCCAGCTGATCGCCGAGGGCCGGGTCAAGGTGTCCGGTGCGCTGGCCTCGAAGGCGGCGACCGGGGTGACCACGGACGTCGCGATCGTGGTGATGCAGGGCGAGAACGGTCCCGACTACGTCTCGCGGGGCGCGCACAAGCTGGTGGGCGCGCTGGCGGCGTTCGGCGGGGCCGGGCTGTCGGTCGAGGGCCGGCGCTGTCTGGACGCGGGGGCGTCGACGGGCGGCTTCACCGACGTCCTGCTGCGGGCGGGGGCGGCGGAGGTCGTGGCGGTCGACGTGGGCTACGGCCAGCTGCACTGGTCGATCCGGCAGGACGAGCGGGTGGTCGTGCACGACCGGACCAACGTGCGCGCCCTGGACGCCGAGCGGATCGGCGGATCGGTGGACCTGGTGGTGGGGGACCTGTCCTTCATCTCCCTGGTCCTGGTCCTGGACGCGCTGCTCGGGGTGACCAAGGACGACGGTGACCTGGCGCTGATGGTGAAGCCGCAGTTCGAGGTCGGCAAGGACCGGGTGGGCAAGGGCGGAGTGGTCCGTGACCCCGAGCTGCGTGCCGAGGCGGTGCTGGGCGTGGCCCACGCGGCGGCCGAGCGCGGCTGGGGTGCGCGGGCGGTCACGGTGAGCCCGCTGCCGGGACCGTCCGGCAACGTGGAGTTCTTCGTGTGGCTGCGCAAGGGCCCGGCGGAGATCGACGACGCGTCCATCGCGGAGGTCGTGCGGCGCGGTACGTCGGACCCGGATGAGAAGGTGGGGCCATGACGAAGCCGGCGACCACCGAGCAGGACGTGCCCCGGCGCGTCCTGGTGCTCGCGCACACCCGGCGTGACGAGGCGCGGGACGTGGCGCGGGCGTTCGTCAAGGAGCTGAGCGGCCACGGGATCGTCGTGCGGCTGCTGCGCTCCGAGGCCGAGGACCTGGGGCTGGACCCGGCGGGCTACGAGCCCGCGGTCGAGCTGACCGACTCCGAGAGCGACGCCAGCCAGGGCTGCGAGCTGACGGTGGTCATCGGCGGCGACGGGAGCATCCTGCGGGCCGCCGAGGTCACCCACGAGAGCCTGACGCCGGTGCTCGGGGTCAACCTGGGCCACGTCGGCTTCCTGGCCGAGGCCGAGCACGAGGACGTGGCGGCGACGATCGACGCGATCGTGGACCAGCGCTACACCACCGAGGACCGGTTGACGCTGGCCGTGCGGGCGTTCGTGAACGGCGAGGAGGTCTACTCCACCTTCGCGGTCAACGAGGCGAGCGTGGAGAAGGCCGCCCGCGAGCGGATGCTCGAGGTGGTCGTCGAGATCGACAGCCGGCCGCTGTCGCGCTGGGGCTGCGACGGGGTGGTCTGCGCGACCCCGACCGGCTCGACGGCGTACAACTTCAGTGCGGGCGGCCCGGTCGTGTGGCCGCAGGTCGAGGCACTGTGCATCGTCCCGTTGAGCGCCCACGCGCTGTTCGCCCGGCCCATGGTCGTGGCGCCCTCGTCGGTGATCGCGGTCGAGGTGCTCGAGGGCAACCAGGGCTCGGGCGTGCTGTGGTGCGACGGCCGGCGCAGCGTCGACCTGCCCCCGGGCGCGCGGATCGAGGTGAGCCGCGGACAGCGGCCGGTGCGCTTGGTGCGCCTGCACGAGGCGCCGTTCACCGACCGGTTGGTGGCGAAGTTCGGGCTCTCGGTCGAGGGCTGGCGAGGCGCGGCGGAGCTGCGCCGCGAGGCCCGGGCCCGCGGGCAGGGGGAGCTGTCGTGATCGAGGAGCTGCGGATCAGCTCGCTGGGCGTCATCGACGCCTCCGTGCTCGAGCTGGGGCCCGGACTGACCGTGATCACCGGCGAGACCGGTGCCGGCAAGACGATGGTGGTGACCGCGCTCGGCCTGCTGCTGGGCGGTCGGGCCGACAGCGGTGCGGTCCGCGCGGGCGCCAAGCAGGCGCGCGTGGAGGGCCTGATCGCGGCCGGCGCCGCGCCCGGTCTGGCCGCCGCGGTCGAGGACGCCGGCGGCGAGGTCGAGGACGACGGCATCGTGCTGGCGCGCAACGTGAGCGCCGAGGGCCGCTCCCGGGCGTTCGCGGGCGGCGCGGCGGTGCCGGTCTCGACGCTGGCCGAGATCGCCGAGCCGCTGGTGGCGGTGCACGGCCAGTCCGACCAGCACCGGCTGCTCAAGCCGCAGACCCAGCGCCATGCACTGGACCGGTTCGGGGCGCTCGACGACCTGCACGGCCGCTACGCCGGCCTGCACGACGAGCTCGTGCGCACCGAGCAGGAGCTGGCCGAGGTCACCGCGACCGCGCGGGAGCGCGCCCGCGAGGCCGACGTGCTCCGCTACGGCGTCGAGGAGGTCTCCGCCGTCGCGCCGCAGCCCGGCGAGGACACCGAGCTCGCGGCGGAGGAGGCGCGGCTGGGCCACGCCGACACCCTGCGTGGCGCGGCCGAGCAGTCCCGTGAGGCGCTGTCGAGCGAGCACGGCTCCCCGGACGCGATGGGCGCGGTCGCCGCGGCCCGCGGCTTGCTGGAGGGCGTGCGCGACCACGACCCCGACGCGGCGGCGCTGGCGGACCGGGTGGCCGAGGTGGGCTACCTGCTCTCCGACGTCGCGGCCGACGTGGCGTCGTACGCCGCACGGCTGGACACCGACCCGGCACGGCTGGCGGCGGTCTCGGAGCGACGCGCGGCGCTGATCGGGCTGACCCGGAAGTACGGCGAGACCGTCGACGACGTGCTGGCCTGGGCCGAGCAGTCGGCGATGCGGCTGCTCGACCTCGACTCCACCGACGAGCGGATCCAGGAGCTCGCTGCCCGGTCCCGCGCCCTGCGTGCCGACCTCGCCGAGGCGGGTGCGGCGCTCAGCCAGGCCCGGGTGGCCGCGGCGGAGAAGCTGTCGGCGGCGGTGAGCGACGAGCTGACCCTGCTGGCGATGCCGCACGCCCAGGTGACGATCCGGGTGGCGCCCCGCACCGTGGACGCGCCGGCCGATGCCGACCACCCGCCGGCCGACGTGCTGCGGGTGGGGGAGCGGTGGGTGCGCTTCGGGCGCAGCGGGCTCGACGACGTCGAGTTCCTGCTCGCGGCCAACACCGGCTCCGAGCCGCGCCCGCTGCACAAGGGCGCCTCCGGCGGTGAGCTCTCCCGGGTGATGCTCGCGGTCGAGGTCTGCCTGGCCGGCACGAGCCCGGTGCCGACGTTCGTCTTCGACGAGGTCGACTCGGGGGTCGGCGGGGCCGCCGCCGTCGAGATCGGCCGCCGCCTCGCCACCCTGGCCGACGACGCCCAGGTGCTGGTCGTGACCCACCTGCCGCAGGTCGCCGCGTTCGCGGACCGGCACGTGCTGGTGGAGAAGTCCAGCGACGGCACCATCACCAGCTCCGGCCTGGTCACCCTCGACGACGCGGGTCGTGAGCGCGAGCTCTCCCGCATGCTCGCGGGCCTGGCGGAGTCCGACACGGCCCTCGCGCACGCGCGGGAGCTGCTCGACCTGGCGCGCCGACGTACGGCTTGAGCACCAACTCGTAGTAGGGTGGAATCCCGTGAACATGGCTTCCGGCAGCGGCACGAATCGACAGGCAAAGCACCTCTTCGTGACCGGAGGCGTCGCCTCCTCGCTCGGCAAGGGCCTCACGGCGTCCAGCCTCGGTCGCCTGCTGCGATCGCGGGGCCTGCGGGTGACGATGCAGAAGCTCGACCCCTACCTCAACGTGGACCCGGGGACGATGAACCCGTTCCAGCACGGCGAGGTGTTCGTCACCAACGACGGCGCGGAGACCGACCTCGACATCGGCCACTACGAGCGCTTCCTCGACACCGACCTCAACCAGATCGCGAACGTGACGACCGGACAGGTCTACTCCTCGGTGATCGCCAAGGAGCGCAAGGGTGAGTACCTCGGCGACACCGTCCAGGTGATCCCGCACATCACCGACGAGATCAAGGACCGGATCCTCGCGATGGGCCGGGGCACGGGCGCCGACGCGGTCGACATCGTCGTCACCGAGATCGGCGGCACGGTCGGCGACATCGAGTCGCTGCCCTTCCTCGAGGCCGCGCGCCAGGTGCGCCACGACATCGGCCGCGACAACTGCTTCTTCCTGCACGTCTCGCTGGTGCCCTACATCGGCCCGTCGGGCGAGCTGAAGACCAAGCCCACCCAGCACTCCGTCGCCGCGCTGCGCCAGGTCGGCATCCAGCCCGACGCGATCGTGTGCCGCGCCGACCGCGAGCTGCCCGAGGGCATCAAGAAGAAGATCGCGCTGATGTGCGACGTCGAGCAGGAGGCGGTCGTCACCGCCGCCGACGCGCCCTCGATCTACGACATCCCGAAGGTGCTGCACCGCGAGGGCCTCGACGCCTACGTCGTACGACGCCTCAACCTGCCCTTCCGCGACGTCGACTGGACGCTGTGGGACGACCTGCTGCGCCGGGTGCACCACCCCAAGGAGGAGGTGAGCATCGCCCTGGTCGGCAAGTACATCGACCTGCACGACGCCTACCTCTCCGTCGCCGAGGCGCTGCGCGCGGGCGGCTTCGCCCACGAGGCGAAGGTCAACCTGCTCTGGGTGGCCTCCGACGAGTGCGAGACTCCGTCGGGCGCGGCCAAGCACCTGGCGGACGTGGACGCGATCTGCGTGCCCGGCGGCTTCGGCATCCGCGGCCTGGAGGGCAAGCTCGGCGCGCTGACCTACGCCCGCACGCACGGCATCCCGACCCTCGGGCTGTGCCTGGGTCTGCAGTCGATGGTCATCGAGTACGCCCGCACCGAGCTCGGCCTGAGCAAGGCCGGGTCCACCGAGTTCGACCCGGACACCCCTGAGCCGGTGATCGCCACGATGGAGGAGCAGAAGTCGATCGTCGAGGGCGCCGGCGACCTGGGCGGCACGATGCGCCTGGGCCTCTACCCGGCGGCGCTGACGCCGGGCTCGCTCGCGGCCGAGGCCTACGGCGCGGAGACCATCGAGGAGCGGCACCGCCACCGATACGAGGTCAACAACGCCTACCGCGCCCCGCTGGAGGAGGCCGGCCTGGTGTTCTCCGGCATCAACCCCGACCTCGACCTCGTCGAGTTCGTGGAGCTGCCGCGCGAGGTGCACCCCTACTACGTCGGCACCCAGGCCCACCCCGAGCTGCGCTCACGCCCGACCCGCCCGCACCCGCTGTTCGCGGGCCTGGTCGGGGCGGCGATCTCCCGCCAGCGCGAGACCCGGCTGGAGATCGACGAGTCCGGCCTGCACCCCGAGCCCGCCGACGAGGACTGAGCCGGTGGCCGGACTCCGCGACGTCCTCGAGTCGTGGCCGGTGGAGTCGTCCACCGACCTGCACCGTGACGCGTGGGTGCTGGCCCTGCGCTCGGACCAGGTACGACGCCCGGGGGACCACGACGAGGAGTCCTTCCGCCGGCTGGTGGTCGAGCACCCGGGCGCCGCGGTGGTGCTCGCGCTCGACGAGGACGACCGGGTGCTGTGCATCCGGCAGTACCGCCACCCGGCCCAGGCCCGGCTGGTCGAGCTGCCCGCCGGCGTGTGCGACCACCCGGGCGAGGACCCCGAGCAGGTGGCCCGCCGTGAGCTGCGCGAGGAGGTCGCGCTGGAGGCCGAGCGCTGGACCCACCTGCTCTCGACGTACTCCTCGCCGGGCTACTCCGCGGAGAAGATCCACTACTACCTCGCCGAGGGCCTGAGCCCGGCCGACCGCGGGGACTTCGTGCTGCGGCACGAGGAGGCGGACCTGGAGGAGGTCTGGGTGCCCTTCGCCGACCTGGTGGACGCGGTGCTCGACGGCGAGGTCGCCGACGGGCCGGTGGTCCAGGTGGTGCTGGCGCTGCAGGTCCACCGCGACCGGGCCGCACGATGACCGAGCTGGACGCGATCGACGCCGCCATCGTCCGCGAGCTGCAGGACGACGCCCGGCTGGCCAACAACGTGCTCGCCGCTCGCGTCGGCATCGCGCCCTCGACCTGCCACGGCCGGGTGCGCTCGCTGTTCGAGCGCGGGATCATCCGCGGTGCGCACGCGGAGGTCGACCAGGCGGCGATCGGTCGTCCGCTGCAGGCGATGATCTCGGTCCGGCTGCGCCCGCACGCGCGGGGTGAGCTGGCGGACTTCGCGCAGGCGATGACCCAGCTGCCGGAGGTCCTCAACGTCTACTTCCTCGCCGGCGCCGACGACTTCCTCATCCACGTCGCCACCGCCGGCTCGGAGGAGTTGCGCGAGTTCGTGGTCAACCACCTCAGCGGCACCCGCGACGTGGCGATGACCGAGACCAGCCTGATCTTCGAGCACCTGCGCGGCCGGCCCGCCGAATCCGGTTCGGTGCGATCCGCGTCACCGGACTGATCGCCGATGATCCGATCCGGCCTTCCCCGGTGACGGCGAATAATCGCTCCACCCTCTAGCGGCTGGCTCGGATTGCCTTCAGCATTTCTGTTCAACGGGGAATCCGCATCGGAACGCCCGCGAGCAGGAGGGTCACCGCGATGCGCGTCGGCGTGCCGAAGGAAGTCAAGAACCACGAGTACCGGGTCGCGATCACCCCGATCGGCGTGCACGAGCTGGTCGCCCACGGCCACGAGGTCGTCGTCCAGGCCGGTGCCGGTGTGGGGTCCTCGATCGACGACGCCGACTACGTCGCCGCGGGCGCCACGATCGTCGCCTCGCCCGAGGAGGCGTGGGGCACCGACGGTGGCGTGGACCTGGTCCTCAAGGTCAAGGAGCCGGTCGCGGAGGAGTACCACCGCATGCGCGAGGGCCAGACCCTCTTCACCTACCTCCACCTGGCCGCGGACAAGCCGCTCACCGAGGAGCTGCTGGCCCGCAAGGTCACCGGCATCGCCTACGAGACCGTGCAGCTGCCGTCCGGCGCCCTCCCGCTGCTCTACCCGATGTCCGAGGTCGCCGGGTGCCTGGCGCCCCAGGTCGGTGCGTACTCGCTGATGAAGGCCCAGGGCGGCCGCGGTGTGCTGATGGGCGGCGTCGGCGGGGTCGCCAACGCCAAGGTCGTCATTATCGGCGCCGGTGTCTCCGGCCAGAACGCCGCCAACATCGCGCTCGGCATGGGTGCCGACGTCACCCTGCTCGACACCGACCTCGACAAGCTGCGGATGTCCTTCTGGCGCTACAGCAACCGGGTGCACGGCCTGGCGTCCTCCAAGCTCACCCTGGAGCAGCAGGTCCGGGAGGCCGACATGGTCATCGGCGCGGTGCTGATCCCCGGCGCCGCGGCACCCAAGCTGGTCAGCAACGAGCTGGTCTCGCAGATGAAGCCGGGCTCGGTGCTCGTCGACATCGCGGTCGACCAGGGCGGCTGCTTCGAGGACACCCGTCCGACCACGCACGCCGATCCGACGTACCAGGTGCACGGCTCGACGTTCTACTGCGTGGCGAACATGCCCGGCGCGGTGCCGAACACCTCGACGTACGCGCTCACCAACGCCACCCTGCCCTACGTCGTCGCGCTGGCCGACAAGGGCTGGCAGGCGGCGTGCCGGGCCGACGCCGGCCTCGCCCTGGGCCTGAACACCCACGACGGGCGGCTCACCAACGCGCCGGTCGGCGAGGCGGTCGGCATCGCGTCGGTGCCGCTGGAGGACGCGCTAGCCTGACCCGGTGAGTGGCGCAGGTGCGGTGGACCGTGCGGTCCGGACCTACCTGGACCACCTGACGGTCGAGAAGGGGCTGGCGGCGAACACGCTGTCGTCCTACCGTCGCGACCTGCGCCGCTACCGCGAGCACCTCGCGGGGGCGGGCATCGACCACCTCGACGGGGTCGCCGAGGCCACGGTCACCGAGTTCCTCATGCGCCTGCGCGAGGGCGACGCCGAGCACCCGCCGCTGAGCGCGTCGTCGGCGGCGCGCACGGTGGTGGCGGTGCGCGGCTTCCACAAGTTCGCTGTGGCGGACGGGCTCGCGCAGCTCGACCCGGCCGCGGGGGTGAAGCCGCCGACGCCGGCCAAGCGCCTGCCGAAGGCGCTGCCGCTGTCCGACGTCGAGGCGATCCTGGAGGCCGCCGGCGCGCCCGGAACCCCGCTCGCGCTGCGCGACCGGGCGCTGCTGGAGGTGCTCTACGGCACGGGTGCCCGGATCTCGGAGGCGGTCGGCCTCGACGTCGACGACGTCTCGGGGCTGGCGGAGGACGACACCCTGCTGCTGCGCGGCAAGGGCGGCAAGGAGCGACTGGTGCCGGTGGGCCGGTTCGCGCGGGAGGCGCTGTCGGCGTACCTCGTGCGGGGCCGGCCGGCGCTGGTCGCGGGGGCCTCGACAAGCTCGGCCAGCGGAGGCGCGCTCTTCCTCAACGCCCGTGGCGGCCGGCTCTCCCGCCAGTCGGCGTGGGCGGTGCTGGTCAAGGCCGCCGAGCGGGCGGGGGTCACCCGCGACGTCTCGCCGCACACCCTGCGCCACTCCTTCGCCACGCACCTGCTGGACGGTGGCGCCGACGTACGCGTCGTCCAGGAGCTGCTCGGTCACGCCTCGGTGACCACGACCCAGGTCTACACGCTGGTCACGGTCGACAACCTGCGCGAGGTCTTCGCGACCGCCCACCCGAGAGCCCGTGATGCCTGACGCCTACGACGCCATCCTCGAGCACGTCGACGCGCAGGGCCTGACGCTCTACGACCACCAGGAGGAGGCGATCCTCTCCCTGCTGGCCGGGGAGAATGTCGTGCTCGCCACGCCGACCGGCTCCGGGAAGTCGCTGGTCGCGATGGCCGCGGCGATGGCCGCCCTCGCCGACGACCGGGTGACGTTCTACACCGCGCCGATCAAGGCGTTGGTGAGCGAGAAGTTCTTCGACCTGGTCGAGGTCTTCGGCGCCGCCGACGTCGGCATGCTGACCGGCGACGTCGCGGTCAACGCGGACGCCCCGATCATCTGCTGCACCGCGGAGGTGCTGGCCAACCTCGCGCTGCGCGAGGGCGCGGGCGCCGACGTCGGCATGGTCGTGATGGACGAGTTCCACTTCTACGGCGAGCCGGGCCGTGGCTGGGCGTGGCAGGTCCCGCTGATCGAGCTCCCCGGGGCCCAGTTCCTGCTCATGTCCGCCACCCTCGGCGACACGACCGAGCTCGCCGCCGACCTGACCCGCCGCAACGGCCGGCCCACCTCGGTGGTCGACCAGGCCGAGCGGCCGGTCCCGCTCGACTTCTCCTGGTCGTTGGAGCCGATGGGGGAGAAGCTCACCGAGCTGGTGACGACCGGCCAGGGCCCGGTCTACGTCGTGCACTTCACCCAGGCGGCGGCCGTCGAGCACGCGGTGTCCCTGCTCGCCGGGCCGGGCCGGCTCGACACCGCGCTCGCCAAGGACCGCAAGGACCAGATCGCCGAGCGGCTGGCCCCGGTCCGCTTCGCCGCGGGCTTCGGCAAGACGCTGAGCAAGCTGCTGCGCCAGGGCATCGGCGTCCACCACGCCGGGATGCTGCCGCGCTACCGCCGCCTCGTCGAGCAGCTCGCCCAGGCCGGGCTGCTCACCGTCATCTGCGGCACCGACACCCTCGGCGTCGGCATCAACGTGCCGATCCGCACCGTGCTCTTCACCGGGCTCGCGAAGTTCGACGGCTCGCGCCAGCGGGTGCTGCGGACCCGGGAGTTCCTGCAGATCGCCGGGCGGGCGGGCAGAGCCGGCTTCGACACGGCCGGCTACGTCGTGGTGCAGGCTCCCGAGCACGTCATCGAGAACGAGAAGGCCAAGGCCAAGGCGGCGGCCAAGAACGCCGCGATGAGCGCCGAGAAGCAGGCCAAGCGGGCCTCCAAGGCGCAGCTGAAGAAGCCGCCGGCCGGCACCGTGGTCTGGACCGAGCAGACCTTCGACAAGCTGGTCGAGGGCAGGCCCGAGCCGCTGAAGTCGCAGATGAAGGTCGACAACGCGATGCTCGTCAACGTGCTCTCCCGCGAGGAGGACGCGTTCCCCGTGATGCGGCGGCTGATGACCGACAACCACGAGGACCGTCGCACCCAGCTGCGGTTGGCCAAGCGCGCGGTCCGCCTCGCCCGCAGCCTGGTGACCTCCGAGGTGATCACCCGGCTCGACGAGGTCGACGCCTTCGGCCGTCGCTACGTGCTCACCGAGGCGCTGCCGGCGGACTTCGCGCTCAACCAGCCGCTCTCTCACTTCGCGCTGGCCGTGCTCGACGTGCTCGACCCGGACAGCCCCACCTTCGTGCTCGACGTGGTCTCCGTCGTCGAGGCGACCCTGGAGGCACCGCGGCCGCTGCTGCTCGCCCAACGCCATGCCGCGCGCGGCGAGGCGATCGCCGCGCTCAAGGCCGACGGCGTCGAGTACGACGAGCGGATGGCCCTCGTCGAGGACATCACCTGGCCCGAGCCGCTCGCCGACCTATTGGAGCCGCTCTTCGAGACCTACCGCGAGCGCCACCCCTGGCTCTCGCCCGACGCGCTGGCGCCCAAGTCGGTCGTGCGGGAGATGTGGGAGCAGGGGATGGGCTTCACCGACCTGGTCGCGCGCTACCAGGTCGCGCGCTCCGAGGGCCTGGTGCTGCGCTACCTCACCGACGCCTACCGGGCGTTGCGGCAGACCGTGCCCGCGTCGTACCGGACCGAGGAGCTGGACCTGCTCGTCGAGTGGCTCGGCGAGACCGTGCGCCAGGTCGACTCCTCCCTGCTCGACGAGTGGGAGGCGCTGGCCGACCCCGCGCACGCCTCCGCCCAGGTCAGCCACCACGAGCCACCGCCTCCGCCGCGCCCGTTGAGCCAACGCGGGCGGGTCTTCGAGGTGATGGTCCGCAACGCGCTGTGGCGCCGGGTCGAGCTCGTCGCGCGCGACGACGTCGCGGCGCTGGCCGCGCTCGACGAGGACGCGGAGTGGGGCGAGCAGGACTGGGACACCGCGATCGACGACTACTACGCCGAGCACGACCGCCTGCTCACCGACGCCGACGCCCGGGGGCCGGCGCTGCTCAGCGTCGAGAAGGGGCCCGAGGCCTGGGTGGTCACCCAGACGCTGCACGACCCCGACGGCCACCACGACTGGGTGATCCGGGCCGAGGTCGACCTCGCGGCCAGCGACGAGGCCGGCGAGGCCGTCGTACGCACGCGGGAGATGGCGAGCCTGACGGGCTAGGGTTGCCCAGGCCCGCTCGAACCGCACCGACCGCCGGAGACGATCCTGAACACCGCGCTGCCCGCCGCCGTCCTGTGGGACATGGACGGCACCCTCGTCGACACCGAGCCGTACTGGATGGCGACCGAGTCCGCGATCGCCGAGGAGCACGGCGGCACGTGGACCCACGAGGACGCGATGAGCCTGGTGGGCAACGACCTGCTCGTCTCGGGGGAGTACCTCAAGGCCAAGCTCGGGCTGACGCAGTCGGCCGAGGAGGTCGTCGAGATGCTGCTGGACGGCGTCGTCGAGCAGGTCCGTCACTCGGTGCCGTGGTGCGAGGGCTCGCGGGAGCTGCTGCTCGCGCTGCGCGCGGCCGGCGTGCCGTGCGGCCTGGTGACGATGTCCTACCAGCGGTTCGTGGCGCCGATCCTGGAGCACCTGCCGCCGGAGACCTTCCGCGTGATCGTCACCGGCGACATGGTCAGCCAGGGCAAGCCGCACCCGGAGGCCTACCTCACCGCCGCGGCCGCGCTCGGGGTCGACCCGGCCGACTGCGTCGCGATCGAGGACTCCCCGACCGGGGCTCGCTCGGCGGAGGCGGCGGGCTGCCGCGTGCTCGTCGTACCGAACCACGTGCCGGTGCCGGACGGGCCGAGCCGGGTCTTCCGCGACTCGCTGCACGGGATCACTCCGGCGGAGCTGGCGACTCTCTGACCCGGTCCGGCGGGTACGGCGGGGGCGTGCCGCCCCAGGCCGGGCAGATCGCGGTGTGCGCGCACCACTTGCACCCCGAGCCCGGACGGGGCTCGAACTCGCGCCGCTCGGTGGCCGCCCGGATCGCGTCCCAGACGGCCTGCACCTTGCGCTCGGTGGCGAGCAGCTCGCGCTCCTCGGGCTCGTAGCGCAGCACCTGGCCGTCGCCGAGGTAGATCAGCTGCAGCATCTTCGGCACCACGCCACGGGTGCGCCACAGCACCAGGGCGTAGAACTTCAGCTGGAAGAGGACCTTGGCCTCGAACATCTCGCTGACGGCGTTGCCGGTCTTGTAGTCGACGATCCGGATCGCGCCGTCGGGCGCCACGTCGACCCGGTCGATGACCCCGCGCAGCAGCAGCTTGGTGTCGGTGAGCGACTCGACGTAGAGCTCGCGGTCGGCGGGCTCGAGCCGGCGCGGGTCCTCGAGCGCGAAGTAGCGCGCCAGCGTGGTCCGGCACGACAGCAGCCAGGCCGCGATCTCCTCGCCGTCGGCGGGGAACATCTCGGTGACCGCGGGCTCGACCTCCTGCAGCTCCTCCCACGCCGGCAGCACCATCGTGTCGGCGACCTCGGGCGTGCGCTCGGCGGCGGGCAGGTCGAAGAGCTGCTCCAGGACGCGGTGGACGACGGTGCCGCGCACCGCGGCGGGGGAGGCGGGCTCGGGGAGCCGGTCGACGGTGCGGAACCGGTAGAGCAGCGGGCAGCTCAGGAAGTCGCCGACCCGCGACGGCGACAGCGCCCCCAGCACCTCGACCCCGTCGACCCGGGTGCCACGGCGCTCGGCCGGGTCGGCGGGCTCGATGCCGGCCCGGGCGGGAGTCGTGGTCATGTCCTCGACCCTAGGCGAGCCCACCGACACCTTCTCGGGCGACACCCGCCGGATAGCCTCGGGGTGTGTCCGGTCCGTCGCCCTCCGCCCCGCAGCGGCCTCCCGTGCCCCGGGGCATGTTCCGCATCGGCCGGATCGCGGGCAGCGACGTGCTCGTCTCGACGTCCTGGTTCTTCGTGGCCGCGCTCATCGCGTGGATCATGGGGCCGCGGGTGGAGGAGGTGCAGCCGGGCCTGGGCGGGTGGAAGTACGTCGTCGGCCTGGCCTTCGCCATGGCGCTCTACCTCGCGATCCTGCTGCACGAGGCCTCGCACGCCGTCGTCGCGCGCTCCTTCGGCTTCCGGGTCGAGGCGATCACCCTGCACTTCCTCGGCGGCGCGACGACCATCGACGGCGAGGCCCGCCGTCCGCGCCAGGAGTTCTGGATCGCCGTGGTCGGGCCGATCACCTCGCTCGTGGTGGGCGGCGGCGCGCTCGCGCTGCTGTTCGTGGTGCCCGACGGACTGCTGCGCCTGGTCATCGAGGGCCTCGCCGGTGCCAACCTCGTGATCGGGGTCCTCAACCTGGTCCCCGGGCTGCCGCTCGACGGCGGCCGGGTGCTCAAGGCCGGGGTGTGGGCCGCCACCGGCCGGGTTCACGCCGGCACCGTGGTCGCGGCCTGGGGTGGCCGGGTCACCGCCGGCGCGGTCGTGCTCTGGGCGCTGCTCAGCGCGAGCGCGGGCGACACCGTCAACGCGGTCGTGCTGGTGATCGTGGCGATGTTCCTGTGGACCGGTGCCAGCCAGGCGCTGGCGGCCTCGACCGTCGTACGACAGCTGTCGCGGGTCGTCGCGCGCGACCTGGCCCGGCCCAGCCTGACGGTTCCCGAGGACCTGCCGCTCGCCGAGGCGCTGCGCCGGGCCGAGGAGGCCGGCGCACGGGGGATCGTCACCGCCACCTCCGACGGGCGCCCGGTCGGCGTCGTCGAGGGCGACGCGGTCCGCTCGGTGCCGCAGGAGCGGCTGCCGTGGATCCCGGTGTCCGCGGTGGCGCGCAGCCTCGCCGGCGGCCGGGTGCTGCCGGTCTCGATCCAGGGCGACGACCTGCTCGCCGCGCTGCGGAGCACGCCGGCCTCGGAGTACGTCCTCGTCGGCGAGGACGGCACCGTCCAGGGCGTGCTGGCGACGGCCGACATCATCGCCAGGATGCGGAACCGGTAGGCGGAACCGATAGATTGCGCCGGTGAGCGACGCAACTCCCGACGTACCCGAGGACGCCTGGTCGGGCGTGCACCGCGGCCCGCTGCGCGCAGGGGAGTGGGTGCGCCTGCTCGACGGCAAGGGCCGCCGGCACAACTTCGCCCTGGAGCCCGGCAAGCGCTTCTTCTCCAACAAGGGCCACCTCGACCACGACGACCTCATCGGGCGCGACGAGGGCTTCACGGTGACCTCGTCGGTGGGCGGGGAGTACCTCGTGTTCCGCCCCCTGCTGTCCGAGTACGTCGTCTCGATGCCCCGCGGCGCGGCGGTGGTCTATCCCAAGGACTCCGCCCAGATCATCGCGATGGCCGACATCTTCCCCGGCGCGCACGTGATCGAGGCCGGCGTCGGCTCCGGCGCGCTGACCTGCTCGCTGCTGCGTGCGGTCGGGCCGCACGGCCGGGTGTCGTCGTACGAGCGCCGGGAGGAGTTCGCCGAGGTCGCGCGCCGCAACGTCACGCAGTTCTTCGGCGGCGACCACCCGGCCTGGACGCTCACCCTCGGCGACCTCGCCGAGGCACTGCCGGCGTCCGGCGAGCGCTGCGACCGGATCATCCTCGACATGCTCGCGCCCTGGGACTGCCTGGACGCCGCGGCGGAGTCGCTGCTGCCCGGTGGCATCGTGTGCGCCTACGTCGCCACGACCACCCAGCTGTCGAAGTTCGTCGAGGCGGTGCGCGTCCACGGCGGGTTCACCGAGCCCGCTCCGTGGGAGTCGCTGGTGCGCGACTGGCACGTCGAGGGCCTGGCCGTGCGGCCCGGGCACAAGATGATCGGTCACACCGCCTTCCTGGTCACCGCGCGGCGGATGGCTCCCGGTGAGCGGGCGCCGCTGAAGAAGCGCCGTCCGGCCCCCGGCGCCTACGGCCCCGACTACGCCGGCCCGCGCCCGCCCGGCGTACCGGACGCCCCCGCCGAGGACTGAGCCCGCCGAGGACCCAGCGAGCCGGGGCCTGGCGGTCCGCAACCTAATCGTTGCCACCAAAGCGTGGCGAACCACTTCCGTGTAACACACCCGCGAGTAGGGTCGTCGGCAGGAGGTGTCGCCATGACCAGCATGGGAGAAGGCACGGGTAGCCACCGCTCTCCGAGTCGCGAAGAGCTCGAGGAGCAGGTCCGCTACCTCGAGGACGAGGTCCACGACCTGCGCCGCCGGGTGGTCGAGACGCCGGGTGGCGGGAGCCGCTCGATCGAGGTGCGTCTCGCCGACGCGCAGCGCTCGCTCGCCGCGGTGACCGCGCAGAACGAGCGTCTCGCGACCACCCTGCGTGACGCGCGCGACCAGATCATGAAGCTGAAGGAGGAGGTCGACCGGCTGGCCCAGCCGCCCGCCGGCTTCGGCACCTTCCTGGCCCGCAACGAGGACGACTCGGTCGACGTGTTCACCGGCGGCCGCAAGCTGCGGGTCACGGTCAGCCCGGCCGTCGACCTCGACACCCTGCGCCGCGGCCAGGAGGTCATGCTCAACGAGGCCCTCAACGTGGTCGCCGCGTTCGACTACGAGACGGTCGGCGAGGTCGTCATGCTCAAGGAGGTGCTGGCCGACGGCGAGCGCGTCCTGGTCATCGCCAACGCCGACGAGGAGCGGGTGGTCAAGCTCGCCGAGCCGCTGCTCACCGAGACGCTGCGCGCCGGCGACTCGCTGCTGCTCGACTCCCGCGCGGGCTACGTCTACGAGAAGGTCCCCAAGTCCGAGGTCGAGGAGCTCGTCCTCGAGGAGGTGCCCGACATCTCCTACGAGACGATCGGTGGCCTCGGCAACCAGATCGAGATGATCCAGGACGCCGTCGAGCTGCCGTACCTGCACCCCGACCTCTTCCTGGAGCACGAGCTCAAGCCGCCCAAGGGCATCCTGCTCTACGGGCCTCCGGGCTGTGGCAAGACGCTGATCGCCAAGGCGGTCGCCAACTCGCTCGCCAAGAAGGTCGCGGCCAAGACCGGCCAGGAGGGGAAGTCCTACTTCCTCAACATCAAGGGCCCCGAGCTGCTCAACAAGTACGTCGGCGAGACCGAGCGCCACATCCGGCTGGTCTTCCAGCGGGCGCGTGAGAAGGCCAGCGCCGGTACGCCGGTCATCGTGTTCTTCGACGAGATGGACTCGCTCTTCCGCACCCGCGGCTCCGGCGTGTCCTCCGACGTCGAGAACACCATCGTCCCGCAGCTGCTCAGCGAGATCGACGGCGTCGAGGCGCTCGAGAACGTGCTCGTGATCGGCGCCTCCAACCGCGAGGACATGATCGACCCCGCGATCCTGCGGCCCGGCCGGCTCGACGTGAAGATCAAGATCGAGCGCCCGGACGCGGAGTCCGCACGCGACATCTTCAGCAAGTACCTCACCTCCAACCTGCCGCTGCACGCCGAGGACGTCGCCGAGTTCGGCGGCGACCGGCAGGCCGCGGTCGCCGGGATGATCCAGGCGACCGTGGAGCGGATGTACACCGAGACCGAGGAGAACCGCTTCCTCGAGGTGACCTACGCCAACGGCGACAAGGAGGTCCTGTACTTCAAGGACTTCAACTCCGGCGCGATGATCCAGAACATCGTCGACCGGGCCAAGAAGATGGCGATCAAGGACTTCCTCGACCACGACCAGAAGGGGCTGCGGGTCTCGCACCTCCTCCAGGCGTGCGTCGACGAGTTCAAGGAGAACGAGGACCTGCCCAACACGACCAACCCCGACGACTGGGCGCGGATCTCGGGCAAGAAGGGCGAGCGGATCGTGTTCATCCGCACGCTCATCACCGGCAAGCAGGGCACCGAGCCGGGCCGGTCCATCGACACGGTCAGCAACACGGGCCAGTACCTCTGACACATCCTTGGCCCGACCTGCTTAGGTGGAGCCGCACATTCCCACCACTCCTGGAGGAGCCCCCATGATCAAGAAGCTCGTCGTCGTCGCCCTCGTCGCGCTCGGTGTCACCGCCGCCGTCAAGGTCGCCAAGGGTCGCTGACCCACCTCACGTGACGAGCCCCGCGCCCTTCCGGGTGCGGGGCTCGGCTCATTCCGCGCGCAGGTACCAGGCGCGCACCAGGTGGTAGGCGCCGAAGCACGCGAGGCCGACGGCGACCACCACCATCAGCCACGGGCCGGCCGGCTCGTCGCGGAAGCGCATGATCGCCTGGTCCAGGCCGCCGGACTCCGACGGGTCGTGCTCCACACCCGCGCGCACGAGCAGCAGCGCGATCACCCCGAACGCCAGCCCCCGGCTGAGGTAGCCGGCCCGGGCGAGCACCTCGACCGCCCGCCCGACCTCGCCGGTGCGGCCCTCGGCGTCGATGTCCTTGCGCCAGCGGTCGGACAGGCCTCGGTAGGCGCTGGCGCCGGCGATCGCGAGCACGACCGCGCCGGCCGCTACGACGAGCAGCGGGCCGCCCGGCATGCCGAGCAGGCGCCCGGTGACGCCGCCCGAGCTGCCCGAGCCGCCCGAGCCGCCGAGCGCGGTCCGCACCGCCAGCACGGCCAGCCCGGCGAGCACCACCGCCCGACCGGCCGAGCCGGCCCGGCTCAGCAGGCGTCGTACGCCGTCGTGGTCGCGGTGCCCGCCGACGGCCTGGCAGACCTGCCACACCGCGAGCGCGGCGAGCCCACCGGCGGCGAGCCAGAGCACGACGGCCCCCAGCGGCTTCTGGGCGATCTCGGCGAAGGCGCCCTTGCCGGAGGCCGAGCCCTGCGGCCGGCCGAGCGCGAGCTGGGCGGCGAGCCAGCCGATGAGGAGGTAGACGACGCCGTACGCGACGAACCCGGCGCGGGCCATCCCGTCCAGGACCGGGTGGTCGCGGGCCTCACGTGCCGCGCGCTCGGCGGCCTGTCCGGTGGCGCTCATGGTTCCTCCTGGGGTGTCCGTACCCGGGAGCGTCCGGCCCATCCCGGCAGGGCCGCGCGCGTAGGCTGGACCGCATGAGCGTGCGGCGAGTGATGGGCACCGAGGTGGAGTACGGCATCTCGGTGCAGGGCCAGCCCACCGCGAACCCGATGGTGGCCTCCTCGCAGGTCGTCAACGCCTACGCCACCGCCACGGTGCGCGCCCGTCGCGCGCGCTGGGACTTCGAGGAGGAGTCGCCGCTGCGCGACGCCCGCGGCTTCGACATGTCCCGCCAGGTCGCCGACCCGACCCAGCTCACCGACGAGGACCTGGGCCTGGCCAACGTGATCCTCACCAACGGGGCACGGCTCTACGTCGACCACGCGCACCCGGAGTACTCCACCCCCGAGGTGGTCACGCCGCTCGACATCGTGCGCTGGGACAAGGCGGGGGAGCAGGTGATGCTCGACGCCGCCCGGCTCGCGCAGAACCTGCCGGGCAACCCGCAGATCGTGCTCTACAAGAACAACACCGACAACAAGGGCGCGTCGTACGGCGCCCACGAGAACTACCTGATGCGGCGCTCGACGCCCTTCGCCGACATCGTCCGGCACCTGACGCCCTTCTTCGTCAGCCGTCAGGTGGTCACCGGCGCCGGCCGGGTCGGCACCGGCCAGGACGGGCGCGGCCAGGGCTTCCAGATCAGCCAGCGCGCGGACTTCTTCGAGGTCGAGGTCGGCCTGGAGACGACGCTGAAGCGGCCGATCATCAACACCCGCGACGAGCCGCACGCGGACCCGGAGAAGTACCGGCGCCTGCACGTGATCATCGGCGACGCCAACCTGAGCGAGATCGCGACGTACCTCAAGGTCGGGACCACCTCGCTGGTGCTGGCCATGATCGAGGACAAGTTCATCGACCGCGACCTGGCCCTCGACCTGCCGGTCGCCTCGCTGCGCGCGGTGTCCCACGACCCGTCCCTGCGGCACGAGGTGACCCTGGCCGACGGCCGGCACCTGACCGGTGTGCAGCTGCAGCTGGAGTACCTCGACCTGGCCAAGAAGTACGTCGAGGACCGCTACGGCGCCGACGCCGACGCGCAGACCCTCGACGTGCTGGCCCGCTGGGAGGACGTCCTCGACCGGCTGGAGCGCGACCCGATGTCGCTGGCCGACCAGCTCGACTGGGTCGCCAAGCTCAAGCTGCTGGAGCAGTACCGGCAGCGCGACGGGCTCGCGTGGGACGACGCGAAGCTGCAGCTGATCGACTACCAGTACTCCGACATCCGCCCCGAGAAGGGGCTCTACCACCGGCTCGTCCAGGCCGGCCGGATCCAGCGGCTGCTCACCGACGCCGAGGTGGACGACGCGATGACGAACCCGCCGGGGGAGACCCGGGCCTACTTCCGGGGCCGCTGCCTGGAGAAGTACGCCACCGACGTCGCCGCCGCGTCCTGGGACTCGGTGATCTTCGACCTGCCCGGGCGCGAGTCGCTGCAGCGGGTGCCCACGATCGACCCGCTGCGCGGCACGAAGGCGCACGTGGGCGGACTGATCGACTCCTGCGCGAGCGCCGAGGAGCTGGTCCGCGCGCTGAGCCGGTGACCCCTGCCGATATCCCCCTTCCGCACAGCCAACGAGTGGATAGGGTTGTGGCATGGCCCAGGAGCAGAAGCAGCCGCGCAAGGCGGAGGAGACCGAGGAGACGACCGACGTCGTCACCGAGTCCGACGTCGCCGAGCGCAAGGAGGCGCTGGACGACGACGTCGACGCGATCCTCGACGAGATCGACGACGTGCTGGAGTCCAACGCCGAGGACTTCGTGAAGTCGTTCATCCAAAAGGGTGGCGAGTGAGCGACGCACGCATCCCGGCCGCCTTCCTGCGCCCGGGCACCTCGTCGTTCAGCGACTTCGTCGCCGAGAACGCCCCCGACCTGCTGCCCGCGCGCCGCTCGCTGCCAGCCGGCAGCGCCGCCGAGCTCGCGCCGCACGGCACGACCATCGTCGCCGCCACCTTCCCCGGTGGCGTGGTGATGGCCGGTGACCGGCGCGCCACGATGGGCAACGTGATCGCCCAGCGCGACATCGAGAAGGTCTTCCCGGCCGACGAGTACTCCGCGGTCGGCATCGCCGGCACCGCGGGTCTCGCGGTCGAGATGGTCCGGCTCTTCCAGGTCGAGCTCGAGCACTACGAGAAGATCGAGGGCACGATCCTCTCCCTCGACGGCAAGGCCAACCGGCTCTCGGCGCTGATCCGTGCCAACCTCGGGATGGCGATGCAGGGCCTGGCCGTCGTCCCGATGTTCGCGGGCTACGACCTCGCCAGCGGCGTCGGCCGGATCTTCGGCTACGACGTCACGGGCGGTCGTCACGAGGAGGCCTCGTTCTTCTCGGTGGGCTCGGGCTCGCTCTTCGCCCGCGGCGCGCTGAAGAAGCTCTACCGCGACGACCTGAGCGCCGACGACGCGGTCCGGGTGTGCCTCCAGGCGCTCTACGACGCCGCGGACGACGACTCCGCCACCGGCGGTCCCGACCTGACCCGCCGGATCTTCCCGGTGGTCTGGGTGATCACCGCCGACGGCGCGGTGCGCCAGTCCGAGGAGAGGCTCGGCGCGCTCGCCGACGAGCTGGTGGCCGCGCGCTTCGTGCGGCCCGACGGCCCGGTGGCCCCGCTGCCCGGCGGTGGAGAGGAGGCCTCGGCATGAGCACCCCGTTCTACGTCTCGCCCGAGCAGCTGATGAAGGACCGGGCGGACTTCGCCCGCAAGGGCATCGCCCGCGGCCGCTCGCTCGCCGCCGTGCAGTACGCCGACGGCGTGCTCCTGGTGACCGAGAACCCCTCGCAGGCCCTGCACAAGGTCTCCGAGCTCTACGACCGGCTCGCCTTCGCCGCGGTCGGTCGCTACAACGAGTTCGAGAACCTGCGGATCGCCGGCGTCCGGCTCGCCGACATGCGCGGCTACGCCTACGACCGCCGCGACGTGACCGGCCGCGGCCTGGCCAACGCCTACGCGCAGACCCTCGGCACGATCTTCTCCTCCGGCGGCGAGAAGCCCTACGAGGTCGAGATCTTCGTCGCCGAGATCGGCGAGACGGCCGCCGACGACCAGATCTACCGGCTGACCTACGAGGGCCGGGTGGCCGACGAGCACGGCTTCGCGGTGATGGGCGGCGACGCGGAGACGGTGTCGTCGTACCTCCAGGACAACCACGTCGACGGTGCCGACCTGGCCTCCGCGCTGCAGGTCGCGGTCGCCGCGCTCGGGCACAGCTCCGACGGCGGACAGGTGCAGGACCGGGTGATCCCGGTCGAGGACCTGGAGGTCGCGGTGCTGGACCGGACCCGGACCCAGCCGCGGAAGTTCCGGCGGATCCTGCCGGCCCGTCTCGCGGAGCTGCTCGGGGAGCGGGGCCCGGCCGAGGCCGCGCCGCAGGTGCACGCCTCGGAGACGCCGGCCGATGGTGCCCACGCCGACGGCGGCGAGCCCCCGGTGGCGCCGCCGGCCTGATGGCGAGGCTGCACGCGCTCGAGCTGGTCCCCGACGACGCGGGCTCGGCGTCGGTCGTCGAGGACTGGCGTGCGCTGCGCGACGCGGGCCTGCCCTCCCAGCTCGACCACCGCGGCACGACGAACGCCCCGCACCTCACGGTCGTGGCCGCCCCGCTGCTGCCGCAGGAGGCGGTGGACGTCGCCCGGGTGCGGCTGGGCGGGCTGCTCCCGACCCCGGCCCGGATCGCGGGGCTGCTCGTCCTCGGTGAGGAGCGGGTGAGCCTCGCGTGGTCGGTCGACGTCGGCGACGACGTGCACCGGCGGGTGCTCGCGGTGCGCGCGCAGGCGCCTGACCGGCACCCGCAGGGCTGGCTGCCGCACGTCACCCTGGCGCGCCGGCTGCCCCGCGAGGACCTGCCCCGCGCGCTCGCGGCACTGGTCGAGCGGGCCGGCCCTGGGCGGGAGCTGGTGCTCGCCGGGCTGCGCCGGTGGGACCCCGAGTGCGAGAAAGTGGAACACGTTCTACTATGAGCCGGTGACCTCACCGGAAGCGATCGCCGCCGCCGTCGAGCGACTGGCCACCGCCCAGTCGACCCGGGTGCCGTGTGCCGCCGTGCGCGACCTCATCGGCACCGACGACCTCCCGGCGGCGTACGCCGTCCAGCAGGGCCTGGTGCAGGCCCGGATCGCCGGCGGGGTGCACGTCGTGGGCCGCAAGATCGGCGCGACCTCCGAGGCCGTGCAGCGGCAGCTCGGGGTGGACCAGCCGGACTTCGGCTACCTGCTCAGCGACATGGACGTCAGCGACGGCGCCGACGGCACGCCCATCTCGATGGCCACCCTGGTGCAGCCGCGGGTCGAGGCGGAGGTGGCCTTCGTGCTGGCCCGCGACCTCGACGTGCCGGAGCAGGAGATCACGCTCGACCTGGTCCGCGAGGCCGTCGAGGTGGCCCTGCCCGCGCTGGAGATCGTCGACTCGCGGATCGAGTCGTGGGACATCGGGTTCACCGACACCGTCGCCGACAACGCCTCGAGCGGGCTGTTCGTCGTCGGCCGGGACGGCCGTTCCCTCGACGAGGTCGAGCCGCGCGAGGTCGTCATGTCGCTGACGATCAACGACGAGGAGCGCTCCGCCGGCACCGGCGCCGCCTGCCTCGGCGACCCGCTGGAGGCGCTGCGCTGGCTCGCCGTCCAGGCCGCCCGCTTCGGCGACCCGCTGCGAGCCGGCCACCTGATCCTCTCCGGGGCCCTCGGTCCCTTCGTGCCGTTCAGCCCGGGGGACCGGGTCACGGCGTCCATCAGCGGGTTCGCGCCCCTGACCGTCTCGTTCGAGGAGTGAAATGGTTTCGACAGGCTCGACCCAGGGGCTTTCGACAGGCTCAACCGCCGGACGGAAGCTGACGGCGGCCATCGTCGGCCCCGGCAACATCGGCACCGACCTGCTCTACAAGCTGCTGCGCTCGGACGTCGTCGAGCCGCGCTGGATGATCGGTGTCGACGCCTCCTCCGAGGGCCTGCGGCTGGCCGCGGACAAGGGCTTGGAGGTCTCGCACGAGGGCGTCGACTGGCTGCTCAAGCAGGACGAGCTGCCGGACCTGCTCTTCGAGGCCACCTCGGCGTACGTGCACCGCGAGTACGCGCCCCGGTACGCCGAGGCCGGCATCCGCGCGATCGACCTGACGCCCGCCGCCGTCGGCCCCGCGGTGATCCCACCGGTCAACGGACTGGCCCACGTGGACGCGCTCAACGTCAACATGATCACCTGCGGCGGCCAGGCCACGATCCCGATGGTCAACGCCGTCTCCCGCGTCACGCCGGTGTCGTACGCCGAGATCGTCGCCTCGGTCTCGTCGGTCTCCGCGGGGCCCGGCACCCGCGCCAACATCGACGAGTTCACCCGCACCACCGCGGCCGGCGTCGAGACGATCGGAGGCGCGGAGCGGGGCAAGGCGATCATCATCCTCAATCCCGCCGAGCCGCCGATGATCATGCGCGACACGATCTTCTGCGCGGTCGACCCGGACGCCGACACCGACGCGATCGCGGAGTCCGTGCACACGATGGAGAAGGCCGTCCAGGAGTACGTGCCGGGCTACCGGCTGCTGCAGGAGCCCCAGTTCGACGGGCCCTCCGAGCTCACCGGCGGCCGTCGCCGGGTCTCGATCTTCGTCGAGGTCGAGGGCGCGGGGGACTACCTGCCGCCGTACTCCGGCAACCTCGACATCATGACCGCCGCCGCCGCGCAGGTCGGCGAGAACATCGCCCGCTCGATCCTGGGGAGCAACTGACATGACCGACCTCAACGCGCTCACCCGTACCTGGTCCGGCGCCCACGGCGACGAGCCGTTCGGCAAGCTCGACCTGCGCCTGACCGACACCTGCCTGCGCGACGGCTCGCACCACAAGCGGCACCAGTTCACCGGCCAGGAGGTCGAGGACATCGTGCGCGCGCTCGACGAGTCCGGCATCCCCGTGATCGAGGTGACCCACGGCGACGGGCTGGGCGGTTCGTCGTTCAACTACGGCTTCTCGCGCACGCCCGAGCAGGAGCTGATCCGGATCGCCGCGGAGACCGCGAAGCGCGCCAAGATCGCCTTCCTCATGCTGCCCGGCGTCGGCACCAAGGACGACATCCGCGCCGCGCAGGACAACGGCGGCCAGATCTGCCGGATCGCCACCCACTGCACCGAGGCGGACGTCTCGATCCAGCACTTCGGGCTGGCCCGTGAGCTCGGCCTGGAGACGGTCGGCTTCTTGATGATGTCGCACACCCAGACCCCCGAGGTGCTGGCGAAGCAGGCCCGGATCATGGTCGACGCGGGCTGCCAGTGCGTCTACGTCGTCGACTCCGCCGGAGCGCTGATCATGGAGCAGACCGCGGACCGGGTCTCCGCCGTCGTCGCCGAGATCGGCAGCCAGGCCGACGTCGGCTTCCACGGCCACGAGAACCTCGGCCTCGGTGTCGCCAACACCGTGATCGCCGCCCGCGCCGGCGCCACCCAGATCGACGGTTCCGTGCGCCGCTTCGGCGCGGGCGCGGGGAACACCCCGCTGGAGGCCTTCATCGGGGTGTGCGACAAGCTCGGCTGGACCACCGGCGTCGACTTCCTGCAGATCGTCGACGCCTCCGAGGACGTGATCCGCCCGGCGATGCCGGAGGAGTGCCGGCTGGACCGGATGACGCTGATGATGGGCTACGCCGGCGTCTACTCCTCCTTCCTCAAGCACGCCGGCAACGCCGCGGAGCGCTACGGCGTCTCCGGGGCGCAGATCCTGCTGGAGGCCGGCAAGCGCAAGCTGATCGGCGGCCAGGAGGACCAGCTCGTCGACATCGCGCTCCGGCTCCGTGCGGCGGCGGAGGAACCTGCCTCCGTGTGACCTATCCTCGCCTGGTGCTGCGACGTGCTCCCCAGGTGCTGCTGGGCCTGCTCCTCCTCCTGCTGCTCGGGTTCGTCCTGACCCAGGCGGGGGTGCACGGGCGCACCTACGACGAGCCGCTGCAGAACGACTACGGGCACCGCGTCCTCGACTGGTACCTCAGCCTCGGCAGCGACCGCGGCTTCCTCGACTACCCCGAGAAGATGCAGCTCCCGCAGCACGGGCCCGTCTTCGAGACCGTCGTCGCGCTCTTCCAGTCCGGCGCGGACCGGCTCTTCGGTGCCGATCCGTGGGTGGTCCGCTCGCTGGTCACCGGGCTGACCGGTGTGCTCGGCATCGGGCTGATGGCGCTGTGCGCGCTGGAGATCGCGCGCGGATCGCGCCGCATCGGCGAGCAGGGCGCCTGGTGGTTCGCCCTCGTCGCCGCGCTCTCCCTGGCGCTCTACCCACGGTGGACCGGCGCGATCTTCACCAACTCCAAGGACATGCCGCTCGCCGTCGCGATGCTTGCCGTGCTCTGGCTGACCATCCGGCTGGCCCGGCGCTGGGAGGAGGAGCCCGACCGGCTGCCCTGGCGCTCGCTCGTCGCGCTCGGGGTGGTGTTCGGCGTCGCGGTCTCGATCCGGGTGATCGCGTTGCTCTGGGTCCCGGTGGTCGGGGTGCTCGCGCTGGTCTGGCTGCTGCGGCGCGCCCGGTCCGTGGTGGGCCTGCGGCGGGTGGTGTTCGGCGCGGGTGTGGTCGGGCTGTCGTCGTACCTGACGATCCTGGCGGTGTGGCCCTACATCTTCCTCAACCCGGTCGGCGGACTGCCCACGGCCATCTCGTCGATGTCGAAGTACCCCTGGGACGACCCGATCCTCTTCCGCGGCGAGATGATCCAGGCGATGGAGCTGCCGCGCGACTACGTCCCGACGTGGATCTGGCAGGGCTCCCCGTGGCTCTCCGTGCTGCTGGCGCTCGCCGGCACCGTGCTGATCGTCGTGGACCTGGTACGCCGGCGGGGGACCGCGGCCGACGTCCTGCTCCTGGGGGCGTGGGTCTTCCCGGTGCTCGCCCTGGTCGCGCTCAACCCGACCCTCTACAACGCGCTGCGGCACTTCCTCTTCGTCATCCCGGCGATGCTGCTCGTCGCGTCGTACGCGCTGGTGGTGGGCGTGCGCGCGCTGGCGTCCCGCCGCTGGGCCGTCGGCGTGACGGTCGCCGTGGTCGTCGCCGCCCAGGTCCAGGTGCTGGTCGGCGTCGCCCGGCTCTACCCCTACGAGTACATGTACTTCAACGCCGCGACGGGCGGCTTCTCCGCCCAGCACAGCGAGTTCGAGACCGACTACTGGGCCGCCTGCACCCGTGAAGCCGCGCTGTGGCTGAACGACCACTGGACCGACTACACCTCGCAGAAGCGCGCGACGGTGCAGAACCGGTGGGGCTCGGACGGCCAGCTGGAGCAGTACCGCTCCCAGCGGCTCACGGTGCTGCCCGAGGGCAAGCCGGACTTCGGGATCTACACGCTGCGGGACTGGCGCAAGGACCCGTGGCCGAGGTTCCCGACGGTCAAGCGGTTCCGGACCGACGGCGTGGTGCTGTGCGAGGTGCAGGTGAACCCGGACCTGGTCTGAGGCCGCCGCATGGTCGCGTCCCGGTCTGGTCGACCAGGTAGAACGCCCCGTGGGGGTCGCGCCAGACGACGATCCCGGGGAAGGGCTGCCGGGCTTCCCAGCCGCCGTGCGTCTTGATCCGGTGATGGGTCCGGTTGAGCGGGGCGAGGTTGCCGACGGAGGTCGGCCCGCCGTCGGCGTAGGGCAGGTTGTGGTCGAGGTCGACCCGGCGGGTGGTGCCGGAGGCGAACGGGAAGGCGTCGCCCGGGTGGACCAGGTGGACGGCCTCGCGGAGGCGTGCGGGGATCTCGTAGGCGTCGACGGGCGCCTGGCCAGCGAGGTGGATGACGGGGGCCACGCGGACCTTGGCGGCGACGTGGCTCACGAGGTGGCGCACCCAAGCGGTGGTGACGGGTCCGTGTCCCTCCATCCGGGCGACGGGGGAGTCGGGGGTCAGGTGGAGGTAGATCTTCGCGTGCACCCTGACCGGGCCGAGTCCGGGATCGGTGTGGGTGGCCGGGTTGGTGAGCAGCGCGAGGGCGGTGACGCGACGGTCGGCGAGCGCCGCCTCGGGCATGGTGTCCTCGAGCGATCGCGCGACGGCGGTGACACCGGCGTCGATGGCGAGCACGGTGGCGGCGTCGCCGCGGACGGTGAGGGTGGCCATGCCGTGCTGGTTGACCCGCGACATCCGCACGCCCCGCTCGAGGGCGGCCTCCCGCTCACGAGCACACGCCAGCTCCGGCGCGGCAGCCGCGACCTTGCCCGCCACGACGGCCTCGAAGCGCGCCCAGGCGAGCCGTCCGTCGGCGACCTCGACGACCTCCGCGTCGACCCAGGCGGCCTCGTCGGCGCGCAGGTCGCGGGTGGCCTCGGCGACGTGGCGGGCGTGGCGCACGCGCGTGGTGCCGGCCTCGATGCCCGCCCAGAGCCGCGGGAGCCGGTCGACGAGGTCGACGGCGTCGGCGATCAGGCGCTTGGCGCCGAACGGCGAGGTCTGGATCCGCGCACCGAACGCGGCCGCGGCGTAGGAGCTCGTCGGATGCAGCCGCGCCCACTGGTACGCCGCGCGCAGGATGTCACGCTCGGCCGCGAGGCGGTCGGCGTGGCGTGCCTCGACGAGCGCGAGCACGTCGCTCGCGGACGGGTCCGTGCGCTGGTCGCACGCCGCGCGGGTCGTCGGAAGTGCCATATTGATATGGGAACACACACCTCCGACACAACCCCGGGCTCGCGGCCGCTAGGGGATCCAGCGCGGGACCCACCGCGGCACGACGACGAATCCGCCCACCGCGCACCTGCGGGTGTACGGCGACGACACGACAGCCGTGCCCGCGACCTTGGTGTGGTGGAACCAGAGGTGAAGCGCGTCCTGACTGACGCCGAAGGCGTCCGCCGGTGCTCGCCGGCCGGCGATCGTCCATACCGGCGGGGCGCAGACCGTTCCGTTCGGCCGCAGGGCGGGCTTGGTGAAGACGGGACCGTACAGCGCGCCGGCCGGGATCCCACCGATCACCATGCGGGTCCCGGAGCGCAGGATCGAGGCACGACGGTCGAGGTAGTGGCCATCAGTGACGACCCGGACCGGGCCCTTGCGACGGACCGACTGGTCCTCGCGGGCCCGCACCACGCAGGTCAGGAGGGACCACGCGCTGGTCGCTCCCCAGCTGTGCTGGCGCGCGCGGACGCAGACGACCTGGCCCGGCGCGATCGCGAGCACGTGGCTGCGAACCGTCGTCCCGGTGAACGCGTTGCGCCACGGCGGAGGGGTCGCGGCGCGCATGTCGGCGCGGAGCACCTGCGCGTCCCAGGTGAGGTTCTCCGGGCCGGTGGCCCCGGGCATGTTGACGCCCCCGCGATCGATCCGCAGGTGGGCCCAGGGCGTGACGGCGTAGACGGCCAGGGGCCCGCTGCGGAAGTACGTGCCCGGCGGCTCGACGGTCGGCGCCGTGGCGAAGGAAGGAGCGGCCGCCGGCGTCAACGTGCCGAGCAACGCCAGCAGCACCAGCAGGACCAGCTTCTTCGGCATCGGCACTCCTCGAGAACGTGTCGGGCCGGCATAGTGTGCCACGACCTCACCGCATCCGCAGGCGCGAGCCAGCTCGGACCTCAGGCGCGGTGTGTAGGGCGGAAGGTGCGACGCGGCGGGAGGGTCGCGTAGACCAAAACAAGAACGTGTTCTAGTATTGGGTCATTCGATCCATCTCTAGGAGCGCACATGCACCAGGACTTCTCTCCCGAGGTCACCGCCGTTCTCGACGGCGTCCGCGACCTGCTCCCCACGTTCCGTGAGCGGGCCGAGGAGGGCGACCGGCTCCGGGTGATCCCCGATGCCTCGATCAAGGAGCTCGAGGAGACCGGGTTCTTCCGCCTGCTCCAGCCGAAGCGGTACGACGGCCTCGAGGCCGACCCGGTGGCGTTCTACACCGCGGTGCGCGACATCGCCTCGGCCGACGGGTCGACCGGCTGGGTCTCCAGCGTGGTGGGCGTCCACCCCTGGCAGGTGGCGCTGTTCTCCGACGAGGCCCAGCAGGCCGTGTGGGGCGAGGACACCAAGACCCGGCTCAGCTCGTCGTACGCGCCCACGGGCAAGGCGGTGCTCACCGAGGGCGGGTTCACCCTGTCGGGCAGGTGGAGCTTCTCCTCCGGCAGCGACCACTGCTCGTGGGTGCTCCTCGGGGGCCTGGTGTTCAACGAGGAGGGCCAGGTCGTCGACTTCCGCACCTTCATGGTCCCGCGGGAGAAGTACCAGGTCGTCGACGTGTGGAACGTCGTCGGCCTGCGTGGCACCGGCTCCAACGACATCGTCGTGGAGGAGACCTTCATCCCCGAGGCGTTCACGCTCTCGATGGGGGAGACCGGCGCCTGCAAGGGCCCCGGCCAGGCCGTCAACACCAGCGACCTCTACAAGCTGCCCTTCCACTCGATCTTCACCTCCACGATCGCCACCCCGATCATCGGCATGGCCCAGGGTGCGTACGCCGAGCACGTGGAGATGCAGCAGAAGCGCGTCCGCGCGGCGTACCTCGGCGAGAAGGCCTCGCTCGACCCGTTCGCCGCGGTCCGCATCGCCCGGTCCTCCTCGGAGATCGACGCGGCCTGGGCGCTGCTGGTGAGCAACATCCGCGAGGAGCAGGCGCACGTCGCCAAGGGCGAGCAGATCCCGCTGGAGCTCCGGCTGCGGGTCCGTCGCGACCAGGTGCTCGGCACCGCGCGGGCGATCGAGGCGATCGACGCGCTCTTCGAGGCCTCGGGCGGGCGCGCGCTCGCCGAGGGGGCCTACCTGCAGCGGGCCTGGCGCGACGCGCACGCGGGCCGGGTGCACGCGGCCAACGACCCCGAGCGCGCGCTGCAGATGTACGGCGCGCAGCAGTTCGGCCACAAGGTCGACCCCGGGATGTACTGAGCACATGGACTTCTCCAAGGAAGCCACCCGCCGCTCGGCGAAGGCGGGCGACATCACGCTGAACTACTACGAGGCCGGCCCCGACGGCGGGTCCTCGATCGGTGGCGGGCTGCCGTTCGTGCTGCTGCACGGCGGCGGTCCGGGCGCCTCGGCGTGGAGCAACTTCGGCTCGGCGCTGCCGCGCTTCGCGGCGCAGCTGCGGACCCTGCTCGTCGACCAGCCCGGCTTCGGGCAGTCGGACAAGCCGGAGGTGGGGGCGAACTACTTCCGCCACTCGGCGTCGTACCTGGTGAAGCTGCTCGACGAGCTGCAGATCGAGCGGATCCACCTGCTCGGCAACTCCCTCGGCGGCGGTACGGCGATGAGGTTCGCCCTCGAGCACCCCGACCGCGTCGGGCGGCTGGTCCTGATGGGCCCGGGCGGGCTGTCGGTCAACCTCTTCCATGCCGACCCGACCGAGGGCGTGCAGCGGCTGGTGGACTTCTCGATGAACCCCAGCCGCGAGGCGCTGCGGGCGTTCATCTCCACGATGGTCGTCAACCAGGCGCTGGTGACCGACGAGCTGGTCGAGGAACGCTTCGCCGACGCCACCGCGCCGGGCTCGCTGGAGGCGATGCGCTCGATGGGCGCGTCCTTCTGGAACCCGGAGTGGGCCGAGGACGGCATGCTGTGGCGCGAGGCGCACCGGTTGCGCAAGCACACCCTGCTCACCTGGGGACGCGAGGACCGGGTCAACCCGCTCGACGGTGCCCTGGTGGCCCTCAAGCAGATCCCCAAGGCGCAGCTGCACGTGTTCCCGAACTGCGGCCACTGGGCCCAGATCGAGGCGGCCGAGGAGTTCGCCGAGATCTGCACGGCCTTCCTGGCCCGCCACGTCGAGGGCTCGGCAGGCTCGACCACCGGAGGCAAGCGATGACGATCGACATCCGCTCGATGGGCTACATCCGGGTGGCCAGCACCGACCTGGACGCCTGGAAGACCTTCGCCGGCAAGGTGCTCGGCCTCGCCGAGGGCCGCGGGCCGAACCCCGAGCACCAGTACTGGCGCCTCGACGAGGTCTCCGCCCGCGTCGTGGTCTTCCCCTCCGACGTCGACCAGCTCGACGCGACCGGCTGGGAGGTGGCCGACCACCAGGCGCTGCAGGAGGCCCGCGAGCACCTGCAGAAGGCCGGCGTGGAGTTCGAGGAGGGCACCCGCGAGGAGCTCGCCGAGCGCCGCGTGCAGGAGCTGGTCCGCTTCCGCGACCCGTGGGACAACGTGTTCGAGCTCTACCACGGGATCACCTACGAGGCCCGGCCCGTCGTCACGCCGTACGCCGCCCGGTTCGTCACCGGCGACCAGGGGCTCGGGCACATCGTGGTCCCGGTGCTCGACGACGTCGAGGCGCTGCGGTTCTACACCGAGGTGCTCGGCTTCCGGCTGCGCGACTCGATGAGCATGCCGGGGGAGTTCGTCGGCAAGGAGCCTGGCAGCAAGGTCTGGCTGCGCTTCCTGGGCGTCAACCCGCGCCACCACTCGCTGGCGTTCCTGCCGATGCCGAACCCCAGCAAGTGCGTGCACGTGATGTTCGAGGTCGACGAGCTCGACCACGTCGGCCGCGCGCTGGAGCGGGTGCGCAAGCACGGTGCGCCGCTCTCGGCGACCCTGGGCCGGCACATGAACGACGAGATGGTCTCCTTCTACGTGCGCTCGCCCGGCGGCTTCGACGTCGAGTTCGGCACCGACGGGATGACCGTCGACGACAGCCGGTGGGTGGCCAGGGAGTCGACCGCGGTCTCGTACTGGGGCCACGTCTTCGGCGGCCAGTGAGTGGCGACTAGCGTGGGCAGCGTGGCGAGCAACACGAGCGACGACCGGGACGCGATCCCCGACGGCATCAGTGCCGACGCCCGGGAGACGTGGCCGCACCCGGAGCTGATCCAGTCCTGGCTCGGCGACGCCGACGTGGACTTCGAGCTGCGTCCCGGCGAGGAGGTCGCGGTCCTCGACGACCCCGAGGCCCAGGCCGCGGCGCGGCGCTTCCGCGACGTGCTCGGCTGCTTCGCCTCCGGGATCACCGTGATCACCACGATGAGCGGCGACGAGCCGGTCGGGATGACCTGCCAGTCGTTCTCCAGCGTGTCCCTCGACCCGCCGCTGATCACGTTCGTCCCGGCCCGTACGTCACGCGCCTGGCCGCTCATCCAGCGCGCCGGCCGGTTCTGCGTCAACGTCCTGGCCGCCGACCAGGAGCACGTCTCGGCGCAGATGGCGACCAAGGGCGTCGACAAGTTCGCCGGGATCGACTGGGAGCCCGCGGAGGTGACCGGCTCGCCGGTGATCGCCGGCACCCTGGCCCACCTGGACTGCACGATCGCGGCGGTCTACGAGGGCGGGGACCACTTCATCGTCGTCGGCCGGGTCGAGCACCTCGCGCCGCACCCGGCGGAGGCGACCAGCTCCGAGCCGTTGCTCTACTTCAAGGGCCGCTACCGCACCACCGACGGCTGACCCCGCCGACCGGCCCGCGCGGGACCTCGTTGGACTCGTGCCCCGAGTCATCCTGGACCCACCCGGAAGATTTCGTCGGCAGGCCGGAACAGGTTCCGGATGGCGCCACCATTGCGGACCTTGGTGGCGCGAGCGCTGGGGAATTCTGGGAGGAACGCCGTGCGGACGGGGTTGTCAGACGTGGTGACGCGCCATGGCGTCGTGGTTCCCGATTCCAGGTCGGTGACGCTAACCTCCGCGGGACATCCCCCGCGCGACGGTGCCGTCGCGCGGGGAAGCACTGACTTTCGGAAGGTCATGTCCATCTCCAGCACCCGCCCTGCCGTCACCACGCCTCCCGCGGCCGGCCTCGCGCTCGGCGCGCTGGCCGAGGAGTCCTGCAACCAGGCCTGCGCATGACCGAGCGCCCCGCCCGCACCACGACGCGGCGCGCCTCGGCGCGCGCAGACGCCCCGTCGGGCCGACTGGTGCTGTGGACCCCGGTGACGGTCCGGGCCCGCATGCAGAAGGTCCAGTCCGAGCTCGGCACGCTCTACCGCGACCAGGTGCTCGACGCGATCGAGGAGACCGTCGACCAGCTGCCGGGGCTGGTCGCGGCGGCCGTCGGCGGGGAGGCCGCGGTGCGCGGCCGGCTGTTCGAGCGCCGGCCGCCGCAGCGGCGCCCGCAGGCCGAGCAGCGCGTCCAGCTGACCATCGGCGGGTTCCTGTCGAGCCAGCTCGCGATCATCGACGAGCTGGTCGTCTCCTCGGGCGCGGCCAGCCGGTCGGCGCTGGTCAACGCGGCGCTGGACGCCGCGCTGCCGCCACTGTGAGTCAGCCCACGCTCCGACCCGCGCGCGCGGGCTGACACCGCGTGCCGCCGGTGCGGCACGATCGAGGGACCATGCACAGCCTCGACCCGACCGAAGACTTCGCGATCCGCCTGCTGCGTCGCTTCCTGCTGCTGTGCGAGCACCCGCGGACCCGGCAGCGGATGCTGCGGCTGGTGCGGCAGTCGACCCGGCTCGGACCGGGTGCGCCGCGGCTCTACGGCTGGATCAACAAGGCGGTCCTGCACCCACGCTTCCAGCCGGTGGTCGAGCGGCGGGCGCTCTCGGCGATGAAGGCCGAGCTGGTCGCCTCGCAGCTGATCGGCCTGGCGATGACCCGGTACGTGCTGAAGATCGAGCCGCTCGCGTCGGCGACGGTCGACGAGGTGGTGGCCCTGGCGGCGCCGTCCGTCGCGGCGGCCCTGCAGGGGGAGGAGGCGTTCAGCGGGGTCGTCATCGACGAGCCGCGCACCCCGCCCTCCCGGCGGCGGTGGCTCAGAGTGCCACGGCTGCCCGGTGCCGGTGTGCTGCGCCGCCCAGCCCTGCCAGGGCGTGCGCGCGCTTGAGGACCAGGTGCGCGTCGTGCTCCCACGTGATCGCGATGCCGCCGTGCAGCTGCACGCACTCGGCCGCGGCCAGTGCCGCCGCCTCCAGGGCGTACGACGCCGCGGACCGGACGAGGAAGTCGGCGTCGGCCGCCCCCTCGGCCAGGGCGTACGACGCCGCCCAGCTCGCCGAGCGGGCCAGCTCGGTGCGGGCGAACACCTCGGCCATCCGGTGCTTGAGCGCCTGGAAGGAGCCGATCGGGCGCCCGAACTGGACCCGCTCCCTGCTGTAGTCGACCGTCATCCCCAGCGCCCGGTCGCACAGCCCGACCGCCAGCGCGGCGGCCGACGCGGCGGCGACCAGCTCGGCCCGGGCGGCGGCCGCGACCCCGTCGCCGACGACATCCAGGGTCGCCTCGGACAGGTCGAGCCGGGCCAGGCGGATGCTCTGGTCCATCGACTCGGCCCAGGTGGCAGCCGCGCCGGTGACCTCGACCAGGTCGTCGCCGCGGATCGCGAGCACGGTCGCGGCGCGGTCGCCGTCGAGCACCGGGCCGTCGCCGACGGCGAGGGTGGCGATCTCTCCCGCGGCGACCCGGGGGAGCAGGCGGGCGCACGCCTCCTCGGTGCCGCCCGCCAGGAGCGCCTGGGTGGCGATGGTCGTCGCCAGCAGGGGCGAGGGCGCGAGCGACCGGCCGAGCTCCTCCAGCACGACGGCGGTCTCGAAGAAGCCGGCGCCGACCCCGTCGTACGCCTCGGGGACGGCGAGGGCCGCGACGCCGATCTGCTCGCAGAGCGTCGCCCAGAGCGCCTCGTCGTGGCCGGCTGGTGACACGGAGGCCGCCCGGACGGCCGCGGAGTCGGCGCGCTTGGCGAGCAGGCCGCGCACGGTGGAGGCCAGCTCGGCCTGCTCCTCGCTGAGCGCGAACCTCATCGGGCCTCCCGCAACGAGGTCAGGATCCGGTCGCGGTGGAAGCCGGGGGTGCCCCAGGCGGTCACGAGCGCGCGGATCTTGGTGAGCCAGAGGCTGAGGTCGAACTCCCGGGTGTAGCCGATGGCGCCGTGCACCTGCAGCCCGGTCCGCGCCGCGAGGTACGCCGCGTCCCCGCACGCGACCTTCGCCGCCGACACCGCCCGCGCCCTCTCGCCGGCCGAGCCTGTCGCTTCGCCGGTCGAGCCTGTCGAGACCAGCGCGGCGCCGTAGGCGAGCGGCCGGGCGAAGTCGAGGGCGATCCGTACGTCGGCGAGCTTGTGCTTGATCGCCTGGTAGGAGCCGATCTCCCGGCCGAACTGCTTGCGCTGCTTGACGTAGGTCACCGAGTCCGCGAGCACCCGCTCGCCCGCGCCGAGCAGCTGGGCGGCCGTCGCCAGCACCGCGAGGTCGAAGGCGGCCGGGTCGGCCTCACCCGTGCCGGTGACCTCGAAGAGCCGGCGGGCGGGGTCGACCGAGGTGAGCCGGGCGCCGACGGCGGAGGCGGGCGTGCTGCCGACGTAGACGTCGTCGGCGACGTCGGCGTCCAGGGCGTACGGCACGTGCGGCGGCACGGCGACCGTCGCGATCCCGTCGACCTCGCGGCCGAGGGCGAGCGGGATGTAGGCGGCGGACTCCACCCACGGCCCGGGGACGGCGTGGCGCCCGAGCGCCTCGAGCGCGATGACGACCTCCACCGGCGAGGCCTCGGTCGCGAGCTGGGTGAGGCCCTGCTCGGCGAGGCGCTGCCAGAGCCTCACCCCGGCCGCGTGGTCGCCGTCGGCCCAGGCGCGGGCGGCTCCGACCGGGTCGGCGCCGGCCAGCAGCGCGTCGAGCGAGGCCGCGAAGTCGCGCTGGTCGGAGGTGGGCTCGAACCTCATCGCTGGGCCCCTTTCGGCTCGCGGGGCAGGCCGAGGATCCGCTCGGCGATGATGTTGCGCTGGATCTCGTTGGTGCCGGCGTAGATCGGGCCGGAGAGCGCGAAGGTGTAGCCGTCGAGCCAGCGCGAGTCGAGCTCGGCGTCGGGGCCCAGCAGCTCGAGCGCGGTCTCGTGCAGGGCCACGTCGAGCTCGCTCCACCAGACCTTGTTGACCGAGCCGGCGGCGCCGACGTCGCCGCCGTCGCGCAGGCGGGTCACCGTGCCCCAGGTGTAGAGGCGGTAGGCCTCGGCGCGCAGCCAGGCGTCGACGACCCGGTCGGCGAGGCGGGGGTCGGGCCGCTCGTCGTACAGGGCCAGCAGGCGGTCGGCCGCGGCGGTGAACCGGCCGGGGGAGCGCAGCGACAGGCCGCGCTCGTTGCCGGCGGTGCTCATCGCCACCCGCCAGCCGTCACCGGGGGCGCCGAGCACGTCGGCGTCGGGCACGAAGACGTCGTCGAAGAAGACCTCCGCGAAGCCCGCCTCGCCGTCGAGCTGGGCGATCGGCCGCACGGTCACCCCGTCGGCGTCGAGCGGGAAGAGGAAGTAGGTCAGCCCCGCGTGCTTCTGCGCCTCGGGGTCGCTGCGGAACAGCCCGAAGCCCCAGTGCGCGAGCGCGGCTCGCGAGCACCAGATCTTCTGCCCGTTCAGCACCCAGCCGCCGCGTCCGTCGTCGCGCCGGGCCGTCGAGCGCAGCGAGGCCAGGTCGGAGCCGGCCTCCGGCTCGCTCCAGCACTGCGCCCAGACCTTCTCGCCGGTCGCCATCGTCGGCAGGAAGCGGTCCTGCTGCTCCTGCGTGCCGTGCTCGAAGATGATCGGTGCGAGCAGGAAGATGCCGTTCTGGCTGACCCGCAGCGGCGCGCCGGCGCGGTAGTACTCCTCCTCGAAGACCACCCACTCGACGAGCGAGGCCTCGCGGCCGGAGTACGCCGAGGGCCACGACACGACCGACCAGCGGGCCTCGGCCAGCGTGGCCTCCCACTCCCGGTGCAGCGCGAATCCCTCGGCGGTGTCCAGCGAGGGCAGCGGCTCGGCGGGCACGTGCTCGGCCAGCCAGGCGCGGGCCTCGGCCTGGAAGGCCAGCTCGGAGGCGGAGAGCTCCAGATCCATCTACTTCCTCAGCTCGGTCTTGAGCACCTTGCCGGACAGGTTCCGGGGGAGTGCGTCGAGGTGCTCGACGAAGCGCGGCACCTTGAAGTTGGCCAGGCGGGTCCGGGCGAAGGCGAGCACGTCCTCGGCGGAGGCCGCGCCGACGACGTACGCCTTGCCGACCTCACCCATCCGCTCGTCCGGCACGCCGACGACCGCCACGTCGTCCACGCCGTCGAGCCGCAGCAGCGCCTGCTCGACCTCGGCGGGGTAGACGTTGAAGCCGCCGGAGATGTACATGTCCTTGAGCCGGTCGGTGATCCGCAGGTTGCCCGCGTCGTCGAGCACGCCGACGTCGCCGGTGTGCAGCCAGCCGTCGGCGTCGATCGCGGCGGCCGTGGCGTCCGGGTCGTCGAGGTAGCCGAGCGTCACGAAGTCGCCGCGCACGAGCAGCTCGCCGCCCTCGCCGATCCGGGTCTCCATGCCCGGGATCGCGCGTCCGCACGTCGTCGCGACCAGCTCGGCGTCGTCGCCGTCGCGGGCCATCGTGACGACGACCGCCTCGGTCATCCCGAACGCGGTGACGACCTGGTCGATGCCGAGGTCCTCGCGCATCCGCTCGATCAGCACCACCGGTACGACGGCCGCCCCGGTCACCGCCAGGCGCAGGCTGCTGAGGTCGCGCTGCTCGCGACCCGGTGCGGTCAGCAGGGACTGGTAGATCGCGGGGGCACCGGGCAGCACGCTGATCCGCTCGGTCTCGATCAGCGCCATCGTGCGCTCGAGGTCGAAGGTGGCGAGCGGGTAGAGGGTGGCGCCGGTGGTGAGCCCGGTGACGATGCCCACCTTGTAGCCGAAGGAGTGGAAGAACGGGTTGACCACGAGGTAGCGGTCCTCCGCCGTCACGCCGCCGAGCTCGCCCCAGGCGCGGGCGACCCCGACGGTCTGGCGGTGCGCGCTCATGGCGCCCTTGGGGCGGCCCGTCGTACCGGAGGTGAAGAGGATGTCGGCGACGTCGTCGGGGCCGGGCTGGTCGGCGAACGGCTCGCCGGCGGGCAGGTCCTCGGCGGTGACCTCGGCCAGCACCGCGACCGGCCGGGCCACGCCCTCGGCGCGCAGCTCGGCGACCTGGGAGCGGCCGAGGAAGCCGTCCTCGACCACGACGAGGGCGGCGTCGACGCGCTCGGCGATCGCGGCCACCTCGGCGCCGAGGTAGCGGGTGTTCGCGGGCACGAGCGTCGCGCCGGCCCAGGAGACGGCGAGGATCGCGACCGCGCAGGCGGTGCTGTTGGGGGCCCACACGACCACCCGGTCGCCGGCGCCGACGCCGGCCGCACGGTAGGCCGACGCGGTGCGCTGGACCCGGTCGAGCAGGCCGGCGAAGGTGAGGACCTGCCCGTCCTCGACGTAGGCCGGCCGGTCGGCGTACCGCTCGGCGGCGTCGCGCAGGACGGCGGGGATCGTGTCCACGGCGACACCCTACCAAGCATTTGCTTGGTATGCTGCCGACGTGGACCTGACCGAGAGCGCCGAGGACCGCGCCTTCCGCGAGGAGGTGCGCACCTGGCTCGCCGACCACCTCACCGGGGAGTGGGCCGCGCTGCGCGGCCTCGGCGGCCCGGGTCGCGAGCACGAGGCGCACGACGAGCGGCTCGCCTGGAACCGGCACCTCGCCGAGCACGGCTGGACCGCGCTCGGCTGGCCGACCGAGCACGGCGGCCGGGGCCTGAGCCTGTGGCAGCAGGTCGTCTTCCACGAGGAGTACGCCCGGGCGAACGCGCCCGCGGGCGTCAACCACCTCGGCGAGCAGCTGCTCGGTCCCACGCTCATCGCGTTCGGCACCCCGGAGCAGCAGCGCCGCTTCCTGCCCGAGATCGTCGCGGTGCGCGAGCTGTGGGCGCAGGGCTACTCCGAGCCGGACGCCGGCTCCGACCTCGCGAACGTGCAGACCCGTGCGCGGCGCGACGAGAGCACCGGCGAGTGGGTGATCGACGGGCAGAAGGTGTGGACCTCGCTCGCCCACCTGGCCGACTGGTGCTTCGTCGTCGCCCGGACGGAGGCCGGCTCGGAGCGCCACGCCGGGCTGTCGTTCCTGCTCGTCCCGCTCGACCAGGAAGGGGTGGAGATCCGCCCGATCGAGCAGCTGACGGGCGGCTCGGAGTTCAACGAGGTCTTCTTCACCGGTGCCCGTACGGCGGGTGAGCTGGTCATCGGCGAGCCGGGCCGCGGCTGGGGCGTGGCCATGGGCCTGCTGGGGTTCGAGCGCGGGGTCTCCACGCTCGGCCAGACCGTCGGCTTCGCCCGCGAGCTGGACAGCGTGGTCGCCCGCGCCCGGGCCAACGGCGCCATCGACGACCCGGTGATCCGCGACCGGTTGGCCCGGATGAGGACCGAGCTGGCCGTGATCCGCTCGTTCGCGCTGCGCTCGCTGGCGCTGGTCGAGGGCGGCCAGGACTCCGCGGCCGGCAACGGCGCGGGCTCGGTCTTCAAGCTGGCGTGGGCCGGCTGGCACCGCACCCTCGGCGAGGTGGCGATGGACGTCGCCGCTGCCGACGGCCTGCTGGCCGGCCCCGGCTACGACCTCGACGAGCACCAGCGGCTCTTCCTCTTCTCCCGCGCCGACACGATCTACGGCGGCAGCGACGAGGTCCAGAAGAACATCCTCGCCGAGCGGGTGCTCGGCCTACCCAAGGAGCCCCGCGGATGACCGCACTGCGTCCCGAGCAGCCCACGCCCGACTACGTCCCCGGCCACGACCTGCTCGCCGGGAAGGTCGTCGTGGTGACGGCGGCGGCCGGCGCCGGCATCGGTGCGGCCGTCGTACGACGCGCGCTGGAGGAGGGCGCGAAGGCGGTCGTCTTCAGCGACACCCACGCCCGCCGCCTGGCCGAGGCCGAGGAGGCGCTGGCGGCGGAGTTCGGCCCCGAGCGGGTCCGACAGCTCGTCTGCGACGTCACCCAGGAGGCCGACGTGCAGGCGCTGCTCGGCGCGGCCGACGAGCTCGGCGGGGTGGACGTGCTGGTCAACAACGCCGGCCTCGGCGGGACCGACTCGATCCTCGAGGTCACCGACGAGGCCTGGCACCGGGTCATCGACATCACCCTCACCGGCACCATGCGCGCCACCCGCGCGGCCGGGCAGCGCTTCGTCGCCGCCGGCAAGAAGGGCGTCATCGTCAACAACGCCTCGGTCATCGGCTGGCGCGCGCAGGAGGGCCAGGCCCACTACGCCGCCGCGAAGGCCGGCGTCATGGCGCTCACCCGCTGTGCCGCGCTCGACCTCGCGCCGCACGGCATCCGCGTGAACGCGGTCTCTCCGAGCCTGGCCATGCACCCGTTCCTGGAGAAGGTCACCTCCGCCGAGCTGCTCGTCGAGCTCAAGCAGCGCGAGGCTTTTGGCCGCGCCGCGGCGCCGTGGGAGGTTGCCAACGTGATGGTGTTCCTCGCAAGCGACTACTCGTCGTACCTGACCGGTGAGGTGATCAGTGTCAGCAGCCAGCACGCCTGACGTCCCGACAGGCTCGACGACCGTGTCGCGGCGCGAGCAGCTGCTCGCGATCGCGGCCACCCTGTTCGCCGAGAAGGGCTTCCGCAACACGACGGTGCGCGACATCGCCGACGCCGCGGGCATCCTCTCGGGCAGCCTCTACCACCACTTCGACTCCAAGGAATCGATGGTCGACGAGCTGCTCGTGCCCTTCCAGGACGAGCTCTTCGGCAAGTACGACGCGATCCTCGCCAGCGGCGACGACGCGCGGACCAAGCTGGAGGCCGCCGTCCGGGTGTCCTTCGAGGCGATCGACCAGCACCCGCACGAGGTGGCGATCTTCCAGAACGACGCCGACCACCTCGGCACCTTCGAGCGCTTCGGCTACCTCGCCGACCGCAACGCCCAGTCCCGGCAGGTCTGGGTGTCGCTGATCGAGGAGGGCGTGCGCACCGGGGTGCTGCGGCCCGACCTCGACGTCACGCTGACCTACCGCTTCATCCGCGACACGGTGTGGGTCGCCGTGCGCTGGTACCGCCCCGGCGGCGGGCTCAGCCACACCGACGTCGCCGACCAGTACGTCCGGATCCTGCTCGACGGGATCGCGATCGAAGGGAACGACCATGGCTGAGGCCTACCTCGTCGACGCCGTCCGCACCGCCGTCGGCAAGCGCGGTGGCGCGCTGGCCGGTGTGCACTCCGCGGACCTGGCGGCGCACTCCATCGCCGCGCTGTTCGAGCGCACCGGCGCCGACCCGGGCGCCGTGGACGACGTCATCCTGGGCTGCTGCGACACGATCGGCTCCCAGGCCGGCGACGTGGCGCGGACGGCGTGGCTGGTGGCCGGGCTGCCCGACCACGTGCCGGGCGTGACGATCGACCGCCAGTGCGGGTCCTCGCAGCAGGCGGTGCACTTCGCGGCCCAGGGGGTGCTTTCCGGCACCCAGGACCTCGTCGTGGCCGGCGGCGTGCAGAACATGAGCGCGATCCCGATCTCCGCGGCGATGCTGGTCGGCCAGCAGTACGGGTTCTCCACGCCCTTCGCGGAGTCGCCCGGCTGGCAGAAGCGGTACGGCGACCAGGAGGTCTCGCAGTTCCGCTCGGCCGAGATGATCGCCGAGAAGTGGGACATCACCCGCGAGGAGATGGAGGCCTTCGCGCTGGCCTCGCACGAGCGCGCCCGGACCGCGATCGCGGAGGGCCGCTTCGCCGGTGAGATCGCGCCGCTGACCCTGGAGGACGGCACGGTGTTCGACACCGACCAGTGCCCCCGGGAGACCTCGCTGGAGAAGATGGCCGGCCTGGAGCCGCTCGCACCCGGCGGCCGGATCACCGCTGCCGTGGCCTCGCAGATCTGCGACGGGTCCTCCGCGGTGCTGGTCGCCTCGGAGCAGGCCGTGAAGGACCACGGGCTGACCCCGCGGGCCCGGATCGTGCACCTGTCGGTGCGCGGCGACGACCCGGTCTGGATGCTCACCGGTCCGATCGGCGCGACCAAGCACGCGGTGGAGAAGTCCGGCATCGCCATCGACGACATCGACCTCTTCGAGTGCAACGAGGCCTTCGCCTCGGTGGCGCTGGCGTGGATGAAGGAGACCGGTGCCCCGCACGAGAAGGTCAACGTCAATGGCGGCGGCATCGCGCTGGGTCACCCGATCGGCGCCACCGGGACCCGGCTGATGACCACCCTGCTCAACGAGCTGGAGCGCACCGGCGGCCGCTACGGCCTGCAGACGATGTGCGAGGGCGGCGGGCAGGCCAACGTGACGATCATCGAACGGCTGGGCTGAGCTCTCGGGCTAGATCCAGCCCATCCGGCGGGCGGTGGCCCAGGCGTCGTGCCGGTTGGCCGCGCCCAGCTTGGTGATCGCGCTCGACAGGTAGTTGCGCACGGTCCCCGGCGAGAGGGCCGCGCGGGCGGCGATCTCCTCGATCGTCGTACCGTCCGCGGAGAGCTCGAGCACGTCGGCCTCCCGCGAGGTGAGCGGGCTGTCGCCCGCGGCGATCGCGTCGGCGGCCAGGTCCGGGTCGACGTGACGGCCGCCGGCGTGCACCTTGCGGACGACGTCGGCCAGGGTCGCGGCGGAGGTGGTCTTGGGCAGGAAGCCACGCACGCCCGACTGCAACGCCCGCTTGAGGTGACCGGGGCGGCCGTGGCTGGTGACGATCACGACGCCGCAGCCCGGCAGGTCTGCGGCGAGCCGTTCGGCGACGGCGATCCCGTCGGGGCCGGGCATCTGCAGGTCGAGCACGGCGACGTCGACGGCGTGCTTGACCGCCATCGCCAGCGCCTCGTCACCGGTGGCGGCCTCGGCCACGACCTCCAGGTCGGGCTCCAGGTCGAGCAGCTGCGCGAGCGCGGTGCGGATCAGGTGCTCGTCGTCGGCGAGCAGGATGCGGACGCTCATGCGCTCTCCTCGGGTGCGGCGAAGCGGGCGGTCAGCACGAAGCGCTCGCCGGTCGCGGCCGAGGTCAGCGTGGCGCCGCGCGGGGCGAGACGCTCGCGCAGGCCGTCGAGCCCGGATCCGGCGCCGCTCGGGGCGGTGGTGACGCCGTCGTTGCTGACGACGAGGGCGGGGGAGCGGAACGCGATCTCGACGGTGCCGGCGGCGGAGTGCCGCAGCACGTTCGTGACCGCCTCGCGGACCACCCACGCGGCGGGCTCCTGCCAGGCCTCGGGCACGCCGGCGACGTCGAGGCGGACGTCGATGCCGGCCGAGCGCAGCAGCGAGCGCGCACCGTCGAGCTCCTGGTCGAGGTCGACGGTGCGATAGCCCCGGGCCAGCTCGCGTGCCTCGCGCAGCGCCTCGTGGGCGACCTCCCGCACGCCGAGCATCCGGCCGGCGGCGGTCGGGTCCCCGCGCCGGGCCAGCGTCGCGGCCAGCTCGGACTGCATCGCGATCGCGGAGAGCCGGCGGCCGAGGACGTCGTGCACGTCGCGGGAGAAGCGCAGCCGCTCCTCGGCCACCGCGAGCGCGGCCTGGGCCGCGCGGCCGGTGTCGAGCTCGGTCACCACCCCGACCAGCCAGAGCGAGACGCGCACGGTGAAGACGAAGAAGGCGGCCGCGGCGGCACCGCCGACGAAGGCCAGCGGTTCGCCGGACGTCAGGCCCATCAGCGCGCCGAGACCGAGCACGAGCGCGGCAGCGACGCGGAGGTCGCCCACCCCGCCGAGCGCCCAGCCGAGGACGAAGAGGACGAGCATCATCACCGTGCCGCGCACGGCGTCGGGCTGGGGGAGCGCCGCCGCGACCGCGAGGGCCGACAGCGCCAGCAGCGGGACGATCCCGCGCCACGGGACCGGCCGCGTCGCCGGGTGGAGCATGAGCAGGTCGCGCAGGACCAGGCTGGCCAGGGCCGTCAGCACCACGGCCAGGCCGGTCACCACGGCGAACGCGCCGTCGTGGCCCTCCTGCTGGTTGTACGCCGACAGGAGCAGGAAGGCCACCGAGAGCCAGAGCGCGCCGTAGAGCGACTGGCGGGTGTAGAGGTCGACCCGCTCGACCTGGCTGAGCTCGGACCAGCGGCGCATGCGCCTGAGCCTAGACACTGCTCACACCCGTGGCTCCCAGTGCAGCGACCGGGCGGCGATGCCGACGGCCAGCACGGTCCAGGCCACCAGCACGAGCAGCGGGCCGGCGGCCTCGCCCCAGGTGGCGGCGAGGTCCAGGGTGCGCGTCGTGCCGCTCTCGGGCAGGCCGAACCAGGCGGAGCGGACCAGGTCCGTCAGCGCGGCCCCCGGTGTCAGGTCGGCCCAGCGCTGGGCCGACGCGGGCAGCGCGATGCTGAACTGGCCCGCGAGCGCGAGGAAGATCACCGGCAGGCTGGTCATCTGGGCGGCCTCGGCGTTGCGGGTCCAGGCCGCGGTCCAGAACGCGAAGGCGGCGAACATCACCGTCGCGACGAGCACGCCGGCGACGTACACGAGCAGGTTGAGGGGCGCGTCCTGGCCCAGCGCCATCGCCAGCGGTACGGCGAGCAGGGACACCACCAGCGTCACCACCGCACCGGGCAGCGCGAGCGCCACGAGCAGCTCCAGGTCGCGCGCCTCGCCGGTGCGCATCCGCTTCAGGACGAGCTCGTCGCGCCGGGTGACGAACTGCGAGAGCACGTTGTAGAACACCGGGAAGAGCGCCGCCATCAGCACGGTGGTGGTGATCGCCGCGGCGCCGGGACCCGCGTCGCCGCGGTCGCCGGACAGCAGGAGCAGCAGGGGCAGCAGCGGCACCACGACGCCGTAGACCAGGGCGAGCCGGTTGCGGGTCATCAGCACGGCGTTCCAGCGGGCCAGCCGGGCCGTGCGCGGGACGGAGAGGGCGGGGGTGCTCATGCGAGGGCTCCTTCGGGCGAGCGGTCGGCGGGCTGGTCGGCGATGGCGAGGAAGACCGACTCCAGGGTGGCGGCACGGGCCTCCAGCCCGTCCAGGCGGACGCCCTCGCGCTCGGCGCGGACCAGGAGGGTGGTCAGTGTCGCCTGGAGGTCGTCGGTCTCGAGGGTGACGGTGCCGCCCCGGACCACGCGGCGCGCGCCGAGGTCGTCCAGCCAGGCGGGGGCGGTCGCCTCGTCCAGCCGGATCACCGACGGGTGCCCGGCGGCCACCTCGGCCGGGGTCCCCTCGCGGACGATCCTGCCGGCGTGCATGATCGCCAGCCGGTCGGCCAGCTCCTCGGCCTCCTCCAGGTAGTGCGTCGTCAGCAGCACCGTCGTCCCGGCGTGGCGCAGGTCGCGGACGAGCTCCCACACGTCGCGCCGGCTCTCCGGGTCGAGACCGGTGGTCGGCTCGTCGAGGAGCAGCACCTCCGGGCGGCCGAGCAGGGCACAGGCCAGGTCCAGCCGGCGCTCCTCGCCGCCCGACAGCGCGCGGACCCGCACGTCCGCGCGGGACTCGAGGCCGAGCCGGCCCAGCACCTCCTCCACCGGACGCGGCGAGGTCAGCGTGCCGGCCCACTGCAGCAGCGTCTCCCGGACGGTCAGGTCCCCGGAGAAACCGCTCTCCTGCAGCAGCACGGCCGTGCGCCGTCGTACGGCGTCCCGGTCGGCGACCGGGTCGAGCCCCAGCACCCGCACGGTGCCCGCGCTCGCGGCCGCGAGGCCCTCCACCACCTCCAGGGTGGACGTCTTGCCGGCGCCGTTGGTGCCGAGCAGGGCGGTGATGGTGCCGGCCTCGACGGACAGGTCGACGCCGCGCACGGCCTCGAACGCGCCGGCACCGGTGCCGTAGGAGCGGTGCAGGCCGCGGACCTCGATCGCTGGTGTCGTCATGTCCTCAAGGCTCCCCGGGGCAGGGACCGCGCGGCAGGTCGCGGTGTCACCAGTCCTTCATGACAGACGTCATGTGGCCGATGGGAAGGGCCTCGGAGGAAGGGGGAGGCCATGAACAACCGCCACGCCGAGCAGCTGCCGCTGGTCGTGCTCGGCACCTACGCGCTCGGCTACCTCGCCGGGCGCTCGATCGCCACGCTGTGGTCGCGCGGACCCGTCCACGAGCACGGCGTACGACGGATCGCGGCCGGCGCTCGCCACGGCCACCTCAGCGCTGGCGACCCCGCCGACGCTCGGACTCGAACACGAGCCGCCTGATCCGGTCGCCGTGCACGGTCGGGTCGAGGAAGGCGATCGCGATCCCGACCCCGCCGCCCGCGAACCGGACGTGACGCACCACGCGTGCCGGCTGCGAGAGGTTCTCGTTGTCGATGCGGACCGTCGCCTCGACCTCCTGGCCGGCCGGGGGCACCTGGCCCTGGGTCGCCAGCAGCACGCCGCCCTCGCTGATGTCGACGGCCACGCCGAGCAGGTTCTCCGGCAGGATGCCGTCGTCGTCGGGCGTGGCCGGCCAGGTCAGCGAGATCGGCACCGCTACCCGGGCGCGGAAGAAGGCGCGCTGCTGCAGGCGGGTCGGCGCTGACGAGGGACGCAGCAGCCACACCCTGCCGTAGGGCCGGATCGCCGGGCGGGTGCTGACGGCGCACTCCATCCGGCCCAGCGGATAGGTCCAGGTCACGCTCGCGTCGAAGTGGTGCTCGTCGGGGTCCATCCCCTCGGGGCAGGCGACGACGAGCGCGGTGCCGCCGTCGCGGTACGGCTCGAGGTCGAGGACGCGGGTCTCCACCGCCACCGGGTCGCCGGAGGTCGGGCGCAGGGTCAGCGCGACGGACTGGAGGAGGGCAGGGTGCACCTCCGCAGGGGCCGGGAGCGGGCGCGACACCGTCATGGTGGTCCCGTCGGCAGCCGGGACCTGGACCTGAGCGGTCCCGGTGGTCTGGTTCGATGAGGCCATGGATCCCGGGATGCAGGCCCTGCTGGCGCGCGGTGGCTGGGAGCTCGACGACCCGCGGCCGGTCGCCGCCGCGCACCCGGAGACGTTCGAGCTGCCGAGTGCCGCCGACCTCGCCGCGCTCGTGCCCGGCAGCCCGGTCCGGGCGCTGTTCCGGCTCGCGACGATCGCCGACGCGGCACGCGACGCCCGGACGCCGTACGACGACCAGGGGCACCCGGTCCTGGTGCCGCACGTGGAGCGGATGTGGGCGGTCGTGACCGCTGTCGACGACGACGCGGTCGAGTGCCTGCTCGACAACCAGCCCTACGCCACGCACACCAGCCTGACCCTCTTCGACCGGCTGCGGATCCCGCTGACCCACCTGATCGCCACCGGTACGCCGCGCCCGGACCTCGCCGAGCACCTCGCCTTCGTCGCCCGGATGGCCGAGCAGGACGAGCGCCCGGCCGCCCAGGACACCCCGGTCGACCCGCACGCCGCACCGCGCGTCCGCGGCGACCAGCAGGGTGTCTGCGAACGGGCCGGGGTCCGGGCCGAGCCGGCCTGGCCGTTCGGCGCCGCGCTGCTCGCGCGCGACGTCACGCCCGAGGTGGCGATGCTGCACGGCGCGCGCTTCCCCCCGAACCCCGAGCGCCGCGACACCGGCTGGGTGTTCTTCGCCGGCGACGGCGACTTCGAGGAGGTCGCCGCGACCGTCGGCTTCGACGTGGTGATGCTGCAGCAGGCCAGCCAGGCCCACCCGGCGATCTGGCCGCGGTCGGTGCTGCCCCCGGGCTGGGGGTTCAGCGTCGGCGACGGCGTCGACGACCTCTACCCGGTGGAGATCACCGACTGAGCCGGACGGCTCAGAGCACGGTCCACCAGATGCCGGCGATGCCGGGCAGCAGGCCGAGCAGCAGCCACGGCGAGCGCCACGAGCGGCGCAGGACCAGCAACGTGGCCGCGATCCCGCCCACCATGAACGCGGTGGCGATGAGGCTGAGCCCGACCCGGGCGTCGGTGCGGTCGGGGTCGACGTGGTCGGCCGCGATCACGAAGCCGACCGCCAGGTGCAGCACCGTCGTCACGATGAGCGCGGCGACCACCCGGCGCTGGGTGCGCTGCAGGCGCTCGATGTCCTGCGGGTCCGGCGCCTTGCGTGGGGCACTCGGGTCCATCAGGTGCCGCCGGCGGGGACTCGGCTGCTGGCTCACCCCGCCAGGATATCCAGTGGCACCGGGCGCCCCGGCACCGCATGCTGGCCGCATGGAGATCTCCCCGTTCGGTCCCGACGACGCGGCCGAGCTCACCGCCTGTGCCGGCCTGCTGAACGACGTCCACGCCGTGGACGCGCCCTGGGAGCGGCACTTCACGCCGGCCCGGCTCGCGGGCCGGTTCCGGTTCGGCTGGGACGGCGAGCCGGAGGACCCCTACCTCGCCACGGTCGACGGTGTGCCCGTGGCCTACGGCACCGTGAGCACCAGTGAGTACGACAACCTCGACCTCGCCTTCGTGGCGGTGGCGGTGCACCCGTCGTACCGGCGCCGGGGGCACGGCTCCGCCCTGCTCGCCCACCTGCTCGGCGAGGCCCGCCGCCGCGGCCGCACCAACATCATCGTCGACGGGTGGGACACCGCGGCCCTGCACGCCTTCGCCGCCCACCAGGGCTTCGAGCGCAAGCTGGCCTCGATCAACCGCCGTCAGGCGCTGGCCGACGTGGACTGGCCCGCCCTCGTCCGGCGCTACGACGAGGCGCGCGCCGCCGCCGGCGACTACGTCCTCGAGCGTTGGGCGGTGCCCACGCCCGAGGAGCGGCTCGACGACCTCGCCACGATGGCCGCCGCCATCAACGACGCCCCGCTGGACGACCTCGACTACGAGGACGAGGTGTTCACCGCGGACCGGATGCGGGCCTACGAGGAGGCCAGCCTCGGCAAGGGCGAGCGGATGTACCGCGTGGTCGCCCGCCACGTCCCGACCGGTGGGCTCGCCGGCCAGACCGTGGTGGTCGTCGACGGCGAGCAGCCCACCTGGGCCGACCAGCACGACACGTCGGTCACCCGGGCGCACCGCGGCCACCGGCTGGGCCTGCTGCTGAAGGCCGACCTGCTGCTCTGGCTGCGCGAGGCGGAGCCGCAGGTGCTCACGGTGAACACCTGGAACGCCGAGTCCAACGACCACATGATCGGCGTCAACGAGCTGCTGGCCTACCGGGTGCAGGGGCGGGAGTGGGCCTACCAGCGGAAGATCTCCGCTCAGGAGTAGCGGTGGCTCTTCTGCGGGTGGCCCTGCTCCCGGGTGCAGGTGCGCCCGCTCATGTTGCGGTGGCCGCACAGCCCGTCGGTCTCCTCGGCGGGGCTCGCCCCGGCCTTCTTCGCCGGGGTCCTCTGGGTCGGGGTCTTCGGGGTCTTCGGGGTCGGGGTCTTCGGGGTCGCTGACCGGGCCTGCGCCTCGGCGTAGCGGGCTTCGCGCATCGCGCGGACTGCGTCCATCTTGCTCATCGGCCGTTCACGGGACCGACCCTAGGCGACGGGTCCGACACAGCGGTGCGGCAGGTCGGTAGGCTTCCCGCTCCGGCGACGACGAGACCAGGGGGCCGACATGGTGGCGAGCCGTTCCGCCCGCGAGCGCAAGGCCGCGGGCCAGGCCGGTCCGCTGGCGCGGGTGCGGATCGAGGTCGGCGCGCGCGAGCAGTTCGTCTACAAGATCACCTGCGTGGAGTGCACCGGCAAGGGCGAACGGGCCTGGTCGACGTACCGGCCCGGGGAGGACAACGGGTTCATGGCCGCCATGGACCGCTGGACCTTCCACCTCAAGGAGCGCCACCCCGCGAGCGACGCGCCCTGCCTGGAGTTCCTGCCCGCCGCCGAGCAGCGGCTGCAGGAGCGGCGCGAGCAACGCGCCGCCGGACCTCAGACGACGTAGGACGCGGCCCGGCCCAGCTCGCGGGCCGCCTGCACGACGATCCGCTCGACCAGCTCCGCGCAGGTCGGCAGGTCGTCGATCACACCGACGACCTGGCCGCTGGCGAGCACGCCGGCGGACGTGTCGCCCTCGACGAGCCCGGCGCGCAGCATGGTCGGGGTGTTCGCGGCGAGCGCCATCTGGCCGAGGGTGCGGCCCTGCGCCTTCTTCATGGCGCGTCCGTCCTTGAGCAGCGCGGCCCACGACATGCCGGACGACTTCTTGAACTCCAGCGTCCGTCGAGCGGTCGGCCCCAGGCGGCGTACGGCGGAGGTCTCCTCCAGCGAGTCGACGAGCTCGGTGCGCAGCATCCGGTGCGGCATCCCGTCGACCTTCGCGGTGACGACGGTGTCGGTCAGCCCGCGCTCGAGGTAGAGCTGCTTGACGGCGTCGGGCACGGCGGAGTCCTGGGTGAGCAGGAAACGGGTGCCCATGCCGACCCCGGCGGCGCCGTACGACAACGCGGCGGCGAGCCCACGGCCGTCGTAGAAGCCTCCGGCGGCGATGACCGGGATGTCGACGGCCTCGAGGACGGTCGGCAGCAGCAACGTGGTGGGGATCGGGCCGGTGTGCCCGCCGCCCTCGCCGCCCTGGACCATCACCGCGTCCGCACCCCAGGCGGCGACCTTCTTGGCGTGCTTGGCGGCACCGATCGACGGCATCACCACGATGCCGTGCTCCTTGAGCATCGCGATCAGCTCGGGCTTGGGCGCCAGCGCGAAGGAGGCGACCTTCACGCCGTGGTCGATGAGCAGGCGGCAGCGGTCCGGCGCGTCCGCGGCGTCGGCACGCAGGTTGACGCCGAACGGCTGGTCGGTGCGGGCCTTGGTCTCGACGATCGCCCGCTCCAGCTCGGCGAAGGTCATCGTCGCCGAGGCCAGGATGCCCAGCCCGCCCGCGTTGGCGGTGCCGGAGACGAGGCGCGGGCCGGAGACCCAGCCCATCCCGGTCTGGACGACCGGGTGCGGGACGCCGACGAGGTCGGTGAACGGCGTACGGATCCGCTGCTCAGGCATCGGGCACCTCCTTGAATCGCAGGCCCTTCGGGTCGAGCACCTCGCGGATCACGACCAGCTCCTCCGGCGTGGGCTTCCGGGTCGTCGGGACCTCGGCCGGGACGTCGAGCGCGAACCCGGTCGCCTCGACGACCTCCTCGACCGTGACGCCCGGGTGCACCGAGAGCAGGCGCACGGTGTCGCCGGCGCCCTTGACGTCGAAGACCCCGAGGTTGCTGACGATCCGGTGGATGTCGTTGAAGCGCGCGGCGGCCGGGCCGGCCTCCTTGGCGCGCTTCGGGCCGACGCCGGAGACGATGTCGACCTGCTCGACGAAGACCCGGGGAGAGTGCTTCGGGACCCAGTACGACGTCCGGTTGTTGACGGTGTTGCCCGGGGCCCCGCGCGAGCCCAGCAGCTGGCGCTTCGGCTGGGCGAACGGGCCGATGGCGGAGATGTTCTGGTTGCCGTGGCGGTCGACCTGGGTGGCGCCCATCATCACGTGCCGCTTGCCGTAGGCGACGACGTCGAACACGCGGCGGAACGGGATCCAGCCCTCGACGACGTCGCCCTTGGCGAACAGTGGCGGGACACCGGCGAGGAAGAGCGACTCGCCGTCGGAGAGGACGAGGTCGGGGTTGCTGGTCAGCTTGGCGAGCCGGACGCCGAGCATCGGGAGCAGCCCCATCGGGCTGCCGAAGATCTCGCCGTCGTCCTTGAAGGCGTCGGCGATGGCGGCGGCGCAGACGTCCGCACGGGTGACCACGTCGTCGGTCGAGCTCGTCGAGACCATCACTGCTCCTCTGCGAAGGCCTGGACGGCCGCTTGGTAGGCATCCTCGTCACCGGACAGGAAGCGCTCCTCGAACGCCGCCCAGTCCTCCTCGGAGCCGCCGGCCGCGGCGGCGTACGCCTTCTGGAAGCGCTCGTCGCGCTCGTAGTCGGGGGTGCAGGTGGTGAAGTGCGCTCCGTTGGGTGTCTCGACCACGCCGGTCACCATCATCCGGTTCAGCAGCACGCGTTGGACGGGGGTGTCGACGGTGAGGCCGGCGGTGTCGACGACCTGCTCGACGCTGAGGTACGTGCGGTCGGCGGCCATCGCGAAGAGGTCGTCGAAGTACGGGTCCGGACCGAGGTACGTCGCGTTGCCGTGCGCGTCCGCGCGGTTGAGGTGCACCAGGGCGACGTCGAGCCGCAGCGCCGGGACGGCGACGAGCTCCTCGTGGCCGTGGCCCTCGTCGTACGGGCTGGTGACGGTGGTGATGCCGGGGTTGTTGACGAGCACGTCGGAGCCGAGGCCGGCGCGCATCGGCAGGAAGGGGAGCCGCTCGGCCGCGGCCTTGAGACCGGTCTGGAACATGCCCTCGTCGAGCTCGACGACCTCGGGGATGCTCGCCGCTTGGCGGGCGCGCTGGAAGTTGGGCTCCAGCGGGATGGAGTCGAGGGAGACGAAGGCGTAGACCAGCCTGCGGATCTTGCCTGCGCGGGCCAGCAGCCCGACGTCGGCACCACCCCAGCTGACGATGGTCAGGTCCTTCAGGTCCGAGCGGAGGATCGCGCGCACGAGCGCCATCGGCTTGCGGCGCGGGCCCCAGCCGCCGATCCCGATGGTCATCCCGTCCTCGAGGGAGGCGACGACCTCCTCGATGCTCATCCGCTTGTCGCGGGGCTTGCTGCTCACTGCTTGCTCTTCTCCGTTCCCGCGAAGTCGTCGCGGAGCTCGTCGCTGACACCCATCAGGTTCAGCTCGAAGGTGAAGCCCTGCTCCCAGCGGTAGGACTTGTTGACGTCGACCGGGTCGATCCCGTTGAGCGCCTCCTTGGCGGCCCGGATGACGCGGGTGTCCTTGGCGGCGATGTCGCGCGCGACCCGCAACGCGGCCTCGTCGAGCTCGTCGCGGGGGACCACCTCCAGCACCGACCCGAACTGCACCAGGTCCTTCGCGGGGATGGTGCGGGCGGTGAAGTAGAGGGTGCGCATCATGTGCTGCGGGACGAGCCGGGCCATGTGGGTGGCGGCGCCCAGGGCGCCCTGGTTGACCTCCGGCACGCCGAAGTAGGCGTCCTCGCTGGCCACCACGCAGTCGGCGTTGCCGACCAGCCCGACCCCGCCGCCGACGCAGAAGCCGTTGACGGCCGCGATCACCGGGACGCTGCACTCGTAGACCGCCCTGAACGCGGCGTAGCAGCCCTTGTTGGCGCCGAGCAGGGCGTCGAACCCGGTGGTGCTCTGCATCTCCTTGATGTCGACGCCGGCGTTGAAGCCCTTGCCCTCGGCACGGAGGACCACGACCTTGGTCTCCCGGTCGGCACTCGCCTCGTCGAGGGCGGCGGCCACGTCGTACCAACCCTGCACGGTGAGCGCGTTGACCGGGGGAGCGCTCATCGTGACGAGGCGGATGCCGTCGTCGCGTCGCTCGCTGGTGACTGTCATGGCTGCACCCTACCAAGCAAATGCTTGGTAGGGTGCTGGACATGGCACTCGCACTGGACCTGGGCGGGCGCGTCGCGCTGGTGACCGGCGGGGCGCGCGGCATCGGCCGCGGCATCACCGAGGTGCTGCTCGCCGCGGGCGCGACCGTGGTGACCTGCGGCCGCTCCGAGGCCGAGCCGCCCGCCGGAGCGACGCACCGGCTGTGCGACGTGCGCGACGCCGCGTCCGTCGCGGAGCTGGTCGCGTGGATCGTGGCCGAGCACGGCCGGCTGGACGTCGTCGTCAACAACGCCGGGGGAGCGCCCTACGCGTTGGCGGCCGACGCCTCGCCGCGCTTCCACGACAAGATCGTCGGGCTCAACCTGATGTCCTCGCTCTTGGTCGCCCAGGCCGCGAACGCGGTGATGCAGGAGCAGCCGGGTGGCGGGGCGATCGTCAACATCTCCTCGGTCTCGGCCGTGCGGCCCTCGCCGGGCACGGCGGCGTACGGCGCCGCGAAGGCGGGGGTCGACTCGCTGACCACCTCGCTGGCCCAGGAGTGGGGGCCGCGGGTGCGCGTCAACGCGGTCGACGTCGGGCTGGTGCGCACCGCCGACACCGCCGACCACTACGGCGGCGACGCGACCGTCGCCGCGATCGAGGCCACCATCCCGGCCGGCCGGATGGCCGACGTCGCCGAGATCGGGCAGGTCGTCGCCTTCCTGGCGAGCGACCTGGCGTCGTACGTCTCGGGGGCGCGGGTCGCCTGCCACGGCGGCGGCGAGCAGCCGGTCTTCCTCCACATCGCCCAGCAGGAAGCACAGAAGGAGCAGCAGTGAGCAGGTTGTTGGAAGGTCGCGTCGCGATCGTCACCGGAGCCGGCCGCGGGATCGGCCGCGCGCACGCGTTGGAGCTGGCGCGCCACGGCGCGAAGGTCGTCGTCAACGACTTCGGCGTCTCCAACAACGGCGAGAAGACGGACTCGCCCGCACACGAGGTGGTCGCCGAGATCGAGGCCATGGGCGGTGAGGCCGTCGTCAACGGCGCCGACGTCGCCGACTTCGACCAGGCCGCCGCGATGGTCCAGCAGGCGATCGACACCTTCGGGGGGCTGGACGTCCTCGTCAACAACGCCGGCTTCGTCCGCGACCGGATGCTCGTCAACGCCAGCGAGGAGGAGTTCGACGCGGTGATGCGGGTGCACCTCAAGGGCCACTTCGCGCCGCTGCGGCACGCCGCGTCGTACTGGCGGGCGGAGTCGAAGGCCGGTCGCCAGCGCGTCGCGCGGGTCATCAACACGACCTCCGGCGCCGGCCTCCAGGGCTCCATCGGCCAGGTCGTCTACTCCGCCGCCAAGGGCGGGATCGCGACGATGACCCTCGTCGCCGCCGCCGAGCTCGGCCGGGTCGGGGTGACCGTCAACGCGATCGCGCCGGTCGCCAAGACCCGGATGACCGAGGGCGCCTTCGACACCTCCGCCATGGCCCTGCCCGAGGACAACTCGCCGATCGTCGCCTGGCTCGCCTCGGAGGAGGCCGGCGACGTGACCGGCCGGGTGATCGAGGTCGACGGCTCGGTCGTCACCGTGGAGAACGGCTGGGCGCACGGCCCGTCCCGCGACGCGGGTGGGCGCTGGGAGGCCGAGAAGGTCGGTCCGGCGCTGCGGGACCTGTTGGCGCAGGCGCCTTCTCCGGAGGCCGTGTACGGGGCGTGAACCGGTCCTTGGTTTCACCACCTAGGTGGTGAAACCAGGTCCGGGCATACGGAATTCCGTGTGCCCGGACGAGGTTTCGTGCGTTCAGTTGCGGTGGGGAACTCAAACGGCGCGACGTAGCGCCCGCCGGATGCGTTCTGCCGTGGCCCCAGGGCGGTCGAGGTCGCGCCACGTGAGGCGGACCATCGTCCAGCCCGTCAGCTCTCGGAGCCTGTCCTCGCGCGCCTTCTCGCGCATCACCGCTTGCTCGATGGTCTCCCCCACTCCGTCGAAACCGGTGGTACTTCACCGCTCCATCGACCTCGAGCATGGTGCCCTGCTCGGGCCACGCGAAGTCGACGCGTCCTGCCAGCTGACCGTTCGGTTCGAAGACCTCGTACTGCGCGAGAGGCGCGGGGAGTCGTTCGTCCATGAAGAGCAGCCGGGCCCGCGTCTCTGCAACGGACTCGGCCTTGCCGTCGGCCAGCCGCAGAGCAACCTGGAGGTGCAGCGTGCGGGGCCAGTGCCGCATACGCCGGAATGCGTCGTCCAGCTGGAGCTCGGTCGTCAGGCCCTGCTGCAGGTACCAGTCGAGCACGACGACGGCGGGTCCGCGCCGGGCCAGGCTCGCGGTGTCGAGCGCGGTCCGAGTCGGTGATGTGAGCCAGCCCGTCTCGTCGCGGGTGACGTCGCCGGCGAGGACCAGTCCGTGGTGGTGCACGACCATGGCCGCTCGTCTTCCGCCGACGCCGTCCAGATGGGTCACGTGCGCGGCGGTCAGGTCGATGCCCCACGCGGGGCCACCGAGCTCGAGGTGAGCGCTCTGATGTGACAGTGCCACGCCGCTGCCGAGCTGCCGTCGTACGGCAGTGCTGAGGAGGCGGTGGCGTGCTGCGCGATCCGCCTGCTCCCAGGTCTCGGTGAGTGCGTAGGCCCCCTGACGAAGGCGGACCAGCGCTCCACGACGGACGGCGCCGAGCAGGGCGGCGTCGTCGCCACCAGCAGCGAGCACCTCTCGGCGCAGGAGCACGCCGGTGTCGGCTGCCAACCACATGATCATGCGCGCGACCCTGCCTGATTTCGCGCGCTCGTGCTGCGCCGCGGAGCTTGCCTGTGGACAACGGTCAGCAGTGGGTGATGTGACGTCGTACTGAGCGCACGAAACCGTGTCCGGGCACATCAAATTCGGTGTGCTCGGATCCGGTTTCACCACCTAGGTGGTGAAACCGGACAGTGCCCCCGTCAGATCCGCTCGATGAGCGTCCCCGTGGCCATCGCACCACCGGCGCACATGGAGACCAGGGCGGTGGAGGCGTCGCGGCGCTCCAGCTCGTGCAGGGCGGTGGTGATCAGGCGGACGCCGGTGGCGCCGACGGGGTGGCCCAGGGCGATGGCGCCGCCGTTGACGTTGACCTTGTCCAGGTCGACGCCGTGCACCCCCGCCCAGGACAGTACGACGGACGCGAAGGCCTCGTTGACCTCGAAGATGTCGATGTCGCCGATCGCCATGCCGGTGCGGTCGAGGATGCGCTGGGTGGCGTCGATGGGGCCGTCGAGGTGGTAGTAGGGGTCGGAGCCGACGAGGCACTGGGAGACGATCCGGGCGCGCGGGGTCAGGCCGAGGGCGCGGGCACGCGACTCGTCCATGATCAGCAGCGCGGCGGCGCCGTCGGAGATCTGCGAGGAGGTGCCGGCGGTGTGCAGGCCGTCCTCCAACACGGGCTTCAGGCCGGCGAGGCCGGCGGCGGTGGTCGCGCGGAGGCCCTGGTCGGCGTCGACGACGCGGGTCTGGCCCGTGGGCTCGCCGGACTCGGCGAGCACCGGGGCGGTGATCGGGGCGATCTCGCGCTTGAACCGTCCCTCGGACACGGCGACGGCCGCCTTCTCCTGCGAGGCCAGGCCGAGCGCCTCCAGGTCGGCGCGGGTCAGGCCGCGGTTGCGGGCGATCCGGTCGGCGGCCTCGAACTGGTTGGGCATGTCGATCGACCAGTCGGCGGGGCGCGGGTCGCCCAGGCCCGGCGGGACGTTGGCGCCGAGCGGGATGCGGGACATCATCTCCACGCCGCAGGCGATGCCGACGTCGATGGTGCCGGCAGCGACCATGTCGTTGACGAGGTGGGTGGCCTGCTGGCCGGAGCCGCACTGGGCGTCGAGGGCGGTGCCGGCGGTGGCCTGCGGGAGCCCGGCGTAGAGCCAGGCGCGGCGTACGGCGTCGTTGGACTGCTCGCCCGCCTGGCTGACGATGCCGCCGACGACCTGCTCGACGAGGGCCGGGTCGACACCGGCGCGGCGCAGCACCTCGGCCTGCACGAAGCCGAGCGTCTGCGCCGGGTGGAGCCCGGCCAGCCAGCCCTTGCGCTTGCCCAGGGGAGTGCGGACGGCCTCGACGATCACAGGGTTGCCCATGGCCGAACGATAGCACTGAACTAGAACGTGTTCTCGTTCGTCGAGAAACGCTGAATGAAACCCTTTCGTAATCGCGCGATGCTTTGTACGGTGACCCTAGAACGTGTTCCACCCCGAGGCCCCCTGCAGCGAAAGGTTCGTCGCGTGACCGAGCTCCTCATCCCCGAGGGATGGGATCCCACCGATCCCGACATCAACGAAGTGGCGCTGCCGCACGACGAGTTCCGTGCGCTGCGGACCAACGAGCCGATCCGCTGGATCGAGCAGGTCCCCGAGGCGCGCGCCGGCTTCCTCGACACGGGCTACTGGGCGCTGACCCGGCACGCCGAGGTCCGCCAGGTCTCCAAGGACAACGAGAACTGGTCCGCCATGGAGAACGGCGTCATCATCCGCTTCGCGCCTGACATGACCCGCGACCAGGTCGAGGTCCAGCGCGCGATGCTGATCCACCACGACCCGCCGGACCACACGCAGATGCGCGGCATCGTCTCCCGCGGCTTCACCCCGCGCGTGATCGCCGCCCTCAAGACGGTCCTGGAGGAGCGCGCCCGCGAGATCGTCGCCGGCGCCGTCGCCAAGGGTTCTGGTGACTTCGTCGAGGACATCGCCGCCGAGCTCCCGCTGCAGGCGATCGCCGACTTCCTCGGCGTGCCGCAGGAGGACCGCAAGAAGCTCTTCGAGTGGTCCAACCAGATGATGGGCTACGACGACCCGGACATCGGCGCCGACCCCGCGGTCGCCTCGATGGAGATCCTCGTCTACTTCGACAACCTCGCCAACGAGCGTCGGGCCAACCCGCAGGACGACATCGTCACCAAGCTGATCAGCGTCGGCGCCGACGACGACCACGGCGCCCTGACGAACGACGAGTTCGGCTTCTTCGTGATCCTGCTGACCGTCGCGGGCAACGAGACCACGCGCAACGCCACCAGCCACGGCATGCATGCCTTCTTCGAGCACCCCGACCAGTGGGAGCTGTGGAAGAAGGAGCGCCCGGAGACGGCCGTCGACGAGATCGTCCGCTGGGCGACGCCGGTCACCGTCTTCCAGCGCACCGCCAAGCAGGACACCGAGCTCGCGGGCCAGGCGATCAAGAAGGGCGACCGGGTCGCGATGTTCTACGCCTCGGCCAACTTCGACGAGACGGTCTTCGAGGACCCGTTCTCGTTCAACATCCTGCGTGAGAACAACCCGCACGTCGCGTTCGGCGGCCACGGCGCGCACTACTGCCTGGGCGCCAACCTCGCCCGTCTGCAGATCAACCTGATCTTCAACGCGATCGCCGACCTGGCGCCGGACATCGAGCTGGTCGGCAAGCCGCGTCGCCTCCGCTCGGGCTGGCTCAACGCGATCAAGGAGATGCAGGTCAAGTACGCCTGATCCTTCAGCGCAGGTTCAGGGCGGCTCCGCGACAATGGGGCCGCCCTGATCTGCTCTCCCGGAGGTCCCATGCGTGTCCTGGTCGTCGATGACGAGCGCCGCCTGGCGCGCTCGCTGAAGCTCGGGCTGGAGGCGGAGGGCTTCGCGGTCGACGTCGCCCACGACGGCACCGACGGGCTGTGGCTGGCCCGGGAGAACGCGTACGCCGCGATCGTGCTCGACCTCATGCTCCCCGGGATCAACGGCTACCAGGTCTGCGCGACGCTGCGCGCGGAGGAGATCTGGACCCCGATCCTGATGCTGACCGCCAAGGACGGCGAGTGGGACCAGGTCGAGGGCCTCGACACCGGCGCCGACGACTACCTCACCAAGCCGTTCTCCTTCCCCGTGCTCGTCGCGCGGCTGCGCGCCGTCGCGCGCCGCGGCGAGCGGGAGCGGCCGACCGCCCTGGAGCTCGGCGACCTGGTCATCGACACCGCCGCCCACCGGGTACGACGCGGCGAGGACGAGATCCCGCTGACCGCCCGGGAGTTCTCGGTGCTGGCCTTCCTCGCCCGGCACCGGGGCGACGTCGTCTCCAAGCGGCAGATCCTCGACGCCGTCTGGGACGGCGACTTCGAGGGCGACCCCAACATCGTGGAGGTCTACGTGCGCCACCTGCGCAACAAGGTGGACAGGCCCTACGACCGCGCGGCGATCGAGACCGTCCGCGGCGCGGGCTACCGGCTCGCGAGCGACGGAGGCTGACGTGCGGCGTACCTCGATCCGGGTGCGGACCACCCTCGCCGCCGTCCTCGTCGTCGCGGTGGCCCTGCTCGCCGGCGCCGCGGCCCTGGTGCTCGCGGTCCGTGGCTCGCTGCGCGACGGCGCGGAGACCACCGCCGAGCACCGCGCCGACGCGCTCGTCGCGCAGGTCGACGCGGGCCAGGTGCCGGTCGTGGACGACGAGGCGGACGACGAGCCCGAGGACGTCGTGTGGCAGGTGACCCGGCCGGACGGTGAGGTGCTCGCCGCGTCGGCCTCGCTCCAGGGCCCGCTGACCGAGGACGGCACGGTGGACCTGCCCGGCGCGGACCACTCCTACGTCGTCGTCACCGAGGACTCCGACGACGGTCACGTCGTCGCGGTCGCGGTCTCCCTGGAGGACGTCGACGAGACCACGGCCGCGCTGGCCGCGCCGCTGCTGCTCGGCCTGCCCGCGCTGCTGCTGGTCGTCGCGGGGACCACCTGGCTCGTCGTCGGCCGCGCGCTGCGTCCCGTCGAACGGATCCGCCGCGAGGTCGAGGAGATCACCGGCGCCCGCCTGGAGCGGCGGGTGTCCGAGCCCGCCACCCGGGACGAGGTCGGCCGGCTCGCGCGCACCATGAACGCCATGCTCGCCCGGTTGCAGGACTCCCGTGACCGGCAGGAGCAGTTCGTCGCCGACGCCTCGCACGAGCTGCGCTCGCCGCTGGCCAGCATCCGCCAGGTCGCGGAGGTCGCCCAGGCGCACCCGGCGGCGCTGCCGGACGGCGAGCTCGCCGAGACCGTGCTGGAGGAGGCGGTCCGGGTGCAGGCGCTCGTCGAGCAGCTCCTCGTGCTCACCCGCGCCGGCGAGGGACGGGCGCGCGCCCCGCGCACCGAGGTCGACCTCGACGACCTCGCCCTCGGCGCCGTACGACGCGTCGCCCGCGCCGGTCTCGACGTCGACACGACCGCGGTCGCCGCCGCCCGGCTCCTCGGCGACCCGGTGGCGCTCGGCCAGGTGGTGCGCAACCTCGTCGACAACGCCGCCCGGCACGCCCGCAGCCGGCTCGCGGTCGCGGTGGTCCAGCACCCCGGAGGCGTCGTGCTCAGCGTCGAGGACGACGGGCCGGGCATCGCGCCGGCGGACCGGGAGCGCGTGTTCGAGCGCTTCGTGCGGCTCGACGAGGCCCGCGCGCGTGACGCCGGCGGGAGCGGTCTCGGGCTGGCGATCGTGCGTGAGGTGGTGACCGGCCACGGCGGGGCCGTCGCGGTGGAGGACGGGACGTTCGGGGGTGCCCGCTTCGTCGTGCGCCTGCCCGCCTGACCGGCCGAGCCGGCTGAACGTGCCTTCAGGAAGCTTCAGGGAGCCTTCAGCGACTCCTCGGCAGGCTGAGGTCATCAGCCCCGATCGAGAGGAAACTCCCATGAACACCAACATTCTCCGCCGCAAGCGCGTCGTCCTGCCCGCCCTGGCCACCGTCGCCGTGCTCGCGGTCGGCGGCACCGTCTGGGCGGCCTCGGCCGACGACGTCTCGGGCGACGAGCGGGACCGGGTGGCCGCCGCGGCGACGAAGGCCGTCGGTGGCGGCGAGGCCGTGGACGTCGAGAAGAGCGACGACCTCGGCGAGGCCTACGAGGTCGAGGTCCGCCTCGACGGCCGCGAGGTCGACGTCACCCTCGACGAGGACCTGAAGCCGGTGGCCGAGGACCGCGACGACGACCGCGACGACCGCGACGACCGTGGCGACCGTGGTGACCGGCCGGACGCCGACGACCGGGTGCTGACCGCGGCGGAGCGCACGGCCGCCGAGCGGGCCGCCCTGGCCGCGGTCGGCAGCGGCACCGTGCTCGACGTGGACCCGAGCGACGACCCCGGGACGGCGTACGAGGCCGAGGTGCGCGACGCGCGGGGCGTCGAGTGGGACGTCGACCTCGACGCGTCCTTCGCGGTCGTCGCCAAGCACGCCGACCGCTGAGCGCAGCGCTCGCCGGGGCGCCGGGTGCAGTAGCGTTCGTGCTGCAAGCAGGCCGACAGGAGGGCGCCATGAGCGACGTCAACACCGAGCAGTTCCAGGGTTTCTCGGAGAACCACTACCAGCACGGGATGCACAGCCTGGCGTGGATCTCGCTGTGGACGATCATCATCCTCGGCGTCGGCGCCGGCGTGTTCGGCTTCATCTGGGGCATCAGCCACTGAGCGACGCCACCGCGTCACGGGCCTGGAGCCCGTGGCGGACCGTGGTGGCCTTCGGGCTCGTCAGCCTCACGGCCGACATGGTCTACGAGGGCATGCGGTCCATCTCGGGGCCCTTCCTCGGTGCGCTCGGCGCCTCGGCGCTCGTCGTCGGGATCGTGACCGGTGCCGGTGAGGCGATGGCGCTCCTGCTCCGCCTCGGCACCGGCCCATGGGCCGATCGCAGCGGCCGGCACTGGCGGCTGACGGTCCTCGGCTACGCCCTCACCGCGGTGTGCGTGCCGTTGCTGGCCCTCGCGCCCGCGGTCGGTACGGCGGGCGTCGCGCTCGCCGCGGCCCTGATCCTGCTGGAGCGGGCCGGCAAGGCGATCCGCAGCCCGGCGAAGTCCGCCCTGCTGGCGCGGGTCGCCGCGGGCGGCAGCCTGGGCCGGGCCTTCGGCGTGCACAAGGCGCTCGACCAGGTGGGCGCCTTCGCCGGTCCGCTCACCGTCGCCGGCGTCACCGCGCTGACGGGCGTGCTGTGGCCCGGGTTCGCGGTGCTCGCGATCCCGGGCGCGATCTCGCTGGTGCTGCTCGCCCAGGTGGCCCGTCGTGCGCCGGGGATCACCGCACCCGAGGAGGTCGCGCCCCACGGCGCCGAGCGGCGGGGCATCGCGGCGGTCCTCGGGGTGGACCTGCCGGCCCGCTTCCACGTCTTCTCCACCGCGGCGGCGCTCGCGACGGCGGGCCTGATGACCTTCGGCGTGATCTCGTTCCGGTTCGTCGAGGACGACCTGGTGCCGCTCGCCGCGGCACCGGTCGTCTACGCGCTCGCGATGGCGACCGCGGCGCTGGCCGCGCTGGCGACCGGCTGGGCGTTCGACCGGGTCGGCGCGCGGGTCCTGCTCGTCGTACCGGTCCTGGTGGCGGGGGTCCCCGCGCTCGCCTTCGCCGACGCGCTGGCGCCGGTGCTGGCCGGTGTCGCGCTGTGGGGCGTGGCGACCGGGGTGCTCGACTCCACGGTCAAGGCCCAGGTGGCCGCGGTGGTGCCGGCGGCCCGCCGGGCCACGGGCTACGGCGTCTTCGCGGCCGTGCAGGGCCTCGGCGCCGTCGTCGGTGGAGCCGTGGCCGGGGCGTTGGTCACCTCGCACACGGGGCTGCTCACGGTCGTCGTCGCCGCAGCGCAGGTGACCGCGCTCGTGCTGCTGGTGCTCACCCTGCGGCGGCGCTGAGGTTGGTCCGGGCGACCAGGTCGTCGACGACGTCCTCCAGCCGCCCGGTGCGCTCGTACGCCGCCCGCTGGCGCACCGACCCTCCCTCGCCCAGCACCCGCTCGAGCCCCTCGCGCACCTCGCCGTCGTCGCCGTAGGCCTCGAGCGGCTCGCGCACGGTCTCCAGCAGCAGGCCGACGACCTCGCGGGCGGGGCGCAGCCGCGCGTTCAGCGGGTCCAGCAGGCGTCCGCCGAGGCCGTCTCGGGCGGCGCGCCACGTGGCGGCGCGGACCAGCTCGGCCCGCCACAGCTCGGCCGACCCGGGCGGCTCGGCGTCCGGCCCGGCGCAGTGGTGCACGAGGCCGCGGGCCAGCGCCGCGACCAGGACGGCGTCGGCGGGATCGGTGCACACGTCGGCGATCCGGACCTCGACGGTCGGGAAGCGCCGCGCCAGCCGGGCGTCGTAGTAGAGCATCCCCTCGTCGCGAGCGGCGCCGGACTCGATGAGCGAGCGGCCCACCCGGTGGTAGCCCGCGACGCTCCCGAACCGCTCGGTCGGCCCGGCACTGGGCAGCTGGCCCCACGCCAGCGCCCGCCAGGAGGCGTGGCCGGTGTCGCGACCCGCGTGGAAGGGGGAGTTCGCGCTGATGGCCAGCAGCACCGGCAACCAGGGCCGCAGCGCGTCGAGGACGCGCACGCCCTCCTCGTCGGAGGCGACCTGGACGTGCACGTGCATGCCGCACGTGCCGCCGGTGCGGGCCAGCTCGCCGTAGGTGTCGACCAGGGCGAGGTAGCGGTCGTCACGGGTGGTCCGCGGCTCCGCCCCGCCGAGCGGGCTGGTCGCCGAGGCTGCCGTGCGGAGGCCGACGCCCGCGGCGGCCTCCGCCGCCAGGGCCCGGCGGCGCAGGAGGTGCTCGCGCAGCTCGGCGAGGGTCTCGGCGGGAGGTGTGCGCGTCTCCAGCTGGTGCCGGTAGAGCTCGTGGTCGAGGTCCTCGCGGTCCGGCAGGTCGTGCTCGGCCGCGTACTTGAGCACCTGCTGGGCGCGCGGCGAGGCGGTGCGGTCCGCGGGGTCGACGAGCAGCAGCTCCTCCTCGACGCCGAGCGTGCGGGACTCCATGGCGGGGGAGTACCCGCCCCGCCCCGGCTCAGGCTCTGCGGGCCGGTGCGGGATCAGTCCCGCGCGGTGAGGACGAGCGGGTCGCCGTCGGTGATCGCGACGGTGTGCTCGGCGTGCGCCCCGCGGGAGCCGTCGGCGCTGCGGATCGTCCAGCCGTCGGGGTCGAAGACGATGTCGTCGGTGGTGTGCAGGAACCACGGCTCGATCGCGATGACCAGGCCCGGGCGCAGCTTGAGGCCGCGGCCGGCGCGGCCGTCGTTGGCGACGTGGGGCTCGCCGTGCATGGTCCGGCCGACGCCGTGCCCGCCGAACTGCAGGTTGACCTTCAGCCCGGCCGCGTGCGCGACGTCGCCGATGGCGGCGGAGATGTCGCCGAGCCGGTTGCCCGCCCGGGCCGCGGCGATCCCGGCGGCGAGCGCCCGCTCGGTCGTCTCGATCAGCCGCAGGTCCTCCTCGCGCGCCGTGCCGACGACCACGGACAGCGCCGAGTCCGACACCCAGCCGTCGAGCGAGGCCGCGAAGTCGACGGAGAGCAGGTCGCCGTCCTGGAGGACGTAGTCGAAGGGCAGGCCGTGCAGCACCGCGTCGTTGACCGAGGTGCACAGCACCTTGCCGAACGGGCTGGCGCCGAAGGAGGGGTGGTAGTCGATGTAGCAGGACTCGGCGCCGGCGTCCTTGATCATCCGGTGCGCCAGCTCGTCGAGCTCGAGCAGGTTGACCCCGACGGCGGCCTTCTCGCCGAGAGCCTTGATGACGGAGGCGACGAAGCGCCCGGCGGGGCGCATCTGCTCGATCTGGGTCGGGGTACGGAGCTCGATCACGAGGTCCAGCCTACTGACCGAGCCCCGGGTCCACGACGACGGCGCTGTGGCTCGACGCGTCGTCGGCGTCGAAGGCGAGGCCGTCGAGCGAGTCCGGGTCGCTGACGACGGTGGAACCGGTGATCACGCCGGACGCGCCGGGCTCCAGGCTGGTGTCTCCCTCGAGCCACGGGTCGTCCCACCTGCCGTCGACGACGGCCTTGACCTCGATCGAGTCCAGCGAGATCGTGCGGTCCGACTGGTTCTTGGCCTCGAAGGTGAAGGTGCACCTGTCGACGTCGGCACCCTCGGCCACACCACACTCGACGGACGTGACCTTGATCCGGAGGTCGCCGTCGTCGGTCTCGAACCACTGGCCGACCTTCTCGCTCGGCTCCGGCGGGTCCACCCAGTCCAGCGCGTCGCCGAGCCAGCGGATGAAGACGAAGGTGATCAGCGCGGCGATCACCAGGCCGACGGCCGACAGGCCGAGTCCCCAGCCCGCCATCGCCGTGCCGCGCCGGATCCGGCGTCCCCGCCGGATCCCACCGAGGCCGAGGCCGATGCCGATCAGCGCCGTGACCAGCGCGAGCAGGCTGAGGAGCGGCACGATCGCCAGCGGCAGGGTCAGGATGCCGAGCACCAGTGCGGCGATCGCGAGCCCGTTGCTCGGCGGACGCTGCTCGGTGCTCGAGAAGGCGCCCGGCGGCGGAGGCGGGTACGACGGCGGCAGGCTCACTCCGGAAACCTAACCCGCCGCCGCCCGTCCCAAACGAGGAGCCTCAGCTCGTCGGCTTGTCCGCGCCGACGACCCACATCGCGAAGAACTGCGACCCACCGCCGTACGCGTGGCCGAGGGCCTTGCGTGCGCCGTCGACCTGGTGCTCCCCGGCAGCGCCGCGCACCTGCAGGGCGGCCTCGGCGAAGCGGAGCATGCCTGAGGCGCCGATCGGGTTGGACGAGAGCACCCCGCCCGAGGCGTTGAACGGGATCCGCCCGGTCATCGCGGTCTCGCCGGCCTCGGTCAGCTTCCAGCCCTCGCCCTCGGCCGCGAAGCCGAGGTTCTCCAGCCACATCGGCTCGAACCACGAGAACGGCACGTAGACCTCGGCGGCGTCGATCTCGTCGATCGGGCTGGTGATGCCGGCCTGCTTCCACAGTGCGGCCGCCGCGTCGCGCCCGGCCTGCGGGTTGACCTGGTCGCGCTCGGCGGCCGTGGTGGCCTCCGAGCGCATCACGGTGCCGTGGATCCAGGCGGGGTTCGGCGACGACCTCGCGGAGTCCTCGTCCACGATCACGAGCGCGCAGGCGCCGTCGCTCGACGGGCACGTCTCGTCGTACCGGATCGGGTCCCAGAGCATCTGCGAGGCCAGCACCGACTCGACGGTGGTGCCCTCGTTGTGCAGGTGGGCGTAGGGGTTCTTCAGCGCGTTGTTGCGGTCCTTGGCGGCCACGATCGCACCGATGTGGGTGGGGGCCTGCGAGCGCCGGATGTAGGAGCGCACGTGCGGCGCGAAGTAGCCGCCGGCCCCCGCGTGGACGGGCATGTTGAACGGCAGCGGCACCGAGAGCGCCCACATCGCGTTGGACTCGGACTGCTTCTCGTAGGCGACCGTGAGCACGCGCTTGTGGACGCCGGCCTGGACCAGGGACGAGGCGACGATCGCCGTCGAGCCACCGACCGAGCCGGCCGTGTGGACGCGCAGGAGCGGCTTGCCGGCCGCGCCCAGCGCCTCGGCGAGGAACAGCTCGGGCATCATCACGCCCTCGAACAGGTCGGGCGCCTTGCCGACGACGATCGCGTCGATGTCGTCGAGCGTCAGCTTCGCGTCGAGCAGCGCGCGGTCGATGGCCTCGCGGCACAGTCCCGCCATCGAGACGTCCTCGCGCTTGGCGCGGTGGTGCGTCTGGCCGACACCGATGATCGCTGCAGGCTGCTTGCCCATCAGTTCTGCCTTCCTTCGGTAGAGGCTTCCAGGGTGCAGACGAGGTTCTGCTGGAGGGCGGGCCCGCTGGTGGCGTGGGCGAGCGTCTTGTCGGCCTCGCCGGACCAGATCCGCGACGCGGCCTCGCCGACGCGGATGCCGCCGCCCGAGAACATCGGGTTGCTGGCGAGCGCACCCCCGGAGGGGTTGATGGCCACGTCGGCGCCGAGGCCCAGCTCGGAGCGCAGGATGAGCTCCTGGTGGCTGAACGGCGCGTGCAGCTCGGCGACCTCGACGCCGCCGAGGTCGAGCGCCGCGCCGGCCCGCTGGGCCGACGGTGCGCGGGTCAGGTCGCGCACGCCCATGCCCATCGGGTCGATGTTGTGCGCGATGCCGGTCAGCCAGGCCGGCCGGTCGCGGACCTCGCGGGCCTTGTCGCCGGCGGCCAGGACCAGCGCGGCGACGCCGTCGGTCACGGGGGAGCAGTCGTGCTTGCGCAGCGGGTCGGCGTACATCGGCCGGGCCAGCAGCTCCTCCACCGACGAGCCGCCCTTGCGGATGGCGTGGTCGTTCTTCTCGGCGTCGGTGAGCGAGCGGTTGACGACCTCGGCCATCGCCCGCTCGTCCCAGACGCCGGCGTCGATGCCTGCGCGGGCCTGGAGGCCGGCGAGGGAGACGGTGTCGGGCCACAGCGGGGTCATCGTGTACGGCTCGAGCTGCAGCGCGAGGGTACGGCGCAGCACGCCGGCGGAGCTCTTGCCGAAGGCGTAGACGAGGGCGGTGTCGACCTCGCCCGTCTGGATCTTGATCCACGCCTCGTACATCGCCCAGGCCAGGTCCATCTCCACGTGCGACTCGTTGACCGGCGGGATGACGCCGATCGCGTCGACCGCCTGGACGAACGAGAACGAACGGCCGGCGAGGTAGTCGGAGGACCCGGAGCACCAGAACCCGACGTCCCGGCGGGTCCAGCCGGTCTGCTCGTAGAGCTCCTTGAACACCGGCACGAGGAGCTCGACGCAGGTCGGCGACCCGTCGAACTCGGGCATCTGTCGCTGGGCGAAGCCGACGACGGCGACGTCACGCATCTGTCCGTGTCTCCCTTCTCAGAGGTGGTGCTGGTAGGTCTCGAAGTCGGCGTCCGGATCGCCGGTGGGCGCGAAGTGGTCGATGTTCTCCAGCGAGTACTTCCACTCCTCCTCCGGCTTCCAGACCGCCTTGACCCGCATGCCCATCCGCACCTCGTCGGCGGGGACGCCGAGGATGAGGTGGAGCACCGCGATGTCGGCACCGTCGAGCAGGACGTAGGCGGAGACGTACGGCGGGGTGATCTTCTGGCCGAGGAAGGGCACGTTGACGATGCAGAACGTCGTGATGGTCCCGGTCTGGGAGAGCTCGACCTCCTCCTCGGTCGGGGTGCCGTCCGAGGGGCAGGCGCTGCGCGGCGGGACGTAGACCTTCTGGCACGCCGGGCAGCGCTGGCCCATGATCCGGCCCTCGTTGAGACCTCGGTAGAACAGCGACTCCTCGGGCGAGGCGGCGTAGTCGTAGTCGAGGGAGACCTTGGTGACGACTCCGCTCACGGGCTCGCCCGACGCGGCCTCCGGCGCGACGGTGGCGCTCTCGCCCGGGGCGAGCGGCTCGAAGCAGAGGATGTCGTTGATGTGGCCGACCCGCTCCGCGGCCCAGCGCACCCGCACCCGCATCCCGGTGTGCACCTCGTCGGGCGAGGAGACGTCCAGGGCGTGCAGGAACGGCGCGTCGGCGCCGTCGAGGGTGACCAGCGCGAAGGCGAACGGGCGGTCGAAGGGCTGGTCCTTCACCGGCTCGGGGACCCAGGTCCAGGAGCTGACCGTGCCGACCGAGGAGACCTCGACGAGGTCGGTCGTCGCTTCGTGGGTGACGGGGTCGAACTCGAGCGGCGGCACGACGACCTGACCGGCCGAGGTACGGCCTCCCACGACCACGCCGTCGCGGAGCCCGGAGAGGAAGCGACCGAGGACGGGCCCGGTCGATCGCGTGTAGTCGAAGGCCACCGTCACCGGGGCCTGCAGAGTGCGGCTCATGGACGAAAGTGAAACACGTTCTAGAAATGGTTCGCAACGACCGGCATGATTCGTCTCATGAAACTGGGACTGCAGCTGGGCTACTGGGGCGCGCAGCCGCCGCAGGGCGTCGGAGAGCTCGTCGCGGCGGCGGAGGACGCCGGCTTCGACGCGATCTTCACCGCCGAGGCATGGGGGAGCGACGCGTTCACCCCGCTCGCCTGGTGGGGCCGGGAGACCTCCCGGGTCCGGCTCGGCACGTCCATCGTGCAGATGTCCGGACGCACCCCGACCTCGATCGCGATGCACGCGCTCACCCTCGACCACCTCACGGACGGCCGGGTGGTCCTGGGCATGGGCGTGAGCGGCCCGCAGGTGGTCGAGGGCTGGTACGGCCAGCCCTTCGAGAAGCCGCTGGCCCGCACCCGCGAGGTGGTCTCGATCATCCGCAAGGTGCTCGCCCGCGAGGCGCCGGTCACCAACGACGGCCCGCACCACGCCCTGCCCTACCGCGGGCCCGGCTCGGTCGGCCTCGGCAAGCCGCTCAAGCCGATCGTGCACCCGCTGCGCGCCGACCTGCCGATCTGGCTCGGGGCGGAAGGCCCCAAGAACGTCGCGCAGACCGCCGAGATAGCCGACGGCTGGATCCCGATCTTCTACACGCCCAAGAGCGCGGGGATGTACCAGCCGTGGCTCGACGAGGGCTTCGCGCGACCCGGCGCGCGTCGTACCCGCGCCGACTTCGAGATCGCGGCCACCTGCCACCTGCAGGTCGTCGAGGACGCGGCGCAGAAGCAGGCCGTGATCGAGGCGATGAAGCCCTTCGTCTCGCTCTACATGGGCGGGATGGGTGCCAAGGAGCAGAACTTCCACAACCAGGTCTTCACCCGGATGGGGTACGGCGAGCTGGCGGCCGAGGTGCAGGAGCTGTACCTGGCGGGGGAGAAGGACAAGGCCACCGGCCTGGTCCCCGACGAGCTGGTCGACGACATGCACATCATCGGCACGCCCGGCGAGGTCAAGGAGCGGGTCGCGCAGTGGGAGGAGACCGGCGTCACCACGCTGCTGCTGTCGTGCCGCAGTGCCGGTGAGGTGCGTCAGGTGGCCGGGCTCCTGGCCTGATCCCTGGCGGCTGTCGGAGCCGCGGGCTACCGTCGTGGCCATGCTGCGCGAGCCGCACGAGAACGTCGCCACGGTGCTGGTCGACCCTGCCCTGCTGCGCGACCTCGAGCTGGAGCTGATGGAGCTCGACCTGTGGGTCTGGCCGGTGCGGACGGCGCCGATCTGCGCGGACGGCCCGCGGATGGAGTTCCAGGTGCGCCGTCGCCTGGTCGAGGCGCAGCGGGGCGCCTGGGACTGCGCGGCGCACTGGGTGCCGGTGTGGATCAGCTTCGGCGACCGGTGGTGGAGCGGTGCCGAGCCGCTGCCGTGGTCCGCGCACCGGGCGCTGTGGGACGTGCTCGACGCGCACGCCGACCAGGTCCGGTTCCGGCGCCGGCTGGGCGGCGTACGGCCGTTGATCGCGCCGATCGAGCGGCAGGCCGGCTGAGCCGGGGGCTCACTCGGACTCGAGCGGGTAGCCGCGCGCGGCGAAGGCGTCCTTGACCCGCCGGGGCTTGGCCTCGACCCGCCTGTCGAAGAGCCGGCGGCCCTCGGTGCCGTCGATGACCACCTTCTTGCCGTCGAGGTGGACGCCGACGATCGACTCCTTCGCCAGCCGGCGCCGGTCCTTGTCGTGGACCACGACGACGGCGTCGTCGTGCACCTCCAGGCGCCACTCGTCGACGAGCACCAGGAAGGCGCCCACGAGCCCGGCGAGCAGGCCCAGCGCGGGACGGGCGACCCAGGCCCAGGCGCTGTCGCGCTCGCCGACCCAGCGCAGGGCGTCGCTGAAGGGCACGAACGGGACGTCCGCCAGCCAGGCCGCCAGCAGCGGCCCGACGGTGAGCAGCAGCACGCCGCCGGCACCGAGGAGGAGGTAGGTCCACACGGCGTCCTCGCGGGTGGAGCCGAGGTCGTCGTAGGTCATGGCTCGACGGTAGGCCGCGCGGGCCGGTGAGCACATCGGTCGCGGGGAGGGGCGCACCCCCGACCAAGGAAGGGGTCCTTGCCCACATCTAGAACACGTTCTAGTCTGCGGGATGTGACCGACACGCTCCGGACCCCCGCCCACAACGGCCACCTCATGCTCGCCGCGCTCAAGCGGCACGCGGACCGGCCGATCGTGCACCTCGGTGACGTCACGCTCACCGGGCGGCAGACGGCCGAGCGGATCTCGCAGTACATCCAGGCCTTCGAGTCCCTCGGCGCCGGCCGCGGCACGCCGGGCGCCCTGCTCGCGCTCAACCGGCCCGAGGTGCTCTTCATCCTCGGCGCGGGCCAGACCCAGGGCTTCCAGCGCACCTCGCTGCACCCGCTCGGCTCCGCGGACGACCACGCCTACGTCATCAACGACGCCGGCATCACCACGCTGGTGATCGACCCGTACTTCGCCGAGCGCGCCGTCGAGCTGCTCGGCAAGTGCCCCGGCCTCAAGCAGGTGCTCACCATCGGTCCCGTGCCGGAGTCGCTGGCCGACGTCGGCACCGACCTCACCGCGGTGGCCGCGACCTTCGAGCCGAAGCCGGTGCAGGCGGCGCTCCTCGAGCCCGAGCACATCACCTCGATCACCTACACCGGCGGCACGACCGGCAAGCCGAAGGGCGTGATCGGCAACGTCCGCGCGTTCTCGACGATGGCGCAGATCCAGATGGCGGAGTGGGAGTGGCCGGCCGAGCCGCGCTTCCTCATGTGCACCCCGCTCTCGCACGCCGGCGCGGCCTTCTTCGTGCCGGTCGTGCTCCAGGGTGGCACGCTCTTCGTCTCGGCGCGGTTCGACCCGGCCGAGGTGCTGAGGACCATCGAGGAGCAGCGGATCAACTCGCTGATGCTCGTGCCGACCATGCTCTACGCGCTGATGGACCACCCGGACTCGCGGACCCGCGACCTGTCGTCGCTGGAGACGGTCTACTACGGCGCGTCCGCGATCAACCCGGTCCGGCTCAAGGAGGCCATCGAGCGCTTCGGGCCGATCTTCGCCCAGTACTACGGGCAGTCCGAGGCGCCGATGGTGATCTCGTACTTCCCCAAGGGCGACCACGTTGACTCCGAGGGGCGGCCGGTGGAGAGCCGGCTCACGTCGTGCGGCCGTCCCTCGGCGTACATCCGGGCCGCGCTGCTGGGCGAGGACGGTAACCCGGTCGCGCCCGGTGAGCCGGGCGAGATCTGCGTCGCCGGGCCGCTGCTGTCCGCGGGCTACTGGCAGCTGCCCGAGGCGACCGCGGAGACCTTCCGCGACGGCTGGATGCACACCGGCGACGTGGCCCGCGAGGACGAGGACGGCTTCTGGTACATCGTCGACCGGACCAAGGACATGATCGTCACCGGTGGCTTCAACGTCTTCCCTCGCGAGGTCGAGGACGTCATCGCCGAGCACCCGGCGATCGCCCAGGTGGGGGTGATCGGCACGCCGCACGAGAAGTTCGGCGAGGCCGTCACCGCGATCGTCGTGCTGCGCGAGGGCCACGAGCTCACCGACGAGGTGGTCGCCGAGATCCAGGCCGCGGTCAAGGAGCGCAAGGGTTCGGTGCAGGCGCCCAAGGACGTGATCGCCGCCGACGCGCTGCCGCTCACGGCGCTCGGCAAGCCGGACAAGAAGGCGCTGCGCGCGCAGTTCTGGACGGGCGAGCGCTCGGTCGGCTGACTAGCGCGCGCCCAGCCGCTCCCACACCCGGGCCGGCACGCGGTCGAGCAGCGCGCCCATCGCGCCGAGCAGGCCGTCGATGTCGGCGGGGGAGTAGCCGCCCGGCCGGATGACGAGCAGCGAGTCGCCGGTGATCCGCCAGGAGAGGCCGGGGTGGTGGCGCATCACGTCCCGGACGTCGGACAGCAGCAGCTCGCGCGCGAACTCCGGCGACGGCGAGTGCACGGTGAACGCGGCGTCGAAGGCGGGGTCGCCGATCTCGATGTCCTTGCCCGTCAGCGCGTCCACCCAGCGCCGCAGGGTGGATGTCGGGCCGACCGCCAGGTCGGGAGCCGTCACGCCGAGGCTGAGCGCGACCACCGAGCAGGTGTGCGTGGTGCTGTCCTCGCCGCCGCCGGTGATGTACTGGTAGTCGAAGGCAGTGAACGGCCGTGACTCGTGACGTCCGATGAGCACGTTGGTGGCCCGTCGGCGGATGCCGGTCTCGAAGGGCGCGCCACGGAAGCGTCCGACCAGTGCCGGGTCCTCGGGGCGGTAGTCCCACTCGCGCGCCTGGGCGAAGGCGGCCAGGCCCGCCTGCCGCTCGCGGGCCCGGCGGGCCGAGGCCACCACCAGGATCGGGACGAGCGCGCAGAGCGCGACGAAGACCGCCAGGACCAGGCCGAGGAGCAGCAGTGCCACCATGGCGCACATCCTGCCCCGATAGCGTGGCTGCATGCCGGATCTCGTCGTCGGGTTCGACCTCGACCTCACCCTCATCGACACCGCTCCCGGGTTCCAGGACGTGCTGCGTGCGCTGGGGGCCGAGCTCGACGTCGACTTCCCGGTCGAGGAGATGACCCGGCGCCTGGGGCCGCCGCTGGACATGCTGCTGGAGCCCTACCTGGATGCCGAGCGGATCCCGGCCGCCGGCGACCGGTTCCGCGCGCTCTACCCGGACCACGCGATCACCAGCGTGCCGGTGCTGCCCGGAGCGCACGACGCCCTGGCCGCCGTACGACGGCGCGGTGGGCGGACCGTCGTGGTCACGGGGAAGTTCCCGGAGAACGCCCGGCTGCACCTCGACCACACGGGCCTCGACGTCGACGTCCTGGAGGGCTGGGTGTGGGGCGTCGGCAAGGCGGCGGTGCTGCGCCGCGAGGGGGCGTCGATCTACGTCGGCGACCACGTCCACGACGTCGAGGGCGCCCTGGCGGCGGAGGTCACCAGCGTCTCGGTGCTGACCGGTGGGTGCACGGCCGAGGAGCTGCGCGACGCCGGCACCCACGTGGTGCTGGAGAGCCTGCACGAGTTCCCTGCATGGCTCGACGAGCACCTCGGCGGCGTCAGCGCCCCTTGAACTGCGGCGCGCGCTTCTCCAGGAACGCCCGCGGGCCTTCCTTGGCGTCCTCGGAGGAGAACACCGCGGCGCCGACCTTGGCGTCGTCGGCCCAGCAGTCCTCCTCGTGCCTGCCCTCGGAGTCGCGCATCGTCTTGAGGATGGCCTGCACCGCGAGCGGGCCGTTGGCGGCGATCTTGTCGGCGATCTCGTGCGCCTTGGCCAGCGCCTCGCCGTCGGGCACGACGTGCCCGATCAGCCCGAGCTCCTTGGCCTCGGGGGCGAGCAGCGTGCGCCCGGTGAGCAGCAGCTCGGCCGCGACCGTGTACGGGATCTGGCGGGGGAGCCGGACCGCGGAGCCGCCCATCGGGTAGAGCGACCAGCGCGCCTCGGCGACGCCGAACTTCGCGGACTCCCCGGCCACCCGGATGTCGGTGCCCTGGAGGATCTCGGTGCCGCCGGCGATCGCGGGGCCCTCGACGGCGGCGATCAGCGGCTTGGTCAGCCGGAAGCCCTTGAGCAGGCCCTTGATGACGGTCGGGTCGTACTCCCCGGACTCGAAGCTCTCCGACGGCGGCTTCTCGTCGGCCTTCTTCAGGTCCATGCCCGCGCAGAAGTAGCCCCCGGCGCCGGTGAGGATGCAGACCCGGATCTCCGGGTCCTCGTTCACGCGGTCCCAGGCGTCCTCCATGATCCGCAGCATCTCGCTGGAGAGCGCGTTGCGGCGCTCGGGCCGGTTCATGGTGACGACCAGCTTGTGACCGTCCTGCTGGACGAGGCAATCGCTCATGTGAACCACGCTAGCGAAAAAGTGAAACGTGTTCTAGTCTCGGCGTCGTGGCCCTGAACATCGCCGATCTCTTCGAACATGCCGTCGACGCCGTGCCCGACAAGCCCGCCGTGCAGGTGGGGGACCGGGTGATCACCTTCGCCGAGCTGGAGGCGGAGTCCAACAGGCTCGCGCACTTCCTCCAGCAGCAGGGGATCGGGAAGGGCGACCACGTCGGGCTCTACGCCAAGAACAGCATCGAGCACGTGATCGCGCTGATCGCGATCCTCAAGGTGCGCGCCGTCTCGATCAACGTGAACTTCCGCTACGTCGCCGGCGAGCTGGAGTACCTCTTCGACAACGCCGACCTCGTCGGCCTCGTGCACGACCGGGTGTACGCCCCCCTGGTCGCCGAGGTGCTGCCGAAGGTCGGGGCGATGAAGGCGGTCGTCGCCGTACCGAACCCGCTGGAGCCGGACGACGCCAGCGACCTGTCGGCGTACGGCGGGGTGACCTTGGCGGAGGCCGTCGCCGGCCAGTCCGCCGAGCGCGACTTCGGCGAGCGCAGTCCCGACGACATCCACATCATCTACACCGGCGGCACCACCGGCTTCCCCAAGGGAGTCATGTGGCGCCACGAGGACTTCTGGCGGGTGCTCGGCGGTGGCATCGACTTCATGACCGCCGAGCCGCTGGAGGAGTACGACCAGTCCGAGAAGGCCCTGCAGGACAGCCTCGTCACGCTGCCCCTCAGCCCGCTCATGCACGGCGGCGCGCAGGCCTCGCTGCTCATGCACCTCTTCGCCGGCCAGGTGACCATCCTGGAGCCGAAGTTCGACCCGGTCCGCACCTGGGAGCTGGTCGACCAGCACGGCGTGCAGATGCTCTTCATGACAGGCGACGCGATGGCCGTGCCGCTGATCGACGCCTACGAGGCCGGTGGGTACGACGGCCAGACGCTCTTCGCGATCGCCTCCTCGGCCGCGATCTTCTCCAAGTCGGTCAAGGAGCGCTGGATGAAGGCGTTCCCCAACGCGGTCTTCACCGACTCCGTCGGCTCCTCCGAGACCGGCTTCCAGGGCACCGGGCTGCAGGACGCCAGCGCCCTGTCGACCGACGGCCCGGTGGTCTCGATCCCGCCCACCACCGTGATCCTCGGCGACGACAACCGCCCGCTGGACCCGGTGAAGGACGTCGGGAAGATCGGCCGCACGGCACGCTCGGGCAACGTGCCGGTCGGCTACTACAAGGACCCGGAGAAGTCCGCGCGCACGTTCGTGGAGATCGACGGTGTGCGCTACTCCATCCCCGGCGACAACGCGCGGATCGAGGAGGGCGGCCGGATCACCCTGCTCGGACGCGGCTCCAACTGCATCAACACCGGCGGCGAGAAGGTCTACCCGGAGGAGGTGGAGCAGGCGATCAAGGCGCACCCCGGCGTCTACGACGTGCTCGTGGTCGGCCTGCCCGACGACAAGTACGGCCAGAGCGTGGCCGCCGTCGTCGAGCCCCGCCCGGGCGAGACGCTCGACCTCGACGGCCTGCGCACCTTCCTGCGCGCCCACCTGTCCGGCTACAAGCTGCCCCGTGCGCTGACCCTCGTGCCGGAGATCCCGCGCAACGCGACCGGCAAGGCGCAGTACCCCAAGGCGAAGGAGATGGCCCTCGCCGAGCGCACCACCCTCGACCAGACCGACACCGCAGGAGCCAACGCCTGATGCCTGCCCGCACGATGCACACCGCCCTCTGCGAGGCCTTCGGGATCGACTACCCGATCTTCGCCTTCACCCCCTCCGAGCACGTCGCCGCCGCCGTCTCCCGCGCCGGCGGGCTGGGCGTGCTCGGCTGCGTCCGGTTCAACGACCCCGACGAGCTGGACCGGGTGCTCACCTGGATGGACGAGAACACCGACGGCAAGCCCTACGGCGTCGACGTGGTCATGCCGATGAAGGTCCCCACCGAGGGCACCTCGACCGACCTGTCGGCGTACATCCCGGAGGACCACCGCACGTTCGTCGACGAGACGCTGCTCAAGCTCGGCGTCCCGCCGCTGCCGGAGGGCGAGGGCCGCGAGGGCGTGCTCGGCTGGCTGCACTCGATGGCCCGCTCCCACGTGGACGTCGCGCTCCAGCACCGCCCGGTGCTCATCGCCAACGCGCTCGGCACGCCGCCCAACGACGTGATCGCCGAGTGCCAGGCCGCGGGCCTCAAGGTCGCCGCGCTCGCCGGCGCCCCGAAGCACGCGCAGAGCCACGTCGCCAACGGCGTCGACATCATCATCGCCCAGGGCTACGAGGCCGGCGGGCACACCGGGGAGATCGCCTCGATGGTGCTCACTCCCGACATCGTGGACGCGGTCGGGCCCGACGTGCCGGTGCTGGGGGCGGGCGGCATCGGCTCCGGCCGCCAGGTCGCGGCGTCGCTCGCGCTCGGCGCCCAGGGTGTCTGGACCGGCTCGATCTGGCTCGGCACCGAGGAGTACCGCAACCTCGCCTCCAACCAGGGCTGGGAGACCGCCTTCCTGCGCGCGACGTCCTCCGACACGGTGCGTACCCGGATCTACACCGGCAAGCCGGCCCGGCTGCTGAAGACCAAGTGGACCGAGGCGTGGGCCGAGGAGGGCGCTCCCGCCCCACTGCCCATGCCGCTGCAGAACCTGCTGGTGGCCGACGCCCACAACCGGATCAACGCCTCCGGCGACCCGGACGTGATCTCCATGCCCGTCGGGCAGATCGTCGGCCGGATGAACGAGGTGCGCCCGGTCGCCGAGGTGATGGCCGACTTGGTCGCCGAGTTCGAGGACACCGTCAAGAAGCTCGACGGGATCGCCGGCACCTGAGCCCACGCGACACGGACCGCAGGTCTCTGCCCCCCGTTGACCTGCGGTTCGTGTCTCGTGCTGCGCCCACGGCCGGGGCCTAGGCTGGCCGTATGACCCGCAACGTGCTGATCGCCGGAGCCGGACCCGGGGTGAGCGGCTCGCTCGCCCGTCTGTACGCCGCCGAGGGGGCCGCCGTCGGCCTGCTGGGCGCCGACCAGGAGGTGCTGCACGCGCTCGTCGCCGATGTGGAGGCGACCGGTGGGTCCGCCGAGCCGGCCGTCGTGGACCTCACCGACGACACCGCCACGCGGGGCGCGGTCACCAAGATCGCGCAGAAGCTCGGGCACCTCGACGTGGTGCACTTCAACCCCTCGGCCTACCGGGAGAAGGACCCGCTGACGCTGAGCCCGGACGAGCTGCTCGACGACGTACGCCTGGGCGTCGGCGCGCTGCTGTCGGTGCTCCAGGCCGCGCGTCCCTTCCTCGGACGGGGCGGGCGGGTCACGGTGACCGGCAGCATGGCCGCGGACAAGCCGTGGTTCGGCGCGGCCTCGCTGGGCGTGCAGAAGGCGGGCGTCCAGAACCTGGTGCACAGCGTCGACGCGGCGCTGAAGGACGACGGCATCAGGGCGGTCTCGGTGACCGTGCGCGGCCTGCTGTCCAAGGAGGGCCCGTTCGCCCCCGACAACGTCGCGAAGGCGTTGCGCGCGGCGATCGACCGGGACGAGGACGACTGGCGCACCGAGGTCCCCTACGACGGCTGACGGACACGTCCTCGACCCCGGGCCCACCTCGTGCGAGGGTGGTCCGGATCACAGTCCCGCCCGGGGCTGACATGGGGGTCGAGATGGTGCACGACAACACGGGAGCCCGCCACGCCGTACGCCGGCTGCTGGTGGCGCTCGGTATCGCGACGCTGGTGGTGACCGGTGCCGTGGTCACGGCCGGGTCCTCGCAGGCGGACCTCTCGCTGGCCGGTGTCCCGCGGGCGTCCTGCGCGAGCGGGGACCTGCCCGAGACCGCCGAGCAGGGCCGGGTGCCGAAGGCGGACTACACCTCGGGCCGGGCGCTCCAGGGCTACCGCTGCAACACCGACCAGGTCGGCCACCACGGCTCGCGCACGGCGTTCGGCTCGGGTGGCTACAAGGTGCAGCGCTACACCGACGTCACCGGCCGCACCTGCGCCTACTACGACTCCGCGCTGATGGTCGGGCTCAACCTGCAGAGCCTGTTCAACGGCGGGGCCGGCCTGGGCGTGGTCGTGCTCGACATGACCGACCCGGCGCACCCGGTGAGGACCGCCAACCTGCTGACGCCGGCGATGCTGCAGCCGCACGAGTCGCTGCTCGTCAACAGCGAGCGCGGCCTGCTCGCCGCGGTGATGGGCACCCTCGGCACGGCGCCGGGCATCCTCGACGTCTACGACGTCAGCCAGGACTGCCGCAAGCCGAGGCTCATGTCCACGACGCTGAACGGCGTGCTCGGCCACGAGAGCGGCTTCTCGCCCGACGGCAAGACCTTCTGGACCGCGGGGGCCGCGGGCTTCACGCTCACCGCCGTCGACCTCACCAACCCGCGCACCCCCCGGGTGCTGCGCACCAAGACCGGCGTCGTCTACCACGGCCTGCGCCTCTCCGACGACGGCCGGACGATGTACGTCGCGAACATCGGCAGCCCCAGCATCCTCAACGGCTCCGTCATCGACGGCGCCGGTCTCGACGTCCTCGACGTCTCCGACATCCAGGACCGGCGACCGAACCCGCAGATCCGCACGCTCTCGCGGCTCACCTGGGAGGAGTCGTCGATCCCGCAGGTCGCCGAGCCCTTCACCCGCGACGGGCGGCGCTACGTCTTCGAGGTCGACGAGTTCAGCGACCTCTTCGGTGACATCACCCGGATCAACTCGGCCAAGAGCCCGGTGGGCGCGGCCCGGATCATCGACGTGACCGACCCGCGGGCGCCGTACGTCGTCTCCAACGTGCGCCTCGAGGTGCACGACCCGGAGGTGCGCGCCTCGGTGATGGACGACCCCGGCGCGAAGGCGATCGTGCGCAGCTACACCGGTCACTACTGCTCGCTGCCGACCCGCGCGGACCCACGGATCGCGGCCTGCTCGATGATCGGCTCGGGCCTGCGCCTGTTCGACATCTCCGACGTCGCGCACCCGCGCGAGGTGGGCTACTTCAACCAGCCCGGGCCGGACGGCGCGTCCGCGCTCTCGCAGCCGGCGTGGGACGTGGCGCGCAAGCAGGTCTGGTACACCGACATGGACGAGGGCTTCTTCGCGGTCGGCCTGCGCGGCGCGGCCGCGGCCCTGCTGCCCTGATCAGGAGTACGACGTCCCGCGGTCCGCACGCACCCACGCGGACCCGGGCGTCGGCACACCCTCGGCGGCCAGGGCGCGCTTGAGCACCTTGTTGGTCGCCGTGCGCGGCAGCTCGTCCACGATCCGCACGTAGCGCGGCCAGGCCTTGTCCGAGAGGTCCTCCTGCGCGGCGAGGAAGGTCTCCAGGCCGGCCGGGTCGAGCGGACCGCGCAGCGTCAGCGCCGCGGCGACCTGGTCGCCGACCTTCGGGTCGGGCACCGCGTAGACGGCGGCCTCCGCCACGGCCGGGTGCCGCAGCAGGACCCGCTCGACCGGGGCCGCCGCCAGGTTCTCGCCGTCCACCCGCAGCCAGTCGCCGGTGCGGCCGGCGAAGTAGACCCAGCCGTCGGCGTCGCGGTAGGCGAGGTCGCCGGACCAGTACATGCCGCCGCGCATCCGGTCGGCCTCGGCGTCCGCGTCGTCGTAGTAGCCCGCGAAGGCCCCGCGCCCGGTCGTGTTGACGAGCTCGCCGGTCGCGGCGTCCGCGTTGAGCAGCCGCCCGCTGCTGTCGAAGACCGCGTCCGGGGTCTCGGTGCCCGACTCGTCCAGGACCTTGATCCCGTCGAGCGGCATCCCGAGGCTGCCGGCGGGCATCCCGGGACGGCGCTGCACGATGACGGCGTTCTCGGTGGAGGAGTAGGAGTCGACCACCTCGCACCCGAAGCGGCGGGCGAACTCCGCGATGTCGCCCTCGTTGGCCTCGTTGCCGAACACGATGCGCAGCGGGTTCTCCGCGTCGTCCGGCCGCTCGTCGGTGGCGAGCACGTAGGTGAGCGGCTTGCCGACGTAGTTGGCGTACGTCGCCCCGAAGTCCCGTACGTCGGCCAGGAAGCCGCGCGCCGAGAACGGCGCCACCGCGAACGCCGCGCCGGTGGTCAGCGCCGGCGCCCAGCCCGCCATCACCGCGTTGGAGTGGAAGAGCGGCATCGCGATGTAGTGGACGTCGTCGGCGGTCAGACCGAGCCGGCCGACCAGGTGGGTGCCGGGGCCGGTGATCTTCTCGTGGGTCACCCGGACCGCCTTGGGCGAGCCGCTGGTGCCGCTGGTGAAGATCAGCATGAACAAGTCGTCGCCGGTGATCGAGCATGTCGAGACCTCGTCGCCGGTGGTCGAGCTCGTCGAGATCAGTGGTCTCGACAAGCTCGACCCGCGGGGGCTCGACCCGCGGGGGCTCGACCCACGGTCGGTCGAGGCCAGCGCGGCGAGCGCCCGGTCGGGCGAGTCGACGACGAGCTGGCAGTCCGCTTTGGCGACGTCCGCGGCCAGTGCCTCGCCCCGGCGGGTGGAGTTGAGCCCGACGAGGACGTGCCCGCCGAGCCCGGCCGCCGCCAGGTGCAGGGCGAAGGCGGGCCCGTTGGGCAGCAGGGCGCCCACGTGCGGCGGCCTGCCGGGATCCAGGTCGTGCTCGACATCGGCGGCGAGCCGTGCGGCCGCGCCGACGTACTCCCGCCAGGTGAGGGTGCGGACCGAGCCTGCCTCCCGCCAGCGCAGCGCCGGACGGTCGTCCTCAGCGCGGGCGAGGAGCAGGTCCCGGACCGTCATGCGAAGGTGCGGCCGATCGCCAGCGCCTGCTCGGTCGCACCGCCGAAGAGGAACTCGAAGCGCTTGCCGGAGGTGAAGTACCGGTGCGCCTCACCGTCCAGGTCGATGCCGACGCCGCCGTGCACGTGCACGGTCGTGTGCGCGATCCGGTGGCCGGCGTCGGCGGCCCAGAGCTTCGCGGTGGCGACCTCGGTGGCGGCCGGCAGGCCCTCGTCGAGGCGCCAGACCGCCTGCCACAACGTGAGCCGCTGGCCGAGCACGTCGATGAAGCCGTCCGCCAGGCGCTGCGAGACCGCCTGGAAGGTGCCGATCGGGCGGCCGAACTGCTCGCGGGTCTTGGCGTACTCCGCGGTCAGCCGCAGCGCGCCCTCGGTCACGCCGAGCTGCTCGGCGGCCGAGAGTGCCACGAGCAGCTGGCCGAAGCGCTCGGCAACGTCGGCGCCGCCGACCCGCGTGGCGGGAGTGCCGGCGAAGGCGACGAGCGCGGCGACGTCGCCGTCGCTCGTCCGCTGTGCCTGCCGGTCCAGATCCTCGGCGTCGGCGAGGTAGACGCCCACGCCGTCGGGGCCGGTCGCGGTGACGAGCAGCGCGTCGGCCGCCATCCCGCCGCGCACCAGCGTCTTGGTGCCGGTGAGCGCGCCGTCGGCGTCCGCCGTGACCGTGGGGGAGGCGGGCAGGTGCGCGCGCTCCTCGGCCACGGCGGCGGCGTACAGGCCCCGGTCGGCCGGCTGTCCGGCCGCGGTGAGCAGGGTCGTGCAGGCCACGTGGGTGGCCAGCGGCACCGGCGCGACGTGGCGGCCGACCTCGACGAGCACCCGGGCGAGGGTGACCAGGTCCAGCTCGGCCCAGTCGAAGGCGTCGCCCAGCGTCGCCCACAGGTCGCGGTCGAAGCGGTCGCCACCCGCCTCGACCTTCTTGAGGCGCTCGTTGGTGGTCTTGTCCTTCAGGATCGAGGCCGCCAGCTCGGCGGCCTCGTCCTGCTCGGGGGTGAAGATGAAGTCCATGTGTCCGCTCCTCAGCGCTTCGCGGCCGGGAGGCCGAGTCCGACGTAGCCGATGATGTCGCGCTGGATCTCGTTGGTGCCGCCGCCGAAGGTCATCACCAGCGACGAGCGGTGCATCCGCTCGAGCCGGCCGGCCAGCACCGCGCCGGGGCAGTCGCCGGTGACGCCTGCGTGCGGGCCGACGATCTCCATCAGCGAGCGGTAGACCTCGGTGGCCAGCTCGGAGCCGTAGATCTTGGTGGCCGACGCCTCGGCCGGGGAGAGGGCCACGCCGTGGTCGGCGTCGGCGGCGAGCTTCCAGTTGATCAGCGACAGCGCCTCGACCCGGGCGTGCGCGCGGCCGAGCGCGATCTGCACCCACTCGGTGTCGATGACGCCCGTCTCGCGGGCCCAGTCCTTGACCAGGGCGAGGGAGTGCACCAGGGGCGCCGCGGAGGTGAGGGCCACCCGCTCGTGGTTGAGCTGGTTGGTCATCAGCGCCCAGCCGCCGCCGCGCTCGCTGATGAGGTTGCTCGCGGGCACGCGTACGTCGGAGTAGTAGGTCGCCGACGTACCGACCCCGGCGACGGTGTGCACCGGCGTGTAGGTCACGCCCGGCGCGTCGGCCGGGACCAGGATCATCGAGAGTCCCTTGTGGCGCGGGGCGTCCGGCTCGGTGCGGCAGGCCAGCCAGATCCAGTCGGCGTACTGGATGAGCGAGGTCCACATCTTCTGGCCGTTGATCACCCACTCCCCGTGCCCTGAGCCTGCCGAAGGGTCGAGCGTCGCCTTGGTCTGCAGCGAGGCGAGGTCGGTGCCGGAGCCCGGCTCGGAGTAGCCGATGGAGAAGTGCAGCTCGCCCGCGAGGATCTTGGGGAGGAAGTACTCCTTCTGCTCCTCGCTGCCGAAGCGCATGATGGTCGGCCCGACGGTGTTGAGCGTCAGGTAGGGGATCGGTACGCCGGCGACGGCCGCGGCGTCGGTGAAGATGAGCTGCTCCACCATGGAGCGGGCCTGGCCGCCGTACTCCTTGGGCCAGCCGATGCCCAGCCAGCCGTCCTTGCCGATCTGGCGGATCACGTCCTTGTAGACGTTCGCCTCGCCGAACTCGCCGGTGGCCGACGCGAGCCCGGCGCGGATCTCGGGGGTGACGAGCTGGGCGAAGTAGTCGCGGAGCTCCTCGCGCAGGGCGAGCTGCTGCGGCTCCAGGTCGATGTGCATCGGGTCTCCTGTGACGGGTCCTCGGCGGGGCGTGTCGTTGCCAGCGTAACGGCAAAACTGTAACGTGTTCTACATGACCGACACGCGACTTCTCGACCAGGGCACCGCGCCGACCCGCTATGCCCGGGGTTGGCACTGCCTCGGCCTCGCCGAGGACTTCCGCGACGGCAAGCCGCACGCGGTCGAGGGCTTCGAGACCAAGCTGGTCGTGTGGCAGGACTCCCAGGGCGAGCTCAACGCCCTCGACGGCTACTGCCGGCACATGGGCGGCGACCTGACCCAGGGCGAGGTCAAGGGCGACCAGATCGCCTGCCCCTTCCACGACTGGCGCTGGGGCGGCGACGGCAAGTGCAAGCAGATCCCGTACGCCCGGCGGGTGCCGCTGCGCGCGCGGACGCAGCGCTACGAGACCGTCGAGCGCAACGGCCAGCTGCTCATCTGGCACGACCCGCAGGGCTCGGCCGCGGACCACGACATCCTCCCGCCCGAGCTGCCGGACGTGATGACGGAGAAGTACACGCCGTGGTCGTGGCACACCAAGGACATCAACGGCTCGCACTGCCGCGAGCTGATCGACAACGTCGCCGACATGGCGCACTTCTACTACGTGCACTTCGCGTTCCCGACGAGCTTCCGCAACATCTTCGACGGCCACACGGCCACCCAGTTCATGGAGTCGAAGGGGCGGCCCGACACCGCCGGCGGTGGCTACGGCGACGAGAACTCCACGCTCAAGTCCGTCGCGACCTACTACGGACCGGCGTACATGATCAACTGGCTCGAGGTCGACTACAAGGGCTTCGTCACCGAGGTCATCCTGATCAACTGCCACATCCCGACCGGCCCGTCGTCGTTCCGCCTGCAGTACGGCATCAGCGTGCGCAAGCCCGAGGGCCTGGACGAGAAGACCTGCGCCTACATCGCCGAGCGCTACACCGAGTCCTTCGGCGACGGCTTCCTCCAGGACGTCGCCATCTGGGAGAACAAGGTGGCCGTGCAGAACCCCCTGCTCTGCGAGGAGGACGGCCCGGTCTACCAGCTGCGTCGCTGGTACGAGCAGTTCTACGTCGACGTCGACGACATCAAGCCCGAGATGACCGACCGCTTCGAGTTCGAGGTCGACACCACCAAGGCCAACGAGTTCTGGCACGCCGAGGTCGCCGAGAACCTGGCCCGGATGGCGGCCGACGGCGAGACCGTCGGGCACTGAGCCATGGCCTCCTTCGTCCCGCGCAGCCCGGAGACCCTCGAGGACCAGCGCCTCTACACCGAGGACCGCCTGGTCGAGGTCGCCTGCCTCGACTGCCTGGCCCGGGTCCGAGTGAAGAAGAACAGCGACCACCAGACGTCCGTGCAATGGAGCGCGGAGGCCCGGTCAGCCTGCCAGGAGTTCGTCCGCCGGGACGCCGGTCCCGGTCGTCGGGACGTGCACAAGCCCTGCTCGCGGCTGATGGCTAGCATCGACGACGCCGTCCGGGCCGGAGCTGTCTCGGTCGGCGCGTACGACGGCTACTGAGCCCCCTGCTTGAGGAGTTTCGTGGACATCGAGTCCTTCGTCCTGGACGTCGTCGACGTGGTCGAGGAGACCGCCGACGCCAAGTCCATCAGCTTCGCCGTGCCCGCCGGTGAGGAGGAGAAGTTCGCCTACAAGCCGGGCCAGTTCCTCACCGTGGCGGTGCCGAGCACGCAGACCGGGATCGCCGCGCGCTGCTACTCCCTCTCCAGCAGCCCGCACGACGGCGGGCCGCTGACCGTCACGGTCAAGCGCACGGCCGAGGGCTATGCGTCCAACTGGATCTGCGACAACCTCGCCGTCGGTGACACGCTGCGCGTGCTGCCGCCGTCGGGCATCTTCACGCCGGCCTCGCTGGACGCCGACCTGCTGCTCTTCGGCGGAGGCTCGGGTGTCACCCCGATCATGTCGATCACCCGCACGGCGCTCGCCGAGGGCACGGGCCGGGTCGTGGTCTTCTACGCCAACCGCGACGAGAAGTCCGTCATCTTCGCGGCCGAGCTGACCCGTCTCGCCGCGGAGCACCCGGACCGGCTGCAGGTGATCCACTGGCTGGAGTCCGTCCAGGGCCTGCCGACCGAGGCGCAGATGAAGGCGTTCTGCGCGCCGTACGGCGGCTGGGACTCCTTCGTGTGCGGCCCCGCGCCGTTCATGAAGATGGTCACCACCGTCCTCAAGGAGCTCGACGTCCCGCGCAGCCTGCGGCACCAGGAGAAGTTCGTCTCCCTCGGCGGCAACCCGTTCGGCGACCTCGCCGAGATCGAGGAGGCCCAGAGCGAGATGGCGCTCGCCGACGCCGACGACGACGGTGCCGCCGCCGACGTCTTCGCCGACGCCCCGGCCGGCCCGGTCAAGGTGGAGGTCGAGCTGGACGGCGAGGAGCACACCTTCGACGACTGGGACCCGCGCACCAAGCTGCTCGACTTCCTGGAGAGCAAGGGCGTCAAGGCGCCGTACTCCTGCCGCGAGGGGGAGTGCTCGGCCTGCGCGATCCGCCTGCTGGAGGGCGAGGTCAAGATGCTGCACAACGACGTGCTCGACGACGAGGACCTCGCGGACGGCATCCGGCTCGGCTGCCAGTCGGTCCCGGTGACCGACCACGTGAAGGTCACCTACTCCTAGGTCTCGCCCCGCGGCGCGCGGGTACCTCCCGCGCATGCCGACCGTCGAGCGCACCATCACCGTCCAGAAGCCCGTCTCCGTCGTCTGGGACTACCTGAGCGACTTCACGAACACCGAGGAGTGGGACCCGCCCACCGTCTCCACGGTCCGTACGTCGGGTGACGGCGGCCTCGGCACGACGTACCGGAACGTCTCGTCGATGCTCGGCCACGAGACCGAGGTCGAGTACGAGGTCGTCCGCTTCGAGCCGCACCAGGTCTTCGAGCTGACCGGCAGTGCCAACGGGCTGAGCCTGCGCGACACCATCACCTTCGAGTCCGGCCAGGAGACGACGACGGTGACCTACCGCAGCGAGTTCTCCCCGCACGGCGTCGCCAAGCTCGCCACGCCGGTCATCGCCGGCGGCATCGAGGTGCTCGGCTCGAAGGTCGCCGCCAGCCTGGAGAAGCACCTGCTCGCGCTCTAGGTGAGCCGCGCCGCCAGCCGGGTCGCCGTCATGTGCGCGATCGACTCGATCGAGATCATCGGGTTGACGCCGGAGGCGGTCGGGAAGCAGGACCCGTCGGCGACGTAAAGGCCCTGGACGTCCCAGGTCTGGCCGTCCGGGTCGACGGCCGAGCTTGCCGCGGACCCACCCATCCGCGCGGTGCCCATGATGTGCAGCGCGGCGAGCGCCATCGTCGCCGGGGCGGCACCGGCGGTGCGCAGGTCGGCCTCGAAGCTCTCGATCGAGCCGGTGCGGCCCGGCTGGTAGCTCACCGTGCGGTGGTGGGTCGAGGCGATCCAGTCGGCGCCGGCGGCCTCCGCGATCCGGGCGCCGCCGACCAGGCCCTGGACCAGGTGGTCGGTGTCGCGCGGGGAGAGCTGGTACTTCACGACCGGCTCGCCGTCGCGGCCGATCCGGACCGTGCCGCCGGGGTCGCGGTCGCGCACGATGACGGCGACCCCGAGGGTGTGCTTGAGCTCCACCATCCGGCGGCGGAAGTCGGCGGAGCCGCGCCAGTTGACGAAGCCGGAGCCGAAGCCGGGCGTCAGCGGCGCGGTCTCGTAGAGCACGCCGTAGCCCTGGCCGTCGAGGTCGGTGAGCGCGTCGACGTAGCGGCTCTGCATCGAGCCGACCCAGCCGTCGACCGGCTCGTTCATCCGGCCCCAGACAGCGGTCGCGGGGTGGAGCCGGAGATAGCTGCCGATGTTCGGGTTGGCCAGGCCGCTGCGCTGCAGCAGGGCGGGCGTCTGGATCGCCCCCGCCGCGACGACCACGGCGCGGGCCCGCACGCGCACCCGGTGCCCGTCGGTGGAGGTGCCGACGACCCCGGTGGCCCGGCCGAAGTTGGTGCTGACCGTGCGTACGCCGACCCCGGTGAGGATCCGGGCTCCGGCCTCCGCGGCGTCCGCCAACCAGGTCTTCGCCGTCGACTGCTTCGCCCCCACCCGGCAGCCCATCCCGCAGCGGCCGCACTCGACGTCCTGGTCGCAGCCGAGCACGTTGCGCGGCATCGCCGCCGAGTCCCAGCCCAGGGCGAGCGCGCCGCGCTCCAGGATGGCGTCGCGGGGTGCGGCCTTGTCGTGCTCGGTGTTGACGCCGAGCCGGGCACACACGGCGTCCATCGAGGCGTCGTACTCCGCCGTCGCGAACTGGGTGGCGCCGACGGAGGCCCACTCCCTGCGGACGTGGTCGGGCGTGCGGAAGGAGGTCGTGTAGTTGACCACCGTGCCGCCGCCCAGCCCGCGCCCGGCGACCAGCTGCACCTGGCCCTCCGCGGTCGACTGCGGCGCCAGCGCGTAGAGGTCCAGGAAGCCGGTCTCCTCGCCGCCGTCGAAGTGCCGCTCGTCGTGGAAGCCACCGGCCTCCAGCACCACGACGTCGAGCCCGGCCGCGGCCAGCACGCCGGCCGCCGTACCGCCACCGGCGCCGGAGCCCACGACCACCACGTCGCAGGACAGGTCGGTGTCGCGGGTGACGTCGAGGGGGGTGATGACCGGCGCCGGAGGGTCGGTACGACGCCCGAGCGGCCCCGAGTAGCCCAGCCCGTCCCAGAGGCCGGGGCCGCCGGTCATGTAGTAGGGGAACAGGGCGGCGGTCTTGAGGCCCTGGAAGAGCGCCCGCTTGGCGCCGACCCGCGAGTCGGACAGCGAGAGCAGCACCCGCTCGCGCTCGGGCTGGCTCAGCTCGGAGAACCGGCGTGGCCGGCCGGTGAGCGCGGCTCCCAGGGCCCGGGTGTCCCACAGGTCGAGCAGAGCCTTGAGCTGGCGGAGCTCGCCGGCGCGGGGGTTGGCCTCGGCGATCCGCAGGGCGAGCTCGTGGGAGCCCACCTCGGTCGGCGAGGGCACCCCGTCGCCCCCGGTCGCGAACGTGTCGGCGATGAGACCCATCGCCCGGACCTGCCGAGGAGTGAACGCCATGTTCGGACTCTAGGGTGTCGCGATGTCCTCGGGCGAGGATCACGGTGATAGCGTGGTGCCTGTTGAAGCGGCCCGTCCCGACGGGCAAATTCCCCGCCGGCCTATCCAGCCGGCGCCGATACACTGTTGTAGCTCCACCTGGTCAATCCACGAGGCGCGGTTTCAGTTGGTTTCAGCCCACGCGGACCATTCGGCCCGCGCGGCCCTCATGGATGACACAAGGAGAAAGAACATGGCGCTCGGCACCGTGAAGTGGTTCAACGACACCAAGGGCTTCGGCTTCATCGCGCAGCAGGACGGCGGCGCTGACGTCTTCGTCCACCACACCGGCATCGCCGGCAGCGGCTTCAAGTCGCTCGCCGAGGACCAGAAGGTGGAGTTCGACGTCACCCAGGGTCCCAAGGGCCTGCAGGCGGAGAACGTCCGCGCGATCTGATCGTTCCTGATCGGTCTCTTGTCGGGGCCGGGTGGCAGGGTTCGTCGCATGACGAGCGCTGTGCCCGGCCCTGACGGCTTTCTGCGGTGTCCCTGGGCGGTCTCCGCCCCTGAGTTCCCGGCCTACCACGACACCGAGTGGGGCTTCCCGGTCGTCGACGAGCGCCGCCTCTTCGAGAAGGTGAGCCTCGAAGGCTTCCAGTCCGGCCTGAGCTGGCGCACCATCCTGGTCAAGCGCCCCGCCTTCCGCGCCGCCTTCGCCGGCTTCACGATGGAGACCGTCGCGCGCTACGACGAGAGCGACGTCGCCCGGCTGCTCACCGACGCCGGCATCGTCCGGCACCGCGGCAAGATCGAGGCCGTCGTCAACAACGCCGGCCGCGCCCTGGACCTGATCGACGAGCGCGGGTCGCTCGCCGCCTACTTCTGGTCCTTCGAGCCGCCGCTAGCCGAGCTGGGCGAGCCGCAGACGCTCACCACCTCGCCCGCCGCCGTCGCGATGTCGAAGGACCTCAAGAAGCGCGGGTGGCGCTTCGTCGGGCCGACCACCGCGTTCGCGTTCATGCAGGCGATGGGGCTGGTCAACGACCACGTCGAGGGGTGCGTGACCCGCGACGAGGTCGGAAAAGCCCGCGCGGACTTCACGCCACCCGTCTAGCGTCGCCCGCATGATCGAGCTCGCCCGCCGCCGGATGCAGCTGCCTCCGCCACCGCGGGTGCTGTGGGCGGACCTGGCCGCGCCGGCCCGCATCGGGTCGCGGGTGTGGCTGGAGCTCGATGCCGGCGAGCAGTGGCCCGACGTCCTGGAGTCGGTCGAGAACGAGCGGGTGGTCTGGTCCTCGCTGTGGACCGCTCGTCCCGACGACCGGATCGAGCTCCTCGTCGAGCCGGACGGCGGCGACTCCGCGCTCACCTTCGTCTGGCTCGCCGCCGACCCCCTGCCCGGCCACGCCAGCCCGTTCCGCTACCGGCTGACGGTGCTGTTCGCCGCGGAGCTGCGGTACTCCTACGGTCAGTAGGGAGGGCTCTCGCCAGCATAGGGCTTGGCATTGCCAGGCATGGCATGTTTGCCTATGTCATGGGGGGTGCCATGACCATCGAGATCATCCATGCCGCGTTCGCTCGCGCCATCGACGACGTCCACACTGCTGCGACGGAGCTTGCCCGTGCGCGTGTGGACATCGACCGCCGCATCAGCGCCTTCCTCGGAGTGTCGTGGCGTGGAGACGCGGCCGAGACCTTCGTGCCACCGTGGGGAGATTGGGTCGCCGGGGCCGAGGAGGCGGAGTCGGGCCTCCGAGCGATGGCGGAGCTGCTGGCTGCGACCCAGCGAGACTTCCAGCAGGAGGATCGCGCTTCCCAGGCGGCGCTCGATTCCATCTCTGCCCGCATCATCGACAGGCTCGGCTGATGAGCGGCGGCTCCTACTCGCTCGACCCGGCGGAGCTCACGGGCGTGATCGAAGACCTTGTCCTCTGCCGTCGCACGATGGAGGCGCGCGTCGTGGACCTGCGACGGCAGCTTGAGAAGCTCCATCAGACGTGGGACGGCCTGGCAGCCGAGGCCCATGTCGTCGCGCAGGCAGTGATCGAGGACGGCCTCGCGGCGATGGATCTCGCTCTCGATGACTTCACCGCGACCAGCGCCTCCGCGAGGGCGGGCTACCAGGTGGCTTGGGATGCCAACGTAGCGCTGTGGCGATCGGTCCTGTGAGCACGGATGACTGTCGACATCTTCGCCCCGACCTACGACTCCGCCGCTGAAGCCCTGATCGCAGCGAATCACGACGCGGCTGTCCTCTATGAGCGTCTCACCAATACGCTCTCGGGCTGCGGTTCCATGGCGGGAGACGACTCGACGTCGACCGACTTCGCCAAGGCGTACGACGAGCAGGCCCAAGCCACGGTGGACGCCCTTCGCGAGCTTGTCGATGCGGCCGGCAACCTCGGTGTGCTGGCGGCGACGTCGATCGAGAACCACCGGAAGGGTGAGGCCGCAGCTCGGTACACCGCGCCGCCTCTGTTGTACGACGGCTGCGGCATCGCTCAGGGCACCGGCGAGGTCGACGTGCCGATGTTCTCGGTGCCCGGGTCGGAGGGCGGCGACGGCGGCGGGATGCCGGAGTTCCTCGACGTGGTCATCGATCATGTGCAGGGCGTGGTGTGGCCCAGTGCGGACACGTCCAAGCTTCGCACCGCAGCACAGTGCTGGCGCTCCGCTGCGACGGCGCTCGACCTTCTCGCGCCAGGGATCCGGTCGGCCAAGGCAGAGCTGGCAGACCAGCGCTCTCCGGAGATTCCGCTCGCGCTGACGGCTGTGGGTGAGCTCGACGAGGGTGTTGAGGGCCTCGCGGAAGCGTGCCGGGGTCTGGCTTCCGCCTGTAACGACTACGCCAGCCAGGTCGACGAGCACCGTGACGAGATCCGCGACATCATGGTCCAGCTGGCCATCGAGGCCGGCGTGACGGCTGTCATCGGTGGCGTCCTGTCGTTCGTGACTGCCGGACTCACGGGCGCCGCCGCGGTCGCGGCAATCGGAACGCGAGCCGCGATGTTCGGCGCCCGGATCCTCAAGGTGCTGGAGAAGTTGCGCGCCGTCATTCGGCTGGGGCCGCTGGTGAGGCTCGGCGAGGTCGGAGTCAAGGTTCGCAAGCTGGGCCCCGTCCTCCGCCGACTTGCGCAGCGCACCGCCCGACATGGCAAGAAGCCTCCCAAGGTGCCGCGCCGCAAGCCCGACGAGATCCTCAGGTCGCTCCGTCAAGGCAGCAAGCGCACCAAGCTGGTCGACAGCGACGCCGATTTGCAAAAGGTCTGGGACGAGCTGAGGGACGGCGGAAAGCTGCTCGCGCGGAAGGACCCGGCTCACTCGGCGTGGTACGAGCTTGAGGACGGAACGCGGGTCGGGCTCCGCGGATACTCGACCAGCGGCGGCCGTACGATCGACATTGAGCTGCCGACTGGCGGAACGCGCCGCGTGCACATCGAAGGTGGAGTGAACGATGGCTGATGCAGAGGTGATCCTCGAGTCGCTGCTCGACGAGTTGAAGGTCGACTGGTGCGACGTCGGCTGGGCATTCGGGCTCGCCGTCGAGGAGGCAGGTCTCGCCGGCGACGCAGCTCGGGACGCCGCGATCGACGCTCTCGACCGCGGACTCGTCGACGGGCTGCTCGTCGCCGGCGACCTGGGTCCCGGCGGTTTTCAGCCCTGGCCGGAGCGAGGCGCCGCAGCGGGGGCGCGCATCCGGGACGCCTGGCACGCTCAGGGACAGGCGCGCCCCGACGGGTCCGCGATCGGCTGGCTGGAGATCACCGACCGCGGTCGGGCTCGCTGAGGACGAGGTCGCCGAGCAGCGCGATCGTGTCCGGCACGAACGGCTTCGTCGCGATCATCGCCCGCAGATCCGCCACGCTCACCCACGCGCCCCAGGCGACCTCCTCGGCCTGCCAGGTGATCGGGCCGTCGTAGACGCAGGTGAAGCAGAAGCCGTGGTAGCGGGTGTGGTCGTCGGCGTAGTCGCCCTCGCCGAGGCTGGTCAGCGCGACACCCGTCACGCCGAGCTCCTCCTCGGCCTCGCGGACCGCGGCGTCGTACGGGTCCTCGCCGACCTGGAGCACCCCGCCGGCGGCGAAGTCGTGGAAGCCGGGGAACACGTCCTTGGTGTCGGTACGACGGTGCACGTACACCTCACCGGCGCTGTTGCGCACGACGACGGCGGTGGCCGCGTGGCGGAGGTTGCGGGCGCGCACCTCGCGGCGGGTGACGACCTCGCCGGACGGCTGGCCAGTGTCGTCGTAGAGGGGGACGAGCTCGTCGTCGGGTGAAGTGCTCATCTCGGGACCGTCGGCGGAATGATCACGCGCCGAATACGCATGGGCAGGCCCTGGGTTGTGGATGAAAGGCGGCAGCTGTCGGTGATGGGTGCCAGGGTAGTCGCATGCCCACATCGGTCCAGGCGGCAGCCGCGGTTGTCATCTGCCTCATGCCTGGTGCTCTTTACATCTGGTCCTTTGAGCGCCAGGTGGGCCGGTGGGGAGTCGGATTGAGTGATCGGCTCCTGCGGTTCGTGGGTGCGTCGGCTGTCTTCCACGCGCTCGCCGCGCCTGCAAGCTATGTGCTCTGGCGCGAGTACTGGCCGGTGATGCGGGTGGCGGGTGCGCTTCCGTGGTGGCTGTGGCTCGTGTCGGGCGCCTACGTTGTGCTGCCACTCTCCGTGGGCACCGCCATCGGTCGCGGGAGTCGGCACGGATCGCCTTGGGCACGGTACTTCACCGGCCCCGACCCGGCGCCACGCGCGTGGGACTACCTGTTCCAAGGCGGACGTGATGGCTGGATCCGTCTTCGCCTCAAGTCGGGATCTTGGATCGGTGGCGCGTTCGCGACGACAGAGAGCGGCCTCAAGTCCTACACGGCGGGCTATCCCGAGCCGCAGGACATCTTTCTCGCTACCGCCGTCGACGTGGATCCGGAATCGGGCGCCTTCCTCTTCGAGGCGAACGGATCCCCAAGGCTCCGCAGTGGCGGTGTCCTCGTGCGCTGGGAGGAAGTCGAGTACCTTGAGTTCATCGATGCGTAGGAGGCAGCCATGACCAGCAGCGCCCGCAAGGTCAACGGCAACTTGGGGGAGAAGCGCGGTGGTTACAGCTCCTCGACCAAGTTGGTGACGAAGCTGGCTCCGCCTCCGCGTGGTGCGGCACCGGGATCCCCGGCACCGTCGAAGAACGAGAAGAAGGCCGGCTGACCCTCGTCGGCGCGGTCAGCGGAGGCTGCCACGCGGTCTCACCAGCCGCGCTCACGCCACTCCGCGAGGTGCGGCCGCTCGGCGCCGAGCGTCGAGTCCGAGCCGTGCCCGGGGTAGAACCAGGTGTCGTCGGGGAGCGTGCCGAACAGCTTGGTCTCGACGTCGTCGATCAGCGTGCGGAAGGCGTCGGCGTCGCCGAAGGTGTTGCCGACGCCGCCGGGGAAGAGCGAGTCGCCGGTGAACAGGTGCGGGGAGCCGTCGGGGTCGCGGTAGAGCAGGCAGATCGAGCCGGGGGTGTGCCCGGTGACCCGGATGACCTCCAGGGTGCACGAGCCGACCGCGACGGTGTCGCCGTCGCGGACCCGCCGGGTGACCGGTACGCCGGTCTGGGAGGTGATCTCGTCGGCGTCCGGCTCGCCGGCGACCGCGGCCGCACCCGTGCCGGAGACCACGGCGGCCAGGGCGCGGTGGTGGTCCCAGTGCTGGTGGGTGGTGACGACGGTCGTCAGCCCGGCGTCGCCCACGAGCTGCAGCAGCAGCTCGGGGGAGTCGGCGGCGTCGATGAGCACCTGCTCGCCGGTGTCGTGGCAGCGCAGCAGGTAGGCGTTGTTGGCCATCTTCTCGTCGACCGCGACCTTGGTGATCGTCAGTGCGGGCAGCGCGCGCTCGTCGACGGGACCGCCGACCTTCACGTCTCCGGTGTAGCTCATCGTCCCTCCAGGGTGGGCAGCGATCCGTTCGTGCTGGACAGTAGCGAGCCGGCCTCGCGGCCGGTCGACCACCAGGCGAGGGCGCTGGCGGGGCCGCTCACGGTCGGCGCGTCGGCGGCGGGGGAGCCGAACGCCCAGCGCGCGGGCTCGTCGGTGGCGACGACGTGGAAGCCGGGGCCGTCGTACCGCTCGGCGGAGGCGGTGAGGACGGCGAGGGCGAAGTCGGGCGGCCAGTCGGCGGGCGTGTAGCCGGTGTCGAGGTCGGCGTGGTGGATCTCGACCTCGCTGCGCCGGAAGTCCGGTACGGCGGCGACCGGCGACACCCGCCCGCCCGGCGTCCGCTCGAAGGTGACGTCCGGGCCCAGGCCGGTGGCGACGTCCGCCACCTCCGCGAAGCCCGCGACGGCGGCGCGCAGCCGCTCCCGGAGCTCGGCGGGCGAGGCGGGAGCGAGCGCGAGGATGTCCTCGTCGCGGGCCTCGACACTGACGTACATCGTGGTCGGTACCCCGTCGCGGACGCCGCGCAGCACCCCGGTCAGCGCCTCCGCGTTGAGCGCCAGGTGGGCGACGAGGTGCGCGCGGGTCCACCCGTCGCAGAGGCTGGGGCCGGCGAAGTCCACGTCCGAGAGCGCGTCGACGGTATGAAGGAGCCGCTCGGAGGCAGCGTCGAGGGGGAGGGTCACCCGACCATCATGCCCGCGACCGGGTCGTTGTCGGTGGCGGGTGAGAGGGTGGTTCGTGGCGCGGCGGCTTGCCACCGCGCCGTACGATGGCGAACACTTGTTCGAACTTCTGAGCACACAGCAAGGGACCGGTAGTGCAGGATCAGCTGATCATCCGTGGGGCGCGCGAGCACAACCTCAAGGACGTCTCGATCGACCTTCCGCGCGACTCCCTCATCGTCTTCACGGGGCTGTCGGGCTCCGGCAAGTCGAGCCTGGCGTTCGACACCATCTTCGCCGAGGGCCAGCGCCGCTACGTCGAGTCGCTGTCGGCCTACGCGCGCCAGTTCCTCGGCCAGATGGACAAGCCCGACGTCGACTTCATCGAGGGCCTCTCCCCGGCGGTCTCGATCGACCAGAAGTCCACGAGCAAGAACCCGCGCTCCACGGTCGGCACGATCACCGAGGTCTACGACTACCTCCGCCTGCTCTACGCGCGCGCCGGCCGCCCGCACTGCCCGACCTGCGGCGCCCCGATCGAGCGGCAGACGCCGCAGCAGATCGTCGACCGGATGCTCGCCCTCGAGGAGGGCACCCGCTTCCAGGTCCTCGCGCCGGTGGTGCGCGGGCGCAAGGGCGAGTTCGTCGAGCTGTTCCGCCAGCTGCAGTCCCAGGGCTTCTCGCGGGCCCGGGTCGACGGTGAGACCCACAACCTCGACAACCCGCCGACGCTCGACAAGAAGTACAAGCACACCATCGACGTCGTCGTGGACCGGCTCGCGGTCAAGGAGAGCGCCAAGCGCCGGCTGACCGACTCGGTCGAGACCGCCCTCGGCCTGGCCGGCGGGCTGGTCGTCTTCGACCTCGTCGACAGCGGCCAGGAGCTGAAGTTCTCCGAGAAGATGGCGTGCCCCAACGAGCACCCGATCGAGACCGACGACCTGGAGCCGCGCTCCTTCTCGTTCAACTCCCCGTTCGGCGCCTGCCCCTCGTGCACCGGTCTCGGCACCCGGATGGAGGTCGACCCCGAGCTGGTCGTCCCCGACCCGACCGCGACCCTGGCCGAGGGTGCGCTGCAGCCGTGGAGCCACGCCCACGTCGCCGACTACTTCGGCCGCCTGCTCGTCGCGCTCGGCGAGGAGCTCGGCTTCGACGTCGACACCCCGTGGGAGCAGCTGGGCGCCAAGGCGCAGAAGGCCATCCTCGAGGGCCACGCCACCAAGGTCCACGTCGTCACGCGCAACCGCTACGGCCGCCAGCGCTCCTACTACGCCGACTTCGAGGGTGTGCGCACCTACGTCGAGCGCCGGCACCGCGAGGCCGAGAGCGACACCAGCCGCGAGCGCTTCGAGGGCTTCATGCGCGAGGTGCCGTGCCCGGTGTGCGCGGGCAGCCGGCTCAAGCCGGTCTCGATGGCCGTCACCCTGGGTGCCCTCGACAAGGGCGGCAAGAACATCGCCGAGGTGTGCGCGCTGCCGATCAACGAGGCAGCGGCGTACCTGAAGGACCTCGACCTGTCCGCGCGCGAGCGTCAGATCGGTGAGCGGGTCCTGAAGGAGATCCAGGAGCGGCTCAACTTCCTGCTCGACGTCGGCCTCGACTACCTCTCCCTGGACCGGCCTTCGGGCTCGCTGTCCGGTGGCGAGGCGCAGCGGATCCGGCTGGCCACCCAGATCGGCGCCGGCCTGGTGGGCGTCCTCTACGTCCTCGACGAGCCCTCCATCGGGCTGCACCAGCGCGACAACCAGAAGCTGATCGAGACCCTGGTCCGGCTCAAGGACCTCGGCAACACCCTCATCGTCGTCGAGCACGACGAGGACACCATCCGGGTCGCGGACTGGATCGTCGACATCGGCCCCGGCGCCGGCGAGCACGGCGGCCAGGTGGTCCACTCCGGCACGGTCAAGGACCTGCTGGAGCACCCGGACTCGATGACCGGGCAGTACCTCTCGGGCCGTCGCGAGATCCCGGTCCCGGCGATCCGTCGCCCGCGCACCGTGGGCCGCGAGCTCAAGGTGCACGGCGCGCGCGAGCACAACCTGAAGAACATCGACGTGGCGTTCCCGCTCGGGGTGTTCTGCGCGGTCACCGGCGTCTCCGGCTCCGGCAAGTCCACGCTGGTCAACGACATCCTCTACACCTCGCTGGCCAAGCAGATCTACAACGCCCGCGCGATCCCCGGCCGGCACCAGAAGATCACCGGCCTCGACCACGTCGACAAGGTGATCCACGTCGACCAGTCGCCGATCGGCCGCACGCCGCGGTCCAACCCGGCGACGTACACCGGGGTGTTCGACCACGTCCGCAAGCTGTTCGCGCAGACGCCCGAGGCGAAGATGCGCGGCTACCAGCAGGGCCGGTTCTCGTTCAACGTCAAGGGCGGGCGCTGCGAGGCCTGCGCCGGCGACGGCACGATCAAGATCGAGATGAACTTCCTGCCCGACGTCTACGTCCCGTGCGAGGTCTGCCACGGCGCGCGCTACAACCGCGAGACGCTCGAGGTGCACTACAAGGGCAAGACCATCGCCGAGATCCTCGACATGCCGATCGAGGAGGCGCTGGAGTTCTTCGCCGCGGTGCCCGCCATCGCCCGGCACATGAAGACCCTGGTCGAGGTCGGCCTCGGCTACGTCCGGCTCGGCCAGCCCGCGACCACGCTCTCCGGCGGCGAGGCGCAGCGGGTCAAGCTCGCGGCGGAGCTGCAGAAGCGCTCGACCGGACGCACCGTCTACGTGCTCGACGAGCCGACCACCGGCCTGCACTTCGAGGACATCCGCAAGCTGCTGGGCGTGCTGTCGAGCCTGGTCGACAAGGGCAACACGGTGCTGGTGATCGAGCACAACCTCGACGTCATCAAGACCGCCGACTGGATCGTCGACATGGGCCCCGACGGCGGTTCGCGCGGCGGCACCGTGGTGGCCGAGGGCACGCCCGAGGACGTCGTCGCGGTCGCGGCGAGCCACACCGGAGCCTTCCTCAAGCCGCTGCTCGACGGCCGCGAGGCGAAGCAGCCGGGTCGTCCCAAGCGGGCGCCGGCCGAGCCCGTGGCCAAGGCGCCGGCGAAGAAGACGGCGGCCCGCAAGACCGCCGCGAAGAAGGCGAGCGCTCCCCGCAAGCGGACAGCCGCGTCATAGCGTCATCTCAGGAAGCCCCCGTAGCCTGAGCCCATGACGGCCCCCTTGAGCAGGCGACGTGCACTGTCCGGAGCGGCGACCCTCGGCATCGGCGTGCCCCTGCTCGCCGCCTGCGGCGACGACGGCGGTACGACGGCCGGCGACCCCGCCACCTCCGAGGCACCCACGAGCAGCGGCGCGCCGAGCTCGGCCGCCACGACCGAGACCGCCACGGGTGGTTCGAGCGCGGCGGCGGACGGCCTGGTGGCCGCGGCCGACGTGCCGGTCGGCGGCGGGGTGATCCTCAAGGACGACGAGATCGTGGTGACCCAGCCGGAGGCCGGGGAGTTCAAGGCGTTCTCGGCGATCTGCACCCACCAGGGCTGCCTGGTCAGCTCCGTCGAGGACAGCAAGATCGTCTGCGCCTGCCACGGCAGCACCTTCGACATCACCGACGGCTCGCCGCAGGGTGGCCCGGCCCAGACCGCGCTCTCCGCGGTCAAGGTCTCGGTCAGCGGCGACCAGGTCGTCGAGTCGTGACGCCGCCGGTGGCCCGGCTGGGAGAGGTACGGGCGAACCGGCGGATCGTGTTCTCGGGACTCGGCGCTCTCGGCGTGGCCGCCGCACTGGCCGGCTGCGCCGGGAGCGACGGGGGCGGCTCCTCGAAGCCGTCGGTCGCGGCTGGTGACGAGCTCGCGGCGACGGCCGACGTGCCGGTCGGGGGCGGGGTGGTCCTCGCGGACCAGAAGATCGTGCTGACCCAGCCGGTGGCGGGGGAGTTCAAGGCGTTCACCGCGGTGTGCACCCACCAGGGGCTGACCGTGACCTCGGTGAAGGACGGCACGATCCTCTGCGCCCACCACGGCTCGTCGTACTCCGCGGAGGACGGCGCCGTCGAGGGCGGCCCGGCGCCGTCAGCGCTGGCCGAGGTCGCCGTGAAGGTTCAGGGCGACAAGATCCTCGCGGCCTGAGCCTCGGCCCGCCAGGCCTCGTCGCGGGCCGCCGGGCGGCGGTCGAGGCGGGCGTCGAGCACGACCCGCGCCTCGTCGTACCGTCCGGCGCGGAGCAGGGCCGCGATCCGGGCCTCCTCCACGATCTCGCGCTGCGCGTCGGATCCACCGAGCCGCCACACGTGCGGCGTCAGCGCCGCCAGCCGGTCGGCACCCTCGTCGCACCGGCCCGCCGACAGCAGGGCGAGCGCCCCGGCTAGGGGCGCGACCACCTCGCGATGGGTGGCGCCGTCGTGGCGGGCGCACCAGCGGGCCAGCTCCTGCAGCCCGGCGGTGTCCTCCACCGCGAGCAGCGCCACCGCGGCGTGCATGCCGAGGAACGCCGTGGCGGGGTTCTCCAGGACCGAGCGGCCGGTCAGCGCGACCACCTCGTGCATCGACGGCACGTCGGCGCAGCCCGGGGTGAGCGCCCACCGGAAGAGCAGCGAGCCGGTGTCGACCAGCGCCCGGCAGCCGACGGCGTGCCGGGGCTGGAGCTGCTCGTCGTACCGCCGGCGGACCGCGTTGGTGTCGCCGAGCGAGAGCTCGTGCAGCGCCGCGTGCCAGGAGAAGTGGGTGAGGCTGTCGGTCTCCGCTCCGTCGCCGAGCACCCAGGCGTCCATCCAGGCCAGCCCCGCGACGTGGTCACCGGTCTCGTAGTGCGCATGGGCCCGGGCGTGCGCGGCGTGCCCGCCGCTCGGCTCGGCCGCCAGCGAGCGGCAGGACAGGTCCATCGCCTCGTCGAAGCGGCGCTGCTCCTGCCGGACGAAGGCCATCAGCCCGTTGATCCAGGGGTCGTCGCCGTAGGCCGGGGCCGCGGTCTCCACGATCGACCAGGCCTGCTCGGGCAGGTCGGTCACACCGGCGAAGGCGATGGTCGGCATGGCGACGGAGAGCAGCACCGCGTCGCGCGGGTACGACGCGAGGTGGGCCAGCAGGGGACCGTGGTCGCCCTGCAGGTGCCGCTCGACCGCGTGCACGTGGCTGCGCTCGCGCTCCGTGGCGCGACCGGCGTGCAGCCGGGCGTCGGCCAGCCGGGCCGGGATGTCGGCCTGCACGCACATCTCGTGCGCGAGCAGCGCCAGGGTCGCGTGACCGAGGGCGAAGGTGGGGTCGAGCGCGACCGAGGCGGCGATCCGCGAGGCGGCCCCGGCGCGGAGCCGGAGCAGGTCCCGGACGCCGTCGGCATAGGCCTCGGCAGCTGCCTGGCTGGTCGTCAGGGGGTAACCGTAGGCGTCGCGACAACAACCCATAAGTACAGTAAACCACCTGACATTGCTCGATAAGAGATTGTCGGCGGCGATCCGTAGGGTTGGTCCCGTGGCGCCCGCAGTGAACTACCGACCCGCACCGGGGTCGATCCCCACCCAGCCGGGCGTCTACCGGTTCCGTGACGCCAAGGGCCGGGTCGTCTACGTCGGCAAGGCCAAGAGCCTGCGGGCCCGGCTCTCGTCGTACTTCCAGGACATCGGCAACCTCCACCCACGCACCGCCACCATGGTCACCACGGCGACCTCGGTCGAGTGGACGGTGGTGAAGACCGAGGTCGAGGCGCTGCAGCTGGAGTACTCCTGGATCAAGGAGTTCGACCCGCGCTTCAACGTGAAGTACCGCGACGACAAGTCCTACCCGTGGCTCGCGGTGACCGTCTCCGAGGAGTTCCCGCGAGTGATGGTCGGCCGGGGCGCCAAGCGGCGCGGCACCCGCTACTTCGGTCCCTACAGCCATGCCTGGGCGATCCGGGAGACCGTCGACATCCTGCTCCGGGTCTTCCCGATGCGCTCGTGCAGCAACGGCGTGTTCAAGCGCTCCAGCCAGATCGGCCGGCCCTGCCTGCTCGGTTACATCGACAAGTGCGCGGCCCCCTGCGTCGGCAACGTCTCGCCCGAGGAGCACCGTGCGATCGTCGACGACTTCTGCGAGTTCATGGCCGGGCGGACCAAGCCGTTCATGAAGCGCATCGAGCAGGAGATGTACGCCGCCTCGGAGAGCCTCGACTTCGAGAAGGCCGCCCGCCTGCGCGACGACCTCGGCGCGATGCAGAAGGCGCTGGAGAAGCAGGCGGTGGTGTTCGGCGACGGTTCCGACGCCGACGTGATCGCGGTCGCCGAGGACCCGCTCGAGGTGGCCGTGCAGGTGTTCTACGTGCGCGGAGGCCGGATCCGCGGCCAGCGTGGCTGGGTCGCCGACCGCACCGACGACGGCGACACCGCGTCCCTGGTCGAGCACTTCCTGCTCCAGCTCTACGCCGGCGTCGCGCCCGAGGACGCCCGTGACGCGGTGCCCCGGGAGATCCTGGTGCCCGAGCTGCCGGCCGAGGCGGCCACCTGGGAGCAGCTGCTCTCCGACCTGCGCGGCTCGCGGGTGGAGATCCGGGTGCCGCAGCGCGGTGACAAGCGGACCCTGCAGGAGACCGTGGCCCGCAACGCCAAGGAGTCGCTGGCGCTGCACAAGACCAAGCGGGCCAGCGACCTGACCACCCGCAACATCGCGCTCGGCGAGATCGCGGAGGCGCTCGAGCTCGACGAGGCGCCGCTGCGGATCGAGTGCTACGACGTCTCGCACATCCAGGGCACCGAGATCGTCGCCTCGATGGTGGTCTTCGAGGACGGCCTGGCCCGCAAGAGCGAGTACCGCCGCTTCGTGATCCGCGACCAGGAGGGCTCCGACGACGTCGCGGCCATGCACGAGGTGATCACCCGGCGGTTCAAGCGGCTGCTCGACGAGCAGGCGCGCTCCGAGCTGCGCCCCGGCGACCCGGAGAGCGGCAGCGGGCCGATGCTGGTCGACCCGGACACCGGCCGGCCGCGGAAGTTCGCCTACGCGCCGGGGCTGGTGGTCGTCGACGGCGGCGCTCCCCAGGTGGCCGCCGCCAAGCGGGCGCTCGACGAGCTGGGCATCGACGACATCCCGGTCTGCGGGCTCGCCAAACGGCTGGAGGAGGTCTGGGTGCCCGGCGAGGAGGACCCGGTGATCCTGCCGCGCACCTCCGAGGGGCTCTACCTGCTGCAACGCGTCCGCGACGAGGCGCACCGCTTCGCCATCACCCACCACCGCAATCGCCGCTCGAAGTCGATGGTGGAGAGCGTGCTCGACGGCGTGCCGGGGCTGGGGGAGGTGCGTCGCAAGACCCTGCTGCGCCACTTCGGGTCGCTGCGCAAGCTCCGCGCCGCCACGGTCGAGGAGATCGCCGCCGTCCCCGGCGTCGGCCCGCGCACGGCCGCCGCGATCAAGAGCGCGCTGGAGCAGGAGGACACCGATGCGGCGTCCCGCAAGCGGACTGCACCACAATGACCTCCATGAGTGAGAGCACCCACGGGCCGCTCGTCGTCATCACCGGGATGACCGGCGCCGGGCGGAGCACCGCGGCCAAGGAGCTGGAGGACCTCGGCTTCTTCGTCGTCGACAACCTGCCGCCCAGCCTGCTGCCCGACGTCGTCCGGCTCGTCGACGAGAGCCACGGGCCGGCCCAGCCGGTGGCGGTCGTGGTCGACGTACGGTCCGGGTCGTTCTTCCAGGGCCTGCGCAGCGCGCTGGCCCACCACGTGACCGGACGCGACACCACACTGGTCTTCCTCGACGCCACCGACGAGGTGCTGGTCCGCCGGCAGGAGGCGGCCCGGCGGCCGCACCCGCTCCAGCAGGGCGGCCGGCTGCTCGACGGCCTGCAGCGCGAGCGTGTCGTGCTCGCCGACCTGCGCTCGGAGGCGGACCTGGTCATCGACACCAGCAACCTCAACGTGCACCAGCTCACCGACCGGATCACCGAGGCGTTCGGCACCTCCGAGTCGACCCGGCTGCGGGTGACGGTGATCAGCTTCGGCTTCAAGTACGGCATCCCGGTCGACGCCGACTACGTCGCCGACATGCGCTTCCTGCCCAACCCGCACTGGGTCCCCGAGCTGCGCCCGCGCACAGGGCAGGACGGCGAGGTCTCGGCGTACGTGCTCGGTCGGCCGGGGGCGGAGGAGTTCCTCGACGCCTACGTGCCGCTGCTGGAGGGCGTCGCCCAGGGCTACCTGCGCGAGGGCAAGCGGTTCATGCGGGTCGCCATCGGCTGCACCGGCGGCAAGCACCGCAGCGTGGCGATGAGCGAGGAGATCACCCGCCGCCTGCTCGCCCAGGGGTACGTCGCCCGCGCCATCCACCGCGACCTCGGCCGTGAGTGACCAGCGCGCCCAGGCAGTGGTGGCGCTCGGTGGCGGCCACGGCCTGCACGCGTCGCTCAGCGCCCTGCGCCACCTCCTCGACGACCTGACCCTCGACGAGCTCACCGCGGTCGTCACCGTCGCCGACAACGGCGGCTCGTCCGGCCGGCTGCGCGGCGAGTTCAACGTGCTGCCGCCCGGCGACCTGCGGATGGCGCTGGCCGCGCTCTGCGGGGACGACGAGTGGGGCGACACCTGGGCCCGGGTGCTCCAGCACCGCTTCGCCGGCGAGGGCGAGATGCGTGGCCACGTGGTCGGCAACCTGCTCATCGTCGGGTTGTGGGAGCTGCTCGGTGACCACGTCGACGCCCTCGACTGGGTGGGCCGGCTGCTCGGCGCCCGCGGCCGGGTGCTGCCGATGGCGCTCACCCCGATGGACATCACCGCCGACGTGCGCGGGCTGGTGCCGGGTGAACCGGACGCGCTGACCACCGTGCACGGCCAGGTCGAGGTCGCCACGACGGACGGGGTGATCGCCTCGATCGCGCTCGACCCGCCCGCTCCCGAGGTCAGCCCCGCCGTCGTGGACGCGATCACGACGGCCGACTGGGCGGTGCTCGGTCCGGGCTCGTGGTTCACCTCCGTGCTGCCGCACCTGCTGGTCCCGGCGCTGCGGGAGGCGCTCGTGCACACCGAGGCCCGCCTCGTCGTCGTGCTCAACCTGGAGGAGCAGGAGGGGGAGACCCCCGGCTTCGGCCCGGCCGACCACCTCGCCGTGCTGGCCGAGCACGCACCCGACCTGCACATCCACACCGTGCTCGCCGACCGTGGCTCGGTGGGGGCCGACCTGGCCGAGCTGGAGGAGATGGTGCAGGCGCTCGGCGCCCGGCTGGTGGTCGACGACGTCGCCGCCGACGACGGCTCCCCACGGCACGACCCGTGGAAGCTGGCGGCGGCGTACGCCCGCATCTTCGGGGCCGCGTAGATCACGTCCTCGCCGCCGCCGAGGGTTGTTGACCAGCGTGGGAGGATCGTGGCCATGGCGATGACGGCACAGGTGAAGGCGGAGCTGGCCAGTACCCCGGTCACCAAGGCGTGCTGTCGCAAGGCGGAGGTCGCCTCGACGCTCCGCTTCGCCGGCGGGCTGCACATCGTGGGCGGCCGGATCGTCGTGGAGGCCGAGCTCGACACCGGCGCCGCCGCGCGCCGGCTGCGCAAGGACATCTCCGAGATCTACGGCCAGTCCTCCGACGTGGTGATGGTCCAGGGCAACGGGCTGCGCAAGGGCAGCCGCTACATCGTCCGGGTCGCCAAGGACGGCGAGGCCCTGGCCCGCCAGACCGGCCTGCTCGACCAACGCGGCCGCCCGGTCCGCGGCCTGCCGCCCGCCGTCGTCTCCGGCGGTGCCTGCGACGCGGTCGCCGCCTGGCGGGGCGCCTTCCTCGCCCACGGCTCGCTCACCGAGCCGGGCCGCTCCTCCTCGCTGGAGGTCACCTGTCCCGGCTCCGAGGCCGCGCTCGCCCTCGTCGGCGTGGCCCGCCGGCTCGGCATCCAGGCCAAGGCCCGCGAGGTCCGCGGCGTCGACCGGGTCGTCATCCGTGACGGCGACGCGATCGGCCAGCTGCTCACCCGGCTCGGCGCGCACGAGACGCTGATGGCCTGGGAGGAGCGGCGGATGCGGCGCGAGGTCCGCGCCACCGCCAACCGGCTCGCGAACTTCGACGACGCCAACCTGCGCCGCTCCGCCCGCGCCGCGGTCACCGCCGGGGCGCGGGTCGAGCGCGCCATGGAGATCCTCGGCGAGGAGGTGCCCGACCACCTGCGGATGGCCGGTGAGCTGCGCCTCCAGCACAAGCAGGCCTCGCTCGAGGAGCTCGGCCAGCTGCACGAGCCGGTGCTCACCAAGGACGCCATCGCCGGCCGGATCCGCCGGCTGCTCGCGATGGCCGACAAGCGCGCGGAGGACCTCGGCGTCCCCGACACCGAGGCCTCGCTCACGCCGGAGATGCTCGCCGAGGGCTGAGCCTCGTGGCTCGTCGTACCAGCTCCTGCCGGGCCGCATCCCGGACGACGGGCGGCGCCGGCTCAGGTGCCGCGACTAGGGTCGTCAGGGACGCATGATCTGTGTCACTCGGCACCACCCTCAGCTGACGACATAAGGAGCAACCACGGTGACTGTCCGCGTAGGCATCAACGGATTCGGCCGGATCGGCCGCAACTTCTTCCGCGCAGTGCAGGCCAGTGGGGCAGACATCGAGATCGTCGGTGTCAACGACCTCACCGACAACGCGACCCTCGCGCACCTCCTCAAGTACGACTCCATCCTCGGCCCGCTCGGCACCGACGTCACCTCGACCGACGACGCGATCATCGTCGGCGGCACCGAGATCAAGGCGTTCGCCGAACGCGACCCGGCCGCCCTGGGCTGGGGTGACCTCGGCGTGGACGTGGTCGTCGAGTCCACCGGGTTCTTCACCGACGCCACCAAGGCCCGCGCCCACGTCGACGGCGGCGGCGCCAAGAAGGTCATCATCTCCGCGCCCGCCTCCAACGAGGACGTCACGATCGTGATGGGCGTCAACCACGAGACCTACGACCCGGCCACCCACACGGTCATCTCCAACGCCTCGTGCACCACCAACTGCCTCGCCCCGATGGCCAAGGCCCTCAACGACGGCCTCGGCATCGTCAAGGGCCTGATGACGACGGTGCACGCCTACACCGCCGACCAGAACCTCCAGGACAACATCCACAAGGACCTGCGCCGCGCCCGCGCCGCCGCGATCAACATCGTGCCGACCTCCACCGGCGCCGCGAAGGCGATCGGTCTCGTCCTGCCCGAGCTCAAGGGCAAGCTCGACGGGTACGCCCTGCGCGTGCCCACCCCGACCGGCTCGCTCACCGACCTGTCCTTCGAGGCCTCGCGGGAGACCTCGGTCGAGGAGGTCAACGAGATCGTCAAGGCCGCCGCCGACGGGCGCTACCTCGTCTACTCCACCGATCCGATCGTGTCCTCCGACATCGTCACCAGCCCGGCGTCGTGCACCTTCGACGCCCCGCTCACCAAGGTGATCGGCAACCAGGTCAAGGTCGCGGGCTGGTACGACAACGAGTGGGGCTACTCCAACCGCCTCGCCGACCTGATCACCTACGTCGGCGCTACGCTCTGACGCTTGTGACCGACAACAACGGCCTCGCTCCCGAGTTCCTGCAGAGCATCCGCGGCAAGCGCGTCCTGGTCCGCTCGGACCTGAACGTGCCGCTCGACGGCTCCACCATCACCGACGACGGCCGGATCCGCGCCAGCGTCCCCACCATCCGGGCCCTCGCCGAGGCGGGCGCCCGGGTGGTGGTGACGGCGCACCTCGGCCGCCCGAAGGGGGAGCCGGACCCGGCGTACTCCCTGGCCCCGGTCGCCGCCCGGCTCGCCGAGCTGCTCGGCGCCCCGGTGGCCTTCGCGACCGACACCGTCGGCGACTCCGCCCAGGAGACCGTCGCCGCGCTGGAGGACGGCCAGGTCGCGCTGCTCGAGAACGTGCGGTTCAACGCCGGTGAGACCAGCAAGGACGACGCGGAGCGCGGCGCCTTCGCCGACCAGCTCGCCGCGCTCGCCGACGCCTTCGTCTCCGACGGCTTCGGTGTCGTGCACCGCAAGCAGGCCAGCGTCTACGACGTCGCGCAGCGCCTCCCGCACGCCATGGGCGGGCTGGTCGCCACCGAGATCGACGTGCTGCGACGGCTCACGGTCGACCCGGCCCGGCCGTACGTCGTCGTGCTCGGCGGCTCGAAGGTCTCCGACAAGCTCGGCGTGATCGACAACCTGCTCGGCAAGGCCGACAAGCTGCTCATCGGCGGCGGGATGGTCTTCACCTTCCTCAAGGCCGACGGGCTCGAGGTCGGCCAGAGCCTGCTCGAGGAGGACCAGCTCGACACCGTCCGCTCGTACCAGGCCCGCGCGAAGGAGCTCGGTGTCGAGATCCTGCTGCCCACCGACATCGTGGTGGCTGACTCGTTCGGCGACGAGGGCTCGGCGCGCGTCGTACCGGCCTCGGAGATCCCGGCCGACAGCCTCGGCCTCGACATCGGACCCGAGTCCGGTGCCGCCTTCGCCGCCGCGTTGGCCGATGCCAAGACCGTGTTCTGGAACGGCCCGATGGGCGTCTTCGAGCAGGCCGCCTTCGCCGAGGGCACCCGTGCCGTCGCCGAGGCGCTGACGAAGGTCGACGGCCTGTCCGTGGTCGGTGGCGGCGACTCGGCCGCCGCCGTGCGTACCCTCGGGTTCGACGAGGCCGCGTTCGGCCACATCTCGACCGGCGGTGGCGCGAGCCTGGAGTACCTCGAGGGCAAGGAACTGCCCGGCATCACCGTTCTGGAGGACTGACTGATGGTCTCGACAAGCTCCACACCCGGGCAGCGGCGCACCCCGCTCATGGCGGGCAACTGGAAGATGAACCTCAACCACGCCGAGGCCGTGGTGCTGGTCCAGAAGCTCGCCTGGACGCTCTCCGACAAGCGCCACGACTACGGCAAGGTGGAGGTCGCGGTCATCCCGCCGTTCACCGACATCCGCTCCGTGCAGACGCTCGTCGACGGCGACCGGCTCTCCATCCGCTACGGCGCCCAGGACGTCTCCGCGCACGCCTCCGGCGCCTACACCGGCGAGATCTCCGCGCCGATGCTCGCCAAGCTCGGCTGCTCCTACGTCGTCGTCGGCCACTCCGAGCGCCGGCAGTACCACGCCGAGACCGACGAGGTCGTCAACGCCAAGGCCAAGGCCGCGCTGGGGGAGAAGATCACCCCGATCGTCTGCGTCGGGGAGGGCCTCGAGGTCCGCCAGGCCGGTGAGCACGTGCCGTACACGATGGCCCAGGTCGAGGGCTCCCTCGCCGGCCTGTCGAAGAAGCAGGTCGCCGGGCTCGTCATCGCCTACGAGCCGGTCTGGGCGATCGGCACCGGCGAGGTCGCCACGCCCGACGACGCGCAGGAGGTCTGCGCCGCGATCCGGGGCCAGATCCGCGAGTCCTTCGGTGACGAGGCCGCCGACTCCGTCCGCGTCCTCTACGGCGGCTCGGTCAAGGCCGCGAACGTCGCCGGCATCATGGCGAAGGCCGACGTCGACGGCGCCCTGGTGGGTGGCGCGAGCCTGGAGGCGGACGAATTCGGAGGAATCTGCCGCTTCTACGACATGCCGGTGCTGTCGTAGTACCGGGCCTGACGTAGGATTCCCGCGTGTTGTCGACGCTTCTCACCATCCTGCTCGTGATCGCGAGCCTGCTGCTCATCCTCCTGGTGTTGCTGCACAAGGGACGCGGCGGCGGACTCTCGGACATGTTCGGCGGCGGCGTGTCGAGCTCCCTCGGTGGTTCGTCCATCGCAGAGCGCAACCTCGACCGCTTCACCATCGGAATCGGCGTCATCTGGTTCGCGTGCGTCATCGCGCTCGGACTGCTGCTCGCCTATCAGAACTGATCGACTGCGACAGGCCCGCTCCCGTTCGGGCCGCATGATGCTGGAGGAGAGAATCCGTTGGCTGGTGGTGGGAACGCGATCCGCGGTAGTCGCGTCGGTGCAGGTCCGATGGGCGAGGCCGAGCGGGGTGAGGCGGCCCCCCGTCAGGCGGTGACGTACTTCTGCGCGAACAGCCACCGCTCGGTGATCACCTTCTCGGTCGAGGCCGCCGTGCCCGACTCCTGGGACTGCCCCAAGTGCGGGCTGCCCGCAGGCCTCGACTCGGAGAACGCCCCGCCGGCGCCGAAGATCGAGCCGTACAAGACGCACCTGGCCTACGTGAAGGAGCGCCGCTCCGACAAGGAGGCTGAGGTCATCCTCGACGAGGCGATCCAGCAGCTGCGCTCGCGGCGGAAGTCCGGCGAGATCATCTTCTGAGCTGATGGCGCGAGCGCGGCTTCGCCGCGGCGGTCGGCAGCAAGCTGCAGGCCGCGCGGCTCTCGCCGCGCTGCCGCGCCGCGGTTGTCCTTCGTAGGTCCTGCCTCGGTCTGGCGGCAAGACTGCCTGAGTTGATGGCGCGGCCGCGGCTGCCTCGCGGAGGTCCTGCCTCTGCCTCGCGGCAGCCTCGGCGACGGCCCGCGCACCACCCGTGCGGCGGAGAAAGGGGGCGCGCGCTCGGTGCCACGGACGCCGGTCACTGGGGGACCGCCTCGACGACGAGGTTCTTGCGGTAGTGGAAGCCGCCGCCGGGGAGGCTGACCCGGTCGGTGCAGGTGACCAGCACCAGCCGGCGTGCGATGCCCTGGAGGAACAGGCTGCGGGGCAGGTGGCGGCGGTCGATGGCGCGGACCCGGACGATCCGCCAGTGCCGGACGGCGCCGGACGCGTCCACGGTGGTGACCCGCTGGCCGACCCGGGCGCGGCGCAAACCGTGGAAGGCGCCGGGGCGGTCGTGGTCGTCCGAGACGTGCCCGGCGAGCAGCGTGGTGCCGACCAAGGACGAGAGCGGGACGCTGCCGTCCCAGAGCCCGGCGCGACGACGCTCGTGGGGCGCGGGCAGGGTGGCGCCGCGGAAGGCGACGGACTCGAGGGTGGCGCCCACCCCCGCCGTCGGTACGACGACCCGCGCCTGCCCCGTGCGCCCCGAGCCCCGGGACGGGGTGCTCCGGCCGCCGCCCGTGTCGACGGAGGGGTGTCCGGGCACGGCGGGCTGCCGGGGGCCGGCGAGCGAGGTCTCCTCGGCGAGGCCGGCCGCGGTCCAGGGTGAGCCGGTGCTGCGGCTGGAGGGGCGCAGACGCTCGCGGTAGGTGTAGCAGCCGCCCCGGCGCAGCCGGGTCCGGCCGACCCGCACGGTGCCGTCGCGGCTCACCGCGAAGGTGCCGTGGGCGGCGACCGGTGCACCGGCCCAACGGGCGCCGGTGCACCGCAGTGCGCGGTCCGGCGCGACCGGACCGAGCAGGAGCCAGTCACCGGTGTGGGGCACGCCCTGGGTGCCGGTGACGGTGACCGCGTCGGTGAGGGTGTCGCCGACCAGCGAGCGCTGCCGGTCGACCCGGGTGGCGAGGCGCGGGGTGACGAGGGTGACGAGGGTGGTCTCCTCGGCCAGCCCGGCCGCGGTCCACGGCGCACCGGTGCTGCGCGACGAGGGCCGGAGCCGCTCGCGGTAGGTGAAGCAGCCGGCCCGCGGCACCCGGGTGCCGCCGACCTGGACGGTGCCGTCGCCGGAGACGGCGAAGGTGCCCTGGGCGAGCACCGGGGCACCGGTCCAGCTCGCGCCGCCGCACTGGCCGTGGACGGGCGCGACGGGGCCGAGCAGCTGCCACTCGCCGGTGAGCGGGACGGCCTGGGTGCCGGTGACCGTGACGGCGTCGACGAGGGTGTCGCCGGGAAGGGCCCGTTGCCGGTTGACCCGGGTGCGGAGCGTCGGGGTGGTGAGGGTGGCGAGCGCGGTCTCCTCCGGGATGCCGGGGGCGGTCCATGCCGTGCCGGAGGTGCGGGCGGAGGGGAGCAGGCGCTCGCGGTAGGTGTAGCAGCCGGCCCGCTCGAGCCGGGTGCGCCCGACGCGCACGGTGCCGTCACCGACGACCCCGAAGGTCCCTCGGCCGGCGACCGCCGCACCCGACCACCGCAGGGCTCCGCACTGCTGACGCCGGTCGGGGGTGACCGGCCCGAGCAGCAGCCACTCGCCACGCAACGGCGTGCCGCCGGTGCCGCTCACGGTCACCGCGTCCTCCAGGGTGTCGCCGACGAGGGCGCGCTGACGGTTGACCCGGGTGGTGAGCCGCGGGGTGCGCAGGGCCGGCGTCGTGGCGGAGGTGGTGAGCGTGCGGTGACCGGCGGAGGCGGCGACCCGCTGGTAGCGGGCGCCGAGGACGTAGCGCTGGTAGCGGTGCTCGGGGACCTGCTCGTAGCGGACCCGGACGGCGACCGCGCCGCCTCCGGAGCGCCGCCAGGACAGCGCCGGGACGGCCTTGTCACCGCTGCGCAGGTGGCGGGACGTGGAGCCGTCGGCGAAGGTCGCGCCACTCAGGGTCACCCGGACGAGGACGCCCGGCACCCACGCGCCCCGGGCCGAGCGCAGGCCGAGGCCGGAGAGGGTGCCGGAGGGACCCTCCGTGGCGAGTGTGGGACGGCCGGGGGAGTAGCCCGTGGCCGGGGGCGCGTGGCGGCCGGCGTCGACGAGCAGGGCGCGGGACGCACGGACGATCCGGGCGTGCACGGCGGGGCTCTCGCGACGGACCTCCGCGAGCCGGCTGGCCATGGCGTCGGGCTGGGAGTTGAGGCCGAGGGCGTGGCCGACGGTCCACCAGAGGGCCGCCGCGAGCACCGCGTCGTGGCGTGCGGCGTCGAGCCGGGTGGAGAGCAGGTAGCCGATGACGGGGTCGGTCGCGAGGCGCGGCCGCGCCGCCCGGCTGGGCCAGCGGCGGGTGCCGGTGTCGAGGCAGATCCCGGGTGGGCCGCCGGGGATCCGGGCGGTGCCGAGCTCGTGGCCGGCGCGGGTCGTGTAGCCGGAGAAGCCGGTCGAGGAGGGATGTCCCGGACCGATCCGCTCGGCGCGCGCCGGCGCGAGCGGGAGACCGACCAGGGTGAGCAGGACGAGCGCGGCGAGCACGCCGCGGACGAGGAGGCGAAGAGGTGTCATGCCGACCGATCCTCGGCGTCGGCCCGACAGCGCGGCAGGGTGCGCGGCGGCGCCTGTGGACAGGCGCGCCGAAGCAGCAGCCTGTGGATAGGAAGTGGACGCTCAGGTGACCTGAGCGCACCGAGTCACAGGAGGGACGCGGCCTCGGAGTCGAGGAACCAGACCGTCTCGGCGATGCCACGCACCCCGCGCGCGGGCGTCTCGCGGAGCGCCCCGGCCTCGTCGGCACCGGCGAGCTCGGCCAGGCCGCGCCGGACCGCCTCGGCCTTCCCGGAGCCGCTGACCAGGAACCACACCGCCTGGGCGCGGTTGAGGGCCTCGAAGGTCAGGCTGACCCGGTCCGGCGGCGGCTTGGGGGAGTCGTGGACCGCGATCGCGATCTCGTCGACCGCGTCCAGCCCGGGGTGGCCGGGGAACAGCGAGGCGATGTGCCCGTCCGGGCCCACGCCGAGCATCAGGACGTCGAAGTCGCCGCTGCCGGTCGAGCGCACCGTGGCGGCGTACGACGACGCAGCCTCCTCCGCGGACCCCGCGTCGTCGGAGGACGGCACCTCGTGCACCCGCCGCGCGCCGACCTCGTCGAGGAAGGCGGCCTTGGCCTGGCCGACGTTGCGCTCGGGGGAGTCGGCCGGGACGAAGCGCTCGTCGCCGAAGTAGAACTGCACGGCGCCCCAGTCGACGCCGGAGTCGTCGGCGAGCCGGGCGACCTCGCGGTGGATCGCCTCGGCGATGGTGCCGCCGGTCAGCCCGATGTCGGGGATGTGGCCGGCCGCCTGGGCGTCGGCGATCCGGTTCAGCAGCTCGCCGGCGACGGCGGTGGCGAGGGTGGCGGCGTCGGGATGGACCTCGACGAGGGGAGCAGGTCGGTCGGAGGTCATCGTGCGCGTTTCTCCCGGTAGTAGCGGATCAGTGACTGGGTGGAGGAGTCCTGCTCGGACAGCACGGCCTCGTCGCCGGACAGCGCCGGCGCGATCTGCAGCGCGAGCTGCTTGCCGAGCTCGACCCCCCACTGGTCGAAGCTGTCGATGCCCCAGACGACGCCCTGGGTGAAGGTGATGTGCTCGTAGAGCGCGATCAGCTGGCCGAGCACCGACGGTGTCAGCGCGGGCGCCAGGATCGAGGTGGTCGGGCGGTTGCCGCTGAACACCCGGGCCGGCACGATCGCCTCGTCCGTGCCCTCGGCACGCACCTCTTCGGCGGTCTTGCCGAAGGCGAGCGCCTTGGTCTGGGCGAAGAAGTTGGCCAGCAGCAGGTCGTGGACATCGTTGTCGCCGTCGGCCAACGGGTACGCCGGGGTCGCGAACGCGATGAAGTCCGCGGGCACCAGCCGGGTGCCCTGGTGGATGAGCTGGTAGAACGCGTGCTGGCCGTTGGTGCCCGGCTCGCCCCAGAACACCTCACCGGTGTCGGTGGTGACCGGGGTGCCGTCCCAGCGCACGCTCTTGCCGTTGGACTCCATCGTCAGCTGCTGGAGGTACGCCGGGAAGCGGTGCAGCAGCTGCGCGTACGGCAGCACGGCGTGGGTCTGGGCGCCGAGGAAGTTGGCGTACCAGACGTTGAGCAGGCCCATCAGGACCGGGACGTTCTCGGCCAGCGGGGAGCGCTGGAAGTGCTCGTCGACGGCGTGGAAGCCCGCGAGGAACTCCTCGAACCGCTCTGGCCCGATCGCCACGACCAGCGAGGTGCCGATGGCCGAGTCGACGGAGTAGCGCCCGCCGACCCAGTCCCAGAAGCCGAAGGCGTTGGCCGGGTCGATGCCGAAGTCCTCGACCTTGTCGAGCGCCGTGGAGACGGCGACGAAGTGCTTCGCGACGGCGTCGTCGCTCGTCGTACCGAGCCCGTCGAGGAGCCAGGAACGGCACAACCGCGCGTTGGTCAGCGTCTCCAGGGTGCCGAACGTCTTGCTGGAGACGATGAACAGTGTGCTCGCGGGGTCGAGGCCGGCGAGCGTCTGGGCCGCGTCGGTCGGGTCGATGTTGCTGATGAAGCGGCACTCGAGGCCGTCCTGGACGTACGGCTTCAGCGCTTCGTAGGCCATCACCGGACCGAGGTCGGAGCCGCCGATACCGATGTTGACGACCGTACGGATCCGCTCCCCGGTGACGCCGGTCCAGGCGCCGGAGCGGACGTCCTCGGCGAAGGCATAGACCCGCCGCAGCACGTCGTGGACGTCGTCGACCACGTCGTGCCCGCCGACCTCCAGGTCGGCCTCGGCGGGCTGGCGCAGGGCGGTGTGCAGGACGGCGCGGTCCTCGGTGACGTTGATGTGGTCACCACGGAACATCGCGTCCCGACGGGCCTCCAGGCCGACCTCGGCCGCGAGCGCGAGCAGCGCGGCGAGCACCTCCTCGTCGAGGAGGTTCTTCGACAGGTCGACCCGGAGGTCGCCGGCGGTGTGCGTGAGCCATTCGGCGCGCGCGGCGTCGTCGGCGAACCAACGGCGCAGGTCGGGGGCGAAGCCGTCGGCGAGCCGGGTCAGGCTCGCCCAGGCGGCGGTGGAGCGGGGGTCGACGGGAGCCGCACCCACGGGATCAGCCCTTGGCCTTCGCCATCTGCGTCTCGACGGTCTCGGTCAGCTCGGTCCACGAGGCCTTGAACTTGTCGACGCCCTCGGTCTCCAGGGTGAGGAAGACGTCGTCGAGGTCGATGCCGGCGGCGACCAGCCGGTCGAACACCTCCTGTGCCTCGGCGCCCTTGCCGGTGACCTGGTCCCCGGTGACCTCGCCGTGGTCGGCGAAGGCCTGGAGGGTCTTCTCCGGCATGGTGTTGACCGTGTCGGCCACGACCAGGTCGGCGACGTAGAGGGTGTCGGAGTAGTCCGGGTTCTTCACGCCGGTCGAGGCCCACAGCGGCCGCTGCGCGTTCGCGCCGGCCGTGGCGAGCGCCTGCCACCGCTCGGTGGCGAGCACCTCCTGGAAGGCGGCGTAGGCCAGGCGGGCGTTGGCGACGGCGGCCTTGCCGCGCAGCCCCAGCGCCTCCTCGGAGCCGATCTTGTCGAGGCGGGCGTCGATCTCGGTGTCCACCCGGGAGACGAAGAAGGAGGCGACCGAGCGGATGGTCGCCAGGTCGATGCCCGCGTCCTTCGCCTTCTCCAGGCCGGCGAGGTAGGCGTCCATCACGGCGCGGTAGCGCTCGACGGAGAAGATCAGGGTCACGTTGACGCTGATGCCGGCCGCGATCACCTCGGTGATGGCGGGCAGGCCCTCCAGCGTGGCGGGGATCTTGATCAGCGCGTTCGGCCGGTCGACGGCCTCCCACAGCGCCTTCGCCGAGGCGATGGTCGCCTCGGTGTCGTTGGCCAGGGTGGGCTCCACCTCGATGGAGACGCGGCCGTCGTCGGCGGTGCGCTCGGCCACCGGCTTCAGCACGTCGCAGGCGTTGCGGACGTCGTCGGTGGTGAGCGCGAAGATCACCTCGTCGACGGACGCGCCGTCGGCGACGAGGCCGCGGACCTGCTCGTCGTAGCGCTCGCCGTCGGCGATGGCCCCGGCGAAGATCGTCGGGTTGGTGGTGACGCCGACCACCGACGAGCTCTCGACGAGCTCGGCCAGGTTGCCGGTCTCGATGCGCTCGCGGGACAGGTCATCGAGCCAGATGGAGACCCCTGCGTCAGCGAGGGCCTTCAGTCGATCGGACATGTTTCCTCCTCGTGCTCGTCGTGCGTGGGTACGGCGCCGGATCAGTCCAGCGCCGCGGCGGCGATGCTCTCCCGGGCGGCCTGGGCGACCGCCTCGGGCGTGAAGCCGAACTCGCGGAACAGGGTGGCCGCGTCGGCGCTCGCGCCGTAGTGGTCGATGCTGATGATCCGGCCGGCGTCGCCGACGTACTCCCGCCAGCCCTGCTTGATGCCGGCCTCGACGGAGACCCGCGCCTTGACGGTCGGCGGGATCACGCTGTCGCGGTAGGCCTGGGTCTGCGCCTCGAACCACTCCAGGCAGGGGAGCGAGACCACGCGCGCCTGGACGCCCTCGGCCGCGAGCTGCTCGCGTGCGGTGACGGCGAGCTGGACCTCGGACCCGGTGGCGAGCAGGACCACGTCGGGCTGGCCGCCCTCGGCGTCGAGCAGCACGTAGCCGCCCTTGGCGACGTCCTCGGTGGTGGCGAAGCCCTCGGTGCCGCGCGGGAACGTCGGGACGTTCTGGCGGCTCAGGACCAGGCCGGCGGGCCGGTCGGTGTGGCGCAGCACCTGGAGCCAGGCGGCAGAGGTCTCGTTGGCGTCGGCCGGGCGGATCACGTCGAGACCGGGGATGCCGCGCAGCGCCCAGAGGTGCTCGATCGGCTGGTGGGTGGGCCCGTCCTCGCCGAGGCCGATGGAGTCGTGGGTCCACACGTAGATGACCGGCGCCTGCATGAGCGAGGCCACCCGCACCGCGCCGCGCATGTAGTCGGAGAAGGTGAGGAAGGTGCCGCCGAAGACGCGGGTGCCGCCGTGGACGGCGATGCCGTTCATGATCGCGCCCATGCCGTGCTCGCGGATGCCGAAGTGCAGCACGCGGCCCTGGTAGGGGTCGGCCTGCCACTCCTCGACGCCGCGGTCGACCGGCAGGAAGGACTTCGCGTCCTTGATGGTGGTGTTGTTGGAGCCGGCGAGGTCGGCCGAGCCGCCCCACAGCTCCGGGAACACCGGCGCGATGGCGTTGATCACCTTGCCGGAGGCAGCACGGGTGGCCACCCCCTTGGCGTCGGCGTCGAACACCGGCAGGGCGTCCTCGATCCCGTCGGGCAGGGCGCGGGTGCGCATCCGGGCCAGGATCGCGGCCTGCTCCGGGTTGTCGGCGGCCCACGCGTCGTACTGCTCGTCCCACTCGGCCGCCCAGGCCTTGCCACGCTCGACCAGGCCGCGGGTGTGCTCGAGCACGTCGGCGGGGACCTCGAAGCTCTTCGCGGGGTCGAAGCCGAGGACCTCCTTGGTGGCGGCGACCTCGTCCTCGCCGAGCGCCGAGCCGTGCGCGGCCTCGGTGTTCTGCGCACTCGGGGCGGGCCAGGCGATGACCGTCTTCAGCACGATCAGGGACGGCTTGTCGGTGACCTCGTCGGCGGCCTTGACGGCGTCGTAGAGCGCCGGGACGTCCTCGGTGTAGTTGGCGAGGTCGTTGTGGTCGGTGCCGGTCCAGTCGACCGTCTGCACGTGCCAGCCGTAGGCCTCGTAGCGCTTCGCGACGTCCTCGTTGAAGGCGATGTGGGTGTCGCCCTCGATGGAGATCCGGTTGGCGTCGTAGATGACGGTGAGGTTGCCGAGCTCCTGGGTGCCGGCGATCGAGGAGGCCTCGCTGCTGACGCCCTCCTCCAGGTCGCCGTCGGAGGCGATCACGTAGACGTGGTGGTCGAAGAGCGAGGGGCCGTCGCCGGCCTTCGGGTCGAGCAGGCCCTTCTCCCGGCGCGCGGCCATCGCCATGCCGACCGCGTTGCCGACGCCCTGGCCGAGCGGGCCGGTGGTGACCTCGACGCCCGCGGTGTGGCCGTGCTCGGGGTGGCCCGGGGTCTTCGAGCCCCAGGTGCGCAGGCTCTCCAGGTCGGCGAGCTCCAGGCCGAAGCCGCCGAGGTAGAGCTGGGTGTAGAGCGTGATCGAGCTGTGCCCGGCGCTCAGCACGAAGCGGTCGCGGGGCATCCAGCTCGGGTCGGCGGGGTCGTGCCGCATGACCTTCTGGAACAGCAGGTACGCCGCCGGAGCCAGGCTCATCGCGGTGCCGGGGTGGCCGTTGCCCACCTTCTGCACGGCGTCCATGGCCAGCACGCGGGCGGTGTCGACGGCCTTGCGGTCGAGGTCGGTCCACTCGAGGTCCGGGATCATGGTTCCGAGCCTACTCAGCCTCGTGGCACACCTGACATCGGCTGGGTGCGGCGAGCACGGACCGCTCGGGATACACTCGTCCCTGCTCCGATCCCAGCCTTCGAGCCCCTGCCCCACGAGGACAACCTGTCGTGACGTACGTCGATCCCACCAGCCCCGAGCTGGTCGCCGACGACGCAGGAGACCCGAAGGCCACCTTCCGCGACGTCGTCATGGCGTACGTCGGCCTGACCAAGCCGCGGGTCATCGAGCTCCTGCTGCTGACGACCGTGCCGGTGATGTTCTTCGCCGCCCGCGGCGTCCCCGCGCTGGGTCTCGTCGTGGCCACCGTCGTCGGCGGCACGCTGTCCGCCGGCTCGGCCTCGGTCTTCAACTGCGTCTACGACCGCGACATCGACGAGCAGATGCGTCGTACCCGTCGCCGTGCGCTGCCGCGCCACATCGTGACGCCGGGCGCTGCCCTGGTCTTCGGCGTCGTGCTCGGCGTGCTCTCGACGGTGATCCTGGCGCTCTGGGTCAACCCGCTCTCGGCGGTCCTGTCGGTCAGCGCCAACGCGTTCTACGTGTTCGTCTACACGATGCTGCTCAAGCGCCGCACCACCCAGAACATCGTCTGGGGCGGCATCGCCGGCTGCTTCCCGGCCCTGATCGGGTGGACCGCCGTGACCGGCGAGCTGTCGTGGGTGCCGGTCGTGCTCTTCCTGGTCGTCTTCTTCTGGACGCCGCCGCACACCTGGGCCCTGGCGCTGCGCTACCGCGAGGACTACGCCCAGGTCGACGTACCGATGCTGCCGGTGGTGAAGCCGGCCCGTTCGGTCGCCTTCCAGATCGTGGTCTACAGCTGGGTCATGGTCGCCACGTCGCTGGTGCTGTGGCCGGTGGCCGACACCGGTCCGCTCTACCCGATCGTCGCCGGCGTCCTCGGCGCGGTCTTCCTGGTCCAGGCGCACGGCCTGCACCGCCGGGCGCGCACCACCGAGGAGCTGAGCGTGCTCCAGCCGATGCGGCTGTTCCACTCCTCGAACCTCTACCTGAGCCTGCTCTTCGTCGCAGTCGCCATCGACCCGCTGCTGCACTGATCGCGCGAGCGCGTCGCTCGTGCCTCGCGCCGCGCTGCCGCGCACGCAGTCGAGTGGCGTAGGGCTCGCCTCCGCCTGGCGGCAAGACCGACGGCACGCGGAACAGCGCCTCCCTGCGCCTCCGGTCGCTCCTTCGTCGCTCCCTCCGGCTCCGGGCCGGCGCCGTCCCGCGCTCGCCGCCCCCGCGGCTCCGACGCGAGTCTCCGTCAGGCGCGGCGGGGGCGGGTGGCGAGCAGGACCCAGGTGATCGCGGCGGAGGTCGTGCCGGCGCCGAGCATGTGGAAGCCGACGAGCAGCTCGGGCAGGTCGGTGAGGTACTGCCAGAAGCCGATCGTGCCCTGCAGCAGCTCGACGACGAGCAGCAGCCGGGCGGCGCGGTAGAGGGTCAGCAGGCCCAGCCGGCGGGCCCTCCAGAGCACGGCGAGGGTGAGCGCGACGAGGGCGTAGACCGCCCAGGCGTGCACGTGCGACATGACCTGGGGGTCGAGCCCGGTGCGCTTGGACTCCAGGTCGCCGGAGTGCGGGCCGGAGCCGGTGACGACGGTGCCCAGGTAGAGCACCACCCAGCCGACGGCGAACAGCGCGATGCCGGCGCGGCGCAGGGGGAGCGGCGCGGAGGCGCGGGTGGGCCCGCGCAGGTGGTCGAGCAGGAGGACGCAGACGCCGACGAGGGCCATCGAGAGCAGCAGGTGGATCGACACGATCCACGGGTTCAGGTCGGTGAGCACGGTGATGCCGCCGACCACCGCTTGGCCGGGGATGCCCAGCGCCACGATCGTCGCCAGCCGTACGGCGAGCGGGTGCTCCGCCGCGCGCTCGCGGGCCGCGACCCAGCAGGCCACCGCGATCACGACGAGCACGTAGGTCAGCATCCGGTTGCCGAACTCGATCGCGCCGTGGACGCCCAGCGCCCCATGAGGCAGGTACGACGAGTCGGTGCACTTGGGCCAGGTCGGGCAGCCGAGCCCGGAGTCGGTGAGCCGGACCGCGCCGCCGGTGACGGCGATGCCGATGTTCGCGACCAGGTTGGCCCAGGCGAGCGGGACGAGGCGGTCGCCCAGGGCCTGCCGGAGACTGGCGAGTCGGTCGCGGGTCGAGGTGGTCACGTTCACTCCCACTGGAAGGTTCGGGCGGTCAGGGCGGAGCCGATCCCGGCCCAGAGGAGCAGGACGAGCAGGTCGCGGGCGGCGAGGGCGCCGTCGCAGGCGGTGCGCATCGCCTCGCCGAGCGCCCCGGAGGGAAGCCAGCGCACGAGGTCCCCGAGGCCGCCGTACGCGCTGGCGGGAAGGATCACCGCGCCGCCGGCGAGCAGCAGCAGGTAGACGAGGTTGGCGACCGCGAGGGTGGCCTCGGCGCGCAGCGAGCCCGCCAGCAGCATGCCGAGGGAGGCGAAGGCGGCGGTGCCGAGGAGCGCGGTGAGGACGACGGCGAGCACGCCGGCGACACCCGACGGGCCTTCCCAGCCGAGTGCGAGGCCGACCCCGCCGATGACGACGAACTGGATGACCTCGACCACCAGCAGGGCGGCGACCTTGCCGCCGAGCAGGGTCGTGCGGGACAGGGGAGCGGTGCCGAGGCGCTTCAGGACGCCGTAGCGGCGCTCGAAGCCGGTGGCGATCGCGAGCGAGGTGAACGCGGTGGACATCACGGCGAGGGCCAGGACGCCGGGCGTCAGCACGTCGATCGGCCGCCCGTCCAGGGACAGGCCGACCCGCTCCGCGCCACGCACCGCGCCGACGAGCACGATGACCGGGATGACGACGGCGATGAGCAGCTGCTCGCCGTTGCGCAGCATCAGCCGCGCCTCCATCCCGGCCTGGGTCAGCAGCTGACGCAGGACGGGCGCGCCGCCGGGAGCGGGGGCGAAGGTGCCACTGCCGGGGGTGGTCACGAGAAGTCCTCCCGGCCGGTGAGCTCGAGGAAGACGTCCTCGAGGTTGCGCTGGCCCAGCGACAGCGACTCGGGCAGCACGTCGTGGTCGGCGCACCAGGCGGCCACCGTCGCGAGCGTGGTGCCGTCGGCGGGCCCGGAGACCTGCAGGCTCAGCGGGTCGAGCACGCTCAGCTCGGTGCCGTCACCCAGGGCCCGGGCCAGCGCCTCGGGCGCGCCCTCGGGGAACGGCTGGGTGACGACGAGCCGGATCGTGGCGACGGTGCCGCCGCGGGTGAGCTCCAGCGGCGTGCCGCTCGCCACGAGCCGGCCCCGGTCGAGGATGTGCACCTTGTCGGCGAGCCGCTCGGCCTCCTCCAGGTAGTGCGTGGTCAGCACCACGGTCACCCCGTCGGCGCGCAGCTCCTCCAGCAGGTCCCACACGCCGCGGCGGATCTGCGGGTCCAGGCCCGCGGTCGGCTCGTCGACGAACACCAGCTCCGGGCGCCCGACCAGAGCCAGCGCGAGGCCGAGCCGTTGCTGCTGACCACCCGACAGCCGCCGGTACGGCGTCCGGCCGCACTCGTGCAGCGCCAGCCGCTCCATGAGCAGGTCGATCGGCAGCGGGTGGGCGTGCAGCTTGGCGAAGTGCCGCAGCATCTCGTCGGCGCGCGCCCCGCTCCAGGCGCCGCCGGACTGCAGCATGACGCCGATCCGGGGGAGCAGCGCCGAGCGCTGGCGGACCGGGTCGAGCCCGAGCACCCGCACCGTGCCGGCCTGCGCGCGGCGGTAGCCCTCGCAGGTCTCCAGGGTGGTGGTCTTGCCGGCGCCGTTGGGTCCGAGCACGGCGGTGATGGTGTGCGGCTCCACCTCGAAGGAGAGGCCGTCGACGGCGGTGCGGTCGTCGTACCGCATCACCAGGCCGTCGACGAGCACGGCAGGACCAGCAACAGGCACCCGGCGAGTGTAGGACCAGCCTCCGCGCTCTACGCTGGCGGCCGTGACTGCTTGGACCTACGGCGTGATCCTCGCCATGGCGGGCGTGGTCGCGGTCGTCCTCGTCGTGGACCTGGTCCGCGACCGATCCGCCCAGGACGCGCACTTCGTCGGCCTCGGCGTGCTGCAGCTCGCGGCGCTGGCCCAGCTGGTCGGCGGCTGTGTCGCGCTGGCCCGCACCGAGCGCGACATCGAGGGCGGCGTCTTCGTCAGCTACCTGGTCACGGTGGCGCTGATCCCGGTCGTCGCGGCGTTCTTCTCCCTCGCCGAGCGCTCCCGGGTCGGTACGACGATCCTGCTCCTCGGCGTCGCGACCGTCGCGGGCCTGGAGCTGCGCCTGTGGGACATCTGGGGAGGCACCCGTGGCTGAGGAGCTCTCGACGGGCTGGGGCCGCGCCCTGGTGTTCGTCTACGGCGTGTTCGCCGTCGCCGCGACGGGTCGGTCGGCGGTCCAGCTCGGGGACGACGCCGGCAAGCTGCCCTACTGGCTCTCCCTGGTGGCCGCCGTGATCTACCTGGTGGCCACGACCTGCCTGCTCGTCGGCGGGCGCACCGGCTGGCGGGTGGCCCTCGCCGCGGTGTCGGTGGAGCTCGTCGGCGTGCTCGGCGTGGGCACCTGGAGCTATCTCGACACCGGCCTGTTCCACGACAAGACGGTGTGGTCCCACTTCGGTCAGGGCTACGCCTTCCTGCCGCTCGTGCTGCCCTTCGCCGGGCTCGCCTGGCTGCGCTCCCAGCGCCCGGCGCCGGCACCTTAGGGTGACCTTGCTTGAAGGGGCCCCGGCAATATCGGCACACTGATGTTGTGGAAATCCCGACCGAGCACGACCAGCCGACGCGCCAGCGCGTCGTGCGGTCGATCCTGGTCAACGGGCCGTCCACCGCCGCGGCGCTCGCCGAGCGCCTCGAGCTGACCCCGGCCGCCGTACGACGCCACCTCGACCAGCTGCTGGCCGACGGTGCCGTCGATGCCCGGGACCCCCGTCCGGTGGGCTCGCGCGGACGCGGACGCCCGGCGAAGGTGTTCGTGCTCACCGAGCGTGGCCGCGACTCCTTCGACCAGCAGTACGACGACCTCGCCACCGAGGCGCTGCGCTTCCTCGCCGAGACCGGCGGTCCGGAGGCGGTCAAGGCGTTCGCGGAGCGGCGCGCGGCGTTCATCGAGAAGCGGTTCCCGGAGGTCCGGGCCGCCCATCCCGAGGCCTCGCCGGCCGAGGTGCTGGCGAAGGTCTTCTCGGACGAGGGCTATGCGGCAGCCGTGCGCGAGCTGCCGGTCGTGGGGGAGCAGCTGTGCCAGCAGCACTGCCCGGTCTCCCACGTCGCCCACGAGTTCCCCCAGCTGTGCGAGGCCGAGACCGAGGCGATCAGCCGGGTCCTCGGCACGCACGTGCAGCGGCTGGCCACCATCGCCCACGGTGACGGCGTGTGCACCACGTGCATCCCGGCCTCGACAGGCTCGACCAACAAGAAGAAGGAGCAGGTCTCATGACCTCCATCGAGGAGCTGAACCCCGAGCTCAAGGGGATCGGTCGCTACGAGTTCGGCTGGTCCGACAAGAACGACGTCGGTGCCGACGCCAAGCGCGGCCTCAACGAGGACGTCGTGCGCGACATCTCGGGCAAGAAGAGCGAGCCGGGCTGGATGCTCGACCTGCGCCTCAAGGGCCTGAAGCTGTTCGACCGGAAGCCGATGCCCACCTGGGGCTCGGACCTGGGAGGCATCGACTTCGACAACATCAAGTACTTCGTGCGCTCCACCGAGAAGCAGGCCCAGAGCTGGGAGGACCTGCCGGAGGACATCAAGAACACCTACGACAAGCTCGGCATCCCGGAGGCGGAGAAGCAGCGCCTGGTCGCCGGTGTCGCCGCGCAGTACGAGTCCGAGGTCGTCTACCACCAGATCCGGGAGGACCTGGAGGAGCAGGGCGTCATCTTCCTCGACACCGACACCGCGCTGAAGGAGCACGAGGACCTCTTCAAGGAGTACTTCGGCACCGTCATCCCGGTCGGCGACAACAAGTTCTCCGCGCTCAACTCCGCGGTCTGGTCCGGCGGCTCGTTCATCTACGTCCCCAAGGGCGTGCACGTCGACATCCCGCTGCAGGCCTACTTCCGGATCAACACCGAGAACATGGGCCAGTTCGAGCGGACGCTGATCATCGTCGACGAGGACGCCTACGTGCACTACGTCGAGGGCTGCACCGCGCCGATCTACTCCTCCGACTCGCTGCACTCCGCGGTCGTGGAGATCATCGTGAAGAAGGGCGGCCGCTGCCGCTACACGACCATCCAGAACTGGTCGAACAACGTCTACAACCTCGTCACCAAGCGCGCGGTCTGCGAGGCCGGCGCGACGATGGAGTGGGTCGACGGCAACATCGGCTCCAAGGTCACGATGAAGTACCCCGCCGTCTACCTCATGGGCGAGCACGCCAAGGGCGAGACGCTGTCGATCGCCTTCGCGGGCGAGGGCCAGCACCAGGACGCCGGCGCCAAGATGGTGCACGCAGCGCCGCACACCTCCTCCAGCATCCTGAGCAAGTCGGTCGCGCGCGGCGGTGGGCGTACGTCGTACCGCGGGCTGATCCAGGTCAACGAGGGCGCGCACGGCTCGAAGTCCAACGTGCTGTGCGACGCGCTGCTGGTCGACCAGGTCAGCCGCTCCGACACCTACCCCTACGTCGACATCCGCGAGGACGACGTGTCCATGGGCCACGAGGCGTCCGTCTCGAAGGTCTCCGACGACCAGCTCTTCTACCTGATGTCGCGCGGCATGGCCGAGGACGAGGCGATGGCGATGATCGTGCGCGGCTTCGTCGAGCCGATCGCCAAGGAGCTGCCGATGGAGTACGCCCTGGAGCTGAACCGACTGATCGAGCTGCAGATGGAGGGTGCTGTCGGATGACGGCCGTCGCCGAGGCTCTCGAGATGGGCGACGCCCGCATCGAGAGCCACCTCAACCCGCCCGCGTCGTACGACCTGGCCGACCACCCCGTGCCCACCGGGCGCGAGGAGGTCTGGCGGTTCACGCCGATCAAGCGCCTGCGCGGCATCCTCGACGGCGCGGCCTCCACGGCCGCGCTGACCCGGGAGACCACGCTGCCCGAGGGCGTCACGCTCACTGAGGTCTCGGCCGACGAGGCCGTCGCCCTCGGCGAGCTCGGTCCCAACGAGCGCCCGGCCGCCCTGGCCGCGGCCAACGCGGGCGGTGCGCTGTTGCTCGACGTCCCGGCCGAGACCGTCGTCGCCGAGCCGGTCGTCATCCGGCTCACCGGCGAGACGGTCGAGGACCTGGTCTGGGGCCGCCTGCTCTACCGGATCGGTGCGCACGCCGAGGTCACCATCGTCCTCGTGCACACCGGGTCGGCGCGCTACTCCGCCATCTCCACCTTCCTGGTCGGCGACGGCGCCAAGGTCAACGTGCTGAGCCTGCAGGACTGGGCCGACGACGCCGTCCACCTGGGCCGCGACGCGATCCGGGTCGGCCGCGACGCCTCGGTCAAGCACACCTCGATCTCCTTCGGCGGCGACCTGGTGCGGATGCACGCCAACGTCGAGTACGCCGGCCCCGGCGGCGAGGCCGAGCTGCTCGGCCTCTACTTCGCCGACGAGGGCCAGCACCTGGAGCACCGCCTCTTCGCCGACCACAACGCGCCCAAGACCAAGAGCAACGTGGTCTACAAGGGCGCGCTGCAGGGCCAGGGCGCACACACCGTGTGGATCGGCAACGTGCTGATCCGCAAGGTCGCCGAGGGCATCGAGACCTACGAGGAGAACCGCAACCTCGTGCTCACCGACGGCTGCCAGGCCGACTCGGTCCCCAACCTCGAGATCGAGACGGGGGAGATCGAGGGAGCCGGGCACGCGTCGGCGACGGCCCGCTTCGACGACGAGCAGCTGTTCTACCTGCGCTCGCGCGGCATCTCGGAGAAGGAGGCGCAGCGCCTGGTGGTGCACGGCTTCTTCAACGACCTGATCCGCAAGGTCGGCATCCCCTCCATCGAGGACAAGCTTCTCGAGACGGTCGAGGCGGAGCTCGCCAAGAACGTGCTCAAGGACGCCGCCGCCGTGGAGGGAGCATGACCTTCGAGCGCGCCTGTGCCCTGGGCGACGTACCGGCCGACGAGGCACTGGCCGTCACCGTCGACCGCTACGACGTGGCGATCGCCCGCGACGGCGACGACGTCTACGCGCTGCAGGACCTCTGCTCGCACGCCGCCGTCTCGCTGAGCGAGGGCGAGGTCGCCGACTGCACGATCGAGTGCTGGCTGCACGGCTCGACCTTCGACCTGCGCACCGGCAAGCCGACGACCTTCCCGGCGACCGAGCCGGTCGCCACCTTCCCGACTGAAATTCGAAGCGACGACGGCACTGACTGGGTGTACGTCGACGTCGACACCACCCTGAACGGAGTCACCCCCGCATGAGCACCCTGGAGATCAAGGACCTGCACGTCCAGGTCCAGACCGAGGACGGCCCCAAGGAGATCCTCAAGGGCGTCACGCTGACGATCGGCGACGGCGAGACGCACGCGATCATGGGCCCCAACGGCTCGGGCAAGTCCACCCTGGCCTACTCCATCGCCGGCCACCCCCGCTACGAGATCACCGGCGGCACGGTCACCCTCGACGGCGAGGACGTGCTGGAGATGACGGTCGACGAGCGGGCGCGCGCCGGGCTCTTCCTGGCGATGCAGTACCCCGTGGAGGTCCCCGGCGTCTCCGTCGCGAACTTCCTGCGCACCGCCAAGACCGCCATCGACGGTGAGGCGCCCAAGCTGCGCACCTGGGTCAAGGACGTCAACGGCGCCCTGGACCAGATGAACCTCGACAGCACGTTCTCGCAGCGCTCGGTCAACGAGGGCTTCTCCGGCGGTGAGAAGAAGCGCCACGAGATCGCCCAGCTCGACCTGCTCGACCCGAAGGTCGCGATCCTCGACGAGACCGACTCCGGCCTCGACATCGACGCGCTCAAGGTCGTCTCCGACGGCGTCAACCGGTTCCGCGAGCGCGACGGCAAGGGCGTCCTGCTGATCACGCACTACACCCGGATCCTGCGCTACATCCAGCCCGACCACGTGCACGTGTTCGTGGCCGGCAAGGTCGCCGAGTCCGGTGGGCCGGAGCTGGCCGAGGAGCTCGAGGCCAACGGCTACGACCGCTTCCTGAAGGCGTCGGTCTGATGGTCTCGACAGGCTCGGCCTCCGGGCTGAGCGGACTCCTTCCCGAGCTGGAGGTCATCCGCAAGGACTTCCCGATCCTCGAGCGCACGCTCGCGGGCGGGTCGCCCCTGGTCTACCTCGACAGCGCGAACACCTCGCAGAAGCCGCAGGTCGTGATCGACACCATGGTCGATCACCTCGAGCGGCACAACGCGAACATCGCGCGGGCCATGCACCAGCTGGGGGCGGAGTCCACCGAGGCCTACGAGGAGGCGCGGGACAAGGTCGCGCGCTTCCTCAACGCGCCCTCGCGCAACGAGGTCGTCTTCACCAAGAACGCCACCGAGGCGCTCAACCTGCTGGCCCGCACGATCGAGCTCGGTCCGGGCGACAACGTCGTCATCACCGAGATGGAGCACCACTCCAACATCGTGTCGTGGCAGCTGGCGTGCGAGCGCTCGGGTGCGGAGCTGCGCTGGTTCGGGCTGACCGACGACGGGCAGCTCGACCTGAGCAATGCCGACCAGCTGGTCGACGAGCACACCAAGGTGGTCGCCTTCACCTGGGTGTCGAACATGCTCGGCACCATCAACCCGGTGGCCGACCTCGCCGCCCGGGCCCGTGCGGTCGGGGCGCTCTCGGTCGTCGACGCCTCACAGGCCGCTCCGCAGCTGACGGTCGACGTCCAGGCGGTGGGCTGCGACTTCCTGGTCTTCACCGGCCACAAGGTCTGCGGCCCGACCGGCATCGGCGTGCTGTGGGGCCGCGAGGAGCTGCTCAACGAGCTGCCGCCGTTCCACGGCGGCGGCGAGATGATCGAGACGGTGACGATGGCCCGCTCGACGTACGCCAAGGCGCCGCACCGCTTCGAGGCCGGCACCCCGCCGATCGTCGAGGCGGTCGGGCTCGGAGCGGCCGTCGACTACCTCGGCCACATCGGCCTGGACGCGATCCACCGTCACGAGCAGGCCATCACCGGCTACGCCCTCGACGGGCTCCGGTCGGTCAAGGGCCTGAGCGTCCTCGGCCCGCTCGACGCCACCGCGCGCGGTGGGGCGATCTCGTTCGAGCTCGACGGCGTGCACCCGCACGACATCGCCCAGGTGCTCGACAGCCGCGGCATCGCCGTGCGCGCCGGGCACCACTGCGCCAAGCCCGCGCACGCCCGGTTCGGCGTGCAGAGCTCGACCCGCATGTCGTCGTACCTCTACACCGAGCCGCGGGAGATCGACGCCCTCGTCGAGGCGCTGGAATACACCCGCTCGTACTTCAAGTTGGACTGAGGATGACCGCACACAGTGCTGATCAGAGCGGGCTGGATGCGCTCTACCAGGAAATCATTCTTGACCACTACAAGCACCCGCACGGCAAGGGGCTCCGTGAGGAGCACGAGGCCGAGGTGCACCACGTCAACCCGACCTGCGGCGACGAGGTGACCCTGCGGGTCCACGTCGCCGACGGACGCGTCGAGGACGTGTCGTACGACGCCGTGGGCTGCTCGATCTCCCAGGCGTCCGCCTCGGTGCTCTACGACCTCGTGGTCGGCAAGAGCGTCGACGAGGCGATGGAGATCCACCAGGAGTTCCTCACTCTCATGCAGGGCAAGGGCACGGTGGAGCCGGACGAGGACGTGCTGGAGGACGGCATCGCCTTCGCGGGCGTCGCCAAGTTCCCGGCACGCGTGAAGTGCGCCCTGCTGTCGTGGATGGCGTGGAAGGACGCGACGGCCCGTGTCATCAGCGGAGCCGGCACCGAAGGAGACGGAGACAAGTCATGACCGACAACAGCGACCTGCCCGAGGTCCCCGAGGCCGGCGGCCCGGTGGGCACCAACGCATCCTCCAACGTGGCGCTCGACGACATCGAGGAGGCCATGAAGGACGTGGTCGACCCCGAGCTCGGGATCAACGTCGTCGACCTGGGACTCGTCTACGGCATGCACGTCGACGAGGGCTCCAACCTCGTGCTCGACATGACGCTGACCTCGGCGGCCTGCCCGCTGACCGACGTGATCACCGACCAGACCAACTCCGCCCTGGAGGGCCTGGTCAACGACGTCGCGATCAACTGGGTCTGGATGCCGCCGTGGGGCCCCGACAAGATCTCGCCCGACGGGCGTGAGCAGCTCCGGGCGCTCGGCTTCAACGTCTGAGCGGCCCGGTTCCCCGAGAACTCGGACGCCCGTCCGAGTTCTCCGCCGGTTCGGGGTGAACCGGCCTTCCTCCCGAGGTGCGCGACTTACCGTGCCTTGGCCGCCGCGGTGGGTGACGGCGGTCACGACATCTCAGGAGGACGAATGACGAACTGGCGACCCAAGGTCGGCGCGCTCGGCGTGCTGGCACTGGTGGCGGGCACGGCGGCGGCGGTAGGGACACCGGCGCACGCGGACCCCGCCGCGGACCCCGCGACCGGCGACGTGATCGGCTGGGCGGACGGCGTCGAAACGGCGTCGTACCCGGGACCGTTCGCCCAGCTGGGCGACAACGGCCTCGGCAGCAACGCGGTCGGCGCGATCCGTGCCGACGGCACGGTGGTCATCCCCGCCTCGCTCCAGGCGAGCGCGCAGGCGGTTCCCGCGAGCGTGAGCAGCCAGCGGACGCTCTCGCTGAGCATCGGTGGCCAGCGGACGATCTGGGCGGCCAGCGCCGACGGCACCGTCACGAAGTGGGGCGGTTCCCGCGGCACGATCCCCGACCAGTCCTGGACCCCGGAGCAGCTGGGCGGCAAGGCCATCGCGGTCACCGGTGGCCTCTACCGGGCCTACGTCATCGTCGAGACCGCCGAGGGAGCGCACCACGCGGCGCTCATCGCCTACAAGCCCGACGTGGTCGGCGACGCCGAGGGCGTCTTCCCGATCGTGTCCGGCGACACCGGCGAGCCGGTCACCGACCTGGTGGCCCTGGGCGGGCTCAACCGCGACCCCCTCGGCACCGCCCCCACCAACACGATGGCGCTGCGTTCCGACGGCTCGCTGGTCGCTCTGGCGGAGCCGAGCTTCACCGAGCTCCGCCCGGCGGGCGACGACCCGGTCGTGGCCTTCAGCAGCCAGACGGGCACCAGCGGCACCGGCGTGGCCGCGACCGGGACCTTCGTGACGCAGAGCGGCAAGGCCTACGGCTTCCGGATGCGCATCCCCACGGGGGACGAGACCGCCGCCTGGGTGCTGGAGGCCTGGCAGGACGACAACTTCCCCGGCGTCCCCGCGGGGGAGACCGTCAAGGAGGTCAACTCCACCGGCGACACCAGCACCGGGAGCGCGCAGTTCCTGCTGACCGACCAGGGCAATGTCGTGGCCTGGACCTCCGAGCCCCAGGCCGGTGGCGGCGAGGCCACCCCGGTGCCGCTGCCCGCCTCGATGGCGGCCGGTGGCGTGCTCGACATCGCCGACGGCGCCTACGCACTGCTCGAGTCCGAGGCGCCCCCGGCGCTGGCCGTCACCAGCGAGCCCACCATCAGCGGCACGGCCCAGGCCGGCCAGACGCTCACCGGGACGCCCGCGGGCTTCAACGACGCGAGCGCCACGGTGACCAACCAGTGGAAGGCCGACGGTACGGCGATCAGCGGTGCCACCGGCACGACGCTGGCCCTGACGGCAGCGCTGGTCGGGAAGTCGATCACCTTCGAGTCCACCGCGACCCGGGGCGACGAGACCCTGTCCTCCTCCTCGGGCGCCTTCGGCCCGGTCCTGGCCGCCCCGCTGGCCGTGACCAGCGTGCCGACCATCACCGGCACGGTGCAGGTCGGCAAGGTGCTGACCGGCAAGCCCGCCGCCTTCAACGACGCCACGGCGGTCGTGAAGAACCAGTGGAAGCTCAACGGGGTGGCGATCACCGGCGCGACCGGGACTACGCTCACCCTGCCGGCGAGCTTCCAGGGCCGCTCGATCACCTTCGTCTCCACGGCGACCCGCGGCAGCGACACGCTGGTGTCCTCCTCGGCCGCCCGGGGCCCGGTGGCCGCGGCGCCGATCGTCCGGGGCTACCCGAAGCCGCCGACGCTGACCTTCAACGTGCGGCCGACCAGCAAGAAGGCCGGGCGTGCGACGGTCGTGGTCGCCCGGGCGACCACGGCGCGACCGGTGCCCACCGGCACGGTCCGGGTGACCCTCACCAAGGCGGGGTCGCGGAAGGTCGTCACCGGCACGCTCAGCGCCGGCCGCCGCACGGTCGTCCTGCCCAAGCTGCCGAAGGGCACCTGGCGGGTCCAGGTCTCCTACCTGGGTGACCGCTACTACCTGCCGCGGAACTCAGGGCTCTACACCCTGAAGATCACCCGCTGAGCCGGGTGCGGTGACGACGGTGGCCCCCGAGCGCTGCTCGGGGGCCACCGCCGGCTCAGACCGCGACGCCCCAGGTGGGCAGGACGGCACGCAGCGCCACGATGAGCTCGAGGCGGGCCGGCGGGTCCTCCAGCTTGGTCCCGAACAGCTCGCGCAGCTTGCACAGCCGGCTGTGCAGGGTCTGCGGCGGGACACCCATGTCACGGGCCAGCTGGTTGGTGGCGCTCGCCGTCTCCAGCCAGCGCAGCAGGGTGAGCGCGAGGTCGTTGCGCCGCGCGGTGCGGATCCCGTCGAGGACGCCGAGGTGCTTGCTCGCGAGCAGCCCGGTCAGCAGCGGGTTGCCGGCGACCAGGAGCGGGCCGAGCATCTCGGTGCACGGCACCAGGAGCCGGTCGTCGACCGCGTGGCCGTCGCTGAGCAGCCGGGCCGCGCGCCACAGCAGCTGGAGGCTGTCGCCGAGGTCTCGCCACGGGGTGAGCGGACCGACGACGACCTGGCCGTCGACCGCGGCCGCCAGCGTGTGCGGGTCGATGCCCTCCGGCACCAGGAGCTCGTACGCCGAGGGGCGCGCGATCAGCCGCGGATCGTCCCGCAGCCGCGCGGGCAGCTCGCGGTCGACGGACACCAGGGCGCGGATCCGGCCCGGGCGGGCGGCGTCGTAGGCCAGGTCGTCGCCCGCGCCGACCTCGGCGCGCCAGTGCGCCTGCCGGTGCTCGCGGCGAGCGGTCTCGCGGCGCAGCTCGACGGTCAGGGTCGCGCAGACCAGGTGGAGGTAGCGCTGGGCGGAGCGACGCAGGGTGAGGATCGCCTCGCCGCGCAGCGCGTCGCCGGCGACCTGGCCGAGCGAGCCCGCCACCACGGCGTGCAGGGCACGGAAGAGACGGTCGACGTCGGCGGCCCGCAGTCCCGCGGCGCTGAGCTCCACCGCCAGCGCGCGCAGCCCGCGCTGCGCCTCGCGCGCCGCGACCTCGGCGCGACCGCCGGCGGAGACGAAGTGCTGCACCACGTCGCCGATCGCGACGCGGACGCGGGGGTCGTCGGGCGGCGTACCGAGGGCGTTGCCGACGGTGCCCGCCATCCGCTGGCACAGGTGGGCCAGCCGGTCCGGCGAGGCCGTCGGTGGCAGCGCGACGGGTGCGGTCGTGATCGTCATGGTCGTGTCCCTCCCTCGCCGACGGCGTGCGCCGTCGGGTCGTTGGGGGCGACCACCTCGATTCAGCCACGGGACCCGGCCCGGGCCAAGGAGTTCTGCGCTCGCTCGCGCGGAACCGGTGGGATGTTGTGACGTACGTGACAAGAACTCGCTCCTGAGCGCTGTCGTGCAGCGCGGACGCGGACGCGCCGGGCGCGGCGCGGACGGCGCCGGCGCCAGCCTGCTCACCGGGATGACAAGAAAGCGGGGGAGAGGCGGCCGATCCACGCGGGAGGCTGGGCGCCGGGCCGGTGCCCACGCAGACTGGTGCCCAGCGCCGGTCCCAGTCAGGGGGCGACGGCCGGCGCGAAACGTTCGTCGGTGTAGGTCCGCAGGTTCCTCAGGAACCAGCGGAAGCCTGCGTCCAGCAGTGGGCGGCTGGGGGCGAGCGTGACCCGCGCGGCCCCGGTGACCTCCAGGGCCAGGGTCCAGGTGAGCCGGCAGCCGTCGGCGGTGGCGACGACGTCGTACCGCTCGGCGAAGGCCTTGATCCGCTTCTCCGAGGCCTCGTTGAAGCGGAACGCGAGGAGCGTGTGCTCCTCCCAGGCCAGGAACTCCTCGGCCCCGACGAGGCCGCCGCGCATGCTGACGGTGCGCATCGTGCCGACGCCGCGCGGCGCCGGGGTGGTCCACTCGACCTTCGTGATCGCCTTCGCCCAGCGCGGCCACGCGGTGGCGTCGGCCAGCACCTCGAAGAGCTGGGCGGGCGTGATCGCGAGGTCGACGCTGTTGGTGAAGCGGTGCGGCGCGGTGTCGATCCAGGCGAGGTCGACGTGGTCGCAGGCGTGCAGCGAGGTGGCCATGAGGAAAGTAGAACACGTTCTCGTCGCTAGGGTCGTCCCGTGCCCGAGGTCCTGGTCCCCGTTGCCCGCTGGGCGCGCTGGGTCGCCAACTTCGAGGCGTCGCACGGTGCCGCCGCCCTCACGGTGGACGACGGCCTGCGGGGGAGCGCTCCCGACGGCGCGCACTTCGTGGCCCGCCTCCCCTTCTCCCTGCCGTACGACGGACCGCCGGACCCCGTCGCGCTGGCCGGGCAGGCGCTCGCCCCGCCGGTGTGGGGTGTCCTGCTCGTGCGCAAGGGCGGCTTCGCGGTGGCCCGCGTCGAGCAGGGCGTCGTGACCGGCTCCAAGACCGGCCAGCGCCACGTGCAGGGCCGCACCAAGGCGGGCGGCCAGTCGCAGCAGCGCTTCGCGCGCCGCCGGGCCAACCAGGCCCGGGACGCCTACGAGGCGGCCGCCGAGCACGCCGTGCGGGTGCTCGGCGACGTGCGGGTGGTCGTCGCGGGCGGCGACCGGGCGGCGGTGGCCGAGGTGCTGACCGACCGCCGGCTGGGGTCGGTGGAGGTGGTCGGGCCCTGGTTCGCCGTACCGGACCCGCGACGGGGTGTCCTCGACCAGGTGGTCCGCGACGCGCAGGCGCTGGTGGTCGAGGTGGAGAACGCGGCTACAGCTCCCGGGTGAGGAAGACGCTGTGCGGGTCGAGCACATAGCTCCCGAAGGGGCCGGTCTCGGTGAAGCCGCGGGTGAGGTAGAGCGCGCGGGCGGCGGCGAAGTAGTCCTCGGTGCCGGTCTCCAGGCTGATCCGGGCGTGCCCCCGGGCCCGCGACTCGGCGAGCACGTGGTCGAGCAGGCGGCCGGCCACCCCGCGCCGGCGCGCGGCCGTGGCGGTGCGCATCGACTTCAGCTCGACGTGGTCGTCGTCGAGGCGCTGGAGCGCGACGCAGCCGAGCAGGGTCTCGCCGTCGCGCGCGGTCCAGAACGTGATCGTGGGGACGGCGAGGGCGTCGGGGTCGAGCGCGTGCACGCTCTCGGCGGGCGAGGTCGCGTACATGTCGCTCAGGTGCTCGGTGAGCAGGGCGAGGACGTCGGGGCGGCGAGGGTCGTCGATCGCGATCTGCACAGGGCGATTGTCCCTGTGTCAGTCGTCGAGGCCGAGGGCGGCCCGTCGCCGCGCCCAGCGCTCGTCCAGGTCGGCCATCTCCTCCAGCACGAAGGTGAGGAACTCGCGGGCGAGCAGCAGCCGGCGGTGGGCGGGATCGGCGTCGTCGAGGTCGGCGAGGCCGCGCTCGAGGGCGGCGATCATCGGCGCGTAGAGCTGGTCGACGCGCGTCATCGTGCCGTGCCAGGCATCGTCCTCGACCACGAAGACGTCGCGGCGCGAGCCCCGCTCCCGCTCGCGGCGGATCATCCCGACGCCGTCGAGGTAGCGCACCGCCCCGGAGATCGCGGCCGGGCTGACGTCCAGCGCGGCGGTGAGCTCGGCCGAGGTCATCCGGCCGTCGTCGTCGACGAGCAGCGCCGCGAACACCCGCGAGGGCAGCCGGGCCAGGCCGGCGCTGGTGAGGGCGCCTCCCAGCCGCTCGACGAACGCGGCGCGCTGCGGAGGCGTGGACATGGCCCTAGTCTCACATGTTTCACAAAATGCTGAAACCGGTGTCATGATGGGCGCATGGCCGACAACGCCGTCATCGAGGTCCGTGACCTGGTCAAGACCTTCGGCAGCTTCCGGGCCCTCGACGGGCTGGACCTCAGCGTCGTACCGGGGGAGGTGCACGGCTTCCTCGGGCCGAACGGCGCGGGGAAGTCCACCACCATCCGGGTCCTGCTCGGGCTGCTGCGCAGCGACAGCGGGACGGTCCGCCTCCTCGGCGGGGACCCGTGGCGCGACGCGGCGACCCTGCACCGGAGGCTCGCCTACGTGCCCGGCGACGTGAGCCTGTGGCCCAACCTGAGCGGCGGGGAGATCGTCGACCTGCTGCTGCGGATGCGCGGCGCCGACCCGCGCTCGTCGCGCCGTGAGGAGATGATCGAGCGGTTCGCGCTCGACCCGACCAAGCGCGGCCGGGCCTACTCCAAGGGCAACCGGCAGAAGGTCGCCCTGGTCGCCGCCTTCGCCGCCGACCCCGAGCTGCTCATCCTCGACGAGCCGACATCGGGGCTCGACCCGCTGATGGAGCAGGTCTTCAACGAGTGCGTCGCCGAGCACACCGGTCGCGGCGCGACGGTGCTGCTGTCGAGCCACATCCTCAGCGAGGTGGAGCGGCTCGCTGACCGGGTCACCATCATCCGCGAGGGGAAGGTCGTCGAGACCGGCACGCTGGACTCGCTGCGCCACCTGCAGCGGACGCGGCTGGTCGCCGGGCTGTCCGGCGCCGCACCCGACCTGGCCGCCCGCGCGGGCGTCCACGACGTGTCCGTCGAGGGCAGCACGATCACCTGCACCGTCGACGCGACGGCGCTGCCCGGCGTGCTCGCCGAGCTGACCGCCGCCGGCGTGACCAGCCTGACGAGCAGCCCGCCGAGCCTGGAGGAGCTCTTCCTCGACGCCTACCGCGACCGGGCGGGCGCGCACCGATGACCACCACCGGCTGGCGCCTCCTGCTCGGCCTGGCCCTGCGCCGCGACCGCGTCCTCACCGGGGTCTCGATCGCGCTGCTCGTGGTCATGAGCGTGGCCTCGGCCGCCGCGACCCCGAGCCTGTACGCCGACCAGGCCGACCGGGTGCACGCCGCGGAGGCGCTCAACGCCAGTCCCGCCATCGTCGCGCTCTACGGCCCGGTCCTCGACGTCACCAGCGAGGGCGAGCTGGCGATGACCAAGATGACCGTGCTGTACGCGGTCTTCGTCGCGGTGCTCTTCATCGTCGTGGTGCGCCGCCACACCCGCGTCGAGGAGGAGACCGGGCGCACCGAGCTGGTCGGCGGGACGGCGGTCGGCCGGAACGCCGCCCTGGCCGCCGTCGCGGTCGAGAGCATCCTGCTGGCCGTGGTGCTGGGCGCCCTGGTGGCGGCGGGCAACGTGGCCGGTGGCCTGGACGTGGCCGGATCGACCGCCTTCGGCGCGCTCTGGGCGGGCACCGGCCTGGTCGCCGCCGGGATCGGTGCGGTGACCGCCCAGGTCTCCGCCAGCGCCCGGACCTGCGCAGGCTTCGCCGCCGGCACGGTCGGGGTGCTCTTCGTGCTCCGCGCCGCCGGCGACACCGGCCCGCAGTGGCTGAGCTGGCTGTCCCCGCTGGGCTGGAACACCCAGGTCGCGGCGTACGGCGACACCCGGTGGTGGCTGCTCGCGGCCTATCCCGCGCTCGCCGTCCTGCTGGCCGCCGGGGCCGTGCTGCTGCGGTCGCGGCGCGACCTCGGCTCCGGGCTGCTGGCCGCGCGTCCCGGGCCGGCCACCGGCTCGCCCCGGTTGTCCGACGCCTTCGGGCTCGCGGTCCGCACCAGCGGCACGACGCTCGTGCTGTGGGCACTCGCAGCGGCGGTGCTGGGCGTGGTGTTCGGGATGATCGCCCCCGGTGTCGGCGACCTGCTCGACTCGGAGACGGCGCAGTCGATCCTCGACGAGCTCGGCGGGGAGCTGGTCGCCGCGATCCTGTCGATCGTGGCCGTGGTGCTCACCTACTTCGCCGCCGCGGTCGTCGCGCACAGCTCGCGCGACGAGACCGACGGCCGGGCCGAGCTCGTGCTCGCGACCGGCACCAGCCGTTCGGCGTGGTTCGGCGCAACCCTGCTCGTCGCCCTCGCCGGCACCGCCCTGCTGCTCGTGGTGACCGGCCTCGGCCTGTGGGTCGGGTACGCCGCCGCGGACGGCCCCGGCATCGGCAACCTGCTCGTCGCGGCGCTGGCCTGGGTGCCCGCGGCGTGGGTGGCCGGCGCCCTCGCGGTGCTCTCGCTGGCCTGGGGCACCCGCTGGTCGGTGCTCGCCTGGGTCTGGCCGGCGGCCTTCCTCACGCTCGGGCTGCTGGGCGACCTGCTCGACCTGCCGGCGTGGCTGACCGGCCTCTCGCCGTACGCCCACGTGCCGTCGGTGCCCTCGGAGGCGTGGAGCTGGATGAGCGCCGGGAGCCTCTCCGCGGTCGCAGCGGTGCTGCTGCTCGTGGCGTGGTGGCGGTTCCGGGCCCGCGACATCCACTAGGTTGCCAGCCATGTGGCAGCCCGAGGCGGACTGGGTGGCGCTCCCCGGAGGCTCCGGGACGTCCACCGTCGGCGTGTGGCGCACCGCGCTCGGCGGGCGACCGGTCGTCGTGAAGCGCCTGGCCAAGCCCGAGCCGGGTGACCCGGGCATCCTCTCCGAGCGCGGCCACGTGGCCTACTGGCGGCGTGAGGCCGACGTGCTCGACACCGGGCTGACCAGCGCGACGCCCGGGCTCCGCGCGGCCGGCGCCTCGGTCGAGGAGGACGAGGCGGGGATCACGATCGTCCGGGACTGGGTCGAGGACGCCTCGTCCAGCGGGCTCTTCCTCGCCCTGTCGGTCGGCCGGTTCGCCGGTGCGGCGATCGGCCACCCGGCGTTCCTCGCCAGCGGGCTGCTGCGTGACCGGCTCGCCCGGGTCGCCCGGCGCGGTGGCTGGCCGACCCTGGCCCGCACGACCGTCGCCGACGTCGCCGAGCACCTGTGGACCCGGCGCGAGGTGATGCTCGACCTGGTCGACGGCCTGCCCCAGGTCCCGCAGCACGGCGACCCGACCGCGCACAACCTCCCCGGGCGCGACGACGACGACGCGCTCGCCATCGACTGGGGCACCCTCGGCCATGGCCCGGTGGGCGGCGACCTGGGCTACCTGTCGCTGTCCGCGCGCGAGGAGTTCGAGCCGCTGCTCGACGCCTACCTGCTCGGGCTGCCCGACGGGATCGCCGACCGGGACGCCGTGCTGCTCGGTGCGCAGGTGACCGCGGTCTACACCGCGCTCAGCCGTGCGGAGTGGGCATTGGCCCGGGTGGCGTCAGGGGAGGGGGCGCTGGTCGCGAAGTACCGGCATCCCGCGGTCGCCCCGCACCTGCGGGCGCTGCAACGGACCTTCCCGCACATCGAGGCGCTGCTGGCCCTCTGAGTCAGCTCACACGCGGTCGACGGAGAAGGTGTCGCAGGCGTCCAGGTCGCCCTTCTCGTAGCCGATGTTGAACCACTTCTGCCGCTGCGCCGACGAGCCGTGGGTCCAGCCCTCCTCGTCGACGCGACCACCGCTGCGCTTCTGGATGTAGTCGTCGCCGACCGTCTTGGCGGCGTCGAGCGCCTCCGCGATGTCCTGGTCGGTGAGGCCGAGGAGGAGCTTCTCGCCGGAGGCGTCCTCGGTGGACGTCGCGTGGTTGGCCCACAGGCCGGCGTAGCAGTCGGCCTGCAGCTCCAGGCGCACGCTGCCGCTCTGCGGGCCCTGCTGGCCGCGACGGCTCGCCTCGGTCATGAAGCCGAGCAGGTTGGAGATGTGGTGGCCGTACTCGTGGGCGAGCACGTAGGCCTCCACGAAGGGCGCGTCCTTGCCGCCGAGCTGGCCCTCGTAGACGTCGCGGAAGAAGGTGGTGTCGAGGTAGATCGTCTCGTCGGAGGGGCAGTAGAACGGGCCCACGTCGCTGGTGGCGCCGCCGCAGCCGGTGTTGACCGAGCCGCTGAAGGTGACCACGGCCTCCTCCGGGTGGAACTTCCCGCCGAGCTCGGAGTCCCAGTAGTCGGTGAGCGAGTTCTCCACCGCGACCCGGGCGCAGTCGGGGTTGTCCTGCGCGTCCGCGCCGGTCTTGCAGCCGGCGTAGCGGTCGCTGCCCTGCTGGGCGTCGCCGAGCCGCGCGGGGGAGTACGCCGACGCGGTGCTTCCCCCGTCGCCACCGAGACCGAGGTCGACGCCGAGCGCCTTGGCGATCAGGAAGATCACGACGAGCACCACGATGCCGCCGATGCCGCCCTTGCCGGTCGGGATCGGGAGGCGCATCCCGCCGCCACCGCCGAGGCCACCGCCCCCGCCGCCGCTGCCGGCATCGTTGACGCGCGAGGTGTCCAGGCGGGCCTTCGGGTTGAATCGCACCACGGGCAGCACCCTATGCCAGGAACCGCCGTTTTCGGCTCGTGCGCGTCCGCGTGGGAGGATCGGGCGGTCATGATCACGGTGCACCAGCTCGAGGTTCGCGTCGGTGCGCGGCTCCTCATGGAGAACGTCAGCTTCCGCGTCGGCCCCGGCGACAAGGTCGGTCTCGTCGGCCGCAACGGCGCCGGGAAGACCACCCTCACCAAGGTGCTCGCGGGCGACGTGCTGCCCGCCGGTGGCACCGTCACGAACAACGGCGAGCTCGGCTACCTGCCGCAGGACCCGCGCGTCGGCGACCCGGAGATCCTGGTCCGTGACCGGATCCTGTCCGCGCGCGGCCTCGACGACGCCGTACGACGGATGCGGGCCGCGGAGGTCGCGATGGCCTCCGACGACCCGGACGAGCGGGACAAGGCGTTCCGCAAGTTCCAGCGCGCCCAGGACGAGCTCGACGCCGGCGGCGGCTACGCCGCGGAGACCGAGGCGCTGCAGATCGCGCAGAGCCTGGGCATCCCGGACCGGCTGATGGACCAGCCGCTCGGCACGCTCTCGGGCGGCCAGCGCCGCCGCGTGGAGCTGGCGCGGATCCTGTTCTCCAGCGCCGAGGTGCTCATCCTCGACGAGCCGACCAACCACCTCGACGCCGACTCGATCACCTGGCTGCGGGACTGGATGAAGTCCTACAAGGGCGGCTTCATCGTGATCTCCCACGACAACGCGCTGCTCGAGGAGACCGTCAACAAGGTCTACCACCTGGACGCGAACCGGACCGTCATCGACGTCTACAACATGGGCTGGAAGAACTACCTCACCCAGCGCGAGACCGACGAGGCCCGGCGCAAGCGCGAGCTGATGAACGCCCAGAACAAGGCGAAGACGCTCACCGACCAGGCCAACAAGATGCGCGCCAAGGCGACCAAGGCCAGTGCGGCCCAGCAGATGCTCAAGCGCGCGGAGAAGCTGCTCGACGGCGTCGAGGGGGAGCGGCAGTCCGACAAGGTCGCCGCGATCAAGTTCCCGACGCCGGCCGCCTGCGGCAAGACCCCGCTCAGCGCCCACGACCTGTCCAAGTCCTACGGCGCCCTGGAGATCTTCACCGCCGTCGACCTGGCCATCGACAAGGGCTCCCGGGTGGTCATCCTGGGCCTCAACGGCGCCGGCAAGACGACGATGCTGCGCATCCTCGCCGAGGTCGACAAGCCCGACACCGGCGAGGTGGTGGCCGGGCACGGGCTGAAGGTCGGCTACTACGCCCAGGAGCACGAGACCCTCGACGTGGGCCGCACGGTGCTGGAGAACATGCAGTCGGCGGCGCCGCAGCTCACCGACACCGAGGCCCGCTCGGTGCTCGGGTCCTTCCTGTTCTCCGGCGACGACGTGCACAAGCCCGCAGGGGTCCTCTCGGGCGGGGAGAAGACCCGGCTCGCGCTGGCGTCGCTCGTCGTCTCCGCGGCCAACGTGCTGCTGCTCGACGAGCCGACCAACAACCTCGACCCCGCCTCGCGCGAGGAGGTGCTCAACGCGATCCGCCGCTACGAGGGCGCGATCGTGCTGGTCACCCACGACGAGGGCGCCGTGCACGCCCTTGAGCCGGACCGGGTGCTCATCCTCCCCGACGGCGTCGAGGACCTGTGGAGCCCCGACTACGCCGACCTGGTCGCGCTGGCCTGACCGGCTCAGCCGCGGTAGAAGTCGCGGCGCAGCCGGCGGACCTCGCCGACCAGGTGGGGGATGCCGGCGCGGGCCGCCTCGGTCGCGGCGCGGGCGACCTCGTCCTGCCCGTGCTCGGCGATCGCGCCGGCGCGGACCTCGAAGGTCACGTGCGCCGGGCCGATCGCACGCACGGTGACGAGGCCGTCGGGGGAGCTCGCCTCGACGGTGGTCCGCTCCAGGGCGTCCTTGAAGCCCTCGACGTCCGTGCTGCCCTCGGTGCGCGCCGCGCGGGTGCCGGTGAGGTTCTTGGCGCGGCCGATCGCCTCGGCCCGGGCCCGGAGCAGGGCCGTCGCGGCCTGGCCGAGCTGCTCGCCCAGCCGCCGCTCGCCGACCCGGGCGCCGTGCCCCGGCGCGATCCAGAACCGTACGTCGTACCGACCCCGGAGGTCGGCGCCCACCTGCTCGTCGTGGGAGGTGGCGGTCAGCTCCAGCTCGTCGATGATCTCGGCGATCCGCACGACGTCACTTCATCCCGGTGATGCCGCCGGGGTGGTCGGCCAGGGTGGGCCGGCCGCCGAGCTGGTACTGCTGGGGGGAGTCCGTCATCCAGCCGGTGACGCCCTCCAGGGCGGTCTTGACCTTCTTCTCGCCGTCGTTGACCTCGGTGATCACCTGGTCGAGGGCGTCCTTGGTGTTCCACAGGATGTTCATCGCCTCGCCGCTGCCGGTGTTGAACGTCTTGCCGTTCTTGGCGATGTCGTTGGCGGCCTTGACGCCCGCGAGCGCGACGGCGAAGCCGGTGGCGCCGCCGGTGACCGGGATCGAGACGATCGAGGCGATCACCGTCACCATCGCGGTGAACTCGTCGGGGTTGCAGTCGTCGAGGCTGTCGATCGCGTTGATGGCGTTCTCCAGGATCTCCTTGACGTTCTTGTTGGCCTCGCGCCACACGGCCTGCTGCGCGGTCGCCGCGCCGTGGATGACGCAGGCCGCGATGAACATGTTGGGCACCGCGAAGCGGAACGGGATCTTCACGTTGTCGCGGAAGGAGCTGGCCGCGTCGCCGCGCCACTCGTCGAGCTCGTCGGCGACCGCCTCGACGCCGCCGAGCGCGGCGTTGGCGTTGACCGAGTCGCCGAGCGGGTCGGAGGCGCTGCCGCCGGCGAGCCCGTTGTAGGACAGCTGGGTGCGGGTGGTGCCGGTGCTCTCGACGAGGCCGCTGAAGTCGCCCTCCTCCGGCATGTCGTTGAAGGTCTCCAGGTAGTTGCGGATGCCCTCCTCGTCGTAGGGGACGCCGAGGTCGTTGTAGGACTCGCGCGCCTTGCGCAGCAGCTCCTCGATGAGACCGGGGATGTCGCTCACAGCTTGCCTCCCTCCGCGATGAACGCCGCCTTGACCTCCGCGTCGGTGCGGGCGAGGTCCTGGGCGGTCAGGACGATGTTGGTGCTGCAGTCGGTCAGCGTCTCGTGCATGGTGGCGATGTGCCCGCACAGGGCGCCGATCGCGGCGCCGAACGAGTCGCCCGTGCCGTTGACCGGGCCGGAGCCGAAGCCGTGGCCCTGCGGGAACATCGGGTTGTTCTCGTAGACCTCGCCGCCGGAGCGCAGGAAGGGCTTCCAGGTGTCGGCGCCCTTGATCGCGCCCGAGGCCGTGCCGAACACGGCCGCGACGCTCGGCAGGGTGTCCGTGCCCTTGCGGTAGAGCTCGGCGAGGTTGGCGCCGACCTCGCCGTCGGTGGGCTCCGTCATGGGGTCTCCTCCTGGATCTTTCCGGTGAGCTGAAGGTCGCCGGCGCCCTCGGTCGCGACGGTGCGGCGGAAGTCGATGGTCTGTGCCTCGCCGGCCGGAACGGCGAACGCGGTCTGGGTCTGCAGGGCCGTCGCCACCTGGCGCGACGCCAGGGTCCGCGCCGGTGCCTTGCCGGCGACCTGGACGGCCTCCTGCTGGGCTCCCGTCTCGAAGGTCGCGGCACCGCGCCGGACCTCGTCGAGGCGGATGTCGAGGTTGAGCACCAGCCACTCCTCGCCCTGCTCGGCCCACCCCAGGTCGTGCACGTAGGGCAGCCGCACGCTGCCCCAGCGGCACTGCGGCGTGCCGGTGAGCGAAGCCGGCGAGATCGCGGCACGGCACGCGCCGGCCTTCGTCGGGGCCTTCAGCGCGTAGAGCGGCTCGGCCACCCCGGCGTCGCGCTGGGACCCGTCGCCACGCACGGTCTGGGTCACCCCGGAGAGCTCGACGGAGAGGGTGACGTCCGCTGCCTTCGTGCCGTCCGCGGCCGGCACGTAGTGCCCGGCGGCGTCGCCCCGGTCACCCAGGACGAAGTCCTTGCCGTCGACGGTGGCGGTGACCTCGGCGCGGGCGTCGCCGGTGATCAGGAAGCCGGTCAGGCCGGTCGGTACGCCGCCCCACGGCTCCCACTCCCAGTCCACGCCGACGTACGTGCCGTCGGGGCTGCCGCCGGTGACCTCGTCGGCGGACACCTCCTCGGCGTCCGAGACGGTGAACACCAGCTGCCCGTCGGGGAGCTGGATCGTCGCGTGGGTGCCCTCGACGGCCCCGTCGCGCGCCGTCAGCAGCGCGTCGTCGGTGCCGCACGACACCAGGACGGCGGACAGGACGACGAGCGGGAGGACGGCGAGTGGTCGGCGCCCGAGCGCGCGGAGGGCCACGGGAGTTCCTTTCGGAGAGGGCGTCGTCAGGTCTACCCCGGCCGATCCGCCTGAAACTGCCCGATCCTCACTCGGTCGCGATCGCGTCCAGCACGTCCAGCCGAGCCGCCCGGATCGCCGGTACGACGGCCGCCAGCACGCCGACGACGACCGCGACCACCAGGAACACCGCGAGCTGACCGAGCGGCAGGCCCAGGCTGGTCAGCTCGTCGGCCAGGGCGCGCTGGAGGAGCACCCCGATGAGGACGCCGAGACCCAGGCCGAGCACGGCGCCGAGCACCGCGATCGCGACCGACTCCAGCATCACCATCCGCCGCAGCTTGGCCCGGCTCATCCCGACCGCGCGCAGCAGCCCGATCTCACGGGTGCGCTCGATGACGCTGAGCCCGAGGGTGTTGACGATGCCGATCACGGCGATCACGATCGCCAGCGCCAGCAGGCCGTAGATCAGGTACAGCAGCTGGTTGACCCGCTCGCGGATCTGGTCGGAGAAGCCCGCCTTGTCGTAGACCCCCACGATCGGGACCGCCTTCGCCGCCTCGTCGATGGCATCGCGGACCCGGTCGCCGTCCGCGCCGGGGGAGAGCAGGATGCTGATCGCGGTGTCCTGGCGCTGGACGCCGACCTTCGCGAGCTCGGCCAGTGGCAGGGTCACCTCGGAGGCCACCTCGGAGCCCTCGACCACGCCGACGACCTTCGCGTCGAGCCGGCGGTCGCCCTGGAAGGCGAGGCCGAGCCGGTCACCGACCTCCAGGTCGTGCTTCTTCGCGAAGTCCTTGCTGACGAGGGCCTGGTCGCCGCTGATCCGCTCGGTGCCGTCGACCACGTCCAGGTCGTAGATCGAGGAGAACGACGGGTCGACGCCGGTGACGTAGGCCGCCTTCCCGTCGTACTGGGCGACGGTGAACTGCTGCCGGCTCATCGTCCCGACACCGTCGATCTTCTCGATCCGGTCGCCGACCTCGGTCGAGAACGGCAGGAAGGTCGTGCTCTGCACGAGCAGGTCGGCGGTGAACTGCTCGTCGACCAGGTCGTCCACGGACCGGTTCAGCGAGGAGGCCAGCACACCGATCGTGGAGACCAGGGCGAGGCCGATCATCAGCGCCGAGGCGGTGGCGCCGGTGCGACGCGGGTCGCGCAGGGCGTTCTCGCCCGCGAGCCGCCCGGTGGTGCCGAAGAGCGCGGCGAACACCGTCCGGCACAGCGCGAGCACCGGCTTGCCCAGCACGGAGCTGATCGCGGCGACGGTGAGGATCCACAGCACCGCGCCGATCCCGATGAGCAGCACGTTGGTGTCGGCCAGGCCGGCGACCGCGAAGGCCGCGCCGACGGCGAGCACCACCGCCCCGATGACGGTACGGCGGCGCAGGGAGGCCCGTTCGGGAGCGACGTCGGCCCGCATCGCGGCCACCGGGGCGACCCGGCCCGCGCGCCGCCCGGGCAGGTAGGCGGCGAGCAGCGTGACGCCGATGCCCACGGCGTAGCTGATGACGACCGCGCGGGAGGTGAGGTCGAGCGCGTCGCCGGGGATGTCGAGGTCGAAGGTGCGGAACACCGCCGCGAGCACCCGCGCGAGCAGCAGCCCGAGCCCGATGGCCAGGGTCGAGGAGATGACGGAGAGGACGAACGCCTCGACCAGCACCGAGCGCGTGACCTGGGCCCGCGAGGAGCCCAGGGCCCGCAGCAGGGCCAGCTCCCGGGTGCGCTGGGCGATGAGGATCGAGAAGGTGTTGACGATGATGAAGCCGCCGACGATGACCGCGATGATCGCGAAGACGGTCAGGAAGGTCGTGATCACGTCGAGGAAGGTGCCGAGGGCGTCCTCGGTCTCGCTGGCCACCTTGTCGCCGGTGACCGCCTCGAAACCGGTCGGCAGCACCTTGTCCGCGGCCGCCGCGAGCTGCTTCTGGCTGACGCCGGGCGCGGCGGTCAGGTTGATCCGGTTGAAGACGTCCTTGCCCTGGAAGAAGAGCTGCTGGGCGCCCTCGGTGGAGAAGACGAGGAGCGTGGCGCCCGCCGTACCGCCGCCGTTGAACTCGGCGGTGCCGACCAGGGTCGCGGTGCGCTCCAGGACCCCGAACGGCGCGAGCAGCTTGACGCGGTCGCCGACCCGGTAGTCGCCGTCCTCGGCGGCGCCCTCGTCGAGCACGACCTCGTCGGCGCTCTCCGGCCAGCGCCCGCCGGTCAGGAGCAGCATCGGCTGACCCGCCATGTTCGGGCTGACGTGGTCGCTGAACGCCAGCGTGGGCGCGCGACCGCCACCGACGAGGGTGCCGTCCTTGCCGAGCAGGCTCAGCCCGGCGCCGTTGACGTCGCCCGAGGCCTGGCCGACCTCAGGCAGGTCCTGGAGCGCGGCGACGGTCGCGGGCGTCATCGCCTGGTCGGACTGCCCGGACATCCCGCCGGTGGCCTCGTCGGTGGCCTCCGCGCGCACCACGGCATCGGGGGTGGATCCGTGCACGATGTTGTCGAAGGTCTCGGACAGCCCGTTGCTGAACACCATGACGCCGGACAGGAAGGCCACGCCGATCACGATCGCGAGGCCGCTCATGAGCAGGCGCACCTTGCGCGCCAGCAGGTTGCGCAGGGTCAGCCGCAGCATGCTCAGGCCTCCCCGGGAGCGGCCGCCTGCAGCGTCGTCAGGTGCTCCAGGATCTGCTCGCGGGTGGGCGTGCGCAGCTCGTCGACGACCCGGCCGTCGGCGAGGAAGACGACCCGGTCGCAGTACGACGCAGCGACGGCGTCGTGGGTGACCATCACGATGGTCTGGCCGAACTCGTCGACGCTGCGGCGCAGGAAGGACAGCACCTCGGCGCCGGAGGTGCTGTCGAGGTTGCCGGTCGGCTCGTCGGCGAAGACGATCTCCGGCTTGCTCACCAGGGCGCGGGCACAGGCCACCCGCTGCTGCTGGCCGCCGGACATCTCCGCCGGGCGGTGCCCGAGCCGGTCGCGGAGGTCGACGGTGTCGACGACCAGGTCGAACCAGTCCTGGTCCGGCTTGCGGCCGGCGAGGCTGAGCGGGAGCAGGATGTTCTCGCGGGCCGAGAGCGTCGGCACCAGGTTGAACGCCTGGAAGACGAAGCCGATGTCGTCGCGGCGCAGCGCGGTCAGCGCCTTGTCCTTGAGCCGGGAGAGGTCGGTGTCACCGATGACGACCTGCCCGGACGTGGGGCTGTCCAGCGCGGCCAGGCAGTGCATGAGCGTGGACTTGCCCGATCCCGACGGTCCCATGATCGCGGTGAACTCGCCGGCGGCCAGGTCGATCGAGACCCCGTCGAGCGCGCGGACCTCGGAGTCGCCGCGCCCGTAGACCTTGAACAGGTCGACGGCGCGTGCCGCGATCCGGGAGGCGGTCGGGGCGGGGGTGGGCTGGGCGCTCATGGAGCCCACCCTGCCAGCCACGCCGAACGACCCGCATCGGGAATGCCCCCGAGTCGCTCCCCGGACTCCGTAGGGTGGCCTGCATGGCGCAGGCGCGGTTCGTCGGGGCGATCGACCAGGGCACGACGAGCACCCGGTTCATGGTGTTCGACCACCAGGGCAAGGAGGTCGTCCGGCACCAGCTGGAGCACCAGCAGGTGCTGCCGCGGGCCGGGTGGGTCGAGCACAACCCGGTGGAGATCTGGGAGCGCACCTCCGCGGTGGTCAAGACCGCGCTCGGCAAGGCCCGGCTCGACGCCTCCGACCTGGCCGCGGTCGGCATCACCAACCAGCGCGAGACCACCATCGTGTGGGACCGGCGCACCGGCCGGCCGCTGCACAACGCGATCGTGTGGCAGGACACCCGCACCGACGCGATCGCCGCGGCGCTGGACCGCGACGGGCGCGGCGACGTGGTCCGGCACCGGGCGGGGCTGCCGCCGGCGACGTACTTCTCCGGCGGCAAGCTGCAGTGGATCCTCGACAACGTGCCCGGTGCCCGCGAGGCGGCCGAGCGTGGTGACGCGCTCTTCGGCACCCCCGACACCTGGGTGCTGTGGAACCTCACCGGAGGGGTCGACGGCGGCGTGCACGTCACCGACGTCACCAACGCCAGCCGCACCATGCTGATGGACCTGGAGACCCTGCAGTGGGACGACGAGCTGCTCGGCTTCTTCGGGGTCCCGCGCGCGATGCTGCCGGAGATCCGGGAGTCCTCGGCCACCACGCCCTTCGGTACGACGCTGCGCAGCGGCCCGTTCGGAGGGGAGGTCCCGATCACCGGGATCCTCGGCGACCAGCAGGCCGCGACCGTGGGCCAGGTCTGCTTCGCACCTGGCGAGGCCAAGAACACCTACGGCACGGGCAACTTCATGCTGCTCAACACCGGCACCGAGATCGTCCGCTCGAAGGCCGGCCTGCTGACGACACCGGCCTACCAGCTCGGTGACCAGCCCTGTGTCTACGCGCTCGAGGGCTCGATCGCGGTGACCGGGTCGGCAGTGCAGTGGCTGCGCGACCAGCTCGGCATCATCAGCGGCGCCGCGGAGTCGGAGTCGCTGGCCCGCCAGGTCGACGACAACGGCGGCGTCTACTTCGTGCCCGCCTTCTCCGGCCTCTTCGCGCCCTACTGGCGCTCCGACGCGCGCGGCGCGATCGTCGGGCTGTCCCGCTTCAACACCAACGCGCACGTGGCCCGGGCGACCCTGGAGGCGATCTGCTACCAGTCGCGCGACGTCGTCGAGGCGATGTGCGCCGACTCCGGTGTCTCCCTGGAGGTGCTGCGGGTCGACGGCGGGGTGACCCTCAACGGGCTGTGCATGCAGATCCAGGCCGACGTGCTCGGCGTACCGGTCAGCCGGCCGGTGGTGCCGGAGACCACGGCGCTGGGCGCGGCGTACGCCGCCGGGCTGTCGGTCGGCTACTGGTCCTCGACCGACGAGCTGCGGGAGAACTGGCACGAGGACACCCGCTGGGAGCCGGAGTGGGATGAGGACCGGCGCACCGCGGGTTACGCGCAGTGGAAGAAGGCAGTCCAACGCACCCTCGACTGGGTCGATGTGGAGGCAGACCGATGAACCCCGCCGCACTCTCGCCGCGCGCCCGCAGCGCCGCGCTGAAGAAGCTGGAGAGCCAGCACCTCGACGTGCTCGTCATCGGCGGGGGAGTCGTCGGCGCCGGCGCGGCCCTCGACGCCGCCACCCGCGGGCTGACCGTCGGCCTCGTGGAGGCCCGCGACTTCGCCTCCGGCACGTCGAGCCGCAGCTCCAAGCTCGTCCACGGCGGTCTGCGCTACCTGGAGATGATGGACTTCCGGCTGGTCGCCGAGGCGCTCAAGGAGCGCGGCCTGCTCATGCAGCGGCTGGCTCCGCACCTGGTCCGCCCGGTGCCCTTCCTCTACCCGCTCAACGGCCGCGGCTGGGAGCGTTGGTACGCCGGCACGGGCGTCGCGCTCTACGACGCGATGTCCAAGGCGAGCGGCTACGGCGACGACGTCCCCCTGCACAAGCACCTGACCCGCCACGGCGCCCGCAAGGTCTTCCCCTCGCTGCGCAAGGACGCCCTGGTGGGGGCGATCCGCTACTACGACGCCCAGGTCGACGACGCCCGGCACACCATGTTCCTGGCCCGGACCGCCGCGACGTACGGCGCCGCGGTGGCCTCGCGCACCCGCGTGCTCGGCCTGCTCAAGGAGAGCGAGCGGGTGGTCGGCGCCGAGGTGATCGACCTGGAGACCGGGCGCCGCTTCGAGATCCGTGCCTCGCAGGTCATCAACGCCACCGGCGTGTGGACCGACGAGACCCAGTCGATGGCCCGCGAGCGCGGGCAGTTCAAGGTGCGCGCCAGCAAGGGCATCCACCTCGTCGTCCCGCGGGACCGGATCCGCGGCGAGACCGGGCTGATCCTGCGCACGGAGAAGTCCGTGCTCTTCGTGATCCCGTGGAAGCGGCACTGGATCATCGGCACCACCGACACCGACTGGTCGCTGTCGAAGGACCACCCGGCGGCGAGCAGCAGCGACATCGACTACCTGCTCGACCACGTCAACAAGGTGCTGGAGGTGCCGCTGACCCGCGACGACGTCGAGGGCGTGTACGCCGGCCTGCGGCCCCTGCTCGCCGGCGAGTCCGAGGCGACGTCGAAGCTCTCCCGCGAGCACGCGGTCGCGCACAGCGTGCCGGGGCTGGTGGTGGTCGCCGGGGGCAAGTACACGACGTACCGGGTGATGGCGGCGGACGCCGTCGACGAGGCGGTGCACGGCCTGGAGACGGTGCTCGGGCGCAAGGTGGGTCCGTGCGTCACCGAGGACGTCCCGCTGGTCGGTGCCGACGGCTACCAGGCGTTGTGGAACCAGCGGCGCACGCTGGCCGCCCAGTCCGGCCTCGCGATCAACCGGGTCGAGCACCTGCTGGAGCGCTACGGCTCGCTGGTGCTGGAGGTGCTGCAGCTCGTCGCCGCCGAGCCGGACCTCGCCGAGCCGCTGCCGGGCGCGGAGGACTACCTGCAGGCGGAGGCGGTCTACGCGGTCACCCACGAGGGCGCGCGGCACCTCGACGACATCCTGACCCGGCGGCTGCGGGTCTCCTTCGAGACCTTCGACCGTGGGGTCGCGGCGGCGCCGCACGTGGCCGAGCTGGTCCGCGGCTACCTGCGCTGGGACACCGACCAGAAGGACCGCGAGCTGGAGCACTACATCAAGCGGGTGGAGGCCGAGCGCGAGAGCCAGCGGCAGCCCGACGACCACACCGCGGACGCGGCGCGCAAGGGGGCACCGGACGTCGTACCGGTCTCCCGGATCGCGGAGGAGCTGGAGATGGAGCAGAGCTGATGGATCTCGGAGTCAGTGGGCGGGTCTACGTCCTCACCGGAGCCACCCGCGGCCTGGGCCGCGCGACCGCCGACGCGCTGGTCGCCGACGGCGCGCGGGTCGTCGTGTCCGGGCGTCACCAGGAGGCCGTGGACGCGGCGGTCGCCGGGCTGGAGGCGACCGGCGGAGCGGGCTGCGCGGTCGGGGTGGTCGCCGACAACGCCGACGCCTCGGCGCCCGACGCGCTCGTCGCCGCCGCGAGGGACGCCTGGGGCCGCCTCGACGGCGCCCTGGTCAGCGTCGGCGGCCCGCCGGCCGGCAAGGCCACCGAGATGACCGACGAGCAGTGGACGACGGCCTTCTCGTCCGTCTTCCTGGGCGGGGTCCGGCTGGCCCGGACGGTCGCCGCGGAGCTGGGCGAGGGCGGCTCGATCGCGTTCGTGCTGTCCACCAGCGTGCGCCAGCCGGTGCCGGGCCTGGCGATCTCCAACGGGCTGCGCCCGGGCCTGGCGATGGTCGCGAAGACCCTCGCCGACGAGCTCGGCCCCACCGGGATCCGGGTCAACGGGCTGCTGCCCGGCCGGGTCGCCACCGAGCGGGTCGCCGAGCTGGACGCGGCCACCGGCGACGCGGCGGCGGCAGAGGAGGCGGCGCGGGCGCAGATCCCGCTGCGCCGCTACGGGCGGCCGGAGGAGTTCGGCCGGGTGGCGGCGTTCGTGCTGTCTCCGGCGGCGTCGTTCCTGTCCGGCGTGATGGTGCCGGTCGACGGCGGGATGTCGCGCGGCCTCTGAGGCTCGTCGTCCTCGTCACCACGGCCGAACGGCCAGCCGGTGCGCTTCTTCTCCACCGTGCGCTCGCCCCGGCGCCCGTGCTTCCGCTCGTCCCACGCGAGGTAGCCGAAGCCACCGGCCGCCAGCACGCCGAAGAACCACCACTGCAGGCCGTAGAAGAAGTGCGGGCCCTCGCCCAGGTCGGGCAGCTCGACGGGCTCCAGGGCCGTGTCGGGCGCCGGGTCCTCGGACTTGAGCGCGAGGAAGCCGGTGAGCACCTCCTGGTCGATCGCCTCGCCGATCGTGGTGCTGGAGATGGCGCGGGTCGAGTGGCCGACGATCTCGGTGCTGTCGCCGGTGCCGTCGGCACGCACCCACCCGGTGACCGTCACCTCGCCGGCGGGCGGCGCGGGCAGCTCCTCGGGCTTGATCTCCGGGTCGTCGGTGCCGAACCAGCCCCGGTCCACCACGACGGTGGTGCCCTCGGCCGTCACGAGCGGTACGACGACCTCGACCCCCGGCGCGCCCTCGCGGGTGCGGTAGCGCACGACGATGGTGTCCTCGACGTCGTACGTGCCGGTGGCGGTGACCAGGCGGTACTCGTCGGTCTCGGGGACCTCGCGGCCCGGCGCCAGCACCTCGGTGACCGGGATCGGCGTACGGTCCTCGTTGGCCACCACGATCGCGTTGCGCTCCTTGCGGTCGTGCAGCCGGCCGAACTGCCACTCGCCCAGCCACCAGGTGCCGTAGCCGACCACGAGGATGGCGAGGAAGAACAGCACCCAGCGGCGACTGAGCAGGAATCGCCACGAGGAGAGCCAGGATCGCACGGGACAACGGTAGGCCGCGCCCGGCGGCGGACTACGCTGGGGGGATGCAGCCGCTCATCGACCAGCACGGCCGGGTCGCCACCGACCTCCGGGTCTCGCTGACCGACAAGTGCAACCTGCGCTGCACCTACTGCATGCCGGCCGAGGGCCTGGACTGGATGCCGACCGACCAGCAGCTCACCGACGACGAGATCGTGCGGCTGATCGGGATCGCCGCCGAGCACCTCGGTGTGCGCGAGGTCCGGTTCACCGGTGGCGAGCCGCTCGTGCGCCGGGGCCTGGTCGACATCGTGCGCCGGGTCCGGGCCGCGACCGAGGTGGAGATGTCGATCACGACCAACGCGCTCGGCCTGGCGCGGACCGCCGGGGCGCTGGCCGAGGCCGGCCTCGACCGGGTCAACGTCAGCCTCGACACCGTGCGCCGCGACACCTTCCACGAGGTCACCCGCCGCGACCGGTTCGACGACGTGGTCGAGGGGCTCGCCGCCGCCGAGGCCGCGGGCCTGGGGCCGGTGAAGGTCAACGCCGTGCTGCTGCGCGGCGTCAACGACGACCAGGCGCCCGAGCTGCTCGGCTGGTGCATCGAGCACGGCTACCACCTGCGCTTCATCGAGCAGATGCCGCTCGACGCCCAGCACGGCTGGGACCGCGACGCGATGGTCACCGCCGACGAGATCCTCACCTCGCTCTCCGGCGCCTTCGAGCTCTCGCCGGCCGTCGAGCCGCGGGGGAGCGCCCCCGCGGAGCTGTTCACCGTCGACGGCGGCCCGGCCACCGTCGGCATCATCGCCTCGGTCACCCGCCCGTTCTGCGGCGACTGCGACCGGGTCCGGCTGACCGCCGACGGGCAGGTCCGCAACTGCCTCTTCGCGCGCTCCGAGTCGGACCTGCGGGCCGCGCTGCGCGCCGGCGCCTCCGACGAGGAGCTCGCCGAGCGGTGGCGGGTCGCCATGTGGGGCAAGGCCGCCGGGCACGGGATCGACGACCCGACGTTCCTGCAGCCGGACCGTCCCATGTCGGCCATCGGCGGTTGAGTAGGGGTTTACGCCGGGTCGAGTAGGGACTTCCTCGCGTCGAGTGGGGAGTTCCTCGCGTCGAGTAGGGGTTCACCACCGTCGATTGGTGTACGACGGCCGGAGCGCCTCCCGCAACGCGTCGAGCCACCGCGTCAGCCCGGCGCCGGTGAAGTCGCCGCGACGTACGACGATCACGGTCCAGCCGTCCTCCTGCAGCCATGCCCGGCGCTGGCGGTCGTGCTCGCGCTGGTCCGGTGTGCGGTCGTGGGCGTCCGCGCCGTCGTACTCGACGCAGACGCGGGCAGCGACATAGGCGAAGTCGAGCCGGAAGACGGGGAGGCCGTCGCGCTCGACCCACCACTGCGGCTCCGGCGCCGGCAACCCGGCGTCGATGATCTCCAGCAGGGTCCACGCCTCGCGGTGCGACTCGACCCGCGGCTCGACGTGTCGAGCGAGCTGCCGGCACTGGACGACTCCGCGCCGGCGTCGGTAGCGGGGGAGCTCGCGGACCAGGTCACCGGCTGTCAGACCGTGCTGCCGGGCCAGCAGGCACATCGCTGCGAAGGCCTCGCGTCTTCGTAGGTGGCAGCCGAGGTCGAGCGACGTCCGCAGCGGAGTCGTCACCCGGACGTCACCGACACGGGTCAGGTCGACCGGGGACAGGTCCCGGGACCGGCCGTCCAGCTCTGGTCGATGGGTGGGGTTGCGGCCGCGGAGCGCGCAGACCTCCAGAGGAGGCAGCAGCTCGTGCTCGTGCAGCGTCAGCATGTCGACGCCGAGGAGCCAGGCCGCGGTCCGGTCGACCGCGACGTGGTGCGGGGAGATCACCCATCGCGCGGCGGCGGCCCGTGTCTCCACGGTGTCGGGCACGTCCGAGCGCCGGTACACGCCCCGTGTGACACGCACGAGCAGCCCTTCCTCGGCCGCCCGGCGCACCGACCGGTGGCTGCAGCCGAGGCGCTCGGCGTCGCGGATGTGGAACGGCTGACGCGGGAACTCCTCGATCTCCATGACGTACGACGATCGGCGATCCGTCGCGTCGGCCCGGGCGCCGACGGGTGGAGCTGTGGAGGATCGGGCCGGCCGGCGTACCTGTGGAGGGGAAGGGGCGCGTCCTGTGATCGACGTGACGTCTGATCCGCGGAGTCGGCCGGCCGGACGTCCCCACTCATGGGGTCGCAAGCCTCCACTCGCGCGCCGGAAGTCCCTTCTCGCGCGCCGGAAGTCCCTACTCGACCGGGTGGGGGAGGGTCTCCCTCAGGAAGCCGCGGGCCCCCAGGAAGTGCTCCAGCGACACCTTGTGGGCCTCGCACGCCAGCCAGGTCTTGCGGCGGTCGGGGGTGTGGATCTTCGGGTTGTTCCAGCGCAGCTGCCACACCGCCTCGGCCCGGCAGCCCTTGGCCGAGCAGAGGTCCGGGCCGGCGGGACCCTCCGCGGCCTCAGCCATCGTGGCCCGGGCCGAGCTGGCGCTGCGCGTCGCCGCCGCCGGTGAGCGGGAGCTCGGTGGAGCGGCTGTCGCCCGCGTTGGCGAGCACGACGGCGACGTAGGGCAGGAAGAGCGAGGCGAGGATCAGGAAGGGCCACACCCAGTGCCAGCCGGCCGCGCCGGTGATGGCCGCGCCGATGAAGCAGAGCGTGCGGATCCCCATCGCGATGGCGTACTTCTTCTGCCGGCGCGCGATGTCGGCCTGCGGGTCGTCCCCGGCGGTCGTGATCCGGATCGCGTCGGGCTCGCGGGAACGGCCGTGACGCGGAGAGGACATGCGCCCAGCCTACGCCGGGGGTGGCACTAGGCTGACGGGCATGTCGAACCGCACCTACCGCATCAGCGAGATCGTCGGCACGTCCCCCGACGGCATCGACCAGGCGATCCGCAACGGCGTCCAGCGCGCCGGCCAGACCCTGCGCCACCTCGACTGGTTCGAGGTCAGCCAGGTCCGGGGCCAGATCAAGGACGGCGAGGTCGAGCACTTCCAGGTGACCATGAAGGTCGGCTTCCGCCTCGAGGACGACGAGTGAACCCTTCCTTGTAGGACTCCTACAAGGTCTGGGCGTGATCTTGGTGCCCGCCGTGGGAGAGCGGCGGGCACCTGCGCCCCTAGCGTCAGGAGCGTGAACGAACCCCGCTCCGTCCTGGTCACCGGCGGCAACCGTGGCATCGGCCGCGCCATCGCCGAGGCCTTCCTCGCAGCCGGCGACAAGGTCGCCGTCACCACCCGCAGCGGCGGTGCGCCCGAGGGCGCGCTCGAGCTCAAGGCCGACGTCACCGACGCCGCCCAGGTCGAGGCGGCGTTCGCCGCGGCCGAGGAGGCGCACGGCCCGGTCGAGGTGCTCGTCGCCAACGCCGGCGTCACCGCCGACACCCTCCTGCTCCGGATGTCGGAGGAGGACTGGGACACGGTGATCGACACCAACCTCACCGGCTCCTTCCGCCTCGCCAAGCGCGCCGCCAAGGGCATGCTGCGCCAGCGCAAGGGCCGGATCATCTTCATCTCCAGCGTCGTGGGCCTGCTCGGATCGCCGGGCCAGGTCAACTACGCCGCCTCGAAGGCCGGTCTGGTGGGCATGGCCCGCTCGCTGGCCCGCGAGCTCGGCCCGCGGTCCATCACCGCGAACGTCGTGGCACCCGGGTACGTCGACACCGACATGACCGCCGTGCTCAGCGACGAGCAGAAGGAAGGCATCCGGAGCCAGGTCCCGCTCGGCCGGTACGCCGACCCGGCGGAGGTCGCGGGAGCAGTGCTCTGGCTCGCGAGCCCGTCGGCGTCGTACGTCACCGGCGCGGTGATCCCGGTCGACGGCGGACTCGGAATGGGGCACTGACATGACGATCGACGCGAACGGCATCCTCGCCGGCAAGAACATCCTGGTCGCGGGCGTCACGTTGGACACCTCGATCGGCTTCGCGGTGGCGAAGTTCGCCCAGGAGCAGGGCGCGAACGTGCTCATCTCCAACTTCGGCCAGGCCCTGCGGATCACCCGCCGCATCGCCAAGCGGCTGCCGGAGCTGCCGCCGGTGCTGGAGCTCGACGTGACCGACCCCGAGCACCTGGCCGGCCTGCCGGACGCGATCCGCGAGCACCTCGGGGCCGATGCCGTGCTCGACGGCGTCGTCCACTCGATCGCCTACGGCAACCCGGAGACGCTGCTCGGGGGCAAGTTCCTCGAGGGGCCGTGGAAGGACGTCGCGCAGGCGGTGGAGGTCTCGGCGTACTCGCTGAAGTCGCTGGCCGTCGCCTGCCGCCCGCTCATGCAGCCGGGCAGCTCCGTCGTCGGGCTCACCTTCGACGCCAGCGTCGCGTGGCCGGTCTACGACTGGATGGGCGTGGCCAAGGCCGCTCTGGAGTCGACCAACCGCTACCTGGCCCGCGACCTCGGTGCGGACGGCATCCGGGTCAACCTGGTCTCCGCCGGCCCGCTGCGCACGCTCGCCGCCAAGGCGATCCCCGGCTTCGAGGACCTGGAGTCGATGTGGACCACCCGGGCCCCCCTGGGCTGGGACAACGTCGACCAGGAGCCCACCGCCAAGGCGGTCTGCGCGCTGCTCTCAGACCTCTTCCCGGCGACCACCGGCGAGATCCTGCACGTCGACGGTGGCTTCCACGCGATGGGTGCCTGACCGACCGGCTGATCGGCCGCCCGACCGGCGCCACCACTGGGCGGCCAGCGTCATCAACGCCCAGGCCACCACCACGATGGCGATCTCCTGGACGACGTACCAGGGCCAGGGACCGAGCAGGTCGAGGGCCGAGGACCGCGGCTTGCGCACGAGGTAGCCGTAGTTGGTGTCCGCCACCACGTTGAAGGCGTAGGTCGCCCCGGCCCACCCCAGCGTGGTGAGCACGGCCGCGCGGTAGTCCCGCCAGCGCGGCGCCAGCCGCAGGCCGACCGCGAGGTAGACCGCGGCCCAGACGATGAGCAGGTGCAGCGCCCAGAAGGCGACGTAGCGCGGGTGCGGGAAGTCCTCGTTCAGCGAGGGCGTCACCACGCCCTGGATGGTCAGCGTCAGGCCCCAGAAGTACGTCAGCGCCACCGGGAACGGCCGGTGCGTCCACAGCGCCCAGGTCGCCGCGATCCAGGCCAGGTCGCACAGGTGCAGCGGCAGGGTCACGTCGACGTCGAAGTTCGCGACCAGGTCGATGACCTGGAAGGGGACGGTGACGGCGGGGACCAGCAGCGCCCAGGTCCGGCTTAGCCGGGTCGGGCCGTCGTGGCCCGCGTCGCGCCGGCCCAGGAGCACCACGACGACCAGGCCGACGACGAAGCCGCCGAGCGGGACCAGGTGCGTCGTGCCGTACGCCTCCACCCGCCCAGCATGGCCCTACGCTGGTCGCGTGGACACCAGGCGTCTCGTGATCATCCGGCACGCGAAGGCGGAGCCGTACGCCGCGAGCGACGTCGAGCGGGTGCTGGCCGAGCGCGGCCGGGCCGAGGGACGGCTGCTCGGGGAGTGGCTCGCGGGTGAGGGGATCGCCCCGGACGTGGCCTTCGTGTCCTACGCCGCGCGCACCCGCGAGACCTGGGACGTCGTGTCGGCGGGCGCCGGATGGACCCTGGAGCCGGCGTACGACGCCCAGCTCTACGGCACCGACGAGGACGGCGTGCTCGACCTGCTCCGCACGGCACCGGAGGACTCGGCGACCGCGGTCGTCGTGGGCCACAACCCGACGATGGCGGTCCTGGTGCAGCTCCTCGACGACGGCGAGGGCGCCGCGTCGGGGGCGGTCGACCTGGGCAGCTTCCCGACGAGCACGGCGGCCGTCCTCGAGGTCGACGGCTCGTGGGCGGACCTGGCGCCGATGGGTGGCCGGCTGACCGGCTTCCACGTCGCCCGCGGGGACGACTAGGAGCGCTCAGTCCAGCGGGGGAGCCGGGGTGACGATGCCGGCCTCCGCGTCCGCGGCCTCGATCTCCTCCCGGCTGATGCCGAGCAGGTACATGATCGAGTCGAGGTAGGGCACGTTCAGCGTGGTGTCGGCGGCCTCCCGCACCACCGGGCGGGCGTTGTAGGCGATGCCCAGGCCCGCGGCGTCCAGCATGTCGAGGTCGTTGGCGCCGTCGCCGATCGCGATCGTCGCGGCCTCCTCGATGCCCAGGTCCGCGGCGAACTCGCGCAGCGCCGTGGCCTTCCCGGCCCGGTCCACGACGGGGCCGACGACCTCGCCGGTGAGCTTGCCGTCGACGATCTCCAGGGTGTTGGCGCGGGCGCGGTGGATGCCGAGCTCCTCGGCCAGCCGGTCGGTGATCTGGCTGAAGCCGCCGGAGACGATGGCGAAGCGGTAGCCGAGGCGGCGCAGCGTGCGGACCATCGTGCGGGCGCCCGGGTTGACCACGATCGCGTCGTACACCTGGTCGAGGACGGACTCGTCGAGGCCCGCCAGCAGCTTGACCCGGGCGCGCAGCGACTGCTCGAAGTCGAGCTCGCCGCGCATCGCGCGCTCGGTCACCTCGGCGACCTCGGCGCCGTAGCCGGCGTGCTCGGCGAGCATCTCGATCACCTCGCCCTGGATGAGCGTGGAGTCGACGTCCATCACGATCAGTCGCACGCCGTGGCGCAGCATGTTGGCGGCCTGGACGGCGACGTCGATGCGGTGCTGGGCGGCGTCGCCGGCGAGCAGCAGGCGCAGCCGGTCGGGGTCGGCGCCGGAGACGTGCAGCTCGATGGCGGTGACGGGGTAGCGCGCCATCCGCTCGATCCGGTCGATGTTGCCGCCGCAGTCGGCGATCCGGCCGGCGATCGCGGCCATGGCCGAGGCCTTGAGCGGCGCGCCGATCACGGTGACGTGGGCGCGGTCCTGCGAGCGCCGGCGGTTGTCGCCGGAGCCGCGCTCGATGTCCACGCTCATGCCCAGCCGCTCGACCGTCGCGGTGACGGCGGCGCGCAGCTTCTTCGCGTCCCGCGGCGCGGTGACCAGGACGCCGAGCACCAGCCGGCCGCGCATCAGGATCTGCTCGGCGTCGACGACGGAGACGCCCGAGAGCGACAGGGTCTCCAGGACCGCGGAGGTGACCCCCGGCCGGTCCGTGCCGGTGACGGTGATCAGGAGCGTGTCAGGGGCGTCGTGAGGGCTCATCGCGGGTGCAGGCTATCGGCTCCCGGTGACCTCAGGGCGACGGTGGCCAGCCGTCGGGCGAGCACGCGGCGCTCAGCGCCCGGCGGGCGGCCTGCTCCAGCGGCTCGATCGCGGCCCGTCGGGCGGCGGCCTCACCGGCGCTGACCGCGCCGCCGTCGTCGGCCAGGGCCAGGTGCGCGACCGCCTCCAGGTGCAGCGCCCGGCCGGCCAGGTCCACGCAGCGTGCGGGCGTGCCTCCCGGCGCCCGCAGGGGTACGGCGGAGCGCAGGTCGTGCAGCTCGTCGGCCACCTCGGGTCGCCAGCTCGCCACGTCCAGCTCCGCGAGCGCGTTCGCCGCCGCCAGCAGCGCGGCCCGCAGGCCACGGTCGGCCTCGCCGAGGTCGGGCGGGGGCCGGCGCTCGGCCGGCAGCAGGGTCCACTCGACCGCGCGGCCGACCTGGGCCGGCACCAGCGCCCGGCCGGCGCCGAGCAGCAGGGCGACCTCGCCCGCCTCGATGGCCGCGGCGTTGGTCTCCCGGGGCCCGCGCAGGCCCGCCGGGTCGCCGGGCGCGGGGAACACCGCGGCGATCGCCGTGGCGCCCTCGGCGCGGGCGTCCGCGAGCTCCAGCAGCAGGGGAGCGGACCCGTCCGGTCCGCCCACCACGTGGGTCACGTCGTCGCCGAGGACCGCGTCGAGGAGGTCGTCCGGGCCGATCCGGCCCTGCAACCAGGCGGTGCCCCACCAGGCCAGCCGGGCGGATGCGGGGAGTCCACTCACGGTCTCGACCGTACTCGTTAGGGTGGCCTTCATGTCCGCAGTGCTCGAGCTCGCCGAGGTGACCATCCGGCGTGGGCAGTCCACGCTGCTCGACCGGGTGAGCTGGGTGGTGCGCGAGGGGGAGCGCTGGATCCTGCTGGGCGCCAACGGCGCCGGCAAGACCACCCTGATGCAGGTCGCCGCGGCCCAGGTCCACCCGACCACGGGGGCCGTCGGCGTGCTCGGCGAGCTGATCGGCACCGTCGACGTGTTCGAGCTGCGCCCCCGCATCGGTGTCTCCAGCGCGGCCACGGCGGAGAAGATCCCGCGCCAGGAGAAGGTCCGCGACGTGGTGCTCTCGGCGTCGTACGCCGTGCTGGGGAGGTGGCGCGAGGAGTACGACGACGTCGACCACTCCCGTGCCGACGCCCTGCTCCGCGAGGTCGGCGTCATGCACCTCGCCGAGCGCACCTTCGGCACGTTGAGCGAGGGGGAGCGCAAGCGGGTGCAGATCGCCCGCGCGCTGATGACCGACCCGGAGCTGCTGCTGCTCGACGAGCCCGCGGCCGGGCTCGACCTCGGCGGCCGCGAGGACCTGGTGTCCACGCTCTCCGTGCTGGCCTACGACCCGTCCTCGCCGGCGACCGTGCTGGTCTCGCACCACGTCGAGGAGATCCCGCCGGGCTTCACCCACGTGCTGATGCTGCGCGGGGGAGCGGTCGTGGCGCAGGGGCCGATGGCCGAGACGCTCAGCGCGGAGACGCTGTCGGCGACCTTCGGGATGCCGCTGGTGCTCGAGGAGCACGACGGCCGCTACGCCGCCCGCCGCCGCCAGCACCGCGGCTGAGCTCTCCGTCGGACCCATGGCCTAGGGTTTCGGCCATGGACTGGCTGCGCGACCACCTCTGGGAGACCTGGCTCGGGGTCTCGATCGCGCTCGCGCTCGCGGAGCTGTTGAGCCTCGACCTGTTCCTGCTGATGCTCGCCGGCGGCGCGCTCGCCGGGATGGGCACCGCGCTGGTCACCGACAGCGTCGTGGTCCAGGTGCTGGTGGCCTCCGCGGCCGCGCTGCTGCTGCTCGTCGGTGTCCGGCCACCGCTGGTCCGCCGCCTGCACGGCGGCCCGGACCTGGTCCTCGGCCCGGCCAGCCTGGTCGGTGCGCGCGGCATCCTCACCGAGGCCGTGGCCGAGCACCGCCCGGGCCGGGTCAAGATCGGCGGCGAGAGCTGGCTGGCGGTCTCCGCCGACGGCGAGGCGGCCATCGCGCTGGGCCGCACGGTCGAGGTGGTCTCGATCGTCGGCGCCACCGCGCACGTCCGCTCGCTGCCCGAGCCGCCCTCCCTGTCGTCCGCCCCACCGTCCGACACCGACTGAAGGAGACCCCCGTGGTCGTGCTCGTCGTCCTCATCCTGCTGCTGCTCCTCGTGATCACCGTGATCGCGAAGGCGATCCGGGTCGTCCCGCAGGCCTACACCGGCATCGTCGAGCGCTTCGGCAAGTACAAGGAGACCCTGCCCGCGGGTCTCAACTTCGTGGTGCCCTTCATCGACAAGGTGCGCTACACGATCGACCTGCGCGAGCAGGTGGTCAGCTTCCCGCCGCAGTCGGCGATCACCGAGGACAACCTGACCGTCGACATCGACACCGTCATCTACTTCCAGGTGACCGACCCGATCGCGGCGACCTACGAGATCTCCAACTACATCCAGGCGATCGAGCAGCTCACCATGACCACGCTGCGCAACGTGGTCGGTGGCATGGACCTGGAGCAGACCCTGACCAGCCGTGAGTCGATCAACAGCGGGCTGTCCGCGGTGCTCGACGAGACGACCGGCCGCTGGGGCATCAAGGTCAAGCGGGTCGAGATCAAGGGCATCGAGCCGCCGCCGTCGATCAAGGACGCGATGGAGAAGCAGATGCGTGCCGAGCGTGACAAGCGCGCGCTCGTCCTGACCGCCGAGGGTGCCCGCCAGTCGGCGATCCTCACCGCGGAGGGCAACAAGCAGTCCGCGATCCTCAACGCCGAGGGTGAGCGCGAGGCCCAGATCCTGTCCGCCCAGGCCGACCGCGAGGCGCAGATCCTGCGCGCCCAGGGTGAGGGCCAGGCGATCCAGACCGTCTTCCAGGCGATCCACGACGGCCGCCCCGACCAGTCCCTGCTGGCCTACCAGTACCTCCAGATGATGCCGAAGATCGCCGAGGGCGACGCCAACAAGGTGTGGGTCATCCCCTCGGAGATCACCAAGGCGCTCGAGGGCCTGGGCTCCTCGATCCACGAGATCGCGGGCATCCCGAAGTCGACGCCGGGCCCGGCCAAGCGGGTCGACATGGGCCCGACCGAGCCCGAGCTGCCCGCGCCGAGCGGCACCAGCGAGGCCGTCCAGGAGGCGATCGCCGAGGCCGAGAGCGCCGCCCACCCGGGCAAGCCGTCCGCGAGCGGTGAGCCACCGGCGCCGCCCGCGCCCACCGAGTGAGTCCGCTCGAGGCGGTCGCCATCGCACTGGCCGGCGTCGGTGCGGGCACGATCAACGCCGTCGTCGGCTCCGGCACGCTGATCACCTTCCCGACGCTGCTGGCGTTCGGGGTGCCTCCGGTGACCGCCAACATGTCCAACAGCCTCGGCCTGGTGCCGGGCGGCGTGGCGGGAGCGGTCGGCTATCGCCGCGAGCTGGTCGGCCAGCGTGCGCTGGTCACCCGGCTGCTGGTGTTCTCGACGGCCGGCGGGGTGCTCGGGGCGATCCTGCTCCTGGTGCTGCCGCCGGGCGCCTTCGAGACCGTCGTACCGGTGCTGATCCTGCTGGGCGTCGCACTGGTCGTCGTCCAGCCCCGGCTCGCACGCTACGTCGCCGCCCGGGCCGCGCGTCGTGACCCGGCCCCCGCTGTGCCCGGGCCGGCGATCCTGCCTTGGTGGATGCCGCTGGCGGCCTTCGGCACCGGCGTCTACGGCGGCTACTTCGGCGCCGCGCAGGGCGTGATCCTGATCGGTCTGCTCGGCATCGGCCTCAACGAGTCGTTGCAACAGCTCAACGGGGTCAAGAACGTCCTGGTCGCTGTCGTCAACGGCGTGGCGGGCCTGATCTTCGTCGTCGTGGCCGAGCTGGGGCTGTTCGGCACCGATGCGGACGTCGACTGGCTGATCGTCGCCCTCATCGCCGCCGGCTCCGTGGTCGGCGGTTTCGTCGGCGCGGCGGTCGGACGCAAGCTCCCCCCGCTCGTGCTGCGGGGGATCATCGTCGTGGTCGGCCTGGTGGCCGTCACCGTCATCATCGTGACCTGACCGGAGGGACACCCGCATGTCGACACCGCCGTGGGGCGAGCAGCCCGAGCCCGACCCCAACCAGACCCAGCCGGCGCCCCAGCAACCCCAGCCGCAGCAGCCGCAGCAGCCGACGTCGCCGTACGGGCAGCAGCAGCCCTACGGCCAGTACGGCCAGCCGTACGGGCAGCAGCAGCCCTACGGACAGCCCTACGGCGGCTACGCCTACACCCCGCCCGCGCCGACCAACGGGATGGCGATCGCCTCCCTGGTGATCAGCATCGCCGGCCTGCTGGTGTGCTGCGGAGCGCCGAGCGTCGTCGGCGCGATCCTGGGCCATGTGGCACGCAAGCAGATCAACGAGCGCGGCGAGTCCGGTGCCGGCCTGGCGTTGGCGGGCATCATCGTCGGCTGGATCGCCTTCGGCTTCTTCGTGGTCGTCGCCACGATCTACGGCGTCGCGCTGGGTGTCTCGCTGTCCGAGGACAGCTGAGCCCGGCGGGCCGTCCGCGGCTACTTGCCGCGGCTGAGCACCAGCGCGGCGATGCCGGCGCCGACCGCGCCTGCGGCGACCCCGACGAGCGCCCCGCCCTGCAGCTTGGGGACACCGCCGGCGGTGATCTCCAGCGCGCCGCTGGCGACGTCGGCGCCGTCGACGGCGATGCCGACGACGGTCAGGTTGCGGCGCAGCGCGCCCCTGGAGGCCAGGGTGACCGCGCCGAGGGCGATCTCGCGCGCGCCGAACATGCGGCCGAAGATGCCGAGCTGCGGGTTGGCAGCGGGCGTGACGCCGAAGAGGCGGGCCGCGGTCGACGGGGCGACCAGGGCGACGATGCCGACCAGGATGCGGCCGATCGAGAGGCCGGTGACGGGATCCATGGCCGGAGACTACTGCGCCGGTGCGCCCGTGCGCCTCCGACCACGGTCGGAAGATGTGACGACCGCCGCACCGTGATTCGGGATCCCTGAACGTTCCGTCGGACTTCGCGAACCGGCTCCCCGACCAGGTGCTTCCACCGGCAGAGTTCGAGTTACCAACACAAACTCGATCAAATAGGTGGACATTGTGAACCGGCCCCTCGTCGTACTCTCCTCCGTCTCGTCCGACTCCCACACCTGGAACCTGGTCTACCTCCAGCTCCTGCTGGAGGAGCACGGCTGCACCGTGGTCAACCTCGGCGCCACCACGCCCGACGACCTCGTCGCCGACGCCCTGCGGGAGCACCGGCCGGACGCCCTGGTGATCAGCTCGGTCAACGGGCACGGTGCGATCGACGGAGCCCGGGTGATGCGGCACCTCGCCGCCGACCCGGTGACGGCCTCCGTGCCGGCCGTGATCGGAGGCAAGCTGGGCGTCGCGGGCGAGCTCGGCCTCGACGCGGAGGCGGCGCTGCTCGCGGCCGGCTTCCACGCGGTCCTGAGCGACCCGGTGCAGCTGGTCAGCACCATCGCGGCCCTCGCCGGCCAGCGGCGGCTCGAGCCGGCCGGCGCCTAGCCATGGGGTACGTCGACCTGAGCTCCTACGTGCGCCGGGCGGCCACGCAGCGCGAGCTGGTGGTCCAGCCCCGGATGGGCATGGCCCGGCCCGAGGAGATGCGCGCCGGCCTGCTGGCCGTGCGGGACCTGCCCGCCTGGACGGCGGGCACGATGACGCTGGACAGCTACACCCGGGTGGGTGACCTGCGCGGTGCCCGGGCGGCCCTCGACAGCGGAGCCGCGCTCAACGGCTACCCGCTGGTCAGCCACGGTGCCGGCGTCGCCGCGGCCGTGGCGGGCGCGGTCGGCGAGGACATCCCGGTCCAGGTCCGGCACGGCTCGTCGGACCCGAGGACGATCTTCGCGACGATGGCCGAGGCGGGGCTGTTCTGCAGCGAGGGCGGCCCGGTGTCCTACTGCCTGCCCTACGGCCGCACACCGCTGCCGGCGTCCGTGGCGGCCTGGGCGGAGGGCAGCGAGGCGCTCGCCGCCGCGGCCCACGCCGCGGGGGAGGTCGCGCACCTGGAGACGTTCGGCGGCTGCCTGCTCGGGCAGATGTGCCCGCCGTCGCTGCTCGTGGCGATCAGCGTCCTGGAGGGCCTCTTCTTCGCCCAGCACGGCGTCGCGTCGGTCTCGCTGAGCTATGCCCAGCAGACCTCCCACGAGCAGGACGTCGAGGCGCTGCGCGCACTGTCGGCCCTCGCCGCGGAGCTGCTGCCGCGCGAGGTGAGCCGGCACGTGGTGCTCTACACCTACATGGGCGTCTACCCGACGACGGTCCGCGGCGCCCAGCGCCTGCTGGCGCGCAGTGCTGCGCTCGCCGTCGCGGGCGGGGCGCAGCGGCTGATCGTCAAGACCGAGGTCGAGGCGACCCGGATCCCCTCGGTGGAGGACAACCTGCGCGCGCTCACCTTGGCGGCCGAGGCCGGCCGGGCGGCGTACGCCGGACAGGGCGTCGACCCCGCGCCGGAGGTCGGCTCCACGGGGATCCTGGAGGAGGCGCGCACCCTGGTGCTCGCCACCCTGAGCGAGTCCGGTGACGTCGGCGAGGCGCTCCAGCGCGCCTTCGCCAAGGGTCTGCTCGACGTGCCCTTCTGCCTGCACGCCGACAACGCGGGGCAGAGCCGCAGCGCGATCGCCGACGACGGCCGGATCGAGTGGGTCCGCACCGGGCGGATGCCGATCGTCCCGCAGCGCCGCGCCGCGTCCCGCGGCGTGACCTCGACCGGCCTGCTCGCGATGCTCCAGCAGACCGCCCGCCACGAGGACGGCTACGACGTCGGCTCGCTCGCCATCGTCGGCGGCGGACCGCGCGGGCTGTCCGTCCTGGAGCGGCTGGCGGCGCGCCTGCAGGAGGAGCCGCCCGGGTCCGGTCTCGACATCTCCCTGCTCGACGACGTGGCCGTCGGCAGCGGCCGGATCTGGCGCCCCGACCAGTCCGAGCTGCTCCTGATGAACACCGTCGCCGGTGAGGTCACCATGTTCTCCGGACCCGCGGACGACGGGCCCGCCCGGCCCGGCGCCGGCCCGTCGCTGGCCGAGTGGTGGAGCACCTTCGACCCGGAGCGGGCCGGCCCGGACGCCTTCGCCTCCCGCGCGCTCTACGGCCGCTACCTCGGCTTCGTCCTCGACCGCATCGAGGACGCGCTGCCCGAGGGCGTGCGCCTGCACCGCCGGCACACCCGCGTGCTCGGCATGAGCCGGCACGGCGAGCGCTGGCGGCTGGAGTGCGCCGACGGCGAGGAGCTGTACGCCGACCGGGTCGCCCTGTGCACCGGTCACCCGCGCCCGGCGCCCTCGGCCGAGCCGGACCGGGTGCCGGCCGACTCGGCCGCCGACCTGGACCTGAGCGCGGTCCGGCCCGACCAGGTCGTCGGCGTGCTGGGCCTGGGGCTCACCTTCTACGACACCCTGGCCCTGCTCACCGAGGGCCGCGGCGGCCGGTACGTCGAGGACGGCGGGACCCTGCGCTACGTCGCCAGCGGGCAGGAGCCGCTCATCGTGGCGGGCTCGCGCTCCGGCGTGCCGCTGCGGGCGCGCGGGGTGAACCAGAAGCCGGCCGTGCACGGCTACGTGCCGCGAGTGTTCACCGCCGAGCGGGTGGCTGCCCTGCGCGCCGGGCCGGCGGTGACCTTCCGCGGCGACGTGCTGCCGTGGGTGCTGGCGGAGATCATGATCGTGCGCGCCGAGGCCGAGCTGCGGCTCGCCCACGGCCGGCCGGTCGCCCTGCTGACGCCGGCCGAGCTGGCCGCGGTCAACCGCGACCCCGATCCGTGCCGGGTCGTGCAGGAGGTCTCCCGCCGCCACGGCCTGACCGACGAGGTCCCCGACCTGGAGGCGATGGCCCAGCCGTTCCGCGGCGTGGGCTTCGCCAGCCCGGCGGACTACACCGCCGCCCTGCTCGACCTGGTCGCCGAGGACCTGGCCCTGTCCGCGCAGGGCAACGCCGACGGGCCGACGAAGGCCGGTCTCGACGTGCTGCGCGACGTGCGCCAGCTGGTCCGGGACGCCGTCGACCACGGAGGCCTGACCGCGGCCGCGCACGAGCACGAGTTCGTGCGCTGGTTCGAGCCGCTCGTCTCCGCGCTCGCGGCGGGTCCGCCGCGGGACCGCCTGCGCCAGCTGGTCGCGCTGGTCGACGCCGGCGTCGTGCGCCTGCTCGGACCGGGCTTCTCGGTGGAGCGGGACGAGCACGGCCTGGTCGCGTCCTCGCCGGCGGTCGCCGGCTCCCGCACCCGGATCGACGTGCTGCTCGACGCCCGGATCCCCGCACCGGACCTGCGCTCCTCGCGCGACCCGCTGCACCGCGGCCTCGCCGCGGCGGGCGTGCTGACCCCCTGGGTCAACCGGTCCGCCGGCGACTTCCTGACCGGTGCGGTGGCGGTCACCGCGACGCCCTTCCACCCGGTCGACGCCGCCGGCGACCCGGTGCGCTCGCTGCATGTGCTCGGCATCCCGACCGAGGGTTGCCGCTGGTTCATGCAGGTCGGCAGCGGCCGGCCGGGTCCCTGGGGCTCGTTCGTCAAGGACGCCGACGCGATCGCGAGCACGATGCTCACCGCGCTCGCCGCTCCCGCGCACACCGACCGGTACGACGAGCGGGTCGCCCTGTGAGCGCCACCGGCTCGTCGTACTGGGACCTGCGGGACACCCCGGCCCACCACGAGTTCCGTGCCGCGCGCGACCTGCTGCTGCGCCACCGCACGGACCACGAGCTGGTGCACCGGGAGTTCCGCTGGCCGCGTCCCGCGCACTTCAACTGGGCGCTGGAGTGGTTCGACGTGATCGCGGCCGGCAACGACCTCGGCGCGCTCGCCCTGCACGACGTGGACGGCGAGCCGACGGGCCGGCACAGCTACCGCGAGCTGTCCGTCATGTCCGACAACCTGGCCTGCTGGCTGGTCGCCCAGGGGGTGCGTCGCGGCGACCGGGTCGCCGTCGTCCTCGGGCAGCGGCTGGAGCTGTGGGTGGTCCTGCTCGGCCTGCTGAAGGTCGGTGCGGTCACCGTCCCGCTCTACACCAGCCTGCCGCGGGACCAGGTCGCCGACCGGTTGGTGCGCGGGCACGTCGACCACGTGCTGTGCGAGCCGGAGGTGCGCTCCCGGGTGCGCGACACCGACGTACCGGGGCTGCGGGTCGTGGTCGGGGTGGACGCGGGCGAGGGCGGCTGGATCCCGCTCCCCGCGCCCACCGCCGAGGAGCACCACCCGTTCGTGCCCGACGGCCCGACCCCGGCCGACGACCTGGCCTACATCTACTTCACCTCGGGCTCGACCGCCGCGCCGAAGATGGTGGCGCACACCCACGCCAGCTATCCGATCGGGCACCTGAGCAGCGTCTTCTGGAACGGGCTCTACCCGGGCATCAGGCACGTCAACGTCTCCGCGCCCGGCTGGGCCAAGCACTCGTGGAGCAGCTTCTTCGTGCCGTGGACCTCGCAGGCCGAGCTGGTCGCCGCGACCGAGCCGGTGCCGGCCGAGCGGCTGCCGCGCTTCCTGGAGCGCACCGGCGCCACCTCGCTGTGCGCCCCGGCCAGCACGTGGAGCGCGCTGACCAGCCACCTCGACCAGGCCCGGATCCGGCTCGCCGAGGCGACCAGCGCGGGGGAGTGCGCCTCGCCCCAGGTCGTTGACGCGGTCCGCAGCGCCTGGGGCGTGGTGGTGCGCGACGGCTACGGGCAGACCGAGACCACCTGCCTGGCCGGCACCAGCCCGGGCATGGCCACCCCCGTCGGCGCGGTCGGCAAGGCGATGCCGGGCTACCGGCTGACCACGACGACGAAGGACGAGATCGTCGTGGAGATGGACGGCGACCCGGTCGGGGTGACCGCGGGCTACCTGCCCGACCCGCGCCGGCCGACCCGGCGCTGGCACACCGGTGACGTCGGCACGGTCGACGACGGCTGGATCCAGGTGCTCGGCCGGCTCGACGACGTCTTCCAGAGCTCCGGGCACCGGGTCTCCCCGCCGGAGCTGGAGGACGCGATCGCGGCCCACCCCGCGGTGGCGGAGGTCGCCGTCGTACCGCTGCCGGACGCGGGGCGTGGACTGGCTCCCGTCGCGGTCGTCGTCCCCGCCGCCGGTACGACGGCCGGCACCCGGCTCCACCACACCCTGCGGGCGCACATCGACGACGTCGTCGCCGACGCGCTGCGACCCCGCGACATCGTTCTCGCCGCCGCGCTGCCCCGGACCCTGTCGGGGAAGGTACGCCGCGCCGCGGTGCGTGACTGGGTCGCCGCCGGCGCCCAGGGCCCCGAGCTCACCGAGCTCACCCCGAGAGAGGAACCCGAATGACCACCACCACCCCGTTCCCCGGCATCGCCGCGCCGTTCCTGCAGGGACTCTTCCGCGACGGCGTGCCCGAGGACCTGCGTTTCGAGCCGATGCAGGGCGACGGCCGTCAGGACATCGACATCCACCGGCTCTACACCACCGCGCAGACCGGCAGCACCGGCCCGTCGGCCGGGATCGTGCGCTACCACCCCGGCGCGAGCGCGGCGCCGCACGTGCACCCGGGATTCGAGCTGATCTACGTCTTCGACGGCGCGCTGGAGTTCGACGAGCGGACCTTCGGCCCGGGCTCGGTGATCGTCATGGAGCCGGGCAGCACGCACGCGCCGGCGAGCCCGGCGGGCTGCACGCTGCTCGTGGTCTGGGAGCAGCCCGTCGCCCGGGCCTGAGACCCAGACCACCTTGCGCACCTCCATCGTTCTCCTATGTAATGGGTTCAACCAATTAGTCTCGTTCCGGGAAGAGATCTCATGAGGCACACCACGACCATCACCGCGGAGCCCGACGCCCCGCCCGCCGGCACGACGACCGGCTCCCGCCACCGCTGGGTGGTGCTCGGCATCGGCGTGGCCGCCCAGGCGAGCTTCTCCGCCGCCTTCTCCGGCATCCCGGTCACGGGGCCGACCATGCAGAGCGAGTACCACCTCTCCACCCACGCCCTGGGCCTGGTGCTCGGCTGCATCGCCCTCGGCATCGCGGTCTCCGAGGTCGGCTGGGGCGTGGCCACCGACAAGTACGGCGAGCGCAAGATCCTGCTCACCGGGCTCATCTCGACCGGCCTGCTGCTCGCGCTGATGGCCGCGGCCGTCGTACCGACCTCGGCGGGGGTGCCCTCGACCGTCCTGCTCGGCGTCGCGTTGCTCGTCGTCGGCATCCTCGGCGGCAGCGTCAACGGCAGCTCCGGGCGCGCCGTCATGGCGTGGTTCAAGGACGGCCAGCGCGGCTTCGCGATGAGCATCCGCCAGACCGCGATCCCCGCGGGCGGTGCGATCGGCACGGCCCTGCTGCCCTGGCTGGCCTCCACGGCCGGCTTCCGTGCGGTCTACGCCGTGCTCGCGGCCTTCTGCCTGGTCTCCGCCGCGGCGACCTGGCGCTGGATGCGCCAGCCTCCCGAGGCCGAGACCACGCCGAGCGCCACCGGTCCGGTCGTGCCGGTCGGCGCGAGCGCGCGGGCGGTCCTGGGTGACCGGCAGGTGCTCCGGCTGGCCATCGCCAGCGGGCTGCTGACCGTGCCCCAGTTCGCGATCCTGACCTTCGCCGCGGTCTTCCTGCACGACGCCAAGGGCGCCGGGATCGGCGTGGCCGCCGCGACCATCCTGGTGGTCCAGGTCGGCGGCGCCGCCGCTCGGGTCTGGAGCGGGCGCTACACCGACAAGCACGGCAACCGCCGCGCCTACGTGAAATTCATCGGCGTCGCGACCGCGCTCGCCATGGTGGTCGCGGCCAGCCTCGTGCACGCGCCGACCGTGCTCGTCGCCGCCGCCCTGGCCGTGGGCGGCCTGCTCGCCAACGCCTGGCACGGTGTCGCCTACACCGAGATCGCCACGATGGCCGGCACGGAGCGCGCCGGCACCGCGCTCGGGCTGGAGAACACCACCGTCTTCGCCGCGGCCTTCCTCACCCCGGTGCTGCTGCCGGTGCTGCTCACGGCCAGCTCGTGGGGCGTGGTCTGGGCGGTCGCGGGTCTGTGTACCTTGGCAGCGGTGCCGCTCACGCCCGGCGCCGCGACGAAGGGCACCTCGTGACGGCACGTCCCGCAGCCTCACCGGACTTCCGGTTCGACACCGGCCGGCTCAGCCTCGACCTGGTCGCGACCGTCGGCGCCCGGCTCTCCGGCGCCCCGGTCGAACGGATGACCGGACCGGACCGGCTGGCCCTCTGGCTCGCGACCACGGACCTGGTCGCGGTGGACGAGGCGGTCGTCGAGCCCGCCTGGGTGGACGCCTTCGTCGACCTGCGCGCGCTCCTGCACCGCCTCGTCCACGCCCGGGTCGACGACCGCGCGCCGGACCCGGGGGACCTCGACCGGCTCAACGCGCTCGCCGCCGGACCGCGCCGGCCCCGTCGGCTCGCGGCGGACTGGACGGTCCGGGCCGGGGGAGCACCCTCCCTCGACCATGCACTCGCCGCCGTGGCCGCGGACGCCGTCGACCTGCTCGGTGGGGCCGACGCAGACCGGCTGCACGTGTGCGAGGGCCCGACCTGCGACCTGGTCTTCGTGGACACCTCGCGGGCCCAGCGCCGTCGGTGGTGCTCCAACGGGGCCTGCGGCAACCGCAGCCGCGTCGCCTCGCACCGCCGGCGCCAGTCGAACGGCTCCTAGTCCGGCACGTGCCGGAACCCCCTCACCTTCCCGGGAAAGGAAAACGGCCGGTCCGGCTCGGGACCGACCAGGTCAGCATGGACACGAAATGGCTCGAGACCTTCGTTGCCGCCGCGCAGTCCGGCACCTTCGCCGCCGCGGCATCCGACCTGCGCTACGCGCGCTCGACCGTCACCGGTCACATCCGCCAGCTCGAGGCCGTCGTCGGCGTGCCGCTGTTCGTCCGTGAGGGCGCCAGCGTCACCATGTCCGACGCCGGGCGGGACCTCCTCGAGCACGCCCCCACCATCCTGCGCAGCCTCGACAACGCCCTCGCCAGCGCCCGGCGCGAGCGGGCCAGCGACGGAGCCCGCTTCGGCGCCACCGAGTTCGGCTGCTGCTACCACCTGCCGGGCCTGCTCAAGCGGCTGCGCCTGGACGCCGGCCCGATCGCCTCGAAGGTCACCGCCGACACGCCCTGCCGGCTCTCCGACCGGCTGCGCGACGGCGACCTCGACATCGCCCTGATCCCCCGGGCGACCGAGGTCGGCCAGACCTCCGAGGTGACCGCCGGCCCGCACCTGCGGCAGAAGATCATCCGGCGCGAGGCGCTCGCCCTGGTCGCGGCCGGCCCCCAGGTGGAGCGCTCGCGCACCGTCCTCGCCGGGCCGGAGCAGTGCGTGTGCCGCACCGCCACCGAGCGTGACCTGCTCACCGGCGGCCGGTCGGACTACCAGGTGCTCCAGGTGACCAGCCTCGACGCGGTCCGTGCGAGCGCGCTGGCCGGGCTCGGCCTGGCCGTGCTGCCGATGATGATGATCCACGAGGACCTGGCGTCCAAGCGCCTGCACCGGCTGCCGTGGAGCACCTCGCTCACCTGCGTGCTCAGCCTGGAGTGGCGCACCGACCGTGCTCCCGCCCGGGTGCGGGAGTCGCTGGAGCTGATCGCCGGGCTGCGCTGACTCCCGGCGCTGAGCCTCAGCGCAGGACGTACGCCGCGAGCCAGCGCTCGATCTCGTCGTAGGCCCGCGCCCGGGGCTCGGCCCGGGACAGCACGACGTCGTGCACCGCGCCCGGTACGGCGGCATAGGTGACGTGGCGTCCGACGGCGGTCGACCACCGGCGGATCTGGCGCACGTCGAGCACGATGTCGGTGCTGAACACGTCCTCGCCCATCTCCTTGGGCCAGCTGCTGCGGTCCGAGGACAGCACCAGCACCGGTGCGGAGACCGACAGCCCGGCCTGCAGGCGGGCGTGCCCGCGGCGGATCGCGCGCAGCCACCCGAAGCGGACCGGGAAGGAGCCGAGCGGCTTCCAGGTCAGGTCGAAGTCCCACTCGCCGGCGTGGTCGCGGTGCAGGCTGCGGGCGTAGTGGCCCTCGACCTGGCGGCCGAGCACGCGCATCGGCTGGCGCCGGCCGATCTGCTCCACGGCGAGGCCGACGGCCGGCGTACGGAGCAGGGCCGGACCCTGCAGGTCCAGCCAGGGCGAGTTGAGCAGCAGGCCGGCGAGCTCGGCCGGCTGCCGGGCGTCGGCCCACAGCGCCACGACCAGGCCGCCCGTCGAGTGCCCGGACAGGACCACTCGGGTGTGCCCGTCGCGGACCGTGATCCGCTCCCAGGCGGCGTCGAGGTCGGCGAAGTACTCCTCGAGGTCGGCGACGTAGGTCGCGGACTGGTGCGGGCGGATCGAGCGACCGTACTTGCGCAGGTCGAGGCCGTAGACGTCGTGCTCGCGCTCCAGCCACCACTCGCCCCACGCGGTGTGGAAGAAGTAGTCGGAGAAGCCGTGCACGTGCAGGACGGCGTGCTCGGTGGGCGTCTCGCCGCGCCGGCTGACCAGGGTCGCGACCACCTCGCCCTCGAAGTCGTCGGGCAGTGCGATGGTCTCCGCGGTCCACGGCTCGCCCAGGACGTCGACGGTGGTCGGCTCGCTCACGTGCCGATTCTAGGGATGCCGGGGAAGCAGGCGAGCCCGGTCCGGCCAAGGGGGGATGGCCGAACCGAGCCCGGAGGAAGGCTACCCTGCGTACGCTGTCGGGCGTGGACGAAGCGGGGGAGTGGACGCGGCTGCGTGACCGCCTGCTCGCCCGCGGCCGGATGCCGGAGCTGCCGGCCGGCTGGGAGCACCAGTCGGCGATGCTCGCCGCCTCCGGGTTCGAGTACGGCGGCGACTTCATCGTCAGCGACCTGGCCACCGCCACCGGCCGGCTCCAGCTGGTGCTCGTCGACGTCTGCGGGAGCGGCGCGTCGGCGGTGCCTGCCGCGGTCCGGTTCGCGGGGGCGCTGGAGAGCCTCCTGGCCGCCGTGCCCGAGCACCGGCTGCTGGCCGCGGCGAACACCTTCCTGCTGCGCCAGCCCTCCGACGAGAGCATCGCGACCGCCGTCCAGGTGGCGCTCGACCTCGCGACGGGGGACTACCTCGTCCGCAGTGCCGGCCACCCGCCTGCGCTGCGCTGGTCGCTGGCCTCAGGGGAGTGGGAGGTCGACAACGCGCGGGGCACGGCGCTCGGCGTGTGCGAGGGGCCCGAGGTCGTCGAGAGCCGGGGCACCCTGGCCCCCGGTGAGGCGCTGATGTTCTACACCGACGGCGTGGTCGAGTCCCGGTCCTTGCCGATCGACGACGGCATCGCCTGGCTGCGGGAGACCGCCCGCGTGGCGGTGGCCGAGCGGTGGGAGGGCGCGGCGACGCGGATCATCGAGCAGGTGGACCGCGGTGACGACGACCGGGCGGTGCTGCTGATCCGGCGCGTGGAATATAGTTGACATGTCACCCGTTCTCCCGGGTGACATCGACCCACAGCAACCAGGGAGCGCGATCACCATGCAGATCGGCATCTTCACCGTCGGGGACGTCACCACCGACCCGACCACCGGCCGGACCCCCACCGAGCACGAGCGGATCAAGGCGACCGTCGCGATCGCGAAGAAGGCCGAGGAGGTCGGCCTCGACGTGTTCGCGACCGGCGAGCACCACAACCCGCCGTTCATCGCGTCCAACCCGACCGCGACGCTGGCCTACGTCGGCGCGCAGACCGAGAAGATCGTCCTCTCGACGGCGACCACGCTGATCACCACCACCGACCCGGTGCTGATCGCCGAGGACTACGCCAAGATCCAGCACCTCACCGACGGCCGGGTCGACCTGATGATGGGGCGCGGCAACACCGGCCCGGTCTACCCCTGGTTCGGCAAGGACATCCGCCAGGGCATCAACCTCGCGATCGAGAACTACGCCCTCCTGCGCCGGCTGTGGCGCGAGGACGTCGTCGACTGGGAGGGCCGGTTCCGTACCCCGCTGCAGGGCTACACCTCGACCCCGCGCCCCCTCGACGGCGTGCCGCCGTTCGTGTGGCACGGCTCGATCCGCAGCCCCGAGATCGCCGAGCAGGCGGCGTACTACGGCGACGGGTTCTTCCACAACCACATCTTCTGGCCGGCCTCGCACACCGAGCAGATGGTGCGGCTGTACCGCGAGCGCTTCGAGCACTACGGGCACGGCCGCGCCGACCAGGCGATCGTCGGGCTCGGCGGGCAGTTCTTCATGCGCAAGAACAGCCAGGACGCCAAGAACGAGTTCCGGCCCTACTTCGACAACGCCCCCGTCTACGGCCACGGCCCCTCGATGGAGGACTTCACCTCCCAGACGCCGCTGACCGTCGGCTCGCCGCAGGAGGTGCTGGAGCGCACGCTGTCCTTCCGCGACTACGTCGGCGACTACCAGCGCCAGCTGTTCCTGGTCGACCACGCGGGACTCCCGCTGAAGACCGTGCTGGAGCAGCTCGACCTGCTCGGCGAGATCCTGCCCGAGATGCGCAAGGGCTTCGCGGAGGGCCGGCCGGCCGACGTACCGGACGCGCCGACGCACGCCTCGCTCGTCGCGGCCGCAGGAGGCGGGCACGACAGCACGGTGCACGCCGAGGACACCATGACCGGCACGACCGACCGCGAGGAGGTGGACGCATGACCAGCGTGGTCGTCGTCTCGGCGGGGCTCTCCGTCCCGTCCTCCACCCGGCTGCTGGCCGACAAGATCGGCGCCGCGGTCGAGCAAGCCGTCACCGCCCGCGGCCAGGAGGTCGACGTCCAGCACGTCGAGCTCCGGCCGCTGGCCCACGCGCTGGCCGACCACCTGCTGACGGGTTTCCCCGCCGGCGAGCTCGCCCGGGCGGTCGAGGCGGTCCGGCACGCGGACGCGCTGGTGGTCGTCACGCCGGTGTTCTCGGCGTCGTACTCGGGGCTGTTCAAGACGTTCTTCGACGTCCTGGAGCCGGGCACGCTCGACGGCAAGCCGGTCGTGGTCGCGGCCACCGCGGGCACGGCCCGGCACAGCCTGGTGCTGGACCACGCGCTGCGGCCGCTGTTCGCCTACCTGCGGGCCGTCGTCGTACCGACCGGGGTGTTCGCGGCCAGCGAGGACTTCGGGGTCTCGACGGACGCGGCCTCCGGCGAGCTCGCTCTCGACAAGCGGGTGCAACGTGCCGCCGGCGAGCTGGCGGCCCTGCTCGGCGCCGGGAGCGCCCCGGCGCCGGCCCCGCGGCGCAGTGCCGACGACGAGCTCGCGGCGCCGACGCCCTTCGAGCAGCTGCTGCGCGAGGCCGGCGGCGACTCCGTGCGCTGAGCCGTTGACCGCGGTGGCAGCATGAGCCCATGCGCCGCACTGTGTTCAACGAGGACCACGAGGACTTCCGCCGCACGATCCGCTCCTTCCTGGAGTCGGAGGTGCTGCCCCACTACCAGGAGTGGTACGACGCGGGGCAGGTCTCCCGCGAGCTCTACAAGAAGGTCGGGGACCTCGGCGTCTTCGGCATCGAGGTGCCCGAGGAGTACGGCGGCGCCGGCATCGAGTCCTTCAAGTTCTCCGCGATCCTGACCGAGGAGTGCGCCCGGGCCGGCGTCAACCTCGGCGGCTCCGGCGTGCACGTCGAGCTCTGCCTGCCCTACCTGCTCAAGCTCGCGACACCCGAGCAGCTCCGGCGCTGGATGCCCGGCTTCGTCGCCGGTGAGGAGATGTGGGCGATCGCGATGACCGAGCCGGGCACCGGCTCCGACCTCGCGGGCATGCAGACCACCGCCAAGCGCGACGGCGACCACTACGTCCTCAACGGCGCGAAGACCTTCATCACCGGCGGCGTGCTCGCCGACCGGGTCATCGTCTGCGCCCGGACCTCGCCGCCCTTGGAGAACAACCGCCGCTTCGGGATCTCGCTGCTGGCCGTCGACACGAAGTCCGAGGGCTGGGCCGTGGGCCGCAAGCTCGACAAGCTGGGGCTGCGGACCTCCGACACGGCGGAGCTGTCGTTCACCGACGTACGGGTGCCGGTGGAGGACCTGCTCGGCGAGGAGGACGAGGGCTTCTCCTACCTCGGCCAGAACCTTCCGCAGGAGCGCCTCGGCATCGCGGTGGGCGCCTACGCGCAGGCCGCGGCCGCGATCCGGTTCACGAAAGCCTACGTCGAGGAGCGCAAGGTCTTCGGCACCACGGTGGCGTCCTTCCAGAACACCAAGTTCGAGCTCGCCGGCTGCCAGTCCGAGGTGGACGCCGCGCAGGCCGTCGTCGACCGGGCCCTGGAGGCCCACGACCTCGGCGAGCTGACGGCGGTCGACGCGGCCTCGGCCAAGCTGTTCTGCACCGAGGTCGCCGGCCGGGTGATCGACCGGTGCCTGCAGCTGCACGGCGGCTACGGCTACATGAACGAGTACCCCATCGCCCGCCTGTACGCCGACACCCGGGTGACCCGGATCTACGGCGGCACCTCCGAGGTGATGAAGCTGATCATCGCCAAGTCGATGGGGCTCTGAACCGCGGGAGCAGGTCAGGAACCCCGCCGGTCAGTACGCCGAGAACGGCCCACCCTCGTCGTAGCGGACCGGTACGCCGTCCAGGCAGGTCGGGCGGTCGGCGGGCAGGGCCGAGCCCCGGGGGACCAGGGCGACCACGGCCCAGGCCTCCCCGCCGGTGGTCGTCTCCGCGGGGTCGGTGGCCTGCGGCAGTGCGGACGACGGTGCACCGTCGGCGCGTCCCAGGCCCGCGGCGCTCAGCACGCCCTCGGACAACGGGTAGCGCTCGAGCAGCGCGTCCCGCGCGTCCTCGGCCTGCTCGTAGGTCGCGGGCCCGCACGACCCGGCGCCCTCGCCGTCGTCACCTGCGGTGTCGTCCGCGCCGCCGCAGGCGGTCAGGGTGAGTGCGCCGGCGAGGCCGGCCAGCCAGGCCCGCACGGCCCTAGTGCTGGTAGGTGCCGTGCAGGATGGCGCGGCCCAGCGTCTTGAACGCCAGGTTGAACGACACCACGGCGGGCGAGGCGTCGGAGTCGACGCCGAGCGTGGCCTCGCGCACGGCGTGCACCACGAAGTAGTAGCGGTGCACCTGGTCGCCCTCGGGCGGCGCGGCGCCCATGAACGCCTTCGGGCCGCCGTCGTTGCGGCAGTGGAAGGCGCCGCCCGGCAGGCTCGCGCCCTCCGCGCCGGCGCCCGCGTCGAGCGAGGTCACGTCGGCCGGTACGTCGACCAGCACCCAGTGCCAGAAGCCGCTCGGGGTGGGGGCGTCGGGGTCGAAGCAGGTCACGACGTACGACTGCGTGCCCTCGGGTCCGGGCTCCCACGACAGCTGCGGCGAGGTGTTGCCGAGGTCGGCGACCTGGTCGTCCTTCAGGGGCTGGCCGTCGGTGACGTCGGCGCTGGTGACCGCGAAGGAGGGCACGGCGGGCAGGAGGGGGTACGGGTCCGGGCTGACGGGGCGATCGAGACTCATGTCACCGAACCTAGTCCGCTCCGTGAACCCGTGTCAGTGGCCGCCGGGGGCATGTCGGGAGAATGTCCGGGTGAGTGACTTCCCGCCGTACCCCTCCGGTCTGCGTCTGGCCGGGCGCCGCGTGCTCGTCGTCGGTGGCGGGCACGTCGCCCAGCGGCGGGTGCCGCAGCTGATCGCGGTGGGTGCCGACGTGCACGTGGTGTCGCCGGTGGTCACGCCCGCCATCGAGGGCCTGGTCGGGTCGGGCGAGATCACCTGGCACGAGCGGCCGTTCGCGGACGCCGACCTCGACGGCAGCTGGTACGTCGTGGCGGTCACCGACGACCGCGCCGTCAACGACCACGTCTCCGACCTGTGCGAGGCACAGCGGATCTTCTGCGTGCGCTCCGACGACGCGACCCTCGGCACGGCGTGGACGCCCGCGATCGGCCGCGAGGCGGGGATCACCGTCGCCGTCGTCGGCAACCGCGACCCGCGTCGCTCCGCCGCGGTGCGCGACGAGATCGTCGCCGGGCTGCGTGACGGCACCATCGCCGCGCCCCACCACCGGGAGCGCACCGCCGGGGTGACCCTCGTCGGCGGCGGCCCGGGCGACCCGGAGCTGATCTCGATCGCGGGGCGCAAGGCGCTGATGTCGGCCGACGTGGTCGTCGCGGACCGGCTCGCGCCGCGCGAGCTGCTCGGCGACCTGCCCAGCGACGTCGAGCTGGTCGACGTGGCCAAGCTGCCGCGCGGCCGCTCGGCCATGCAGGAGGAGATCAACCGGGTGATCGTCGACCGGGCGCTGGCCGGCAAGCGCGTCGTCCGGTTCAAGGGCGGCGACAACTTCGTGTTCGGCCGGGGCTACGAGGAGATCATCGCGTGCCGGGAGGCCGGCGTACCGGTCACCGTGATCCCGGGCCTCACCTCACCTGTCTCCGTCCCGGGCATCGCCGGCATCCCGGTCACGCACCGCGGTGTGACCCACGAGTTCACCGTCGTCTCCGGGCACCTGCCGCCCGGCCACCCGGAGGCGCTGGTCAACTACGACGCGCTCGCCCAGATGCAGGGCACGGTCGTGGTGATGATGGGTGTCGAGAACGCCCCGCACATCGCCGCCGCCCTGGTCGCCGGCGGCCGCGACGCCGGTACGCCGGTCGCCGTGGTCTGCGACGGCACGATGCCCACCCAGCGCACCGTCCTCGCCACCCTCGGCACGCTCGCCGACCGGCTCGTCGAGGAGTCGGTCAAGCCGCCCGCGATCATCGTCGTCGGTGACGTGGTGGCCGTCGCCCACCCCGACGCGTTCCCGGGCTGACGTGGCCGAGCTCGTCGAGATCACCTCAGCCGGCGACCCCCGGCTGGCGGACTACCGCGACCTGCGCGACGTCGAGCTCCGCAAGCACCTCGAGGCCGAGCACGGGCTCTTCCTGGCCGAGGGGGAGAAGGTCGTGCGCCGGGCCCTGGAGGCGGGCTTCACCGCTCGCTCGTTCCTGATGGCGCCGCGCTGGCTCGACGGCCTCGCCGACGTCCTCGACCGCTCCGACGCGCCCTGCTACGTGCTCTCCGAGTCGCTCGCCGAGGAGGTCACCGGCTTCCACGTGCACCGCGGCGCCCTCGCCTCGCTGGAGCGCCGGCCGCTGCCGTCCGTCGACGCGGTGCTCGACGGTGCTCGCTCCGTGCTCGTGCTGGAGGACCTCGTCGACCACACCAACGTCGGCGCCATCCTCCGCTCCGGCGCCGCCCTCGGATTCGACGCCGTGCTCCTCGCGCCCCGCTGCGCCGACCCGCTCTACCGTCGGGCCATCAAGGTCGCGATGGGCGCGGTCTTCTCCCTGCCCTGGACCCGCCTGCCCGACTGGTACGACGCACTGCCCGCGCTCAGCGCCCGCGGCTACACCACCGTCGCCCTCACGCTGGCGCCGGACGCCGTACCGATCTCGGAGGCGGTGGCCGGCCTCGACCGGGTCGCGCTCGTCCTCGGCTCCGAGGGCCACGGTCTCTCCCCGCGCTGGGAGCAGTCGGCCGACCGCCGGGCGATCATCCCGATGACGGCTGGCATCGACTCGCTGAACGTCGCCGCCGCGACCGCCGTCGCCTGCTACGTCACATCACAGCGCTAGCCACGTCCGCCTCACCGGAGGTCGCTGACGAGAGCCCTCTCGAAATCGGACACGCTGTCGCACTACCGCCGCGCCGGTTCCCGTCCTAGTCTCCCTGCATGGCGAACGAGAACACGTTCTACCCGATTCCCGTGGTGGTCTGGGGGACCGGCAACATGGGGCGTGCCTCGATCCGCGCGGTCGTGGCGCACCCCGGGCTGCGGCTCGGCGCGGTCGTCGTCAACGACGAGGCCAAGGCCGGGCGGGACGCCGGGGACCTCGCCGGCCTCGGCCGGGACACCGGGATCCGCGCCACCACCGACGTCGAGGCGGCACTGGCCACGCTCGACGGCGCAGGAGCAGTGGCCTACGCCGCGTCCGGGGAGCTGCGGCCGGACGAGGCGGCGGCGGACATCGCCCGTGCGCTCGCCGGCGGCGCGTGCGTGGTGACCCCGTCGGTCTACGCGCTCTACGACCACCGCAGCGCCCCGGCGGAGCTGCGCGACCCGCTGGAGCGGGCCTGCAAGGACGGCGAGGCGGCGCTCTTCGTCAGCGGGATCGACCCGGGCTGGGGCAACGACCTGCTGCCCGCGCTGATCAGCGGCCTGGCGTCGGAGGTGGAGCAGGTGCGCTGCCAGGAGATCTTCGACTACTCGACGTACGACGCCGAGGACTCCGTCCGCTTCATCGTGGGCATGGGCCAGCCGATGGACTACGAGCCGCCGATGGTCGCGGCCGGCATCCCGTCGATGGTCTGGGGCGGCCAGGTGCGGCTGGTCGCGCGGGCGCTCGGCGTGGAGGTGGACGAGCTGCGCGAGAGCGTGGAGCGCCGCGCCCTCGACGCGCCCGTGACCACCGCGCTCGGTGACTTCGAGGCCGGCACCCAGGGCGCGCTGCGCTTCGAGGTGCAGGGCATCGTGCGCGGGGAGCCGCGGATCGTCGTCGAGCACGTCACCCGGATCACCGGCGACGTGGCGCCGGACTGGCCGGTGCCACCCGACGGCGGCGACGGGGCGCACCGGGTGGTCATCGAGGGCCGCCCGCGGATCGAGGTCAACGTGGAGGCCACCGACGAGGGCGGCAACCGCGCCGCCGGTGGCAACGCCACCGCCGCCAACCGGTTGGTCAACGCCATCCCGTGGCTGCGCACCGCCACCCCCGGCCTGTACGACGGCCTCGACGTCCCGCTCCTCCCGAGCGCCTACCTCAAGGAGTCCTGATGTTCCTGGAGATCCCCGAGGGCAAGGACCCGATCCTCCACGTCTGGGGCGAGCTGGTGCCCGGCATCGGCCCGGCGGCGTCCGCGCTGGCGATGAGCGTCTACGAGCACAGCACGCTCGGGCTGCGCGAGTTCGAGGCGGCTCGGCTGCGGATCGCCCAGGTCAACGGCTGCCTGTTCTGCCAGGACTGGCGCACCGAGCGCGACGGGCAGAAGGTCGAGGACGGCTTCGACGAGGCGGTGGCCGAGTGGCGCACCACCCGTGCGTTCGACGAGCGCACCCGCCTCGCCGCCGAGTACGCCGAGCGCTACGCCCTCGACCACCACGGCATCGACGACGGGTTCTGGCAGCGGATGCGCACCCACTACACCGACCGCGAGATCGTCGAGCTCTCGATGTGCCTGGGCTCGTGGCTGGCCTTCGGCCGGCTCAACCGTGTGCTGGGCCTGGACGCGGCGTGCGTCCTGCCCAGCCACGTCGGCTAGGCCGGGGTCAGCGCAGCAGCTCGCCGAAGCGCGCGATCGTCTCGTCGATCGCACGCTGGCAGGCCGGCGACCACGGACCCATGTCGAAGAACCCGTGGATCAGCCCCGGGTACGTCGTCTGGTGCACCGGCACGCCCGCGGCGGCCAGCGCGTCGGCGTAGGCGATGCCTTCGTCACGCAGCGGGTCGTACTCGGCGGTGACCACGACCGCGGGCGGCTGCCCGGCGAGCTCGCCGTGCAGCGGCGAGATCTTCGGGTCGGCGAGGTCGGAGGCGGTGTCGGCGTAGTGGCCGATGAACCAGATCAGGGTGGGCTGGTCGAGGAAGTAGCCGGTGGCGTTCTCCTCGCGGGAGGCGTACTCGCCGAGCACGTCGGTCGCGGGGTAGACCAGCAGCTGCGCGGCGATGCCGGGCACGTGCTGGGCGGCGACGGCGGACAGGTTGCCTCCGGCCGAGTCGCCGGCCACGGCGAGGACCTCGCTGCCGCCGTACTCGGACAGCCGGGACTGGACGTCACGCACGGCGGCGATGGCGTCCTCGGCGGCGGCCGGGAACTTCGCCTCGGGCGCGAGCCGGTAGTCGACCGCGACCACGACCGCCTGCGCGCCGGCCGCGATCGAGCGGGCCATGGCGGCGTGGGTGTCGAGGTCGCCGATCACGAAGCCGCCGCCGTGCAGCAGCACGACGGTCGGGAACGGGCCGTCGCCGTGGGGGCGGTAGACCCGCGCGGGCAGCGCGCCCTCGGCGCCGGCCACGGTCGTGTCCTCGACGGAGGCGACCTCGGCGAGGGTGCCGGGCGGACGGAAGTCCACGGTCAGCTTGCGGAAGGAGTCGCGCGCCTCGGCGGGCGAGAGGGAGTGCAGCGGGGTCCCGGCCTCGATCAGCTGGAGGAGCGGGACGAGCTCGGCTTCGACGGACATGTCCGCAACCTAGCCCAGGGCACGGAGCTCAGGCGGGCCAGTCCGCGGGGTACTCCTCGGTGGCCGCGTCGTGCTGCTTCCTCAGCTTCTTCATCGCCTTGGCCGAGACCCGGTCGCCGAAGACGGTGCCGAGGGTGTGGTCGGTCTCGTGCTGCAGGCACTTGGCGAGCAGCCCGTCACCCTCGAAGCGCACCGGCTGCCCGTCGAGCCCGACGCCGGTGACGGCCGCGAAGTCCGGGCGCGCGCAGTCGACGAAGGCGCCCGGGAACGACAGGCAGCCCTCGGGGCTGTCGTCGAGGACCCGGTCCTTGCCCTCGGGCAGGTGCAGCTCGGGGTTGCAGACCAGGCCGACCACCCGCTGGCCGGCCTCGTCGGGGCAGTCGAAGACGAACATCGCGACGTCCTCGCCGATCTGGCAGGCGGCCAGGCCGACGCCCTCGGCGGCGTACATCGTGGCGACCATGTCGGCCGCGAGCGCGCGCAGGGCGTCGTCGAAGACGGTGACCTTCTGCTGCGGACGGTGCATGACGGGCGTGCCCCACCGGGTCATCGGGCGGACCGCACCGCCGCGGGGGAGCGGACCGTGGGGCGCGAGCGGGGTCTCGTCGGTCATGCGGGGAATCCTAGAGAAGCAGATCACACACTGATGTCACCCAGGGTGTAGCGCAATGTGTAACTCACAGTTACATTTGACCCATGTCCTTGATCAGCAACCTCAAGCCGGGCGGCAAGCACGGGGTTCCGAGCACCGAGAGCCGAGACCCCATCGGCTACCTGGTCGCCGGCCTCAACCGGCTCGCCCAGACCGACCTCCTCGACAAGGTCCGCCTCCGCAAGCCCACCGAGCAGGCCGTCTTCTCGGTCACCCGGACCGGTTTCAAGACGATCACCAACGCCAGCCGGACCTTCTCCAAGGCCGGCAAGAAGGGCCAGCCGGGCACCCGCCCGACGCCCGCGGCGGCCAGCGGGGTCTTCGACCTGACTCCCGGTGAGGACGAGCAGATGCTCGTCGACGTGGTCTCCGAGTTCGCCGAGGAGGTCGTGCGTCCGGCCGCCTTCGAGGCCGACAAGGCCTGCGCCGCGCCCGACAGCCTGCTCAAGGCCAGCCTCGAGATCGGTCTGCCGATCCTCGGCGTGCCGGAGTCGCTCGGCGGCGTCTCCGAGGAGCGCTCCGCGATGGCCGGCACGCTCGTCGCCGAGGCGCTCGCCAAGGGCGACATGGGCCTGGCCGTCGCCACCCTGGCACCCGGCTCGGTCGCGACCGCGATCGGCCTGTGGGGCACCGACGCACAGCAGCAGACCTACCTGCCGGCGTTCACCGGCGACGAGGTCCCCGCCGCTGCGCTCGCGCTCAACGAGCCGACCGTCCTGTTCGACGTGCTCAACCCGTCGACCACGGCCAAGAAGTCCGGCGACGGCTACGTCCTCAACGGCACCAAGAGCGTGGTCGCCCGCGGCGACAGCGCCGAGCTGTTCATCGTCGGCGCCCAGCTCGACGGCAAGCCGGTCCTGTTCCTCGTCGAGTCCTCGACCGAGGGCCTGAGCATCGAGGGCGACCCGGCGATGGGCGTGCGCGCCGCCTCGCTGACCAAGCTCGTCCTCGAGGACGTCAAGGTCCCCGCGGACGCCGTCCTCGGTGAGACCGACGGCTCGACGTACGCCGAGTGCGTGCGCCTCTCGCGCCTCGCCTGGTGCGCGCTCGCCGTCGGCACCGGCCAGGCCGTGCTCGACTACGTCACGCCCTACGTCAAGGAGCGCCAGGCCTTCGGCGAGCCGATCGCCAACCGCCAGTCGGTGGCCTTCATGGTCGCCAACATCGCGATCGAGCTGCAGGGCATGCGCCTGCTCACCTACCGCGCGGCCTCCCGCGCCGCGGCAGGCAAGGACTTCTCCCGCGAGGTCGCACTGGCCCGCAAGGCGTGCACCGACAAGGGCATGCAGATCGGCCTCGACGGCGTCCAGCTGCTCGGTGGTCACGGATTCGTCAAGGAGCACCCGGTGGAGCGGTGGTACCGCGACCTGCGTGCGATCGGCATCATGGAAGGGACGGTGCTGGTCTGATGGCCATCAACCTCGAAGTTCCGAAGAAGCACCGGGCCCTGATCGACCAGGCCCACCAGGTCGCGATGAACATGCTGCGACCGATCTCCCGCAAGTACGACATCGCCGAGCACGAGTATCCCAAGGAGCTCGACATGCTCGCGGCGATGATCGACGGGCTCTCCGAGTCCGGTGCGAGCGAGGGCGCGGGCGCCACGGGCGTGCGCCGCGACAGCGACGAGTCCGACAAGACCGTCAAGAACGGCTCGAACCTCGCCTCGGTGACCTCGGTCGCCGAGATGTGCTGGGGCGACACCGGCCTGCTGCTGTCGATGCCCCGCCAGGGCCTCGGCAACTCGGCCATCGCCTCGGTCGCCAACGACGAGCAGCTCGAGCGGTTCAAGGGCAAGTGGGCCTCGATGGCGATCACCGAGCCGTCGTTCGGCTCGGACTCGGCCGCCATCTCGACGACCGCGGTCCTCGACGGCGACGAGTACGTCATCAACGGCGAGAAGATCTTCGTCACCTCCGGCGAGCGCTCCGACTGCATCGTGGTGTGGGCGACCCTGGACAAGTCCCTCGGCCGTGCGGCGATCAAGTCGTTCGTGGTCGAGAAGGGCACGCCCGGCGTGAAGGTCGAGCGGCTGGAGGAGAAGCTCGGCATCCGGGCCTCCGACACCGCGGTGATCACCTTCACCGACGCCCGGGTGTCGAAGGAGAACCTCCTCGGCTCGCCGGAGATCAACGTCGAGCAGGGCTTCGCCGGCGCGATGGCCACCTTCGACAACACCCGGCCGCTGGTCGCCGCGATGGCCGTGGGCTGTGCCCGCGCCTCGCTCGACCTGACCCGTGACCTGCTGCGCGAGGCCGGTGTCGAGGTCGACTACGACAAGCCGGCCCTGCTGCAGTCCGCCGCCGCGGCGAAGTTCCTCCAGCTGGAGGCCGACTGGGAGGCCGGGCGCCTGCTCACCCTCCAGGCCGCGTGGATGGCCGACAACCGCAAGCCGAACTCGCTCGAGGCCTCGATGGCCAAGGCGAAGGCCGGCCGGGTCGGCTCCGACGTGACGCTCTCCTGCGTGGAGCTGTGCGCGTCGGTGGGCTACGCCGAGGAGGAGCTGCTCGAGAAGTGGGCCCGCGACTCCAAGATCCTCGACATCTTCGAGGGCACCCAGCAGATCCAGCAGCTCATCGTGGCGCGCCGGCTCCTGGGACTCTCGAGCGCCGAGCTCAAGTGATCGACCGGGCTCCCTCGGCCGGCACCACCTGGTGGTGCACCGGCCGGGGGAGTCCCGCCGCCGCGTAGGCCGCGTCGATGTCGTTGCGTACGACGCCGGCGCGGCCTTCGTGCACCAAGGAGATCGCGCAGCCGCCGAACCCGCCGCCGGTCATCCGCGCCCCCAGGGCCCCGGCCTCCAGCGCCGCCTCGACGGTCAGGTCGAGCTCACGGACCGACACCTCGTAGTCGTCGCGCAGCGAGACGTGCGAGGCCGTCAGCAGCGTGCCGACGCCCGTCCAGTCGCCCGCCTCGACGGCGGCGACGGTCGCCCGCACCCGCTCGTTCTCGGTGCGCACGTGCCGCACCCGGTTCGGCATGCCGGCCTCCGCCTCGGCCCTCCGCTGGGCGTAGCCGCCGTCGCCGTCGGCGAGCGCGTGCCGCACCCCGGTGTCGGTGACCAGGATCGTCAGCCCGGCCGCGGCGAGGTCGAGGGGGACGTTCGTCGCCACCGGTGCCGTCGGGTCAGCGAAGTCGATGAGCACGCCGTGCCCGGGCGTGGCGAGCATGCTGGCGAGCTGGTCGACGCCGCCGGTGGGTGCGCCGACGTACTCCGTCTCGGCGCGGCGGCACGCCTCCGCGACGGCCCGCCGGTCGAGCGGCTCGCCCAGCAGCCCGCCCACCGCCACGGCGACCGAGCACTCCAGCGCCGCGCTGCTGGACAGGCCGCCGCCGAGCGGGATGGTCGAGGTGAGCGCGATGTCGAGGCCGGGGACGTCCCAGCCGGACTCCGTCAGCGCCCACAGCACCCCGGCGACGTACGACGCCCAGCCGGTGGGCTTCTCGCCCAGCGTGCCCTCCCACGGCTCCCCGCTGTCGCTGGTGACGCGCAGCCGCCGGTCCTCGCGCGCGGTGACGGTCGCGGTGGTCGCCAGCGGGATCGCGAACGGCAGGCACAACCCTCGGTTGTAGTCGGTGTGCTCGCCGATCAGGTTGACCCGGCCGGGGGCGACGGCGCGCGCGGTGCTCATCGGTCCATCCTCGCCCAGATAGGTTGGCGCCCGTGCCCCGCGTCCTCGTCGTGTCCGCCACCGCCGCCGAGGCGGCCCACCTGCCCGCCGGCACCGACCTCCTGGTCACCGGGATCGGCAAGACCGCGGCGGCCACCGCGCTGGCACGCCGGCTGGCGTCGTACGACGACCTGGGGGACCTCACCGTGGTCAACATCGGCACCGCGGGGGCGCTGCACGACCACGTGGAGGGCCTGTTCGAGGTCGGTACGGTCCTCAACCACGACATCAACGCGGACGCGATCCGCGCGCTCGGCTACGACCCGCGCGAACACCTGACCGTCGGCGCCGCGGAGACCGTGCTGGCGACCGGCGACGTGTTCGTGACCGATCCGCTGGTGCGCGCCCGGCTGGCCGAGCGGGCCCAGCTGGTCGACATGGAGGGCTACGCCGTCGCCTACGTCGCCGCGGAGTTCGGCGTCCCCGTGCGGCTGGTCAAGCACGTCTCCGACAACGCCGACGAGGGCGCGGTCGAGTGGGCCTCCCTCGTCGACCGCAGCGCCCGGGCGCTCGGGGAGTGGGCCGCGAACGAGCTCTAGCGACTGCTGCTCGCCTTCCGGCCGCGGACGACGCCGACGAAGTCCTGGTGGACGGGGCTGTCCGCGTCGCGCAGCCAGAGCAGGGCGATCGTGGTCGGGGGCAGGTCGACGACCCGGGTCACCACGTCCTTGCGGTGGTGCAGGCGGGCGACCGACATCGGTACGACGACGATGCCCGTCCCGGACGCGGCGACCTCGATCGCGTCCTTGGCCGACATGGCCGGGAAGGTGAGCTGGTCGGCGTCCGGCGACCAGCCCGACGGGTGCGGCAGGACGAGCTGGTCCTCGCTGAGGTCGGCCGGGTCGACCACGTCCTGCTCGTCGAGGGCGGCCACGACGTGCTCGCGGCTGGCGACGACGACCGGCAGCTCGTCGTACAGCCGGACGCAGTGCAGGGGAGTGGGCCGGTCGAGGTCGACGGGCAACCGGGCGAGGACCAGGTCCGCCGTACCGTCGTCGAGGACGGCGCGCTGCTCGGCCTCCTCGACGAGACGCAGGTCCAGCGGGAGCCGGGGGTGCCGCTCCCGCCACACCCGCGCCCACTTGTCCGGGGTCGCACCGGGGACGAACGCCACGCGCAGCTGGTCCATGGCCCCAGCCTCCCAGACACCATGGTCCGGGAACGACGAAGCCCGGGTGCGGCAGCACCCGGGCCCGCCTTCAACGACGGCGCAGCTAGGCCTGCGCCATCAGTCCGAACTGGACGGCTCCGGTGTCGTCCACGCCGGCGTCGAGCACCATCGCGTCGAGCTTCTCGGCGGCGTTGGTGTCGAGGTAGACGGTGGCGCCGTCCTGCTCCACGACCTGGTCGCCCGCGATGGGCTCGTTGGTCGCGGTCACGGCGAAGCCCGCCTCGGCCTCGGAGATCCGCAGGCCCGCGGACTCGGCGGCCTCGGGGGTGTCGGTCATCTGCTTGACGATGGTGGCGGCGTTCTCAGTCAGGGTGAGCATGGTTGCCTTCTCGTTTCGCGGTCAGGGACCTTCCCCACCGTTGCAGGGACGTGCTGGTCGTTCAAGCCGACCGGCGTGTCGGGCATGTCGCGCAGGTGAACGGAGGGCGCGGCGAAGTGGGTGCCGATGAGGCACCTGGGGCCAGGCTTTGCTACGGTTTCTCCGCACTCGTCCGGGTGGCGGAATTGGCAGACGCGCTAGCTTGAGGTGCTAGTGCCCGTATTAGGGCGTGGGGGTTCAAGTCCCCCCTCGGACACCGACAAGGCCCCGAGTTCCTGCAGGTCAGGGACGCGGGGCCTTCGTGGTTCTCGGGCCCCGGCCGTGCTGTTCGCGGGCTGGCCCGCGGGCCTTCACCTGCGTGCACCCTGCCGGCTGCGCACGGTCGCCAGATTGACGCTCGACCGCCCGACGGATCCCGTACGCCGAGGTGAGACGAGCCGTGTTCCCGTCCCTGCTGACGTCCGTGCTGCTGACCGCGTTGCTGAGCGTCCCGGCGCCCACCTCCACGCTCCTCACCACGGACCCGGTGCGCGCGCCGCACCGGATCACCCACCAGCTCGTCCGGCTCGCCGACGCCGTGCCACCGGGGGAGAGCATCGAGGTGATGACCTACTTCCTCGGCTCCCGGAGCCTGGAGCAGGCGCTGGCGCGCGCCTTCGCCCGCGGCGTACGGGTCCGGGTCGTGGTGGAGGCGGCCACCGTGCGCGAGCACCCCGAGTCCGTGCGGTTGAAGCGGCTCCTGGACGCCGACCGCACCGACACCTCCTGGGTCCGCCTCGCGCACGGCTCGACGCGCGGGCCCGGCGGCGCGATGCACCAGAAGACCTGGCGCTTCAGCCGGGTCGGCACGACGCCGTACGTGACGGTCACCGGGTCGTACAACGCCGGCGACCTCGCCGACTCCCGTGCCCACGCCGTGATGTGGCAGTGGGTCGGTGCGGACGTCTACCGCGCGTTCGCCGCCGTGTGGGACGCCCAGGTACGCCGTGAGCACGGCCCGCGCCCGCTGCGCACCGCGGGCGGAGCGGGCTGGTCGGCGTACTTCTCGCCGTTGTCCTCGCAGGCCGCGGCCGGCGACCCGGTGCTGCGGCGGCTGGCCACGATCCCGGCGCGCCGCGGCACGGTGGTCCGGATCGCGATGTACTCCATGTGGGGCACGCGCGGCGACCGGATCGCGGAGCGCCTGGCCGCGATGGCCCGGCGGGGCGCCCGGATCGTGCTGCTCGCCGGTCCGACAGTGTCGTACGACGTCCGCGCGATCCTGCGCGGCGGCGGGGTCGCGGTCCTGCCGGGCTGCTTCGCCGACGGCACCTACACGCACTCCAAGGACATGTCGGCGACCTACGTGGCCGACGGCCGTCGCCGGTACTGGACGTGGGTCGGCTCCGACAACTGGACCACCGACGGGACGGCGTCGGACGAGGCGGTGCTCGGCATCGAGAGCCGGGCGATGCACGACCTCTTCACGGCGTACGTCGAACGGCTCCGGACCCGGCCCGGCGGGGTCTTCGAGAGCGCGTGCCACCCGCGCGGCGCGGAGTGAGCCGACCGGTCCTCCTCGCTGAGACGAAGGTCCCGGGACTTGCCGATTCCGGCCCGCCTGTCGGTGCCCGGGGTTAGCGTTGGTGACCATGCGCCCCCCAGCACGCTCCCTGCTCCTCGCCGCCCTCGCCGCGGTGTGTCTCGCCCTCGGCGTCCTGCCCGGCACGCCGCCGACCCAGGCGGCCGACCCACTGCCCCGCATCCTGCTCGACACCGACCCGCTCTACAGCGGCCCGGTCGTGGGCTACCACTACACGGCCAAGTCGGACTACAGCACGGGCTCCTGGCCGGCCGGCAGCACACTGCGCTACCAGTGGTTCCGCGGCGACAAGGAGGCCACGCTCGACAGCTTCGTGCCGGTCCCGGGGGCGACCTCGGCGCGCTACACGATGTCGGCGGCCGACCACTGGCACCGGATGCGCGTGCGGGTCCAGGCGTGGCGCGACGGCGGGCTGGTGGGGGAGAAGTTCTCCAGCTCCACCAACTTCATCCTCTACCAGATGAAGGAGCCGGTCGTGACCGGCCAGGCGATCGTCGGGCAGTACATGAAGGCGACCCTCGGCCCGTGGACCTCCGACTGGACGGTCTGGGAGGTCTGGCGCCGCAGCATGAAGCCGATCGCCGGAGTCGGTGGCCTCACCTACCTCGTCCGTCCGGCCGACGTCGGCAAGTCGATCTCGGTGCTGGTCATGGCGACCCACCAGTTCCCCGAGCCCAACCCCACCAAGGCGATCGACCGCCGGTGGAGCGCGCTCAAGGTCAACGGCGCCTACCCGCCGGTGCGCTGGGCCACCCGCTCCTCGGTCAGCGGGGTCTCCCGGGCCAAGGGCCAGCTGCGGGTCAGCGCGATCACCCGCGCCTGGGCCAACCACTTCACACCGCCCCGCGCGGCGCAGATGCGCGGCCTGGTCCGGATCTACGACGGCGCCCGCCTCGTGAAGACGGTGCGGCTCGACAAGGGCAAGCGGCTGGTCACCCTCAAGGGCCTGCGCCGCGGCGCCCACCAGATCCGGGTGACCTTCGTGCAGAACTCCACCTACGCCGGCTCCACGGTGGTGCGCACCCTGACGGTGCGCTGAGCCCCGGAGCGGGGTTGGTGCCGCGCGCCATGCTGAGGTCATGACCACCAGCTCGCGGGCCACCACCCTCCTCGGCCTGCACACCGACCCCGCCCTGCTCACCGTCGTCAACGTCTGGGACAGCATCTCGGCCCAGGTCGTCGCCGACCTGCCCGGCACGACCGCGCTGGCGACCGCCAGCCACTCGATCGCCGCCTCCCGCGGCTACGAGGACGGGGAGAACATCCCCGTGGACGAGATGATCGAGGAGGTCCGGCGCATCGTCGCCGTCACCGACCTCCCGGTCTCCGCCGACCTCGAGGGCGGCTACGGCGACGCGGCCGAGACCGTCCGCAAGGCCATCGGCGTCGGCGTCGTCGGCGCCAACATCGAGGACCAGCTCAAGCCCCTCGACGAGGCCGTCGCCCAGGTCGCGGCGATCATGAAGGCCGCCGAGGCCGAGGGCGTGCCGGACTTCGTGCTCAACGCCCGCACCGACGCCTTCGTCAAGGGCGCCGACGACCCACTGGCCGAGGCCGTCCGCCGCGGGCGCGCCTACCTGGACGCCGGCGCCCCGGTCGTGTTCGTCCCGGGCAAGCTCGACGAGGAGCAGGTCGCGACCCTGGTCGAGGCGTTCGGCCCGCAGCGGCTCACCCTGATCGGGCTGCCCGGCATCCCGCCGCTGGCGCGCCTCCAGGAGCTCGGCGTCGCCCGGGTGTCCTACGGGCCGCTGTCGCAGCGGGTGGCGCTCACCGCGCTCGCCGAGCTGGTCGAGGACGTCCACGCCGGCGGCGGCGTGCGCGCCGACGTACGACCGCTGAACTGAGCTGCATAGGGGCGAGCGGAGCGGGTAGTGGCCAGCCATGCACGACGCACCACTCCCGCTCCTGCTCCGTCTCGCGTACGCCGTCCGGCTGCGCGTCGCCCGCGCCTTCCTCGGTCCTGACGACACCCTGACGGCCTGATCCCTGCCCCTCCATGCTTGACGCCACGGAGACAATTCGTGGCATCGAGACTCGGGAGGGCTGATGGACAGGTTCGATGCAGACCTGGCGGACTGGGGCGACCTCGCGGGCGAGGAGTGGCCCACCCTGCTGCTCGGCAACGGCTTCAGCGCGAACCTGTGGCCCGGTTTCCGCTACGGCAGCCTCTTCGAGCAGGCCGGGCTCGGGGACGCCGCGGAGCACGTGTTCCGGTCCCTGCGCACCGACAACTTCGAGCTGGCCCTGGAGTGCCTGCACCATGCGCGGGTCACCCTGCACGCGCTGGGTGAGAACACCAAGAAGGTCTCCGGGCTCTACGTCGAGGTGCGCAACGCGCTCTTCGACACGGTGCGCTCGGTGCACGTCCCGTGGGGCGAGGTGCCCCGCGCGCGGATCGCTCGTGCCCTCGCCGGCCACCAGTCGGTGTTCACGACCAACTACGACCTGAGCCTGTACTGGTCGACCGTGCAGCCGGGCAGCCACGACGTCCGGGACTTCTTCTGGAGCGGGCCGGACCACCATGAGTTCGACCCCGGCAATGCCCGCGTCTTCGGCGCGGGCGCCACGCGCCTGCACTACCTGCACGGCGCCCTGCACCTGTGGCACGACGACCGCGGCGTCGACGGCAAGTGGACCCACGCCACCGGAGGCAGCCTGCTCGAGGTCGCCCAGCACTACACGCCGCGGTCGACGCGCCGCCCGCTCTACGTGAGCGAGGGCACCTCGGTCATGAAACGGCGCCGGATCGGCCGCTCGCCGTACCTGCGGTTCTGCCTGCGTCGCCTGCGCCGCGACGAGGCGCCCACGGTCGTGTTCGGCCACTCGCTGGGGGCCTCCGACGAGCACGTCGCCACCGCGCTCGGCAAGGGGGCGCCGCGGCGGATCGCGATCTCGGTCTGGCCCGAGCAGGCCGCCAGGGACATCCGCGCCGTCAAGGCCCGGATGCACGCCGCGCTCCCGGGCCACGACCTGGACTTCTTCGCCAGCACCACCCATCCGCTGGGGATGGCACCATCGACGCCATGACGGACCCGACCGACCAGTCCGCCCGCGCGATCGCTGCCGCCGAGTCGCTGGGGCTGGCCTTCACGGTCACCCGGCACGGCCCGGTCCGCTCGCTGGAGGAGGCCGCGGCGGTGCGCGGGATCGCGCCGCGGCAGATCGTCAAGACGATGGTGGTCCGGGTGGCCGACGGCGATCACCGGTTCGTGCTGGTGCCCGGTGACCGGGAGATCGCCTGGCCGCGGCTGCGGGCGCTGCTCGGGGTCAACCGGCTCTCGATGCCGTCGGCGGAGGTGGCACGGGAGGTGACCGGCTACGTGCGGGGCACGATCACCCCGCTCGGGGCGCTCGCCGCGCTGCCGGTCGTCGCGGACGAGCGCGTGACCGGCGAGATCTCGATCGGCGGCGGTGCCCACGGGGTGGCGCTCGCCATGGACGCCTCAGCTTTGCTCGCGGCCCTCGGCGCCCAGGTCGCGGACGTCACCGACCTGGCCGATTGAGGCGAGGGTCCGGGTGAGCACCTCGTCGAAGGGCGCGCCTTCGCCGTAGAAGAAGCCCTGGCCCTTGTCGCAGCCCTTGCCGCGCAGGTAGCGCGCCTGCTCGACGGTCTCCACGCCCTCGGCCGCGACCGACATCCCGAGGGCGTGCGCCATGGCGAGGATCGCGTCGATGACGGCGGCATCGGCGTCGGTCGTGGTGAGCCGCCGGACGAACTCCCGGTCGATCTTCAGCTTGTCGACCGGGAAGCGGGTGAGGTAGGCGAGGCTGGAGTAGCCCTGGCCGAAGTCGTCGACGACGATCCGGGTGCCGATCTCCTTCAGGGTGTGCAGGACGGCCAGGGCGTCGTGGTCGTCGTTCATCAAGATGCCCTCGGTGATCTCCAGCTCCAGCGCGGATGCCGGGAGGGACGCCGCGTCGAGCGCGGCCTGGACCTCGCCGACCCAGGACTTGCGGGCGAACTGGCGTGGCGAGACGTTCACGGCGATCCGCAACGGCAGCCCGGAGGCCCGGCGCAGGGCGGCGGCGTCCTGGCACGCCCGGCGCAGCACCCAGCCGCCCAGCTCGGCGATCAGGCCGCTGTCCTCGGCGACCGGGATGAACCGGTCGGGCGGGACCTGGCCGACCGAGCGGGAGTTCCAGCGCGCCAGCGCCTCGTAGGCCACGACCTCGCCGGTCGCAAGGCTCACCTGCGGCTGGTAGACCACGGACAGCTCGTCGTCGCGCTCCAGCGCGTGGCGCAGGGACGCGGAGAGGACCAGCTTCTCGTTGCTGTCGATCAGCATCTCGGTCTGGAACCAACGCACGTTGTTGCGGCCGGCGGCCTTGGCCCGGTACATCGCGACGTCGGCGTTCTTGAGCAGGTTCGACGGCGTCTCGCCGTGGTCGGGGTAGACGGCGCAGCCCACGCTCACCGTCGCCAGCACCTCGTGGTTGTTGACCATGACCGACGTCGGGAGGACCGCCGCGATGTCCTTGATCCGGTCCCGCACCTCCTGCAGGTCACCGACCTCGGAGAACACCATCACGAACTCGTCGCCCCCGAGGCGGGCCACCAGGTCCTTCTCGCCGCTGACCTCGGCCAGCTGCTCGGCGACGCGCAGCAGCAGCCGGTCGCCGGCGTGGTGGCCGAGGGAGTCGTTGACCCGCTTGAAGTGGTCGACGTCGAGCAGGAGCAGCGCGACCTTCGATCCGTTCCGCTCCGCGGTGGCGATCGACTCGACCAGGTGCTGGGTGAGCATCGAGCGGTTCGGCAGCCCGGTGAGCGCGTCGTGGTCGGCGAGGTAGGCCACCCGCGCCCGCACCTCCAGCCGCTTGGTGATGTCGAAGGCGACGGCGAGGTAGCCGCTCGCCTGGCCGGCCTCGTCGACGACCGGGGTGATCGCCTCGCCGACGGTGACCTCCGAGCCGTCGCGGCGCCGGTAGCCGAGCTCGCACTCCTCGCCGTCGGCGCCACGGGTCCAGTCCTGGCCGACGACGTGCGACGGGGCGTACACCGTGGTGAGCGGACGGCCGAGCAGGGCGCTCTCGCTGTGGCCGAGGAGACGCTCCGTGGCCGGGTTCGCCGCGACGATGCGACCCTCCAGGTCGGTGACCAGCACGCTGCACGGCATGCTGGCGAGGATGCTGCGGCGCAGCGAGTCCTTGCCGGCGACGGCGAGGGCGTCCTGGACGGCCAGCCGCTCGCTGATGTCGATGACGGAGGCGAGCACGAACTTCTCCTCGCCGATGACGATCGGGTTCAGCCCGATCTCGATCGGCACCTCGGTGCCGTCGCTGCGCAGCCCGTAGAGGTCGCGGCCCGCTCCCATGGGGCGAGCGGCCGACTCCGCCTGGTAGCTGGTGCGGTAGCGCAGGTGCGCGCGGCGCGAGCGCTGCGGGATCAGCTGCTCGACGCGCATGGAGAGCAGGTCGGCGCGCCCGAAGCCGAAGAGCTCCTCCGCCTGGCCGTTGACGAGCACGATCCGCCCGTCGCCGCCGACCATCACCATCGCGTTGGGGGTGGCCTCCAGGATCAGCCGGAGCCGGCTGGCCTCCTCCTCCGACGCCGAGGGGACGCGGTCCTCGATCGCTACCAACGCCGTAGCCCTGCTTCCTCCGAGAACCGTGGGGTCGTCGTGACCTTAGGCCGACGCGGCGGGTTCCCGCGGCGGAATCAGGGATCAGACCAGAGTTGCCGAACCCTCACCGATCACGGGGCGAGCGCCCCGTCCACCGCCGGTACGCCGCCCCGAAGCTCGTCGCCTCGGCGTACCCGAGCTGCCGGGCGATGTCGTCGACCTTCAGCCCGCGGTCGGCGAGGAGCTCCTCGGCGGCGCCGCGTCGTACCTCGTCCAGCAGGGCCCGGTACGACGTCCCGGACTCGGCCAGGTGCCGGCGCAGCGAGCGCTCGCTCAGCCCCAGTGCGGCGGCCACGTCGGCCATCGGGGCGCCGTCGGCGAGGCGCTGCGCGACGAGGATCCGGACCTGCTCCACGATCCCGGTCCGGCTGCGCCGGGCGGCGACGAGGTCGCGGCACAGCGCCTCGGCGAGGGCGAAGGCGTGCGGGTTGGCCTGGGGGAGCGGGTAGTCCATCCAGGCGGCGTCGATGCGCAGCTCGGCCCGGCCGCCGGGTGCGTCCCACCGTGGCCGGACACCGAAGGCGGCGCGGTAGTCGCCCGGGTCGGCGGCGGGATAGGGCAGCGCCACCGAGGACACCCTCGGTGCGCCCCCGGCGATCTCGCGCAGCACGGTCCAGATCGCGCTGAGGTCGCGCTCGGCGAGGAAGCGGCCCACGTCGGCTGGCAGGTCGCGGTCATCGAGGGCGACCACGGCCTGGTCGCCCTCGATCCGGGCACCGAACACGCAGAAGGCGAAGCTCAGGTCGAGGAAGCGGAAGGCGAGGTTGGCGGCGGCGCCCATCGTCGGGCTGCTGAGCAGGGCGAAGCCGAGCGGCCCGAAGGTGGACACGTGGTAGCGGAGCCCGACCCGGGCGCCGGTGATCCCCGGGACGGCGGCGACCAGGTTGCGCACCACCCGGAGCTCCTGCTGGGCGGTCACCTCCCGCTGGTGGTCGTCGAGGTCGCGCACGCCCAGCCCGCTGCCGCGCAGCAGCACCTCGGCGGCGACACCCTCGTCCGTGCCGGCGCCGACCAGCAGCGCGATCCCGGCCACCCGGCGCGGGAAGTCCCAGGTGCGGGTCACCGGCGGATCGAACATGGCCGGAATTATGGATCCTGTGGCCGTTCGGCGCTGGCAGGCGCTCCGGCCGGTGCCTAGCGTGCTGCCATGAGCACCCGTACGCCGTCGGTCATCGTCATCGGTGCCGGCTTCGGCGGCCTGGCCACCGCGCACCACCTCCGCGAGGCCGGGATCACCGACGTCACCGTCCTGGAGCGCGCCGACGACATCGGCGGGGTGTGGCGCGACAACACCTACCCGGGCGCGGCCTGCGACGTACCGTCCTCGCTCTACTCCTGGTCCTTCGCGCCCAAGCACGACTGGAGCCACCGCTACGCCCGCCAGCCGGAGATCCACGCCTACATCCGGGAGCGGGCTGCCGCGAGCGGGCTGCGCGACCTGGTCCGTACAGGCGCGGAGGTCGCCTCGGCGGCCTGGGCCGACGGCCGGTGGACGGTCCGGCTGACCTCGGGCGAGGAGCTGGCCGCCGACATCCTCGTCTCCGCGGTCGGCCAGCTCTCCGAGCCCGCGGTGCCGGCCATCGCCGGCCTCGACGACTTCGCCGGCCCGGTCTTCCACTCCGCGCAGTGGGACCACGACGTCGCGCTCGCCGGCAAGCGGGTCGCGGTCATCGGCACCGGCGCCAGCGCGATCCAGTTCGTGCCCGAGGTCGCCCCGGTCGCGGGACGCACGACGGTGTTCCAGCGCTCGGCGCCGTACGTCGTCCCGAAGCCGGACCGCACCTACGCCGCCTGGGAGAAGCGCCTGTTCGTCCGACGCCCGCGGCTGCACGCCATCGCCCGGCGCAGCGTGTTCAAGCTCTCCGAGCAGCTCAACAAGGCGCTCGACTCCGACGGCGGCACGATCACGAAGGTCCTCGACCGGGCCTGGCACCTGCACCTGCGCCGCCAGGTCAAGGACCCGGCGCTGCGGGCCCGGCTGGTGCCGGACTACCCGCTGGGCTGCAAGCGGCTGCTCTTCTCCAACGACTGGTACCCCGCGCTCGTGCGCGACGACGTCGACGTGGTCACCGACCGGATCACCGCGGTCGAGGCCGGCGGTGTGCGCACCGCGGACGGGGTGCTGCACCAGACCGACGTGATCGTGCTAGGCACCGGCTTCGCCGCCACCGACTTCCTCGCCTCGCTCGACATCACCGGCCGCGACGGCCGGCGGCTGCACGACGCGTGGCAGGGAGGCGCCCGAGCCCACCTCGGGATCACCGTGCCCGACTTCCCGGGCTTCTTCATCCTCTACGGGCCCAACACCAACCTCGGCGGCAGCTCGATCATCGGCATGCTGGAGGCGCAGGCGGGCTACGTCGTGCAGGCGGTGCTCGAGGGCGCCCGGCGTGGAGCGGCGCTGGCCGTGCGCGCGGACCGGGCCGCGTCGTACGACGAGGAGATGCAGGGCCGCCTGTCCAGCAGCGTCTGGGCGTCGTGCACGAGCTGGTACCGCGAGCCCAGCGGCCGGATCACCACCAACTGGCCCGGCACGGTGACGGAGTACCAGGAGCGCACCGCCCGCTTCGACGCCGCCGACTTCGAGGAGGTCGCCCGATGACGCACTACGACGTGCTGGTGGTCGGCTCCGGCTTCGGGGGCAGCGTGACCGCGCTGCGGCTGTCCGAGAAGGGCTACCGCGTGGGCGTGCTGGAAGCCGGGCGCCGGTTCGCCGACGACGACCTGCCGACGTCCTCGTGGAAGGTCCGCGACTACGTCTTCAACCCGGCGCTCGGCTGCTACGGCCTGCTCCGGATGACCCTGCTCAAGGACGTCCTGGTGCTCACCGGCGCCGGCGTCGGCGGCGGCTCCCTCGTCTACGCCAACACGCTGTACGAGCCGCCGAAGGCGTTCTTCGACGACCCGCACTGGGCCGGCATCACCGACTGGGCCGACGAGCTCGCGCCCTACTACGACCAGGCGCGGCGGATGCTGGGCGTGACGTCGTACCCGTCGATGTCGCCGTCGGACCACGTCATGAAGTCGGTCGCCGACTCGCTCGGCGTGGGGGAGACCTTCGGGCCCACCGACGTCGGCGTGCTCTTCGGCGAGCAGCCCGGCGAACGGGTCGCGGACCCGTTCTTCGGCGGCGCCGGTCCCGCACGGACCACCTGCACCGACTGCGGTGCCTGCATGACCGGCTGCCGGGTCGGCGCGAAGAACACCACGGTCAAGAACTACCTCCACCTCGCCGAGCGGGCCGGCACCGTCGTCCACCCGATGACCACGGTCACCGACGTCCGCCCCCGCGCGGGCGGCGGCTACGAGGTGGCCACCCGCCGCACCGAGGGCAAGGTACGACGCGGGGCGCGCACCTTCACCGCCGACCAGGTCGTCTTCAGCGCCGCCTCCCTCGGCACCCAGCGCCTGCTCCACCGCCTGCGCGACGGCGGCAGCCTGCCCCGGATCTCGCCGCGGCTCGGTGAGCTGACCCGCACCAACTCCGAGGCGATCCTCGGCGTGCGCGCCCGAGGCGACGAGGTGGACTACTCACGCGGCGTCGCCATCACCTCCTCCATCCACGTCGACGACCACACCCACGTGGAGCCGGTCCGCTACGGCCGCGGCAGCAACCTGCTCGGCCTGCTGATGGCGACCCTCACCGACGCCCCCGCCGACGGCCGCTCGCGCCTCGTCGCGGGGTTGCGCGAGATGTGGAAGCACCGGCGCGACCTGCCCCACCTGCACGACCCGCGGCACTGGTCGGAGCAGACCATCGTGCTGCTGGTGATGCAGAGCCTCGACAACTCCCTCACGACGTACCTGCGCCGGAGGCCGTGGGGCCGCACCCTCACCACCCGACAGGGCACCGGCGAGACCAACCCGGTCTGGATCCCCCAGGGGCACGAGGTCGCCCGCCGGGTCGGCGAGGAGATCGACGGCATCCCCGGCGGCACCTGGGCCGACCTCGTCAACATCCCCGCCACCGGCCACCTGATCGGCGGCTGCCCGATCGGGGAGACCGCCGCGGACGGCGTGATCGATCCCTACCACCGCCTGCACGGCTACGACGGCCTCCACGTCATCGACGGCTCCGCCGTGGCGGCCAACCTCGGCGTCAACCCCTCGCTCACCATCACCGCGATGGCCGAGCGAGCCGTCGCGATGTGGCCGAACAAGGGGCATGCCGACGCCCGGCCGGCGCTCGGCGCGTCGTACGAGCGGGTGGTGCCGGTCGCGCCGGAACGGCCGGTGGTGCCGGCGGACGCTCCCGGTGCCTACCGTTTGCCCGTCGTACGATCCACTCCGTGAGCACCTACGTCTCCTTCGTCCTCTTCGCGGCCCTGCTCGCGATGGCACCGGGCCCGGACACGTTCCTGACCCTGCGCGCGAGCGTGGTGGGCGGCCGGCGGCGGGGGATCGTGACGGCCGCGGGCATCACGACCGCGGGTGCCGCGCAGGGCGTGCTCGCCGCGACCGGGCTCGGTGCGGTGCTCGCGGCGGCCGAGCCGGTGTTCCTGGTGATCCGCTGGGCGGGGGTGGCGTACCTGACCTGGCTCGGCGTGACGGCGATCCGTGACGCGCTGCGCCGTGACGGCAGCGTGTGGGCCGTGGGAGAGGGATCGGCGAAGGTCCGCGACCGTACGGCGTTCCGCCAGGGCTTCGTCTGCAACATCACCAACCCGAAGGTGCTGGCGTTCAACCTGGCGGTGCTGCCGCAGTTCGTCGGTGCCGGCGAGGGGCTGCCGACCCTGCTGGCCTACGCGCTGACGCTGGTCGTGATCGGCGCGGTGGTGCTCGCGGTGGTCGTGTGGGTGGCCTCGAAGGCGGCCCGCTCGCTGGTGCGTCCGGCCTTCCGACGCAGCGTCGACGGGGCGACCGGTGTGGTCATGCTGGGCTTCGCGACCGCGCTCGCCGCGGAGGCCTGAGCCTCACCAGGAGTGCCGCGAGACCTCGGTCCCGTCGAGGGCGTACTCGAGGTAGCCACCCTGCTGGAAGTCGTTGCTGGAGTACGCCGAGATCCAGGCGGGCGTGGGGTCCTCGGGCTCTGGGCGCTTGATGATCAGGTAGCAGAGCTCCGGGTCCTCGACGAGTGCCCTGGCCGCCGCGCACATCGCGGCGAACCGGGAGCCGTCGAGCGCGGCGAGGTCGTAGGGGACGTCCTTGGTGTTGCCGCGGCCGGTCTCGTCGAGCGCGCCGTCCCAGTGGTAGGTCACCTCGCGGACGTCGCCCGGCTTGAAGGGCGCGTCCACCACGGCGTACTCGGGGTAGAGCACGACCTCGAACACGGTCGTGGTGCCGGTCTTCTCGCGCACCGCGTCGACCAGGTCGGCGAAGCCGGCCGCGGACTGCACGTCGGGCTTCTCGTCGGCCTTCTCGGCCGCCGGTGCGGGCGCGACGTCGGAGCCGCCGGAGAGCGCGAAGATGCCGGCCGTGACGCCGCCGACCAGGACGACGCCGGCTACGCCGATGAGCGCCGGGCTGCCACCCGTACGACGGACGGTCCGCTCCTCGAGCGTGCGCACCCGCGGCGGCTCGGGCGGCGGCACGTAGGCCCGCAGCTCGGCCCCCGGCTCGCCGTCCGGCGTCTCGTCGGGGGTGTACTGCTTCCAGTCCGGGGGTGCCACGGGGAGAACGCTAGCCCTTCGGCGGCCCGTGCAACGATGACGCCATGACCGAATCCAGCGAGGTCGTCGACATCTGCCGGGAGCTCATCCGGATCGACACGTCGAACTACGGCGGCGAGGACGGGCCCGGGGAGCGCAAGGCCGCGGAGTACGTCGCCGGCCTGCTCGACGAGGTCGGCATCGCCGCCGAGGTCGTGGAGACCGCGCCGGGCCGGGCCAACGTGCTGGCCCGCTGGGGCGGGGACGGCAGCCGCGACGACGCGCTGCTGCTGCACGGCCACCTCGACGTCGTACCGGCAGCGGCGGAGGACTGGCAGGTCCACCCGTTCAGCGGCGAGGTCCAGGACGGCTACGTGTGGGGCCGCGGGGCGGTCGACATGAAGGACTTCGACGCGATGCTGCTGTCGGTGGTCCGCGAGCGGCAGCGCACCGGCCGGGCCCCCGAGCGCCCGGTCGTGCTCTGCTTCACCGCTGACGAGGAGGCGGGTGGCCACCAGGGCGCGCAGCTGCTGGTGGAGGACCACGCGGACTGGTTCGAGGGCTGCACCGAGGCGGTCGGCGAAGTGGGCGGGTTCAGCACCACGATCCGCGGGCGCCGGCTCTACCTCGTCGAGGCGGCTGAGAAGGGCATGGCCTGGATGCGGCTCACCGCCCGCGGCCGCGCCGGCCACGGCTCGATGATCAACGACGACAACGCCGTGACCCGTCTGGCTGCGGCAGTGGCCCGGATCGGTGCCCACGAGTGGCCGGTCCGGCTCACCCCGACCATGCGCACGCTGCTGGCCGCGGTCGGCGACCTGGCCGGCGTCGAGCCCACCCCGGAGAACGCCCCCGCGCTGGTCGAGGAGTTCGGCGGCGCCGCCCGGATGCTCGGCGCGGTGCTGCGCAACTCCACCAACCCGACGATGCTCGACGCGGGCTACAAGGTCAACGTCATCCCCACCGAGGCGTCCGCGCACGTCGACGGCCGCTTCCTGCCGGGCTTCGAGGACGAGTTCTTCACCACGCTCGCGGAGCTCACCGGGGAGGGCGTGGAGATCGAGTACGTCTCCAAGCAGCCGCCCTGGGAGATGCCGTACGACGGCGCGCTGGTCGACGCGATGACCCGGAGCCTGCTCGCCGAGGACCCGGAGGCCATCGTGGCGCCGTACCTGATGAGCGGCGGGACCGACGCCAAGCACTTCACCAAGCTGGGCATGCGCTCCTACGGCTTCGCGCCGCTGCGGCTGCCGGAGGAGCTGGACTTCACCGCGCTCTTCCACGGGGTGGACGAGCGGGTGCCGGTCGACGCGCTGGAGTTCGGCACCCGGGTGATGGACCGCTTCCTCGACGAGGCCTGAGGCTCGCGGCCCAGGAGCGCAGGCTCAGGCGGTCCGCACCGCGCGGATGATCTTGCGCCGCAGCACCACCCGGCGCCGGCCGTCCGCACCGATCTGCAGGCGGTCCAGCTCCCAGCCGCCGTGCTCGGCGCGCTCGGTGAGCAGCTTGGCGACCACGTTGCGCGACAGCGCGCGGTCGAAGGTCACCCGGTCGAACTCCCACTCGACCCCTCGGCCGAGTCCACGCGAGATCCCTGGCCGGAGCATCGTGACGGTCATGCCGCACCTCCTGAGACGTCGTCGAGCGCACTGCGGATCTCCGCAGGCAGGGTCTTGGACTCGCTCCCGAGAGCGACCTTCAGCTGGGCGGCGGTGCGCGCGCCCACGATCGGTGCGGTGACGGCGGGGGAGTCGCGCACCCACACCAGGGCCACCTCCAGCGGCGTCCAGCCGAGACCGTCCGCCGCCCGGCAGACCGCCTCGACGATGCCGCGGCTGTGGTCGTCGAGGTAGGCCTCGACGAAGCCCGCGAACACCGGAGACGCCGCCCGGGAGTCCGACGGGGTGCCGGTGCGGTACTTGCCGGTCAGCACGCCGCGCCCCAGCGGCGACCAGGGGAAGACCCCCAGGCCGAGCGCGTCGACCGCCGGCAGGACCTCGCGCTCGATGCGCCGGTTGACCAGGGAGTACTCCACCTGGGTCGAGGCGATCCGCGCCCGCCCGGGCACCGCCTCCTGCAACGTCGCCGCGCGGGCGGTCTGCCAGCCGGTGTAGTTCGAGATGCCGACGTACGACGCACGGCCGCTGCTCACCGCCTGGTCGAGCGCACCCAGCGTCTCCTCCAGCGGGACGTCGTCGGACCAGATGTGCACCTGCCACAGGTCCACGTGGTCGGTGCCGAGCCGGCGCAGCGAGGTGTCCAGCCCGCGCAGCAGCGCCCCGCGGGAGGTGTCGTGCACCCGCTCGCTGCCTCGCCGCCAGATGCCGGCCTTGGTCGCCAGGACCACCTCGTCGCGGCGGACCACGTCACCCAGCAACGAGCCGATCAGCTCCTCGGAGCGACCGTCGGTGTAGCCGGCGGCGGTGTCGATCGTCGTGCCACCCGCCTCGACGTAGGCGGTCAGCTGGTCGCGCGCCTCGTGCTCGTCGGTGTCCTTGCCCCAGGTCATCGTGCCCAGGGCGAGCCGCGACACCTGGAGGCCGCTCGCGCCGACGTACCGCTGCTGCATGGAGGAAAACGTAGCCCCACGCCTGGAGAGAAGCGGTCCGGGCACGCCGGTACGACGCCGACAACCGCGGTGTCCCTAGGATGCTCTTCCGTGGTGGACTTCCTGCAAGCGGTGTTCCTCGGCGTGCTCCAGGGCCTGACGGAGTTCCTGCCGATCTCCAGCAGCGCGCACCTGCGCATCTTCCCCGAGTGGTTCGGCTGGGGCGACCCCGGCGCGGCCTTCACGGCGGTCATCCAGATCGGCACCGAGCTGGCGGTGCTGCTGTACTTCCGCAAGGACATCTGGCGGATCGCCCGGTCGTGGGTGCTCTCGCTGTTCAAGCCGGAATACCGCGGCACCCTGGACGCCCGGATGGGCTGGTACATCATCGTCGGCTCGCTGCCGATCGTGATCCTCGGCGTGCTCTTCAAGGACGTCATCGAGCGCGACTTCCGCAACCTCTGGCTGATCGGCTCGACCCTGATCGTGATGGGCATCGTGCTCGGCATCGCCGACCGCGTCGGCCGCACCGACAAGGTCGTCAAGCAGATGACTCTGCGCGACGCGGCCCTGATGGGCGGCGCCCAGGCGCTCGCGCTCGTCCCCGGCGTCTCCCGCTCCGGCGCCACCCTGTCGATGGGCCGCTTCCTCGGCTACGACCGCGAGGCCGCCACCCGGTTCGCCTTCCTGCTCGCCATCCCCGCCGTCGTCGGTGCGGGCGTCTTCGAGCTCAAGGAGATCGCCAACGTCGGCGAGGCGCACGCCGGGGAGGCCAACTACGGCTGGGGCCCGACCCTCACCGCGACGATCGTGTCCTTCGTGGTCGGCTACGCCGCGATCGCGTGGCTGCTGCGCTACGTCTCGACCAAGTCCTACACGCCGTTCGTCGTCTACCGGGTGCTGCTCGGGCTCGGGGTGTTCGCGCTGCTGGGCTTCGGCTACCTGAACGCCTGACCTGCTCCGGAGCCGTGTGCTGCGCTGAGCACTCACGTGGTGCGTGCTGAGCGCGGCAGGTACGTCGCGATCCGGGCCGAGCCCGAGTCCGCTCCGCGGATCACGACGACCTCGGTCACGGCACCGAGGTCGGAGACGTGGGGCAACGTGCTCAGAACCAGCCGGACCGCTTGAACAACACCCACAAACCACCCACGGTGGCGACCATCAGCAGCAGCGCGAACGGGTAGCCGTAGGTCCAGCTCAGCTCGGGCATGTGCGTGAAGTTCATGCCGTAGACCCCCGCGATCAGCGTCGGTACGACGACCAGCGCCGCGCCCGCGGAGATCTTGCGCATGTCGTCGTTCTGCTGCACAGCGATCCGGGCCAGGTGGGCGTCGAAGGCGGTGGAGAGCAGTCCGTCGAGGGTGTCGATCTCGTCCGCGGCCTGGGACAGGTGGTCGCTGACGTCGCGGAAGAAGGGGCCGGCCTCGGCCTCGATCAGGTCGGCGGCGCCGGTGGCGAAGCGGCGCATCGGCTCGCGCAGGGGGAGCACGGCGCGTCGTACCTCGGACAGCTCGCGCTTGAGGACGTAGATCCGGTTGCCGTCGTCGGTGCGCTGCTCGGAGAAGACGGAGGTCTCGACCTCGTCGACGTCGACCTGGAGCTCGGCGACGACGGCGGTGTAGCCGTCGACGACGGCGTCGCACACGGCGTAGACGACGGCCGAGGGGCCGTGGTCGAGGACGGCCTGCTTCTGCTCCAAGGCGTGGCGGGCGTCGCTGAGCGCCGAGCCGCGGCCGTGGCGCACGGTGATCACGAAGTCCTCACCGATGAAGACGTTGATCTCGCCGGTCTCGACGGCGTCGTCCTCGTCGACGTACCAGAGCGTCTTGAGGACGAGGAAGAGGCTGTTGTCGTACTTCTCCAGCTTCGGCCGCTGGTGCGCCACGACGGCGTCCTCGACGGCGAGCGGGTGCAGCTCGAAGGCCTCGGCGATCTCGGCGAGCTCGATGTGGCTGGGCTCGTAGAGGCCGACCCAGACGAAGTCGTGGTCGCGGCTGGCGGCCTCGCGCAGGGCGGAGTAGTCGTGCGGGTAGCAGTCGACCGGGAGGCGCACCCCGTGGCGGTAGACGGCGCTGTCGACGATCACGGGTCAACGCTAGTCAGCGGGCGACCGGCCCTGCTCTAGGCTCGCCGCCATGGCCACCCTGCTGCTGGTCCGTCACGGCCGGACCACCGCCAACGCCTCCGGCCTGCTCGCCGGGCGCACCCCCGGGGTGCTGCTCGACGAGGTCGGCACCGAGCAGGTCGCCCGCACTGGAGCGCGGATCGCGGCGGTGCCCGTCGCGCGCCTGGTGACCAGCCCGCAGGAGCGCTGCAAGCAGACCGCCAAGGCGGTCTCCGACGCCCAGCGCGCCGCCGGTCACAAGGTCCGTACGACGACCGAGAAGGCCCTCGCCGAGTGCGACTACGGCGACTGGCAGGGTCAGCCGATCAAGACGCTCCTCAAGGATCCGCTGTGGCGCACGGTCCAGCAGCAGCCCTCGGCCGTCACCTTCCCGGGCGGGGAGTCGATGGTGGCCATGCAGCACCGGGCCGTGGCCGCCGTACGACGCCTCGACGCCGCCATCACCGCCGAGCACGGCCAGGAGGCGGTCTGGGTCGCGGTCAGCCACGGCGACATCATCAAGTCCGTGCTGGCCGACGCGCTCGGCCTGCACCTCGACCTCTTCCAGCGGATCAACGTCGACCCGGCGTCGATCTCGGTGGTGCGCTACGCGCCCGACCGCCCCTACGTGCTGGCCTCCAACACCCACGACGGCGATCTGTCGTGGCTGAGCAAGCCGCCGCCCGCGGGCCAGGGCGCCGTGGTCGGTGGCGGCGCCGGACCGCGCTGAGCGGTCTGGCTAGGCTGGCAGCATGCCGATCGTGCACGGATTCGACCCGCCCGAGCGCTTCGTCGCCGGGACCGTCGGCGAGCCCGGGAGCCGCACCTTCTTCCTCCAGGCCAGCGCCGGTGCGCGGATCGTGTCGATCGCCCTGGAGAAGCAGCAGGTCGCCGCACTGGCCGAGCGGGTGGAGGAGCTCCTCGACGAGGTGATCGCCGACGGCAGCACCCGCGGCGTGATCCCCGCGATCACGCCCTTCGGGCTGTCCGACGACGCCCCGCTCACCCAGCCGATCGAGGAGGAGTTCCGCGCGGGCACGATGACGCTCTCGTGGGACCCGGGCGACGAGCGGGTCGTGATCGAGGTCTTCCCGGTGGGCGAGGAGCCCGCCGAGCTGGCCGACGGGGCGGAGCCCGCCGAGATGCTGCTGGTCCGGCTGGAGCCCGGCCAGGCGCGCGCCTTCGTGAAGCGGTCCGAGGCCGTGATCGGCGCGGGGCGCCCGGCGTGCCCGTTCTGCGGCCACCCGATCGACCCCGAGGGCCACCTGTGCGTGCGCGCCAACGGGTTCAAGCGCCGCGACCCCTGAGCATGACGGGGCTGACCCTCAAGGGCCGGATCATGCCGGCCTCCAACGCGACCTTCCTCGCCGAGCTCGACGGCACCGAGGTGGTCTACAAGCCGGTCGCCGGCGAGCGCCCGCTGTGGGACTTCCCGGACGGAACGCTCGCCGACCGCGAGGTCGCGGCGTACCTCGTCTCGAAGGCGACCGGCTGGGACGTCGTGCCGCGCACCTGGTGGGCGGAGGGCCCGCACGGGCCCGGCATGGTCCAGGAGTGGCGTGAGGTCGACCCCGAGCAGGACGCCGTCGACCTCGTCCGGTCCGGTACGACGCCCGCGGGCTGGCTGGAGGTCTTCGACGGTCTCGACGACCGCGACCGCCCGGTCACCCTGGTCCACGAGGACACCGCGCCGCTGCGCCGGATGGCCGTCCTCGACGTGGTCATGAACAACGCCGACCGCAAGGGCGGGCACGTCCTGGCGATGCCCGGCGGGCACCGGCACGGGGTGGACCACGGCATCGCCTTCCACCATGAGCCGAAGCTCCGCACGGTGCTGTGGGGCTGGGCCGGCCAGCCGCTCACCGACGAGGAGACCTCGGTGGTGACCGAGCTGCTCGCCGCCGTGCGCGGCAGCCTGGGCGAGAAGCTGGGCTTCCACCTGGCCCAGCACGAGATCACGGCGCTGGAACGCCGAGCGGAGCGGCTGCTCGCGACCGGGGAGCTGCCCGGCCCGCAGGGCGGCTGGCCGCCCATCCCGTGGCCGCCCTTCTGAGGAGCACCAACTAGCATCGCCCCATGCGCGCATGGAACGCCCCGGGCCTCCCGGTGCTCCCGGTGACCGGCCCTCCCGTCGTCCTCCACGACACCGCCCGCGGTGCCACGGTCGAGGCGACGCCCGACGGGCCCGCGCGCCTCTACGTCTGCGGCATCACGCCGTACGACGCCACGCACATCGGCCACGCCAACACCTACCTGGCCTTCGACCTGCTCCACCGGGCCTGGCGCAACGCCGGCCACGACGTCCGTTTCGTGCAGAACGTCACCGACGTCGACGACCCGCTGCTGGAGCGCGCCACCAAGGTCGGGGTCGACTGGGTGGAGCTGGCCGAGCGGGAGACCGAGCTGTTCCGCAAGGACATGGAGGCGCTGCGCGTGCTGCCCCCGGCGGCGTACGTCGGCGCGGTGGAGTCGATCCCGCTGGTCATCGACCTGATCACCCGGCTGGAGGCCGCGGGCGCGGTCTACCGGGTCGAGGAGGACCTCTACTTCTCGGTCAGCGCCGACCCGGCTTTCGGCGAGGAGTCGGGCTACGACCGGGACACGATGCTCCGCTTCTTCGGCGAGCGCGGCGGCGACCCGGACCGCGCGGGCAAGAAGGACCCGCTCGACTGCGTCGTGTGGCGCGGTGAGCGTGCGGGCGAGCCGTCGTGGGACAGCCCGTGGGGCAAGGGCCGGCCGGGCTGGCACATCGAGTGCGCGGCGATCGCGCTGCAGGAGCTCGGCGGTGCCTTCGACGTCCAGGGCGGCGGCAGCGACCTCGTCTTCCCGCACCACGAGATGTGTGCCGGGCACGTGCAGGTGGCGACGGGGGAGCCCTTCGCGAAGATCTACTCCCACGCCGGCATGGTCGCCTACGACGGCCAGAAGATGTCGAAGTCCCTGGGCAACCTGGTCTTCGTCTCCGCGCTGCGCAACAGCGACATCGACCCGATGGCGATCCGGCTGACCCTGCTGCGCCACCACTACCGCACCGACTGGGAGTGGACCGACGACCAGCTCTGGACCGCGGTCGACGACCTCGCCGACTGGCGCCGGGCGCTCGCCCTGGGTGCCGGCGCCCCGGCCGGCCCGGTGGTCGAGGAGGTGCTCGCCGCGATCGCCGACGACCTGGACGCCCCGCGCGCGACCGCCGCGATCGACGGCTGGGTCGCCGCCACGCTCGGCACCGACGGTCTCGCCGACACCAGCGACCCGGACGCGGCCACCACGCTGCTGCCCGTGCTGGACGCGGCGCTCGGCCTCAGCGTCTGAGGCCGAGGTCCTCGCGGGCCCTAGCGGTCCTCGCCGCGACGCTTGAGGTAGCGCTCGAACTCCCGCGCGATCGCCTCGCCCGAGGCCTCCGGGAGGTCGGCGGTGTCACGCGACTCCTCCAGCGAGCGGACGTAGTCGGCGATGTCCTCGTCCTCCTCGGCCAGCTCGTCGACGCCGCGCTCCCAGGCGCGCGCCTCCTCGGGCAGGTCGCCGAGCGGGATCGGGGTCTCCAGCAGGTCCTCCAGCCGGCTGAGCAGCGCGAGGGTGGCCTTGGGGCACGGCGGTTGGGCGACGTAGTGGGGGACGGCGGCCCAGTAGGAGACGTTCGGCAGGTCGACGGTGGTGCAGGCGTCGGCGAGCACGCCGACGATCCCGGTCGGCCCCTCGTACGTCGACTGCTCCAGGTCGAGCCGCTCCATCAGGTCCGGCTCGGTGGAGGACCCGGAGACCGGGATCGGCCGGGTGTGCGGGCTGTCGGAGAGCAGCGCGCCGAGGGTGACGAGCAGCTCGCCGCCGAGCTCGTCGATGACCTCGAGCAGCTCGGTGGTGAACTGGCGCCACTTCATGTTCGGCTCGATGCCGCGGATCAGGATGACGTCGCGGTCCAGCGCCGGGGGAGAGGCGACCACGACGTGGGTGCTGGGCCAGGTCAGCTTGCGGAAGCCGTTGTCGTCGATGCCGACCGTGGGCCGGTTGACCTGGAAGTCGTAGAACTCCTCCGGGTCGATCGCCGCGACGACCCTGCCGTTCCACACGCGGATCAGGTGGTCCACCACGGCGGTCGCGGACTCGGCGGCGTCGTTCCAGCCCTCGAACGCCGCGATGACCACCGGCCGGACCAGTCCGGTCACCGTCTCGATCTCCATCACTTCTCCAGCCTAGTCACGCGATCCCGAGTACGATGGACACCGGCCGAGAGGCGTTGCAACGGGGCGTCCACGTGGGACCCCCGCCACGCTCGGCAGGGACACCAAGGGCGCCTTCCATTTACTGGAAGGATGGGTTGATGGCTCTGGACAGGTCGCAGGACGCCGCATGGCGGCCCGATGCCACCGACGAGCTCACCGCGCTGCTCCGCGAGCGGATCGTGATCCTCGACGGTGCGATGGGCACCGCCATCCAGCGTGACCGCCCCGACGAGGCCGGCTACCGCGGCGAGCGCTTCGCCAGCCGTGAGGAGTGGCCGAGCGACCTGATCGGCAACAACGACCTGCTCTCGGTCACCCAGCCCGACATCATCGGCGGCATCCACCGGGAGTACCTCGAGGCCGGCGCCGACATCATCGAGACCAACACGTTCAACTCCAACTCGGTCTCGCTGTCCGACTACGGGATGGAGGAGCTCTCCTACGAGCTCAACCTCGAGTCCGCGCGGCTGGCCCGCCGGGTCGCCGACGAGGTCGCGGCCGAGACCGGTCGCCCGCGCTACGTCGCCGGCGCACTCGGTCCCACGACCCGCACCGCGAGCATCAGCCCCGACGTCAACGACCCGGGTGCGCGCAACGTGTCCTACGAGCAGCTGGTCGACGCCTACCTCGACGCCGCCCGCGGCCTGGTCGACGGCGGCTCGGACCTGCTCTTCATCGAGACCATCTTCGACACCCTCAACGCCAAGGCCGCGATCTTCGCCGTCGAGACCCTCTTCGAGGAGGCCGCCCGGCGCTGGCCGGTGGTCATCTCCGGCACGATCACCGACGCGTCCGGCCGCACGCTGTCCGGCCAGGTCACCGAGGCGTTCTGGGACTCGGTGCGCCACGCCCGGCCGCTCGCCGTCGGTCTCAACTGCGCGCTCGGCGCGAAGGAGATGCGGCCCTACGTGGCCGAGCTGTCGCGGCTCGCGGACTCGTTCGTCTCGGCGTACCCCAACGCGGGGCTGCCCAACGCCTTCGGTGAGTACGACGAGGCGCCCACCGACACCGCCGCGGTGCTCGTGGAGTTCGCCGAGGCCGGCTTCCTCAACATCGTCGGCGGCTGCTGCGGCACCACCCCCGCGCACATCGCCGAGATCGCGAGGCAGATGGAGGGCCGCGCGGTCCGCGAGGCCGTCGGCGTCGAGCCGGCGATGCGCCTGTCCGGCCTGGAGCCGTTCACGATCACCGACGACTCCCTGTTCGTCAACGTCGGCGAGCGCACCAACATCACCGGCTCCGCGCGCTTCCGCAACCTGATCAAGGACGGCGACTACGACACCGCGCTGTCCGTGGCCGCGCAGCAGGTCGAGGCCGGCGCCCAGGTCATCGACATCAACATGGACGAGGGCATGATCGACGGCGTCGCCGCGATGGACCGCTTCGTCAAGCTGATCGCCAGCGAGCCCGACATCAGCCGGGTCCCGCTGATGATCGACTCCTCCAAGTGGGAGGTCATCGAGGCCGGGCTGCGCTGCGTGCAGGGCAAGCCGATCGTGAACTCGATCTCGCTCAAGGAGGGCGAGGAGAAGTTCGTCGCCCAGGCCCGGCTGTGCAAGAAGTACGGCGCCGCCGCGGTCGTGATGGCCTTCGACGAGGACGGCCAGGCCGACAACCTCGAGCGCCGCAAGGCGATCTGCGAGCGCGCCTACCGGGTGCTGGTTGACCAGGTCGGCTTCCCGGCCGAGGACATCATCTTCGACCCGAACGTGTTCGCGGTCGCGACCGGCATCGAGGAGCACGCGACGTACGGCGTGGACTTCATCGAGGGCACCCGCTGGATCAAGCAGAACCTGCCCGGTGCGAAGGTCTCCGGCGGCATCTCCAACGTCTCCTTCAGCTTCCGCGGCAACAACGCGGTGCGCGAGGCGATCCACGCGGTCTTCCTCTTCCACGCCATCGAGGCGGGGCTCGACATGGGCATCGTCAACGCCGGCGCCCTGGTGCCCTACGACACCATCGACCCGGCCCTGCGCGACGCGATCGAGGACGTCGTCCTCAACCGCACCGACGACTCGCTCGCCGCGACCGAGCGGCTGCTCGAGCTGGCCGAGGCGCACCGCGGGACCGGCGAGGTCGTCGAGGCGGCCGCCGAGGAGTGGCGCTCGCTGCCTGTCGGCGAGCGGATCACGCACGCCCTGGTCAAGGGCATCGACGGCTTCGTCGAGGGCGACACCGAGGAGCTGCGCCAGGAGATCGCGGCCCGCGGCGGCCGGCCGATCGAGGTCATCGAGGGCCCGCTGATGGACGGCATGAACGTCGTCGGCGACCTCTTCGGCGCCGGCAAGATGTTCCTGCCGCAGGTCGTGAAGTCCGCCCGCGTGATGAAGAAGGCGGTGGCCTACCTGATCCCCTTCATCGAGGAGGAGAAGGCCGCCAACCCCGAGCTGGCCGGCGCCAAGGACACCAACGGCACGATCGTGCTCGCCACCGTCAAGGGCGACGTCCACGACATCGGCAAGAACATCGTCGGCGTGGTGCTCTCGTGCAACAACTACGAGGTCATCGACATGGGCGTGATGGTCCCGGCCCAGAAGATCCTCGACAAGGCGGCCGAGGTCGGCGCCGACATCATCGGCCTCTCCGGCCTGATCACGCCGAGCCTCGACGAGATGGTCGGCTTCGCGACCGAGATGCAGCGCAACGGTCTCCAGATCCCGCTGCTGATCGGCGGCGCGACCACCTCGCGCGCCCACACGGCCGTCAAGATCGACCGCAAGTACGACGGCCCGGTGGTCTGGGTCAAGGACGCCTCCCGCTCGGTGCCGACCGCTGCCGCCCTGCTCGACGAGCGCCAGCGCCCAGCGCTGATGGAGGCCACCCAGGCCGACTACGACTCGCTACGCGCGCGGCACTCGCAGAAGTCCGAGCGCCCGCAGCTGTCCTTCGCCGACGCGCAGGACAACAAGTCGCCGATCAGCTGGGACGGCTACACCCCGCCGCAGCCCAAGTCGCCCGGCGTGCACGTGCTGTCGGGCTACGACCTGACGGAGCTGCGGGACTACATCGACTGGCAGCCGTTCTTCAACGCCTGGGAGATGAAGGGCAAGTTCCCCGACATCCTCAACAGCCCGACGCACGGCGAGGCCGCCCGCAAGCTCTACGACGACGCGCAGGTCATGCTCGACCGACTGGTCGAGGAGGGCTGGCTGACCGCCAACGGCGTCTACGGGCTGTTCCCGGCGGCGAGCACGGGCGAGGACGTCGTGGTCTACGAGGACGAGTCCCGTGGCGCCGTACGGGCGACCCTGCACCAGCTGCGCCAGCAGGGCCAGCACCGTGAGGGCGTGCCCAACCGCTCGCTGGCCGACTACGTCGCCCCGATCGGGAGCGACCTGTCCGGCGGCGGCGACTGGGTGGGAGCCTTCGCGCTGACGGCCGGGATCGGCACGACCGAGCGGATCATGGCCTTCAAGGAGGAGCTCGACGACTACTCGGCGATCCTGCTGGAGGCCCTGGCCGACCGGCTCGCCGAGGCGTTCGCGGAGCGCCTGCACCAGCGGGTGCGCACCGAGTTCTGGGCGCACGTGCCGGAGGAGCAGCTGAGCAACGAGGACCTGATCGCCGAGAAGTACACCGGCATCCGCCCCGCGCCCGGCTACCCCGCCTGCCCCGACCACACCGAGAAGCTCACGATCTGGGACCTCCTGGACGTGCAGGCCAACACCGGCATCGAGCTCACCGAGTCGATGGCGATGTGGCCGGGCGCCTCGGTCTCGGGCATCTACTACAGCCACCCGGAGGCGCAGTACTTCGTGGTCGGCCGGCTCGGCCGCGACCAGATCGAGGACTACGCCGCCCGGAAGGGCTGGTCGGTCACGGAGACCGAGAAGTGGCTCTCCCCGAACCTCGGCTACGACCCGGACGACTGATCGGCACGCACGACCACCCGAGGACCCCGGCCCCGCACGGCGCCGGGGTCCTCGGCACTTCCGGGGCCTGCCCGGCGCGCCTCCCGAATGTCGCCGTGTCGACATTGTTGGATGGACAGGTCCCGGGCTCTGGGGAAGGAGCCCGCAACCACTCCACGACAGAGGTGAGGGCGATGGTCGGTACCTACGCAAGCTCCAGTGCACCCGACATGCCGCCGCGCGCGCCCATCCCGGCGCCTCCGCGGACGGCAGGCGACGAGGTGCCACTCGGCACGGAGGATGCCATGACGCTGCAGTTCCCGACGCCCGAGGCGCCGGCCACGGTCGCCGTGGGCGACGCCGAGCTCGGCCCGACCGGGCGGCCGATGCCGGTCCTGCCCGACCCGCGCCCGGTCACGGCCCACGGGCAGGCCCGGGTGATCTCGATGTGCAACCAGAAGGGCGGCGTCGGCAAGACCACGACGACGATCAACCTGGGTGCCGCGCTCGCCGAGTTCGGCCGCAAGGTGCTGCTCGTCGACTTCGACCCGCAGGGCTCGCTGTCCGTCGGCCTGGGGATGAACCCCCACGACATGGACATGACGATCTACAACCTGCTGATGGACCCGGAGACCACGCTCGACGAGGTCGTCGTGCCCTCCGGCGTGCCCGGCATGGACCTGCTGCCCTCGAACATCGACCTGTCCGCCGCCGAGGTGCAGCTGGTCCACGAGGTCGCCCGCGAGCAGACCCTCCAGCGGGTGCTCGCACCGGCCGTCGCCGAGTACGACGTCATCCTCATCGACTGCCAGCCCTCGCTCGGCCTGCTGACGGTCAACGCGCTCACCGCCTCGCACGGCGTGATCGTGCCCCTGGAGTGCGAGTACTTCGCGCTGCGCGGCGTCGCCCTGCTCAAGGCGACGATCGACAAGGTCAAGCAGCGGCTCAACCCGGGCCTGGAGGTCGACGGCGTCCTCGGCACGATGTACGACGGCCGCACGCTGCACGGTCGCGAGGTGCTCGAGCGCCTGGTGCAGGCCTGGGGCGACACGGTCTTCCACACCGTCATCCGGCGCACGGTGAAGTTCTCCGACTCGACCGTGGCGGGTGAGCCGATCACGTCGTACGCGACCGGGTCGAGCGGGGCGGAGGCGTACCGCCAGCTCGCGAAGGAGGTGGCGCAGCGGTGCCTCGACGTGTGAGCCTGCCGGCCGCGGACGACCTGTTCCGCGCCACCACCGACCAGCCCGCCGTCCGTGCCGTCCCGGACCCTCCCGCCCAGGAGGAGCCGCAGAAGGGACCCAGCGGACGGGTCCGGCACGACGAGAAGATCACCGTCTACATCACCTCCCAGGAGCTGATGGACCTGGAGCGGGCCCGCCTGACGCTGCGCGGCGAGCACGGCCTGGCCGTGGACCGCGGCCGCCTCGTCCGCGAGGCGCTGCACCTGGTCCTGGCCGACCTGGAGTCGGGCGGAGAGGACTCGCCTCTCGTCAGGCGCCTGCGTGAGTGAGGACGCCGCGGAGGTGCCGGTGGAGCAGTCCACCGGCGGCTTCGCGGTCCGGCTCGCGAACTTCGAGGGTCCCTTCGACCTGCTGCTCAGCCTGATCTCCAAGCACAAGCTGGACGTCACCGAGATCGCCCTGTCGAAGGTCACCGTCGAGTTCATCGAGCACGTCAAGAACCTCCCCGACGCCGACCTGGAGGAGACCACCTCCTTCCTGCTCGTCGCCTCGACCCTGCTCGACCTCAAGGCCGCGCGGCTGCTGCCGCAGGGCGACGTCGAGGACGAGGAGGACCTGGCGCTGCTGGAGGCGCGCGACCTGCTCTTCGCCCGGCTGCTGCAGTACAAGGCCTACAAGCAGGTAGCGGCCGTGCTCGACGTACGGCTGCAGGCCGAGGCCAAGCGCTTCCCTCGCTCGGTGGGCCTGGAGGAGCGCTTCGCCGGACTGCTGCCGGAGGTGCTGATCGGGATCGGCCTGGAGCAGTTCGCGGCGCTCGCCGCGAAGGCGATGGAGCCCGAGCCCGAGCTGGAGCTGACCCTCCACCACATCCACGCCCCGACCGTGAGCGTGCGCGAGCAGGCCGCCATCGTGGTCGACCGGCTGCGACGCAGTGGCACGATGACCTTCCGGGCGCTGTGCGGCGACTCGCCCGACACGCTCACGACGGTCGCCCGCTTCCTCTCCCTGCTGGAGCTGTTCCGGGAGGGGGCGGTCGCCTTCGACCAGATGACACCGCTCGGAGAGCTGACGGTGCGCTGGACGGGCGACGAGGCGACCGACGTGGAGGACCTGATCACCGACGAGTTCGACGGGGCGGTCCCGCCCCCGGAGGAGACCAACGATGACTGAGCCGACCGGGCCGACCGGGCCTACCGAGGAGGCCCTCCCGGTGCCGGTCGCCGCGCTGCGGCCGTCGCTGGAGGCGGTGCTGATGGTCGCCGACCAGCCGCTCGACCAGCTCGCGCTCGCCACCGCCGTCGGCTACCCGGCGCCGGAGGTGGCCGAGGCGCTCACCGCCCTCGCCGCCGAGTACGACGAGCAGGGCCGCGGCTTCGAGCTGCGCAACGTCGCCGGGGGCTGGCGGTTCTACACCCGCGACGAGTACGCCCCGGTCGTCGAGGGCTTCGTGCTGGAGGGCCAGCAGGCGCGGCTCACCCAGGCGGCGCTGGAGACCCTCGCGGTGGTGGCCTACCAGCAGCCCGTCTCGCGCGCCCGGGTCTCCGCGGTGCGCGGCGTCAACGTCGACGGCGTGATGCGCACCCTGCTCAACCGGGGGTTGGTCGAGGAGGCCGGCCAGGACGGGGAGCACGGCGCGACGCTCTACCGCACGTCGTCGTACTTCCTGGAGCGGATCGGCATCGTCTCCCTCGACGAGCTGCCGGAGCTGGCGCCGCACCTGCCCGACCTCGCCGAGGTCGAGGAGGAGCTGTCGCCCACCGTCCTCGACGAGCCGACCGAGCCCGAGGAGGCCGGCGATGACGCGTGAGGTCAGTCTCGACGAGGACGGCCAGATCCGGCTGCAGAAGCTGCTCGCGCAGGCCGGGGTCGCCTCGCGGCGCCGTTGCGAGGAGCTGATGCTCGACGGCGAGGTCGAGGTCGACGGCGAGGTCGTCACCCGGCTCGGCACCAAGGTCGACCCGCGCACCGCGGTCATCAAGGTGTCGGGCAAGCGGCTGCCGCCGGTCTCCGAGCACGTCTACCTGGTGCTCAACAAGCCGCGCGGCGTGGTGTCGACGATGTCCGACCCGGAGGGACGGCGCTCGTTGGGCGACCTGGTGGCCGACCGCCCGGAGCGGCTCTTCCACGTGGGGCGCCTCGACACCGACACCTCCGGCCTGCTGCTGCTGACGAACGACGGTGAGTTCGCCCACCGCATGGCGCACCCGTCGTTCGAGGTGGAGAAGACCTACGTCGCCGAGGTCGCCGGCCGGCTCGCCAAGGGCACCGTGGCCGACCTGCTCGCCGGGGTCACCCTCGACGACGGCCCGGTGGAGGTACGCCGCGCGCGGGTGCTCGCCACGGCCGCCGACAAGTCGATCATCGAGCTGGTCATCCACGAGGGCCGCAACCGGATCGTGCGCCGGCTGCTCGACCACGTCGGCCACCCGGTGCGCCAGCTCAGCCGCACCCGGTTCGGGCCGATCGAGCTCGGCACGCTCAGCGGCGGGAAGATCCGTGAGCTCAGCGACGACGAGCTCGGCCAGCTGCTGGAGCTCGTCGGCCTCTAGGCCTACCGTGGCGCCATGGTGCCCGTCCCGCCGGCCCTGCGCCGCTACGTCGCCGCACGGATCCCGTACGACGTCGACTTCGGCGCCGCCGGGACGCACCGCGGGCTGCCGTCGACGACGCTGACCTTCGTGCTGCCGCTCGACGACCCGCTGCGGGTCTCCTGGGCGGGGCGCCCGGCGAGCCTGCACGCGGCCTGGGCATCGCTGTCGGGGCTGCACACCGAGCCGGCCGAGATCCACCACGACGGCACCCAGCGCGGGGTGCAGCTGGCGCTGACGTTGGAAGGTGCGCGGGTGCTGCTCGGTCGTCCGGCGGCCGCCCTGTCCGGTGCGCTGACCGACCTCGACGAGGCGGAGGTGCCGAGGGCGCTGCGCGAGCTGCCCGAGCGCCTGCACTCCGTACCGTCGTGGGCGGGGCGGGTCGCGCTCGTCGACCGCACCCTCGCCGCGCTGGCCGCTCGGGCCGGCGACCCGGCTCCCCGGGCCGAGGTCGCGCACGCGCTGTCCCTGCTGACCAGCGGCACCCGGGTCGAGGCGGCCGCCGCGGAGGTGGGCTACAGCCGTCGCCGGCTCGGCAGCCTGGTCCGCGAGGAGTGCGGCGTCACGCCGAAGGCCTACCAGCGGATCGCCCGCCTGGAGGCGGCCCGCGGCCTGCTCGGCCGACGCCCGCTCGCCGAGGTCGCCGCGCGGTGCGGGTACGCCGACCAGGCCCACCTGACCCGCGAGTGGACCACTCTCGCGGGCTGCTCGCCGACGACCTGGCTGCGTGAGGAGTTCCCGTTCCTTCAAGACCCGGACCGGCCCGGGGGAGCAGGATCGGGGCATGACTGACGCAGCCACCGTCCGGCTCTGGCCGGCCCTCCAGTTCTCCGACACCGACGCGATGTCCGCCTGGTTGCGGGCGATCGGGTTCACCGAGCACGCGACCTACCGCGACGACGGCGGCACGGTCGTCCACGCCGAGTGGCTGTGGCCCGCCGGTGGCGGCGTGATGTGGGGCGCGGTGCGCTCCGACAGCCCGTTGCAGCCGGCTGGGTCGGGCGCGACGTACCTGGTCACCGACGACCCGGACGCGGTCTTCGGCGCGGCGGTGGCCGCCGGCGCCAGCGTGGAACGCCCGATGGTCGAGCAGGACTACGGCGGTCGCGGCGGCAGCGTGCGCGACCCCGAGGGCAACCACTGGTCGTTCGGGTCCTACCAGCCGGGCGCGGAGCCGACGTCGTAGCGCGTGGCCTAGCCTTGCGGGCGTGTCCGAGTCCTCCGCCACGCTCGTCGGCCCGGTCGAGGTCGTCGGCACCGGCCTGATCGGTACGTCGATCGCGCTGGCCTGCCGCCGCGCCGGGCTCGACGTCCTGCTCACCGACAGCGCGCCCGACCACGTGCGCACCGCCTCCGGGTTGGGTGCCGGCCGTCCGCGCGAGCCGCACGACGTGCCGCAGCTGGTCGTGGTGGCCGTGCCGCCGGACGCGCTCGGCGCCGCCATCCGCGCCGCCCTCGACAGCGCCGGCCCGGACACCGTGGTGACCGACGTCGGCAGCGTCAAGGAGCTGCCCCTGGCCGCGGTGCACGACCACCCCGCCGCCGCCCGGTACGTCGGCAGCCACCCCATGGCCGGCACGCAGCACTCCGGCCCGCTCTCGGCGAGCGACAGCCTGTTCGACGGCCGCCCGTGGGCGATCACGCCCGGCCCTGCCGCCAGCACCGGGTCGACCCGGGTCGTGGAGGCCCTGGTCCGGCTCTGTGGCGCGGTGCCGGTGCTGCTCAGCCCCGGCGAGCACGACCGCGCGGTCGCCCGGACCTCGCACGTGCCGCACCTGATGGCCGCCCTCGTCGCCGGCACGCTCGCGGCCGCGCCGCCCGAGCACCTGGCGCTCTCCGGCACCGGCGTGCGCGACGTGACCCGTGTCGCCGGGGGAGACCCGCGGCTCTACAGCCAGATCATCGGCGGCAACGCCACCGCCGTGGCGGACCTGCTCACCGAGGTCCGCGCCCGCCTGGACCTGGTCCTCGAGGCCGTCGCCGACGGGGACCGTGCCGGGCTGGAGTCGCTCCTGGGCTACGGCCAGGCCGGGACCCGGGCCATCCCGGGCAAGCACGGCGTGGCGCCGCAGCCGATGGAGGCGGTCCGGGTCGCCGTACCGGACACCCCGGGCGGGCTCGCCCGGCTCTTCGCCGACGCCGGTGCCAGCGGTGTCAACATCGAGGACGTGCGCATCGACCACGACCCCGGCCGGCCGGTCGGACAGGTCGAGCTCGACGTCGTCGCGTCCCGCGCGGAGGAGCTCCGGGGCGCACTGGAGTCGAAGGGGTGGACTACCCACCGGTAGTCTGCGGCCGTGAGTGCGCAGCAGAACGTGGTCGTGGCCGTCGACGGGACCTCCGGTTCCGGCAAGTCGAGCACCTGCCGGGCGGTGGCCGACCGGCTCGGCCTGCGCTACCTCGACACCGGGGCGCAGTACCGCGCGATCACCTGGTGGATGCTGCGCGAGGGCGTCGACGTGCAGGACGCGGCCGCGGTCGCGGCCCGCGCCGGTGAGCCGGACATCGTCTCCGGCACCGACCCGCTCGGCCCGACGATCACCGTCGACGGCACCGACGTCTCCGTCGAGATCCGCTCCGACGAGGTCAACGGCGCGGTCTCGCCCGTGAGCGCCGTGCCCGAGGTCCGCACCCGGCTGGTCGACCTGCAGCGCGCGATCGTCGGCGACGGCGGGATCGTCGTCGAGGGCCGTGACATCGGCTCGGTGGTCTGCCCCGACGCCGAGGTGAAGGTCTACCTCACCGCCGACCCCGCCGCCCGTGCCGCCCGCCGCGCGCTGGAGAACGGTGCCGACGACGTCGCCGCCACGGAGGCCTCCCTGCTCGCCCGCGACGCGATCGACTCCGGCCGGGCCGTCGCCCCGCTGACGGTCGTCGACGGCGCGACCCAGATCGACTCCACCGACCGCACCCTGGACGAGGTCATCGAGCTGGTGGTGGGCCTGGTGATGGAGCGCGTGTGAGCGCTCACTCCCAGGCTCCGCGCTCCGACCGCGTCCCCGCGCCCGCACGCCGGCTGCTGGTCGGTGGCCGACCCGCGTCGCGCTGGCTGATCCGGCGCCGGTACGACGTCCGGGTGCACCACCCCGAGCGCTTTCCCGCCACGGGACCGGCCGTCGTGGCCGGCAACCACGTGGGCTTCGTGGACGGTCCGCTGATGGCGATCTTTGCCCCCCGGCCGGTGCACGCGCTGACCAAGGAGGAGATGTTCGCGGGTCCCCTCGGCGCCTTCCTGCGCCGCGCCGGGCAGATCCCGCTCGACCGGCTGCACACCGACCCGCGGGCGGTGCGGACCGCGGTGCGGGTGCTGCGCGACGGGCACGCGGTCGGCGTCTTCCCGGAGGGCTCGCGCGGGGCCGGTGACCTGGAGGTCTTCCACACCGGGGCGGCCTACCTGGCACTGGTGACCGGCGCGCCCGTCGTACCGCTGACGTTCCTGGGGACCCGGGAGCCGGGCGGCACGAGCAGCTCGCTGCCGCCGAGGGGCGCCCGGATCGACATCGTCGTGGGGGAGCCGATGGCCGTCGATGCGGTGTCCTGGCCCCGGACGAGGGATCATGTACGTCTGACGTCGGCCGCCCTGCGCGCGCACATGCGCAGCGGGCTCGCCGACGCGCTCGAGGAGACGGGGCGGAGCCTGCCGGGCCCGCTCCCGCAAGGAGATCGTGATGAGTGAAGCTGCCCCGACCGGGGTGGTCCCGGTGCTGGCCGTCGTCGGCCGGCCCAACGTCGGCAAGTCGACCCTGGTCAACCGCATCCTGGGCCGCCGCGAGGCGGTCGTGGAGGACATCCCCGGCGTGACCCGGGACCGGGTCTCCTACGACGCGGAGTGGTCCGGTCGCGCGTTCACCGTCGTCGACACCGGCGGCTGGGACCCCGATGCCCGCGGCATGGCCGAGATGATCAAGGCGCAGGCCGAGGTCGCGGTCAGCCTGGCCGACGCGGTGCTCTTCGTCGTCGACGCGACGGTGGGCATCACCGACGCGGACGAGGCCGTCGTACGGGTGCTGCGCAAGTCGGGCAAGCCGATCGTGCTGGCCGCCAACAAGGTCGACGACGAGCGCGCCGAGGCCGAGGCCTTCGCGCTGTGGAACCTCGGCCTGGGCGAGCCCTTCACCGTCTCCGCCCTGCACGGGCGCGGTTCCGGTGACCTGCTCGACGCCGTCCTCGCGGTGCTGCCCGACGCTCCCGAGCGGGGCTACGACGAGCTGGGCGGCCCGCGCCGGATCGCCATCGTCGGCCGCCCGAACGTCGGCAAGTCCTCCCTGCTCAACAAGCTCGCCGGCGAGGAGCGGGTCGTCGTCGACAACGTCGCCGGCACCACCGTCGACCCGGTCGACGAGCTGGTCGAGCTGGGCGGGGAGACCTGGCGCTTCATCGACACCGCCGGCATCCGCAAGCGGGTCAAGGAGGCCTCGGGCCACGAGTACTACGCCTGGCTGCGCACCTCCACCGCCATCGAGCGCGCCGAGGTCTGCATCCTGGTGCTCGCCGGCAACGAGTCGGTCGCCGAGCAGGACATGCGGATCCTGCAGGAGGTCCGCGAGGCCGGCAAGGCCCTGGTCATCGCCTTCAACAAGTGGGACCTCGTCGACGCCGAGCGCCGTTACTACCTGGACCGCGAGATCGAGCGTGACCTCGTGCAGGTGCAGTGGGCGCCGCGGATCAACATCACCGCCAAGACCGGCTGGCACATCGACCGGATCGTGCCCGCGCTCAACCGCGCCATCGAGGGCTGGGAGACCCGGATCTCCACCGGCACCTTCAACTCCTTCCTGGGCCGCATCGTCGCCGAGCACCCGCACCCGGTCCGCGGCGGCAAGCAGCCGCGCATCCTGTTCGGCAGCCAGGTCTCCTCGGCCCCGCCGGTGTTCAAGCTGTTCACCACCGGCAAGCTCGACCAGGGCTACGAGCGCTTCATCGAGCGCCGCCTGCGCGAGGAGTTCGGCTTCGTCGGCACGCCGATCGAGATCAAGGTCCAGCCGCGGGAGAAGCGCGGCCGGCGCTAGCCGCTTGTAACTACGTGTTCATGCCTCTACCAGGGTGGTCGACCACCCTGGTAGAGGCCACAACACCCGGGTAGATGTCGTCGCGACGGTTCTCCACAGCCCCGCGTCTCCCACTTGCGCCGATCGAACAAATGTTCGAACATGGCTGCATGAGCGTCCGCCCCCTCGAAGTCGACGACCCCCGCACGGTCGTCGACCAGCTGCGTGGGCGGATCTCTGCCCTCCAGGGCGGACCGAGCCGGCTCGAGGTGCCGACCCTGCCGATGTTCGACGGGCTGGTGCGGCTGCGCACCGGCGGGGTCTACGGCGTCGACTCGGCCACCCTCGGCATGGCGTTGGCCGCCGGTGCCTCCCAGGCCGGGGAGTGGGTCGGCTTCGTCGGGTGGGAGGACTTCGGCGTCGAGGCGGCCCACCAGCAGGGCGTCGACCTGTCCCGCACGGTCCTGGTGCCGGCGCCGGGGGAGCACTGGCTGGAGGCGACGGCGGGACTGGTCGACGTGCTCAAGGTGGTGGTGCTGCGACCACCGGGCATGGTCGATGCGAAGTCGGCGAGCATCCTCGACGCCCGGTTGCGCGCCCGGGCCGGGGTGCTGGTCGTCCAGGGCGACTGGCCGCGGTGCGAGGTGCGGCTCAGCGCCGAGCAGAGCGTCTGGTCCGGGCTCGGCGCCGGCCAGGGGTTCCTGCGGGAGCGGCGGATGGAGCTGGTCGCGCGCGGCGGCGGCCGGCTCCCAGCACGGACCGAGGTGGTGCTCGACTGATGCGGACGATGGTGGTCTGGTGCCCGGACTGGGCGGTGACCGCGGGGCTGATGGAGCTGGCCGACGAGCGGGGTGAGGGCGAGCCGGCGCTGGACACGGCTGCCCCGGCGGCGGTGCTGGCCAACAACCGGGTGACGGTCTGCAACGCCACGGCCCGGGCCGAGGGTGTACGTCGCGGCCAGCGGCGTCGCGACGCCCAGGCCCGGTGCCCGGAGGTGGTGCTGCTGAGAGCCAACCCGGAGCGGGACGCCCGCTGGTTCGAGCCGGTGCTCGGCGTGGTCGAGGAGGTGCGCCCCGGCGTGGCTCCGCTGCGCCCGGGCCTGCTGGCCCTGCCCGGCCCGGGCCGCTACTTCGCCCGCCCCGGCGTCGGTGGCGAGGAGGCCGCCGCCGCGGTGCTGGCCGAGCACCTCGTCGAGGCGGGGGTCTGGGACTGCCGGTTCGGGGTGGCCGACGACCTGTACGCCGCCGAGCGGGCCGCCCGCGAGGCCGCAGCGCAGGGCTGCCTGGCCGTCCCGGCCGGCGGCTCGGCGGAGTTCCTGCGCGGGCTGCCGGTCACCGTGCTCGCCGACGACGGGCCGGAGGGGGCGGAGCTGGCGGACCTGCTGCGCCGGCTCGGGCTGGCGCGGCTGGGTGACTTCGCGGCGCTCTCGGGCGCCTCGGTGAGCAACCGCTTCGGCGGCTACGGCATCGAGGTGTGGCGCCGGGTGCAGGGCGAGGAGGTCACCCGGCTGGCCTCGCGGACCCCGCCACCGGAGCTGGCGTGCGAGATCTCCTTCGAGCCGCCGCTGGACTCGGCCGAGGCGGTCACGTTCAGCGTGCGCACCACCGCAGAGCGGTTCGTGGCGGGGCTCAGCGACCGGCAGCTGGTGGCGACCGGGGTCCGGGTCGAGGCGGAGTTCGAGGACGGGGTCTCCGCGCGGACCTGGCTGCACCCACGCTGCTTCACCTCCCGTGACCTCGTCGACCGGGTGCACTGGCAGCTCCAGGCGGGGATGGCGAGCTCGGGGCTGCGCAGCCGCAAGACGTCCGGGGAGGCGATCACCTCCCCGGTGACCCTGGTCCGCTTCCTCCCCGACACCGTGGAGCCCGCCTCCGCCCACGTCGACGGGCTGTGGGGCGGCGGCGCCGACGACCAGGTCGTGCGCGGGGTGGCGCGGGTCCAGGCGATGGTCGGCTACGACGCCGTCCGGGTCCCCGTCCGCCAGGGCGGTCGTGCCGCGGGGGACCAGCAGGCCCTGGTGCCCTGGGGCGAGCGTCCGGTCGGGCTGCGCCCGGTCGACCGTCCCTGGCCGGGCCGGATCCCGGGGCCGGCGCCGAGCCGGGTCTTCGCCGTGCCGGCGCAGGCGGAGGTGGTCGACGAGGCCGGGGTCGACGTCGCGGTCACCAGCCGCGGCCAGGTGACGGGGGAGCCGTGGCGGTTCCGGGTCGGCCGGCGCTGGCACCCGGTGGCGGCCTGGGCCGGGCCGTGGCCGGTGGACGACGGGTGGTGGCTGGGACCGGACGCGGGCGGACGTGCGGCGCGCTTCCAGGTGGTCGGCGTCGACGGCCGGGCGTGGCTGCTGCGCTGGCAGGTGCCGGGCACCTGGGAGGTGGAGGCGGCCTACGACTGAGCTCAGCCTGCTCAGGCCTCCGCGGCGACGAACCCCTCCTCGGTGAGCAGCGGCACGACGTCGTCGGCGTCCACCTCCGCCGCGGCGGTGACGTCCGCGGCGAACCCCGCCGCGACCAGCTCCTGCCCGCTGGCGCACCCGCGCAGCTCCGTGGCGACCCGTTCCGCGACCTCCCGGTAGGCGGCCGCGGCCAGTCGCGCCTCCGGGCTCGCCCCGAGACTGGCCGCTCCCGGCTCCCCGGGGCCGAGGACCCGGTCGAGCACCGCACCCGCGCCCCACAGGTCCTCCACGGCAGGGCGCAGGGTGCCGTCGGCCCACCGCTCCCCGGACGGTACGACGGCGACCCGTGCCCCCGCAGCCACCCGCGGAGCCAGCCAGCGGGCGACCGCCGCGCGGTTGCGCAGGCTGGCGCCGACCACCGTCAGCGCCGGGCTGGCCCGGCGCAGGGCTGCGCAGATCGTGGAGCCGTTGGGGGAGGGCAGGACGAGCCGCTCGACGTACCGGCTGGTGAGCAGCTGCGCCGGCGACAGGCTGGGCGGCGGGTCCGCCAGCTGCTGGGCCTCGAACCGCCCGACCGCGAGCACCGCGCCGAGTGCGTCGGCGTGGGCCTGGGCCCGCTCGTCCTTCCACGGGAACGGGTGTACCCGGGTGCCGCGCCGGGTGGCGATCGAGAGCGTGGTCGTGAACGAGAGCACGTCGACGACCACCGCGATGTCGGCGTCGGCGCTGACGGCGGCACCGCCCGTCGGCCCCCACTCCAGCCGGATCGGGCTGCCGTGCTGGGCGTGGGCCGGCGCGATCGTCACGCCTCGAGGGTAGGCGAGGGGCACGAGCGGGTACCGCGCCGCCATGGCTCACCACTACCTCGCCTGGACCGGCACCGTGCTGCCCGAGCGGCTGGACGGCCCGTGGACGGAGTACCGCCGCATCGCCGACGACCTCGCCCTGCTGGAGAGCGACCAGCCGCTGTCGCCGGTCTACCACGAGCTGAAGTGGAGCCTGCCCGAGGACACCGCGCTCCTCGTCGCGCCGCTGCACGCCCGCCCGAAGCTCAAGGGCCTCCCGGCGGGGACGACCACGTGGTTGCGTGACCGGCTAGCGTGACCCGCCGTGAAGGCCGACCCGAAGAAGGACCTCGACTCCTACCAGGCACGCCGCGGGGAGTTCCGTGTGCTCGACGTGCCGCCGCTGACCTACCTGATGGTCGACGGCCAGGGCGACCCCAACACCGCGCCGGAGTACGCCGACGCGCTGGCCGCGCTCTACCCGGTGGCCTACACGCTGAAGTTCGCCAGCAAGCGGGAGCTCGACCGTGACTACGTCGTCCCCCCGCTGGAGGCGCTGTGGTGGTCCGACGACATGGCGACGTTCACCACCGCCCGCGACAAGTCGCGGTGGAGCTGGACGGCGATGCTGATGGTCCCGGACTGGGTCCCCGCCGCGGCGTACGACGAGGCGCTCGCCCAGGTCGCCCGCAAGGGCGCGCCCGCGGCGCTCGACGAGGTCCGGCGAGAGACCTTGCACGAGGGCCGGTGCGTGCAGACCCTCCACGTCGGCCCCTACGACGACGAGGCGCCGGTGCTCGCCGCGATGCACGACGACTTCATCCCCGGCGCCGGGCTGCGGATGACCGGACGGCACCACGAGATCTACCTCGGCGACCCACGCCGGGTGGCGCCGGAGCGGCTGCGCACCATCCTGCGACAGCCGGTCGAGCCGGTCGAGCCCGTCTAGCGGCGGCTCAGTCCGGCGTCTGGGTGCTCTCCTGGCGGGTGCCCTCGGGGTCGTCCACCCGCTCGTCGGACTCTTCCAGGATCGCCTCGGCCTGGGCCTCGGGGTCGGCGCTGCCGGCGGCCCGCTCCTCGGGGAGCAGCTCGGCACGCTCGGCGATGCGGTCGTCCTCGGGTGTCTGGCTCATGCCTCGGCGATACCCGGCCGCCGCGGCACCAGACTCATCGGACGCGACTCACCAGGTGCGGACCCACCGGCAGTGCTCGGAGCGGGTCAGGGTCTCCACGGCCTCGGCCGAGAGCGGCTCGGCGGTGTCGGTGACGACGTACCCGAGCCGGTCGCGGGTGGACAGGTGCTGGTCGATGACGTTGTCGCCGGCCTCGGCCAGTGCGGCGTTGACCTCGGCGAGCACGCCGGCGACGTTGTCGTGCAGGAAGCCGAGCCGGCAGCCGGGCCGCAGCGCGGGCGGGAGCGCCTCGGGAAGGTTGACCGACAGGGCGGTGCTGCCCTCGAGCGCGAAGCGGGCGAGCTTCTCGGCCACGAACCAGCCGATCTCCTCCTGCGCCTCCTGCGTGGAGCCACCGATGTGCGGGGTCAGGATCACGTTGTCGAGGCCGCGCAGCACCGAGTTGAAGGGGTCGCCCTGGGCCTTGGGCTCGGCGGGGAAGACGTCGACGGCGGCGCCGGCGATGTGCCCGGAGAGGACGTGCTCGCGCAGCGCGTCGTAGTCGACGACCATGCCGCGGGAGGCGTTGATGAACAGCGCGCGGGGCTTCATGGCGGCGAACTCCGCGGCGCCGAAGAAGCCGGCGTTGCCCGGGCGCCCGTCGACGTGCAGGCTGACCACGTCGGCGACCTCGAGCAGCTCGCGCAGCGAGCGGAGGCGGCGCGCGGTGCCGTGCGCGGGGCGGTCGGCGGTGTCGTAGAAGACCACGTTGAGGCCGAGCGCCTCGGCGACGGTGGAGAGCTGGGTGCCGATGTTGCCGTAGCCGACGATGCCCAGGGTCCGTCCGCGCACCTCGTGGCTGCCGCGGGCCGACTTGTCCCAGGTCCCGTCGTGCATCCGCTGGGTCTTCTCCGGCAGACGCCGGGCCAGGCTGATGATCTCGGCGATGACGAGCTCGACGACGCTGCGCGTGTTGGAGTACGGCGCGTTGAACACCCCGATGCCCCGCGCGGCGGCCGCCACCAGGTCGACCTGGTTGGTGCCGATGCAGAAGCAGCCCACGGCGAGCAGGTCCCCGGCCTCGGCGAGCACCCGCTCGGTGACGTTGGTGTTGGAGCGGATGCCGAGCAGCTGCACGCCCGGCAGGGCAAGGACCAGCTCGTCCTCGGAGAGGGAGCCGGTCCGCAGCTCGACCTCGTAGCCGCGGGCCTCCAGGGTCTCGACGGCCGCCGGGTGGATGTTCTCGAGGAGCAGCGCCTTCACGAGACAACCGTAGGGGAGGCGGCCGGCACCGGCGAACCGCGCCCCCTGCGGTGATACCGGGAGCGGGCCTAGGCTGACGGCGTGTACCTGGAGAACGTCGTCTTCGACGCCATCGACCCCCGCCTGCTCGGACGGTCCTGGGAGACCCGGCTCGGCACGACGACGCTGACCGACGTGCCGGAGGGCTTCGAGACCCGGCTGGACCTGGCGGACGGCGCCTACCTCGACCTGTGCTTCCAGCGGGTGCCGGAGCAGCCGACCGGCACCGAGCGGCTGCGCCTGGTCGTCGCGGAGCCCGGCACGCTGGCGGCGCTGAGCCTGGAGTCGGCCGACCCGGAGCGGGACCGGGACTTCTGGGCCTGGCTGTCCGGCTGGGTGCCGGTCGCGGGCGGGGCCGTCGCGCTGCGGCACCCCTCGCTGGCGGGCCCGGTGCTGGAGCTGGTGCCGGAGCGGGCGCCCAAGGGAGCGGCGAAGAACCCGGTCCACCTCGACGTGCGGCTGGAAGGCGAGGATCCCGACACGGTCGCCGCGGCGATCGCCGAGCACGGTGGCCGCGAGCTGGAGCTGGGCTACGGCGACCTGCCGTGGCGCCACTACGCCGATCCCTCGGGCAACGAGCTCTGCGTGCTGAACGCGTCCACCTCCTGACCCCTGTTGCTCGAACACCTGTTCGAGTAGTCTTGCGGTCATGGGCTGGAACAACCCTCCCGTCCCGTGGCGGGAGCTGGAGCGTCGGCTCTCCGGGCGCGCCCCCGACCCGGAGGCGCCGGTCTCGCGCCGCAAGCGACCACGCACGGAGCCGGAGGAGATCCTGCGCCCGGCCGAGTCGACGCCGTACGCCGAGCTGCACTGCCACAGCCACTTCAGCTTCCTCGACGGGGCGAGCAGTCCCGGCGACCTGGTCAAGGAGGCCGCCCGGCTCGGGCTGGACGCGCTGGCGCTGACCGACCACGACGGCTTCGCGGGGGCACCGCTGTTCGCCGAGGCGGGCCAGGACTACGCCCTGGCGACGGTCTACGGCGCCGAGCTCTCCCTGGGCCTGGACCGCACCCAGAACGGCGTGCCCGACCCCGAGGGGAGCCACCTGCTGGTGCTGGCGCGCGGGGTCGAGGGCTACCACCGGCTCTCCGGGGCGATCACCGAGGCCGGGCTGCGGGCGCCGGAGAAGGGCAGCCCGGCCTACGACCTCGCCGAGCTGGCGGAGACCGGCGGGGAGCACTGGATGGTCCTCACCGGCTGCCGCAAGGGCGCCGTGCGCCGGGCGCTCGCCGCGCACGGCCCCCGGGCGGCGGCGACCGAGGTCGACCGGCTGGTCGAGCGCTTCGGCCGCGAGCAGGTGGTGGTGGAGCTGATCGCGAGCGCCCTGCCGGGCGGCGACCGCACCAACGAGCTGCTGGCCCGGATCGCCGACGAGCGCGGGCTGCCGGCGGTCGCGACTGGCAACGTCCACCACGCGACCCCGCAGCAGCGGCGGCTGGCAGCGGCGATGGCGGCGGTGCGGGCGCGGCGCAGCATCGCCGAGCTGGAGGGCTGGCTCGACACCTCAGGCGGCGCCCACCTGCGCAGCGGGGCAGAGATGCTGGCCCAGTTCCGGCACCGTCCCGACGTCGTACGACGCTCGGTGGTGCTGGCGCGTGAGCTCGCCTTCGACCTGCGCAAGGCCTCCCCGCGCCTGCCCAAGCAGGGCATCCCCGAGGGCAGCACCGCCGCCGAGCACCTGCGCACCCTGCTGGAGCGCGGCTTCGCCGAGCGCTACGCCGGCCGGCCCAACGAGGCCGCGGCACGCGAGCGGGTCGAGCGGGAGATGCGGGTCATCGAGGAGAAGGACTTCGCGGGCTACTTCGTCATCGTCCACGACATCGTCGCCTTCGCCCGCAGCCAGCGGATCCTGTGCCAGGGCCGGGGCTCGGCGGCGAGCTCGGCGGTCTGCTACGCGCTGGGCATCACCGCGATCGACTCGGTCTACTTCGACCTGCCCTTCGAGCGGTTCATCTCCGAGCACCGCGAGGAGGAGCCCGACATCGACGTGGACTTCGACTCCGACCGCCGCGAGGAGGTCATCCAGTGGGTCTACCGGACCTACGGACGGCGCAACGCGGCACAGGTGTGCAACGTGATCAGCTATCGGCCGCGGATGGCGGTGCGCGACGCGGCCAAGGCGCTGGGCTTCTCGATGGGCCAGCAGGACGCCTGGTCGAAGCAGATCGACGGCTGGGGGAGCGTGATCTCCGCCGACGTGGAGATGCCCGCCCAGGTGGTGGAGCTCGCCGAGGAGCTGATGGGCGCACCGCGCCACCTCGGCATCCACTCCGGCGGGATGGTGCTCACCGAGCGGCCGATCGGCGAGGTGTGCCCGATCGAGAAGGCCCGGATGGACGAGCGCACCGTGCTGCAGTGGGACAAGGACGGCTGCGAGTCGATGGGGCTGGTGAAGTTCGACCTGCTCGGCCTCGGCATGCTCGGCGCGCTCGACCACATGATGCAGCTGATCGAGGAGCACACCGGCCGGCGCTGGGCTCTGGAGACGATCCCGAAGGAGGAGCCCGAGGTCTACGACATGCTCTGCCGGGCCGACTCGATCGGGGTCTTCCAGGTCGAGTCCCGGGCCCAGATCGGCACCCTGCCGCGGCTCAAGCCCCGCAGCTTCTACGACCTGGCCATCGAGATCGCGCTGATCCGCCCCGGCCCGATCCAGGGCGGTGCGGTGCATCCCTACATCCGCCGCGCGATGGGCCGCGAGCCGGTCACCTACGACCACCCCTCGCTCGTGCCGATCCTGGGGCGCACCCTCGGCGTGCCGCTCTTCCAGGAGCAGCTCATGGCCATGGCCGTCGCCCTCGGCGACTGCAGCCACGACGACGCCGACCTGCTGCGCCGGGCGATGGGCTCCAAGCGCGGCATCGAGCGGATCGAGAAGGTCAAGGACAAGCTCTACGCCGGGATGAGCGCCAAGGGGATCACCGGCGACCAGGCGGACGCGATCTACGTCAAGATCCTCTCCTTCGCCGGCTTCGGCTTCGCCGAGTCGCACGCGCTCAGCTTCGCGCTGCTGGTCTACGCCTCGTCGTGGTTCAAGCTGCGCTACCCGGCCGCCTTCCTGGCCGGGCTGCTGCGCAACCAGCCGATGGGCTTCTACTCCCCGCAGTCGCTCGTCGCCGACGCCCGTCGCCACGGGGTCACCGTGCTGCCTCCCGACATCGCCCGCTCGGGGGCCCGGGCCGGTCTCGAGCCGTGCACACCGGGCGGCACCGACCGCCACCGCTACGACGACGGGCTGGCCGTCCGGCTCGGGCTCGACGAGGTCAAGGGGATCGGCGCCGAGCTCGCGGCCCGGATCGTGGCGGAGCGCGCCACGGCGCCGTACGCCGACATCCGCGACCTGTCCCGGCGCGCCGACCTCACCACCGCCCAGCTGGAAGCGCTGGCGACCGCCGGCGCCTTCGACTGCTTCGGGCTGGACCGGCGCCAGGCGATCTGGATGGCGGGCTACGCCGAGGACGAGGGCCAGCTCCCCGGCAGCACCCCAGCGCCCGCGCCGCCGGAGCTGCCCGGGATGAGCCCGATGGAGGTCACCCTCGCCGACCTGTGGTCCACCCGGATCTCCACCGACGTCCACCCCGTCGAGCACTTCCGCGCCCAGCTCACCACCGCCGGCATCCGCTCGGTCGCCGACCTGCGCACCGCCGAGCCGGGCCGCCGGGTGCACGTCGCCGGCCTGGTCACCCACCGCCAGCGCCCGGGCACGGCGAGCGGGATCACCTTCCTCAACGTCGAGGACGAGACCGGGATGCTCAACGTGGTCTGCTCCCCGGGCGTGATGAAGGCATCCCGACCGGCCGCCCGCAACAAGGTCGCGGTGGTGGTGCGCGGCATCGTCGAGCGTGAGGACGGGGTCACCAACCTGGTCGCCGACCGGGTCGTCTCCCTCGACACCGTGCTGCCCGGCACCGGCGCCGCACTGCAGGCCCGCCAGTCCTCACGCGACTTCCGGTGAGGCGATTCGGGACCCGCGACGGTGCTGGGGTAGTGTTCCACCCGCTCCGGACGGCGATCCCGTGCGGAGTGTTCGGGCTGTAGCGCAGCTTGGTAGCGCACCTGACTGGGGGTCAGGGGGTCGCAGGTTCAAATCCTGTCAGCCCGACCACGAGGAGCCCCGTGACCGCGTCATCGCGGTCACGGGGCTCTTCTCGTCTCAAGGGCTGCCGGCCCGGTGCCTCAGTCCAGGCTGATCCGGATCACCTGGCGCTCGCGGGAGCCGTCCGAGCGTCAGCGAGAGTCACCGGCGCACCGTAGGGGCGAACGGCGGGCGACGCGTCCGGTTCGGACGACCGCGCCGCCACTTCGTGTGCTTTCCGATAATATCCGTTACCGGTGGTTGCAGATAAGGCTCCGGCGGCCTACCGTCGGAGCATGGGCAGCATCGGCACCAGCCAGCAGGACTACCACGACCTGCTCCGCACGCTCTCCGAGGCGTCGGTGGAGCACCACTTCGACGCGTTCGTCGACATCGCCTGGGACGACCCGGAGATGGCGGTCGACCCGGGGGACCCGCGCTGGATCCTGCCGGAGGTCGACGCCCTCGGCCGCACGCAGTGGTACCGCTCGCTGCCCCGGGAGCGCCAGATCGCGGTCGGCTTCTACCGCCAGACCAATGTCGTCAAGGTCGGCCTGCAGTTCGAGCAGGTGCTCATCGCCGGCCTGATGATGTACTGCCTGACCCTGCCCAACGGGCGCCCCGAGTTCCGCTACTCCACGCACGAGGCGACCGAGGAGTGCCACCACACCCAGATGTTCCAGGAGTTCGTCAACCGCACCGGGCTCGACGTCGCCGGCGCCCCGTGGAGCTTCCGGGCGCTGGCCCCCTTCCTGCCGCTGGCCGCCAAGCACCTGCCCTTCTCCTTCTTCATCGGGGTGCTCGGCGGTGAGGAGCCGATCGACCACGTGCAGAAGGTGATGCTGCGCTCCGCGGCCGACCTCCACCCGCTGCTGCGCCGGATCAGCCAGATCCACGTCGCCGAGGAGGCGCGCCACATCGGCTTCGCCCACCAGTACCTCGAGCACCGCGCGCCGCGGCTCGGCCGGCTCCAGCGCGGGTTCGCCTCGGTGCTCATGCCGGTGCTCATGCGCACCCTCGCCGACGTCATCGTGGTGCCCAGCCCGAAGGCGCGTCGTGCCATGGGCATCCCGCCCGAGGTCGCGCGCGAGGTCTGGTGGGAGAGCCCGGAGGCCCGTGAGCTGCTGCGCGACATGTTCGGCGACGTCCGGATGCTCGCCGAGGAGCTGCGCCTGATGAACCCGGTCGCCCGCCGCCTGTGGCGCGCGCTCGGCATCGACGGCCGGCCCAACCGGTTCCGCAGCGAGCCGGCCCGAGCCGCCTGACTCAGTCGCCGGCGTCGGCGGGCTGCAGGTCGGTCGGGTCGCCCGGCCGGGTCAGTGTGAGGACCGCCCGGGTGATCTCGGGACGGTCGTGCAGCGCGTCCTCGATCCGCCCCAGCCGGCCGGCCACGTCGGACTCCGGCGCGTCCCCGACCAGGTCGACCGCCGCCACCAGGAAGATCCGGTCCGCGCCGACCCACTCCATGTAGAGATAGCTGATCCGGGCGATCTCCGGGTGCCCGAGCAGGGCGCGCAGCGCCACGTCGCGGGTCAGCGGGGTCACCGTCTCGCCGGTGAGGAAGTCCATGTTGCGGCGGATCAGGAAGAGCGCGACCACCCCCAGCAGCAGGCCCACGACGATCGAGCCGATCGCGTCCCACACCGGGTCGCCGGTCACCTGGTGCAGCAGGATCCCGGCGAAGGCCACCACGAGGCCGACCAGCGCGGCGAGGTCCTCGGCGAAGACCGCGCGCAGCATCGGGTTCGACGTCAGGCGGAGGTAGCGCAGCGGTGAGATGCGCCGTCGTACGGCGGCGGTGCGGGCCTCGCGCAGCGCCTGGAGGAAGGACGTGCCCTCCAGCACGAACGCGATGGCGAGCACCACGTAGGCCCAGGTGTACGACGGCGTCTCCTCCTCGGCGCCCAGCGACTGCACGCCGTGCCACACCGACACCGCCGCACCGACGGTGAAGAGCCCGAAGGCGGCGAACATCGACCACACGTAGCCGACCCGGCCGTAGCCGAGCGTGTGCGCGGCGTCCGGAGGCCGGGCCGCCTTGCGCTCGCCGATGAGCAGGAACACCTCGTTGCCGGCGTCGGCCCAGGAGTGCGCGGCCTCCGCGATCATCGACGCGGAGCCGGTCACGGCCGCGGCGACCGACTTGGCGACCGCGATGAGCAGGTTCGCGGTGAACGCCACGATCACGGTCAGCACGGGAACGACGCTACTCCCTGCCTAGCCGCCGATCGCACGCTCCGTGCCCAACCGGGCCCGGGCCGCGGCACGCACCCCCGCGGCACGCGACCCCGGGGCGGCCGAGCCGGCCGAGGCGGTGCCCTTCCAGGTGCCGCGGATGCCGTGGTCGCGCTGCATCCGGCCGAAGTAGTCGACGACCTCCACCTCCTTGGCCCGCAGCGCGAGCTCGGTGGAGGAGGGCTGCTCCGGGGTCGCGGGCTCGGCCGCGATGGCCGCGGCCCGCGCCTCGTCGCGCGATCGCGCGAGCCGCTCGCCCACGTGGTCGGCCCAGGCCTCGTAGAACGCCGCCCGCGCCGTCGAGCCGTGCACCGGCCGCTCGTCCCAGCGTCGACGCCGGGCGTCCCACACCTGGCGGGTGTCGGCCTTGTGCGCCCCCGAGCGCAGGTGCGCGTCGCCGTCGGTGACCATCTGGGTCACCAGCGCGGCGTAGAGCGCCTTGACCACGGCGATGTCGGTGGGGAAGCCGTAGAGCGTGACCCGGGTGTTGCTGGTGTAGATCGCCACCCGGACGTCGTTGGCCCGGGCGATCTCCAGCAGCAGCCGCACGTAGCGGGCCAGCGAGCGCTTGCCGCTCTCGCCGATCAGCACCGTCTCCCAGGTCGGGTCCTGCCGGCGCTCCTCGCTGTGCGCGCTCGCCCGGGCGACCGCCAGCGCGATCTGGTGGCGGGTCGCGAGCGTCTGGGCCTTGGCGAAGAAGGCGTCCCGCTCGGCGGTGTTGCTCGTCCGCTCGGCCTGGCGCAGCAGCCGGCCGATCCGCAGCAGGGTGCGGTCCTCGCCGTCGACACCGCTGTCCAGCCCGGAGAGCTGGTAGGCCGTGTGCAGCAGGTCGGCCAGCACCGGCATCCCGATGTCCTCCAGCAGCCGCAGGAAGGTGGTGCGGAACAGCGCCGGGTGGCCGTCGACGCCGGCGAGGTGGTGGGCGACCTCGTGCAGGACGACGGCCGCGCGCAGCGACCAGGACCCACCGACCTCGCGGGGCGGGATCGCGATCACGCCCCGCACGGGCAGGTCGCCGCGCTCGTAGTGGGCCTGGCGGTGCCCCCGCCGCGACCGTACGACGACCGGGACGCCCGCCAGGTCGAGGCCGGTGCCGTCGTCGTAGCGGCTGCCGGTGGCGCGCAGGTGCGCGAGCACCCGGTCGACGAAGGCCTGGACGTGGGCGGGGTCGGTGAACCGCGGCTCGGTCTCCGGCTCGAGCTCCCGCAGCACCGCACCCACCTGCACCCGCAGCGGCGTGCCCGGGGTGCGCGCGGCCTCGTCGAGCCAGCCGGCGAGCAGGTCCTCGGCGGCGTAGACGGCGGCGGTGTCGTCGGTCATGGCCCCAGCCTCTCAGGCACCTCCGACGCCCGCGTGGTCCGGCGAGCCGGGTTTCGTCCCGGGCGGGTCAGGGAAGCAGATAGCCTCCGGCTGCGACGTCCGTCGCGAACCGTCACCAGAACTCTCCCGGGAGCACCCTCCATGCACCTCACGTCCCTGCGGCGCGTCGGCCTCACGATCCTCGCCCTGCTGGCGAGCACGCTGTCGCTCGTCGCCGTCACCAGCGCTCCGGCGCACGCCGCGGACATCACGACCGTGGCCCACCTGCAGCGGAACTACTCGCTGGTCCGACACGGCTCCGCGGTGACCTTCCAGGGCTACGTCACCCAAGCGGGCAGCACCACGCCGCGCCAGCCCGGCGCCACCTACCTGCAGCGCCGCATCGTCGGCCAGACCGCGTGGGCCACGCTGCCGCCGATGCGCGACCTCGCGACGGACGCGACCCCCACCTGGACCACCGTCCCGAACTACTCCGCCGACTACCGGCTCTACTTCGCCGGGTTCACCAGCGGTGACCTCGTCGTCAAGCCGTCGGTCTCCGCGACCGTGCGCGTCAACGTCCGCCGCAACCTGCACGACAACTTCCGTCGCGCGACCCGCGTCTTCTACGGCAAGGTCACGCCGTCGTACGCGCGCCGCGTGGTCACCATCCAGAAGTCGACCTGCGCCTCGCCGACCAGCGCCTCGTGCCGCTGGGTGACCTACAAGGGCATCCGGACCACCAGCACCAGCGGCTTCTCGGTCAAGCTGCCGGTCTACGCCCGCCGGACGCACTTCCGGGCCGTCGTGAAGCCGAGCAACGGCTACTACACGAGCTTCTCGAACAACTACGTGACGACCTACCGCTACTGAGCGGTCAGGGCGGCTAGGCAGACTCCTCGAGGCCGGCTGCGGGGCTCGCGCCCTGCAGCCGGTCTCGCAATTCCACGAGGTCGCCGACGGCCTCGACGAAGCGGACCGTGGAGTCGCCGACGCCGTTGTCGTCGAAGTAGTGGTGCCGCATCGCGGCGCGCGCCATCCGGTGCTCGTCGTGCTCCAGGCGGGCGGCGAGCAGCGCGGTCAGGCCGGGCAGCCCGGCGGCGTCGACCACGTCGGCGCACCGGCTGACGGGGACGTCCTGGCGGAGCCGCTCGGCGTCGTCGTACCGGTCGGTGACGAGGATCGGCTTGTCGGTCTGCAGGTAGAGCCAGTCCAGGCCGACCGAGGAGACGTCGGTGATCATCGCGTCGCAGCCCGGGAAGACGGCGAGGATGTCGCCCTGCCAGACCGCGGCGTGGCCCGCGTCGGGCTCCTGCTCGGCGGCTCGCTCGACGAGGTCGAGGATCGCCTGGTGGCCCTCGCGGACCGCGGCCACCTGGCTGGTCGTCACCTTCGGGTGCGGCTTGTAGACCACCCGCACACCCGGCACGGCCAGCGCCGCGCGCACGATCTCGGCGCCGAACACGTCGACCGAGGTGTAGCAGTTGTAGTCCGCGTCGCCCTCCCAGGTCGGCGCGTAGAGCACGGTACGACGGCCGGTCGGCGGCAGCAGGGGAGCGGGCCGCAGGTCCAGCTGGGGCCGCCCGATGCGCACCAGGCGCCACTCGTCGAGCTCCATCAGCGCCGCCCGGTGCCGCTGGACGGCCGCCTCGCCCGCGACGAACACCCGGTCGTAGGCCTTGGCGTTGTTGCTGACCATGCTGTGCTTGTCGGACTCGCCGTGGTTGATGTGCACGTGCAGCATCCGGTTGTCGAGCAGCGAGTTGAAGTTGAGCGCGGAGTTGTTGCAGTAGAGCACGACCTTCGCGTCCAGCGCGTCGTACTGCGCGGCGAGGTCGTTGAAGCCGGGGGCGAGGAGCACCGGCAGGGACGTCCGCTCGGCGACGACGTCGCGGGTCCCGCTGTCCCGGGTCAGCACGGCCACCGGGTGCGCGGCGTCGAGCCGCTCGAGCACGGGCAGCCACTGGAGGAGCTGATAGGCCCGGGTCGGGTCGTCGGCGAAGTAGGCGATCACCTGGGGGGAACGGGGGTCCTGCACCAGCGAAGGCTACGGCCCGCCGCCGCACGCGAACGAACTGAGAACCCACGGCGAATGTTGCGTTTCGGTAACCTCGGCCGGTGCCCGCGCTCCGCCGTCTCCTCAACCGCTCCGTCCTCGCCGCCTGGCAGTGGGTCGAGCGGTACGGCGACGTCGCTCCGGGCACCGACCTCGCCGACCGGTTCGGGACCTTCGCCCCCGGCGCGTGCCTCGCCTTCCCGATGGCGACGGTCGTCAACCCCGGGGCGATCCACGTCGGCCGGGACACCCTCGTCGGCAAGTACGCCACGCTCTCCGTCGGCTACGGCCCGGCCCAGGAGGTGCTCCCCGAACGCGGCCTGGTCATCGGCGAGCGCTGTGTCATCGGTGCCCGCGCCTGCCTCACCGCGCACGAGTCGATCACCATCGGCGACGACGTGTGGTTCGGCCAGGACGTCTTCGTCTCCGACGCCAGCCACGGCTACCAGGACCCCGAGGTCCCGGTGGGCCGGCAGTTCGGCAGCCACCAGCCGGTCGTGATCGGGTCCGGCTCCTGGATCGGCCACGGCGCGATGATCCTGCCCGGTACGACGATCGGGCGGAACGTCGTGGTCGCCGCGGGCTCCGTGGTGCGCGGCGTCGTCGAGGACCACGCCGTCGTCGGTGGTGTCCCGGCGCGCACCATCCGGCGCCTGGAGCCGGGCCGCGGCTGGGTCTCGGCCACCGGCGGCGACGACGTCCGCGCGATCGCGGGCGCCCCCTCCTTCGGGGGGTGACCGGGCCGTGAGCGCCGTCACTAGGCTGGCGCCATGAGCCGGATCGAGGACTTCGCCCAACACGCCGCGGCCGCCACCGGCCGCCCCCTCGCCGCCGGCTCGCCCGAGCAGTACGACGACCTGCACACCTGGTCGGTCGAGGAGCTCTCCACCTTCTGGAGCACCGTCGCCGAGCACCTCGGCTTCCCGCTGCCGGGCCCCGCGCTGGCGCAGGAGCGGATGCCGGGTGCGGTCTGGTTCCCGGAGGCGCGGGTCAACTACGCGGCGGCGGTCCTCGACGGGCGGCCCGCGGACGAGGTCGCGATCGTCGGGGTCACCGAGGACCCGGCCGCCACCCGTGAGCTGACCTGGGGCGAGCTGCGCCGGCAGGTCGCGAGCCTCGCGGCGACGTACCGGCGCCTGGGCGTGGGGGAGGGCGACCGGGTCGTCGGCTACCTCCCCAACACCCCGGACACGATGGTGGCGCTGCTCGCGGCCGCCAGCATCGGCGCGGTGTGGTCGGTGTGCGGCATGGACTACGCCGCCTCGGCCGCGCTGGCTCGCTTCCAGCAGCTGGACCCGGTCGTGCTGGTGCACGCGCCGTCGTACGTCTACGGGGGCAAGGTGCACGACCGCTCCACGGTCGTCGCCGAGCTGACCGCGTCCCTGCCCACGCTGAAGGCGACGATCGAGGTCGGCAGCGACGCCTGGTCCGCCGCCGTCGGGGGAGAGGCGGAGCTGGAGACCGCCGCACTGGACTTCGGCCACCCGTTGTGGGTGCTCTTCTCCTCCGGCACGACCGGCAAGCCGAAGGGCATCGTCCACGGCCACGGCGGCGCGATGCTGGAGCAGGCCAAGGTGGCCGCCTACCACTTCGACCTGGGCCCGGGGGAGCGGCTCTTCTGGTACACGACGCCCTCCTGGATGATGTGGAACTTCGTGGTCGGCGGCCTGCTGACCGGCGCCTCCGTGGTCGCCTACGACGGCAGCCCGGCCCAGCCCGGCACCGACGGCCTGTGGGCCCTGGCCGCCGAGCACGGCGTCACCGCGCTCGGGATGAGCCCGGGCTACGTCGCCGCCTGCCAGAAGGCCGGGGTCGGGCCGCGGGGCCACGCCCTGGACCGCCTGCGCCGGGTCGGCATCTCCGGCTCGACCTTCCCCGCGAGCAGCCACGAGGCGCTGCAGGACGCGCTCGGCCCGGACGTGCAGATCTGCTCGATCAGCGGCGGCACCGACGTGGTGAGCGCCTTCGTCGGGCCCGCGCCGCACGTGCCGGTGTGGCCCGGCGAGCTCTCCCGGCCCTGCCTCGGGGTCGCGCTCGACGCCTTCGACCCGGCGGGTGAGCCAGTCCGGGGCGAGGTCGGCGAGCTGGTGGTGACCCGGCCGATGCCGTCGATGCCGCTGTTCTTCTGGGGCGACGAGGACGGTGCCCGCTACCGGGACGCCTACTTCGACGTCTACCCCGGGGTGTGGCGCCACGGCGACTGGATCACGCTGACCGACCACGGCTCCGTGGTGATCCACGGCCGGTCGGACGCCACCCTCAACCGCAACGGCATCCGGATGGGCAGCGGCGACATCTACGAGCCGGTCGAGGCGCTGGCCGAGGTGCGCGAGGCGCTGGTGATCGGGCTGGAGGAGGACGGCGGCGGCTACTGGATGCCGCTGTTCGTCGTGCTGGCTGAGGGCGTCGAGCTCGACGAGGCGTTGGACGCGCGGATCCGCGACGCCGTGCGCACCCACGCCTCGCCCCGCCACGTGCCGGACGTCGTGATCGCGGCGCCCGGCATCCCGCACACCCGCACGGGCAAGAAGCTCGAGGTCCCGGTGAAGAAGGTGCTCGCCGGCCAGGCGCTCGGCGGCTCCTACGACCCGGGCAGCGTGGACGCCCCCGAGCTGCTGGAGTGGTACGCCGAGATCGGCCGCGCCCGCCACGGCTGACGAGGGATGTTCTAGGGTGGTGGCTCTCCCGCTCACCTCCTGAAGGACCTCGATGACCGCCTGGCTCTTGCTGGGACTCGCCATCCTCCTGATCTTCGCGTGCGGGCTCTTCGTCGCCGCCGAGTTCGCGTTCGTGACCGTCGACCGCGGCCAGGTCGACCGGGCCGCCGCGGGCGGTGACGCCTCCGCGCTCGGCCTGCAGAAGGCCCTGCGCACGCTGTCGACCCAGCTCTCCGGGGCCCAGGTCGGGATCACCATCACCAACCTCGCCATCGGCTTCCTGGCCGAGCCCGCCATCGCCGAGCTGCTCCGCGGCCCGCTGGAGGACGCCGGGGTGTCGAGCGGTGCCGTCACCCCGGTCGCCGTGGCGACGGGCCTGGTCCTGAGCACCCTCCTCACCATGCTGATCGGCGAGCTGGTGCCCAAGAACGTCGCCATCTCGCTGCCCTACCGCACCGCCCGGCTCACCCAGCGGCCGATGCGGGCCTTCACCGCCGTGGCGAGCGGGCCGATCCGGGTGCTCAACGGCAGCGCGAACTCCATCGTGCGCCGCCTCGGCATCGAGCCGCAGGAGGAGCTGCGCTCGGCGCGCAGCGTCACCGAGCTGGCCTCGCTCATCCAGCGCTCCGCGGACGAGGGCACCCTCGACGCCGACACCGCGGAGCTGATGGAGCGTTCGGTGGAGTTCGGCACCCGCACCGCTGGCGAGATCATGACCCCGCGGGTGCGGACCCGCAGCCTGGAGGCCAACGACCGCGCGAGCGCCGTCATCGCGCTGGCCCGGGAGAGCGGCAACTCCCGCTTCCCGGTGCTCGACGACACCGACGCCGTGGTCGGCACGGTGCACGTCAAGAACGCCGTCGCGCTGCCCCTGCACGAGCGGGCCACCACCAAGGTCAAGCACCTGATGGCCAAGCCGATCGTGGTGCCCGACTCGCTGCGCCTCGACCCGCTGCTCGCGCTGCTGCGGGCCGACGGCTTCCAGATGGCCATCGTCCTCGACGAGTACGGCGACCACGCCGGCATCGTCACCCTGGAGGACGTCATCGAGGAGATCGTCGGCGACATCGCCGACGAGCACGACCGGACCGGGAGCCGGGCCCGGCTGCGCCGCGACGGCACCTGGGCGCTGTCCGGGCTGCTGCGGCCCGACGAGGTCGAGGACCTCTCCGGCGTCGAGCTGCCCGAGAGCGAGGACTACGACACGGTGGCCGGGCTGGTGCTCAAGGTGCTCGGCCGGATCCCGGTGACGGGGGACCAGGCCGTCGTACCGCTGCCGGCGGTGGTGACCGGCGACGACGAGGACGCACCGGTACGCCGGGCCGTGCTCACCGTCGACCACATGGACGGGCTGCGCATCGACCGGCTCTCCCTGCGCGTGGAGGAGGAGCCGGCCGATGGGTGACCTCGGTGGCGTGCTGCTCGCCGTCTTCCTGCTGGCGGCCAACGCCTTCTTCGTCGGCGCGGAGTTCGCGCTCATCTCCGCGCGCCGCAGCCAGATCGAGCCGCGCGCCCAGGCCGGCTCGCGGATGGCCGCGATCACGCTGACCGCGATGGAGCAGGTCTCGCGGATGATGGCCGGCGCCCAGCTCGGCATCACCGTCTGCTCCCTCGGCCTCGGTGCCGTCGGCGAGCCCGCGCTCGCGCACCTGATCGAGCCCGTCTTCCACGAGCTGGGCGTCCCCGACGGCTGGCTGCACCCGATCGCCTTCGTGCTCGCCCTGGTGGTGGTGGTCTACCTGCACGTGGTCCTCGGCGAGATGGTGCCGAAGAACATCGCGCTCGCCGGACCGGACCGGGCCGCGCTGATCCTCGGCCCGCCGATGTACGGCATCGTGCTGGTCCTGCGCCCGCTCATCGTGTCGATCAACGCGGTCGCGAACGCCATCCTCCGGTTGCTGCGGATCGAGCCGAAGGAGGAGCTCGGCTCGACGTACACGCGCGAGGAGGTGGCCGCGCTCGTCGAGGAGTCGCACGGCGAGGGCCTGCTCGCCGAGGACGAGTACGACCGGCTCTCCGGCGCGCTCGGCTTCACCGAGAAGACCGTGGCCGAGGTGATGATGACCCCCGACTCGCTCGCCACCGTCGTGCGCGGCTCGACCGGTGCCGACGTGGAGGCGCTGTGCGCCGCCACCGGGTTCAGCCGGTTCCCGGTCGTGTCCGACGAGGGCGACCTGGTCGGCTACCTGCACATCAAGGACGTCCTCGAGCCCGACGAGGAACGACGCGAGCGGCCGGTCGCCGACCGCTGGATCCGCCCCTTCGCGACCGTCACCGCCGACGCCCTCCTGCACGACGCGCTGGAGGTGCTCCAGCGGCGCGGCGCGCACATGGCGCGCGTCGTACGCACCGACGGGACGACGCTCGGCGTCGCCGCGCTGGAGGACGTGATCGAGGAGCTCGTCGGAGAGATCCGCGACGCGGCTCACTCCGACGACGCGACGACCGCCTCGTGACACTAGGGTGTCGTCCGTGGGTGAAGCGGTGACGCGCGAGGAGCGCGCGACCGACCGGGTGCTGACGCTGCCGAACCTGATCAGCGCGTCGCGCCTGCTCGGCGTCCCCTTGTTCCTCTGGCTGGTGCTCGGGCCCGAGGCGGACGTGTGGGCGCTGGTCGTGCTGATGGTCTCGGGGGTCACCGACTTCCTCGACGGCTGGCTGGCGCGCAAGCTCGACCAGACCTCCGAGCTCGGCCGACTGCTCGACCCGGTGGCCGACCGGCTCTACATCCTCGCCGTCGTGCTCGGGCTCGCCCTGCGCGAGGTGATCCCGTGGTGGGTCGCCGTGTCGCTGCCGCTGCGCGACCTGGTGCTGTGGGGCCTGGTGCCCCTGCTGCGCACCCGCGGCTACAGCGCCCTCCCGGTGCACTTCCTCGGCAAGGCCGCGACGTTCAACCTGCTCTACGCCTTCCCGCTGCTGCTGCTCGGCGACGGCGACGGCACGGTCGCCACCCTGGCCCAGATCTTCGGCTGGTCGCTCGCGCTGTGGGGGATCGGCCTCTACTGGTGGGCCGGGGTGCTCTACGCCTGGCAGGTCCGCAAGCTGCTCGCGACGACCGAGCCCCGGTCCCGCTCGGACGGCACGCCGTGAACGACACCCTCGACCGCGCCCGGACACCCCTGCTGACCCTCGTCACCCAGGAGGCGCTGGACCGCGACTACCAGGCCGCGGCCTCGCGGCGGGACCCCGACGCCCCGCCGGGCCGGGGGCGCCGGGTCGCGGTGGTCGCGGTCGTCGGCGCGTTCGCGGCACTGGTGACCATCGCCGCCGTGCAGACCTCGCAGAACGCCGACGTCGAGGACGCCAGCCGCGCCAGCCTGATCAGCCGGATCGAGGCCCGCCGCGACCGGGTGGACGCCGAGCAGGAGCAGATCGCCGACCTGCGCGGCGCCAACAACCGGGCGGAGGAGTCGCTGCGCGCGTTGGGCTCCGAGGTCGGCGACGTCCAGGCCCGGAGCACCACGCTCGCCGGTGCCGCGGGCTTCGGCGTCGTCCGCGGCGACGGGGTCCGGGCGGTCGTCGACAACCCCCGCTACGCCGACGAGGACAGCGTGATCCGCGACTCCGACCTCGCCCTGCTCGCCGACGCGCTGTGGGGCGCGGGCGCGGAGGCGATCGCCATCAACGGACAGCGGCTCACCGCGCTCAGCGGCATCCGCAACTCCGGCGTGGCGATCGAGGTCAACGGCGTGGGCATCGCGCCGCCGTACACCGTGGCGGCGATCGGCGACCAGCGCACGCTGTCGTCGAACGTCGTCGACTCCGGGGCCGGCCTGGCCTTCATCGGGCTGACCCAGCAGTTCGGCTACTCCTTCGACATGGACAAGGCCGACGACCTGCGCCTGCCCGCGGCGAGCGCGCTCCCGAGGCTGCACGCGGCCAAGCGCAAGACCAACCCGAAGACCGACGGAGGTGACCGCCCGTGATCGCGGTGCTCGGACTGTTCGTCGGCGTGGCTCTCGGACTGGTGTTCCAGCCGGACGTCCCCGCCGGCCTCGAGGTGTACCTGCCCATCGCCGTGGTGGCCGCGCTCGACGCGGTCTTCGGCGCGCTGCGCGCCTACCTGGACGGCATCTTCGACGACAAGGTGTTCGTCGTCTCGTTCCTGAGCAACGTCGTGATCGCGGCCGGCATCGTCTACCTCGGCGACCGGCTCGGCGTTGGGGGCCAGCTCTCGACCGGCGTGATCGTCGTCCTCGGGATCCGGATCTTCACCAACGTCGCCGCCATCCGGAGACACGTCTTCCATGCCTGACCCCGACGACTCCGACGCTCCCGTCGCGCCCGACGCCCCCGGGCCCGAGCTCACCCCGACCGAGCGGCTGCGCCGGGCGCTGCTGCGCCCCTCGCGGCGCCAGGTCGTGGCCGGTGTGCTGATGGCCGTCGTGGGCTTCGGCGCGGTCACCCAGGTGCGCCTCACCGACAGCGACGACATCTACGCCGGCCAGCGCCAGCAGGACCTCATCGACGTCTTCGACGGTCTCTCCGGCACCCGGCAGCGCACCGAGGCCGAGATCGACCGGCTCGAGGGTGTCGCGGACGGGCTGCGCGACGAGACGACCAAGCGCCAGGCCGCGCTCGACCAGGCCCAGAGCGACGTCGACACGCTCAACATCCTCGCCGGCCTGGTCCCGGTCACCGGGCCCGGCGTACGGATCACCATCACCGAGGAGAAGGGCCGGATCCGGCTCGGCTCGCTGCTCGACACGATCCAGGGCCTGCGCACCGTCGGCGCCGAGGCGATCGCGATCAACGGCACCGTCCGGGTGGTCGCGCAGACCTCGTTCGAGGAGACCGACGGCGGGTTCCTCGTCGACGGCGAGCGGGTCGAGGCGCCGTACGTCATCGACGCGATCGGCGAGGCCGAGGTGCTGAGCGGCTCGATCACCTTCCCGCTCGGCCCGCGCAAGCAGATCAAGGACGACGGCGGCGACGTCGAGGTCAAGGAGCTGCGCGCGGTCGACATCGAGGCGGTCGCGAAACGCCCGGAGCCTCGCTACGCCCTGCCGGACCAGGGGCAGTAGCCTTCTGGCCATGACGAACCCGGCTGACCTGAAGTACACCGTCGAGCACGAGTGGCTGCGCACGCCCGGCGACGCGGCGGGCTCGGTCCGCGTGGGCATCACCGACTACGCCCAGGACGCCCTCGGGGACATCGTCTACGTCTCCCTGCCGGAGGTCGGCGCCACGGTCGCGGCCGGCGACGCCTGCGGCGAGCTGGAGTCGACCAAGTCGGTCAGCGACGTCTACGCCCCGGTCAGCGGCGAGATCGTCGCCGTCAACGAGGCGCTCGACGCCACGCCCGAGCTGGTCAACAACGACCCGTACGGCGCCGGCTGGCTCTTCGAGGTCGTGCCCGCCACGCCCGGTGACGTCGACGCCCTGCTCGACGCGTCGGCGTACGAGGCCCAGCTCGACGGCTGATCCGGTACGTTCGTAGTAGCCGTCCCGGACCCAAGGAGTTTCCCCATGCCGTTCTGCACCGCCTGTGGCCGGCAGAACCCCGATGACGCCCGCTTCTGCTCGCAGTGCGGCAACCGGCTCGTCGCGCCGGACGCCGCTCCTGCCGCGCCGGTCGTCACCGACGCCACCGCGACCATCCAGTTCGGTGGCGGCGACCGGGTCGAGACCTCCGACCGGGCGCTGAGCCCGGTCGACGCCGCCGCGGTCGACGCGCTGCCCGTGGGCCACGCACTGCTCGTGGTGCAGAAGGGTCCCGGCGCCGGCAGCCGGTTCCTGCTCGACGCCGACGAGGTCAGCGCGGGACGCCACCCGGAGAGCGGCATCTTCCTCGACGACGTGACGGTCTCGCGCCGGCACGCCGTCTTCCGCCGCGCGGGGGACAGCTTCACCGTGGAGGACGCGGGCAGCCTCAACGGCACCTACGTCAACCGCGACCGGATCGAGAAGGCCACGCTGAAGGACAGCGACGAGGTCCAGGTCGGCAAGTACCGCCTGGTCTTCTTCGCCGGTCACGAGAGCCACTGAGCGATGGTCGCTGGCCTCGCCCGCGGCGAGCGCGAGCCCCTGCTCAACATCGGGCAGGTGCTCGACCGCCTGCGCACCGACTTCGAGGACGTCAGCATCCCGAAGATCCGGTTCCTGGAGTCCGAGGGGCTGATCAAGCCCGAGCGGACCCCGTCGGGCTACCGGAAGTTCTCCGAGGGCGACATCGCCCGGCTGCAGTACATCCTGCGCATGCAGCGCGACCACTACCTGCCGCTGAAGGTCATCGGCGAGCACCTCGACGCCATGGACCGGGGGCTGCAGCCGCCCGAGCCCGAGCCCGTCGTCCCCACCGTGCCCAAGGTCGCGGTCGGCTCCGACGGCCTTCCCGCGCCGGAGTCCTTCCGCCGCACCGACAAGCTGCGGCTCTCGCGCAAGGAGCTCATCAAGGTGGCCGAGATCGACGCCGACCTGCTCACCCAGCTCGAGGAGTTCGCGCTGATCACGCCCTCGGCGACCGGGCACTACGACACCGACGCGCTGGTCATCGCGCAGACCGCGAGCGAGCTCGCCGACTTCGGCATCGAGCCGCGCCACCTGCGCGCCTTCCGGACCGCGGCCGACCGCGAGGTCGGCCTCATCCAGCAGGTCGTCGCCCCGCGCCGGGGCCGCGACGCCGGTGCCGCCGCGCGCGCCGAGGAGGCCGTGAGCGAGATCGCCGCGCTGTCCGTGCGGCTGCACGCCACGCTGGTGAAGGCCGGCCTGCGGAGGATCTGACCGGCCCCGCGGGCCCACCACGACGCGAGTAGGGTTGAGCCATGCGCGAGGTGGATGTCCTGGGAGTCCGGGTGGAGATGCCGTCCAACCAGCCCATCGTGCTGCTGCGCGAGACGACCGGTGAGCGCTACGTGCCGATCTGGATCGGCGCCGTCGAGGCCACCGCCATCGCGTTCGCCCAGCAGGGCGTCGTCCCGCCCCGGCCGTTGACGCACGACCTGATGAAGGAGCTGCTCGCGGCCACCGGCAGCGAGCTGTCGGAGGTCCGGATCACCGACGTCAAGGACGGCGTCTTCTTCGCCACCCTGGTCCTCGACTCCGGTGCGGAGATCAGCGCGCGGCCCTCGGACTCGATCGCCCTCGCCCTGCGCACCGGTACGACGATCTACTGCTCCGAGGAGGTGCTCGCCGAGGCGGGCATCGCCGCCCCGGCCGAGGAGGAGGACGAGGTGGAGGCGTTCCGCGAGTTCCTCGACCACGTCTCGCCCGAGGACTTCGAGTCCGACCGCTGATTCCCTCAGCCTCAAGTTGAGGCTGAGGGTTTTTCCCGACACGCCCGGTGACGTCTTTGACCGGTCGGAGTCCGGCGCCGTACCTTGAAGAGTCGAATGACAGCAGTGCAATGCCGCGCCCCAGCCTGGAGGACCCCGTGAACGAGCAGCAGCCCGAGAAGGTCGGTCAGGACTCGTCGGCGGCGACCGCTGCGGCCGAGGAGCAGGGCCTGCTCTTCACCGACGACGTCTCGCCTCTGCCCAGCGACCTGGGCTACCGCGGACCGACGGCGTGCAACGCCGCCGGCATCACCTACCGCCAGCTCGACTACTGGGCCCGCACCGGCCTGATCGAGCCGAGCGTGCGCGGCGCCAAGGGCTCCGGCTCGCAGCGGCTCTACAGCTTCCGCGACATCTTGATCCTCAAGATCATCAAGCGGCTCCTCGACGCCGGCATCTCGCTGCAGCAGATCCGCACCGCGGTCGGTCACCTGCGCGAGCGCGGCACCGACGACCTCACCCAGGTCACCTTGATGAGCGACGGCGCCTCGGTCTACGAGTGCACCAGCAACGACGAGGTCATCGACCTGCTCCAGGGCGGTCAGGGCGTCTTCGGCATCGCCATCGGCGGCGTGTGGCGCGAGATCGAGGGCACGCTGGCGCAGCTGCCCAGCGAGAGCGCGAGCGACGCCGAGGACACCGAGAGCGTCGCCGGCGACGAGCTCGCCGCGCGACGCGCTGCTCGCAACGCGGGCTGAACGCCCCCATCGGGCCGCTCTGCGGCTACGATGGTCACGCTGTTCATCCCGCACGGGAGAGTCAGGACGCGTCCGGCGGACGTGAGCCTGCGCCGAAGGGGCAATTCCTCCCCGGAACCTCTCAGGCGCCCGGACCGTGCGGACCAGGCAACTCTGGAGGCGCGACGCTGCGCTGACAGAGGGGGAGGGCTCGAACCCTTTCGATCCCGAGGAACCTGCCTGATGAGTGCCCCCTTCGCCAACCGTCACATCGGTCCGGACGTCGCCCAGGTCGACACGATGCTCGACCGGCTCGGCTATCCCTCCCTCGACGCCCTGATGGACGCGGCCGTGCCCAAGTCCATCCGCTCGACCGACCCGCTCGCCCTGCCGGCCGCGGTCGGCGAGGAGGAGGCCGCCGCCGAGCTGCGCGCCCTAGCCGCGGCCAACGTCCCCGGGGAGTCGATGATCGGGCTGGGCTACCACGCCACGGTGACCCCGGCCGTGATCCGCCGCAACCTGCTCGAGGACCCGAGCTGGTACACCGCCTACACGCCGTACCAGCCGGAGATCTCGCAGGGCCGGCTCGAGGCGCTCATCAACTTCCAGACCATGGTCGCCGAGCTCGCCGGCCTGCACACCGCCGGCTCCTCCCTGCTCGACGAGGGCACGGCCGCCGCCGAGGCCGTCGCGCTGGCGTTCCGCGCCAACCGCAAGGCCTCCGGCCCGTTCGTCGTCGACGCCGACGCGCTCCCGCAGACCATCGACGTGGTCCGCACCCGCGCCGAGGGCATCGGCATCGAGATCCTGGTCGCCGACCTGACCGACGGCCTGCCCGAGGGCGAGGTCTCCGGCGTGCTGGTCCAGTACCCCGGCGCGTCCGGCCGGGTCGCCGACCTCAAGCCGGTCATCGACGCCGTCCACGAGCGCGGTGGCCTCGCCGTCGTCGCCGCCGACCTGCTCGCGCTGACCCTGCTGGAGGCGCCGGGCACGCTCGGCGCCGACGTCGTGGTCGGCTCGGCCCAGCGCTTCGGCGTCCCGCTGTTCTACGGCGGCCCGCACGCCGGCTTCATGGCCGTGCGTGAGGGCCTGGAGCGCCAGCTGCCCGGTCGGCTCGTCGGCGTCTCCGTCGACGCCGAGGGCCGCCCGGCGTACCGGCTCGCCCTGCAGACCCGCGAGCAGCACATCCGCCGCGACAAGGCGACCTCCAACATCTGCACCGCGCAGGTGCTGCTCGCCGTCACCGCCGGGATGTACGCCGTCTACCACGGTCCGCGGGGCCTCCGGGAGATCGCGGCCGGCATCCACGGCCTCGCCCGCCGGGCGGCCGCGACCCTGGAGGCCGCCGGCATCGAGGTCGTCAACGAGAGCTTCTTCGACACCCTGACCGTGCGGGTGCCCGCGCGCGCGGACGAGGTCGTCGCGGCGGCACGGGAGTCCGGCCTGCACCTGCGCCTCGTCGACGCCGACACCGTCGGCGTCGCGTTCGGCGAGACCGCGGGGGAGTCCACCCTGGCCTCCCTGGTGGCCGCCTTCGGCGCCGGCGAGGTGTCGGCCGAGGGGGTGGCGGGCCTGCCCGAGGACCTGGAGCGCAGCACCGACTACCTCACCCACCCGGTCTTCAACACCCACCACAACGAGACCTCGATGCTGCGCTACCTGGCGCGGCTGTCCAACCGCGACTACGCGCTCGACCGGGGCATGATCCCGCTCGGCTCCTGCACGATGAAGCTCAACGCGACCACCGAGATGGAGCCCATCTCGCTCGCCGGCTTCGCCAACCTGCACCCGTTCGTCGCGGCCCAGGACGCCGACGGCTACCGCCGGCTCATCGAGCAGCTGGAGTCCTGGCTCGCCGAGGTGACCGGCTACGACCGGGTCTCCATCCAGCCGAACGCCGGTGCGCAGGGCGAGTTCGCCGGCATGCTCGCGATCCGCAACTACCACCGCGCCAACGGCCAGGAGCAGCGTGACGTCTGCCTGATCCCGTCCTCCGCGCACGGCACCAACCCCGCCTCCGCGGTGATGGCCGGGATGAAGGTCGTGGTCGTCAAGGCCCACGACGACGGCACGGTCGACCTCGACGACCTGCGCGCCAAGTGCCAGCAGCACAGCGAGACCCTCGCCGCGATCATGGTCACCTACCCCTCCACCCACGGGGTCTACGAGGAGACCATCACCGAGCTGTGTGACGTCGTGCACGAGCACGGCGGCCAGGTCTACGTCGACGGCGCCAACTTCAACGCGCTGCTCGGCTACGCCCAGCCCGGCCGGTTCGGCGGCGACGTCTCGCACCTCAACCTGCACAAGACGTTCTGCATCCCGCACGGCGGTGGCGGCCCCGGGGTGGGCCCGGTCGCGGTGCGCGCGCACCTCGCGCCGTACCTGCCGACGCACCCGCTGCACCCCGACGCCGACCGGCGTGAGGGCACGGGCGCGATCAGCGCCGCGCCCTTCGGCTCGGCCGGCATCCTGCCCATCTCGTGGGCCTACATCCGGATGATGGGCGCCGAGGGCCTGACCCGCGCCACTGCCGTCGCGGTGCTGTCGGCCAACTACGTCGCCACCCGGCTCGGTGAGCACTTCCCGGTGCTCTACCGCGGCGAGTCGGGCCTAGTCGCCCACGAGTGCATCCTCGACCTGCGCCCGATCACCGCGGCCACGGGCGTCTCGGTCGACGACGTCGCCAAGCGGCTCATCGACTACGGCTTCCACGCACCGACGATGTCCTTCCCGGTCGCCGGCACCCTGATGGTCGAGCCGACCGAGTCCGAGGACCTCGCCGAGCTGGACCGGTTCTGCGACGCGATGATCGCGATCAAGGGCGAGATCGACCGGGTCGCCGCGGGGGAGTGGGCCGTCGACGCCTCGCCGCTGCACCACGCCCCGCACACCACCCGCGCGCTCGTCGGCGAGTGGGACCGGGCCTACTCCCGCGAGGTCGCGGTCTTCCCGGCCGGTCACTCCGTCGACAAGTACTGGCCGCCGGTGGCCCGCATCGACCAGGCCTACGGCGACCGCAACCTGGTCTGCGCCTGCCCGCCGATGGACGCCTACACCGAATGACCTCCTACGACGAGCGGCTGGCCGCGCTCCAGGGCGCCGGCCGGCTGCCGTCGGTCGCGGCGGCTGTGGCGCTGGGCGGTGTCCCGGCCTGGTCGGGCAGCGTGTCGGTGCTCCCGGACATCACCGTCGGCACGGCCTACCGGATCGGCTCGATCAGCAAGACCCTCACCGCGGTGCTGGTGCTCCAGCTGCGCGACGAGGGCGTGCTGGCGCTGGACGACCCGGTCGGCCGGTTCGTCCCGGAGACGGGCTATGCCACGTCCAGCATCCGCCACCTGCTCGCGCACCTGTCCGGCATGCAGAGCGAGCCCGCCGGCGCCTGGTGGGAGCGGACCGACGGCGGGACCTTCGACGCGCTCACCGCCGCCAACGACGGCTCCGGCCGGGTGGCCGCCGCGGGGGAGCACTTCCACTACTCCAACCTGGGCTACGGCCTGCTCGGCGAGCTCGTCGCCCGGCTGCGCGGGCAGACCTGGTGGGCGGTCGTCCAGGAGCGGCTGCTCGTCCCGCTGGGGATGGGCGCGACGTCGTACCACCCGCCGGTGGACCACGCTCCGGGCCGGAGCGTCGACCACTTCGCGCACACCCTCACCGCCGAACCGCACACCGACACCGGGGCGATGGCGCCGGCCGGCCAGCTGTGGAGCACGGTGGCGGACCTGCTGCGCTGGGCGGACTTCCTCGCCACCGGCCACCCGGACGTGCTGTCCGCGGAGACCCTCGCCGAGATGGCCGCGCCGCTCGACGCGGAGCGGTCCTACGGCCTCGGCCTGCAGGTGGTGCGGGTGGGGGAGCGGACCTACGCCGGGCACACCGGCTCGATGCCCGGTTTCATGGCCTCGCTCTTCGTCGACCGCGCCTCGCGCGACGCGGTGGTCGCTCTCACGAACGCCACCACCGGGCTGCGCCCCGACCGGGTGCCCGGGATCCTGACCGGCGTCGACGCGGCCCCCGTCGCGGAGCGGTGGTCGCCCTCGGCGTTCCCGGTGCCGGTGGAGGTCGCCGAGCTGCTCGGGCTGTGGTTCTGGGGCAACACCGCCTTCGGCTTCGAGTGGGTCGGCGGTGCGGTCCTCGCCCGCGACCTGCGCACCGGGAAGGTGCACGAGCGGTTCGTGCCGGCGAGCGGGGAGCCGGGGCGCTTCGTCGGTGGGCAGGAGTACCACCGCGGCGAGCCGCTCCTCGTGCACCGTGACGACACCGGCACGGTGCTGGACCTCGAGTGCGCGACCTTCGTCTACACCCGGGTGCCCTACGACCCCCGGGTCACGATCCCGGGCGGGCACCCGGCGCCGGGAACGCCGTAGCCACCGACGCCAGGCCGAGCAGCACGCTCAGTCCCACGACCGCCCACGCCCAGCCGGGCAGCAGGTGCGGGAAGCGCGCCAGGAGCACGACCGGGACGGCGAGGTGGATCGTCACGACGGCGACCCACGGCCACGGCGTACGACGTCGCGCGAGCGCCGCCACCGCCAGCGGCACCGGCGCGAGCACGAGCCAGCCGAGGGCCAGCGCCAGGCCGAGCCCGCCGTGCCGGGCCAGCCACGGCGCGAGGTCCCACGGGTCGATCCCGCTGCCGAAGGTCGCCGCCGCCGAGGTCGCGAGTGCGACGAGGAGGACGGCGGCGCGCAGCACGCGAGGGCCGGTCACGCAGGTCAGCTGCGGTCGTCGTACCCGGAGATGCAGGAGCGGCCGTCCTGGGAGTCGACCAGCACGGTCACCGCGATCTCGTCGTCCTCGAAGGCCTTCTCGTCGCTGGTGATCTTGACGTCGAAGGAGCCCTTCTCCTCGCCCTTGACGTTGGAGATCTCGTAGTCGACGTCGGGGTCCTTCGTGTCCGCCTCGTCCTGGGCCGCCGCGATCAGCGCTTCCAGGTCCGCGCGATCCTGCTTCGACGGCGCCTCGCAGAGCAGCGCGATCCCGTCGTCGACGTCGAGGTCCTCGGCGGCATCCACCGCCGCGTCCGCGACGTCCTGGACGCTGGTCGGGTCGCCCCCGGACACGACGAGGGCGGTCACCCCGCCTGCGAGGAGGAGGACGGCGGCCACGGCGCCGGCCACGATCAGGCCGATCTTGTTGGTCATGGGCCCACCCTTCCCCACGAGGCCGGTGTCCACACCGTTGACACGGCGGGGCATGATGAGCCCGTGAACGAGAACACGTTCCAGTTTGCCTGGTTCCGCACCCTGCCCGGCTCCACCGCGCTCGAGCCGTTGCCGCTCGCCCGGAGCCGGTGGCGCGAGGACCAGATGCACGGTGTCGCGATCAGCGGGCTGCTCGCCCGGGCGTTGGAGCAGGCGGTCGACGTGGCCGGACGGACCGAGCTGGTGCCCGCGCGCTACCACGTCGACCTGTTCCGCCCGGCTCGGATGATCCCGACGACCGCCGAGGCCACCGTGGTGCGGGAGGGGCCGCGGCTGATGCTGCTCGACGCCGTCGTACGGCAGGAGGGGGAGGTGGTCGCCCGGGCCGGCGCGACCTTCCTGCTGCCCTCGGCGAACGCCGCCGGCGAGGTGTGGACCTCGGCGGCCGACGACCCGCAGCCCCCGCTGGACCTGGCTCCGCCGGAGGGCGAGCAGCACGTCCCGTTCTTCGCCAGTGCGGCACCGTGGTCGGACAGCTTCGGCGACCACCAGAACGCCGGACGTCACGCCACCTGGCAGACCGCCGTGCCGATCGTCCTCGGCGAGGAGTGCACGCCCTTCCAGGCGGTGGCCTCGATCGGGGACGCCACGAGCATGGTGACCAACTGGGGCTCGGCCGGCGTGGAGTACATCAACACCGACATCGACCTCGCGCTGAGCCGCCGCCCGGACAGCGTGCTGCTCGGCCTGCGCGCCACGGACCACCGGGCCGTGGACGGCATCGCGGTCGGCACGGCGGAGGTGTTCGACCGGACCGGGGTGATCGGCACGGCCAGCGTCACCGCGCTCGCCAACACCCGCCGGACGGTGGACCTGTCCGGCGGGGTCGGCGTCGACGGTAGCGCCTGACGAGCGTCCTCAGCCGCCGGCGATGACGACGTAGAACCGCTTGCGGGCGCCGTCGACCGTCACGCTCCCGTCGCTGTTGCGCGGGCTCACCACGAAGTGGTTGGCGTTGTTGGTGTCCACCGGCGCGCACGACACGAGCATCGCGATGCCACACCGCGTCGCGGAGATCTCGCCGGAGAACTCCGGGTTGAGGTCCGGTCCCGCCGCCCGGCCGTTGGTGATCCCGTCGCCGTTGAGGTCCTGCTGGTTCTGCAGTGCGATCGTGGCGACGATCGCGTTGTCGGAGAGGTCCTCCCCGGCGTTGATGTAGACGTTGCCGGCCGCCCGCAGCGAGTTGTCGCCGGTCGTCGCGGTGTTGGCCAGCGTCGGGTAGGCCGCCGCCACGGTGAACCCTCCGGACTGCGCCTCGATCTGGCCGGCCGCGTTGACCAGCACCCAGCGGGCGGGGGCGCCGTCGGCACCGGGCTGACCGGGCTGACCGGGCCGGCCCGCCGGGCCCTGGGGGCCGCGCGGCCCGACGGCGCCGCGGGGTCCGGAGGTCAGCACGCCGGGGGAAAGGTCACGGCGCCGGAGCGTGCCGTCTCGCACGTCCTTGGAGCGCACGGTGTTGTCGCGGATGTCGACCGAGCGGACCGACCCGTCGGCGATCTCGTTGCTGCCGACCTGGGTGACGGCGTACGACGTGCCGCCGAGCGAGACGACCAGGGCGCCAACAGCCACGGCGAAGGCGGGAGTGGGCTTTCGGATGGGCATGGAGTTCCTCCGGGAGCAGAGTGATGTGTCACACACTCTTCGGAGACGCGGCTCCCGAGGATGGTAAAGAGACGACGGGCCGGTCAGCCGGTCTGGGCGTCCTCGTCGACCACCTCGGCCTCGGTGACGTCGAAGTCGAAGGTGAGCTCCTCGCGCTCCAGGTCGGCGATCGCGGCGAACTCCCCGCTGGTCAGCGCGCGAGGGGCCTCCTCGACCTCCTTGGGGGAGGGCAGGGTGGAGATCGGGTCGGCGGCGTTGAGCTTGCGGGCGGCCGGCAGCACCGAGCGCTCCAACGAGCCGGTGAAGGCGTTGTAGTCCTTCACGCTGCGCTGCAGGGAGCGCCCGAGCTTGTCGACGTGCTCGGCCAGCTTGAGGATGCGCCGGTAGAGGACCTGGCCGAGGTCGAAGAGCGCCTGCGCGTCCTCGGTCAGCGCCTCCTGCTTCCAGGTGAAGGCGACCGTCTTGAGCAGGCCCCACAGGTTGGTCGGAGTGGCCAGCACGACGCCCTGCTGGAAGGCGTGCTCCAGCAGCGAGGGGTCGACCTCGAGCGCGACGTTGAGCAGCTGCTCGTTGGGGATGAACGCGACGGTGAACTCCGGGCTGGTGCGCAGCCCGGTCCAGTAGCCCTTGCGGGCCAGGGTGTCGACGTGACCGCGGACCTTGCGGGCGTGGTCGGTCAGCAGCCGCTGGCGCTGCTCCGGCTCGATGCCCTCGCGCTGGGCGTCCATGAAGGCGTTGTAGGGCACCTTGGCGTCGATCGCCATCTGCTTGCCGCCGGGCAGGTTGATCACCATGTCCGGCCGGCGGGCCCCCGAGTCGGCCTCCATCGAGTGCTGCAGCTCGAAGTCGATCCGGTTGAGCAGGCCGGCGGTCTCGACCAGGGTGCGCAGCTGGGTCTCGCCCCACGCGCCGCGCACGGCATTGTTCTTCAGGACGTTGGCGAGGGTGTCGGCGGCCTTGCGCGAGTCCTCCACGGAGCGCTGGGTGTGCCGGATCTGGCTCGCGAGCTCCGTGTGCTGCTGGACCCGGGCCTTCTCCAGGTCGTCGACCTTGCGCTGCATCGAGCGCAGGTGCTCCACGACCGGGGTCAGCGTCTTGAGCACCTGGGTGTGCCCGCCCTCGGCCTGCTCGCGCTCGCGGTCGCGCTGGCGGTCGGCCTGCTCGCGCTGGCGCTGCGCCTCCTCGCGCTCGCGCTGGGCCTGCCGCTGCTGCTCGACGACGGCCTGGTGCTGCTCACGCGCGGCCTGCAGGCTCTGGCGCAGCTCGTCGACACTCGTCTGCGCGGCGGCGAGGTCGGCCTCGATCGCCGCGCGCACCGACGCCTCCTGCTCGCGCAGCGCGGCCAGCGCCAGCTCGTGGCGGGCCTCGGCGAGGGCCGGGTCCTCAGCCGGGGCGGGCGGGACGAAGGTCGCCTGGCGCAGGACCCAGCCGACCCCGGCACCGAGCGCGAGACCGACGAGGAGAGCGAGCAGAACGACCATGAGGACAGTCAAACAGGGGGGTCCGACGGAAACCCCCGGGCCACGCCGGGCAGGCCGGATCCGGAGCTCCCCGGAGCACGCAATAATGCGGCGTGCGCGCGTGGACCCAGGTTCCTCCCCAGCCGGGGCGACGGTTCGTCGTGACCGGGGCCAACGGCGGCCTGGGCCTGGAGACCGCACGGATCCTCGGCTCGCGCGGAGCCGAGCTGGTCCTCGCCTGTCGCAGCACCAGCAAGGGCGAGGCCGCGGCCCGCACCGTGCCCGGCCACGACAAGGGCCGGGTGAGCGTCCGCCGCCTCGACGTCAGCGACCTCTCCTCGGTGCGGGCCTTCGTGGCGGGCATGCGCGAAGAGGGCCGGCCGGTCGACGTGCTCGTCAACAACGCGGGCGTGCTCGGCATCCCCTACGGGATCTCGGCGGAGGGCGTCGAGCTGCACTTCGCGACCAACTACCTCGGCCACTTCGCGCTCACCCTCGGTCTGCTGCCACTGCTCACCGACCGGGTCGTGGTCGTCAGCTCCCGCGAGCACCGCTCCGGGAACATCGACCTCGACGACCTCGGCTGGCTGCGTCGTCCGTACCGCGCCTTCGCGGCCTACGGCGACTCCAAGCTCGCCGGCCTGCTCTTCATGCGCGAGCTCGACCGCCGCCTGCGCGCGGCCGGCTCGCCGGTGCGCTCGGTCGCGGCCCACCCCGGCGCGTCGGCGACCGGGATCACCGGCAGCACCGGCAACGCGCTGCTCACCGCGATCGGGCACCACGGACAACGGCTGGTGAGCATGCCGGCCTGGCGCGGCGCGCTCTGCACGGTGTACGCCGCCACCATGGACGTCCCCGGCGGCACGTACGTCGGCCCGCACGGGCGCACCGAGCTGTGGGGCTGGCCTGCGCCGGCGAGGATGTCGGCGAAGGTGCACGACGACCGGCTCGCCGCCGCGTTGTGGGAGCGCTCGGTCGAGCTGACCGGTCAGAACGTCGAGTAGAGCTCCTCGCCGATCTGCTGGACCGGCAGCGCGGGCAGGTGCTCACCGGGCACCTGGAGCGGGATCCCGGGCGGGTAGGCGATGATGTAGCGCCCGTCGGAGCAGGCGGCGCCCCCGGGCACCTCCGCGCAGCACAGCGTCTCCAGCGCCTCGACCAGCGTGTCCAGCTGGGCCGGGGTGACGCCGACGTGGACGGTGAACAGCAGGGTCGGGCCGTCCTGGCGGGAGACGTAGACGCCGTACTCGTCGTAGAGCTCGCGGCGCACCGCCTGGGCGCGCTCGGGCGAGCCGAAGTCGAGGTGCACCTTCATCGGGTCGGCCAGGTAGGCGCTGTGCGCACCGCCCGCCGTGGGCACCGGCTCGTGGACGGCGACGCCGGGCACCCGGCGGGCGACCTCGCGCAGCCGGGCGGACAGCGTGAGCGCCCGCTCGACGAGCGTCTCGCCCTCGGCGACGGCGTGCGCCCGTGCCAGGTCGAGGCTGGCGAGGATCGGCAGCGACGGGCTGGTGGTGTGCACCCGGTAGAGCGCCGCCCCGACGTCGGCGCGCAACTGGGGGAGGCGGTCGGGGGAGGCCAGCAGGTGGACGTAGGAGCCCTGCCGCAGAGCCAGCATCGACTTGTGGGCCGACTGGGTCACCAGGAAGGACGCCGACCAGTCCGGGTGGTCCTCCAGGGCCTCGCGGACGCAGGCCACCGCAGCGTTGCGGCGCATGGCCGGGTGGAAGGAGTGGATCGCCGTCCAGGCCTCGTCGACGAGGACCGCGATCCCGGTGTCGGCGGTGAGCTCGTGGAGGGCGTGCAGGAAGCGCCGCATCTGCACCAGCGAGCCGTCGTACGCCGAGACGCCGATGACGACCACGTCGTAGCGCAGGTCCGCGGCACGGGCCTGGCGGAGCGCGGTGATCACGCCGTGCTCGGCGGTGTCGGCCGCGGTCGGGGCGTAGTTGACGGTCGCCGCGAGCCGGTCGAGCGCGAAGTGGATGGACTGGTGCATGGACCGGTCGACCAGGACCCGGGCGGTGCCGGAGCGCAGCGCCTCCAGGGCGATCTGGTTGGCGCCGGTCGTGCCGGTGGTGACGTAGTGGGTGTCGGCCGCGCCGAACGCCTCGGCGCTGAGCCGCCGGGAGCGGGCCAGGCTGCGATGGGCCCGGAAGTAGGAGTCGAGCTCGGGGGAGCCCAGGGTCAGCTCGGCCGCCAGCATCCGCGGACCGAAGAGCCGGCGCGCCTGCTCGGCGTGGGCCGAGGTCTCCCCGTCCGGCGCGTGCGCGAGCGAGCCGATCGGCAGGGCGTGGAAGTTCGCGATCCCGGCCCCGGCCTGGCGGTCGAGGGCATCGGCGTACGGGGTCTCGGTCAGGCGACGCAGCTGAGCGGTGGTCCACATGGGCGGTGCTCTCCTCACGGACGACGGTCGGTCGCGTCGGGAGGCGGCAGCCGCCGTCGGAGCCCCGAGTGACCCCTGCCTCCGGATCGTAGGAAGCACCGCCCCGGAAAATCTGTGGAGCGGCTCACATCGGGCGTCAGGGTCCTGTTAGGGCCCTGACGGTCAATCCTTCGACACGGACTCGATCTTCACCGGGGTCACCGGCGTCCCGTCCTCCGGACCGTTCTGCGGGGTCACCCCGGCCGCCGCGGCCTTGTCGATCGCGGCCAGCCCGGCCTTGTCGACCGTGCCGAAGACCGTGTACGCCGGCGGCAGGCCGGTGTCGCCGTAGACGACGAAGAACTGCGAGCCGTTGGTGTTCGGGCCGGCGTTGGCCATCGCGAGCGTGCCCGCGCCGTAGGTCTCCTTCTGGGTGAGCTCGTCGTCGAAGGAGTAGCCAGGGCCGCCGGCGCCGCTGCCGGTCGGGTCACCGCACTGGAGCACCTTGAACCCGTCGCTGACGGTCAGCCGGTGGCAGGACGTGCCGTCGAAGTAGCCCTGCTCGGCCAGCGACAGGAAGGAGTTGACCGTGCAGGGCGCGTTGGCGGCGTCGAGGGTGAGCTTCAACGTGCCGATCGAGGTCTTCATGGTCGCGGGGACCTTGCCGCTGTAGGCGGGGGTCGCCGGCGGCGCCTTCACCTCGCCGCCCGACCCGTCGGGGGTGTAGGTGCACGAGCCCGCACCGGCGGGTGCACCCGACGACGCGGTGGCGGTGGTGGCCGGGTCGGTCGGCGTACCGGCGTCGCTGGAGGTGTCGGAGGAGCTGTCGGTGGCCTTGCTGTCGCCGTCGTCGTTGCAGGCGGTCAGCGTGGTGAGCAGCAGGAGGGCCGGGACACCGGCGAGCAGGCGGAGGCGCATGGCTCGCATCGTACGCAGACACCCTCGGGACACCGGGCGTAGGTTGAGCGGCATGGACCTCGGCATCCACTACGCCAGCTTCACCCACCCCGGCTGGGAGACCCGGCTCACCGAGCGGCTCGACGCCACGGTCCGGGTCGCCGACGAGGGCGGCGTCTCCCTGGTCACGGTGATGGACCACTACTTCCAGATGATCGACTTCGGCGGGCCCTTCGAGCCGATGCTCGAGGGCTACACCACCCTCGGCTACCTCGCTGCGCGCACCGAGAACGTGCACCTCGGCCTGCTCGTCACCGGCGTCACCTACCGGCACCCCGGGCTGCTCGCGAAGGTCGTCTCCACCCTCGACGTGCTCTCCGGCGGGCGGGCGTGGCTGGGGATCGGCGCCGCCTGGTACGACCGTGAGCACGCGGGGCTCGGCGTACCGTTCCCACCGCTGGCCGAGCGCTTCGAGCGGCTGGAGGAGACGATCCGGATCGCGGAGCAGATGTGGAGCGAGGACGACGGGCCGTTCGAGGGCGAGCACTTCCGGCTCGCGGAGACGATCTGCCTGCCGAAGCCGGTGCGCGGCCGGGTGCCGCTGATGATCGGCGGCCAGGGTGAGCGCAAGACGCTGCGGATGGTCGCCCAGCACGCCGACGCCTGCAACCTGTTCACCGGCGAGGGCGTGCCCGGCGTGGCCCACAAGCTCGACGTGCTGCGCCGTCACTGCGACGACCTCGGGCGCGACTACGACGCCATCCGCAAGACGATCCTGTGGTTCGGCGACCCGGTGGGCGACCCGGACCGGTTCGTCCGCGAGATGGAGCAGTACGCCGGTCTCGGCGTCGACCTCGCGACCTTCATGCCGCAGGCCGAGGACCCGGCGGCCTGGACCACCGAGCTGGTGGAGCGGGTGCTCCCGCGGGTCAGCGGGCTCTGAGAACCGTCAGAACCACTCGATCGGGAGCATCTGGTCGTTGCGTCGCGCCGAGCGTGGCGACTCCCGGCGTGTGGCCGACGCCATGACCGCGGCCAGCGCCCCGGTCAGTGCCGTGATGGTGATGCGTGCGCGCGTGTTCCTCATCGCTGCCCCCAGTTGTCGAATGGCGAGCTCTGCTCGTCCGCCCTGATCAACGACACGGATCGGCGGATGGAACCGGATCTGAGAACTTTTAACCTTCCGCTGCTCTCTCACGTCCATCATTCGTAGCAGGCGGCCGGTCAGATGGGTCGGTTCCCGGCCGCGCGGGCGGCCGACTCGATCACGTCCCGGGTCGCCGCCCGAGCCGCCTCGTCGGCGGGCTCCTCCCGCTCCGCCCTCACCCCGGTGCGGCCGTCGAGCTGCTCGCGCAGGATGTCGGCGTGGCCGGCGTGCCGCACGGTGTCGCCGATCAGGTGCACCAGCACCGAGAACAGGCTGACCTCGGGCTGCGACCACCATGGCACCCGGCCGGGGGCGTCGAGGGGGAGGGCCGCCACCGTCTCCGCGCTGTGCCGCGCGACGCGCTCGGCGAAGGAGAGGATCTCCGCCCGGCTCTCGTCGGGCCGCGCCCACATGTCCGAGCCGTCGTCGTCCTGCCACGGCGGGAGCGGCTCCGGGAACGGGCGGCCGAGCACCTCGCCGAGGTACCAGGCCTCCCAGGTGGCGACGTGCTTGACGAGGCCCAGCAGGTTGGTGCCGGTCGCCGTGAGCGGGCGGCGGACGTCGTACTCCGACAGGCCGTCGAGCTTCCAGACCAGCGCCTCGCGCGCTCGGTCGAGCTGGTGCAGCAGGCCCGCCTTCACGGTGTCGTCGTCCATGCGTCCAGTGTGCAGGGCGGCGCTAGGTTGAGCGGGTGACCGCGCTGCGTGCCCTGACCGACGAGGACCTGCCGCTGCTGCCGGGGGACACCTCCGGCTTCGACTACTTCGGCCCTCGCGCCCCCCGCACCTCCGCGCCGTCCGCGGTCCTCGACGAGCAGGGCGGGATGGGCGTGCTCGACGACACCGGCGCGCTCGTCGGGAGCGTGGGCTGGATCTGGCAGCGGTGGGGGCCCAATGCCCAGTCCCGCAACCCGATGATCGGCATCTGGCTGACCGGGGCCGCCCGCGGTCGCGGCACCGGCTCGGCCGCCCAGCGCCAGCTCGTGGACCTGTTCTTCCGCCACACCGCCGTCAACCGCGTCGAGGCGCACACCGACGTCGAGAACGTCGCCGAGCAGCGCGCCCTGGAGCGCGCCGGCTTCACCCGGGAGGGGACGACGCGCGGTGCCCAGTGGCGCGACGGCGCCTACCGCGACGGCTACCTGTACTCGATCCTCCGCGCCGACTGGCGCTCAGCGCCAGAGGCTCGCTAGCGACGCGGCTTCCGCTCGCCCCAGGTCGTACCCGCTCCGCGCCGCCGCCGGTCGCAGCGACAGGTCCATCGCCCGGGCACCGGTCAGGTCCTCGGCGGGGGAGAGGACCCGCACCTGGCTGCCCGCCGCTTCGAGAGCGGCGACCTGGTCGGCGAGGTGGAGGCCCCAGGCGGCGGGCGTGCGGGCCCGGCCGCCGTACGGCGAGAGGACGAGCACCCGTTCGCAGCCGGCGGCGAGGTCGGCGTTGTCGGCGTTGGTGCGGTAGCCGCCGTCGAGGTAGCGGCGCTCGCCGATGCGGAACGCGAAGCCGCTGGAGCAGCTCGCGGCCACCGCCTCGGCGAGGCCGACGCCGCTGGAGCGGTCGAAGGTGACGGGCTCGCCGGTGGCCGCATCGACCGCCGTGAGGACGAGGTGCTGCTCGGGCCAGACGTCGCGCGGGAGCCGGGACGCCACGATGGATCGCCACCGTTCCCGGGTCTCCTCGTCGGTCGAGGTGGGCAGCTCCAGGGCCGAGGCTCCCAGCCGGCGGCGCAGGTCGGCGGGGTCGGAGGCGGCGGCGATGACGTCCGCCGTACGGCGCATCTGGTCGCTGGCCGCGGACACCCGCCGACCTGTGCTGCCGGGCGGGGGAGCGGGCGGGGCCGCTTGTGTGGCGGCGTACAGCTCCGCCGGCGGGACGGCGGTGAGCTGGGCCGCCGCGGTGGCGCCGGCGGAGGTGCCGACGACCAGGTCGGCCCCGGTGGGGTCCAGGCCGGCGTCGGCGAGGCCGGCGACCACGCCGATCAACCAGGCGTTGCCGGTGGAGCCGCCACCGCCGAGGACGAGCGCACGGCGCGGGGGAGAGGCAGGTACGTCGGTTTCCATCGCTCGCGACGCTAGCGGGAGCCCCGGCCTTGCCGACACTGACTTAACCAGGTAAATATGGTCCTGATGCCCACGGACACCCGCAGCTACCGCTCCAGCGACGAACGCCGCCGCGAGATCGTCGACGCCACGATCCGGGTGCTGGCCGAGCAGGGCTACGCCGCGACCTCCTTCGCGCGGATCTGCGAGGCGGCCGGCTTCAGCAGCACGCGGATGGTGTCCTATCACTTCCGCGAGAAGGCCGCGCTGATGCAGGCCGTCGTGGAGCGGGTCGTCCGGGACGCCGCCGCCGTGATGGTGCCGGCCATGGAGGCCGAGGAGACGTGGCGGGGCAAGCTGGCGGCGTACGTCGGCAGCAACCTGCGCTTCCTCGCCGGCCACCGGCTCGCCGCGCGGGCCGTCATCGAGGTGGTCGCCAACGCCCCGCGCACCGACAACGAGCTGCGCGAGGACACCTCCGCGCTGCTGCTGGCGGTGCTCCTGACCCACGGCCAGGAGGCGGGGGAGATGGGGGAGTTCGACCCCCACGTCGTCGCCCGCGCCGTCCGCGCCACCATCGACTCCTTCGCCACCACGATGCCCGCCTCGCCGGACGCGACCGAGGCCGCCATCGCCGAGATCATCGCCCTCTTCGACCGCGCCACCGCCCCCTGAGATCGGAGTCCCGCATGTCCGAGCCCGTCACCGACGAGCAGATCAGCGCCCTCGCCGCCACCGCCCGTCCGTTCAGCCTCGCCGTCCTCCAGTGGACCGACCGGCGTCACCAGGACGGCGCCGAGGCCATCGAGCTCGAGCACCAGCGACGGATGGTGTCGCTGCGCGCCGCCGGCACGATCGCCGTGCTGAGCCCGGTGCTGTCCGACACGATCGCCGGCGTCGCGGTCATGACGCTGACGCCTGAGGAGGCCGACGCCGTGATGCAGGCCGATCCCTGTGTGCAGGCAGGAATGATGACGTGCGCGGTGTACGCCAGCCTCGGGTTCCCCGGCGACTCCATCGGCTGAACGTCGGCGTGCACGAGGCCACGTCCGCAGGTGGGCGGTGCGCGCAGACAACTCCCGTTGACGACGTGAGACGGTGATGGTACGAAGCAGAACGAGTCAATCTGTCTCACACCAGCACGCAGCGACATTTTCAACAGACGGGATGAGAGAATGATGATGCGAACCTTGCGAGTCCTGGCCCTCGCGGCCATCACGGCAACAGCGCTTGCCGTGATCCCAGCCGCATCTCCGGCGTCGGCGGCGTCCTGCGCCGGGACCTACACGATCGTCGTCGGTGGCACGGGCGACAACAACTCGACGATCTTCTCCGGCAACGTCAGCCAGCGGGTCGGATACCCCGCCGAGCCGACCGGCTGGGGCGCGCGGCAGGGAACCAACGAGCTGAACCGGCTGGTGCGTGACCAACGTGCCCGGTGCCCGTACCAGCACGTCAAGATGCTGGGCTACTCACTGGGCGCGGCGGTCGTCCACACCTGGGTCAGCGAGAACTGGCGCACCTTCCAGAACGTCAACGCGGCGCTGATCGCCGACCCGAAGCGCCAGGGTGGCCCCAGGGGCAACGGAGTGTCGGGGGAGTTCTACACCTACCTCGTCGGAGCTCCGCTGTCGGGCGTCGACCGCAACTTCGGCAACATCCCGGTGGTGTCGATCTGCACGAACGACTTCGTCTGCGACACCCAGGCGCCCTCGGGCTTCCCGGGCTACCTGTGGGGCGGCAACCACGGCGCCTACTCGTTCAACGTCGACAACTACTCCGACACCGGCAACGGGCAGTGGTTCGACGGCGTCTTCATGCCGTGGTGACGCCAGGCGACGCCTGGTGCACCACGAACGTCCCTGCGTAGGGACGCCGGCGGCCGCGGGGAGGACGACTCCTTGCGGCCGCCGAGTGCAGGACGCGAGCAGCAAGAGGGGCCCGCGGAGCGCAAGAGAATGACATAATGTTCGTTATCGGCGACACATGTGTACGACTGGCCGAACACGACTCGGACCGAGTGCTCAGGGAGACAGACGGCGCTTACGCGCATCGGGCGCCCGCAACGGAGTCCCCGTCTCTGACGACGACGCGCGGTCGCCGGGCGCGGGCGGCGGTGTCGGCGCGTCCTGACCGGCGCGCGCGGGTCCGCGCACGCCGGTCCCCATCGTCAGGCCGCCCAGCATCGGATCCCCCTGGCTCGTCGCGACCCCGGTGAGGTCGTCCACCAGCAGAGACGCTCCCAGACCTGGTTGTGGTTCGCCGGCTCGGGAGACTTCTTTCGCCAGCCGGGCTACCGTGCGGCATACCCCCACCCCGCACCGCCGCTCGAGGAGGCTCTCGTGAACCGTCGTACCCCTGTGCTCGTCGCGCTCGTCCTGTCCGCCCTGCTGGCCCTGAGCCTCGGCACCGCGGACCTGGCGCGCGCCAGCGCACCCAGTGAGCGGGCCACCGTCGCCCGCGCCGTACCGGTCAAGCCGGGCCTCTACACCGGCCGGATCACCTCCGGCAGCGACCGCCTCGAGCGGGTCAGCGTCCGGGTGACCCGGGCCCGCTACCTGCGTGACTTCAAGGTCAACCTCGGCGTCTTCTGCGCCTTCTCCGGCACGCTCCAGGTGCGCGCGGTCCGCTTCCCGGCCACCAAGATCAGCAGCACCGGCTGGGTCAACCGGACCTGGAAGCCGTCCTCGGGCACGACCATCACGCTGAAGGTCCAGCTCACCCGCACCGGCATCGCGCGCAAGGGGGTGCTGAAGTACAACGCCGGCGAGTGCGTGCGGCACACGACCTGGTCGGCTCGCCGCTCCTGAGCCCGCCTGAGAAGGTGGCGTCGTGGACGACGACGCGCTTCTCAGCGACCGCAGCCCCTTCCCGCCGGAGCTCGACGACCGGTTGCGCGCGCAGCTGACCTTCGTGGCCGAGGCCGACCGGCTCAAGACGATCCTGCGCGCCTCTCCCCTGGCGGCCGCCGACCGGCGCGAGAACGACGCCGAGCACTCCTGGCACCTCGCGCTGATGGTGCTGCTGCTGGCCGAGCACGCGGACGAGCCGATCGACGTCGGGCACGCGATGCGGCTGGTGGTGATCCATGACCTCGTCGAGATCTACGCCGGCGACAGCCCTGTCTTCGACCCCGCCGCCGTCGTCGGCCAGCAGGAGCGCGAGGAGGCCGCGGCCGACCGATTGTTCACGCTGCTGCCGCAGGACCAGGCCGTCGGGATCCGCGCGCTGTGGGACGAGTTCGAGGCCGGCCGTACGCCGGAGGCCCGGTTCTGCAAGGCGATGGACCGCCTGCAGCCGATGCTCCTCAACTGGCTGAACCACGGCGGCACGTGGCAGATGCCCGGAGCCACCGAGTCCACCGTGCGGGCCCGCGAAGCAGGCGTGGTCGCCGCGTCGACGACCTTGGGCGGTGCCACCAACGCGCTCGTCGAGCACGGGCTGCGGCGAGGATGGATCCGGCCGGACCCGGTCTAGGAGCTGCGGGCGGCGCGGCGTACGTCGAGGGCGGTCCGGTAGGACACGTCCTGGCCCGCCTGCAGCACGCTCACCAGGTCCGCCGCGGCGGCGGCGGAGAGCTGGAAGGTGCCGGTGCACAGGTTGTCGCGCCACAGCGACAGCACGACGACGTCGCGGTCGGTGTGCCAGGCGACCCGGAGGTGACGCTCCTGCCCGCGCACGTCGGCGTAGGTCTCGCCGGCCCGTGGCAACGGCGTGACCCGGCGCGAACCGCCGGCCGTGCGCCCCTCCATTCCCAAGGTATAGCGGACAGGGGGGCTTGCCGCAAGGCCCCCTGGATGCTCCAGAATCACCGCTCCGGCCCTGCCTCTCGACCCTCTCGGAGCGACTCACGTGACCCCTGCGCCCTCGGCGTTCTCCCTTCCCGACCACCTCGCCGCCAAGGCGGACCCGGCCCTGCTGGCCGACGACGAACGACACTTCGCCGCCATCGCCGCGAGCCTCCAGGCCTCGGTCGCCGACCTCACCGAGCGGCTCGACGCGGAGCGTCGTACCGGCGGCGGGCACGGTCAGGCCGCGATGGACCGCGACCTGGAGGTGCACCGGCTCGGTGCCCGGCTGCGGACCCTGCGCCGTTTCAGCCTCGATCTCTGCCTGGGCCGGATCGTTGCGGCCGACGACCCCACCCCCGTGTACGTCGGCCGGCTGGGCCTCACCGACCGCGACGGCCACCGGCTGCTCGTCGACTGGCGCTCCCCCGCCGCCGAGCCGTTCTTCGCCGCGACCCACGCGCAGCCGATGGGGCTGGCGAGCCGCCGCCGCTACCGGTGGACCCTCGGCCGGGTCAGCGACTACTGGGACGAGGTGTTCACCGAGGAGGGCCTGGAGGGCAACGCCGCGCTCGACGACCAGTCGGCGTTCGTGGCCAGCCTCGGAGCGAGCCGGTCACCGCGGATGCGGGACGTGCTGAGCACGATCCAGGCCGACCAGGACGCGATCGTCCGGGCCTCCTCCCGGGGCGCCCTCGTCGTCGACGGTGGTCCGGGCACCGGCAAGACGGTCGTGGCGCTGCACCGGGCGGCGTACCTGCTCTACGAGGACCCCCGGCTCGCCGCGGGGCGCGGCGGGGTGCTCTTCGTGGGCCCGCACCAGCCGTACCTCACCTATGTCGCCGACGTGCTCCCCAGCCTCGGCGAGGACGGCGTGCGCACCTGCACCCTGCGCGACCTCGTCCCGGGCGGCCGCGACCGCGAGGACGAGACCGACCCGGCTGTCGCCGCGCTCAAGGCGGACGCCCGCATGGTCGCGGCGGTCGAGCCCGCCGTCGCGCTCTACGAGGAGGCGCCGACCGAGGGCGTCGACGTGGAGACCGACTTCGGTGACCTGTGGGTGGGCGCACGCGAGTGGGCGGAGGCCTTCGGCGCGGTCGAGCCGGGCACCCCGCACAACGAGGGCCGCGACCAGGTGGTGGAGGCGCTGGTGGAGGTCCTCGCCGACAAGTACGACGACGAGTCCCTCTCCCCCGAGGTGATCCGCCGTGCCGTGCTCCGCAGCGCGGCGCTCCACGAGGTGCTCGGCAAGGCGTGGCCGCTGCTGCACGCGACCGATGTCGTCGGCGACCTGTGGGAGGTGCCGGCCTACCTGCGCCGGTGTGCCCCCTGGCTCGACGAGGACGAGGTCCGCCTCCTGCGACGGCGCCCGCCCCAGCGCTGGACGCTGGCGGACCTGCCCCTGCTCGACGCCGCCCACCGCCGGCTCGGCGACCCCGAGGCGTCCCGGCGCCGGCGTCGCCAGGAGGCGGAGCAGGCCGCGGAGAAGGCCGAGCGGGACCGGGTGGTCGACCACCTGATCGCGAACGACGACTCCGAGATGATGCTGATGTCGATGCTGCGCGGCGCGGACCTGCAGGGGGCGCTGGCGGGGCCGGCCGACGTACCGGTCGCCGACACCGACGTGCTGGCCGGGCCCTTCGCGCACGTCGTGGTCGACGAGGCCCAGGAGCTGACCGACGCCGAGTGGCAGATGCTGCTCGCCCGTTGTCCCTCGCGCAGCATGACGATCGTCGGCGACCGCGCCCAGGCCCGGCACGGCTTCACCGAGTCGTGGCCGGAGCGGCTCGCCCGCGCCGGGCTGACCCGCGTCGAGATCGCCTCGCTGACGGTGAACTACCGCACCCCGGAGGAGGTGATGGCCGAGGCCGCGCCGGTCATCCGCGCCGCCTTGCCCGACGCGAACGTGCCCACCTCGATCCGGGCGACCGGGCTGCCCGTGCGCCACCTCCCCCGTGCCGAGCGTGACACCGTCCTCGCGACCTGGCAGGCCGAGCACCCCGACGGCATCGCGTGCGTCATCGGGGACCCGACGTACGCCGGCACGGACCGGATCCGTTCGCTGTCCCCGAGCCTCGCCAAGGGCCTGGAGTTCGACCTCGTCGTGCTCGTCGACCCGGACGCGCTCGGCACCGGGATCGAGGGTGCCGTCGACCGCTACGTCGCGATGACCCGGGCCACCCAGCAGCTCGTCGTCCTCAGTGACGGAGGATCACCCTTGGCGTGACGTGGATCACCTGGCAGCATCTGCGCATGACGGCCACCGACGCCCAGCCCACCGCCGACGCCGACCCGCTGGCGGTCGCCAGCCTGTGCGAGGCGTTCCAGCACTCCGTCGCCCTCGGCGGCGACCAGGTCGCCCTCCGCACGCCCGGCGGCGCGCAGGAGATCACCTGGCGGGAGTACGGCGAACGCGTGCGCCGCCTTGCCGAGGGGCTCGCCTCCCTCGGTGTCGGCACCGAGCACACCGTCGGCATCATGCTCACCAACCGGCCGGAGTTCGCGCTCGTCGACACCGCGGCGCTGCACCTGGGCGCGGTGCCCTTCTCGATCTACAACACCTCGTCGGCTGAGCAGATCGCCTACCTCTTCGGCAACGCCGGCAACACGGTGGTGGTCACCGAGCAGGCCTTCCTGCCGCAGGTGCGGGCGGCCGGCACCGGCACGGAGACGATCATCAGCGTCGACGGTGGCGAGGGCACGCTGTCCCTGGCTGACCTGGAGGCGCGCACCGTCGAGGGCTTCGACTTCGAGGCGACCTGGCGCGCGGTCGGCCCCGACCACGTGCTGACCCTGATCTACACCTCCGGCACCACCGGGCCGCCGAAGGGCGTGGAGCTGACCCACGGCAGCATGCTCGCCCAGCTGCGGGGCGTGCAGGCGGTGATCCCGGCACGGCGCGGGGAGCGCTCCACGTCGTACCTGCCCTCGGCGCACGTCGCCGACCGCTGGGCCGGGCACTACTCCGCGATGGCCTTCGGCGGCACCACGACGTACGTCGCGGACCCCAAGGCCGTCGTCGCCGCCCTGCCCGAGGTGCGCCCCACCGCATGGGGCGGGGTGCCGCGGGTGTGGGAGAAGATCAAGGCCGCGCTGGAGGCCAAGGGCGTCACCGATCCTGCCGCGCTCCCGGAGGAGCACCGGGTCGCCGTACGCCAGCTGCTCGGGCTCGACGACGTCCGATTCACCGTCTCCGGTGCCGCCCCGATCGCGCCGGAGGTGCTGGAGTTCTTCGGTGCCCTCGGCGTGCCGATCTGTGAGCTGTGGGGCATGTCGGAGATCTCCTGCTGCGGCACGATCAACCCGCCCGAGGACATCCGGATCGGCACGGTCGGCAAGCCGATCCCGGGCCTCGAGGTCCGTCTCGGCGACGACGGCGAGCTGCTGGTGCGCGGCCCCCAGCTGATGCGCGGCTACCGCAACCAGCCCGAGAAGACGGCCGAGACGATCGACGCGGACGGCTGGCTGCACACCGGCGACATCGCCACGATCGACGACGACGGCTACGTCACCATCGTCGACCGCAAGAAGGAGCTCATCATCAACGCGGGCGGCAAGAACATGTCGCCGGCCAACATCGAGCAGGTCGTCAAGGCGTCGCACCCGCTGATCGGGCAGGCCGTCGTGGTCGGTGACCGCCGGCCCTACAACGTGGCGCTGCTCGTGCTCGACCCCGACGTCTGTGCGGCGTACGCCGAGCAGGCCGGCCTCCCGGACGGCTCGACCGCGGCCCTGGCGGAGGACGCGGGCGTGGCCGAGCAGATCGCGGCGGCGGTCGCGGCGGCCAACGAGCGGCTGTCGCGGATCGAGCAGGTCAAGCGCTACCGCGTGCTCGGCACCGACTGGCTGCCGGGCGGCGACGAGCTGACGCCGACGATGAAGCTCAAGCGGCGGCCGATCGCGGAGAAGTACGCCGACGAGATCGAGGCGCTCTACGCGGAGGGGCCGAACGAGGCCTGAGCCCCGCGCGCGATGAGCCGCGCGGCAGCGTGGCGGGAGCCGCGCGCCCAGCAGCTTGCTGCTGCCCGCCGCGGCGAAGACACGCTCGCGCCAGGTACTCAGTCGAGGCAGAACTCGTTGCCTTCGGGGTCGCGCAGCACGATGTGCCCGGCCGTCATCGGCGGTGCGGGCTCGTGCCGCTCGACGCGGCTCGCCCCGAGCCCGACCAACCGGTCGCACTCGGCCTCCAGGGCGGCCATCCGCTCCTCCCCCGCCAGTCCGGGGGCGGCACGGACGTCGAGGTGGAGGCGGTTCTTCGCGACCTTGTCCTCGGGCACCTGCTGGAAGAACACGCGCGGCCCGGCGCCGTCGGGGTCCTCGATCGCCGAGCGGGTGTTGCGCTGCTCGGGCGGCACCCCGAGCCGCTCCAGGAAGACGTCCCACGCCGCGAGCGGGTCCTCCCCCTCCCCCAGCGTGACCCCGGGTGGCGCGGGGTGGACGTAGCCGAGCACGGCCGCCCAGAAGGTGGACAGCGCGCGCGGGTCGTGGGCGTCGAAGGTGACCTGGAGGTGACGGCTCATGGTCCGGTTCTACGCCGTACCTCCGACACCACCCGTGACGCAGGTCTCGCACCGCACCCCTGGACCATTCCTATGCATCCCTGCATAGTTCTGGCATGACCTCGACGACGACGTCCCTCCAGCAGCCGTTCACGCTCCCGCACGGGCCCGCGCTCCCCAACCGGCTCGCCAAGGCCGCTCTCAGCGAGAGCCTCGCGGACCGCGCGCACAACCCGGGCGACGGGATCAAGACCCTCTACCGGCGCTGGTCCGGCAACGGGGCGGGCCTCGTCATCACCGGCAACGTGATGGTCGACCGGCGCGCGATCGGCGAGCCGGGCAACGTCGTCGTCGAGGACGACCGCGCCTTCGCCGACCTCGTCGAATGGGCGCAGATCATCAAGGACGACGGCGCCGTCGCCTGGGCGCAGATCAACCACCCCGGCCGCCAGGCGCCCCGGACTCTCACCCCCCGCCCGGTCGCGCCGTCCGCGGTCGCGCTGCCCGGCAGCGGCGGGATGTTCGCCGAGCCCCGCGCCCTGACGCACGAGGAGATCGAGGACATCGTGCGCCGCTTCGCGACGACCGCCGGGATCCTCGTCCAGGCCGGGTTCGACGGCGTGCAGATCCACGGTGCCCACGGCTACCTCGTCAGCCAGTTCCTCTCGCCGCTGGCCAACCAGCGCACCGACGCCTGGGGCGGCACGCCGGAGAAGCGGCGCCGCTTCGTGCTCGAGATCGCCCGCGCGATCCGCGCCGAGATCGGCCCCGACAAGACCATGGCCATCAAGCTCAACTCCGCCGACTTCCAGCGCGGCGGCTTCAGCGAGGACGAGTCGGTCGAGGTCGTGCACGCCCTCGCCGCGGAGGGCATCGACCTGCTCGAGGTCTCCGGCGGCACCTACTCCTCCGCCGCGATGCTCGGCGTCGACCCGACGCTCAAGGAGAGCACCCGCAAGCGCGAGGCCTACTTCCTCGACTACGCCCTGCGGGTGCGCGACGAGCTCCCCGACCTGCCGCTCATGCTCACCGGCGGCTTCCGCTCCGCCGAGGCGATGGAGGACGCCGTCGCGACCGGCGCCATCGACGTGGTCGGCCTGGGCCGCCCGTTGACGGTCGAGCCGGACGTGCCCCGCCTCCTCCTCGACGGTACGACGAGCGAGAGCCACGTGCGGCCCAAGCGCTCCGGCATCCGGCTGATCGACAGCCTGACCGAGCTGACGGCGTACACCGTGCAGATGTGGCGGATGGCCGACGGCCGCGAGCCGGCGCCGCGCCGCCACCCGGCGATCAACGTGGCGACGTACATGGTCCGCAACGGTCGCGACAGCATCCGCGTCGGCCGTCGCGGTCTGTGATGGCCCGCCGCCCGGACCCCGCCAAGCGGGACCGGATCGTGCACACCACGCGCGAGCTGCTGCGACGTCGCGGGGTCGCCGGGACGACGATGCTCGACGTGGTCGCCGAGGCCGGCGCCTCCCGCGGCTCGCTCTACCACTACTTCCCGGGTGGCCGGTCGGAGATGGTGGCCGACGCGGTGCGCGAGGCGGTCGCGGAGTACACCGACGCCCTCACGGCGCTGGCGGAGCTGCCGCCGGCCGAGGCGATCCCGCTGATCGTCGAGGTGTGGCGGGTCGAGGCCGAGGAGAGCGGCTGGACGGCCGGCTGCCCGGTCGTCGCCGCCGCCCTGGGTGGGGAGAGCGAGCCGGTGGCCCGCGAGCTCGCGGGCCAGGCGTTCGCCGAGTGGACCGCTGCGGTCACCGCGTGGCTGGCTCTCCAGGGCGTGCCCGAGGAGCGCACGGAGAGCCTCGCCAACCTGCTGCTCTCGGCGATCGAGGGCGCGGTCGTGATCGGCCTCGCGCAGCACCGGAGCGAGCCGATGCTGCGCGTGGCCGAGGAGCTGGTCAGGCTGGTGGAGTCGGAGCGACGTACTCCGCCAGGTGCTGGCCGGTGAGCGTCCTCTCCCCCTGAGCGACCAGGTCGGCCGGCGTGCCCTCGAAGACCACCCGGCCGCCGTCGTGGCCGGCGCCCGGTCCGAGGTCGATGATCCAGTCGGCGTGCGCCATGACGGCCTGGTGGTGCTCGATCACGATCACGGTCTTGCCAGCGTCGACCAGCCGGTCCAGCAGGCGCAGCAGGTTGTCGACGTCGGCGAGGTGGAGGCCGGTGGTCGGCTCGTCGAGGACGTAGACCCCGCCCTTCTCCTTCAGGTGCAGCGCGAGCTTGACCCGCTGCCGCTCGCCGCCCGAGAGGGTGTTGAGCGGCTGGCCGAGGGTGAGGTAGCCCAGCCCCACGTCCCGGAGCCGGCCCAGGATGTCGGCAGCGGCCGGCACCTTCGTCTCCGGCGCCGAGAACAGCTCCAGCGCGCGGTCGACCGGCAGGTCGAGCACCTCGGCGATGTTCAGCCCGCCGAGGCGGTAGTCGAGCACGGCGGCCTGGAACCGCTTGCCGCCGCAGTCCTCGCACGGGGTCGAGACGGTGTCCATGAAGCCGAGCTCGGTGACGATGACGCCCGAGCCCTTGCAGGTCGGGCAGGCGCCTTCGGAGTTGGCGCTGAACAGGGCCGGCTTCACGTCGTTCGCCTTGGCGAAGGCCTTGCGGATGGGCTCCAGCAGCCCGGTGTACGTCGCCGGGTTGGACCTGCGCGAGCCCTTGATCGCTGCCTGGTCGATCGCCACCACGCCGTCGCGGCCGACCACCGAGCCGTGGATCAACGAGCTCTTGCCCGAGCCCGCGACGCCGGTGACGACCGTGAGGACGCCGAGCGGGACGTCCACGTCGACCTTCTGCAGGTTGTGCGTGGCGGCACCACGCACCTCCAGCACACCGGTGCGCTCCCGCACCGCGTCCTTGAGCGAGGCCCGGTAGGACAGGTGCTCGCCGGTGCGGGTGCCCGAGGCACGCAGGCCGTCGACGGTGCCCTCGAACACCACCTCGCCACCGCCGCTGCCGGCCGCCGGCCCCATGTCGACGACGTGGTCCGCGATGGCGATCGTCTCCGGCTTGTGCTCGACGACGAGCACGGTGTTGCCCTTGTCGCGCAGCTCGAGCAGGAGCTTGTTCATCCGCTCGATGTCGTGCGGGTGGAGGCCGATCGTCGGCTCGTCGAAGACGTAGGTGACGTCGGTCAGCGCCGAGCCGAGGTGGCGCACCATCTTGGTGCGCTGGGCCTCGCCGCCGGACAGCGTGCCGGACGGGCGGTCCAGGGACAGGTAGCCGAGCCCGATGTCGACGAACGAGTCGAGCAGGTGGAGCAGGGTGCCGATGAGCGGCGCCACCCCGGGGTCGTCGATGGTCCGCAGCCACGCCGCGAGGTCGGTGACCTGCATCGCGGCCACCTCGCCGATGTTGCGGCCCTTGATCGTGACCGACCGCGCCGACTCGTTGAGCCGGGTCCCCCCGCACGCGGGGCAGGTGCCGAAGACCGCCGCGCGCTCGACGAACGCCCGGATGTGCGGCTGGAGCGAGTCGACGTCCTTGGCGAACATCGCCTTGCGGATCTTCGGGATCAGCCCCTCGTAGGTGATGTTGATCTTGTCGACCTTGATCTTGCGCGGCTCGGCGTGCAGGAAGTCCTCGCGCTCGGCCTTGGTGTACTTCGCGACCGGCTTCTCCGGTGGCAGCACGGCCTTGTACGCCGCCACCATCCAGCCGTCCGCGGTGTAGCCGGGCACCAGGATCGCGCCCTCGACCAGCGACTTGGACTCGTCGACGATCTCGGAGAGGTCGAGGTCGGAGACCGAGCCGCGGCCCTCGCACTGCGGGCACATGCCGCCGAGGTAGACCTGTTGCTTGATGACGTTCTTCTTCCCCGACTCCGTCACCGAGGCGCCGCCGACGGTCGTCGTCGGGATGTTGAAGGAGAACGCGGTCGGCCCGCCGATCGACGGCTCGCCGATGCGCGAGAAGAGCGAGCGCAGCATGGCGTGCGCGTCGGTGACCGTGCCGAGCGTCGATCGCGGGTTGGCGCCCATCCGCTCCTGGTCGACGAGGATCGCCGTGGTCAGCCCCTCCAGGACATCGACGTCGGGGCGCGGGAGGTTGGGCATGAAGCCCTGCACGAACGTCGAGTAGGTCTCGTCGATCAGCCGTCGCGACTCGGCCGCGATGGTCCCGAAGACCAGCGAGCTCTTGCCCGACCCGGAGACGCCGGTGAACACCGTCAGCCTGCGCTTGGGGATCTCGACGTCGACGTCCTTGAGGTTGTTCTCCCGGGCGCCCTGCACCCGGATCAGGTCGTGGGAGTCAGCGGGACGGGGGGTGGTGGTCATGGGGTCCTCTCGATCCAGGTGCCGGCGCGCAGAAGCGTACGGCCGGCCATCTCGTTCACCTCGCGCCATGCCTGCACGCGCTCGGGCCGCAGGACCAGGAACACGTAGCCGGGCACGCCCCGGGGGTCCCAGTCCGCCTGCGCTGCATAGGACTCGCCGAGCGCCGCAGACTCATCGGCCGGCACCGCCTCGACGAGCCGTACGTCGAGCATGACCACGTCGCGGGTCGGCCCGACGCCGAGCCGGGCGGTGCCGGACGCGACCAGGTTGCGCGCCGTCACCGACGTCTCGTCGACCGCCACCACCGCGTGCTCACCGGTCCACAGCAGGGACAGTGGCACCAGGTGCGGCACGCCGGCCGGCGACGCCGTCGCGACCCAGGCGTCGATCGCGGGCGTGCTCAGCAGGGCCAGCGTGTCGCGGGTGCGCGTCGCGCGGTCGCGCGGCTCCGCCAACGCTCAGCCCTGGTTGATGCGGACGTGGTTGCCGGCCGGGTCGCGGAACGCGCAGTCCCGGACGCCGTACGGCTGGTCGATCGGCTCCTGGATGACCTCGGCGCCGGTGGCCTGGATCCGGTCGAAGGTGCCGTCGAGGTCGGGAGTGGTGAGCACGACCGTGGCGTAGGTGCCCTTCGCCATCATCTCGGCGATCGTGCTCTTCTCGTCCTCGGTGATCCCGGGGTCGGCGGCGGGCGGCGCCAGCACGATCGACGGAGCCTGCTGGCCGGCCGGGGCGACGGTGATCCACCGCATCTCGCCGTAGCCGACGTCGTTGAGGACCTCGAAGCCGAGGACGTCACGGTAGAACGCGAGCGACGCCTCCGGGTCGGTCTGCGGGAGGAAGCTGTGCTGAATGCTGATGTCCATGCGCGTCACGCTAGTGGGGGCGTGAAGCGTGGCGCTTCTCGATTCCTGACCGGCTCCGGCGAGGTCTGGGCTCCCCCGCGGCGCAGCGGCCGGGTGACCTTCTTCGTCTCGCACGACGGCGGCTCGACCAGCCCCTCGCCGCCGGCGGCCACCTCCTCGCGGTAGGCGCTCGGCGAGACGCCGACGAGCTCGGTGAAGCGGGTGCTGAAGGTGCCGAGCGAGGAGAACCCGACCTCGAAGCAGACCTCCGTCACCGACAGGTCGCCGCGGCGCAGCAGCGCCATCGCCCGCTCGATCCGGCGAGTCATCAGGTAGGAGTACGGCGGCTCGCCGTAGGCCTTCTTGAACTCGCGGCTCAGGTAGCCCGACGAGAGGTGGACGTCGCGGGCCAGCGCGTCGACGTCGAGCGGTGCGGCGTACTCCCGGTCGATCCGGTCGCGCACCCGGCGCAGCAGCGTCAGCGTGCGCAGGCGTTCGGGGTCCACCCACCCATCATGACGGGTCGGCCCACTCCCAGCGCAGTCCCACGGCGCCCGGCGTGGTCGCCGGGACGACGACGTGCGCGCGCCGGTCGGGCGTGAGGGTGAGCTCGCGCACGACCTCGTCGGGAGCCTGCTCGCGGGGGCGGTGGAACTCGGTGACCCGCACGGGCAGCGCCTCGGGAGCGAAGGCGACCTCCAAGGTGGCGTGGGCGTTCAGCCACTCGTGCAGGCGCAGGTACGACGTCTGCGGGGTCCCGCTCTGCTCGTTCATCGCGTAGCGGACCAGGGCGGTCTCCCCCACCTCCAGGCGCCGGTCGAGCAGCAGCTCCGCGGCGAGCGAGCCGTCGCCGGTGTCGCGCACCACCCGGCCCAGGCGGCAGCCCGACACCGCCTCCGGCGCGACGTCGCCGACGTCCTCCGGCCGGTCGCACTGCGCGACGATGAGGATCCGGTCGGTCGGGCGCACCGCCCGCACGGACTGGGCCACGTTGCGGCGGCCCAGGCTGGTGCCGGTCATCAGCAGCTCCTCCAGCACGCCGAGGGTGCGCACCGCGCCGTGGGCGCCGGAGCCCAGCTCCTCCAGCAGGCGGACGAGGGTGGCGGCGTTCTCGGCCACCCGGTAGGGGCGGCGCGGACGCACGGCCTCGACCCGGGCCGGGGCCACCCGATCGAGGAGCCAGCCCGGCGGCACCTGGAGCAGGTCCTCCAGCGCGGCGACCACCCGCACCGAGCCCTCGCGCGGCACCCGCTGGCCGCTCTGCCAGGTGCTCAGCGTGGACACCCCGACGTGGAGGCCGCGCTCGTCGAGGTGCGAGCTGAGCCGCGCGAGGGACAACCCACGCCCGGCCACCGCCTCGCGCAGGGCGTCGTGGAACGTCAGGTCGAGGGCGCCGCGCCCGAGCCGCGTCATGGCAGCAGGCTAGTGAACATTCACACCCGATGCCTCGGAGCGAGCCGGACCCGCGGCTCGGACCGGCTCCTGGGGGTGGAGCGTTCACACCCGCTCCGACCGGGCCCACGACGCCCTTGCCGGGCCCCGAACCCGGCTGCTGCCATGAGCCCGCCCCATCTCGGACCTTCAGGAGGCATCGTGAACCCCATCCCCTCGAAGCGCTCGTTGCGAGCGATCCCGGCCGCCCTCGCCCTGGCGGCGGCCGTCCTGGTCGCCCCCTCGGCGCCCACCCAGGCCGCGCCGGACGCGCACGCCGCGTCCTCGGTCGCCGGCCAGCCCAGCCGGGTCGCGGCCAGCCGCTACCTCGACGTGAGCGGTCAGGCCCAGCAGCAGGACAACTGGTGCTGGGCCGCCACCGGCAACAGCGTGGCGAGCTACTTCGGCTACGGCCAGTACTCCCAGAACCAGTTCTGCAACATGGCCTTCGGCTACTCCCTCAACAGCAGCTGCCCCAACGACCAGGCGACGCTCGGCAACGACCAGCGGGCGTTCCGCGCCATCGGCATCTCCGCCGGCAGCTACATCAGCAACACGATCAGCTTCAGCACGCTGACCTCTGAGATCAACGCGAACCGTCCGGTGATGACGCGGATCGGCTGGTCCTCCGGCGGCGGCCACATGATGGTGCTGACGGGCTACGACACCTCCGGATCCACCGTCGAGTACTACGACCCGTGGCCGGACAACTCGCGCTGGAACACCTCGACCTACAGCTGGTACGTGTCCAACTCGAGCTTCGACTGGACGCACACCCTCTACAAGATCGGAGCCTGACGTGCGTACCCCGAACCTCCTCGAGAAGTCCCTCGCCGCGGGTGCGCTGGCCCTCGTCGCCAGCCCGCTGCTCGCCGGGACCGCGCACGCCGACGACACCTCGGCCCCGGTCTCCCGCGACGACCTGTCCTCGGCTGTCGCCGCCGCCCGCAGCGACCAGGGCGTGGGCCTGCTGAAGAAGGCTGCCCAGGCCGCCGCCACCCGTGACGGCGCGAGCAAGTCCGGTGCCGCCTCGGTGGCGGGGAGCACGCCCTCCGTCGCCCGGGACGGCGTCGCCGTCTACGTCCTCTCCCCCGAGTTCGTGAGCGGTCGCTCCGACGTCCCCGGCACGCTCTGGTACGTCGCCACCGACGCCTCCGTCCGCAGCGAGCACCTCACGGTCTACACCGCGCCGGACGCCCGCGGCGCCTGGCAGGCCGTGAACGTCGCCTCGGGTGACACGGAGGCACGGATGGCGGGCCTGGCGAAGGGGGCTCCGCTCCTGAACGAGCCGCAGGTCGGTGCCTGGTACGCCGTCGACGCCGGCCAGGTGCGTCCGCTGAACGCCGCCGCCCGCGAGGTCGTCGGCGCGAGCGCGGTCTCCGTGGCGTCGTACCAGCACACGGTGGCGGGTCGCTACGGCGACAAGCTGCCCGGCAGCCGGTACGACGACAAGGGCACCGCGGGTGGCTACGGCGCCCCCTCGGCGAGCGCCGCGGAGGAGGACGGCTCCGGCCTCCTGCTGCCGAGCGTCGCCGGCGTCGCCGCCGCCGGCAGTCTGGCCCTCGTCGCCGGACGCCGCCGGCGCGCGCGGGACTGACCGCCGCGGACGTGGACCGTCCGGCCGGCACCCGCCGGCCGGACGGTCCGAGGTCTCAGACGGCGACCCAGGCCTCACTGCGCTCCCACAGCTCGGCAGCGAGCTCGTCGGTGACGGTCGCGGACGGCTTCTTCTTGCGACGGTCGTCGTAGTAGCGGCCGGTCTCGCCGGCGAGGTCCGGCGAGGTCGCGCAGTGGAGCGTCGTGCGCGCGCCCTGGGCGGTGTCCTTCATGAAGACCTTCAGCACCTGGCGCAGGCCGGGCGGCACCTCGCGCCACACGTCGGAGGCGATCGCACCGGGGTGCAGCGAGTAGGTCGTCACGCCGGTGCCCTCCAGCCGGCGCCCCAGCTCGCGGGCGTGCAGCACGTTGGCGAGCTTGGAGACGGCGTACTCCCGCAGCGCGGTCCGGGTCACCGACGGGCGGCGCACGGCCTCCCAGTCGATGCCCTTGGCCTGGAAGTGCGCGGTGCTGGCGACGTTGACGATCCGGCCGGGGCCGCTCGCGACGATGTGCTCGCGGAGCAGCTCGGTGAGCAGGAAGGTGCCGACGTGGTTGGTGCCGAAGGCCAGCTCGAAGCCGCTCGCGGTGATCCCGCGCTTGCCGGCGAGACCGGCGTTGTTGACCAGCACGTGCAACGGCTCGCCGGCCGCCAGGAAGGTCGCCGCGGCCGCCCGCACCGAGGCCAGGTCGCCGAGGTCCAGCGGGACGTAGTCGAGGTCGGTGTTGCCCGTGTCGTCGGCGATCTCCCGGATCGCGGCCCGGCTCTTCTCCTCCGACCGTCCCGCGATCACGACCCGCGCCCCACGGCCGGCCAGGCCGCGCGCGGTCTCCTTGCCGATGCCCGTGTTGGCGCCGGTGACGAGGAACGTCCGTCCTCCGAGCTCACTCATGGACCCGATCCTGGCCCCTTTCCGGGCCCCTGTCGTCCGCCCGGAGGCGTACTACCGTGGAGGGATGGCGTTGAGCGTGTTCGACCTCTACTCGGTCGGCATCGGCCCCTCGTCGTCCCACACGGTCGGACCGATGCGGGCGGCGCGGCTCTTCGCCGAGGGCCTGGTCGCCGACGGCCTGCTCGACCGGGTCGGCCGGGTGCGGGCCGAGCTGTTCGGCTCGCTGGGCGCCACCGGCCACGGCCACGGCTCGGAGAAGGCCGTGCTCCTGGGCCTGGAGGGCGCGGACCCGGCGAGCGTCGACATCGCGTCGTACGACGACCGGGCGGCCGCGATCCGCGCCCGGGGCCGGCTGCTGCTCGCCGGTCGCCGCGACGTCGTCCTCGGGCCTGACGACCTGGTGCTGCACCGGCGCCGGTCGCTGCCGGGCCACCCGAACGGGATGCGCTTCGAGGCCTGGTCGGCCGACGGCGAGGTGCTGCGCGACCGGGTCTACTACTCGGTCGGCGGCGGCTTCGTCGTCGACGAGGCGGCTGTCGGCGCGGACCGCGTCGTTGCCGACGCGACGCCGGTGGCGCACCCGTTCACCACCGCGGCCGAGCTGCTGGCGACCTGCGGACGCACCGGCCTGCGGATCAGCGACGTGATGCTCGCCAACGAGCTGGCGTGGCGCACCGAGGCGGAGGTCCGGGCCGGCCTGCTCGAGATCTGGTCGGTGATGGCCGAGTGCGTCCGCAACGGCTGCGCGCACGAGGGCGTGCTGCCGGGCGGGCTGAAGGTGCCCCGGCGGGCGCCCGCCCTGCACGCCCGGCTCAGCGCGGAGGCCGGGGCCGACGACCCGCTGCGCGCGATGGACTGGGTCAACCTGTTCGCCCTCGCGGTCAACGAGGAGAACGCCTCCGGCGGTCGGATCGTCACCGCGCCGACCAACGGCGCCGCCGGGATCATCCCCGCGGTCCTGCACTACTACGTCCGCTTCGTGCCGGGCGCCGACGACGACGGGATCGTGCGCTTCCTGCTCACGGCCGGCGCGATCGGTGTGCTGTTCAAGGAGAACGCCTCGATCTCCGGCGCCGAGGTCGGCTGCCAGGGCGAGGTCGGCTCGGCCTGCTCGATGGCGGCCGGGGCGTTCTGCGAGGTCCTGGGCGGCACGTCCGAGCAGGTCGAGAACGCCGCCGAGATCGGCATCGAGCACAACCTCGGGCTGACCTGCGACCCGGTCGGCGGGCTGGTCCAGATCCCCTGCATCGAGCGCAACGCCATCGCCTCGGTCAAGGCGATCAACGCCGCCCGCCTCGCGCTGAACGGCACCGGCCGGCACACCGTCTCCCTCGACCGGGCGATCAGGACGATGCGCGACACCGGACGCGACATGCACACCAAGTACAAGGAGACCTCGCGCGGCGGGCTCGCCGTCAACGTCATCGAGTGCTGAGCGGGGCCGCGCACTTTTCTCAGGAAGTTCTTGCTCGAAATGTGACCGACGTCATGCGAGGGTGTCAGGCATGAGCACCGCCCTCGTCGTCCTCGTCGCCGCCGTCGCGTTCTTCCTGCTCCTCCTCGGAGGACTCTTCGGCGTGGTCTGGTTCGCCGGCAAGAACGGCCGCCGCGCGCAGCTGCGCGGCTGACTAGTCCACGGCCTGGCCGAGGACGGCCCGCGCCCGCGTCCACACGGCGGGGTCGCCGTCCACGGTGATGCCGGTGGCGTCGTACCGGTGCCACAGCCAGCCGTCGAGCCGGTCGGCCGTGCCGGTGACCACGACGTCGGCGGCCCGCCCCGGGTCCGGTACGACGTGCTGGTCCGGCTCCCCCGCGCGCTCGGTGCCGTCCGGCTCCGTCCCGGAGAAGGTGCCGAGCCGGGTCCACAGGGAGGTGCCGGTGTCGCTGACCCGGTACTCCACGAACAGGTCCTCCGGCGCGAAGCTGCCCCACTCCGGCAGGCCGCCGTACATCACGTCCAGGCACTCGTCGACGCCGTCGGTGGCCAGGTCGGCGGGCAGCGCGGTGGGCGTGCCGGCGGTCAGCTCGGCGTCGAGGCGGTGGATCAACGCCTCGTGCGCCTGACGGCGCTGGACGAAGCCCACGGTCTGCGAGCCCGGCCCGCTCGCCCAGGTCCAGGCAGCCTCGGCGGCGTCCGCGGCCGCGAGCGCGTCGTGCAGGCGCTCGGCGGTGGCACGGTGCACGGCCAGCAGGTCGTCGTACGCCGTGGGGCGGGCGGGCGCCAGGTCCTCGGGCGGCTCCGCCGGCCGGTGGGTGACGACGTGGTGCCAGAAGTGGTGCACCGTCGTGAGGTGCCACAGCAGGTCGGCGGCGTCCCAGTCCGGGCAGGACGGCACCCGGGCGTCGGGCGCGCAGCCGGCGAGGACGTCGGCGAACCGGGCGGACTCGCGGCGCAGGTGCCCGAGGTAGGCGGGGGCGTCGAGCCGGGTCACGGGCGCAGCAGCACCTTGATCGCGCGCCGCTCGTCCATCGCCCGGTAGCCCTCGGGCGACTCCTCCAGGGGCAGGGTGAGGTCGAAGACCTTGCCGGGGTCGATCCGGCCGGAGGTCACCAGCTCGAGCAGCTCGGGCAGGTAGCGGCGCACCGGTGCGATCCCGCCACGCAGGCCGATGTTCTTCTCGAACAGGGTGCGCACCGGGAGCTCCACGCCGTGCGGGACGCCGACGAAGCCGACCCCGCCGTTGGCCCGGGTCACGCCGATCGCGGTGGTCATCGCGTCGTTCGTGCCGACGCACTCCAGGGCCGCGTCGACCCCGATCCCGTCGGTGATCTCCTTGACCGCCGCCGCGCCCTCCTTGCCGCGCTCGGCGACCACGTGGGTCGCACCGAACGCCTTCGCGATGGCCTGGCGCGGCTCGTGACGGGACATGGCGATGATCTTCTCCGCGCCCATCACCGAGGCGGCGAGCACGCCGCACAGGCCGACCGCGCCGTCCCCGACGACCACGACGCTGTCACCGGCCTTCACGCCGGCCGCGACCGCCGCGTGCCAGCCGGTCGGCATCACGTCGCTGAGCGCGAGCAGGGAGGGCACCAGGGCCTCGTCGGGCACGCCGTCGGTCTTCACCAGGCTGCCGTCGGCCTCGACGACCCGGGCGTACTCCCCCTGGCCGCTGGACGTCATGCCGAGGTTGACGCACGCCGACTGGGCGCCGTTGCGGCAGCTGGCGCAGGTGTTGTCGCAGTGGCAGAACGGGACGACGACGAAGTCACCGGGCTTGAAGTCACGGACCTCGGCGCCCACCTCCTCGACCACGCCGATGCACTCGTGGCCGATGGTGGAGCCACGGCGGATCGGGTTCTCCCCGCGGTAGGGCCACAGGTCGGAGCCGCAGATGCAGCCCGCGGTGACCTTGACGATCGCATCGGTGGGCTTCTTGATGACCGGGTCCGGGACCTCCTCCACGCGGATGTCGCCGGGAGCGTGGATCGTCGTAGCGCGCATGCTCCGATCCTGCCGCATCGCCCGGAAGGTGGGGAGACGCGCCGTCCCCTCCGTTGGTGATATCTCATATGTGAGTTACCGTCGTTGACATGACCTCCGACGAGCCGAGTGACGACTACAAGGGCCGGATCGGCAACCTGATCCGCGACGCCCGCAAGCACCGCGGCCTCACCCAGGCGCAGCTGGCCGAGCGCCTGGCGACGAGTCAGAGTGCGATCAACCGGATCGAGAAGGGACACCAGAACCTCTCGCTGGAGATGCTGGCGCGGATCGGCGCCGCCCTGGACTCCGAGATCGTCGCGCTCGGCGCGGGCCCGACCCACCTGCGGGTGAAGGGGCCGACCACCCTGGCGGGCAGCATCGACGTGAAGACGTCGAAGAACGCCGGCGTCGCGCTGCTGTGCGCCTCGCTGCTCAACCGCGGCCGCACGACCCTGCGCAAGGTCGCCCGGATCGAGGAGGTCAACCGCCTGCTCGAGGTGCTCGACAGCCTGGGTGTGCAGACCCGCTGGATCAACAGCGAGAACGACCTCGAGATCATCCCGCCCAAGGACCTGGACCTGACCCGCATCGACGAGGAGGCCGCGCGTCGTACCCGCTCGGTCATCATGTTCCTCGGCCCGCTGCTGCACCGCATGGACACCTTCGAGCTGCCGTACGCCGGCGGGTGCAACCTCGGCACCCGCACCGTCGAGCCGCACATGTCGGCGCTGCGCCCGTTCGGCCTGGAGGTCAAGGCGACCGACGGCTGGTACCACGCCCAGCTCAACCGGGCGATCGTCCCGGGCCGCCCGATCGTGCTCACCGAGCGCGGCGACACGGTCACCGAGAACGCGCTGATGGCGGCCGCCCTGCACCCGGGCACCACCGTGATCCGCAACGCCTCGTCCAACTACATGGTGCAGGACCTGTGCTTCTACCTGCAGGCGCTCGGCGTCGAGGTCGAGGGCATCGGCACGACCACGCTCACCGTCACCGGCCGCGAGTCCATCGACGTCGACGTCGACTACGCCCCGAGCGAGGACCCGATCGAGGCGATGTCCCTGCTCGCCGCCGCGATCGTCACCCGCTCCGAGATCACCATCCGCCGCGCCCCGATCGAGTTCCTCGAGATCGAGCTCGCGGTGCTGGAGGAGATGGGCTTCCGCTACGACCGCTCCGAGGAGTACCTCGCCGCCAACGGGCACACCCGCCTGGTCGACATCACCACGCACCCCTCGGACCTGGTCGCCCCGCGCGACAAGATCCACCCGATGCCCTTCCCCGGCCTCAACATCGACAACCTGCCGTTCTTCGCAGTGATCGCGGCGACGGCCGAAGGCACGACCTACCTCAACGACTGGGTCTACGACAACCGCGCGATCTACCTCACCGAGCTCAACAAGCTCGGCGGGCGGGTCACCCTGCTCGACCCGCACCGGGTGCAGATCGACGGGCCGACCTCGTGGACCGGCACCGAGCTGGTCTGCCCGCCCGCGCTGCGGCCGGCCGTGGTCGTGTTGCTCGCGATGCTGGCGAGCAAGGGCACCTCGGTGCTGCGCAGCACCTACGTCATCCACCGCGGCTACGAGGACCTCGCCGAGCGGCTGAGCTCGCTGGGCGCCGACATCGAGACCTTCCGCGACATCTGAGATGGGCTACCTCCCCCGGGGCAAGGTGCTGGCCTTCGCCCACCGCGGCGGTGCCTACCACCCGGAGATCGAGGGCCTGGAAAACACCCTCGCGGCCTTCCGGCACGCCGCCGCGCTCGGCTACGACTACCTGGAGACCGACGTCCACCTCACCGCGGACGGCGTGCTGCTGGCCTTCCACGACGAGGTGCTGGACCGGGTCACCGACGTCCGGGGGGCGGTCCGCGACCTCACCCTGGCCGACGTACGACGGGCGCGGATCGGCGGCCGCGAGGAGGTTCCCACCCTGGTCGACCTGCTCGACGCCTTCCCCGCCGCGCGCTTCAACATCGACATCAAGTCCGACGACGCGGTCGCCCCGCTGGCGGCCCTGGTGCGTGAGCGCGACCTGTGGGACCGCGTGCTCATCGGGTCCTTCGCGCGGCGCCGGATCCGGCGGTTCCGCGCGCTGACCGAGGGCCGGGTGCCGACGGCGGCCGACCCGTTCGAGGTGCTGGTCTACCGGCTCTCCCCCACCGCGGGCATCGCGCGGGCCCTCGCGGGCGCGCGCTTCGCCGCCTTCCAGGTGCCGCACCGCCGCGGCCGGATCACGGTGGTGACCCCGGGCCTGGTCCGCCGGGCGCACGCCGCGGGGCTCCAGGTGCACGTGTGGACCATCGACGACCCGGCTGAGATGAACGCCTTGCTCGACCGCGGCGTCGACGGGCTCTTCACGGATCGCACCGACCTGCTCAAGGATGTGCTCCAGGGGCGCGGCCAGTGGTGGTCCGCGCAGGGAGGGACAGCATGAGCATCGCGGACCTGGGACCGCTCAACCGGGCGCGCGAGCAGCGCGCCTGGTACTTCACCGACTGGGCCGCCTCGGCGTTCCAGACGACGGTCGCGGGCGTGCTCTTCGCGCCCTACCTGATCAACGTCGCCGAGAACGCCGTCGGCGAGCACGGGCGGGTGCACGTCCTGGGGCTGGCGATCGCGCCGGGCTCCCTGCCGTCGTACGTCATCACGGTCTCGACGCTGCTCAGCGCCCTGATCTTCCCGCTCGTCGGCGCCGTCGCCGACCGCACCGACCGCAAGCCCGACCTGCTCGTCGCGCTGTCCTGGATCGGCGCGACCGCGGCCGGGCTGCTGTTCTTCATGAGCGGGGAGAACTGGCTGTTCGGCAGCATCGCCTTCATGGTCGCCAACCTGGCGGCCGGCGCGGCGATCGTGGTCAGCGACTCCGTGCTGCCGCTGATCTCCACCGAGCGCGAGCGGGACCGGGTCTCCTCGGTCGGCTGGGCCTACGGCTACGCCGGGGGCGGGCTCCTGCTCGCCGTGAACTTCGCGGTGGTGACCTTCCACGACAGCCTCGGCCTCGACAAGGAGATGGCGGTCCGGCTCTCCCTGCTCTCGGCGGCCGTGTGGTGGGCGGCGTTCATGGTCATCCCGTGGCGCGGCATCAAGCGGCACCAGCCGGTCGACGTGGAGGAGGTCGAGGGCGGGCTGATCAGCCGGTCCTTCGGCCAGCTCTGGGCGACCCTGAAGGACCTGCGCAACTACCCGGTGGCGCTGACCTTCCTGCTCGCCTACCTGTTCTTCAACGACGGCATCCAGACCGTGATCGCCTCAGCCTCCACCTTCGGCATCGAGGAGCTCGGCTTCGGCGAGGGCACCGTGCTGGGGACCTACCTGCTCGTCCAGGTGGTCGCGATGGCCGGCGCGATCGGCTTCGGCCGGGCCGCCGCCCGCCACGGCGCGAAGCGGGTGATCCTCGCCGGCATCGCGGGCTGGATGGTGATCGTGACCGCCGCGCTCGTCGTACCGGACGGCCAGCTCGTGCCCTTCCTGGTCCTCGGCGTGGCGATCGGGATCGTGCTGGGCGGCACCCAGGCGCTCGCACGCTCCTACTTCTCGCTGTTCATCCCGCGCGGCAAGGAGGCGGAGTACTTCAGCCTCTACCACGCCATGGACCGCGGGACCTCGTGGTTCGGGACGCTGACCTTCGGGTTGGTCTACCAGGTCACCGACTCCTACCGTCCTGCCCTTTTCGCGCTCGTCGTGTTCTTCGTCCTGGGTGGTCTGATCCTGCTCCGCGTGGATACCGAACGAGGGATCCGGGAGGCCGGGAACGAGCGGCCGGCCGTCATCTGAGGTTCCGCCTCCGATTCGCGGTCCGGTGGCCGATCTGGCACTGTGATCTGATCTGACAATCGCTTATGGTTGGAACTTTTTCGGCCCGGGTAGCGTTGTCAGATCGAGACGAAACACGGGAGGTGGATGTCGTATGGCTGAGCGGACACTGCGCGGCGCCCGACTGGGGGGCCAGTCGTTCGAGGACGAGCGTGGCATCGAGTTCGCGGCCCGGCAGCAGGTGGGCTACCGCTGTCCCCAGGGTCACGACTTCGAGATCACCATGTCGATCGAGGCCGAGGTCCCCGCGATCTGGGAGTGCCCGCGCTGCGGCCTGGAGGCCGAGAGCACGGCGGGCATCGAGCGCGAGGTCAAGGTCGAGAAGCCGCAGCGCACCCATTGGGACATGCTGCTCGAGCGGCGCTCGGAGAAGGAGCTCGAGGAGATCCTGACCGAGCGGCTGGAGCTGCTGCGCGGCGGAGAGATCGGCCCGGCCCACCTGCACCGTGCCAACGCGCGCAAGAAGAAGCCCGCGAAGGCCTGAGCCCCGCGGAGGCTAGTCCTCCTCGACCACCTCGCCCTGGACCACATCCGGTCCGGGGCGAGTGGCATTTCCGGGGCCACCCGCGCCGGGGTAGGCACGGATGCTGACCCGGGAGACGGCGTACGACGTCAGCAGGCTGCGGAACAGCGGCCGGGTGAACGGCAGGATCAGCAGGATGCCGAAGGCGTCGGTCACGAAGCCGGGGCTGAGCATCAGCGCGCCACCGAGCACGATCAGGGCGCCGTCGGCGAGCTCGCGGTGCGGCATCCGGCCGGTCTCGACCCGCTCGCGCAGCGCGTCCCAGGCCCGCCGCCCCTCGCGCTTGATCAGCCAGGTGCCGAGGATGCTGTCGAGGACGAGCAGCAGGATCGTCCACCAGGGACCGATGACCTGCCCGACCTGGATGAGCACGTAGATCTCCAGGACGGGCACCACCAGGAAGACGAGCAGCAGCAGCGCCGCCACCCGCCGCCCACGGCGGCTCATCGCTCCCTCGGTCTCATCGGGTCGACACCAGCTCCCGGCCGGCCGTGGGCCGGCCCTTGAGCTGCTGCCAGCGCTCGCGCAGGCCCCAGGCGGTGATCCGCTTGAGGGACTCCAGCGCCACCTGGCCGCTCATCTTGGACTCCCCGCGCACCCGCTCGACGAACTCGATCGGCACCTCACGCACGGTCAGGCCGGCGTGCAGGGTGCGGCTGACGAGGTCGGTCTGGAAGACGTAGCCGGTCGAGCGCACCTCGTCGAGGTGGATCTTCTCCAGCGTCGTGCGACGGAACAGTCGGTAGCCCGCGGTCGCGTCGCGGATGGTGATGCCGAGCAGCATCCGCACGTAGAGGTTGCCGCCGCGCGAGAGCGCCTCGCGCTGCCAGGGCCAGTTGACGACGGAGCCGCCGGGGACCCAGCGCGAGCCGATGACCAGGTCGGCCGACAGCAGGCCGCTCAGCAGCCGCTGCAGCTGCTCGGGCTGGTGCGAGCCGTCGGCGTCCATCTCGCCGATCACGTCGTAGCCGCGGTCGAGGGCCCACCCGAAGCCGGCGAGGTACGCCGCGCCGAGACCGCCCTTGCTCGTGCGGTGCAGGACGTGGACCTGGCTGTCCGCCTCCGCGAGGCCGTCGGCGATGCCGCCGGTGCCGTCCGGGGAGCCGTCGTCGACGACGAGCACGTCCACGGTGGGCTGCGCGGCGCGCAACCGCCCGACGATCCAGGCGATGTTGGCCGCCTCGTTGTACGTCGGGACGACCATCACGACTCGGCCGAGGTCGGAGGTGTGGTCAGCAAGCATCGGTGGGCTCCTTCGCCGGAACGTGCACAGGTCCGGCAAACTCTCGCCCTCGACGGTACGCGATGGCACCAGCGACAAGAGCGCCAAGGGTCGATCCGATGAACAACCGGGTGGGCCAGGCGCCCAGCCGCATGGCCGGGGTGAGGTCGGTGCTGAGACCCACCTGCTCGACCAGGACGTCGGTGGTGCGGGTCGACGCGGTGGCGACGACCGAGCCGTCGGGCCGGATGATGCCGGTGCGCCCGTTGGTCGAGGCGACCGTCAGCCAGCGCCCCGCCTCGATCGCGCGCAGCCGGGTGATCGCGAACTGCTGCTCGATCTGGTGGGTGAAGATGAAGCTCGCGTTGCTGGTCTGCACAGTGAGCAGCTCGGCGCCGGCCCGCACCTGCGGGGGCATCACGTCGTCGTAGGCGACGTCGAAGCAGATCGCGTCCGCGACCGGGATCCCGGCCACCCGCAGCGGCTCGGTGCTGGTGCCGCTCTTCATGTCACGGGTGATCAGGCCGAGCTGGCCGAACTTGGGGTCCCAGATGTCGCGGAAGGGGATGTACTCGCCGTACGGCACCGGGTGGTGCTTGGTGTAGCGCTCCCCCGGTCCCGACACGGGGTCCCACACGATGCCCTGGTTGAGGATGTGCTTCGGGCCGTCGTCGACGATCGCCCCGACCACGACCGGCACCTGCACGGCCGCGACCGCACGCAGGATCATCGAGTTGACGGGTACGTCGGAGAACGGGTCCACCGCCGTGGAGTTCTCCGGCCACAGCACGAAGTCCGGGCGCGGCCGCTTGCCGGTCACCACGTCCTCGGCGAGCTGCACGGTCGCGTCCACGTGGTTCTCGGTGACGCCCTCGGGGTCGAAGAGGATGTCGTTGCCCGGCCCCGGCACGTCACCCTGGACGACCGCGACGGTCGCCGACCCGCTCTCCTCGACCGTGAACGGCCGGACGGCGGGCAGGACGAAGAGGGCGAGCAGCCCGACCACACCGGCCACGTGCGGCAGGGTGCGTTCCTCGACCGCGCGCGCGAGCAGGAAGCCGAGCAGCGCCAGGAGGAAGGACAGCCCGGTCATCCCGACGTAGGCCACCATCGGCGCCGCCGGGGTGTCGATCGCCGCGAACGACAGCCGCCCCCACGGCATCCCGCTGAACGGCCACCCGCTGCGGACCGTCTCCATCGTGGTCCAGGCCGCGGCCAGCCACACCGGCCACCACGGCAGCCGCCGCAGCACCGGCGTAGCGAGCCCCAGCAGCCCGTAGAACGCCGCCTCGATGCCCGCCAGCGCCGCCCAGGCGTCCGGGCCGATCGACGTCCGCATCCAGGCGATGTGGGTGAAGTAGAAGGCGACCCCGAACGCGAGGCCGACCAGGCCGGCGCGTCGTACGGTCAGGTCGCGGGTGACCAGCGCGAAGCAGGCGACGCCGAAGGGCAGCAGCCACGGCAGGGCCAGCGGCTCGAAGGACGCGGTGAGGAGGAATCCTCCGAGGACCGCGAGGAACGAGCGCTGCAGCACGCCGGAAGCCTAGTCGGCCCACCGAGGAACGGTCGCGGCCCTCAGGCGCGGAGGAGCCCAGGGTGCCTTCGGACCATCCCGGCTCCCGGCTGGCTGCCGATGCGCGCGACGTTGTCTAGGGCGACCCCGAGCCCCTCCGGTCCGCTCTCGAGGTGCGAACCGACCTCCGCGAACCGTGTCCGGGTGGAGCTGGTGCGACTCCCCCGACGTGACGGCCACTCGGACGTCGGTCCGCCGGCCACGACCTGCACGAGCGAACGGTTCCGTACTTTGGTCACCCTGACCGGCGCTGTCAACCGGCTGCTGACCTGCGGTGATACGTGTTCTCGCAGGTCAGGAAGCCCCCGTCGGAGCGGAAAAATCTCAGAAATTCGCCGGTAGAACCGGCGTGTCGCGCCGCGCCACGCCGACGGAACGTCGAGGCGCCGGTCAGCGGACCGGGCGGTTCTCGTAGTACGTCGAGAGCACCATCGTGGTGCGCGTGGAGACGTTCGCGACGGAGCGGATCCGGGCGAGCAGGCTCTCCATCTCGGCGGGCGAGGTGGTGCGCACCTTGAGGACGTAGGACTCCGCCCCCGCCACCGACCAGCAGGACTCGATCTCCGGCATGTCGACGAGCCGCTCCGGGCAGTCGTCGGGCGCGGAAGGGTCGATCGGGCGGATCGCGATGAAGGCGGTGAGCGGCAGACCGATCTCGGCGTAGTTGACCGTCGCGCCGTAGCCCAGGATCAGGCCGCGCTGCTCGAGCCGCTTGACCCGCTGGTGCACGGCCGAGGTGGAGAGACCGGTCGCGCGTCCGAGGTCGGTGTAGGACATCCGCCCGTCCTTGGCCAGGAGCTCCAGGATCTGCCGGTCGGTCGACTCGACCGCGGGACCGTTGCTCTGACTCACGCGGGCCACCCTAGCGGCGACCGGTGCGATCCGACGGCGACGCGCCACCATCCGGTCACGAAGAGGCAATATGCTCCCTCTCGATGACGACCACGACACAGCGCCTCCTGCTGCTCGACACGGCCAGCCTCTACTTCCGCGCCTTCTTCGGATCCCCCGAGATCCTCTCCCCCGACGGCACCAACGTGAACGCCGTGCGCGGCCTGCTCGACTACATCTCCCGCCTCGCGGAGCAGTACGAGCCGACGCACCTGGTCTGCTGCTGGGACGACGACTGGCGCCCCCAGTGGCGGGTGGACCTGCTGTCGTCGTACAAGGCGCACCGGGTGGTCGCCGAGATCGCCGGCGCACCGGACGTCGAGGAGGTGCCGGACCCGCTGGAGCTGCAGGTCCCGGTGATCCGCGAGGTCCTCGCCGCCTTCGGCATCGCGGTGGTCGGCGCCCCCGGCTACGAGGCCGACGACGTGATCGGCACGCTCGCCACCGGTGCCGGCCTGCCGGTCGACGTGGTGACCGGTGACCGCGACCTGTTCCAGCTCGTCGACGACGCGGCCCAGGTCCGCATCCTGTACGTCGGCCGCGGAGTCGGGCGGCACGAGAAGGTCGACGAGGCCTGGGTGCTGGAGAAGTACGCCGTGCGCGCCGACCAGTACGCCGACTTCGCGACGCTGCGCGGAGACGCCTCCGACGGCCTGCCCGGCGTGAAGGGCGTGGGCGAGAAGACCGCGGCCAGCCTGCTGCAGAAGTACGACGACATCGCCGGCATCCGCGCCGCGGCCGAGGACCCGGGCAGCGACCTGGGGCCGGGACCGCGGACGAAGATCAAGGACGCGGCGCCGTACCTGGAGGTGGCGCCGCGGGTGGTCGCCGTCGCCCGCGACATCGACCTGCCGCGGGGCGACGCGCTCGCCCTGCCGGCCACGCCGGCCGACCCCGAGGGCCTCGAGGCGCTGGCCGAGCGGTGGGGACTGACGAGCCCGGTGGCCCGGCTCACGGGCGTGCTGGAGAAGCTCGGAGCTGCGCGCACCGTGTAACACCGATTTCATTCCATTTGGTACTAGTTCGAAATCAGCCCTTCCTAGGTTCGTCGTCACCGGGGCCCGGCGCCGTGCCCCATGGCCCAGCACCTGCCTCCCGAGAGGGCGGGTGCGATGACCGAAGGGTTGTCCCACGTGACGATTTCCCGCGCCCGTCTAGCGACCGGCACCGTCCTCGCGCTCACCACAGCGCTCAGCCTGAGCGCCTGCGGGGGCTCCAAGTCCGGGGAGTCGAGCGCAGCCGAGAGCTGCGTCGACACCTCCGGCGACACCATCAAGCTCGGGTTCCTCAACTCCACCTCGGGAGCCATGGCGATCAGCGAGCAGACCGTTCGCGACTCGCTCGCCATGGCGGCGGAGGAGATCAACGCCAGCGGCGGCATCCTCGGCAAGAAGATCGAGCCGGTCGTCGAGGACGGCGCCAGCGACCCGGCCGTCTTCGCCGAGAAGGTCGAGAAGCTGCTGACCGGTGACTGCGTCGCGGCCGTCTTCGGCGGCTGGACCTCCGCCTCGCGCAAGGCGATGCTGCCGGTCGTCGAGGCGGACAACGGCCTGCTGTTCTACCCGGTGCAGTACGAGGGCCTGGAGGCCTCGAAGAACATCTACTACACCGGCGCGACCACCAACCAGCAGATCATCCCGGCGATGGACTTCTTGAAGTCGAAGGGCGTCAAGACGCTCTTCCTCGCCGGCTCCGACTACGTCTTCCCGCGCACCGCCAACAAGATCATCAAGCAGTACGCCAAGGAGCTCGGGATCGAGATCGTGGGCGAGGAGTACGTCCCGCTCGACGACGACGACTGGACCACCCAGGTCTCGAAGATCGTCAAGGCCAAGCCGGACTTCGTGTTCAACACGATCAACGGCTCCTCCAACGTCGGCTTCATCAAGGCCTACTACGAGCAGGGCCTGAGCCCGGCCACCTCGCCGATCATCTCGGTCTCGATCGCCGAGGAGGAGGCGCCGGCGATGGGCAAGGACGTCACCGGCCAGTTCGCGGCGTGGAACTACTTCGAGTCGGTCAAGAGCCCGGCGAACGAGAAGTTCATCAAGGCCTTCCAGTCCAAGTACGGCGCCAAGCGGCCCACCTCGGACCCGATGGAGGCGGCGTACACCTCGCTGTACCTGTACAAGGCGCTCGTCGAGAAGGCCGACTCCTTCGACGTCGACAAGATCAACGAGAGTGCCGACGGCGTCAGCTTCGACGCGCCCGAGGGCACCGTCACCATCGACGGCGACAACCACCACATCGCCAAGACCGGGCTGATCGGGCGCATCAACTCCGACAACCAGTTCGACGTCGTGTGGTCCTCGGACGCACCCATCGAGCCCGACCCGTTCCTCAAGGGCTACGACTGGTGGGACCCGAGCGGCAAGTGACCTGAGCCGGCACCGCCGGTCCAGCACACCCTCCCCTCCCGGGGGTGCCGCGCTCGCGCAGCGCGGCATCCCCGGGCACTGCCCTCAGGAGACCCTCCGCCGTGGATGCCTTCACCACCCCGCTGCTCGCCGGTACGGCGACCGGCGCCCTGCTCCTCATCGCCGCGCTCGGCCTCGCCCTCACCTTCGGACAGATGGGCGTCATCAACATGGCGCACGGCGAGTTCCTCATGGCCGGCGCCTACACGACCTACCTCACCCAGCAGGTCGTCACGAACACCGACCTCTCCCTGCTGGTCGCGCTGCCCGCCGCGTTCCTCGTCGCGGGCGCGCTCGGCCTGCTGCTCGAGGTGGCGATCATCCAGTGGATGTACCGCCGCCCGCTCGACACCCTGCTCGTGACGGTCGGCGTGAGCCTGCTCCTGCAGCAGCTGGCCAAGGACGTCTTCGGCGCCCAGGGCGACCCGGTGCACACCCCGGGCTGGCTCGACGGCAACGTCGACGTCTTCGGCTACCACTGGCCCTACCGGCAGATGTTCACCATCCTGCTGGCCGTCGCGGCCCTCGCCGGGCTCGGCGCGCTGCTGAAGTACACCGCCTACGGTCGCCAGATCCGTGCCACCGTGCAGAACCGCGACCTCGCCGAGACCATGGGCGTCTCCACCCGCGCGGTCGACCGGGTCACCTTCTTCGTGGGCTCCGGCCTGGCCGGGGTGGGCGGCGTGGCCGTCTCGCTGATCTCCGGGACGAACCCGAACCTCGGGACGACGTACATCATCTCGGCGTTCCTGGTGGTCGTGGCCGGCGGCCTCGGCCAGCTCAAGGGCACGGTCATCGCGGCCTTCGTGGTCGGCGTGGTCGGCGCCTACTTCACCGACTGGTTCAGCTCCAGCCTGGCGCAGGTCCTCACCTTCGCCCTGGTCGTGGTCTTCCTCCAGCTCAGGCCCCAGGGCCTGTTCACCGTCCGGACGAGAGGTCTCGCATGAAGCACCTGCAGGCGAGCGCGCGGACCTGGGCCCCGCTGCTGGCGATCGCGGTCCTGGCCGTCGTCCTCATCGTGGTGGCTCCCGCCGTGCTCAGCCCGTTCCGGCTCAACAACCTCGGCAAGTACGTCTGCTGGGCCATCGCAGGCGTCGGCATCGGTCTCGCGTGGGGTCGCGGCGGCATGCTCGTCATGGGCCAGGGCGTCTTCTTCGGGCTCGGCGGCTACGCCATGGCGATGCACCTCAAGCTGGAGGCCGCGATGGCCACCGGCGGCCCGGACGCCATCCCCGACTTCATGGTCCTCTACGGCGACGGCACCATGCCCGGCTGGTGGGAGCCGTTCCGCAGCGGCGCCTTCACCCTGTTCGCCATCGTCGCGGTCCCCGCCGTGGCGGCGACCGTGCTCGGCTGGGCGATCTTCAAGCGACGGGTCAAGGGCGCCTACTTCGCGATCCTCACCCAGGCGCTCGCGGTCGCCTTCGCCACCCTGCTGGTGGCGACGATCAAGCAGACCGGCGGATTCAACGGCCTCAACCAGTTCACCCAGTTCTTCGGCTACAACCTCTACGACCCGGTCAACAAGCGGATGATCTACACGATCGCCGCGGGCGCGCTCATCGTCTGCCTGCTCGTGGTCTGGCAGCTCTACCGCAGCCGCTTCGGCGAGCTGCTCGTCGCCACCCGGGACGCCGAGGAGCGGGTCCGCTTCCTGGGCCACGACCCGGCGAACATCAAGCTGGTCGCCTTCGTGGTCGCCGCGATCATGGCGAGCATCGGCGGTGCGCTCTTCGCGCCGATCACCGGGATCATCTCCCCCTCGGACGTCGACGCGACGGCCTCGATCTTGCTCATCGCCGGTGTCGCGCTCGGTGGACGTGCGCTGCTGCTGGGCCCGGCCCTCGGCGCGCTGGCGGTGGGCTACGGGCGCACCTCGCTCTCCGAGTCCTTCCCCGACCAGTGGACCTACTTCCTCGGCCTGCTGTTCATCGTGGTCATCCTGTTCTTCCCCGCGGGGCTGGGCAGCGCGTGGTCGCAGGTGACGGCGCGGCTGCGCAAGCAGAAGGCGGTGACGTCGTGAACGACGACTACCTGGAGGTGCGCGGGCTGACCGTCTCCTTCGACGGCTTCACCGCGGTGGACGCGGTCGACCTGACCCTGCTGCAGGGCCGCCTGCACTTCCTCATCGGGCCCAACGGCGCGGGCAAGACGACCCTGGTGGACGCGGTGACCGGGCTGGTGCCCGGCACCGGGCTGGTGCGCTACCGACGCAAGGACCTGCTGCGCACCAAGTCCCACCGCATCGTGCGCGCCGGCATCGGGCGGACCTTCCAGACCGCGACGGTGTTCGAGGGACTGTCGGTGCTGCAGAACCTCGACATCGCCGGTGGGATCCACCGCCCGGCCTGGCGGATGCTGCTGGCCCGCCGTGGCACCCCGGCGTACGTCGAGGAAGCGCTCGAGACGATCGGTCTGACCCACCTGCGGGACAAACCGGCGGGGGTGCTGGCGCACGGGCAGAAGCAGTGGCTCGAGATCGGCATGCTGCTCGTGCAGGACGCCCGGGTGATGCTGCTCGACGAGCCGGTCGCCGGGATGAGCGCCGAGGAGCGCGAGCAGACCGGCGACCTGCTGCGCCGCATCGGCCGCGAGCGCACCATCGTCGTCATCGAGCACGACATGGAGTTCGTGCGCAGCTATGCCGACGTCGTCACCGTCCTGCACGCCGGCAAGGTGCTGGCCGAGGGATCGGTGGCCGAGATCCAGGCCGACCCACGCGTCCAGGAGGTCTACCTGGGCCGCACCCCCGACCCGATCGAGGAGACCGACCATGCTTGAGCTGCGCGGGGTGACGGCCGGCTACGGCCGGACCAGGGTGCTGGAGGACGTCTCGCTGGTGGTGCCCGAGGGCGGCGCGGTCGCGGTGATGGGCCACAACGGCGCGGGCAAGACCACACTGCTGCGGGTCGCCGTCGGGCTGCTGCCGGTGATGCGCGGCCAGGTGCTCGTCGACGGCGAGGACGTGACCCGGCTGCGCCCCAACAAGCGGGTACGGCGCGGCGTCGGCTACGTCCCGCAGGGCCAGCTGTCGTTCCCGCAGATGACGACCCTGGAGAACCTCCAGCTCGTCACCACCGACAAGGCGGCGATCGACGGCGTGCTGGACACCTTCCCGGCCCTGGGCGACCTGCTCGCCCGCCGGGCCGGGCTGCTCTCCGGCGGCCAGCGCCAGCAGCTGTCGATCGCGCGCACCCTGCTGACCCGGCCGCGCCTGCTCATCCTCGACGAGCCGACCGAGGGCATCCAGCCCAATGTCGTCGCCGAGATCGAGGCCGTCATCACCGCGCTGACCGCGCGCGGCGACCTCTCGGTGCTCCTCGTCGAGCAGCACGTGGGGTTCGCGCTGCGGAGCACGGACTCGTACTACGTCCTCGAGTCCGGCCGGGTGACCTCGAGCGGTGAGGGCGGTCCCGGGGCGCTGGAAGCGGTCCGCGCGGCGATGGCGGTCTGAGCCGATGCACCTGACCCCCGCGGACACCGAGAAGCTGCTGCTCAGCGTCGCCGGGATGGTCGCCCGCGACCGCCTGGCTCGAGGCGTGCTCCTGAACTACCCCGAGACCGTCGCCCTGCTCTCCTGCTGGGTCATCGAAGAGGCCAGGGCCGGCGCCCGGGTCGCCGACCTCATGGAGCGGGGCCGGGACGTGCTGACCCGCGACCAGGTGATGGCCGGCGTCGCCGAGATGCTCGTCGACGTCCAGGTCGAGGCCACCTTCCGCGACGGGCGCAAGCTCGTCACCCTCCACCACCCGATCGCCTGAGGAGCCGCAGATGGGAATCGTGACCGACGGACCGGGCGCCGTCCGGACGGGCGAGGGGACGGTCGTGCTGAACGGCGACCGCTCCCCCGCCGAGCGCCTCGAGCTCGTGGTGACCAACACCGGCGACCGGCCGGTGCAGATCGGGTCGCACGTGCACCTGCCCGATGTGAACCCGGCCCTCGCCTTCGACCGGGCGGCCGCGCACGGCTTCCGCCTCGACATCCCCTCAGGTACGTCGCGGCGCTTCGAGCCCGGTGCCTCCCAGGAGGTGGCGGCCGTCGCGCTGCGAGGCGCCCGCGTGGTCCCGGGCATCCAGGTGCGCGAGGGGAACGGCGCCCTCGATGGTTGAGATCTCCCGGGCGGCGTACGCCGCGCTGTACGGGCCGACCGTCGGCGACCAGGTCCGCCTCGGCGACACCGACCTGTGGATCGAGGTCGAGCGGGACCTCACCGTCGGGGGCGAGGAGGCGGTCTTCGGCGGCGGGAAGTCGATTCGCGAGTCGATGGCCCAGTCCACCCGGACCTCGGCCGAGGGCGCCCTGGACACGGTGGTCACCAATGCCCTGGTGCTCGACCACTGGGGCGTGGTGCGTGCCGACGTCGGGATCCGCGCGGGCCGGATCGTCGCGCTGGGGCGTGCGGGCAACCCGGACGTCGCCGACGGCGTGCACCCCGACCTCGTCATCGGTCCGGGCACCGACGTGGTCTCCGGGGAGGGGAAGATCCTCACCGCGGGCGCCATCGACATCCACGTCCACCTGCTGTCCCGCTCACAGCTCGTCGAGGCGCTGGCCACCGGCATCACGACCATCGGCGGGGGCGGCACCGGTCCCTCGGAGGCGTCCAAGGCGACCACGGTGACGCCGGGTGCTTGGCACCTCGCCGCCGTGCACCGCGCGCTCGACACGCTGCCGCTCAACATCCTGCTGATGGGCAAGGGCAACACGGTCAGTGCCGGGGGGCTGGCCGAGCAGGCGCTGGCCGGCGCCGCGGCGTACAAGGTCCACGAGGACTGGGGCGCCACCCCGGCCGCGATCGATGCCTCGCTGCGCGCGGCCGACGAGTTCGGCCTCCAGGTCGCGCTGCACTCCGACAGCCTCAACGAGGCGGGGTACGTCGAGTCCACGATCGGCGCCATCGGCGGGCGCGGGGTCCACGCCTTTCACGCCGAGGGCGCCGGCGGCGGCCACGCGCCGGACATCCTCACCGTCGCCTCGCTGCCGCACGTCATCCCCGGCTCGACGAACCCGACCCTGCCGCACACCGTGAACACGGTGGCCGAGCACCTCGACATGCTCATGGTCTGCCACCACCTCAACCCGCAGGTGCCCGAGGACCTGGCCTTCGCCGAGTCCCGGATCCGGGCCACGACGATCGCCGCCGAGGACCTGCTCCACGACATCGGGGCGCTGTCGATCACCTCCTCCGACGCCCAGGCGATGGGGCGCGTCGGAGAGGTGGTCTGCCGGACCTGGCAGGTCGCGCACGTCATGAAGCACCGGTACGGCGCGCACGGCGACCTCGCCGCGGGTCCGGCGGACAACGCCCGGGCCCGCCGGTACGTCGCGAAGTACACGATCAACCCGGCCGTCGCGCACGGCATCGACCACGAGGTCGGCTCGGTCGAGCCCGGCAAGCTGGCCGACCTGGTGCTGTGGGACCCGCGCTTCTTCGGCATCCGACCGCAGGTGGTGATGAAGTCCGGCACCCTCGTGTGGGGTGCGCTCGGGGACCCGAACGCCTCGATCCCGACACCGCAGCCGGTGCTGATGCGGCCCACCCTGGTCGAGGACGGCAGCCGCCACGGCGTCACCTTCGTCTCCCCCGCGGCGCTCGCGGACGGGCTCGCCGACCGGCTCGGGCTGCGCCGGCGGCTCGTGCCACTGCGTCCGACCCGTGCGGTGACCAAGGCGGACATGGTCAACAACACCGCGCTCCCGCGCATCGACATCGATCCGGAGACCTTCGCGATCGACGTCGAGGGCGAGCGGGTCGTCCCCTCCCCGGCCACGGACCTGCCGCTGGCGCAGCTCTACGCGATGTTCTGAGCGCCGTGCCCCACCCCGAGCTCCTCCTGCTGCTGCTCGCCGACGCGCGCCTGCCCGTCGGCGGGCACACCCAGTCGGGCAGCCTGGAGGGCGCGGTGATGGCGGGCCTCGGTGCTGCCGACGTCCCGTCGTACCTGCGGGCGCGGCTGCTCGGGGCGACCCGGACCGAGGCCGGGACCGCCGTCGCGGCGCGGCGTCGCGTGGTCGACGGCGGCAGCCTGGGGGACGTCGACCTGGCGTGGCAGGCGCGCACCGTCACGCCGGCGCTGCGCGCGGTCTCGCGCACCCAGGCGGTGTCCCTGCTCCGGCTGGCCCGCGGCCTGTGGCCCGCGATCGAAGGCGTCGGGCTCCCGGACGCTCCGGGCCGGGCCACCGTGCTCGGTGCCCTCGCGGGACTCCTCGGCCTGGACGCCGAGCAGGTCGCCCGCCTGGTCGCGTACGACGACGTGCAGACCGTCTGCGCCGCGGCGCTCAAGCTGCTGCCGCTGGACCCGGCCGTCGCCACCGGCTGGGTGGCCGGCGCGCTGCCGGCCGTCGAGGACGTGGTGAGCGCCGTCGCCGGCATCGAGGACCCCGCCGAGATCCCGGCGGTGGCCTCTCCCCAGATCGAGGCGTGGGCACAGGCCCATGCCCGCACCACCAGGAGGTTGTTCCGTGCCTGAGCACACCCATCGCGCCGCCCGCCCGCTGCGGCTCGGCATCTGCGGACCCGTCGGCACCGGCAAGAGCTCGCTCATCGCGCTGCTGTGCCGCGAGCTCTCGAGCCGGCTCGACCTGGCCGTGGTCACCAACGACATCTACACCGACGAGGACGCCCGCTTCCTGCGCTCCTCGGGCGTGCTGGCCGCCGAACGGATCCGGGCCGTGGAGACCGGTGCGTGCCCGCACACCGCGATCCGCGACGACATCAGCGCCAACCTGGCCGAGGTGGAGACCCTGGAGGCGGACTACCCCGGGCTGGACCTGGTCCTCATCGAGTCCGGCGGCGACAACCTCACCGCGACCTTCTCACCCGCGCTCGTGGACGCCCAGGTCTTCGTGCTCGACGTCGCCGGAGGCGGCGACGTGGCGCGCAAGGGCGGGCCGGGCATCGAGCGCGCCGACCTGCTCGTGGTCAACAAGACCGACCTGGCGCCGTACGTCGGCGTCGACGTGCCACGGATGCTCACCGACGCCACCGAGGCCCGCGACGGGCGCCCGGTGATCGGGTTGTCGCGTCACGACCGTGCCTCGGTCGACGCCCTGCTGGCGTGGGTGGACGGCATGCTCGCCGGGCACTCGGCCGGCACCTGGGTGCCGGTCGACCCGGGGCCGATGGCGCGGCACGTGCACGCCGACGGGACGGCCCATGCTCACGAGCACTGAGCGCCTGGGCCGGACCCGTCTGCGGGTCTCCCCCGGCACCGGGACCGGCCGGTGCCGGGTGCGCACCGCGACCACGCAGTCGGACGCGACCGCCTCGGTCGTGCGCCCCGTGCTGGTGGCCCACGACCGGGACCGGGCCCGGGTCTCCCTGGTCCCGGAGGGGGCCCTGCTGCTGGCCGGCGACGCCGTGGAGATCGACGTGACCGTCGATCCCGGGATGAGCCTCGACCTGGTGGAGCCCGGCGGCACGGTCGCCTTCGACATGCGCGGCGGGACCGCCCGGTGGGACGTGCGGATCGACCTCGGCGCGGGCGCCCGGCTCACCTGGGCCGGCCTGCCGTTCGTGGTGTCCGAAGGCGCCGACGTGTCCCGCTCGCTGCGGGTGCGCTGCGGCCGCGACGCCCGGCTCCTGTTGCGCGAGGTGCTGGTGCTGGGCCGCTACGGCGAGGGCCCCGGGCGTCTGCGCCAGACCAGCACGGTGCTCGACGGCGACGGCCGCCCGGTGCTGGTCGAGGACCTCCCGCTCAGCCCCTCCTCGACCGCTCTGCTGCTCGGCGGCCACCGGGTGCTCGCCTCGGTGCTGGCCCTCGGCACCGACCTGCCGGCCGGCGACGACCCGGACCGCTACGACCTCGCCACCCCCGGCGCGGTGCTGTGGCGCCGTCTGGGCCACCACGCGCACGAGGCCGAGCTCGCCGCCGTGTGGCGGCAGGTCACCGGCGAGCGGTGAGGTGCCTCAGTGCACGCGCGCGATCTGCTGCTCGACCCGGAACTCCAGCCCGTCCGCGGCGGCGACGTACACGTCCTGGTCGAGCAGGTTGCCGTCCAGGCGCACCAGCCCGCGCGGGCTGGAGTAGAAATGCCCGCTCGGCAGCGCGGAGGCGGCGCCGACGGTGAGCGAGCCGCACACCTCGCCGACCCGGGCAAGGAACATGATCGACTCGAAGCACGACTCGCCGACGGCGTTGAGCGCCGGCGCCCAGCGGCCCCACCGGGCGTAGTAGTCCCGCGCCAGCGCCGAGCTCTCCGCGGTCCCGAGCCCGTCGAAGTACGCCGCTGCGGCGTAGAGGCCCTCGTTGGCCGGCGCACCGGCGGCGAGCAGCGTGTTCTCCTCCACCGCCGGGCTCAGCCGCGGCAGCGCGGCCGTCAGGCCGGCCCGGGCGAACTGGCGGTTGAAGTGGACCGCGTCCTGGCCCATCAGCAGCATGATCACGCCGTCCACGGGCTGTCGCGCGAGATCGGCGATGACCGGCGCGAAGTCGCTCGTGCCGAGCGGCACGTAGGTCTCGCTGACGACCTCCGAGGCGGTGTCCTGCAGGGCCAGGCGGGCCGTCGTACCGGTCACCCGGGGGAAGACGTAGTCGTTGCCGACGATCGCCCAGCGACCGACGCCCAGCTCCTCGCGCATCCAGTGCGCGGCCGGCAGCAGCTGGTTGATCGGACGCTCGCCGATCATGAAGACGCCGGGCGTCGGGTCGCCGCCCTCGTGCATGGCGGCGAAGGCGTAGACGACCCGCCCACCGACCCGGCGGGTGATCGCCTGGCGCACCGCGGAGATGTGCCAACCGGCCACCGCCTCCACCCGACCGCTGTCGACGAGGCGACCGACCTCCTCGGCGACGACCTCCGGCGCGCGGCCACCGTCGACGACCACGAGCTCGACCCGGCGCCCGGTGATCCCGGAGCCGGCGTTCAGCTGCTCAGCGGCCAGCTCCGCGCAGGCGAGGCAGGACGGCCCGTAGATGCCGGTCGGGCCCTGGAGCGGGACGACCAGTGCGACGGGCAGGACCTCGTCGGAGCGGGTGCGGGGCACGGGACCTCCGTGCGGGCCGGGGCTGCGGCCGCCGGCGTCGTTGCGGGCGAGGCGATCAACCGGAGTCTCTTGTGATCCCGCCTAGGATAGGCCCGACGCCGCGGCGTGGCAGCGTCGTCCCAGAGTTCGTGACGCATCCGAGCGAGGAGAGCGCCGTGACGCAGTCCGCACCGGCAGCGCTGGAGGCGCCGAGCCTGGCCGTCCACGTGCGCCAGGTCGAGGCCCGGCTGCGGCGCGTCCTGCAGCCCCTGCTCGACGAGCATGGGCTGAGCATGGACCACTGGCGGATCCTGGCCGTGGTCGGCGCGGCTCCCGGGCTGGGGATGGCGGACGTGGCGGCGCAGGCCGTCGTCGCTGCTGCGAGCCTGACGCGGCACATGGACCGGCTCGTCGAGCGCGGCCTCGTCGTACGACGTGTCGACACCGGCGACAAGCGCCGGGCCGTGGTCGCGCTCTCGCCGCTCGGCGAGGACTACGCAGCCCGCCTCCGCGGCGCCGAGGGCGACGCCGGCGCCTAGCCTGCGCTCGGCCCGAGCAGGCCCGCCCTGACGAGCGCGGGCACCACGTGGTCGCGGATGGCCGGCCCGAGCCCGGGCTTCGTGGCGTCACCGATCCAGTCGAGCGCGGCGAGCTCCGCCTGCGGCACCGGCTCGCCGTCGGTGTCGGCCAGGAAGACGGTCAGCCGCATCGGGACGCGCTCGATCGCGGCCGGCGCCTCGACGTCGAGGAAGTGCGTGGCCGTACCGACCACGAGACCCAGCTCCTCGCGGACCTCGCGCCGCATCGCCTGCTCCTGCGACTCACCCGGCTCCGGCTTGCCGCCGGGCAGGTAGAAGACATCGGGTGCAGCCTGCTTGCTGACCACGAGCAGGCGGCCGGCGCGCAGGATGACGGCGCCGGCGACGACCAGCGTCATCCGGCGGCGACGATGCCACGCCGCAGCAGCTTGACCAGCTGCCGCGCGGTGTCGCGCACCGGCGTCCCGGCGGCGGCGTCGGCGACCTGGCCGGCGAAGTCGATGAGCTGCTTCATCTGGCGCACGAAGTCACCCGCGGTCTGGTCGTTGCGGGTGATCACCTCGTCGAGCTCCTGCCCCTCCGCCCAGCGGTAGGCCGTCCAGGCGAAGCCCGCGTCCGGGCGCCGCAGGAAGTCGAGCCGGTGCGTGCGCTCCAGCCGCTCCAGCTCGCCCCACAACCGGGTCATCTCCTCGATCGTGGTGCCGATCGCACCGCCCGGCACGTTCGGCGGGCCGTCCTCGGGCCGCCGCGCCTCGTAGACCAGCGCGGAGAGCACGGCACCGAGCTGGGCCGGCGACAGGTCGTCCCACAGCCCCAGGCGCAGCGACTCGGCGGCGACCAGGTCGAGGTCGGAGTAGATCCGCATCAGGCCGCGACCACGCTCGGTGACCTCGTCGTCGGTGAGGTACTCCAGCGCCTCCAGCACCTCGCAGACCCGGTCGAAGGTGCGCGCCACGGTGTTGGTGCGCCGCTCGATGCGCTGCGCCAGGAGCTGGGTGTCCTTCTCCAGCTTGGCGTAGCGCTCGGCCCACCGGGCGTGGTCCTCGCGCTCGGCACAGCCGTGGCAGGGGTGCTCGCGGACCTGGGCACGCAGCGCGGCGATCTGCTGCGCGGTCTCGGCGTCGACCGGGCCGCGCTCGGCCTTGGGCCGGGTCACCGACAACGGCAGGCCGCGCACCGCCTCGCGGACCGCCTGGGCGACGTCCTTGCGCTGGTGCGGGTTGCGCGGGTCGAGCTTGCGCGGCAGCTTGATCTTGGCGACCGGCTCGACGGGCGTCGGGAAGTCCATCATCGCCAGCCGGCGGCCCTGGCGCTCGGCGGTGATCACCAGCGGCCGGTGCCCGTGCTCGGACAGGCCCGGGTCGACGACGACCGCCGGGCCCGCGAACTTCCCGACCGGTACGACGACGACGTCACCCGGCTGGAGGCGTTCGAGCGAGGCCTCCGCCTCGCTGCGCCGGTCGTGCCGGCGGGCCTTGCTCGACTCCTTCTCCAGCTCCGAGATCCGGCGCCGCAGGGCGGCGTACTCCAGGAAGTCGCCCAGGTGGCACTGCGCGGCCTCGGCGTAGCCGGCCAGGGCGTCCTCGGCCTTGCGCTGCTGCCGGGCCAGGCCGACGACCGCGCGGTCGGCCTGGAACTGCGCGAAGGACTGCTCCAGCAGCTCCCGGGCGCGGTGGCGGCCGTAGGCGTGGACCAGGTTGACCGCCATGTTGTACGACGGCCGGAAGGACGAGCGCAGCGGGTAGGTCCGGGTGGAGGCGAGCCCGGCGAGGTCGCGCGGGTTCATCCCCGGCTGCCACAGCACCACCGCGTGGCCCTCGACGTCGAGCCCGCGGCGGCCGGCGCGACCGGTGAGCTGGGTGTACTCCCCCGGGGTGATGTCGGCGTGGGTCTCGCCGTTCCACTTCGAGAGCTTCTCCAGGACCACGGTGCGCGCGGGCATGTTGATGCCGAGCGCGAGGGTCTCCGTGGCGAAGACCATCTTGACCAGCCCGCGCAGGTAGAGCTCCTCGACGCACTCCTTGAACGCCGGCAGCATCCCCGCATGGTGGGCGGCGATGCCGCGCGAGGCGGCGTCGAGGAAGTCGTGGTAGCCGAGCACGTGCAGGTCGTCGGCGGGCAGGCCACCGAGGGTGCGCTCGACGTAGGCGATCGCCTCGTCGCGCTCCTCGGGGTCGGTGAGGCGCAGGTTGGCCTCCAGGCACTGCTTGACGGCGGCGTCGCAGCCGGCGCGACTGAAGATGAAGTCGATCGCCGGAAGCAGGTTCTTGCGCTCCAGCTGGTCGATGACGTCGACCCGGCTCGGGATCCAGATCCGCCGCCCGTTGCCGACGTTGCGGCTGCCGGGCCCACCCTGGCGGCCACGCTGGCCCTTCGGCGTACGGCGGTCCTTGAGCCGGCTGGCGGCCCAGTCGTCGCGCGCGAGCTTCATCAGCTCGTCGTTGACCGGAGCGCCCTCGCGGACGAAGCCCGCGGCCGCGTCCACGTCGGAGGAGGCAAAGAGGTCGAGCAGGCGGCGGCCGACCATCACGTGCTGGAACAGCGGCACCGGGCGCCGCTCGGCGACGATCGTGCGGGTCGCGCCGCGCACCGTCTCCAGCCACTCGCCGAACTCCTCGGCGTTGGAGACCGTCGCGGACAGCGACACCACCGACACCGACTCCGGCAGGTGGATGATGACCTCCTCCCACACCGCGCCACGGGCCCGGTCGGCGAGGTAGTGCACCTCGTCCATGACCACGAAGCCCAGGCCGACCAGCGTCCGGGAGCGGGCGTAGAGCATGTTGCGAAGCACCTCGGTGGTCATCACGACCACCGGCGCCTCGCCGTTGATCGTGGTGTCACCGGTGAGCAGGCCGACCTTGTCGGCGCCGTGGCGGTCGACGAGGTCGCTGTACTTCTGGTTCGACAGCGCCTTGATCGGCGTCGTGTAGAAGCACTTGCGGCCGGTCTCCAGCGCCAGGTGGACCGCGAACTCCCCGACGACGGTCTTGCCGGCGCCGGTGGGCGCGGCGACGAGCACCCCGTCGCCGTCCTCGACGGCCTTGCAGCCCTCGACCTGGAAGTCGTCGAGCGGGAAGGCGTAGCCGGCCGCGAAGTCGCGGAAGACCGGGTGCCCCTTGTCGCGGCGGTACGACGCGTAACGCTCGGCGGCGCTCGGCTCGCCCTCGGTCGGACGGCTCATGCGCGCACCCGCACGGCGCCGGGGACGGCCTCGACAGTGAGCGGCAGCGGGCCGAAGCGCTCGCCGTCGGCGTACCCGACGATGCCGGCGCTGGCCACCGTCACCCGCCGGACGCGGTGGTGCTCGTACTGCGGATGGTTCACGTGGCTCCCGTCGAAGAGCTGGGGGAAGGTGCGCAACAGCTGGACCCGGCTGAGCGGCTTGATCAGCACCACGTCGAGCAGGCCGTCGTCGAGCTCGGCGCCGTGGGTGATCCGCAGCCCACCGCCGAACGACGGCCCGTTGCCGACCGCGACCAGCATCGCCTCGACGTGCCGCTCGACGCCGTCGAGCTCGAGCACGTAGCGCAGCGGCTGGAAGGTCCGCAGCTCGGCCACGGTGGCGAGGTTGTAGCGCATCTGCCCCTTGGGCCAGCGCATCCGGTTGGCCCGCTCGTTGACGACCGCGTCGAAGCCGGCCGCCAGGACCCCGCCGAAGTAGCGCCCGCCGATCCGGGCCAGGTCGATGGTGCGGGTGCGTCCGGAGATGATCCGGCCGGCCGCCGCGGCGCCGTCACCGAGCGGGACGTCGAAGTAGCGGGCGAAGTCGTTGCCCGTCCCGGCCGGCAGCACCCCGAGCGGCACGTCGGTGCCGGCCAGCGCCTGCAGGGCGATGTTGACCATGCCGTCCCCGCCACAGACCACCAGCACGTCGGGCCGCTCGGCCACCGCCACGCGGGCCAGGTCGGCGGCGTCGTCGGCGCTGCGGCTGGTCAGCGCCGTGGTCTGCCAGCCGGCGCCGTGGAAGCGCGGCAGCGCCTCGTCGAGCAGCCGCCCGGCACGCCCCTTCCCCGAGGTCGGGTTGGTCAGGACGACGGCGCGGGGCACGGGTGAAGGCTATCCCCGGCTCACAGGTCGAGCGGACTCGCCTCGTCGGGCGAGAGCCCCGCGTTGACGGACCTGCCGGCGCGGCGGCGGTCGTTGTAGCGGGCGATCACCTCGGAGACGAGGAACAGCAGCACCATCGGGACGGCCATGAAGGTCATCGTGAACGGGTCGCCGGAGGGCGTCATCACCGCGGCGAAGATGAAGGTGCCGACGATCATCCACGGTCGGTGCGCGCCGAGGGACTTGCCCTTGACGATGCCCGCGAGGTTCAGCAGGACGACGAAGACCGGGATCTCGAAGGCGATCCCGAAGCCGAGCAGGGTGCGCACGAAGAACGACAGGTAGTCGTTGAACTCCACCAGGTTCGTCAGGTCCGCCTGGGTGAACCCGATCAGGATCTCCAGGCCCTTGGGCAGGGTGACGTAGCCGAGCACGATGCCGACCAGGAAGAGCGGCCCCGCGACCAGCGCGAAGACCAGGCTCCACCGCTTCTCCTCCCGGTGCAGCCCGGGCAGGATGAAGGCCCAGATCTGGTAGAGCCAGACCGGGCTGGTGGCGATCACCGCGGCGATCCCGCAGAGCTTGAGGTAGAGCAGGAAGGGCCCGCCGATGCCGTTGGCCGTGGCCATCGTGCGATCGGCGCCGAGCGCTTCCCGAGCCTGCTGGTAGGGCTCGTTGATGACCGCGAAGATCGGGTCGAAGAAGAACAGCGCGACCACGAACGCCACCAGGATGGCGAAGGCGGACTTGAGCAGCCGGGCGCGCAGCTCACGCAGGTGGTCGGACAGCGCCATCCGGCCGTCGGTCCCGACGGGGTGGAGGGGCTTGCCGAGGAACAGCCGGGCGACCCCGGTCAGCGACATGGAGGAGAGACCTGCGGTGCGGGTCGGTCAGGCGTTCTTCTCACGGGGCTCGTCGACGATCTCGCCCTCGGCGACGTCGTCGGCGACACCGAGCTGGCTCGGCGGGGTCGGCTTCGCCGGGGGCGCGGCCTCGTCGTCGTCGCGCAGGCCCTTGGTCTCGGCCTTGAAGATGCGCAGCGCCTGGCCGGTGCCTCGGGCGAGGTCGGGCAGCTTGGCGGCACCGAACACGAGGACGACGATCGCCAGGATGATGAGCCACTCGGCGCCCTGGGGCATTCCGATCAGGGAAGACATCGTGCGGACCAACTCTCGCTTCTCAGGTGCAACGGACTCCGTCCATGCTACGCCCCCCTCACCCGTAGAGGCTGAGGGTCTCCTGTGCACGGGCCGTGAAAGAGTCGGTGAACTCTGCGGGCCGCACCACCACGGCGTACGGCGCCAGGCGCAGCAGCAGCCGGTCGAGCCAGCGCCGGTCGACGACCACGAGGTCCACCTCGGCCGAGCCGTCGGGGTCGGTGCGCACCGTGCGGACCGGGTAGTACTCGGTGGCCCAGCGGGCCTCCGGCGCCAACCGCAGGGTGACCACGACGTGGTCCTCCCCCGCGACGTCGGTGAACAGCCCGCTGCTCAGGTCGCGCGGCGGGCGGGGGTCGGTGGCGGTGGGCGTGTCGAGCACCTCGAGCTTGGTGATCCGGTCCAGCCGGAACAACCGCTCCCCCTCGGCCCGGTGGCACCAGGCGTCGAGGTAGGAGAAGACGCCGTGGCTGACCACCCCGCGCGGGTCGACCAGGCGCTCGGACTCCTCGTCGCGCGAGGGCACCCAGTAGGTCAGCCGGACCTGCTTGCCCGCGGCTGCCGCATCGGTGAGCACCCGGGTCCGGTCGACGATCGCGACCTGCTCGGCGTCGCGCGGCGAGGGCGTCACGTCCACGTGGGCCGCGCCCGCGGTCGCCGCCGCACCCTCCAGCTTCTCCAGGACCCGGCCGACCAGGTCGCGGTTGTCACCCGTGGAGGTGTCGCGCAGCATCCGCAGCGCCACGATGATCGCCGAGGCCTCGGTGGCGCTCAGCCGCAGCGGCCGGGCGAGGTACTCCGCGTTCTCCACCCGGATCATGCCCTCGGTGATCGCGCCGCCCTGCTCGGTCTGGATCGCGTCCATGTCGACGTCGATCAGGTCGTCCGGCAGACCGCCCGGCAGGCCGCACATGAAGAGCACCTTGAGGTCGCGGACCACCTGCTCGGAGGTGGTGCCGAGCAGCCGGGCCGCCTCGTCGAGGCGTACGCCGTCGCGGTGGTGCAGGAAGGGGACCAGCGTCAGCAGCCGGGCGACCTGGTCGCGCGCGCCCGAGGCGGGCAGGGCGTGGCGACTCATGCGACCACCTGGCGCAGCCGCTCCACGACCTGCTCACGCACCGCGAGCGGCTCCAGGAGCACCACGTCCGGACCGTGGGCCAGCACCTCGTCGGCGAGCCCGATCGCCGGGCGCACCAGCTCGACCCGGTCCCAGCGGGTCCGCTCGTCGGGGCCCGGTACGCCGGTCTCGACCCGCGCCGCGGAGCGCCGGAAGCCGTGGCCCGCACCGGCACGCACCAGGAGCACCGCGTGCTCGGTCGCGCTCGGCGGGGCCAGCCGGCGGGCGATCTCGCGCACGTCGGTGTCGGGCGGGACGTCGTAGGCGCCGGGGAGGCCGACCGTGCGCACCTCGCCCTGGACCCGTGACAGGCGGAAGACCCGCTCCGCCTGACGGTCGAGGTCGAAGCCCACGACGTACCACCGGCCGGTGGAGCGGACCACGCCCCACGGCTGGACGCGCCGGGTGCTCGGTGCGTCGGCGCCGGGGCGCTGGTAGTCGAAGGCGATCTCGGTGCGCTCGCACACGGCCAGCCAGCAGGTCTCGAAGCCGGGCTCCTCGGCGGTGAGCAGCGGCTGGGCGATGTCGAGCGCGTCCAGGTCGACGTCGATGCCGGCGGCGGACAGCTTGCGCACCGCGTCGGAGGTCGCCTGCGCCATCGTCGCGTGCTGCCAGACCCGCGAGGCGAGCCCGACCACCGCGGCCTCCTCGGCCGTCAGCTCGACGTCGGGCAGCGCGAAGGCCTCCGGCGGGATCCGGTAGCCGACCTCGTCCTCGAACAGCGGGTCGATCGTCGCCACGTCGACGGGCACGCCCAGGCTGCGCAGCTCGTCCTTGTCGCGCTCGAACATCTTCTCGAACGCCTCGGGGCGCGAGTCGGGGTAGAGCAGCTCCCGGATCCGCTCCTTGGCGATCGGGCGCCGCTGGACGAGCAGCATGATCAGCAGGTTGAGCAGCCGCTCGCTCTTGGGTGCGGGCATGGGGTCGATTCTGCCCTGTGGGGCGCTACTGCGAGGGCGTCGCCGACGGCGAGGCCGGCGCGCTCGTCGAGCCCGACGGCGAGGCGGCGCCGGTCGGCGCCGGGGTCGGCTCGGGCTTGGCGGTGTCGAGGACGTCGACGACGAAGTAGAGCGTGGAGTTGGCCGGGATGTCGGTGCCCTGCGCCTTGTTGCCGTAGCCGAGGCTCGGCGGGATCTCCAGGATCACCCGGCTGCCGACGGTCTGGCCCACCAGGCCCTGCGACCAGCCCTTGACGACGCTCGCCTGGGCACCGCCCAGGACCGCGGTGAACCCGCCGCGGGTGAAGCTCTCGTCGAAGGGCTTCTTGCCCTTGGCGAGCTGGCCGACGTAGTTGAGGATCGTCTCCTGGCCGCTCTTGACGACCGGGCCGGTGCCCTTGGTCAGCACCGCGACGCGGAGCTGGCCGTTGGGGGCCGGGACGCCGGTGAAGTCGAGACCGGTCGGGATGCCGTCCTTCTCGACGACCTTCGGGGCCCAGGCGGGCGCGGCCTGGGTGGCGCCCTCGGGCTTGGCGAGGCCGACGATGTCGGCGACGTAGAGCATGCCGTCCTCGTTGCCGATGTCGAGGTCGGCGAGCAGGGACGCGGCCTGGCTGCCGAAGTAGTTGCCGAAGGCCTTGTCGCTGCCGACGGTGACGGCGATCCGGCTGCCGATGGTCTGGCCGGCCTTGATCTGGCCGTCGAGGCCGAGCGCGAGCACGTCGGACAGCGAGGTCGGGTCCGCGGCCTTCGCGCCGATCCGGACGACCCGGCTCAGCTTGGTGTCCTGGTAGCTGTCGTAGGTGACCTTGTGGGTCCAGCCGTCGGCGAGGGTGAACTCGACCTTGACGATGTCGCCGTCCTTGAGGGCTGCGCCGTCGCCCTTGGTGACCACCTTCGACTTCGCCGCCTCGGCGGTCATGGTGCCCTTCCAGTCCAGCTTCGGCGTCTCGCCGACCTTGCCGGAGATGGACACGGCGTCGAAGCCCTTGAGCTCGGAGTCGTCGCTGCCGCACGCGGCCAGCGCCAGGGAGGCGGGCAGCAGAGCGGTCAGGAGCAGGGTCGTGGGACGTCGCAGGCGCAGCAGCACGCGCAAACCTTACCCATGGGACCCGAAATCCGGCGGCACCGGGCGGCGCCGGCGATCACATGCCGTCGATGAGGCGCTGGACGCGCTCGTCGTAGGCCCGGAAGGGGTCCTTGCACAGCACCGTGCGCTGCGCCTGGTCGTTGAGCTTGAGGTGCACCCAGTCGACGGTGAAGTCGCGACGCCGCTCCTGGGCCTTGCGGATGAACTCGCCGCGCAGCCGGGCCCGGGTGTTCTGCGGCGGCACCGACTTGGCCTCGAAGATCTTGAGGTCGTTGGTGACCCGGGTGACCGCGCCGCGCTTCTCCAGCAAGTAGTAGAGGCCGCGGCCGCGGTGGATGTCGTGGTAGGCCAGGTCGAGCTGGGCGATCCGGGCGTGGCTCATCGGCAACCCGTGCTTGGCGCGGTAGCGGTCGATCAGCTTCCACTTGATGACCCAGTCGATCTCGCGGTCGACCAGGCCGAGGTCGTCGGACTCCACGGCCTTGAGGGTGCGCTCCCACAGGTCGAGCGAGCGCTCGATGACGGGGGTGCTGATGCCGCGGCGGTCGACGAAGTCGCGGGCCTTGGTGAGGTACTCGGCCTGGATGTCCAGGGCGCTGGCCTCGCGGCCGTTGGCGAGGCGGACCTTGCGGCGGCCGGTGACGTCGTGGGAGATCTCCCGGATCGCGCGGATCGGGTTCTCCATCGTGAGGTCGCGCATCACCACGCCCTCCTCGATCATCCGCAGCACCAGGTCGCAGGAGGCGACCTTGAGCATCGTGGTCGTCTCGCTCATGTTCGAGTCGCCGACGATGACGTGCAGGCGGCGGTACTTCTCCGCGTCCGCGTGCGGCTCGTCCCGGGTGTTGATGATCGGCCGGCTGCGGGTGGTGGCGCTGGAGACGCCCTCCCAGATGTGCTCGGCGCGCTGGCTCACGGCGTACGACGTGCCCCGCGGCGTCTGGGTGACCTTCCCCGCGCCGACGATGATCTGGCGGGTCACCAGGAACGGGATCAGCACGTCCGCGAGCCGGGAGAACTCCCCGGCCCGGCTGACCAGGTAGTTCTCGTGGCAGCCGTAGGAGTTGCCCGCGGAGTCGGTGTTGTTCTTGAACAGGTAGATCTCGCCGGCGATGCCCTCGTCGTGCAGGCGCTGCTCGGCGTCGAGCAGCAGCCCCTCCAGGACCCGCTCCCCCGCCTTGTCGTGGGTGACCAGCTCGGCGACGTCGTCGCACTCGGGCGTGGCGTACTCGGGGTGGCTGCCGACGTCGAGGTAGAGCCGGGCGCCGTTGCGCAGGAAGACGTTGCTGGAGCGACCCCAGCTGACGACCTTGCGGAAGAGGTAGCGGGCGACCTCGTCCGGGCTGAGCCGGCGCTGTCCCCGGAACGTGCACGTGACGCCGTACTCGTTCTCGATGCCGAAGATGCGGCGGTCCATGTAGGCACACTACTGTCCCGGGCCGCATCGGGTAGCGAACCTGCATGGACACCCCGATCCCCGCCTCCAGCACCCCTGTCTGGTTCGACCGGCCGCGTCCGGAGCAGCGTCCCGCGGCGACCGGCCGGGCGTCGTACGACGTCGTGGTGGTGGGTGCCGGCATCGCCGGCCTGCTCACCGGCCTGCTGCTCGCCCGCGGCGGCCGCTCGGTGGCGGTGCTCGAGGCGCGGCGCGTCGGCGACGGCACCACCGGCCACACCACCGGCAAGGTCAGCCTCCTGCAGGGCACGAAGCTGAGCCGGGTGGTCCGCACGAACCCGCTCGGCGTCGCCCGGCAGTACGTCGAGGCGAGCCGCGAGGGCCAGGCCTGGCTGCGCCACTACTGCGCCGAGCACGGCGTCGACCACCGCTCCGGGCACGCGACGACGTACGCCACCACCCGGCTCGGCGAGCTCCGGGCCCGGGCCGAGCTCGCCGCTGCCCGCTCGTGCGGGCTGGACGTGACCTGGACCCGCGAGACCGAGCTGCCCTACGACGTGCACGGCGCCGTGCGGATCGAGGACCAGGTCCAGCTGCACGCGCTCGACCTGCTGTCCTCGCTGGTGAGCAGCCTGGAGGCCGAGGGCGGGACGCTCTTCGAGTCCTCCCGGGTGCTCGGCGTCGACCGGTCCGGCGACCGGGTGGCCGTCCGCACCGAGCAGGCGGAGATCGACGCGGACCGGGTGGTCCTCGCGAGCGGCCAGCCGATCCTCGACCGCGGCGCCTTCTTCGCCCGGCTCAAGCCGCAGCGCTCCTACGCCGCCGCGCTGTCCTCGCCGTGGGTGCCCGAGGGGATGCACCTCTCCTCGGACCAGCAGACCCGTTCCCTGCGCTCGGTCGCCACGGCCGACGGCGAGGAGCTGCTGATGGTGGGCGGCTCGGGCCACGTCACCGGACGCAGCGACCCGCCGCGCCGGCTGGCCTCCTTGTTGTCCTGGGCGGTCGAGACCTTTCCCGGCAGCGAGGTGCGCCACGTGTGGTCGGCCCAGGACCAGTCCCCGGTCAGCGGCCTGCCCTACGTCGGCCCGCTCCTGCCCGGGGACCACCGGATCCAGGTCGCGACCGGCTTCGACAAGTGGGGGCTGACGGCCGCGCCGGCCGCCGCCCTGGCGATCACCGCCGACCTGCTCGGCGGCAGCGTGCCGTCGTGGGCGCGGGCACTGCGCAGCTGGACCCCGCGCGAGGCCCTCGCCGCGGGCCGGGCCGCGCTCTTCAACGGCGAGGTCGGCGTGCAGATGGCCTGCGGCCACGCGGCTCGCCCGTTCCGCGGTGACGACGCGCCGCTGTGCACCCACCTGGGCGGCGTGCTGTCGTGGAACGCGACCGAGGAGTCCTGGGACTGCCCGCTCCACGGCTCGCGGTTCGGGGCGGACGGCGCGGTGCTGGAGGGTCCCGCCACCCGTCCCCTCCACTGAGCGGCAGGTCACCCGGACGACGGGTAGAACCTGTTACAGTTTTGCCATGAAGGACTCCTACGACGTCGTCGTGGTCGGCGCCGGCGGTGCCGGCATGTCCGCGGCGCTCGCCGCCGCCCGGCAGGGCCTCGACACCGTCCTGGTCGAGAAGAGCCCGTACTTCGGCGGCTCCACCGCCCGCTCCGGCGGCGGCGTGTGGATCCCCGGCAACTACGCGCTGCGCGCCGCCGGCCAGGTCGACGCCGGCGACCAGGAGGCCGCCAAGACCTACCTCGACGCGATCGTCGGCGACGTGGTGCCGAAGGTCCGCCGCGACACCTACCTCGACCGCGGCCCCGAGGTGCTCGACTTCCTGCGCGAGCACACGCCGCTGGAGTTCACCTGGGTCCCCGAGTACGCCGACTACCTCCCCGAGCAGCCCGGCGGCCGCCCGCGCGGGCGCAGTGTCGAGCCGGTCCCGATGGACGCGCGATTCCTCGGCGCGGAGCTGGAGCGGCTGCACCCGGCGTACACGAAGGCGCCGGCGAACCTCATCGTCACCCAGGCGGACTTCCGCAAGATCAGCCTCGGCCTGCGCACGATCAAGGGCCCGCTGACCATGGTCAAGGTGATGCTCAAGCGGCTGCTCGCGATGGTGACGGGCAAGAAGATGTTCGCGATGGGCAACGCCATCGCGATCGGGCTGCGCCAGGGCCTGCGCGACGCCGGCGTGCCGGTGGAGTACGAGACCGCCCTCCTGGACCTGCTCGTCGAGGACGGCCGGGTCGTCGGCGTCGTCGTCTCGACGGGCTCGGCCGACGGCGGGGAGCAGCGCCGTGAGATCCGCGCCCGCCGCGGCGTGATCCTCGGCTCCGGCGGTTTCGAGCACAGCCAGGAGCTGCGCGAGAAGTTCCTCCCCCAGCCGACCTCGACCGAGTGGTCCACCGGGTCGGCGTCCAACACCGGCGGCGGGCTGCTGGCGGGCACCGCGGCAGGCGCCGCGACCGACCTCCTCGACGACGCCTGGTGGGGCCCGACCATCCCGCTCCCGGGGCGGGCGTGGTTCTGCCTGGCCGAGCGCAACCTGCCCGGCTCGATCATCGTGAACTCCGCGGGCCGGCGCTTCATGAACGAGGCGCTGCCCTACGTCGAGGCGACGCACGCGATCTACGAGGGCCAGGCCACGGGGGTCGACCACGTGCCGGCGCACATGGTCTTCGACCAGACCTACCGCAACCGCTACCTGTTCGCCGGCGTGCCGGGCCGCCAGCCCTTCCCCGGTCGTTGGTACAAGGAGGGCGTCGTCGTGCGTGCGGACACCCTCACCGAGCTCGCCGCCACGCTGGGGCTGCCCGCGGGCGCGCTGGAGGCGAGCGTCGAGCGCTTCAACGGCTTCGCCCGCAGCGGCGTCGACGAGGACTTCCACCGCGGCGAGAGCGCCTACGACAAGTACTACTCCGACCCCACGGTCAAGCCGAACTGCTCGCTCGCGCCGATCGCCAAGAGCCCGTTCTACGCCGTGAAGATCGTCCCCGGCGACCTCGGCACCAAGGGCGGTCTCGTCACCGACGAGCGGGCCCGGGTGCTGCGCGAGGACGGCACCGTCATCCCCGGCCTGTACGCCGCCGGCAACGTCTCGTCCGCGGTGATGGGCAACACCTACCCCGGCCCCGGCGGGACGATCGGTCCCGCGCTCGTGTTCGGCTACCTGGCAGCGGAGGACGTCGCCCGTGCCCATTGATCCCTCGGTGGCCATCGGCGCCGACCTCGGTGCCCGCACCTTCTCCTGGACCGCCTCCGACGTCCTGCTCTACCACCTCGGCATCGGCGCCGGGTCGCGCACGGGTGAAAACCTCGACCCCGGCGCGCTGCGCTACACCCTCGACGACGGCGCGCTCCAGGTGCTGCCGTCGTTCGGCGTCGTCGCGCCGACCTTCCACGAGACCGACCCGCCGCCGCTGGACCTCCCCGGCTGCGACATCAACCTCGCGCAGGTGGTCCACGGCTCGCAGTCGATCTCGGTGTCCGGCCCGCTCCCCACCTCCGGCACGGCGACCGTGCGCACCACCCTCACCGACGTCTGGGACAAGGGCAAGGCCGCCGTCATCTGGCAGGAGGGCGTCGCCACCGCCGACGACACCGGGGCCGAGCTGTGGCGGGTGCGCTCCTCGATCTTCGTCAAGGGCGAGGGCGGCTGGGGCGGCGACCGCGGCTCGTCCAGCCCGGTCGTGGTGCCCGAGCGCGCGCCCGACCACGTCTCGTCGTACGCCGTGACGCCGCAGCAGGCGCTGCTCTACCGCCTGTGCGGCGACCGCAACCCCCTGCATGCCGACCCCGCGTTCGCCGAGGCCGCCGGTTTCCCGGCGCCGATCCTGCACGGCCTGTGCTCCTACGGGATCGTGCTGCGCGAGCTCACCGACGGGCTCCTGGACGGCGACGCGGCGCGGGTCAGCGGGTTCGCCGGCCGGTTCGCCGGCGTGGTCTTCCCCGGCGAGACGATCCGGGTCGCCGGGTGGCGCGAGGGCGAGGAGGTCGTGGCGAGCGCGACCATCGAGGGCGGTCCGCGCGACGGCTCCCCCGTCCTGGCCGACTGCGTGCTGAGCGTCAGCTGACGGTCAGTGCCCGCAGCAGGCCGCGCAGCTGCGTGGCCTGCTCCTGCGTGATGCCGAGCGCGTCGGCGATCCGGCAGTGCACGTCGCCGAAGCGCTCGTGGACGGAGCGACCCGCCTCGGTCAGGCTCACCAGGACCGCACGCTCGTCGTCCGGACTGCGGTGGCGGGTGACGAGGCCGTCGCGCTCCAGGCGCCGCAGCAGTGGCGAGAGGGTGGCGTGGTCGAGGCGCAGCTCGCGGCCGACGTCCTTGATCGGGATCTCGTCGTGGGCACCGAGGACGACGAGGACGAGGTACTGCGGGTAGGTCAGGCCCAGCTCGCCGAGGATCGGTCGGTAGGCCGCGGTCACCCGGCGGGACGCGGCGTACAGGTCGAAGCAGATCAGGTCGTCGAGGACCGGCGTCGCGAGCGTGGCCATGGTGGGAATATACATCGTGTGCCATTATCTTGTGCACAATGTAATTTCCCCGACCGAGAGGAACCCCTCATGCCCACTCGCACCGGACGCACCGCCTGGAACGGCGGCCTGCAGGACGGCACCGGCCAGGTCGAGCTGACCTCGTCGGGCGCCGGCACCTTCGACGTCTCCTTCCCCAAGCGAGCCGCGGACGACGCCCAGGGCGCCACCAGCCCCGAGGAGCTCATCGGCGCCGCGCACTCCGCCTGCTACGCGATGTCGCTGTCGAACGAGATCGCCTCGGCCGGCGGCACGCCGATCGCGCTCGACGTCTCCGCGGACGTCACCCTCGGCCCGGACCCGGCCGGCGGCTTCCAGCTCACCGGCATCACGCTCGTCGTGCGCGGCGAGGTCGAGGGCCTCGACGAGGAGGCCTTCCAGGCCGCCGCCGGCGCGGCCAAGGTCGGCTGCCCCGTCAGCAAGGCCCTGTCCGGTGTGACGATCACGCTGGACGCGGCGCTGGAGAGCTGACCGGGTCACCGACCCTGATCGTCCCGCCCTCCAGGACCCGGAACACGGTCCCGGCCCGGCGCCGGAGCGCCTCCTGCGCTCCGGCGCCGATCGTGTCGTCGAGCAGCTTGCACGGCGCGGCGACCCGCACCACCTCCAGCAGCACGTCGCCGACCCGGAGCAGCGCCCCGGGGTCGCGGGGCACGACGCCGTCACTGAGCGTGAGGTTGCGGCGGGTCAGCTCCGCGGGGACCGGACGGCCGTAGACCTCGGCCGCCTCGTCGAGGCTGGTGCGACTCTGCACGGTCACGTGCCGGTGCCGGGTCCCGTGGTAGCGATCGCCCACGATCCCCTTGCCGGCCTCGACCTCCACCGACTGCTTCGGCTGCATCGGCAGGCGGCGCCCCTTGGCGACGTGGATCGCCTCCACCACCGGGTCCCTCACCCCTCGAGGCTAGCCACCTAGGGTGCAGCCATGGACGTGCGGCTGCCTCCGCCCACCCGCGAGCGGCCGCGCAGCGCGCCGGTCGCCGTCGTGGTCGGCCTGGTGCTGCTCGTCGCCCCGCTCGCCGCGGTCGGCACCCAGGGCCTGGAATTCTTCGACCGCCTGGACGCCATGATGCTGGCCCTCACCGGCCTCGTCATCGCCGGCTGGGGCGGCTGGCAGGTCGGCCGGCCCGGCCCCCGGCTGCGCCGGCCGACCGACGTCCACCTCGACGGCGTCGGCGTCACCGCGCGCGGCGCCGCGCTGACCTGGCCCGACGTCGCCCTGGTCGAGGTGCGCTGGTGGCAGATCGTGCCGCCGTACGTCGAGGAGGCCCAGCACCTGCCCGTGCTGCGGTTCGTCGCCCGCGACGACGGCGACATCACCACCGACGCCCACCTGAGGCCCGACGACGGGCTCGCCCACGCCTTCGGCATCACGCCCGCCGCGGCCGCGCTGACCGTCGTGGTCGGCCTCGACGGGCTGGAGCCGCTGGAGGAGGTGCTCGGCTGGCTCGGCGAGCACCGCGCCGACGTACCGGTGGAGGTGGGGGCGCCGCCGACGTTCTAGCGTCGCCGGGCCAGCCCGGTCCCCACCGCCGGGAGCACGATCCCGACCGCCAGCAGTGCGGCAGCGGCCGGCCACCACGGCCCGAGCCCGTCGAGGAGCAACGGGCCGTCGGCCTGGTCGGCGAAGTAGGTGGACCGCTCCGGTCCGTCGTGCGCCCCGCGGGGCGGCGCCGTGCAGGAGACGCCGATCCGGGCGCTGTCGGTGCGTCCCTCCGCGAAGGCGACCCACGGCACCGCGCCGCCGCCGCGCGTGCCCGCGGACATCGGCGTCAACGGCACCCGCTCGCCGGACGGGAGTGCGACCGCGGCGCACGCCGGGCTGTCCTCGTTCGCACCACGCCACAGCAGGAAGCGCTCCCCCGGCTCGACCGCAACCTCGTGGGCGGGCGCGCCCGCCACGACCTCGGCGTCCGCCGGCCAGTGCCGGTAGGAGGTGCCGTCGACCCACAGGAAGAGCGTGAGCAGCAGCCCGGCCGTCAGCGACCCGACGCCGAGGAGCACGACCGTCCGGGTGCCCCACCGCGGGCGCCGTCCGGTGGCGGCGGGTGCGGAGGTCAGGTCGAGGGACATGGAGGAAGTGTGGCAGGCGGCGGGAGCCCCCGCCGACGTTCTGGACGGGCCGCCGACGGGTAACGTCCCGGTGTGGTCGACGTGGGTCCGGTGCTCGTGGACCACCGCGAGCGTGGCAGCACGATCCCGGCCGCGCTGAGTGCCGCGGGCCTGGAGGTCCGGCTGGTCGACCTCCCGGTCGGTGACTACGTGCTCGGGCCCGGCCTGGCCGTCGAGCGCAAGGGCCCGTCCGACCTGGGCGCCTCCATCCGGGACGGCCGGATCTTCGACCAGGCGACCCGGTTGCAGTCGGCCTTCGTGCAGGCCGTGCTCCTGATCGAGGGTGAGCCGCAGGGCATCGCCGAGGACGCCTGGCGCGGCGCGGTGTGCCGCCTCGTCGAGGACGGCTTCACCGTGCTGCACAGCCTGGATGCCGAGGACAGCGCGGCCTGGGTCGTGCGGCTGGCCAAGCGTGCCCGCCGGGCGGGGCCGACGACCCGCACCGAGGGACCCCGCCGGGCACCGCGGCACCCGTCCGCGCAGGCGGAGGCGATGCTGGCCGTCGTCCCCGGCATCAGCACGACGATGGCCCGCAGCCTGCTCGGGTCCTTCGGCTCGCTCGCGGCGGTCGCCGCCGCCGCACCGGAGGGCCTGCGCCGGCACCCCGGCATCGGCCGGGTCCGGGCACACCGGCTCGCGGAGGCGCTGCACGCGTCGTACGTCCCCTCCAGCGAGCGGGAGCCGGAGCCGGGACGTCCCGCCCGCGGCGAGCGCCCGGACCGCCGTTGGGTGGTCGTCGAGGCGGGTGGCGAGACCCGCTCCTTCGACCGCCGGGCCATCGCGCTGCGCACGCTGCGCTCGGCCCCCGACGGCAGCCAGCTGGTCGACGGGCTGACCGGCGAGGTCGTGGCCCGCGACTGAGGACCGCTAGGAGCGGGCCGCGGCGGCCCTGTCGCGCAGCGCGGCGACCATCGCGTCCGGGTCCTCGGCGGAGTAGACCGCCGAGCCGGCCACGAACACGTCCGCACCGGCCTCGGCGCAGCGCTCGATGGTCTCCAACGAGACGCCGCCGTCGACCTGCAGCCAGGTCTCGACGCCGTGCTTGTCCATCAGCGCGCGGGCCCGCCGGATCTTCGGAAGGCACAGGTCGAGGAACTTCTGCCCGCCGAAGCCGGGCTCCACGGTCATGATCAGCAGCATGTCCAGCTCGGGGAGCAGGTCCTCGTAGGGCTCGATCGGGGTGGCCGGCTTGAGTGCCATCGACGCCCGGGCGCCTGCCGCACGGATCTCGCGGGCCAGCCGGACCGGAGCCTTCGCGGCCTCGACGTGGAAGGTCACCGAGCCGCAGCCCGCCTCGACGTACGCCGGGGCGTTGCGGTCGGCGTCCTCGATCATCAGGTGCGCGTCGAGCGGCACCGGGCTGACGCGGGCGAGCGCCTCGACCATGGCCGGGCCGAAGGTGAGGTTCGGGACGAAGTGGTTGTCCATCACGTCGACGTGCACCCAGTCGGCGCCGGGGATCCGGGCCACCTCCTCGCCGAGACGGGCGAAGTCGGAGTTGAGGATCGACGGCGTGATCTGCAGGTGGCCCACGGGCGAGCAGTCTAGGGGTCGCGTCCGGCCGGACCCGATGCCGGATCTGGTCTCGGCGGCACATCGATTCGGCCATTCGGCTCCGGAACGGCCGGCGCGCGCCGATCATCGAAGCAGGAACCACGGCGGTTCCGGCGAGGGGAGGTCTCCCGATGTCGATGATGAACAGCGAAGCCCGCAAGCGCGCCGCGGCCAGGCTCGCGGAGCCCGATCCGACGGCGGTGGCCGCCCGGCTCGCCGACGCCTGGGACCGCGAGGCCGACCACGAGGACGCCTGCGGCAACGGCTTCGCCGCCGTGATCCTGCACGCGCATGCCCGCGAGCTGCGGGCCGCGCTGCAGCCGCCGCTCAGCGCCTGAGCGCCTCCGCGATCGCCTCCACCCCGCGCGCCACCTCGGCGAACGAGGTGGACAGCGGCGAGAGCCCGATCCGCAGGCCGTCGGGATTGCGGAAGTCCGGGATCACGTCGCGCTGCCACAGCGCGGCGGTCACCTCACGCATGCGTGCATGGGAGAGGGTGACGTGGCCGCCGCGCCGGGCGGCGTCCCGCGGAGAGACCAGGTCGACCTCCGGGAGGTCGCGCTCGACCAGCGCCACGGCGTACGACGTCAGGTCGATCGACTTCGCGCGCACCGCCGCGATGCCGACCTCCTCCAGCAGCCCCACCATGTCCTCCAGGCCGAGCATCCCGACCACCGGCGGGGTGCCGCTGATCAACCGCCGGATCCCGGCCGCGGGCTCGTAGCCCTGGCCCATCGCGAACGGGTCGGCCGCGCCCATCCAGCCCTGCACCGGCTGCTGGAAGTCGCCGGAGTCCAGGTGGCGCCGCGCGACGTAGCCGAACGCCGGCGCGCCCGGCCCGCCGTTGAGGTACTTGTAGGTGCAGCCGACCGCGACGTCGACCTGCCAGGCGTCCAGCTCGACCGGCACGGCGCCGGTCGAGTGGCACAGGTCGAGCAGGATCCACGCTCCGGCGTCGTGGGCGACCTTCGTCAGCGCCGGGGCGTCCGCGAGCCAGCCGGACTTGTAGGCGACGTGGCTGACCACGACCAGCGCGGTCCGCTCCCCCACCACCTCGGCGAGCCCCTCGGGCGTGACGCCGCCGGCCGGGTCGACGTCGAGCCAGCGCACGGTCAGCCCGCACTCGCGGGCGACGCCCTCCACGACGTACCGGTCGGTGGGGAAGTTGTCGCGGTCGATCACGATCTCGGTCCGGCCCGGCCGCGCGGCCACCGCGCCGCGGACGAGCTTGTAGAGCAGCACCGTCGTGGAGTCGCCGATCGCGGTCTGGCCGGGCGCCGCGCCGAGCCCGACGGCCGCGAGCCGGTCGCCGAGCACCAGCGGCAGCTCGAACCAGCGCTCGTCCCAGCCCCGGATCAGCCGGCCGCCCCACTCGTCGGTGACGAACTCCCGGACCCGGTCCGCGGTCGCGCGCAGCGGCCGCCCGAGCGAGTTGCCGTCGAGGTAGACCAGCGGGGTCTCGGCGCCGGCGAAGCGGTCCCGGTGGGCGGCGAGCGGGTCCTGCGCGTCCAGCGCGGCGGCGTCGAGAGTCACCCGCAGAACCTACTCCTCGTCCCCCTCGTCGGTGGGCAGGTCGTCGCGGTCCGCCCACTCCAGCAGCGGCCCCAGGTCGAAGACGTGGTCGTCGATGTCGTGGTGCAGGTCGCCGATCTCGGCGAAGCGCGCCGGCACGGTGCGGATCGTGAAGTCGCGGGGGTCGGCGTCGTCGATCTCGTCCCAGCGGACCGGGGTGGAGACCCGGGCGTCCGGGAGCCCACGGACCGAGTACGCCGCCGCGATCGTGTGGTCGCGGGCGTTCTGGTTGTAGTCGACGAAGACCGCCGCCGGGTCGCGGTCCTTCTTCCACCACGTCGTGGTGACCAGCTCGGGAGCCCGCCGCTCGACCTCGCGGGCGAAGGCGAGCGCCGCGCGTCGTACGCCCTTGTGGTCGTGCTCGGGCTTCACCCGCACGTAGACGTGCAGGCCCTTGCTGCCGCTCGTCTTCGGGTAGCCCACCGCGCCGAGCTCGTCGAGGACCTCGTGCGCGACGTGGGCGACCTTGCGGATGTCGTCGTACGTCGAGGCGGGGCCGGGGTCGAGGTCGATCCGCCACTCGTCGGGCATCTCGGTGGCGCCGCGACGGCTGTTCCACGGGTGGAACTCGACCGTCGACATCTGCACCGCCCAGATCACCGAGGCGAGCTCGGTGACGCAGAGCTCGTCGGCGGTGCGCTTCCAGCGCGGGAAGAACAGCTGCACCGTCTCCACCCAGTTCGGCGCACCCGAGGGCAGCCGTTTCTGGTGGACCTTGTCGCCGTCGAGACCCTTGGGGAAGCGGTGCAGCATGCACGGGCGCTCCCACAGCGCGTTGACGATGCCCTCGCCCACGGCGAGGTAGTACTCGACGAGGTCGAGCTTGGTCGCCCCGATCTCGGGGAAGTAGACGCGGTCGGGGTTGCTCACCCGGACCACGCGGTTCTCGACCTCGATCTCCACCGCAGGCGACGCCATGGGGCGAGGCTAGCGGGGATCCAGCGACGCGGCCGGGACCTCGGGGTCTGCTCCGACCGCGGGGATCTCCTCCACAGCGCCGGCACGCGAGGGCTTGCGGCTGATCCGGCGGTACCAGGCGGGCGCGACGACCAGGGCCTCGGCGCGCAGCACGGCGCTGGCGACGCGCGGCAGGTCGGCGACGTCGCCGTAGACGAGGTAGCGCGGGACCCACTCGGGGCGGTACTTCACGTTGGAGCGGTAGAGCGCCTCGATCTGCGCGAAGCGCGAGGCCCACAGCAGGATCGCGCGCCACATCTTCAGCACCGGGCCGGCGCCGATCCGCTCGCCGCGGGCGAAGACGCCACGGAAGGCGGCGAAGTTGAGCGACACCTTGGTGACCCCGATCTGCTCGGCGTCGGCGAGCAGGGTGGTCACCATCAGCTCCACGATGCCGTTGACGGCCTCGGGGCTGCGACGCATCAGGTCGAGCGAGATCCCGTCGTCACCCCAGGGCACGAAGGACAGGAAGCCCGCGACCCGGCCGTCGTCGTGGCGGGCGATCACCACGGCGCCGGCGTCGTCGCGCTCCTGGCCGAAGCGGCCCAGGGCCATCGCGAAGCCACGCTCGATGGCGCCGTCCCGCCACGCGATCGCGTCGGTGCGCAGCTCCTCGCGCAGGTCCCGTGGCAGGTCGGCGACCCGGTGCACCGTCGCCGACAGCCCGGAACGCTCGGCGCGCGAGACCGCCTGCCGTACGCCGCGCATGGCCCGGCCCTCGAGGGTGAACTCCGCGACGTGCAGCACCGCCTCGTCCCCGACCTCCAGCACGTCGAGCCCGGCACCGTGGAAGACCTCCGCGCCGCGCTCGCTGCAGCCGAGGTTGGCCGGTGCCCAGCCGTAGGAACGGGTCTCCTCCAGCCAGGCGGCGACGGCCTGCGGCCAGTCGTCGGGATGACCGAGCGGGTCGCCGGCGGAGAAGGAGACGCCGCCGATGACCCGGTAGGACACAGCGGAGCGGCCGGTCCGGCTGAACACCACCGCCCGGTCGTCGCGGGTCGCGAAGTAGCCGAGCGAGTCGACCCAGCCCCACCGGTCGAGCAGCCCGCGCAGGGCCGTGTGCTCCGCGGGCGTCATCGGGTGCGGGCCGTCCGGCGGAGCGAGGGCCGCGACGAAGGCGAGCAGCAGCACGGCGATGCCGAGCACGGCCAGCCCGACCGCGGCGACGGTCTCGCTGTGGCCGTGGTGGGTGAACCGGACCGGGCCGGAGACCCCGACCAGGCCGAGGACGGCGTGCGCGAGCCGGTCCCCGGACGTCGTACCGGGCGCCTGGCCCTCCTGGCTCAGGCTCAGCCACAGCCAGCCGAGACCGGTCGCGAGGACCGGGCCGAAGGTCAGCACGGTGACCACCCGGCGCAGCGACAGCGGGTCGGGGCGGGCGGTGAAGCTCTTGCGCGCGGCGACGAGCTGGACGACGAACAACCCGCACAGCGCGGCCTGCTCCACCTGCAGCCCCCGCAGCAGGTGGATGAGTCCGGCGGCGCAGGTCAGCAGCAGCGTGACCGTCCAGGCGCGGGCCTTGCCGCGGCGCAGGCCCCGGGAGAGCACCACGAGCATCACGCCGATCGCCGCGCCGCCCGTGGTCGCGGCCGCGGGGAAGGACGCCGGCACCACCTCGTGCACCAGGCGCACCCGCGCGCCGATGCCGGGCAGGTAGGCGCTGAGCAGGCCGACGGCACCCACCAGCAGGACGACGCGACTGACCCACAACGGGGAGCGGAGTGCCGCGAGCCAAGATCTCACGTGTTCGAACGGTACGCCGCCCGGGCGTGTCGCGGCGCCTGCTGGGCGCGAGACACGCGCCACAGTCGGCCGCTCAGCCGGCGCCGCCCCGGGCCAGCAGCGCCAGGAGCAGGCAGGCGAGGCTGGCCTCGTCGGTGATCTCCCCGCGGCCCGCCCGGGAGAGGACCTCGGCGAACGGCAGGCGGTGCATCCCGACGATGCCGTCGGCGAGGTGGTCCTCTCCCCCGGCGTACGACAGTCCACGGGCGAGGTAGACGACCTGCGGGGCGTCCGCGACCCCGACGAGCCCCCGGGTGCGCCCGATCTCCTGCCAGTCCTCGGCGACCAGGCCGGTCTCCTCGCGCAGCTCGCGGCGGGCGGCGTCCAACGGGTCCTCGCCGTCGGTGCTGCCGGCCGGCACCTCCAGCGAGCGTGGGTCGCCGGTCGTGTACCGGTCCACCTCCACGAGCACGACCTCCTCGTCCTCGGTGAGCGCCACGACGAACACGGCCGGGTGACGGACCTCCACCACGCCGTAGATGCCCTCGGTGCCGTCGGGACGCACCACCTCGTCCTCGCGGACCCGGATCCACGGGTTCTCGTAGGCGGTGCGGGTCGACCGGCGCTGCCAGGTGCTCATGGGCCCAACCTAGGCCGGGCCGCCGTAGCGTGGCCGCATGGACGCTGTCACGCGATCGCGACGCCGAGGCGTCAGATGGGTGTGAAGGCAGACAGGCAGGCCGCCGAGTTCACGGCGTTCGTCCACGCGACCGGCACCCAGCTGCACCATGCGGCGGTGCTGCTCACCGGCGACCACCACCTCGCCGAGGACCTGACCCAGGCGACGTACGCGAAGGTCTTCCTGCACTGGCGGCGGGTCAGCGCCGCCGACAGCCCGCTCGCCTACGCCCGGACCACGCTGCTCAACACCTTCCTGTCGCACCGCCGGCTGCGCCGCAACACGGAGCGGCCCGCCGAGCTGACCCCGCCGGACGCGGGTCACGAGCCCGACCCCGGCACCCGGCTCGACCTGCTCGCCGCGCTCGGCACGCTGCCGCCGTTGGACCGGGCGGTCGTGGTGCTCCGCTACTGGGAGGACCGCAGCGTCGCCGACACCGCGACCGACCTCGGGCTCACCGAGACCGTCGTGCGGACCCGCGCCCGGCGCGCCCTGCAACGCCTCCGACCACTCATCGACATCCCCGAGAGGACTCTCCCGTGACCGACATCGACACCACCCTGGGCCCGGCGCTGCGTGAGCGCCTGCGCACCGAGGTCCCCGACCTCGAGCACCTCGCCGCCGCCTCGTTGCGCACCGGCCTGCGGATGCGCCGCCGGCGCCGGATCGCCACGGCCGCCGGCGGGGCCGCCGCCGTGACCGTCATCGGCGTCGCCGCCAGCCAGACCGGCGGCGGTACGACGGCCCACGACCCCGACGTCGCCGCCAGCACGACGGCGCCGGCGACGCCCGCCGCCACAGTGACGACGGACGTGCCCGACGTGCCGACGGTCGGGACGGCCCTCCCCGTCCGGGTCACCGCGCCGGGCTGGGACTGCGAGTCCTTCCCCGTCGACGAGAAGATGTCCTGCCAGAAGGGCGCCCTCGGGATCTCGATCGTGGTCCGGCCCGCGTCCGACTACGACGCCTGGCGGGGATCGGCGGACAAGGAGGGCTCCGCCGAGTGGACGAGCCCGCTCCACGGCAACTACTTCGTGACGATCCAGGGCGGCACCGCGCCGTTGCGGCCGGCCGAGCTCGACCGGCTCGTGGCCGGCCTCGCCTTCGACCCGCACTGGACGCGCGTCACCGGAGGCTGAGCTCGACCCGGTCCAGCCAGTCCCCGACCAGCGCACCCACGACCGCCGGTCGCTCCAGGTGGAGGTTGTGCCCGGTGCCGTCGAGGATCGCGAAGGTGCCACGCGGGTAGTGCTCGCGCAGCGCGACGCCGTCCTCGAAGCCGACGACGTGGTCCTGACGGCCGAGGACGTGCAGCGACGGCGCGTCGAAGGGTGGGGCGTCGGCCTCGGGGACGGGCGCCTCGGCGTAGCGCTCCCCGAGGCGCGCGAGGACCGTCTGGTCGGCGCCGCGCATGCCCGGCACGACGTGGCGGCGGAAGGCGCGGAAGGCCGCCGGGGTCTGCAGCACCGCCATCTCGGCGAAGTCGTCGCGGACGTCGGCGGCCTCGTCGAGCACGCCGTCGTCGGAGCGGAGGACCTGACGCCCCGGCAGGCGACGCCGGGCGTGGTCCATCTCGAAGACGCCGGCGAGGGTGGCGAGCCCCGCACACTGAGTGCGGAGGGCGTGCGCCGCGTGACGGGCGACCATCGCGCCGAAGGAGTTGCCGAGCACTGCGAAAGGCCCGTCGCCGGCGAGTGCGCGGACCTCCTCGACGACGGCGTCCGCCAGCTCACCCGGGGTCGCGACACCGGTGTCCTCGGCGCCCTCGGCCCACGGCAGGTCGACGTAGACCCGCTGCCAGGGCCGCTCGCCGACCATGTCCTCCAGCGGGAGCATGATCCGGTGGTCCACGGCGAACCCGTGGACGACGACGAGCGGGAGGCCCTCCCCGGAGGTCTGCGCGATCACCGGGCCGAGCGTAGCCGCGGCGTCAGCGCCAGCCGAGCTCCGGCGCGACGTGGCTGAGGATCGACTCCAGCACGTGGGCGTTGTAGTCGACGCCGAGCTGGTTGGGGACCGTCAGCAGCAGGGTGTCCGCCTCGGCGATGGCCTCGTCGGCACGGAGCTGCTCGACGAGGCGGTCCGGCTCGTCGGCGTACGTGCGCCCGAAGATCGCACGCATGTTGTCGATCTGGCCGACCTGGTCGGACTCGTCGCCGCCGGTGCCGAAGTACGCACGGTCGGCCGCCGAGACGATCGGGAAGATCGAGCGGCTGACCGAGACCCGCGGCTCGTGGTCGTGGCCGGCCTCGGCCCACGCCTCGCGGAACGCGCGGATCTGCTCGGCCTGCTGGACGTGGAAGGGCTGGCCGCCCTCGTCCTCCTTCAGCGTGGAGCTCATCAGGTTCATGCCGAGCCCGGCGGCCCAGCGGGCGGTGCCGTTGGACGCCGCGCCCCACCAGATCCGGTCGCGCAGGCCCTCGGAGTGCGGCTCCAGGCGGAGCAGGCCCGGCGGGTTGGCGAACATCGGTCGCGGGTTCGGCTGGGCGAAGCCCTCGCCCTTGAGGACCTCCAGGAGCACCTCCGTGTGGCGGCGGGCCATGTCGGCCTCGGTCTCGCCCTCGGCCGGGGCGTAGCCGAAGTAGCGCCAGCCGTCGATGACCTGCTCCGGTGACCCGCGCGAGATGCCGAGCTGGAGCCGGTGACCGGAGATCAGGTCGGCGGAGCCGGCGTCCTCGGCGAAGTACATCGGGTTCTCGTAGCGCATGTCGATCACGCCGGTGCCGATCTCGATCCGGCTGGTGCGCGCGCCGACGGCCGCGAGCAGCGGGAACGGGCTGGCGAGCTGCCGCGCGAAGTGGTGGACCCGGAAGTACGCCCCGTCGGCGCCCAGCTCCTCCGCCGCGACGGCGAGGTCGATGGACTGCAGCAGGGTGTCGGCCGCCGAGCGGGTCGACGACTGCGGACTCGGCGTCCAGTGCCCGAACGAGAGGAACCCGATCTTCTTCATGATTGGTTGAACGGTCAACCTTCTCGGATCATTCCGTGCGCAGCAGCGCGAGGAACATGGCGTCCGTGGCGTGGCGGTGCGGCCACAGCTGCACCGTGCCGGGCAGCGGCCCCTCGGCGTCCGGTACGACGGGCAGCGCCGCCGCCGCGTCGTCGAGGCGCAGCCCCGGGTGGTCGCCGAGTGCCGCCGTGACGACCTCCGCGGTCTCCTCCAGCACCGGTGAGCAGGTCGCGTACAGCAGCGCTCCCCCGGGCCGCAGCACCCGGACCGCCTCGTCCAGCAGCGCCCGCTGGAGGGTCACCAGGGCCGTCAGATCGGCAGCCGTGCGCCGCCAGCGCGCCTCCGGCCGCCGCCGCAGCGCCCCCAGCCCGGTGCACGGCGCGTCGAGCAGGACCCGGTCGGCGGAGGCGTCCGCGAAGGGCGCCCGGGTGCCGTCGGACTGGACGACGCCCGCGAGCCCGGCACCCCCCGCGGCCCGCGCGACCAACCGGGCCCGGTGGTGGTGCAGCTCGACCCCGGTCAGGGAGGCACCGCGCTCGGCGGCCAGCGCCGCGAGCAGGGCCGCCTTGCCGCCGGGGCCGGCGCACAGGTCGACCCACCGCTCGTCGCGGCCGGTGACGGGGGCGGAGGCGAGGGCGAGCGCGACGATCTGGGAGCCCTCGTCCTGCACGCCCGCACGACCCTCCGCGACGGCGGGGACGGAGGCGGGGTCACCGCCGTCGAGGGTGCTGCCGAAGGGCGAGTACGGCGTCGGCGTACCGGGCAGATCGGCGCGGTCGGCCCGCCCGGGCCGGGCCACCAAGGTCACCCGGGGCGGGTCGTTGTCGGCCGCGAGCAGCGCCGGCAGCTCCTCGGCGCGCTCGCGCAGCGCGCGGCGCAGCGCGGCCACCACCCAGGCGGGGTGGCTGTGCGCGACGGCGAGGTCGCCGGGCGCGACGCGGGCGAGCCAGCCGTCGAGGTCGTGGCCGGCCACCTTGCGCAGCACCGCGTTGCTGAAGCCCGCGGCGCCCTGGTTGACCTGCTGGCGCACCAGCGTGACCGTGGTGTCGATCGCGGCATGGGTCGGCACCCGCATCGCCAGCAGCTGGTGGGCGCCGAGCCGCAGCGCGTCGAGCACCTTCGCCTCGACCTTGCGCAGCGGCCGGTCGATGCACGCGGCGAGCACGGCGTCGTAGGTCCCCTGCCGGCGGATCGTGCCGGAGGCCAGCTCGGTCGCGAACGCCGCGTCCCGTCCGGTCAGGCCGTGCCGGGCGAGGGCGGCGGGCAGCAGCAGGTTGGTGTACCCGTCGTCGACCCGGACCGCCTTCAGCACCTCGAACGCGGCCAGCCGGGCCGGGTCGACCGCTCGCCGCGGCCGGCTCACTCGAAGCTCGCGCTCTCGGGCAGGCGTACGCCGCGCGCCCAGTCGGCCGCCGCCATCTGCTTCTTGCCGAACGCCTTCAGGTCGGTCAGCCGGACCGGGTCGCTCGCGGTGCCGACGAGCACCTCGTTCTTACCGACCTGGAGCACACCCGGGGCGAGGTCCGGGCCGTCGGCGACGACCTCGACGCGGCCGAGCTTGACCCGCTCGCCGTCGAGGGTGGTCCAGGCGCCGGGGCCGGGAGTGCAGGCGCGGATCCGCCGGTCGACGCCGACGGCCGGCTCGCGCCAGTCGACGCGAGCGTCGTCGACGGAGATCTTCGGTGCCAGGCTGACGCCCTCCTCCGGCTGCTCGCGCGCCTCCAGGGCACCCTCGGCGATCCCGTCGAGGGTGGCGACGAGCAGGCTCGACCCGCCCTCGGCCAGCCGGGTGAGCAGGTCGCCGGCGGTGTCGGTGGGCCGGATCCGCTCGGTCATCACGCCGAACATCGGGCCGGCGTCGAGCGCCTCCACGATCCGGAAGGTCGTCGCGCCGGTGAGCTCGTCACCGGCCCAGATCGAGTGCTGCACCGGCGCCGCCCCGCGCCAGGCGGGCAGCACGGAGAAGTGCAGGTTGATCCAGCCGTGCCGCGGGATGTCGAGCGCGCTGCGCGGGATCAGCGCGCCGTACGCCACCACCGGGCAGCAGTCCGGCTCCAGCGCACGCAGCGCCTCCTGGAACTCCGGCTCGCGCGGATGGGCCGGCTTGAGCACCGGCACGCCGAGCTCCTCGGCCCGCTGTGCCACGGGGCTCGGCGTGAGCTTGCGCCCCCGGCCGGCCGGAGCGTCGGGGCGGGTCACCACGCCGACCAGCTCGTGCGGGGAGGCGGCGATCGCATCCAGCGCCGGTACGGCGACCTCGGGCGTGCCCGCGAAGACCACCCTCATCGGCCGAACCCGCCCGTCGCGTGCGGCGAGACCCGGACGGTCGGCTTCTCCAGCCCGAACCACTCCGCCTCGCGGATCTCCCGCATCGCCGCCTTGCGCCCGGCGTCGTCGAGCCGGTCGATGAACAAGATGCCGTCGAGGTGGTCGGTCTCGTGCTGGATCGCGCGCGCCAGCAGGTCGGAGCCCTCGATGGTGACCGGCTCGCCGTGCATGTCGAACCCGGCCGCGACGACCGACAGCGCCCGCAGGCAGTCGTAGGTCAGCTCCGGCAGGGACAGGCAGCCCTCGGGACCGTCCTGGGTGTCCGCGGAGAGCCGCAGCTCGGGGTTGACCAGGTGTCCGACCACGCCGTCGACGTTCCAGGTGAAGACCCGCAGGCCAACCCCGATCTGGGGCGCGGCGAGACCGGCACCCGGAGCGTCGAGCATCGTGTCGGTGAGGTCGGTGACGAGCTGGCGCAGCTCGGCGTCGAACTCGACGACCTCGATCGCGGGCTTGCGCAGGATCGGGTCGCCGAACAGGCGGATGGGTCGGATGGCCACCGGCTCATCCTAGTGAGCGCTCAGATCTCCGGCGGATCCACCTGCACCCGCACACCCTCCAGCTTGCGCGCCGAGCGCAGCCGCTGGGCCTCGCCCAGGGCCCGCGCCAGCGCGGCTCCCTGAGCGCGCGGCACCCGGACGACCAGCCGCTCCTCGCCGTCGTCGCTGCCGGCCACCGGCACCGGTCCGAGCAGGTCGGCCGCCTCCGGGAGGTCCAGCAGCGCCCGCAGGTCGTCGAGCGCCCCCGGCGTCCCCGTCAGCGTCGCCACCCGCGCGGCCGGGGGCAGCCGGGCCGTGCGCCGCTCCTCGGCCTCGCGCGCCGCGAAGCCGCCCGGGTCCCAGCGCACCAGCGCCTGGAGCACCGGCAGGGCCGGGTCGCCGACCGCCAGCGCCCGGCCGCCTGGTCGCAGCAGCCCGATCGCGTTGCACCAGCGGCGCAGCGCCTCCTCGCCCGCGCGCATGCTGTCGCGCCCGAGCGCCCACCACGTGTCGAGGAGCACCACGACGGCGTAGCCCCCCTCGGCCACCGGCTCCGCCCCCGGGGTCGCCACCACGATCCGGGCCTCGCCGCCGACGCCCGACCGGATCCGCTCACCCGAGGAGGTGAGCACCGAGATCGACGGGAACGAGCGGCCCAGCTCGTCGGCCGTGCGCGCGTCGCCCAGCACCGGCGCCCGCAGCCCGGACGCCCCGCACTCCGCGCAGGACCAGTCCGGCGCCTCGCTCGCGCACCAGCGGCAGCGAGGCGGTGAGGTGGGGCCGGTGAGCTCCAGCGGGCCTGCGCAGGTGGCGCAGCGCGCGGGCCTGCGGCAACGCTCGCAGGCCAGCTTGACGGCGTAGCCCGCCCGGGGGGTCTGCACCAGCACCGGCCCGCGCTCCAGCCCCCAGCGCACGGCTTCGTAGGCCTCGCGCGGGATCCGCGCCGTCGAGGCGAACGGGTCACGCGCCAGCGCGTGGTCGCTCGCCCCGGTGATCCCGACCAGGGCCCGCTCACGGACGGCCGTGCGCGGCAACCCCAGCTCGTGGGCCCAGCCCGAGCGGAGCAGCTGGTCGGCCTCCACGGTGCGCGCGAAGCCCCCGACCAGCGCCGCGGCGCCCTCGTGCTCCGAGCGCAGCAGGAGCACCTCCCGCGTGTGCGGGTAGGGCGCCCGCGGCTCCGCGTGCAGGTCGTCACCGTCGTCCCACACCACCACCAGGCCCAGGTCGCGGACCGGCGCGAACGCCGCCGAACGGGTGCCGACCACGATCCGCCGGGCGCCCCGGCTCACCGCGAGGAAGTCCCGGTAGCGCTGGGCCGGGCCCGGCTCGGCCTGCAGCGTGACGTGGTGGTCCGGGCCGAGCAGCGCGGTGAGCGCCGCGTCGACCCGGGTGACGTCGCGGTGGTCGGGCAGGCACAGCAGGCTCCCCCGGCCGGCCGCCAGTGCGGCCGCGGCGAGGTGGGCGAGCAGCAGCGGCCAGTCCTCCCCCGGTCCGGCGCCCCACACGGCGCGCGGCGCGTGCCCCGAGCGCAGGTGGGCGAGGAACGCCTCGGCCGCCGGGTAGGCCGCCCACGCCCCCTCTGCACCCTCCACCTCCGGCAGCGGTGGCTCCGGCGGTGACGCGGCCCTCTCGACGGTCGCGTGACGTGGGGGCACCGCCAGGCGACGTACGTCGGCGCTGACGCCGGCGTAGCGCTCGGCCACCCGCTCGCACAGCGTCGCGACCGCCGGGCTCAGCACCGGCTCCGCGCTCACCACCCGGCGCAGCGGCGCCAGGCGGCCCTCGTGCTCGGAGGCCGGGGCCCGCGCGACCACGAAGCCGTCGACGTCTTGGCCGCCGAAGCGAACCTTGACCCGCGCCCCGGGCACCGCGTCGTCGCCCATCGCCACCGGCACGGCGTAGTCGAACGTGCGGTCCAGGTGGGCCAGCGGCAGGTCGAGCACCACCCGGGCCACCGGGTCGGTGGTCGCGATCTCCGCCTCGGCCACCTTGCGCGCCCGCGTCGCGGCCGCCTTGACCCGGCCCTCGGCGGCGCGGTCGCGCACGAGACCGGGCAGGTCCAGTGCCGGCTCGTCCGGGGTCGGGGTCATGGCCGCAGTTCTACCAGCGGGGTCCGATGGAAACCCCGCCGAGCGTCGCTCACCTCCGGACGAGCACCGAGGCCGCCGTCCGGTAGGTCGTCGCGTAGCCAGCGCGCGAGGCCGTGATCCGCACCGTCACCCGGTGCCGCCTGTCCGCCTTCTTCAGCACGTACGTCGATCGGGTGGCGCCGGTGATCGGCCTCCCGTCGCGGTACCACCGGTAGGTGAAGACGAGTGGGGTCGGCCACCAGGTGTTGCGCACGGCGGTGAGCCGCCGGCCGACGTACGGCGTGCCGGCGATGCGGATCGTCGGCGGCGCCGAGATCCGGCCGGCCGCCACCCGGGCCGGCGCGGTCGCGACGACCGGCACCCGTTGGACCCCCGACAACGCGGTGATCGTGACGCTGAGGACCTGTCCGTAGTCGGCCGCGACCGGGGTGTACCGGAGACCGCGCGCGCCACTGATCGCGACGCCGTTGCGCCGCCACTGGTACTCCCGGCCGGCGAGCGGCAGGTTCCAGAGGTCGCCGCCGACGGAGCTGGGCACCCCGACGCGCGGGCGCGGGTCGGCCACGCTCGGCGCGGAGGTGGGCTCCAGGCGCGGGTCGCAGGTGTAGACGACGATGTCGTCGACGTACCAGCCGGGACCGCCGTTGGTCGTGTCGGTGCGGACGGTGAAGGTGGGGTGCACGGCGAGCCCCGCGTAGGCCGAGAGGTCCACCCGGCTGCCGACCCAGCCGCGGCTGCTGCCGGCGAAGGCCCTGCGACCGGCGTTGGGATCCTGGAGCGCGCGGGTGGGTCCGAAGTCCCACGGCCGGTTCGCGAGGGAGTAGGTCGTGCCGTCGTCGGTGCCCAGCTCGACCGTCCCGCCGTCCCACCAGTAGGGCGTGCCGTCGGAGGGGTCGATGTCGAACTCGAAGAGGTGCCAGTGCCGGAAGGCCAGGTAGGTCGCCTGGTCGGAAGGGACCGTGATCGCATCGCTGGTGCGCAGCGACCAGGCGCCCTTTCCGGACGGCTCGCCGCCGACCCAGGCGGTGTCCCCGGAGTAGGCGTTGACGCCGTACTCCTTGTTGACCGTCGTGGTCGGGGTGCGTCCCCAGACGCTGTCCTTGGTGAACTTGGCGGCCGGGTCGGGGCCGGTCTCGGAGTTGAACAGCTCACGCGGGAACCGGCCCTCGGGGCAGGTCCGCGGCGCGTCCTTGACCGGGTCGCTGACCGGCGGCGTGGCCAGCTCGGTCGCGGTCGTCGCCTTGCGCACCGACGCGCAGTCGGCCGCGGTGAACCCGCGGAAGCCGATCAGCGCGGTGCAGGTCTGGTCGAGCACGACCGCGAGGTCGGCGTACTCGGTGAACGCGGTGAGCGCGCCCATCGTGCTCACCCACAGCGTCGCCGACTTCGTCAGCGACGGGTCGCCCGTGTCGATGCCGGTGACGGTCTGGCCGTTGAAGGTGCCGCCCTGGGAGATCAGGTGGAAGGTCTTGTTGCCGACCCCGGAGTTGGTGTGCACGCCGCCGTTGTCGACGTAGCGCGGATCGGCGGCCCAGAGAGCGCTGGTCATCCGGTCCGGCTGCCCGAACACCGTGGGGTCGGCCATGTCGCGCGCCGCGCCGTCCGGCAGGTCCTCACCGAGCCGCCAGTCGGTGGCGCTGTCGCCGGCGGAGGGGGTGCGGTGGTCGACGATCTCGCCGATGATGTCGGCCAGCGACTCGTTGATCGCACCGGGCTCGTCCCAGTAGAGCAACCCGGAGGTCCGCTCGATCACGCCGTGGGTCATCTCGTGGCCGACGACGTCGTCCGCGCCGGCGTACCCCTGGCCGTAGAACATCGCCGACCCGTTCCAGAAGGCGTTGGCCCACGGGCAGGACTCGCTGCTCTCGGGCACGCAGACCCGCACCGTCGAGGCCAGCTTCGGCCCCTCGGCGGTCGGTACGCCGATCGCGGTGGTCAGGTCCAGCGAGACGACCTGCAGGTAGAAGTCCGAGACGGCCTTGGCGTTGGCGAACGCCGCCTCGGCGTCCGCGAGGCCGGAGTCGCCGGAGCCCTCGGTGCGGATCGCCCCGGAGGTGCACGGCACGTCGGCGGCGCGCACGTTCTTCTGGTCGCACACGACGCGGTCGATCTCCTGGACCAGGTCGACGTCGCGCAGCACGTCGCCGCTGCGGTCGTCGACCAGCACCAGGCGTCGTACGTCGACGCCGGAGCGCACCTCGAAGCGCCACACGCCGCGTGTCCCCAGCGCCGGGTCCATCCCCACGGCGTCGGGATCGAGCAACCAGCGGCCCTGGTCGGTGACTGCGAGGCTCGCGCGGCCGGTCTTGCGGACCCGCTCCTCGGCCGTCGCCCGGGCCGCGGCCTCGCTCACCGTGGCTTCCGGCAACGCGGTCGCGTCGGTGAGGTGGGCGTTGATCGACTCCAGCTCCCGGTCGGCACCGACCCCGACGACGACCTCGCCGCCCAGCACCGGCACGCCGCCGACCTGCTGCTGGTAGCGCACCAGGTCGCCACGGCCCAGCGGCCGGGCCGGTCCTTCGGCCACCAGCCGCGTGCCGGGCCGGTCCGCGCCGACCACGGCGCCGTAGCGGCGCAGGTGGGCCCGGGCCGCGTCGCTCACCGAGGTGGCGCGCCCGACCGCGGGGTTGTCGATGTCGGTGCCGACCGGCGCGCCGACGTACGTGGCGACGCCGGCCTCCTTGCGGATGCGGAGCGGTCCGTCCGCGTCGGCGCGCAGCGAGGCCTCGCCGTTGCCGGGGTCCGCCTCCGCTCCGGGCAGGGAGACGGCGGCGAGCGTCGTCGCCGAGACGGCGGCAGCACAGGCCAGGGCGAGGGTACGACGCATGGGGGGTTCCTCCCGGGAGACACGAGCCCGGGAATCCTCGCATCCGTCGGCTCTCGCCGGCAGCGAGTTCTCGCAAACGAAACCGCCCGTGCACCCACGAGGGGCGCACGGGCGGCTCCTGGAGCTGTCGGGTCAGAGACCCGCGGCCGCCTTGAGGGCGTCCGCGCGGTCGGTCTTCTCCCAGGTGAACTCGGGCAGCTCGCGGCCGAAGTGGCCGTAGGCGGCCGTCTTGGCGTAGATCGGGCGGCGCAGGTCGAGGTCGCGCAGGATCGCGGCCGGGCGCAGGTCGAACACCTCGAGCACGGCCTCCTGGATCTTCTCGTCCGGGACCACACCGGTGCCGAAGGTCTCCACGAAGACACCGACCGGCTTGGCGACGCCGATCGCGTAGGCGACCTGGACCTCGGCGCGACGGGCCAGGCCCGCGGCGACGATGTTCTTGGCGACCCAGCGCATGGCGTAGGCAGCCGAGCGGTCGACCTTCGACGGGTCCTTGCCGGAGAAGGCGCCGCCACCGTGGCGGGCCATGCCGCCGTAGGTGTCGACGATGATCTTGCGGCCGGTCAGGCCGGCGTCACCCATCGGGCCACCGACGACGAACTTGCCGGTCGGGTTGATGTGCAGCTTGTAGCCGTCGAACGGGACGCTGGTCTTGAACTGCTCGAGGACCGGCTCGATGACCTTCGCCTGGATGTCGGCCTTGAGCTGCTCCTGGCTGACGTCCTCGGCGTGCTGGGTGGACAGCACGACGGTGTCGACCCGCACGGCGCGGTCGTCCTCGTCGTACTCGATGGTGACCTGGGTCTTGCCGTCGGGGCGCAGGTAGGCGAGCGTGCCGTCCTTGCGGACCTCGGTGAGCTTCTCCGCGAGGGTCTGCGCGATCTTGATCGGCAGCGGGAAGAGCTCCGGGGTGTCGTCGCAGGCGTAGCCGAACATCAGGCCCTGGTCGCCGGCGCCCTGCTGGTCCAGCTCGTCGGAGGAGCCACCGAGGCGCACGTCCTCAGCGGTGTCGACGCCCTGGGCGATGTCGGGCGACTGCGCACCGATGGCGACCTGGACACCGCAGGAGTTGCCGTCGAAGCCCTTGTCGGAGGAGTCGTAGCCGATCTCGAGGACCTTCTGGCGCACCAGCTGGGCGACCGGGGCGTAGGCCTCGGTGGTCACCTCGCCGGCCACGACGACCAGGCCGGTGGTCAGCAGCGTCTCCACGGCGACCCGGCTCTTCGGGTCGTGCTCGAGGAGGTAGTCCAGCACGGTGTCGCTGATCTGGTCGGCGATCTTGTCGGGGTGACCCTCGGTCACCGACTCCGACGTGAACAGGCGTCCGGTCATAGTCGTGAAAACTCCTGGTAAGGGGGGCTGGATGGGCTGTGGTCCAACGATACGGACCGCCGGAGGTGATGCAGGTGGGTCTCAGGAAAGTCGCGGGACGACCTGGTCCCAGATCAGGTGGGCCAGCGCCGACTTCGAGCCGTGCGGTACGTCGACGGCCGTGCCGTCCGCGCTGAGGATGACGGCCTCGTTGTCCGTGCTGCCGAACACCGCTCCCCCGCTGACGTCGTTGACGACCAGCAGGTCACAGCCCTTGCGGGCCAGCTTGGCGCGGGCCAGGTCGAGCACGCTGCCGGTGGCGTCACCGGTCTCCGCGGCGAACCCCACGACGACCGCACCCGGGCGGACCCGGTGGTGCGAGATCTCCTTGAGGATGTCGGGATTCTGTTGCAGCGTGATCGACGGTGCCGATCCGTCCTCGGCCTTCTTGATCTTGGTGTCCGACAGGGTCGTCGGACGGAAGTCGGCCGGCGCTGCCGCCATCACGACCGCGTCCGCGCTCGCCGCGGCGCCGAGCACCGCGTCGCGCAGCTCGGCGGTCGACTCGACGCGGACCACCTTCACCCCGGCGGGATCGGGCAGCGTGACGTTGGCGGCGACCAGGGTGACCTCGGCGCCACGGGCCGCGGCGGCACGGGCCAGCGCGTAGCCCTGGCGCCCCGAGGAGCGGTTGCCGAGGAAGCGCACCGGGTCGAGCCGCTCCCGCGTGCCGCCGGCGGAGACCACGACGTGGCGGCCGGCGAGGTCGGCGCTCTTCGCGCCCTCGTGCCCGGCGCGGCCGAGCACGTCCCGGGCCAGCTCGAAGATCTCCTCCGGGTCCGGCAGCCGGCCCTTGCCGGTGTCGGCGCCGGTCAGCCGGCCCTCGGCCGGCTCGACGACCAGCACCCCGCGCGAGCGCAGGGTGGCGACGTTGGCCGCGGTCGCCGGGTGCTCCCACATCTCGGTGTGCATGGCCGGGGCCAGCACGACCGGGCAGCGCGCGGTGAGCAGCGTGTTGGTCAGCAGGTCGTCGGCGAGCCCGTGGGCGGCCTTGGCCAGCAGGTCCGCGGTCGCCGGGGCGACCACGACCAGGTCGGCGGTCTGGCCGAGCCGGACGTGCGGGACCTCGTGCACGCCGGTCCAGACCTCCGCCGAGACCGGCTTGCCCGACAACGCCGCCCAGGTGGGCGCGCCGACGAACTCCAGCGCCGCCGCCGTCGGTACGACGGTCACGTCGTGGCCGGACTCGGTGAACCGCCGCAGCAGCTCGCAGGCCTTGTAGGCGGCGATGCCGCCGGAGACTCCGAGCACCACCCGGGGCCGGGACATGAGGGTCGTCAGATCACTCGGCGTCGGCGGCGGGAGCGGCCGGCTTGGCCGCGGCAGCAGCGGCGGCCTCGGCAGCCAGCTCGGCCGGGTCGACGTCCTCGCAGGTCAGCAGGTCGTCGTTGATCTCGCGCAGCGCGATCGACAGCGGCTTCTCCTGGACGTGGGTCTCCACCAGCGGGCCGACGTACTCCAGCAGGCCCTCGCCGAGCTGGGAGTAGTAGGCGTTGATCTGCCGCGCGCGCTTGGCGCTGTAGAGGACCAGCTTGTACTTGCTGTCGGTCTTGGACAGCAGGTCGTCGATCGGGGGGTTGGTGACACCCTCGGCGGCGATGTTCGGGGCAGACACGGAGGTCCTCACTGCTCGGTGGACGAATCAACCATCAAGGCTACCAACTCCTCGACCGCAGCGTTAACTTCCCGGTTGACGATGGTGACGTCGAACTCCGCCTCGGCGGCCAGCTCCTCGCGTGCGGTGCCCAGCCGGCGCTCCCGCTCCTCCTCGTCCTCGGTGCCGCGGCCGACGAGCCGGCGGACCAGCTCCTCCCACGACGGCGGCTTGAGGAAGACGAAGACGGCGTCCGGAGCGGTCTCGCGCACCTGGCGCGCACCCTGCAGGTCGATCTCCAGCAGCGCCGGGCGGCCCTCGGCCAGCGCGGCGGCGACAGGGCCGCGCGGCGTGCCGTAGCGGTTGACGCCGTGGACGACCGCCCACTCCAGCATCTGCCCCTCGGCGACCAGCCGGTCGAACTCATCGGTGCTCACGAAGTGGTAGTGCACCCCGTCGACCTCGCCGGGACGCGGCGAGCGCGTCGTCGCGGAGACGGACAGGTAGATCTCGGGGTGGCGCTCGCGCATGGCGGCGGCCACCGTGCCCTTGCCGACGGCAGTGGGTCCCGCCAGGACGAAGAGCTTGGCCTCGTGGGTCATGCCTCGGGGGCGAACTCGCGCTCCAGCGCGGCGACCTGCTTGGCGCCGAGCCCCCGCACCCGACGCGACTCGGCGATGCCGAGGCGCTCCATCACCTGGCGGGCGCGGACCTTGCCGAGACCGGGCACGGACTGGATCAGGTCGAGCACCTTCATCTTGCCGATGACCTCGTTGACCTGGCCCTGGGCCAGCACCTCGCTGATGGAGGCGCCGGAGTTCTTCAGCCGGTTCTTGACCTCGGCCCGCTCGCGCCGGGCGGCCGCCGCCTTCTCCAGGGCGGCCTGGCGCTGTTCGGGGGTCAAGGGAGGCAATGCCACGAGGTCGGAATCCTTCGGTGTTCGAGACGAGAGCCGGCGGGAGCGCGCCGACGCCCGTCAATCTAGCCATTCTCCCGCGAACGGGGCAATGCGGGCCGCGAGGTGACACCGCCCGGGTGAGCGCCGCCACGCCGGCGGGCGCAGCGCATCACAGGCTCAGCGGCGTCTTGCACACGTCGCGGGCCTGCTGCTGCACCCGGCCCAGCGCGGTCGCCATGTCCGCGGCAGCGAGCCGGGTCGCGGCGGTCTGGATGGCCCTCACCTGCGCGGGATCGAGGCCCTCGGGCGGCTTCGCGGCGTCGTACGACTCCGGGTCGACGCCCGCCTCGGCCAGCGCGTCGCGCAGGCCGCTCACCCGCTCGACCACGATCCGCCAGTCGGCACGGATGTCCTCCGGCGACTTGTCGGCGAGGTCCTCGAAGGCCGGCAGCGCCCGGAGCAGGCCGGTCTGCTGCTTGCCGGTGGTCAGCGCGGCGCCGAGCTCGGAGCGGTGGTCGACGACGGCGGCGCAGTAGTCCTCGAAGGGGTCCTCACGACCGGTGTCGCGCAGCACGACCACACCGACCAGCACCACCGCCGCCAGCACCAGGACGAGCAGCGGCAGGTCGCGCCGGCCGGGCCTCCTCACCCGAGCAGCCCGCGCAGCTCGTCGTTGGCGCGCAGCACGGCGTCGCGCATCGCCACCGGGTCCGGGCCCAGTCGCAGCACGCCGCGTGAGGAGCTGGGCAGCACGTGGTGGGCGCTGGCCCCGAAGATCCGCAGGATGTCGCCGCTGGTGCCACCCTGCTCGCCGTAGCCGGGCGCCAGGATCGGGCCGTTCAGCGCGAAGTCCAGCCCGGAGCCGTCGATCGTCGCGCCGACCACCGCACCGAAGGAGCCCAGCGGCGTTGCGCCGGCGTTAAGCTCGCGCAGGTGGTCGAGCATGGCCGAGGCGACGCTGCGCCCGCCGAACTCGTCGGTGGTGAGCGCCTCCTGGACCTCCGGCCCCTCCTTGTTGGAGGTCGCGGCGAGGACGAACAGGCCGGCGCCGTGGCGGCGGGCGGTGTCGACGAACGGCAGCAGGGAGCCGAATCCCAGGTAGGGGCTGATCGTGATCGCGTCGCTGGCCAGCGGCGAGGCGGGGTCGAGGTAGGCGTCGGCATAGGCCTGCGAGGTGGACCCGATGTCGCCGCGCTTGACGTCGAGCAGGACCAGCGCGCCGGCCGCGCGGGACTCGGCGATCACCCGCTCCAGCACGGCGATCCCGCGGCTGCCGAAGCGCTCGTAGAAGGCCGACTGCGGCTTCACCACGCTCGCGTGCGGTGCGACCGCCTCGACCGCGCCGAGAGCGAAGGCCTCGAGCCCGGCCACGTCGTCGTCGTAGCCCCAGGCGTGGAGGAGGGCGCTGTGCGGGTCGATCCCGACGCAGAACGGGCCGCGCTCGGCCATCGCCCTCGTCACCCGGGCACCGAACGTCACCGCGCCACCCCCGAGCTTGCGAGGAGGTGGGCCACGTGGGGAGATCGAGCAGCCGCGCGGGCGACGCAGGAGCCGGCGACCGGCGTGTCGAGATTCACGAGAGCCTCCGCAGGGCGTCGGGGCCGAGGTCGGCCAGGGTGGGGTAGCCGTCGACGGCCATCACGAGGTCCGCCTCGGCCTGCACCGCGCGCACCTGGTGCACCGCACCCGGTACGCCGCCGAGGGCGAGCGCGTAGACGTAGGGCCGGCCGATCGCGACGGCGTCCGCGCCCAGCGCCAGCGCCTTCACGACGTCGGCACCGGTGCGCACCCCGGAGTCGAAGACCACCGGCCCGCGGCCGTCGACGGCGGCGACCACGTCGGGCAGCCAGTCCAGCGCCGCTCCCCCGCCGTTGGCCTGCCGGCCACCGTGGTTGGAGCAGTAGATCCCGTCCACGCCTTCGTCGAGCGCGCGGCGGGCGTCGTCGGGGTGGCACACGCCCTTGACCAGGATCGGGAGCTTCGTCAGCGAGCGCAGCCAGGGCAGGTCGGCCCAGGTGACCGGGTGGCCGAAGGTGCCCACCCAGGTCATCACCACGGTGCCGGGGTCCGGGTCCGGCCCGGTCATCTCCTGGAACACCGGGTCGGAGGTGTAGTTGGCGAGCGCCTTGCCGCGCAGCTGCGGGAAGTTGCCGCTCGCCAGGTCACGCGGACGCCAGCCCGGCACCCAGGTGTCGAGGGTGATCACGATCGCCTCGTAGCCCGCGGCCTCGGCCCGGCTCACCAGGCTGGCAGCGAGCTCGCGGTTCTTCGGCGTGTAGAGCTGGAACCACTTGCCCGCGTCACCGGTCGCGGCCGCGACGTCCTCCAGGGGGTCGCTCATCAGCGTCGAGCCGATGAGCGGTACGCCGGTCGCCGCCGCCACCTCGGCTGCATGGACGTCGCCGTGCTGGTCCGGGGTGCACAGCCCGACCACGCCGACCGGAGCCAGCAGCAGCGGGCTGGTCAGGGTGCGCCCGAACAGCTCGACGGAGAGGTCGCGCTCGGGCTCGGCACGGAACATGCGGGGCACCAGGGCCCACCGGGCGAAGGCCTCGACGTTGGCGCGCTGCGTCGTCTCGTCCCCGGCTCCCCCGGCGACGTACGTGCGCAGCTCGGGCGGCAGCGCCGCCAGGGCGTTGCGCTCCAGCTCGGCGTAGTCGAACGGGTGGGCGGGCAGGGTGCCGCCGAGCGCGCCCAGGTAGAGCTCGATCTGGTAGTCCCCGAATGTCACCGCGCGACCTCCGAGCTTGCGAGGAGGTGGATCACGCGGGGAGATCGAGCAGCCGCGCCGGCGACCGGCGTATCGAGATTCATCACGCGATTCCCTTCAACAGCTTCCTCGGCCAGCTCGGCCCACCGTAGATCAGCCCGCTGTAGACCTGCACCAGGTCCGCGCCGGCCTCGACCCGCGCGCGGGCGTCCTCGGGCGTCGAGATGCCGCCCACGCCGATGAGCGTGAGCCGGTCGCCGACGCGTCCGCGCAGCAGCCGCACCACCTCGGTCGAGCGTTCGGTCAGGGGTGCGCCGGACAGCCCGCCGGCACCGCAGGCCTCGACCTGGGCGACCGAGGAGCGCAGGCCCTCGCGCGAGATCGTGGTGTTGGTCGCGATGACCGCGGCCAGGCCGAGTTCGAGGGCCATGTCGGCGACGGCGAGGACGTCCTCGTCGGAGAGGTCCGGCGCGATCTTCACCGCGAGCGGGACCTGGCGCTCGCCCGTCACCTCGTCGGCGGTGCGACGTACGTGGGCCAGCAGCGGCGCGAGCTTCTCGACCGCCTGGAGGTTGCGCAGCCCGGGGGTGTTGGGCGAGCTGACGTTGACGACGAGGTAGTCGGCGTAGGGCGCGAGCAGGCGGGTGGACGTCTCGTAGTCGGCCTCCACCTGGGCCTGGTCGTCGTCGGGGACGACCTTGGACTTGCCGATGTTGACGCCGAGCACGAGCCCGCCCCGGCGCGGCTTGCGCTTCGCCAGGCGGGCCGCGACCGCGTGCGCACCGTCGTTGTTGAAGCCCATCCGGTTGACGACCGCCCGGTCCTCGGGCAGCCGGAACAGGCGCGGCTTGGGGTTGCCGGGCTGGGCGAGCGCGGTGACCGTGCCGATCTCGACGTGGCCGAAGCCGAAGGCGCCCATCTGGTCGAAGACCAGGGCGTTCTTGTCGAAGCCGGGCGCGAGGCCGAGCCGGTTGGGGAAGGTGAGGCCCATCGCCTCGACCGGGCGGGTGCCGGGGATCGGTGCCCGGGTGAGCACCGGTGCCCCGGCCCGGAGGGCGTCGTAGGTCAGGTGGTGCGCCTTCTCGGCGTCCATCTTGACCAGGACGTTCTCGAAGACCCGGTCGTACAGCGTCATGCGTGCCACTCCTGGAGGGACTTGACCCCGATCGAGCCGGCGCGGATCGCCGCGATCCCCTGCACCGCCGCGGCCAGGCCCTGCACCGTGGTGATGCACGGGGTGCCGGTGAGCACCGCCGCGGAGCGGATCTCGTAGCCGTCGACGCGGGAGTCGCCCCCACCGGTCGCGCCGTGCGGGGTGTTGACGATCAGGTCGATCTCGCCGTCGAGGATCATCTGCACGGTGGTCTTCTCCCCCGCCGGCCCGGTGCCCTCGAAGTGCTTGCGCACGATGGTGGCCTGGATGCCGTTGCGGCGCAGCACCTCGGCGGTGCCCTGGGTGGCGAGGATCTCGAAGCCGTAGTCGGCCAGCACCCGCGCCGGGAAGATCATCGTCCGCTTGTCGCGGTTGGCGATCGAGATGAAGACCTTGCCCTCGGTGGGCAGCGAGCCGTACGCCGCGGCCTGGGACTTGCTGAACGCGGTGCCGAAGTCGGCGTCGAAGCCCATCACCTCACCGGTCGACTTCATCTCCGGCCCGAGCACGGTGTCGACGAAGCTGCCCTCCTTCGTGCGGAAGCGGTTGAACGGCAGCACCGCCTCCTTCACCGCGATCGGCGCGTCGGCCGGCAGCGTGCCGCCGTCGCCCTCGGCCGGGAGCGCACCGGAGGCGCGCAGCTCGGCGATCGACTCCCCGAGCATCACCCGGGCCGCGGCCTTGGCGAGCTGGGTGCCGGTCGCCTTGGAGACGAACGGCACGGTCCGCGAGGCGCGCGGGTTGGCCTCGATCACGTAGAGCACGTCGGCGCCCAGCGCGAACTGGATGTTGATCAGGCCGCGCACGCCCACGCCCCGCGCGATGCCGAGCGTGGCCTCGCGGATCCGGGTGATCTCGGCGTCGCCGAGGGTGATCGGCGGCAGCGCGCAGGAGGAGTCGCCGGAGTGGATGCCGGCCTCCTCGATGTGCTCCATCACGCCGCCGAGGAAGAGGTCGGTGCCGTCGTAGAGCGCGTCGACGTCGATCTCGACCGCGTCGTCGATGAACCGGTCGACCAGCACCGGCCGGTCCGGGCTGATCTCGGTCGCGGCCTCGATGTAGGCCTCCAGCGCGGCGTCGCTGTAGACGATCTGCATGCCCCGCCCGCCGAGGACGTACGACGGGCGCACCAGCACCGGGTAGCCGATGGTGTGCGCGATCGCCTTCGCGTCCTCGTAGGACACCGCGGTGCCGTGCTTGGGCGCGACCAGGCCGGCCTCGGCGAGCACCCGGCCGAAGGCTCCGCGCTCCTCGGCGAGGTCGATCGCCTCGGGGCTGGTGCCCACGATCGGGACGCCGGCGTCCTGCAGGCCCTGCGCGAGCCCGAGCGGGGTCTGCCCGCCGAGCGTCGCGATCACGCCGGCGATCGGGCCGGCCGCCCGCTCCGCCTCGTAGATCTCCAGCACGTCCTCGAGCGTGAGCGGCTCGAAGTAGAGCCGGTCGGAGGTGTCGTAGTCGGTCGAGACCGTCTCCGGGTTGCAGTTGACCATGATCGTCTCGTAGCCCGCCTCGGCGAGCGCGAGGCTGGCGTGCACGCACGAGTAGTCGAACTCGATGCCCTGGCCGATCCGGTTCGGGCCCGAGCCGAGGATGATCACGGCCTGCTTGCCCTCGGCCCGCGGCAGGACCTCGGTCTCCTCGTCGTAGGAGGAGTAGTAGTAGGGCGTCTGGGCCGCGAACTCCGCCGCGCAGGTGTCCACGGTCTTGAAGACCGGGCGCACCCCGGCGGCGTGGCGGGCCGCGCGGACGCTGGCCTCCGTCTCGGTGGTCGAGCCTGCCGAGACCCGGATGCCGGCGATCTGGGCGTCGGAGAAGCCGTGCCGCTTGGCCAGGCGCAGCGCACCGGCGTCGAGCAGCTCCGTCGCGGCGACCTTCTGCGCGACCTCGTCGATCAAGAAGAGCTGGTCGACGAACCACGGGTCGATCTTGGTGGCGTCGTGCACCTGCTCCTGGGTGGCACCGGCACGGATCGCCTGCATCACCTTCTGGATCCGGCCGTCGTGCGGGACCTTGATCGCGTCCAGCAGCGCTGCCTGGTCGCCCGGGTCGCCCGTCCAGTGGAACGGCGCCGCCTTGTTCTCCAGCGAGCGCAGCGCCTTGTTGAGCGCCTCGGTGAAGTTGCGGCCGATGGCCATCGCCTCGCCCACGGACTTCATGTGCGTGGTGAGCACCGGGTCGGCGGTCGGGAACTTCTCGAACGCGAACCGCGGCACCTTCACCACGACGTAGTCCAGCGTCGGCTCGAAGGAGGCCGGCGTCTCGGCGGTGATGTCGTTGGGGATCTCGTCGAGGGTGTAGCCCACGGCGACCTTGGCGGCGATCTTGGCGATGGGGAACCCGGTGGCCTTCGAGGCCAGCGCCGAGGAGCGCGACACCCGCGGGTTCATCTCGATGACGATGACCCGGCCGTCGGCGGGGTTCACGGCGTACTGGATGTTGCAGCCGCCGGTGTCCACGCCGACCTCGCGGATGATGCCGATCGCGAGGTCGCGCAGGTGCTGGTACTCACGGTCGGTCAGCGTCATCGCCGGCGCGACGGTGATCGAGTCGCCGGTGTGCACGCCCATCGGGTCGAAGTTCTCGATCGAGCAGATGATGACGACGTTGTCGGCCTTGTCGCGCATCACCTCCAGCTCGTACTCCTTCCAGCCGATGATCGACTCCTCGATCAGCACCTCGGTGGTCGGGCTGGCGGACAGGCCGGCACCGGCGATGCGGTGCATGTCGGCCTCGTCGTAGGCGATGCCGGAGCCGAGACCACCCATCGTGAAGGACGGGCGGACCACGATCGGGAAGCCCAGCTCGCCGGCGGCCTTCTCCACGTCCTCCATGGAGTGGCACACGAAGGAGCGGGCCACCTCGCCGCCGACCTTGTGCACGATCGCGTTGAACAGCTCGCGGTTCTCGCCACGATGGATCGCCTCGAAGGAGGCGCCGATCATCTCCACGCCGTACTTCTCCAGCACGCCGCTCTCGTGCGCGGCGATCGCCGCGTTGAGCGCGGTCTGGCCACCGAGGGTCGGCAGGATCGCGTCCGGGCGCTCCTTGGCGATGACCTTCTCCACGAACTCCGGGGTGATCGGCTCGACGTACGTCGCGTCGGCGAACTCCGGGTCGGTCATGATCGTCGCCGGGTTGGAGTTGATGAGGATGACCCGCAGGCCCTCCTCCTTGAGCACCCGGCACGCCTGGGTGCCGGAGTAGTCGAACTCGCAGGCCTGCCCGATGACGATCGGGCCGGACCCGATCACCAGGACGGACTTGATGTCTTCGCGCTTCGGCATCAGGCGGTCTCCTCGAGCAGGGTCACGAACCGGTCGAACAGGTAGGCCGCGTCGTGCGGGCCGGCGGCGGCCTCGGGGTGGTACTGGACGGAGAACGCCTTGAGGCGCCCCACCTCGCTGGTCGAGCCTGTCGAGGCCCGCAGCTCGAGACCCTCGACGACGTCGTCGTTGAGGCACACGTGGCTGACGCTCGCGACGCCGTACGGCGTCTCGGTGTCGGTGTCGCGCGGCGCGTCCACGGCGAAGCCGTGGTTGTGCGCGGTGACCTCGACCTTGCGGGTGGTCAGGTCCATCACCGGCTGGTTGATGCCGCGGTGGCCGTACTTCAGCTTGTAGGTGCCGAAGCCGAGAGCGCGGCCGAAGAGCTGGTTGCCGAAGCAGATCCCGAAGTACGGCAGGTCGCGCCCCAGCGCCTCCTGCAGCAGCTCGACCTGACCGGTGGTCGCGGCCGGGTCGCCCGGGCCGTTGGAGAAGAACAGCCCGTCCGGCTCGACGGCGAGCACGTCCTCGATGCTCGACGTGGCAGGCAGCACGTGCACCTCGATGCCGCGCTCGCTCATCCGCTGCGGCGTCATGTCCTTGATGCCGAGGTCGAGGGCAGCGACGGTGAAGCGCTTATCGCCCTGGGCCGGGACGACGTAGGTCTCGTCGGTGGAGACCGCCTCGGACAGGTTGGCGCCGGTCATCTCCGCGGACGCCTTGACCTTCTCCAGCAGCTTCGCCGGGTCGGTCTCGACCGTGGAGATGCCGACCCGCATGGCGCCGCTCTCGCGCAGGTGGCGGGTCAGCGCGCGGGTGTCGATGCCGGAGATCCCGACCACGCCCTGCGCCCTCAGCTCGTCGTCCAGCGAGCGACGCGAGCGCCAGTTGCTCGGGACGCGGGCGGGGTCGCGCACGACGTACCCGGCGACCCAGATCCGCCTCGACTCGGTGTCCTCGTCGTTCATGCCGGTGTTGCCGACGTGCGGGGCGGTCATCACCACGACCTGGCGGTGGTACGACGGGTCGGTCAGCGTCTCCTGGTAGCCGGTCATGCCGGTGTTGAAGACGGCCTCGCCGAAGGTCTCCCCCTCGGCGCCGTAGGCCTCGCCGTGGAACGTGCGGCCGTCCTCGAGGACGAGCAGGGCGGGGGTGCTCATGCGAGCGCTCCTTCCAGGACGGTCGGCGTGCCGCGCAGCAGCGTGGCGATCACCTTTCCGGTCAGCTTGCGGTCGTGCCAGGGGTTGTTGCGGCTCAGCGAGACGCTGTCCGCGCGGTCCACCACCACCTGGGCGGCGGGGTCGAGCAGCGTGAGGTTCGCGGGCTCGCCGACGGCGATCGGGCGGCCGTGGCCGTCCAGGCCGGCGATCCGGGCGGGCTGGGCGCTCATCACGCGCGCCACGCCGGCCCAGTCCAGGAGGCCACTCTCGACCATCACCGTGGTGACGACCGGCAGCGCGGTCTCCAGCCCGAGCATGCCGAAGGCCGCGTCGACGAAGGCGTGCTCCTTGTCGTGGCGGGCGTGCGGCGCGTGGTCGGTGGCCACCGCGTCGATCGTGCCGTCGGCCAGCGCGGCGCGCAGCGCCTCGACGTCCTCGGCCGGGCGCAGCGGCGGGTTGACCTTGTACGTCGGGTCGTAGCCGCTCAGCAGGTCGGTGGTCAGCAGCAGGTGGTGCGGCGTGACCTCCGCGGTGACGTCGATGCCCTGGGCCTTCGCCCAGCGGACCACCTCGACGCTGCCCGCGGTGGAGACGTGCGCGACGTGGACCCGGCTCCCGGTGTGGCGGGCGAGCATCACGTCGCGGGCGACGACGACCTCCTCGGCGATGCCGGGCCAGCCGGGCAGGCCGAGCCGGCCGGACAGCTCGCCCTCGTGGCAGCAGGCGGACGGCCCGGCGAGCGAGGGGTCCTGGCTGTGCTGGCTGACCACGCCGCCGAAGGTCTTGACGTACTCCAGCGCCCGGCGCATCACGCGAGCGTCGTGGACGCACTTGCCGTCGTCGGAGAAGACCCGCACCTTCGCGCGGCTGCGCGCCATCAGGCCGAGCTCGGCGAGCTCCTCGCCCGCCAGGCCCTTCGTGACCGCACCGACCGGCTGCACGTCGACCAGCCCGGCGGCCCGGCCCAGGTCGTAGACCCGCTCCGCCGCCTCGGCGGTGTCGGTGACGGGGCTCGTGTTGGCCATGGCCAGCACCGCGGTGAAGCCACCGACCGCGGCCGCACGCGAGCCGGTCAGGACGGTCTCGGCGTCCTCACGGCCCGGCTCGCGCAGGTGGGTGTGCAGGTCGACCAGGCCCGGCAGCAGCTGCAGGCCGGCGGCGTCGATCGTGACGCCGGCCTTCGCCGTGACCTTGCCCAGCTCGGCGATGGTGCCGTCCCGGACGAGCAGGTCGCTCGTCGTACCGTCGGGCAGGGTGGCGCCCTTGATCACGGTGCGTTGATCGAGCCTGTCGAGATTCATGCGCTGGTCTCCTCGCCGGCGAGCAGGTGGTAGAGCACGGACATCCGGACCGCGACGCCCGCGGAGACCTGGTCGAGGACCAGGCTGTCGGCGGCGTCGGCGGCGTCCGGGGAGATCTCCAGGCCGCGGTTCATCGGGCCCGGGTGCAGGATCGGGGTGCCGGGCTTCAGCAGGGCCAGGCGGTCGCGGGTCAGGCCGTAGCCGATGGTGTACTCCCGGGCGGTCGGGAAGAACCCGCCGCTCATCCGCTCGCGCTGGACGCGCAGCATCATCACCGCGTCCACCTCGGGCAGCACGGGGTCCAGCTCCCAGGAGGTGGCGAAGCCGGCCTCCTTCGACCAGTCCCCCACGCCCGCGGGCATCAGCGTCGGCGGCGCGACCACGGTCACGCTCGCGCCGAGCTTGACCAGGCTCTTGACGTTGCTGCGGAACACCCGGCTGTGCGTGACGTCCCCGACGATCGCGACGTGCTTGCCCTCCAGCGTGCCGAGCCGGCGGGTCAGCGCGTAGCCGTCGAGCAGCGCCTGGGTGGGGTGCTCGTGGGTGCCGTCCCCCGCGTTGACGACCGGTACGTCGACCCAGCGGCTGATCTGCTCGGCCGCCCCGCTCGCGGAGTGCCGCACGACCAGCCCGTCGACGCCCATCGCGGTCACCGTCAGCACGGTGTCGCGCAGGGACTCGCCCTTGCTGGCGCTGCTGCCCTTGGCGGAGAGGTTGATGACGTCCGCGGAGAGCCACTTGCCGGCGATCTCGAAGCTGGACCGGGTCCGCGTCGAGTCCTCGAAGAACAGGTTGATCACCGTCCGCCCGCGCAGCGCGGGCAGCTTCTTCACCTCGCGACGCTGCACGTCGTGCATCTCCGCCGCCGTGGTGAAGATCTGCTGGATGTCGGCGACCTCCAGGTCGTCGATGCTGAGCAGGTGCCGGTTCACCGGATCGTCACCTCGTCCTCCCCGTCGGTCTCGGCCAGGCGCAGGCTGACCCGCTCGCTGCGGGCGGTCGGCAGGTTCTTGCCGACGTGGTCGGCGCGGATCGGCAGCTCGCGGTGACCGCGGTCCACCAGCACCGCCAGCCGTACGACGGCCGGGCGACCCAGGTCCGAGAGCGCGTCCAGCGCGGCCCGGATGGTGCGCCCGGAGTAGAGCACGTCGTCGACGAGCACCACGGTCTTGCCGTCGATGCCGCCGGAGGGGACCTCCGTGCGGTGCGGCGTGCGGGTGGGGTTCGAGCGGAGGTCGTCGCGGTACATCGTCACGTCGAGGGACCCGGTCGCGACCGTCGTACCCTCCACCTGGGCGATGTTCGCGGCGATCCGGTGCGCGAGCGGCACGCCACGGGTGTGCAGGCCGAGCAGGAGGAGGTCCTCCGCGCCCTTGTTGCGCTCGAGGATCTCGTGGGCGATGCGGACGAGAGCCCGGCTGATGTCGCCGGCGTCGAGGACGACGCGGCCCTCGGGACGCTGGCCCTCGGGGCTCGGGGCGTGGGTAGGCATCAGTGCGCCTGACCTCCTTCTCCGCCTCACAGGACGGCTCGTTAAAGGATGTCGATCGGGACTCACCCTAGCGGCTCGGCGGCCCTGGGGTCGCACCGGGGTCAGGCGTTGCGCAGCCTCTCCAGCAGCGGGCCGGCGGCCTCGTCGAGGAAGCGCTGCTGGTGCCGGTCGCCCACCTGCACCAGCGCCACGTCGGTGAACCCCGCCTCCGGGAAGGCGAGCACCGCCTCCGCGATCGCGTCCAGGTCCGGACCGCACGGGATCGAGCCGGACACGTCCTCGGGACGCACGAACTGGCTGGCCCCCGCGAAGCCGGCCGGGGTCGGCAGGTCGGCGTTGACGCTCCAGCCGCCGCCGAACCAGCGGAATTGCTCGTGCGCGAGCTCGGTGGCCTCGTCCGCGGTCGGCGCCCAGCAGACCGGCACCTGGCCGACGGCCCGCGCCGTCGTACCGATCTCGGGGGCGCCGTCCGTGGCGTTCCACGACTCGATGAACGCGCTCTCGGGCTCCACGGCGACGAGGTGGTCCGCCTTGGCGGCGAACGCCTCGATCGCGCGGTCGCCGCCGATCGCCACCCCGATCCCGACCGGCTCGTCGGGCAGGTCCCAGATCCGGGCGGAGTCGACCTGGAAGTACTCCCCGGAGTGGTCCACGAGCTCTCCGGTGTGCAGCGCCCGGATCACGTCGATCGCCTCGGCGAGCATCTCCTGCCGGGTCGCGACGCCGGGCCAGCCCGCGCCGACGACGTGCTCGTTGAGGCTCTCCCCCGTGCCCAGGCCGAGGGTGAACCGGCCGTCGGAGAGCACGCCCAGCGTCGCGGCCTTCTGCGCCACCACCGCCGGGTGGTAGCGCAGCGTCGGGCAGGTGACGTAGGTCATCAGGTCCAGCTCGCTGGTCGCCTGCGCGACGGCGCCCAGCACCGTCCAGGCGTACGGCGCGTGCCCCTGCTCCACCAGCCAGGGCGAGTAGTGGTCGCTGCAGACCGCGAAGTCGAAGCCGCGCCGCTCCGCGTCCTGCGCGTAGCCCACCAGCTGCTTGGGGCCGCTCTGCTCGGTCATCAGGGTGTAGCCGAATCGGGTCATGGCTGCGCCGTACCCGCTCGTGCTCCGGACATGACGGAGGGGCCCACGCGGGGCCCCTCCGGTGCTGCTGTGGTGTCTCAGGCGCTCACTTGAAGACGTCCTTCACCTTCTCGCCGGCCTGCTTGATGGCGCCCTTGGCCTGGTCGCCCTTGCCCTCCGCCTCGAGGTCCTCGTTGTCGGTCGCCTTGCCGGCGGCCTCCTTGGCCTCACCGATCTTCTCCTCGGCGGTGTTCTTCAGCTTGTCGTCGAGACCCATGCTGGTCCACTCCCTTCGGTGTCGGTGCCGCGTCGGACGCGGCCGTGACCGGTTGGTACCCGGCGCCCCCGGGCTGATCCCCCGGGCACCAACCATTAACCTCCGTGACTGGAGGTCGTGATGACGGGTGGTGAAGCAGAGGCGGTCCCGGCGGCGACGCTGCCCCGGGTCGACCTGGTCCGGGTGCTGGGCGTGCTCGCCTTCGTGGCCGGCCTGGTGGCGTACATGCAGGTCAGCGGCCTGCCCCGGCAGGGCTACCAGGTCGTGATCATCCTGTGGCTCGCCACGGTCGCCTGGGACGTGCGCCGTCCGGTGCGCGAGCACCTGGCGTTCCTGCGCGACTGGTGGCCGCCGTTCGTCGTGCTGCTGGCCTACCTCTACAGCCGCGGGATCTCCGACGACCTCGGCGCGTTCTCGGTGCACGTCACCGAGCCGATCGAGGCCGACCGCTGGCTCTTCGGCGGGGTGCTGCCGACGGAGTGGCTGCAGGAGAAGTTCTGCGGCGTCCCGTGCCGGCAGTCGCTGGCCCCCCGCTGGTACGACGTCGTGCTGACCACCGTCTACTACTCCCACTTCTTCGCGGCGCTCGCCATCGGTGCCGTGCTGTGGAAGCGCAAGCGCGACGAGTGGATCTGGTTCATGCGGCGCTACCTGGTGATCATCTCGCTGTCGGTGGTCTGCTACGTCCTCTACCCGATGGCCCCGCCGTGGATGGCCGCGCGCGACGGCTACCTCACCGACGACGTCGCCCGGATCACCGGCCGCGGCTGGTTCGACCTCAGCGCGTCGACAGGCAGCACCACGACGGCCCACCAGAACGTCTCCGCGATCGGCAACCAGGTCGCGGCGATGCCGTCGCTGCACTCGGCCCTGGCCATCTTCATCGCCTGGTGGGTCATCGCCCGCTACCGCAACCCGTGGCGCTGGTCCGTGCTGCTCTACCCCGCGAGCATGCTGTTCGCGCTCGTCTACTACGCCGAGCACTACGTCATCGACGAGATCGCCGGCGCCCTGCTGGTCGTCGTGGTGATGGCCGGCTGGGCGTGGTGGGACCGGCGCAAGGCGGCCCGGGCACCTGCGCCGATCAGCTGATGTCGCCGAGCGCGGTCTCGATCGCGCGGTGGAACGTCGGGTACGCGAAGTGCATCCCGCGCAACGTCTCGATCGGGACCTCGCCGTGCACGGCGGTCACCAGCATGCCGATGATCTCGCCGCCGGCCGGGCCGACCGCCGTGGCGCCGACCAGGACGCCGCGGTCGAGGTCGGCGACGACCTTGACGACGCCGTCGTTGCCGACCTTGTGGATCCAGCCGCGGCTGGACTCGGGCAGCTTCGCCGTCCCGGTGCCGACGTCCAGCCCGGCGTCGCGGGCCTGCTTCTCGGTCAGCCCGACCGAGCCCACCTCGGGGTCGGTGAAGGTCGCCCGCGAGACCGCGCGGTAGTCGGCCCACGGGCCGTCCTCGCCGGTGAGGTCGCGGACCGCGACCTTGGCCTGGTACATCGACATGTGCGTGAAGGCGCCCTTGCCGGTGATGTCGCCGACGGCCCACAGGCCGTCGACCCCGGTGACCCGCATCCGCTCGTCGACGTCGATGGTCCGGGCGGAGGGGTCGCCGCCGACGGTGTCGAGGCCGATCCCTCCGAGGTTGGTACGACGGCCGGCAGCCACCAGCAGCGCCTGCGCCCCGACGGAGGACCCGTCGGCGAGCCCGATGCTGAAGGCTCCCTCGTGGGTCACGCTGGTGACGCCCACGCCGGCCTTGACGGTGATCCCCTCGGCCTCCAGGGCCGCCGCGACGACGGCACTGGCCTCGGGCTCCTCGGGGCCGAGGATCCGCTCGCCGGCCTCGACGACGGTGACCTCGACGCCGAACCGGGAGAAGGCCTGGGCGAGCTCGCAGCCGATCGCGCCCCCGCCGAGCACGACCAGGCTGGTGGGCAGCTCGCGCACCTTCACCGCGTCCCGGTTGGTCCAGTACGGCGTGTCCGCCAGCCCGTCGATCGGCGGCACGGCGGGCTCGGTGCCGGTGTTGAGGACCACCCCGCGACGTGCGGTCAGCACGACCTCGCCGTCGTCGGTGCGCACGACCACCCGGCCCGGGCCGTCGAGCCGGCCCTCGCCGCGCACGAAGCGGGCGCCGGCGTCCTCCAGCCGCTTGACCGCGACCTCGTCGTCCCAGTCGTCGGTGGCCTCGTCGCGGATCCGGTCCGCGACAGGCGTCCAGTCCGGGTGCACCTCGCTCGTGCCGCCGAGCGCCCCGACCCGGCGGGCCTCGGCGAGCGCGTCGGCCGCGCGGATCATCATCTTCGAGGGCACGCACCCGAAGTAGGGGCACTCGCCGCCGACGAGCCGGCGGTCCACCCCGACCACCGAGAGTCCGGCCCGGGCGAGCTCGGCGGCGACGTACTCGCCCCCGGGTCCCAGTCCGATGACGACGACATCGACCTCAGCAGGCTCAGCCATGGGCCCAGCCTGTCACACCGTCCTCAGACGAGGGTCGACTTGCTCCGCTGGATCGCGCCGAGGACGCCGTTGACGAAGGCGGGCGACTCGTCGGTGGACAGCTCGCGGACCAGGGCCATCGCCTCGGTCACCGCCACCGTGTCCGGCACGTCGTCGGCCCAGAGCATCTCCCACACGCCGATCCGCAGCACGTTGCGGTCGACGGCGGGCATCCGGGTGAGCGACCAGCCGGTGGAGAACTCGCTGAGCACCTCGTCGATGCGGGGACGCCGCTCGGTCACGCCCTCGACGAGGGTGGCCGTGTAGGGGTTGCTCGGGGCCTCGCCCTCGGCCGTCACCCGGGCGAGGGCCTCGACGCCCGTCTCACCGCGCAGGTCGGCGGCGTAGAGGACGTCGAGGGCGCGCTTGCGGGCCTTGGTCCGGGCTCCCATCAGCCCTTCACACGGCTCAGGTAGGAGCCACCCTCGCGGGTGTCGACCTTGATCTTCTCGCCCTGCTCGATGAAGAGCGGGACCTGGATCTCGGCGCCGGTCTCCAGCGTGGCCGGCTTGGTGCGGCCGGTCGCGGAGTCACCGACGACGCCGGGCTCGGTGTAGGACACCACGAGCTCGACGGAGGCCGGCATCTCGATGAACAGGACGCGACCCTCGTTCGTGGCGATGACGACGTCCTGGTTCTCCAGCAGGAAGCCGGCGGCGGTGCCGACGATCTCCGGGGTGACCTCGATCTGGTCGTAGTCCTGGACGTCCATGAAGACGAAGTTGGTGCCGTCGTTGTAGAGGTACTGGAACGAGCGGCGGTCGACCGTGGCGGTCTCGACCTTGGTGCCGGCGTTGAAGGTCTTGTCGACGTTCTTGCCCGACTCGACGTGCTTGAGCTTGGTGCGGACGAACGCGGGACCCTTGCCCGGCTTCACGTGCTGGAACTCGACCACCTGCCAGAGCTGGCCCTCCAGGTTGAGCACCATGCCGTTCTTGAGGTCGTTCGTCGTTGCCATGCGTCAGCCTTCTGTTCGAGATGTCGAAGATCGGTGTGGCCCCAGCAAGCGACACAGGGCCAGCGGACGAGTCTAGTGGGCCGGGTGCGCTGCGATGAATTCCAGCGCCTGCCGGTAGCCGTCGATGCCCTCGCCCTCGATCACCTTCGCGGCGTGCGGGGTGACCACCGAGGTGTGCCGGAACTCCTCGGGACGCTTCGACGGGGCGCTGATGTGCACCTCGACGAGCGGCGCGGTGAGCTGCGCGCAGGCGTCGTAGAGGGCGTAGGAGTAGTGCGTCCAGGCACCCGCGTTGAGCACGACGGGCCACGCCTTGTCGGCGGCGTGGTTGAGCCAGTCGAGGAGCTCGCCCTCGTGGTTGGTCTGCGAGAAGTGGATCTTCAGGCCCAGCTCCTTGCCCCACCGCGGCATGAGCACGTCCTGCAGGTCGAAGTGCGTCGTGGTGCCGTAGATCTCCGGCTGCCGCTTGCCCAGCCGGCCCAGGTTGGGGCCGTTGAGGACGTAGACGTCGCGCTTGCTCATGCCCCGGATCCTAGGGCGGCGTACGCCGCGCGCAGGTCCTCCTCCGAGGGCCCGGCCAGCACGACCGGGCGGCCGACCTCCTCCAGGACGACGAAGCGGAGCTGGTTGCCGCGGGACTTCTTGTCGACCCGCATCGTGGCGAGCAGGTCCTCGAAGGGCGCACCCGCCCACGAGGTGGGGAGCCCGACCCGGCCGAACGTCTCCCGGTGGCGGGTGACCACCTCGGGGGCGAGCGAGCCGGCGCGCGCGGCCAGCTCGGCGACGTACACGCACCCGATCGCGACGGCCTCGCCGTGCCGGATGGCGTAGTCCGTGGCCCGCTCGATGGCATGGGCGAGGGTGTGGCCGTAGTTGAGCGCCTCCCGGCCGGGGTGACCGTCGACGCCGCCCTGCTCCTTGAGGTCGCCGGCGACCACGTCGGCCTTGACCTGGATCGCGCGCTCGACGAGCTCCCGCAGCACGGGCGAGTCCGGGGTGAGGGCGGCCGGGTCGGTCGTCTCGACCAGCTCCAGGATCCGCGGGTCGGCGATGAAGCCGCACTTGACGACCTCCCCGAGGCCGGCGACGAGCTCGGCGCGCGGCAGGCTCGCCAGCAGGGCCAGGTCGCAGAGCACGCCCGCGGGCTCGTGGAAGGCGCCGACGAGGTTCTTACCCGCGGGGGTGTTGATGCCGGTCTTGCCACCGACCGCCGCGTCCACCATCGCCAGCAGCGTGGTCGGCACGTGCACGACCGCGACCCCGCGCAGCCAGGTGGCGGCGACGAAGCCGCCGAGGTCGGTGGTCGCGCCGCCGCCGAGGGTGACGACGGCGTCGGAGCGGGTGAAGCCGTCCTCGCCGAGCGCCTCCCAGCACGCCGCGGCGACCTCCCAGCTCTTCGCCTCCTCACCGTCGGGCACCTGCAGCACGACGACATCCAGGCCGTCGAGCAGGTCGGCGAAGGGGTCGAGGAGGTCCTCCAGGGACTCCGGGCAGACGATCGCGACCCGCTGCACGCCGGCGGGCAGCAGCCCGCGCAGGCGGTCGAGGACGCCGTGGCCCACCACGACGTCGTACGGCGACGCGGTGGCCACGCTGATGGTCGACTCGGTCACGACTCTCCTCCGGTGATGGCCGCGAGCACCTCGGCCGCGACGTCCTGGGGCGTGCGCCCGTCGGTCTCGACGACCACCCGGGCCAGGCCCTCGTAGACGGGGGTCCGCTCGTCGAGCAGCTGCTTGACCCGGGAGCGGACGTTGCCGAGCAGCAGCGGCCGGCCCACCCCGAGGCCGACCCGCTTGACCGCGTCGGCGAGCCCGACCCGCAGGAACACCACCTGGTGCGCCGCGAGCAGTGCCTGGGTGGCCGGGTCGAGGACCGCGCCGCCGCCGAGCGACAGGACGCCGTCGTGCGAGTCCAGCGCCGCGGCGACGACCTGGCGCTCCAGGGCCCGGAACGCCTGCTCGCCGTCGTCGACGAAGACGTCCTGGACGCTCTTGCCGGCCCGCTCCTCGACGAGGTGGTCGGAGTCGGCGAAGCCCACCCCGAGCGCCTCGGCGACCAGCCTGCCCACGGTCGTCTTGCCGGCGCCCATGGTGCCGACCAGGACCGCCCGGGGAGCGCTCACCGGTAGCGGAGCGTGTCGAGGTAGGTCTGCACGTTGCGGCGGGTCTCGCCGATCGAGTCGCCGCCGAACTTCTCCAGCACCGCGTCCGCCAGCACCAGCGCCACCATCGCCTCCGCGACGATGCCGGCCGCGGGCACCGCGCACACGTCGGAGCGCTGGTGGTGGGCGACGGCCTCCTCGCCGGTGGCGAGGTCGACCGTGCGCAGCGCGCGCGGGACGGTGGCGATGGGCTTCATCGCGGCCCGGACCCGGAGCACCTCGCCGGTGCTCATCCCGCCCTCGGTGCCGCCGGAGCGGTCCGAGACCCGGCGCAGTCCTTCGTCGGTCGGCACGATCTCGTCGTGGGCCAGCGAGCCGGGCGTGGCAGCCAGCTCGAAGCCGTCACCGACCTCCACGCCCTTGATCGCCTGGATGCCCATCAGCGCACCGGCCAGGCGGGCGTCGAGGCGCCGGTCCCAGTGCACGTGCGAGCCGAGCCCCGGCGGCAAGCCGTGGACGACGACCTCGACGACACCACCCAGGGTGTCGCCGTCCTTGTGCGCCTGGTCGATCCGCTCGACCATCTGCTTCGAGCCGTCGGCGTCGAAGCAGCGCACCGGGTCCTCGTCGAGGCGGGCGACGTCGTCGGCGGTGGGCAGCTCGCGCGAGGGCGTGCGGACCCCGCCGATCTCCAGCACGTGGCTGACGATCCGGGCGCCGGTGGCCTGCTCGATGAAGTTGCTGGCGACCCGGCCCAGGGCCACCCGGGCGGCGGTCTCCCGCGCCGAGGCGCGCTCCAGGATCGGGCGGGCGTCCTCGAAGTCGTACTTCTGCATGCCGGCCAGGTCGGCGTGGCCCGGGCGCGGGCGGGTCAGCGGCGCGTTGCGCGCCTGCTTCTCCAGCACCTCGGGCTCGACCGGGTCGGCCGCCATGACCGTCTCCCACTTGGGCCACTCGGTGTTGCCGACCTGGATCGCGACCGGGCCCCCCTGGGTCCGGCCGTGCCGTACGCCGCCGGTGATCGTGACCGCGTCGGCCTCGAACTTCATCCGGGCGCCGCGGCCGTAGCCGAGCCGGCGCCGGGCCAGCGAGTCGGAGATGTCGTCGGTCGTGACCTCCACATGGGCCGGCAGGCCCTCCAGGATCGCGACCAACGAGGGGCCGTGGGACTCCCCCGCGGTCAACCAGCGCAACATGGGGGCAAGTCTCCCACGCGGCGCTCAGCCGGCCAGGACCTGTCCCACCACGACCGCCACCAGGGCTCCGAGCACCAGGAACGGCCCGTAGGGCACCCGGTGCTTGAGCGGCCCCCGGGCCCGCTCGCTGCGGATGGCCCGGCCGCGCAGCAGCAGCGGCACGTAGGCGAGCACCGAGAGCAACGAGGCGGCCAGCACCGAGACGAAGAGCGCCCCGACGCCGAACGGGCCGAGCGCCAGGCCCAGCAACGCCCCCAGCCGTACGTCGCCGCCGGCCATCCCGGCGGGCATCAGCAGCCGCATCAGGCCGTAGTAGGCGCCGAGGGCGAGGAACCCGATGACGCCGTTGACCAGGATCCGGGGCTCACCGAGGGCGACCGCGGCCACGCCGAGGAGCACTGCGACGACCACCCAGGAGGGGTGGATCAGTCGCGAGGGCAGGTACCACGTCACGTAGTCGATGACGGTCAGCGCGCAGCACACCGGCACCAGGAAGAGCACCCAGGTCAGCCCCCAGCCCCAGCCGACCGCCAGCCCGAGGACGGCGCCGGCCACCGCGCACGCGAGCGCGCAGCGCAGCGCCAGGCCGGGCCGGGCCGCGAGCACGGCGAAGGGCACGTGGTCCGGGAAGTCCTCCGGGTCCTCCTCCGGGTCGACCTCCGGTTCGGGGCACCACGCGATCAGCCGGGGCACAACCAGGCCACCCAGCAGGCCGGCGAGCGCGCCGACGAGGGCGGGGAGCACGTCCATCCCGCGAACCTAGCGGCTCGCGAGCGCCTGCTCGCCCGCCGCGCGCATGCTCTCCAGTGGTCCGTTGTGACCAGTGAACTGCCCGAACTGGAGGACCGCCTGGTGCACCAGCAGGTCCAGCCCGGACACCAGCACCTGCCCGCGCTCCGCGGCGGCCGCCGCCAACGGCGAGGGCCACGGGTCGTAGACCACCTCGAAGACGACCGCGGCGCCGCCGGTGGCCGCCACCAGTGCCTCGTCCTGCGCCGCCACCGGGATCGTCGAGACGACGACCTCGCCGACCACGGCCGCTCCCTCGAGCGGCAGCACGTCGACCTCCAGCCGCGGGTCGCCCGCCAGGGCCCGCACCGTCTCCTCCGCCCGGCCCGGGTCGCGGGCCAGCAGGCGCACCGTGCGCACCCCGAGGTCCGCGAGGGCCAGGCCGACCGAGGCCGCCGTCGCACCGGCGCCGATGATCGTGGCGACACCCGCCGGGCCGTCGTACCGCTCCCGGACGGCGGCCACCGCGCCCGGCAGGTCGGTGTTGTCGGCCGCCCAGCCGCGCTCGGTGCGCACCAGCGTGTTGGCTCCGCCGGCCAGCGTCGCCCGCTCGGTGACCGTGTCGGCCAGTGCGAGCGCCTCCCGCTTCAGCGGCGCGGTGACCGACAGCCCGCCCCACTCCGGGCGGAGGCCGGCCACGTGCGTGGCCAGCGTGCCCGCCGGGACCCGTACGGCGTCGTACCGGGCGTCGATGCCGAGCGCGGCGTAGCCCGCGCGGTGCAGCGCCGGCGACAGCGAGTGGGCCACCGGGTCGCCCACCACGCCGTACCGGCGCCGCTCAGCACTCGTCATGGGTACGGCAGTACTCCCGCAGCCGGTTGACCGCCACGTTGTGCTCGGCGAGCGTCGTGGAGAAGACCGTCGTCTTGTTCTCGTAGTCGGGCACGAAGTAGAGCCACGAGCCCTGCGCCGGGTTGAGCGCGGCCTGGATGGTCTCCTTGCCGGGCGAGCCGATCGGCCCCGGCGGCAGGCCGGTGTGCTTGTAGGTGTTGTAGAGCGACTCGCTGTCGCGCTCCTCCGAGGTCGTCCACACGTCGCCCTTGCGCTTGCTGACGTAGGACACCGTCGAGTCCAGCTGCAGCGCCATGCCGTCGTCGAGCCGGTTGTAGATCACCCGGGCGACCTTGGGGTAGTCCGGACCGCGGTTGGCCTCGTACTCCAGGATGCTCGCCACCGTGATCACCTCGTGCGGCGTCAGGCCCAGCTTCTTCGCCGCCGCGGTGATGCCGAGGTCCTGCTCGGCCTTCGCGGTCTGCGCGACCATCTGGGTGAGCAGGCTCTTCGGGGTGGTGCTCTCGGAGATCTCGTACGTCGCGGGGTAGAGGTAGCCCTCGGGGTTGCCCGCCGCCTCGGCCGGCAGACCGATGCTGGCCGGCTTGTCGAGCAGGTCGGTGAGCTGCTTCTCGGTGAAGTCGGTCTTCTTGACGATCGCGTCGACGATCTGACCGACCCGCGCACCCTCGGGCACGGTGACCGTGTTGCCGGCACCGGCGTTCTCCGGGTTCGCGAGGAAGGCGACCGCGTCGGAGGCCTTCATCTGCTTCTTCATCTGGTACGTCGCCGCCTGGATCGACTGCGAGTCCGGGTTGTCGCCCGCGGCGTCCACGAAGGCGTCGGCCGAGGCGACCACGTCGAGCCCCTCCAGCCGGTCGCCCATCGAGCTGATGCTCTGGCCGGGGTCGATCACCACGGTCACCGCACCGGAGCCCGGACCGGCGTAGTCCTCGGGGCCGGCGAACATGTCCTTGACGTCGGAGATCGCCCCACGGGCGAACCACGCCACGATCGCGCAGAACAGCACCGCGACCAGCAGGATCGGCAGGCAGCCCGAGCGCCGCTTCCGGGAGCGCCGGCGACCCGGCTGCGGCAGGACCGACTCAGTCATTCGTCTCCTCGTCCCTGGGGGGCACCGGCTCCCCCGGAGGGGTGCCGGTGGCGCGCTCGGTGTCCAGCGCGTTCTGCAGGATCACGACGGCCGCCACCTGGTCCACCACGGCTCGTCGCTTCGCGCCCTTGCGCTGGTCGCGCAGCATAGCCTCCGCGGTCACGGTGGTGAGCCGCTCGTCGACCAGTCGCACCGGGAGCGGCGCCACGCGACGCGCCAGGCGGGCCGCGAAGTCGCGGGTCTTCAGCGCCGCCGGGCCCTCGCTGCCCGAGAGCGAGCGGGGCAGCCCGACGACGATCTCCACCGCCTGCTCGGCCGTCGCGATCTGGTGGATCCGGCGCAGGTCGCCCTTGCCGCGTCGTACCGTCTCGACGGGGGTCGCCAGCATCCCCGACGGGTCGCTGCGGGCGACGCCGATCCGGGCGTCGCCGGGGTCCACGCCGAGGCGGACGCCGGTCCTCAACGGCGCAGCCTCACGCCGATGCGACCGCCGCGGTCACCGCGGCCAACGCCTCGTCGATCCGGCTCACGTCGGTGCCGCCACCCTGCGCCAGGTCGGCCTTGCCGCCGCCCTTGCCGTCGAGGAAGGGAGCCGCCGCGCGGACCAGGTCGCCGGCAGCGAGGCCGCGGGCCTGGGCCGCGTCGTTGAGCGCCGCCACGATCGCCGCCTTACCGTCGGCCGCGCCGACCAGCACCACCGCCGCCGGCGTGTCGCCGGTCAGCCGGGCCCGGACGTCGGTCGCCAGCGTGCGTACGTCGCCGCCGCTCGCGCCGTCGAGGCGCTGGGCCACCAGGCGCACGCCGTTGACGTCGACGGCACCCTCGGCGAGCGCCGCGCCACCGGAGAGCAGCTGGGCGAGACGGACCTTCTCGATCTCCTTCTCGCTCTGCTTGAGCCGCTCGACGAGGTCACCGACCCGGCCGACGATGTCGTCGGGCTGGGTCTTGAGCAGCGTGGAGAGCTGGTTGACCACGTCCCGCTCGCGGGCGAGGTAGGAGAAGCCCTCGACGCCGGTCAGCGCCTCGATCCGGCGGTTGCCGGAGCCGACGCTGGACTCGCCGGTGACCACGATCGTGCCGATCTGGCTGGAGTGGTCGACGTGGGTGCCACCGCAGAGCTCGCGCGACCACGGGCCGCCGATCTCGACGACGCGGACCTTCTGGTCGTCGTAGGTCTCGCCGAAGAGGGCGAGTGCGCCCCACTCCTTGGCCTGGCTCAGCGTCATGTAGTCCCAGCCCACCGGCAGGTCGGCGCGCAGCGCGTTGTTGGCGACGTGCTCGATCTCGTGGACCTGGTCGGGGCTGAGCGCGTTGAGCCAGCCGAAGTCGAGGCGCAGGTAGCCCGGCCGGTTGTAGGAGCCGGACTGCAGGGCGGTGGGCCCGAGCACCTCGCGCAGCGCCGCGTGGATGACGTGCGTGCCGGAGTGCGCCTGACGCGCGCCGGTGCGCCACTCGGGGTCGACCCGGGCGTGCAGGGTCGGGCCGCCGGTCGAGCCTGTCGACACCAGCTCGCCGTCGACCACGCGGACCTGGTGGACGACCAGGCCACGCACCGGGCGCTGCACGTCGAGCACCTCCAGCGTGCCGCCCTCGAACTCGATGACGCCCGCGTCGGCCGCCTGGCCACCGGACTCGGCGTAGAACGGGGTGCGGTCGAGCACCAGCTCACCGACCTCGCCGTTGGCCAGCGCGGGGACCGCCACGCCCTCGCGCAGCAGCGCCAACGGCCGCGACTCGGTCTCGAGCGTCTCGTAGGCCAGCCACTCGGTCGGGCCGTTGCTGTCGAGGATGGTGCGGTAGACGCCGGTGTCGGCGTGCTGGCCCTTCTTCGCGCGCGCGTCGGCCTTGGCGCGCTCGCGCTGCTCGCCCATGAGCTGCCGGAAGCCGGGCTCGTCGACGGAGAGCCCCGCCTCGGCGGCCATCTCCAGGGTCAGGTCGATCGGGAAGCCGTAGGTGTCGTGCAGCGCGAACGCCTTGTCGCCGGCGATCGTGCTGGCACCGGACTTCTTCACCTCGCTCGCGGCGAGGTCGAAGATCTGCGTGCCGGCCTGGAGGGTCTTGCGGAAGGCCTCCTCCTCGGCGTACGCGACCTGCGCGATCCGGTCCCAGCCGCTGACCAGCTCGGGGTAGCTCTCCCCCATCCGGTCGCGGGAGACCGGCAGCAGCTCGGGCAGGGACGGGTCCTGGTAACCCAGCAAGCGCATGTTGCGCACCGCGCGGCGCAGCAGCCGGCGCAGCACGTAGCCGCGCCCCTCGTTGCCCGGGGTGACACCGTCGCCGATGAGCATCAGCGAGCTGCGGACGTGGTCCGCGACGACCCGGAAGCGTACGTCGTCGACGTGCCCCTCCGAGCTGCCGGCGCCGTACTTCTTGCCGCTCAGCTCCTGCGCCTTCTCGATGACCGGGAAGACGGAGTCGATCTCGTAGAGGTTCTGCTTGCCCTGCAGCAGGTAGGCGACCCGCTCCAGGCCCATGCCGGTGTCGATGTTCTTGCTCGGCAGCGGGCCGGCGATGTCGAAGTCGTCCTTCGCCCGGACGGCGCTGAGCTCCTCCTGCATGAAGACCAGGTTCCAGATCTCCAGGAACCGGTCCTCGTCGGCGTCAGGACCACCGTCGGGGCCGTACTCGGGCCCGCGGTCGACGTAGATCTCGCTGCAGGGGCCACCGGGGCCGGGGACGCCCATGTTCCAGTAGTTGTCCTTGAGCCCGCGCGGCTGGATGCGCTCCTCGGGCAGGCCGGCGACGCTCTTCCACAGCTGGCGCGCCTCGTCGTCCTCGGGCAGCACCGTCACCCAGATCTTGTCCGGGTCGAAGCCGAGGCCGCCGTCGGCCTGGGCGCCGGTGACCAGCTCCCAGGCGTACTGGATGGCGCCCTCCTTGAAGTAGTCGCCGAAGGAGAAGTTGCCGTTCATCTGGAAGAACGTGCCGTGCCGGGTGGTCTTGCCGACCTCCTCGATGTCGAGGGTCCGCACGCACTTCTGCACGCTGGTCGCGCGCGGGAAGGGCGGGCTCTCCTGGCCGAGGAAGTACGGCTTGAAGGGCACCATGCCGGCGTTGACGAAGAGCAGGTTCGGGTCGTCCAGCAGCAGGGACGCCGACGGCACGACCGTGTGCCCGCGCCCCTCGAAGTGGGCCAGGAACCGGTTGCGGATCTCCGCGCTGCTCAGGTACCGGTCGCTCATCGGGGGTCTTCCTCTTCTCGGTTCGTCAAGGCGGCCAGCGGGGCCGTCATGGTGCTGCGTGATCCAGCCTCCAGAGCGCGGTAGCGCTCCCGCAAATGGGTTTCCGCGTCCGCCTGGCCCTGGGCGACCTCGTCGGCGAACATCCGCACGCCCAGGAAGACCGCGTTGGCGCGGTCGCGCATGCCGTCGGGGGTGAAGGCCTCGGCCAGGCGTCGTACCTTGACCAGGCCGTAGACACCGGCGGCGGCACCGGCCGCGAAGACCACACCCGTCCGGATCACGACGACACCTCGACCCCGGCACGCTCGCGGGCCTCCCAGTCGCGGCGGGCGGCCCTGAGCATCAGCTTGCGCTGCTTGCGCGAGCGCTTGACCTCACGCTTCATCTCGAACCGGATCCGGTTGCGCACCTCGGGCGAGAGCGCCCGGCGCAGACCGGCGGCGAGAGCGGCGGTCTTGATGACCGACTCCCGCACCAGGATGTCGGCGAACAACGGCGCCGGTACGACGCGCGCGGGCGTGCGCGGCCCGCGGTCCTGGCCGAGGTCGGTGATGAGGTACTCGCGGTCGTCGACGACCGCCACCGGCACCCGGTCACGGGTCTCGACGGCGGTGGTCTGCGTCCGCAGCCGCACCTCCAACCCCGCCAGCTGCTCGCGCAGGGCGTCGGCATCGCTCGCCGCGGCGTCCAGCAGCGCCTCGGTCTGCTGCCGCGAGCGGCGCAGCGAGCGCTGCAGGCCCAGCACGGCGGCCACCAGGACCACCAGGGCGAGCAGGGTCACCACGGCCAGCAAGTCGGGGACGACGAGGTGGGTGGTCACGACAGACAAGCCTACTTGCCGCGGATGATGCGACGAACCCGCTCCCACCGTTGCCTCACGGCCGCCTCCGCGCCGAGCTCGGTCGGCCGGTAGTAGGCCGCGTCCTTGACGACGTCCGGCGCGTACTGCTGCTCGGCCACCCCGTAGGGCGCGTCGTGGGCGTAGACGTAGCCGACGCCGTGGCCCAGTCCCTTGGCGCCGGCGTAGTGGGCGTCGCGCAGGTGGGAGGGGACGTTGCCGATCTTGCCGGCGCGCACGTCGGCGATCGCCTCGCCGATCGCGGTGGTGACCGCGTTGGACTTCGGCGCCACGGCGAGCGCGATGGTCGCGTGCGCCAGGGTGAGCTGGGCCTCCGGCATCCCGATCAGCTGGACCGTCTGCGCGGCGGCGACCGCCGTCGTCAGTGCCGTCGGGTCGGCCAGGCCGATGTCCTCGCTGGCCAGGATCATCAGCCGCCGGGCGATGAAGCGGGGGTCCTCCCCCGCCTCGATCATCCGCGCGAGGTAGTGCAGCGCCGCGTCGGCGTCGGAGCCCCGCACCGACTTGATGAAGGCGCTGACGACGTCGTAGTGCTGGTCGCCGTCGCGGTCGTAGCGCACCGCCGCCTGGTCGGCCGCCGTCTCGGCCGTCTCCACGTCGATGGTGGTGCTGCCCTTCGAGCGCGCCGCACCGGCCGCCGCCTCCAGGTAGGTCAGCGAGCGCCGGGCGTCGCCGCCGGCCAGGCGCACGATGTGCTCCCGGGCCGCGTCCTCCAGCTCCAGCTCACCGGCGAGCCCGCGCTCGTCGGTGACGGCCCGGTCGAGCACCTCGGCGACGTCGTCGTCGGTCAACGACTGCAGGCGCAGCAGCAGGCTGCGCGAGAGCAGCGGCGAGATCACGCTGAACGAAGGGTTCTCGGTGGTCGCCGCCACCAACGTCACCCACCGGTTCTCCACGCCTGGCAGCAGCGCGTCCTGCTGCGCCTTGCTGAACCGGTGCACCTCGTCGACGAAGAGGACGGTCTCCTCCCCCGTCGCCACCAGCTGGCGCCGGGCGCTGTCGATCGCGGCCCGGACCTCCTTGACCCCCGCGGAGACCGCCGAGATCTCCACGAACCGTCGCCCGGTCTGCTGGCTGATGATCGAGGCGATCGTCGTCTTGCCCGTGCCCGGCGGCCCCCACAGCAGCAGCGAGAGCGACTGGTCGCCCTCCACGAGCTGGCGCAGCGGCGACCCGGGCGCGCGCAGGTGCGCCTGCCCGACGAGCTCGTCGAGGCCCTGCGGACGCATCCGCACGGCGAGCGGCGCCGCCGCGTGGGCGGCGTCGCTCAGGGACCCGCCGGTCGTCGTCCCCCGCGACGACGGGGTGTCGAAAAGCTGGGGCTCGTCCTCCACGACGACGAGCCTAGTCAGGCTCGCCGGCCGGGCTCACGCCCGGCCGATGGACTTGTTGTCGAGGTCGAACCAGGTGTCGGCGTACCCCGGCTGCTCGACGAGGTCCGTGCTCGGGCTCGCGCCCGGGTCCGGCCGGCCCTCGACGTCGACGCCGAGCAGACCCGCGGTCAGCGGCTCCCGCGGGTGCTCGCCGAGGCGGCCCGGGAAGTGGCAGGCCACCTTGTGGCGACGGCCGATCTGCAGCAGCGGCGGCTCGTGCTTGGCGCAGATCTCCTGCGCCAGCGGGCAACGGGTGCGGAAGCGGCAGCCGGACGGCGGGTCGATCGGGCTCGGTACGTCGCCCTCGAGCCGGATCCGCTCGATCCGGCTGCCCGTCACGGCCTGCTTCACGTCGGGCACGGCCGACAGCAGCGCCTGGGTGTAGGGGTGGTGGGCGTTGCCGTAGATCGACTCCCGGTCGCCGATCTCGACGATCTTGCCGAGGTACATGACCGCGACCTCGGGGCAGAAGTGCCGGACGATGGCGAGGTCGTGGGCGATGAACAGGAACGCCACGTCGAACTCGCGCTGGATGTCCTGGAGCAGGTTGATGACCTGCGCCTGGATCGAGACGTCGAGCGCGGAGACCGGCTCGTCGGCGACGAGCAGCTTCGGCTGGAGGGTCAGCGCGCGGGCGATGCCGATGCGCTGGCGCTGGCCGCCGGAGAACTCGTGCGGGTAGCGGTTGTAGTGCTCGGGGTTGAGACCGACGATCTCGAGCAGCTCCTGGACCCGCGAGAGGATCTTGTTCTTCGGCACCACCTTGTGGATCTCCAGCGGCGCACCGATCAGCGAGCCGACGGTGTGCCGAGGGTTCAGCGAGGTGTAGGGGTCCTGGAAGATCATCTGGATCTCGCGCCGCAGCGGCATCAGCTCACGCCGGTTGGCGTGGGTGATGTCGCGACCCTCGAAGGAGATCGACCCTCCGGTCGGCTCGTAGAGGCGCGCGATCGCGCGGCCGGTCGTGGACTTGCCACAGCCGGACTCCCCCACCAGGCCCAGCGAGCTGGCGGCGGGGACCTGGAAGGAAACCCCGTCGACGGCCTGGACGTGCCCGACCGTACGGCGGATCAGCCCGCCGCCCTTGACCGGAAAGTGCATCCGGAGGTTCTCCACCTCCAGGATCGGCTTGAGCTCGGCCGGGAGCACGTTGGCACCGTGGCCCTCCGCCGGCACCAGGGTGTCGGTGGCGGTCTGCTCGTTGTCGGGTGCGGCGGTCATCGGGGCTCCTCGACCAGGTCAGGGGCGATCTCGGGAAGGATCTCCTCGGCGTACACCTCGTCCGGGTTCTCCAGGTGGCAGCGCTTGAGGTGGCTGCCGCCGTCGCGGCCGGGGGTCAGCTCCGGTAGCTCGACGAAGCACCGGTCGCCGGGCACCTTGCTGCTGTGGTCGCAGCGGGGGTTGAACGCACAGCCGGCGGGCGGGTTGAGCAGGCTCGGCGGGTTGCCGCGGACCGGGATCAGCTTGGCGTCCACCGGCGCGGCGATGTCGGGCACGCTGGAGAGCAGGCCCCAGGTGTAGGGCATCTCGGGGTGGGTCAGCAGCCGGTTGGTCGAGCCGTACTCGACGCACCGCCCGGCGTACATCACCAGGACGTCGTCGGCCATCTCCGCCACGACCCCGAGGTCGTGGGTGATGATGATGATCGCGGCGTCGAAGTCGCGCTGCAGGTCCTGCAGCAGGTCCAGGATCTGCGCCTGGACCGTCACGTCGAGCGCGGTGGTCGGCTCGTCGGCGATGAGCAGGCTCGGGTCGTTGATGAGCGCCATCGCGATCATCGCGCGCTGCCGCATGCCGCCGGAGAACTGGTGCGGGTAGCTGTCCGCCCGGCGGTCCGGCTGCGGGATGCCCACCCGGTCCAGCATCTCGACCGCACGAGCACGCGCGACCTTCTTGGAGACCTGGTGGTGCGCCCGGTAGGCCTCGGCGATCTGGTCGCCGACCTTGTAGTAGGGGTGCATCGAGGACAGCGGGTCCTGGAAGATCATCGCCACGTCGCTGCCGCGGCGCTGGCGCATCTCCTCGTCGCTGATCGTGAGCAGGTCCGTGCCGTTGAGCAGGATCTGGCCGGAGATCTGCGCGTTCGAGCCACGGTGCAGGCCCATGATCGTCGAGCTCGACACGGACTTGCCGGAGCCCGACTCGCCCACGATGCCGAGGGTCTTGCCGCGCTCGAGCTCGAAGCTCAGGCCGTCGGTCGCCTTGACGATGCCGTCGACGGTCGGGAAGTGCACCTTCAGGTCCCGCACGGACAAGAAGGAGCTGGGCAGCTGGCTCGGCGCGAGGGTGCCCTCGTCGGTCGAGAGAGTCATCGGGTCGTCCTTCCTAGGCAACGCGGACCCGCGGGTCGATGAAGGCGTAGAGGATGTCGACGATGATGTTCGCGACGATCACGAGCGCGCCGAGCACGAGCACCAGACCGACCAGGATGGAGAGGTCGAAGTTGCGGCTCGCGGACACGGCGAGACGCCCCAGCCCGTAGAAGTTGAAGACGTCCTCGGTGATGATGGCGCCGCCGAGGACGGCGGCGATGTCGAGACCCGCCATCGAGACCAGCGGCGTCAGCGCCGCGCGCAGGCCATGCTTGAAGAGCACGGTGCGGCCCTTGAGGCCCTTGGCCCGAGCAGTGCGGATGTAGTCCTCGGACATCGACTCCAGCACGAAGGCGCGCGACATCCGGACGTAGCCGGCCATGTAGAACACGGCCAGGGTGATGCCGGGCAGCACCAGGTTCGTCGCCCACTGGCCGATGCCTCCGTCGGCGATGGAGACGTACTCGGGGACCGGGTAGAGGTCCCACTTGATCGCGACGAACTTCAGCAGCAGCGCGCCGATGAAGAAGGTCGGAAAGGCGTAGAGCAGGAGGCTGAACCCGACGATGCCGCGGTCCAGGAGCGTGCCCTTGACGACAGCGGCGAGGACGCCGAGCAGGATGCCGAAGGTCAGCCAGACGATGATCGCGAAGACGGCCAGCGAGATCGACACGGGCGCGCTGTTGGCGAGCTCTTCGTTGACGGTCTGCTGGTCGGGCACCGAGTAGCCCAGGCAGGGAGCGTCGCAGCGGGTCACGGTCTCCGGGGCGGCCTTGCGCATCTCCGGGTCGAGCGGGTACTCACGCCCCTTGACCAGACCGGTCATGAAGGAGCCCCACTGCTCGACGACCGGCTTGTCGAAGCCCAGGGACTTGGCCGTGGCGTCGATGGCCTGCTGGTTGCACTTCTGGCCACAGGCGTACTTCGCGGCGTCCACGGGACCGGCGAAGAAGAGGATGAAGACGACCAGGCTCATCGCGATGAGCATGAGCACGCCGACGAACACGCGCCGTACGGCGAACGCGAACATGGAGACACCTCACTGGCTGTGCCGGCGCGAGCCGGCAAGGGGCGGGCATTGGAGGGGGTGGGGCCCGCATGGGCCCCACCCCCGTGGTTCAGACGTCGCTCGGGGTCGTTACCCGATCACTTCTTGACGTCGATCGGGCCGAGCTCCACGAAGGAGTTCGACGCCGAGCTGGTCGCGAAGTCGACCACGTTCGAGCCGTAGACCCAGTTGAAGATCGAGATCTCCAGCGGGATGTACGCGACGTCGGCGCCCAGCTGGGCGTCGGCCTCCTGCAGGAACTTGGTCTGCTCGTCCAGGGTCGGCGCGGCGATGGCCTTGTCGAACAGGCCGTCGACCTTCGCGCTCTTGTACTGGCCGTAGTTCTGGCCGGTGCTGCCCTTGTTGATCTGGCGGCTGTCGAACAGCGCCGCGGTGACCGTGGTCGCCGACGGCCAGTCAGCGCCCCAGCCGCCCCACATCACGTCGGAGTCGTTGCCCGGCTTCTGGATCTTGGAGTAGTACTCCTCGCCCAGCGGGTCGAGCGTGACGTTGAAGCCCGCCTGCTTCCAGGTGTCCGCGATCGCGGCGGCCTGCTTGTCGGCGGAGTCGGTCTGCGGGTAGCTGAACTTGATCGCGATCGGCAGCTTCTCGCCGGACTGGGCCAGCAGCTTCTTGGCCTGCGCGACGTCACCGTCGAGGTTGTGGTCCTTGAACGCGGGGTTCGGGACGTAGCCCTGCACCGACGGGTTCACGATCGAGTCGGCCGGCTTGTAGGCGCGCTCGCCACCACCGGCGGCGATCCAGGCGTTGATGTTGGTCGAGACGGCGAGCGCCTTGCGGACCAGCGGGTTCTTCAGACGCGACTGGTTCGGCACCAGGTAGTCGACGTAGGGCGAGTCGACCTGGACGTAGCGGTCCTTGACGTCCTGCAGCTGGTTGAACATCGACGGCGGGACGCGGCGCTGGGCCGACACGGTGTTCTTGGCGTCACCGGTGTCGTTGATGATTCGCTCGTAGAGCGTCTCGGCCTTCTCGCCGTACTTGTACTTGATGGCGTCCGGCTTGGCCTGGCGCAGGGTGTCCGGGGTGTCGGTGGCCGGGTCGTACTCAGGGTTGCGCTCGAAGGTGCCGCCCTTCTTGGTGTCCCAGTCCTTCACCTTGTAGGGGCCGTTGGAGAAGATGACGTCGTCGTTCTTCGCGCCCTTGTCGAAGGACTCCTTGTAGGGGTCCATCATGTGCAGCGAGGCGACGGCCAGCGGGAAGTCGGCCCACGGGTCGGTGAACCGGTAGGTGATCGTGTTGCCGTTGCAGGTCACGGCCTTGTCGAAGAGCTCCTGGCCCTTCTTGGTGTACGGGCCCTCGTACTGCGAGGAGCCGTCGGCCTTCTTCGGGATCGCGAGGCGGGGCACGATGTACGCCGTGCCCGGGCCGCCGGTGATCTCGTCGACGGCGAAGTTGCGGGACGCGCCGTACTTGAAGTCCTCGCACGTGATCGGGGAGCCGTCCTCCCACTTCACGCCGTCCTTGACGGTGAAGGACCACTCGCGGCCGCCCTTGGCGGACGTGCCGGTGTCCGTGGCGAGGTCGGGGACGGGCAGGCCGTCGCCGTCCTTGATCGGGTAGGCGACCAGCTGGCGGTAGACCAGCCGGCTCAGCGAGGCGATGTCGGCACCGACGTAGATCCGCTGCGGGTCGAGGTGGTCGATCGGGGTCTCGGAGACCAGGATCAGCCCGTCGAAGTTGCTCCCCGAGTCGTCGCCGCTACCACAGGCGGCGAGGCCCAAGGACGTCGCCAGCAGGCCGGCGGAGCCTAGCGCAAGAAACCGCGCCCTCTTCTTCAGCATTTCTTCTCCTTGTTGGATGTCCGCGCCAGGAGTGGCGGCGAAGGCGGCGACGGTGCGTCGCCTCGTCGTACCGGCTCGCTCGAGCTCACCGATTGCCCTTCGGGTCAAGGGCATCCCGCAATCCGTCTCCCAAGAGGTTGAACGAGATGACGATCACAGCGATCAGGATCGCGGGAACGAAGAAGTAGACCGGGTCGGCCGTCGCGTACTGGAGAGAGTCGCGCAGGACGTTACCCAGGGTCGGGGTCGGTGGCTTCACGCTGACACCGAGGTAGCTCAGGGCGGCCTCGGCGGAGACGTAGGCAGGCATCGACAGGGTGAAGAGCACCAGCAGCGGCGCCCACAGGTTCGGCAGGATCTCGCGGAAGTAGATCCGGCGGCGCGAGGCGCCCAGCAGCACGGCGGCGTCGACGAACTCGCGCTCGCGGATCGACAGCACCTGGCCGCGCACCACGCGGGCGGTCTGCGGCCAGCCGAAGACGGCCAGCACCGCGACGGCGTAGCCCGCCTCGGCGGCCGAGCCCTCCAGCGGCGTCACCTGCTTGATGAACTGCAGGCCGATCGCGGCCAGCGCCAGCAGCATCAGGGTCTGCGGGAAGGAGAGCGTCAGGTCGATGACCCGGCCGATCAGCGCGTCCACCCAGCCCCGGCTGAACCCGGCGATGATGCCGAGCACCGTGCCGAGCGCGACCGCCATCAGCGAGGCGGTCAGCGCGATGAGCAGCGAGAAGGTGATGCCGTACCAGAAGCGGGACATCGCGTCGCGCCCCGCCTGCGGCTCGACGCCGAGCGGGTGCTCCTTGCTGATGCCGCCCCAGCTGCCCTTCGGCAGGGTGAACTCGTCGAGGAGGTTGTCCTTGCCCGAGTTGTGCAGCGTGTAGGGGTCCAGGACCCCCCACTTGACGAGGAACGGCGCGGCGATCGCCGCCAGCACCACCAGCAGCACCACGAACAGGGAGATCATCGAGAGCTTGTCGCGGCGCAGCCGGCCCATGGCCAGCCGCATGGGCGACTTGCTCGCAACGTCACCGCCCGCCGCCTTCTCCGGCTCCATGGAGGAACCGGAGAGATGGCTTTCCAGCTCGCTGCTCGGCGCGGTCATTCCCACCTCGTCACGTCATCGTCGTCCGACCATGTCGGAACGACGTCCCGACACAGCACGCGACACTAGGCGCACACGGTGCAACAAGGCGAGAGCGACGCGGTAACGGTTTGGTCTCGACGCCCGGGAAAACCTTCCGGCGCGGCCGGTCAGGCCTTGGTTTCGTCCTCCGGGCGCGCGTCCACACCGGCTTCCTTCCGCTGCTCCGCCGTGATCGGCGCAGGAGCGGCGGTGAGCGGGTCGTAGCCGCCACCGGTCTTCGGGAAGGCGATGACGTCGCGGATCGAGTCCGTGCCGGCCAGCAGCGCGACCACCCGGTCCCAGCCGAACGCGATGCCGCCGTGCGGGGGCGCGCCGTACTTGAACGCCTCGAGCAGGAAGCCGAACTTCTCCTCGGCGTCCTCGCTGCTGATGCCCATCACCTCGAAGACGCGCTTCTGGATGTCGTCGCGGTGGATACGGATCGAGCCGCCGCCGATCTCGTTGCCGTTGCAGACCATGTCGTAGGCCCACGCCAGCGCGGTGCCCGGCTCCTGGTCGAAGGACTCCAGGTCCTGGGGGCTGGTGAACGCGTGGTGCACGGCCGTCCAGGCGCCCGCGCCGACGGCGACGTCACCGGCGGCCGTGGCGTCGTCGGCCGGCTCGAAGAGCGGCGCGTCGACGACCCACAGGAAGCTCCAGGCGTCCTCGTCCAGCAGACCGGTACGACGGCCGATCTCCAGGCGCGCCGCGCCCAGCAGCGCGCGGCTGGACTTCACGGCACCGGCGCCGAAGAAGATGCAGTCCCCCGGCTTCGCCCCGACGTGCGCAGCCAGCCCGGCCTTCTCCTCGTCGGTGATGTTCTTCGCGACCGGTCCGGTCAGCTCGCCGTCCTCCTGGACCAGCACGTAGGCGAGACCCCGCGCGCCGCGCTGCTTGGCCCACTCCTGCCACGCGTCGAGCTGCTTGCGCGGCTGGCTGGCGCCACCGGGCATCACCACGGCGCCGACGTACGGGGCCTGGAAGACGCGGAACGGGGTGTCCTTGAAGTAGTCCGTGCACTCGACGAGCTCGAGGCCCATCCGCAGGTCCGGCTTGTCGGAGCCGTAGCGGGCCATCGCGTCGGCGTAGGTCATCCGGGGCATCGGCAGCGGGAGGTCGACGCCGATCAGCTTCCACAGCGCGGCCGCGATCTCCTCGCCCAGGGCGATCACGTCGTCCTGGGTCACGAAGCTCATCTCGATGTCGAGCTGGGTGAACTCCGGCTGCCGGTCGGCGCGGAAGTCCTCGTCGCGGTAGCAGCGGGCGATCTGGTAGTAGCGCTCCATGCCGGCGACCATCAGCAGCTGCTTGAACAGCTGCGGGCTCTGCGGCAGGGCGTACCAGCTGCCCGGCTTCAACCGCGCCGGGACGACGAAGTCGCGCGCGCCCTCGGGCGTGCTGCGGGTGAGCGTGGGGGTCTCGATCTCGACGAAGTCGTGCGCGTCGAGAACGGCGCGAGCGGCCCGGTTGACCTTGCTGCGCAGGCGGATCGCGTTGCCGGGCTCGGAGCGGCGCAGGTCGAGGTAGCGGTGCTTGAGCCGCACCTCCTCCCCCACGTCGACGTGGTCGCTGATCGGGAACGGCAGCGGGGCGGCCGCGCTGAGCACCTCGACCTCGGTGGCGACGACCTCGATCTCACCGGTGGCGAGGTTGGGGTTCTGCATGCCGTCCTTGCGGGCGGTGACCTCACCGGTGACCTTCAGGCAGAACTCGGCGCGCAGGCTGTGAGCGACCGCCTCGTCGCGGATCACGACCTGCACCACGCCGCTGGCGTCGCGCAGGTCGATGAAGGCCACTCCCCCGTGATCGCGCCGGTTGGCCACCCACCCGGCGAGGGTGACGGTCTGGCCGGCGTGCTCGGCGCGCAGCGCGCCGGCGTCCTGGTTGCGGATCACGGAGTTTCCCCTTCAGAGGTGGTGGTGGTGACGACCTGCGGTCGCAGGTCCTGGTGCGGAGGCTGCCAGGTCGCCGGATCGGCCGCGACCTGGTTTCCGGAGCGGATGTCCTTGACCTCGCCGCCGAACCAGACGTACGGGATGCCACGCCGCTCGGCGTGACGGATCTGCTTGCCGAACTTGGCCGCGCTCGGCGCGACCTCGCACGGGATGTCGTTGCCGCGCAGGGCGGCGGCGATCGCGTCGGCCTCGCTGCGCGTCTCCTCGTCGGTGACCGCGACCAGCACCACGCTCGGCACGGAGCGGTCGGCGGTGAGCACGCCGCGCTGCACGAGCGGCACCAGGACGCGGCTGACGCCCAGCGAGATCCCGACGCCGGGGTACGTCGTGCGGCCGTCGGTGGCGAGCGCGTCGTACCGGCCGCCGGAGCAGATCGAGCCCAAGGACTCGAAGCCGTCGAGGCGGGTCTCGAAGACCGTGCCGGTGTAGTAGTCGAGGCCACGGGCGATCGAGAGGTCCGCCTCGACCCGGGTGGTCGCCGTGGCGAGCGGGGCGCAGGCACGCACCAGCGTGGCGAGCTCGTCGAGCCCCTCGTCCAGCAGCTCGTGCTCCACGCCGAGGGCACGGACCTGGGCGACGAACGAGTCGTCGGCGCTGCGGATCGTCGCCAGCGCGAGCGCCTTGTCGGCCTGGTCCTCACCGATGCCCGCCTCGGTGAGCAGCAGCTCGCGCACCTTGGCCGGGTCGAGCTTGTCGAGCTTGTCGACCAGGCGCATGACCTCGTCGATGCCGTCGCCGTCGATGCCCAGGCCGGCGTAGAAGCCCTGGATCAGCTTGCGGTTGTTGACCTGGAGCCGGAAGCCCGGCAGGAAGGTCAGCCGGGAGAGCGCCTCCAGCATGACCCGGGCGACCTCGACGTCATGGTGGAAGGGCAGCGTGTCCCGTCCGACGATGTCGATGTCGGCCTGGGTGAACTCGCGGAAGCGGCCCTCCTGCGGGCGCTCGCCGCGCCAGACCTTCTGCACCTGGTAGCGGCGGAAGGGGAACTCCAGCTTGCCGGCGTTCTCCAGCACGTAGCGCGCGAAGGGCACCGTCAGGTCGAAGTGCAGGCCGATGCCGGCGTCCTTGCTGCCCTCCTCGTGGAGGCGGCGCAGGACGTAGACCTCCTTGGAGGTGTCCCCCTTGCGCAGCAGCTGGTCCATCGGCTCGACGGCGCGGGTCTCGATGTTCGCGAAGCCGTGCAGCTCGAAGGTGCGCGCCAGCGTCGCGACGACCTCCTGCTCGACGTGGCGCTGGGCAGGCAGGAGCTCGGGGAACCCGCTGAGCGGGGTGGGCTTGGCCATCACAGACCTCGGGTCACCCGTCCGGCGTCGCCGGAGTCGAGCAGGTCGAGCAGGAACGGGTTGGTCGCGCGCTCGCGGCCGATCGAGGTCTGCTCGCCGTGGCCGGGCAGCACGACCACGTCGTCGGCGAGCGGCAGGACCTTGCTGGCGAGCGAGCGCAGCATCTTCTGGTGGTCGCCACCAGGCAGGTCCGTGCGTCCGATCGAGCCCTGGAACAGCAGGTCGCCGGAGAACATCACCTCGGAGATGTCCGGTCCCTCAGGGGCGTCCCAGGGGGTGCGGAAGGTGACCGAGCCCTCGGTGTGACCCGGGGTGTGGTCGACGACGAAGCGCAGCCCGGCGAGCTCCAGCGAGGCGCCGTCGGCCAGCTCGGCCACGTCGTCGGGCTCGGTGAACTCGTAGTCGCCGCCGAGCAGCATGCTCGCGCTCTCCTTGGAGATGCCGGCCATCGGGTCTGTCAGCAGATGGCGGTCGCCGGGGTGGATCCACGCCGTCGCCTCGTAGGCGCCGGCCACCGGGGTGACCGACCACATGTGGTCGATGTGGCCGTGCGTGAGCAGCACCGCGACCGGCTTGAGCCTGTGCTCGCGGACCACGTCGGCGACGCCCGGTGCGGCGTCCTTGCCGGGGTCGACGACCACGCACTCGGAGCCCGGTCCGGTGGCCGCGACGTAGCAATTGGTGCCCCACGGTCCGGCGGGGAAGGCGGCGATCAGCACCGACCCAGCCTATCGGCCGGGGAACCTTTGATTAGCATGGGCCACTGTGACTACCTCTGACTGGGGCCGCGTCGGCGACGACGGCACCGTCTACGTGAAGACAGCCGACGGCGAGCGAGCGGTCGGGCAGATGCCCGACGCCTCACCGGAGGAGGCCCTGGCGTTCTACACCAAGCGCTACGACAACCTCGCGCTGGAGGTGGACCTGCTGCACAAGCGAGTGCTGACCGGCGTTCTCTCCCCCGAGGAAGCCGTCTCCTCGGTCAAGCTGGTGCGCGAGCAGCTGGACGACGTGCACGCCGTCGGCGACCTGCCCGCGCTGAGCCGCAAGCTCGACGAGCTGGGCCCGGTCATCGCCACCCAGCGCGACGCCCGCCGCGCCGCCAAGGCCCAGCGCGTGGCCGATGCCCGTGGTGCCAAGGAAAAGCTCGCCGACGAGGCCGAGAAGATCGCCGGCGGCCGCGACTGGCGCAACGGCGCCAACCGGCTGCGGGAGCTGCTGGAGCAGTGGAAGCAGCTCCCCCGGATCGACAAGGCCGCCGACGACGAGCTGTGGAAGCGGTTCTCATCGGCCCGCTCGGCGTACACGAAGGCGCGCAAGGCGCACTTCGCCGAGCAGGACGAGCGCCGCGAGGGCGCCCGCGTGATCAAGGAGCGTCTGGTCACCGAGGCAGAGGCCCTCGCCTCGTCGACCGAGTGGGGCCCGACCTCGGGCCGCTACCGCGACCTGATGCGCGACTGGAAGGCCGCCGGCCCCGCACCCAAGGCCGTCGACGACGCGCTGTGGCAGCGCTTCCGCGGCGCCCAGGACACCTTCTTCGGCGCCCGGGACGCGGCCAACGCCGCGCTCGACACCGAGTTCGCCGCGAACGCCGAGGTCAAGGAGGCCCTGCTCGTCGAGGCCGAGGCGATCCTCGCCCCGCTCGCCGAGACCGGTGACCTCGCCGCAGCCAAGAACGCCTTCCGCGACGTCGCCGAGAAGTGGGACGCGGCGGGCAAGGTCCCGCGCGACCGGATCAAGGACCTCGAGGGCCGCATGCGCGCCGTCGAGCAGACCATCCGCAAGGCCGAGGACGAGCAGTGGCGCAAGTCCGACCCGGAGAAGTCCGCGCGTGCCGACGACATGGTCTCCAAGCTCGAGTCCGCGATCGCCGAGGCCGAGGCCAAGCTCGAAGCCGCGCGCTCGCGCGGTGACGAGAAGAAGGTCCGCGAGCTCGAGGAGAACCTCGAGGGCCGTCGTTCCTTCCTGGAGATGGCGCGCCGGGCCTCGGCCGAGTTCAGCTGAGGCTTGCAGGGATCCCCGCCTCAGCGGGGATCCCTGCAACGCCGATGTCAGTGGGTGACGCGGTAGGCGTCGAAGACGCCGGGCACCGAGCGCACCGCCGCGAGGACGGTGTCGAGGTGCTTGGCGTCGGCCATCTCGAAGGTGAAGCGGGACTTGGCCACCCGGTCGCGCGAGGTCGTCAGGTTGGCGGACAGGATGTTCACGTGCGCGTCGGAGAGCACCATCGTGATGTCCGAGAGCAGCCGTGAGCGGTCCAGCGCCTCGACCTGGATGTTGACCAGGAACGTCGACTGACCGGTCGGGGCCCACTCGACGTCGACCAGCTTCTCCGGTTGGGAGAGCAGGCTCGCGGCGTTCGTGCAGTCCTTGCGGTGCACCGACACCCCGCCACCCTTGGTGACGAAGCCGAGGATGGTGTCCGGCGGCACCGGCGTGCAGCACTTGGCGAGCTTGACCCACACGTCGGGCGAGCCGGTGACGATGACGCCGGCGTCGCCGCTGGTGGGACGGCGAGGACGTCCGCGGCGACCCGTGATGGTGACCGCCTCGGCGAGATCCTCCTGGGCGCCCTCGTCGCCGCCGTGGAGCTCGATCACCTTGCGGACGACGCTCTGCGCACCGAGGTTGCTCTCGCCCACGGCGGCGTAAAGCGCCGTCACGTCGGCGAGCCGGAAGGCGCCGGCGACCAGGGACAGCGAGTCGTGGGTGAGCAGCCGCTTGAGAGGCAGGCCCTCCTTGCGCATGAGCTTGGCGATCTCGTCCTTGCCGCGCTCGATCGCCTCCTCGCGCCGCTCCTTGGTGAACCACTGGCGGATCTTGGAGCGGGCACGAGGCGACTGCACGAAGTTCAGCCAGTCGCGCGAGGGTCCCGCGCCCTCGGCCTTGGAGGTGAAGACCTCGACCACGTCGCCGTTCTCCAGCGTGGACTCCAGCGGCACCAGGCGGCCGTTGACCCGGGCACCGATGGTGCGGTTGCCGACCTCGGTGTGCACGGCGTAGGCGAAGTCGACGGGGGTCGAGCCGGACGGCAGCGCGATCACGTCGCCGCGCGGGGTGAAGACGTAGGTCTCGGCCTGGTTGATCTCGAAGCGCAGCGACTCCAGGAACTCGCCCGGGTCCTCGACCTCGCTCTGCCAGTCGAGCAGCTGGCGCACCCAGCTCATGTCGTCGAGGTCGCCCGGCTTGTCGGTGTCGTTGCCGGCGCGGCCGTCCTCCTTGTACTTCCAGTGCGCCGCGACGCCGTACTCGGCCCGCCGGTGCTGGGCGAAGGTGCGGATCTGCATCTCCACCGGCTTGCCCTGCGGACCGATCACGGTCGTGTGCAGCGACTGGTACATGTTGAACTTCGGCATCGCGACGTAGTCCTTGAACCGGCCCAGGACCGGGTTCCAGCGGGAGTGCAGGACACCCAGGACGCCGTAGCAGTCCCGGTCCTCCTCCACGAGGATGCGGATGCCGACCAGGTCGTAGATGTCGGAGAAGTCGCGGCCCCCGACGATCATCTTCTGGTAGATCGAGTAGTAGTGCTTCGGCCGGCCGGTGACGGTCGCCTTGATCTTCGCCTCGCGCAGGTCCTTCTCGACCTGGGTGATCACCTCGGCGAGGAAGGAGTCCCGCGAGGGCGCCCGCTCGGCGACCATCCGCACGATCTCGTCGTAGATCTTCGGGTGCAGGGTCGCGAACGCGAGGTCCTCGAGCTCCCACTTGATGGTGTTCATGCCCAGCCGGTGGGCCAGCGGAGCGTAGATGTCGAGGGTCTCGCGAGCCTTGCGCTCCTGCGTCGACGGTTTCACGAAGCGCAGCGTGCGCATGTTGTGCAACCGGTCGGCGAGCTTGATCACGAGCACCCGGATGTCGCGGGACATCGCCACGATCATCTTGCGGATCGTCTCGGCGTTGGCCGACTCGCCGTAGACGACCTTGTCGAGCTTGGTCACCCCGTCGACGAGCAGCGCCACCTCGTCGCCGAAGTCGCGACGACACTCGTCGAGGGTGTACGGCGTGTCCTCGACGGTGTCGTGCAGCAGCGCGGCCACCAGGGTCGGCTCGGTCATGCCGATGCCGGCCAGGATCGTGGTCACCGCGAGCGGGTGGGTGATGTAGGGGTCGCCGCTCTTGCGCTTCTGCTCCGCGTGCAGTCGCTCGGCGGTGAGGTAGGCCCTCTCCAGCAAGGCGAGGTCGGCCTTCGGGTGGTTGGCGCGGACCACCCGGAACAGCGGCTCGAGGACCGGGTTCGACGCCTGGGACCGACTGCCCATCCGGGCCAGACGCGCCCGCATGCTGCGCCCGCCGGTGGGCTCCGGGACGACCGTCGGCGGGGCGGGCTCCACCCGCGGCTCCGCGCGGGGTGGGGTGCGCTCCTCGGTCATTGCCCCAGTCTAGTGATGCGCCCGAGCGGTCAGAGCGTCAGGAGCGCCGAGGCCGGTACGTCGCCGAGGTGCTGCCGTCCGTCGAGGAAGCCCAGCTCCATGAGGAACGCGAAGGCGGCCGTGCTCCCGCCGCACGCCGTGACCAGCTCGTCGGTCGCGCGGGCCGTGCCCCCGGTGGCGAGGACGTCGTCGATGACCAGCACCCGCTCCCCCGGCGCCACGGCGTCCTGGTGGACCTCCAGCACCGCCTCGCCGTACTCCAGGGAGTAGGCGACGCGATGGGTGTCGTGCGGCAGCTTGCCGGCCTTGCGGACTGGCACGAAGCCGACCCCGAGCGCCAGCGCGACGGGGGCGGCGAAGATGAAGCCGCGCGCCTCCATGCCGAGCACCTTGTCGACCACGGTCGCGCCGCTCGCGTCGCGGCCCGCCTCGGCGAGGCCCTCCACCACGGTGGCGAAGCCCTCGGCGTCGGCGAGCAGCGGGGTGATGTCCTTGAAGACGATCCCGGGCTCGGGAAAGTCCGGGACGTCGCGGACCAGCCGGGTCAGCGCCGCGACCGCCCGTTCGGTCGCGGGCGCCTGACCCACGACTACTTCTTCCCGCGCTTGGAGCGGGTCTGGCGCTGCGGCTGCTTGCGGCCCGCGCTGCCGCTCTCGTTGACCGGGCGCGAGGCGGTGGGCACGTTGCGCCCCTTGCCGACCGCGTCCTGCGACCGGGTGCGGGCCGGCTGCTCCTCGAGCGTGACCTCGCCGTCCTCGGCGAGCTCGGCCGGGTCGTCGAGGTCGTGGGCGTCGCGGGGCACGACGGCCTCGTCGTCCTTGAAGACCGGCACGGCGGCGTAGCGGTCGGCGAGGGCGCGCTGCTTGGCCTTGGCCCGACGGGCCTGTGCCTGGACCTCGGTCTCCTGCATCTTCAGGTGCACGAGCACGCGCGGCGCGAGCATCACCGAGGAGTAGACACCCACACCCATGCCCACGAACTGCGCGAGCGCGAGGTCCTGCAGCGAGCTGGCACCGAGCTGGACGGCGCTGACGTAGAGGATGGCGCCGATCGGGATGAGCGCGACGATCGAGGTGTTGATCGAGCGCACCAGGGTCTGGTTGACCGCGAGGTTGGCCGCGTCGGCGTACGACTGGGTGCTCTTGCGGAGCTGGCCGGTGTTCTCCTTGATCTTGTCGAACACCACGACCGTGTCGTAGAGCGAGAAGCCGAGGATCGCGAGCAGGCCGGTGACCGCCGCGGGCGTCACCTGGAAGCCGGACAGCGCGTAGACGCCGACGGTGAGCACGACGTCGTGGATCAGCGCGACGAGCGCGGCCACCGACATTCGCCACTCGCGGAAGTAGGCCCAGATGAAGAGCACCACGAGGACGAGGAAGATGCCGACACCGGTGAGCGCCTTCTTGGCAACCTCCTGGCCCCAGCTCGGGCCGACCTGCTGGATCGAGATCTTGCCCTCGCTCACCTGCGGGAAGGTGTCGCGCACGACCTCGTTGACCGCGGCGCGCTGCTCCTCGTTCAGGCTCTCGACCTGGACCGTCAGCGAGGAGTTGCCCTCGGTCGTGACGACCGGGTTCTCGGCGTTCTCGAGCTTGGCGTCCGCGATCGCGGACTGCAGCTTGTCGGCGTTCTTCTGGCTGGCGTTGCCGTCTCCGACGTCGACCGACAGCGAGGAGCCACCGGTGAACTCCACGCCCATGTTGAGGGGCTTGATGAAGAGCACCGCCACGGCGAGCCCGACGATGACCGCGGAGATCGCGTAGAAGAGCCAGGGGCGGCCGACGAAGTCGACGGACTTGCGACCTTGGTAGAGGTCGTTGCCCAGGCGGGACATCTTGCCCATCAGCGGCCACCTCCCGTGCTCGCGGTGCGCGACTTCGCCACGTCCATGCCGAGTGTCTCCTTGCTGAGCCCGGACAGCTTGTGCCCGGAGTTGAAGGCGTGGAACTGGGCCAGCCACGAGACCATCGGCTTGGTGAACCAGAACAGCACCGCGAGGTCGATCAGGGTGGTCAGGCCGAGCGCGAATCCGAAGCCCTTCACCGCGCCGGTGGCGAAGATGTAGAGCACCAGCGCCGAGAGGATCTGGACCGTGTTGGCCGCGACCCGGGTGACCCGCGCGCGGGCCCAGCCGGTCTCGACCGCGACCCGCATCGACTTGCCCTCACGCATCTCGTCGCGGATCCGCTCGAAGAAGATGACGAACGAGTCCGCGGTGATGCCGACGGCGATGATCAGCCCGGCGATGCCGGGCAGGGTCAGCGTGAAGCCGGCCGTCTCGCTCAGCAGCAGGACCATCGCGTAGGTGATCGCGGCCGCGACGAACAGCGAGCTGACCACCACCAGGCCGAGGCCGCGGTAGTAGAAGAGGCAGTAGAGCATCACCAGCACGAGGCCGATCGCACCGGCCGTCAGGCCGGCCTGCAGCTGGTTGCCGGCCAGCGACGGACCGATCTCCTCGACCGACGTGCCCTGGTCGTCGAACTTGATCGGCAGGGCACCGAACTTCAGGCTGTTGGCGAGGTCCAGCGCCTCCTGCTCGGTGAAGTCACCGGTGATGCTGGAGCGACCGTCGGTGATCACCGCGGTCATCCGCGGGTCCGAGATGACCACGCCGTCGAGCACGATCGCGAACTGCTCCTCCGTGCCTTGGAAGGCCCGCGAGACGGTCTCGAAGTCGGTGGCCGCGCCGGCGGACCCCTTCGGGCGCGCCTTGTCCTTGCTGTTGCCCATCTCGATGCTGACCTGCCAGCCGACACCGTTCTGCGGCGTGCCGGCGGAGGCGTCGTCGAGCTCGGTGCCCTCGATGACCGAGCGGCTCAGGAGGTACTTGCCGGAGGGCCGGTCCTTCTCGGGCTGCGAGCAGGCGACCAGCGGCTTGTCGGGATCGTCCACGACCTCGGCCGGCTTGCCGTCGGTGGCGTTGAGGAGCTGGCCCTTGGCGTCGCAGGCGTACTTCGCGAACTCGGCGATCGAGGCCTGGTCTGGCTGGCGGGACCACGCGATGGCGTCCTCGGCGGTGAAGGCCTTGTCCTTCGTGTCGCCCGTGCCCGGAGTGGCGGTGTCGCTGGGCGTCGCCGAGCCGCTCGGCGTGGCGGTCGGGCTACCGGACGTGCTGGGCGTCGCGGACGGCGTACCGGTCGGGTCGTCGTCGACCGCGCCGGACAGGTCGAGACCGGGCCGGCCGAGGCCGCCCATCGAGCCGGTGTCCGAGCCGGGCAGGCCGGTGCCGGCGCCGGCGGCGCAGGCGGCGGGCTTGCCGTCCGAGCATGCGACGAGGCGGAAGCGCAGCTGCGCCTGCCGCTTGACGGTGTCCTCGAGCTGGCCACGGTCCTTGGTCTTGCCGGGGACCTCGACGACGATGTTCTTGCTGCCCTGGGTGGTGACCGCGGCCTCGGCGACACCGGAGCCGTTGACGCGCTGGTCGATGATCCGCCGCGCCTCGTCGAGGTTCTCCTTGGTCTGGTCCTTGTCGGCGCTCAGGGTGATCCGGGTGCCGCCCTGGAGGTCGAGGCCCAGCGCGGGCTTCCACGGCGTCTTGTCCTTGTCGTCGCCGCTCTGCGAGAGCGCGGTGAGGCCGTAGAGCACGGCCAGCGCGAGGAAGAAGATGATCAGGTTGCGCCCGGGGCGCGGACGGCGCGAGGCCATGCTCAGCGCTCCTCTTCGTCGTCAGGGGTGGGGTCGACGGGCGCGTCGTCCTCCAGGTGGTCGCGGCGTACCGAGGCGACCGCACCGCGGACGACACGGATCGCCACGCCCGGCGCGATCTCGACCTCGAGGTGCTCGTCGGTCTCCCCGACGATCGTCCCGAAGATGCCCGAGGTCAGCATGACGCCGTCGCCGACGGACAGCTCGGCCTGCAGCTGCGCCGTCGCCTTCCGCTGACGTGAGGCAGGGCGGATGATGAGCAACCAGAAGATCGCAGCGATCGCCACGATCGGCAACAGCTGTGCAGCGTCTTTCACCGACAAACCTCTCCAGCGGGGCACGGAACAGCGCCGCACCAGCGGTCGCAGGGCGGGCCGTCGGGAAGTGTAGCCAGCGACACCAGTCCGGGCGCGATCCGCACCGTCCTCCGCGCGTCAGTCCTCGAAGAGGGTGGGTCCCCCGGCGTCCTTCGGGTACGCCGGCGGGGCCAGTCCCAGGTGCGTCCATGCCGCCGGCGTGGCGATCCGCCCGCGCGGCGTGCGCGCGAGGAACCCGTTGCGGACCAGGAAGGGCTCGGCGACCTCCTCGACGGTCTCCCGCTCCTCGCCGACGGCGACCGCGAGCGTGGAGACGCCCACCGGTCCCCCACCGAACCGGCGGCAGAGCACGTCGAGGACCGCCCGGTCCAGGCGGTCGAGGCCCAGCTCGTCGACCTCGTAGAGGTCGAGCGCCGACTGGGCGACGCCCCGGGTGACCGTGCCGTCGGCACGGACCTGGGCGTAGTCACGGACCCGGCGCAGCAGGCGGTTGGCGATGCGGGGCGTGCCGCGGGAGCGACCGGCGATCTCGCTGGAGCCCTCCGGGGTGAGGTCGACGCCGAGCAGGCCGGCCGAGCGGCGCACGATCAGGTCGAGCTCGTCGGGCTCGTAGAACTCCAGGTGGGCGGTGAACCCGAACCGGTCGCGCAGCGGCCCCGGCAGGAGGCCGGCGCGGGTGGTCGCGCCCACGAGGGTGAACGGCGGGATCTCCAGCGGGATGGCGGTGGCGCCCGGCCCCTTGCCGATCACGACGTCGACCCGGAAGTCCTCCATCGCCAGGTAGAGCATCTCCTCGGCAGGGCGCGACATCCGGTGGATCTCGTCGACGAAGAGCACCTCGCCCTCGTTCAGCCCGGAGAGGATCGCGGCGAGGTCGCCGGCGTGGGTGATGGCCGGACCGCTGGTGATCCGCAGCGGAGTGCCCATCTCGTGGGAGATGATCATCGCCAGCGTGGTCTTGCCCAGGCCGGGCGGGCCGGAGAGCAGCACGTGGTCGGGCGCCCTTCCCCGCTGCTGCGCGGCCTCCAGCACCAGGCCGAGCTGGTCACGCACCCGCGCCTGGCCGACCACCTCGTCCAGCGTGCGCGGGCGCAGCGCGGCCTCGACCGCGCGCTCGTCGCCCTCGGCCTCGGCTGCGGTCAGCGAGCGGAAATGGGTCTCCTCGGCGGCGGCGAGCTCGTCCTCGTGGAAGGGCACGACGGATCAGGCCTTGGAGAGGCTGCGCAGCGCGGCGCGGAGCAGGGCACCGACGTCCGGCGAGCCGTCGGCCTGGTCGGCGACCGCGTCCACGGCCTTGTCGGCGTCCTTGGCGTTGTAGCCCAGTCCGACCAGGCCCTGGTGCACCTGCTCGCGCCACGCAGCGCCCGCGGCGGCGGCGCTGCTGGCGACCGTGCCGGTGGGGGCGCCGATGCGGTCCTTGAGCTCGAGGATGATCCGCTGGGCGCCCTTCTGGCCGATGCCAGGGACCTTGGTGAGCGTCTTGACGTCGTCGGAGGCGATCGCCGTCCGGACGCCGTCGGGGCTGAGGACCGCGATGATCGCCTGGGCGAGCTTGGGCCCGACGCCGGAGGCGGTCTGGACCAGCTCGAAGATCGTCTTCTCCTCCTCGTCGGCGAAACCGTAGAGGGTGAGGGAGTCCTCGCGCACGATCATGCTCGTCGGCAGGGTGGCCTGCCGGCCGGTGCGCAGCTGGGCGAGCGTGCCCGGCGTGCACATCAGCTCGAGGCCGATGCCACCCACCTCGACGACGGCACTGGACAGCGTCACGGCAGCGACGGTGCCGCGGACGAACGCGATCATCGGACTCCTCCGGGGGTGCGGGAACGGGTCGGCCGGGCAGCGGCGAGCGCGGCGTCGATGCGCGCCTGCGCACCACCGCGCCAGATGTGGGTGATGGCGAGCGCCAACGCGTCGGCGGCGTCGGCCGGCTTGGGCGCCGCGTCCAGGCGCAGGATCCGGGTGACCATCGCACCCACCTGCGCCTTGTCGGCACGCCCGTTGCCGGAGACGGCGGCCTTGACCTCGCTCGGGGTGTGCAGCGCCACCGGCAGACCGCGCCGGGCGGCGCAGACCATCGCGATGCCCGCGGCCTGCGCCGTGCCCATGATCGTGCTGACGTCGGAGCGCGCGAAGATCCGCTCGATCGCGACCGCCTCGGGCCGGTGCTCGTCGAGCCAGGCGTCGATGCCGCGCTCGATGGTCACCAACCGCTCCGGCACCGCCACCTGGGCCGAGGTCCGTACGACGCCCACGTCGACCAGGCTCAACGGCCGGCCGAGCGATCCGTCGACCACGCCGAGGCCGCAGCGGGTCAACCCCGGGTCGATCCCGAGCACGCGCACGTCGTCACCTCTCGTCCGAACATCTGTTCGGACCTACCGTAGACGACGCCGAGCCGCTGAGACCCCGCGACACGTCGAGCGATCGACGAGCTCAGGAGCAGATCCATCCAAGCCGATAGGCGAACCGGCGGACGCGACGAGAGGGGCGGCAGACCGCCGACCATTCCTCTCGCCGCGCCTCAGCGCCGGTTCACAACGCGGTCGTCACCAGATGGTGCCGCCGCACGAGCTGTCGACCGCTTGATTGAGGGTGAACTTGACCGTCAATCCACCAAAGCCGCGCCTGATGTTCGCCTCCCTCATGACGTGCCAACCGCCGTCCTGGATTGCCGAATAGGTGCTGTAGGTCGCCGTGGGCGCGACGCCGTAGTCATTGACCCAGATCTTCCCGCCGGTCCGACCGTTGTCCTCGATCTTGTACTCGATCCGGTAAATGGTCATCTTGTCCGCCGAGTGCGTGACGCTGATGGTTGCGGTCTGTCCATCAGCCACGCATGTGTACTTGGTGTTGCTGGCAGCGAAAGCGGGAGTTGCCGGTAGTGCAACGCTCGCAACAACTGCGGAAAGAACGACTGCAGCACGTTTCCAAACCACGATGCCCCCTGTGCGTTGGCTGGGCGTGACGCCCGAGAATGAATGGGGGGTCACATTAACAGCCTTCCGAAGGCACTGCCGCGAGAGATCTGCGGCATGTCAGTCAGACACAGCCGGACATGACGCGCTCCGGCGTACCTCACTCCTCGATCTGGTCGAGGACCTCGTCGGGGATGTCGGCGTTGGAGAAGACGTTCTGCACGTCGTCGAGGTCGTCGACCGCGTCGACGAGCTTGAAGACCTTGCCCGCCGCGGTCGGGTCGGCGACGGGGATGTCCATCGAGGCCACGAACAGGACGTCGGCGGACTCGTAGTCGATGCCGGCTTCCTGCAGTGCGGTCCGCACGGCGACGACGTCGGTGGCCTCGGACTGCACCTCGAACGCCTCGCCGTGGTCGTTGACCTCCTCCGCACCGGCGTCGAGGGTGGCCTCGAGGATGTCGTCCTCGGAGACCTCCTTGTCCTCCTGGGACTTCGCGACCACGACCACGCCCTTGCGGGTGAACAGGCGCGACACCGAGCCGGGGTCGGCCATGGTGCCGCCGTTGCGGGTGACCGCGGTGCGGACCTCCATCGCGGCGCGGTTGCGGTTGTCGGTGAGGCACTCGACGAGGAGCGCGACGCCCTGGGGGCCGTAGACCTCGTACATGATCGTCTCGTAGTCGACGCCGCCGCCCTCGAGGCCGCCGCCGCGCTTGACCGCGGAGTCGATGTTCTTGTTGGGGACCGACTGCTTCTTGGCCTTCTGGATGGCGTCGAAGAGGGTGGGGTTGCCGGAGGGGTCGGGGCCGCCCATCTTCGCCGCGATCTCGATGTTCTTGATCAGCTTGGCGAAGAGCTTGCCGCGCTTGGCATCGATCGCGGCCTTCTTGTGCTTCGTGGTCGCCCACTTGGAGTGGCCAGACATCTACGTCCCTCTATCTACCTCGACGACTTCCGTGCTGCCGCAGCAGCGCGGACAACTCTATCCGGCGACCAGGTCGAGGAAGACCCGGTGCACCCGGCCGTCCCCGTCGACCTCGGGGTGGAAGGAGGTCGCCATCAGGTGCCCCTGCCGTACGGCGACCGGGTGACCCGCGGCCTCGGCGAGCACCTCGACGTCCGGGCCGGTCGCCTCGACCCAGGGGGCGCGGATGAAGACGGCGTGCACCGGGTCGGCCAGCCCCGCGAACGGCAGGTCGGCCTCGAAGGAGTCGACCTGGCGGCCGAAGGCGTTGCGTCGCACGGTGACGTCGAGCCCGCCGATGGTCTCCTGGTCGGCGGTGCCGCCCTCGATCCGGTCGGCGAGCAGGATCATCCCGGCACAGGTGCCGAAGGTCGGCATCCCGCCGGCGATCCGCTCGCGCAACGGGTCGAGCAGCTCGAACGTGCGGGCCAGCTTGGCCATCGTGGTCGACTCCCCGCCGGGCAGCACCAGGCCGTCGCAGCCGGCGAGCTCGGCAGGCCGTCGTACGGCGAAGGCGTCGGCACCGAGGGCGGTCAGGGTCTGCAGGTGCTCCCGAACGTCACCCTGGAGGGCGAAGACTCCGATGGCTGGCACGCCGGAGAACGTTACGGGATCGCGCAGTTCTTGTTGCCGTTGCCCGAGTAGTTGGCCGGGTTGGACAGAGCGGACTCGACGCCGCCGATCACCGCGACCAGGCGGAAGGTGCCGGCCTCGTTGTTGATCGACTGGGTCTGGCCGTTGCGCACGTTGCCCGCGAAGGTCGTCGGCGTCCGGAGGCTGCCGCCCCCGCCGTAGTAGAGCTTGAAGGAGTCGGGGTTGCCGGCGCCGGCCCAGGTCCACGTCAGGTTGTAGGGGTTGTTGCCGTTGATCGGGACGCAAGCCGTGATCACGGGCGTCGGCTGGACGGCGAAGGCGGTCGTGAGCGTCGCGCTGTTGCCGGCGACGTCGGTCGCGGTGAACGTCGCGGTGTACCCGCCCTGGGTCATCAGCACGGCGGACAGGTTGTTGGTGCGGTACTGGCTGCCGGACACGAGGAGCATCGTCTGTGCCGAGCAGCCGTTGCCGGCGATGAAGGCGGTGCCGTTCCAGCACGTCAGGACGCCGTTGTTGGTGCGGACCAGCTTGACGGTCACCGTGCTCACTCCTGAGCCGCCGGTGTCCGTGGCGTTCACGCAGATCTGGCCGAAGCCCGCGCCGCTGTCGGCGCAGTCGAGACCGCCCCAGGTGGTGGCACTCGCACCGTCGGCAGGGAGCGGGTTCGAGAGCACGGGCGGCGTGGTGTCGCCGCCGGTGGCGGTGATCGTGGCGTTCGCGGTGGCCGAGTCGCTCCACAGCGCCCCGGTGGGCGAGAACGGCGCCAGACCGCTGGCGCCGATCGCGCCACCGATCGTCAACGCGGAGACCGCGCCGACCGCGATGGCGGCGTGACGCCGCCCGGCAGGGGCGCCGGGACGCGGGCCCTGGGGGCGGAAGCCGAGGAAGATCGAGCCGACGACGAGCAGCCCGCCGAGCAGGAGGCCCACCGGCGTCGAGGCGGCGCTGAGCACGTAGCCCGCCTTCGGTACGCCGAACGCGACCCGGTCCGCCGTGCGCACGGCGTAGGTCTCGGTGTCGGGGGCCGGGTTGGTGTCACCCTGCAGGCGGAGCAGCGCGCGACCGTCCTCCGCACCGGAGATCGCGACGACGCGGTGGGTGACCCGGCCGCCCTGCGCGCTCTCGACGCTGACGACGTCACCGACGCGCAGCTCGCTCGCCGGGACCTTCCGGGCGATGCCGAGCGCCCCCGCGTCGTACGACGGGCTCATCGAGCCGGACTGGAAGACGAGCGGCGTCACGTTGAGCAGCCAGCCCGCCAGCAGGGCGAGCAGGCACAGCGCGCCGAGGGCGCCGCCGGTCCACAGGACGAGCTCGCGGGCGATGCGCTGGGTGCGGGTCATGAGACCACCTGCGTCGCGGAGAAGGTGAAGGCGATGTTCGAGGTGGCGCCGCTGGTGACGCCGCTGCCGGCCGGCAGGCTCACCTGGACGCACAGGTCGTGGTAGGGCGTGGCGGCGCTCGAGGACAGCTGTCCCGGCGCTCCGTTGTAGCCGTTGAGGTCGGCGTTGGCGGTGCCGACGACGGTGCCGCCGGTGCAGGTCGTCCCGCTGACGGTCCCGCCGTTGCGCACGGTGACCTTGAGCGCGCCGCCGAGGGTGCCGCTGGCGGTGGCGGCGATCGTGTACCCGAAGGTCAGCCCGCCGATGCTGTTGTTGCGCACCCGCAGCACCTTGGCCTGGGACTCACCGGCGACGGCCAGGCTCCCGGTCAGCGCGGTCCACGCGTAGGTCTCGGGCTTCACCCGGTTGTTGGTGGCGAGGTCGATGTGGATCGTGCCGGACTGCACGGTGGTGCCGGTGGCCTGCGTCCCCGCGCTCCAGTACGCCGAGGTGCCGACGGCCCCGACGCCGACCAGGAGGCCGGCGGAGAGCAGGGCGCGGGTGCGGCCGCGTCCGAACCAGCTAGGCACGAGGAGCCACCTCCTCGCGCGAGCGCCGCCGGACGAGCGCGATGCCGCCGCCGATCAGGCCGGCCGCGAGCCAGACGAGGCCGGGCGCGACGGCCGAGCCGGTCGCCGGCAGGCCGCCGTCCTCGACGCCACCGACGGAGCCGTTCCCGTCGCCGTCGCCGCCGCCCTGGTCGATGCCGCCCACGCTGCCGTCCTCCTCGAGGGTGAGCAGCACCCGGAAGGGCACCTGCTGGAGCTGGCGGGTCGAGTCGGGGTCGAAGGTGGCCCGGACCGCCACCTGGGTCTGGGCGTTGCGTGCGATCCTCAGCTCGGTGCGCACGGGCGTCGTACCGGCCTCGACGTCGACCCACGGGCCGCCCGCGACCTGCGCCTCGATGGTGAAGTCGTCGGCCAGCAGCAGGGCGGACGGGTCGGCGGCGAGCACCTGGACGGTGAGCAGGCCGGCCGAGGGGCCTTGGTTCCGGACCCGGAAGGACCGGGTCTCGACGTCACCGGGGACGAACCGGAAGCCGGGGTCGAAGAGCGGCGCGCCGAGGGTCTCGGTCCAGGTCACCCCGTCCTGGCTGAGCCCGATCTCGTCGTCCGCGTGCGCCGGCGCGGCAGCGAGCGCGACCACCGCGGCAGCGGCGGCCCCGATCGAGGCGAGTCGGCGGATCACGATGACGGTCTCCTTGAGGTGCGGATCTTGACGAGGACCAGGACGAGCAGGAGGGCTCCTGCGACGGCCACGACCACGAGGGTGCGGTCAGGCCGGTCCGGGGTGGTGCGGGTGCTGCTGACGACGGGCGGTTGCTCCAGGGGTTCGGCCACCGGGACCGTCGTCCTGAGGGACTCGGTGTCCTGGCTCGTCTCCGTGGGTGCGCGGCGGGTGCGCCGCCGGTCGCGCAGAGCGCCGACGAACATGTACGCCGCGTAGCCCACCAGTCCGGCCGAGACCGCCCACACCGCCCACTGCCGTTGCCGGCCGCTGAGTGCGGTGTTGACGTAGCCGAGGTACGGAACCGAGTACCACAGCCTCCCCCTGACCTGGACCTCCTGCACGGGGTTCCGGTCGGCGACCTGGTTGGCGTCGCCCTGGGTGGTGAGGACCCGCTTGCCGTCGAACCGGTTGCCCGATCCCACGACCCGGTGGGTCACCACGTCGTCCTTGCCGGACTCCCGCTGGTAGGTGATCACGTCGCCGATCGCGATGTCGTCGAACGCGACCGGCTTGACGACCACCAACGTCCCCGGTGGGTACTTCGGCTCCATGGAGCCGGTGAGCACGGTGTACGGCGTCGCGCCGGCGAGCCGCGGTACGAGGACCGCGGCCGCCAGCACGACGACCACACCGAGGATCACCAACCACGCGAGGACCTGACCTATCCAGCCGGCGGTCGCCCGGACCGAGAGAGCCACCGACCGTAGGGATCAGCTGTGGATCTGGTCGATCTGGATGGCGAACTGCGAGAGCGCGCCGGTCAGCGTCTGCGTCGGGTTGAGCGAGCCCGAGTTGAACGTCACGCCGATGACCACGTTGACGACGTTGCCGTCGTTGGCCTCGGTGATGTCGCTCTCGGTCAGGTCCACGCCGCCGACCTTGAAGGAGCTGTCGAGCGTCAGCGCCGAGGCGAGGTCGCCGGACAGCGCCGGGTTCGTCAGGTCGACGGTCGCCCGCAGGTGCTCACCGGTGGCCTGGATCTCGAACTGGCAGGTCTTGGTGAGCTTGTCGCCGGGGACGATCAGGTCCGTCGCCGGGACGTAGGTCTTGTTGGCCACGGTCTCGCCGCTGTCGAACACCCAGTTGGCGTTCGTGCAGGTGTCGTTGATGATCTTCAGCTCACCGGCGGTCACGTTGACCCCGGCGACGCTGGTGTTGGCGCTCCAGTAGGCGAGGGTGCCCGCACCACCCATGAGCAGCACCGCCGCGGAGCCGGCAGCGAGCGCACCCTTCGTCGTCTTCTTCATGATTCTCCAGTCCCCATGCCTGTGTTGTCCCCAGGTGTGGCTGTTTCTCGGTGTGTCGTGAGGCGGGGGTGCCTCGCGATCCACAACGAAGGGAAGCATGGCCAGGCACGGTCGCACCGAGGAATCAGGACTTTCGTCCCGGCAGGGCCGGGACGGCCCGCGTGGAGGGGGTGTCAACACCACTTTTCCGATAGGTCCCTCGGTTCCGCTGGAGCCTCTTGACGCCGTTCCCACGTGCCGCGACGACGGCGGCCGGGGTCAGGCAGCCGAGCACGACGGCGAGCCACCACCAGCGCGGCAGGTCCGGCGCCAGGCCGACCCGGAAGTCTCCGTCGGCGCCAGCGCTGCGCACGTGCACCGAGCCGACCTCGCCGGCGCGCAGCACCACGCTCTCGCCTCCGGCCTCCTCCGCGTGCAGCCGCACGGGCAGCAGCCCCGTGCCGACGTAGGTCGCCCGCGCGCCGGCGCCCGCCGGCACGAAGGCGACCTGCTCGGCACCCAGGAGCGGCCGGTAGACCGCCAGCACCACGCTGACGACGACGGCGCCCAGCACCATCGTCACCGGCAGCCGGCGGTCCCGCCGGACCAGGCCGCGGGCGAGCAGGACCAGCGCGAGGCCCGGCAGGAGCAACGGGGCCGCGACCACCAGCCAGCCCACGCCGGGCCAGGTCGCACGGACCTCACCGACCACGTCCGCGGGATCCGTGCGCCACGGGTCGGGACCGGGCAGGTCGCCCTTCGTGGCCAGGGTGCCGTCGTCGTGGCGGGTCAGGACCCGGTGGCTGTAGGTGCCGCCGGTCGGCGCGCGGAAGGTGATGAAGTCACCGGGCCGGAGCCGGTCGGGGTCGACGTGGCCGACCCAGAGCAGGGAGCCGACGGGCGCCGCCGTCCCCATCGACGGGGACTCCACGTGCACCCAGGTGCCGCCGTCGGCGCGCCAGCCCAGACATCCACCCAGCGCCACGACGGCGACGGCGGCGGCGAGCACGCGGGGCCACCTCATCCGAGCAGCCTCGCGGCGCCCCAGTCGAAGCGCAGCGTCCAGGCGGTGCCGGTGAGCAGCACCCGGTGCGCCAGCGGCACGACGAGCTCGAGCCCCGCGACGTCGGAGTCGTAGCCGCTCGCCACCCGGGCGTACGACGTGGTCAGGGTCTGCGTCGCGCCCGGCCCCGGCGCCGCGGCGGGCATCGCGGGCAGCCACCCGACGCCGGCGAGCTGGTCGATCGGGGTCAGCGCGAACGCCGTCGTCCCGCCGAGGCTCCAGCCCAGACGCACGTGCGCGCACGGCGCTCCGCCGGTGACGTAGGCGATGGCGCCGGTGTGCGTGGCCGTGCTCGCGTCGCCGAGCATCCACAGGTGCTGCGCGCTCGCCAGCGCGCTCGCGTACGACGTCGCCGAGGCACTCGACGCGAGCGCTGCCACCGTCGCCGCGGAGAGCGCGGTCGTGGTCCGGAAGGCACCGGACAGCCGGCCGGTGAAGGAGGCCGGCGGGTCGCCGAGGCCCGACAGCGCGGTGGTGTCGGTCCAGGCCAGGTGCCACCAGGAGTCGCTCAGCGTGCCGATCAGCAGGACGGCGTCGTTGATCGCGTCGGCCTGGGCGCCGTCGACGTACAGCTTGAGGTCGGTGGTCAGCACCTTGCGGTTGACCGTGAGCGCGACATGGTGCCAACGCCCGTCGCGGTAGTCGGTGCCCGATGCCGAGGTCAGCACCAGGATGACCGGCAGGACGAGCACCGGCGTGCCGTCGAGCTTGGCGCGGATGCGGCCGGACCCGTCGAGGTAGAGCGTCGGGTTCGCCCCCGCGCTGGTCGAGGCGACCGGGCTGGCGTTGAGGGACAGCAGCCCACCGCCGCCGGAGCCCAGCGGGGCGCGGAACCACAGTCCGAGCGAGTACGACGACCCGGCCACCAGGGAGGTGGTCGTGGGCACCACGTCCGCGGCGTACTGCGTGCTCCCGTCGAAGCCCGCGGCCACGCCGGTGCCCCACGGGTCCGTGGCTCCGCGGGTCACGCCGTAGCGCGGGAGCATCGGGTCGGTCGCGGTCGCGCTGTCGGCGAAGCGGGCCGGGGCGCACGAGACGACCTGCACCTGCTGGGTGGACGACCCGCTCGGCGTGGTGTTGCGCAGCGTGTCGGCCTGCGTCTGCGTGGAGCCCGTCGAGGGACCGGTCGGCAGCGGCGCGCCCGCGCAGGCGGTGTCCGCCGGTCCGGTGCCGGCACACGTGCCGCTGCCCCAGGCGTGGTCGAGGCTGAGCCGCCCGGTGCGGGCCGTGTCGGTCGCGTTCGCCACCTGGGCCGCCGTCCATCCCGCACCCGCCCCCGGCACCCAGGCCGCGGCGGCCAGCACCACGAGCAGCAGGCCGGTGGCGGCCCGGCTCATGACGCGAGCGTCCAGGTCAGCGGCTGGCTGACGGTGATGTTCTGGGAGGCGACGGCGGCGGCCGCGTTGAGGGCGACGGTGAACCGGCAGGTCCACTGCGCGCCGGCGTTGAGCTCGCTGCCGGTGGCGGTGTGCGCCTTCGTCGCCGTCGGCGGCACGCCGGCCGCGTAGGCCAGGTCGCCCCACACCGAGCCCGCCGCGTACGACGCCCCGGGCGAGCAGCCCACGGCCACCGTGAGCTCGCCGGGGGCCGTGCAGAGGTTGGTCGCGGCCGGTGTCCCCGAGCCCGCGGTGGGGCTCTGCGAGCAGGCGCCCGGCGCGAGCGCGAAGGTCGCGCCGTTGGCCGCGCCCAGGTTGGTGAAGGTGACGTCGACGGTGCGGGAGCCGCCGGGCATCAGCGGGCTGGCGGTGCCGCCGTACTTGTTGATGGTGGCGCAGGTCGCGACGTTGCTGACCTGGTCGCTGGAGCGGCAGGTGCTGGTGCCGTCGGTCTCCGCGAGGACGACCGCCTTGCCGGTCGCGACGGTGTCGGTGTCGTTGCCGAGGACCGCGCTGGTCCACGAGGCGAGCGTGCCCGACGTACCGAGCACCAGGACGACGGCCGCGGCCGCGCCCGCCACGGCGAGGACGGTCCCGCTCCCCCGCTTCTCGCGCCCCGCGCGGTGCTGTCCGGCCATCGCGGGCTCACACGCTGATCTGCCAGGTCAGGTCCTGCTCGGCCGTCTGGCCGGAGAACCGCGCCCCACTGCCAGAGGCCAGGGCCACGGTGAACGTGCAGTCCACCGCGTCGCCGCTCGCCAGGCCGCCGGTGATCGACCGCGCCCCCGCGAACGACGCCAGCGCCACCGGGGCCACGGACAGCACGCTCGACGCGCCGGCGACGCACTCTGCGCCCACGGTGAGCTGGGTGCACAGGTCGTCAGCCGGCAGCGGCGCCTGGCCCTGCCGGAAGCCCGAGTGGTACGTCGCCGCGCACGCGCCGGGCGTCAGGGTGAACGTCGCCGCGTCCGAGGGCCCGGTGTTGGCCAGCGTCACCGTGGTGGACACGCTGTCGCCGGGCTGGAGCGCGGTGGCCCCGGTCGCGGCGGCCCCGTCGTCGCCGTACTTGTTGATGCTGGAGCAGGTCGCGGTGTTGGTCGCGCTGGACGCGGTCGTGCAGGTCACCCCGCCCGGCCCGGTCTCCTCCAGCACGACGGCGCCCGCGCTGTCCGCGGTGTTGTCGTCGTTGCCGATGATCGCCGAGGTCCACGACGACAGCGTCCCGGTGACGGCGAGCGTCAGCAGCACCGCGGCCAGGGCACCACTGAGCGCCAGCAAGCCGGCGCGGCGCCGGGTCGCGGATCGTTCCTCTGTGGTGCTCGTCACACCCCTCTCGTCGGCCCCGCGGGGGCCGACCTGAGGCCTTCGACTACCAGCCGCGCTCGGCGAGCCGGTGCGGCTGCGGCAGCTCGTCGACGTTGATGCCGACCATCGCCTCGCCCAGCCCGCGCGACACCTTGGCGACCACGTCCGGGTCGTCGAAGAAGGTGGTGGCCTTCACGATCGCCTCGGCGCGCTGCGCCGGGTTGCCGGACTTGAAGATGCCGGAGCCGACGAAGACGCCCTCGGCTCCGAGCTGCATCATCATCGCGGCGTCGGCCGGGGTGGCGATGCCGCCGGCGGTGAAGAGCACGACGGGCAGCTTGCCCGTGCGCGCCACCTCCGCCACCAGCTCGTACGGCGCCTGGAGCTCCTTGGCCGCGACGTACAGCTCGTCGTCGGACAGCACGGTGAGCCGGCGCAGCTCGGCGCGGATCGTGCGCATGTGGGTGACCGCGTTGGAGACGTCACCGGTGCCGGCCTCGCCCTTGGAGCGGATCATCGCCGCACCCTCGGTGATCCGGCGCAGCGCCTCACCGAGGTTGGTCGCACCGCACACGAACGGCACCGTGAAGGCCCACTTGTCGATGTGGTTGGCGTAGTCGGCCGGGGTGAGCACCTCGGACTCGTCGATGTAGTCGACACCGAGCGACTGGAGCACCTGGGCCTCGGCGAAGTGCCCGATCCGGGCCTTGGCCATCACCGGGATGGAGACCGCCTCGATGATCCCGTCGATCATGTCGGGGTCGCTCATCCGGGACACGCCGCCCTGGGCGCGGATGTCGGCGGGCACCCGCTCGAGCGCCATGACGGCCACCGCGCCGGCGTCCTCGGCGATCTTGGCCTGCTCGGGCGTGACGACGTCCATGATGACGCCACCCTTGAGCATCTCGGCCATGCCGCGCTTGACCCGGGTGGTGCCGTGCTCCTGCTGCTCGCTCATGGGGAAGATCCTACGACCTCATGAACGGTGTTCAGGACGGGGTGTCCGTGCCGGCCTCGGCGGCCGCGGCGGCATCGAGGGCGAGCGCCTGGCGGCGCACCTTCAGCACCCGGAAGACGACGGTGTAGGTGCTGGCGAAGGCCAGCGCCCAGAGGGTGACCTCCATCAGGATCGGCAGGTCGAAGAGGGCACCCAGCCCGGTCATCACGAGGATCGAGACGAGGCGGTCGGCCCGCTCGGCGATGCCGCCCTTGGCGTCCATGCCGAGCGACTCCGCCCGGGCCCGCGCGTACGACGTGACCGAGCCCATCACCAGGCACCACAGCGTCACGCAGAGGTAGAGGTAGCTGTCGCCCTGGTCCTTGCCGGTGCCGGCGAAGTAGAGCGCCAGGCCGCCGAAGATCGCGCCGTCGCCGATCCGGTCCAGGGTGGAGTCCCAGAACGCGCCGAACTTCGAGCTGCGGCCCAGCTCGCGCGCCATCCGCCCGTCGATGAGGTCGCTGAAGACGAAGGCGGTGATGAACAGCACCCCGATCAGCAGCTCCCCCTGCGGGAAGAAGATCAGCGCGCCGGCGGCGACGCCGAGCGTGCCGACGAGGGTCACCGCGTCCGGGCTGATGCCCAGCCGGATGAACAGCCGCACGAAGGGGTGCAGCACGGTCCCGGCCCAGAACTCCTTGAAGCGATCCAACACGGAGCGAGAACCTACTACCGCCAGGCGTCCGCGAGCAGATCCCGGGTGTCGCCGAGCAGCTGCGGAAGGGTCTTCGTGCCGCCGATCACGGTCATGAAGTTCGCGTCCCCCGACCAGCGCGGTACGACGTGCTGGTGCAGGTGGCCCGACAGGGAGCCGCCCGCCGCTCCCCCGAGGTTGAGCCCGACGTTGAACGCGTGCGGCTGCGAGACCGACCGGATCGTGCGCAGCGCCGACTTGGTCAGCGCGGTCACCTCGGCGGTCTCGTCGTCGTCGAGGTCGGTGTAGTCGGCGACGTGGCGGTAGGGCAGCACCATCAGGTGACCGGGGTTGTAGGGGTAGAGGTTGAGCACGGCGTACGCCGTCTCCCCCCGGACCACGACCAGGTCGTCGTCCGTCGAGGTCGCCGGGTCACGGGTGATCCGGCAGAACGGGCAGGACGGGCGCGGCTCGGCGTGTGCCGGCTCGGCGCCCTCCTCGCCACGGACGTAGGACATGCGGTGCGGCGTCCACAGCCGCTCCAGCCCGTCAGGGTCGGACACAGGTCTCCTCGCTCGTCTCAGTCGTCGTCGGCAGCCGCGGGACCGAGCGCCTGCAGCAGGTCGGAGATCGGCAGGTCGGGCAGGTTGAGGCCCCGCGACAGCGCCATCCCGTTGATCTGCAACCAGATCGACTCCGACAGGATCGCGATGAAGGCCTGCGTGGACGGCTCGCGGTCGGCCCGCTCCAGCCAGCGGCGAACGGCAGCGAAGACCGCGCCGATCAGGCCGAAGACCCAGGGGTCGAGCGCCGCGCGGTCGTCGTCGGTCAGCTCCACGCCGAGCGCCGCGACGACGATCGACATGATCCCCTCGATGCCCTCGGCGACCTGCTGCACCGCCTGGCCGAGCGGGCTGGGCTCCCAGCCGGCGAGGTCGCGCTCGGCGAACCAGTAGAGCGTGGGGTGCTCGGTCGACCAGGTGACGAAGCTGCTCACGATGCCGTGGATGATCTGGTCCGGCGTCCCGTCCAGGGACAGCGCGGGCAGCAGCTCGTTGCCGACGTTCTCGCAGATCTGGCGCTGCACGGCGCGGTCGAGGTCGGCCCGGTCCACGAAGTGGCGGTAGATCACCGTGCGGCTCATCTTCGCCTCGTCGGCGACCGCCTGCACCTGGAACTCCTCACCGGGCGCCTGGCGCTCCAGCACCGCGATGGTGGCGTCGATGATGACCTGACGCCGGACCTGGTTGTGCTCCTGCCACCGGCGACGGCGCCCGTCCTGAACGTCGCCGACGTCCTGCGTGGTCATTGCCGAACCCTCTCACGTGAACCGGTGGAACCACTGACCGAGGTCGACCGCGATCCCCGGACAGGTGACGTTGAGGTCGCGCTGCTGCTCGACCCACTGCCCCAGCACGGCCGTGCCGCCCTGGATCGACCAGTCCGCACCGCACCGGTTGAGAGCCTCGGCCCGCGAGGTCTGCCCCGCGGCGCGCCACTCCGGGACGCCGCCGAGGTCGAAGTCGCCCACGACCCGGGCGTAGAGGCTGGGCGTGGAGTAGACCCCGATCCGGAAGCCCGCGTCGACGTAGCCGCGGGCGACGCCCTCGATCACCGCGGCGTTGGCCTTGAGGTTGCCGCTCCACTCGAAGACCGGCACCGGCTCCACGTCGATCCAGATGATCGGGCTGAGCAGGCCGACCTCGGCCATCGTGCCGATGTTGAAGCGAGCCTGGGCGTAGCCGACGTTCTTGAGCTGGCCGAGCGTGGTGGAGGCGTCGTAGGGACCGTCGGCGCCGTGGTCCTTGACGGTGGCGGCGTCGGGATAGCTGGACACGGCGTAGACCGCGACCAGCTTGTCGTTGTCCTTGACCCACTTCACCTGCGAGGCCAGGCAGGGGTTGGGCGTGAAGCCGGGGCCGTTGGTGAGCCCGAGGACGACGTACTCCGCGCTGGGCAGCGGCATCGGCAGCCCTTGGCCCTGCTTCTGCGGGATGCCCATCCCCTTCGGGCACTGCGGCCAGCTGATGTCGCCGCCCAGGACGTCACCGTCACGCGGCGCGATGTCGCCGGTGGGCTGCTCGGTGGCCCGGGCGAGGTCCTCGGCCGCCTTGGCCAGGTCGCTGGCGTCGTCGCCGGGGTCGCCCGCGTCCCCGCCGGGCTTGCCCTCGTCGGTCGGGCTCGCCGTGCCCACGCTCGACGACGGGGGCCGGGCCGGCGCGCCGGAGGGGCCGTCGGAGCCGCCGCAGGCCGCCAGGGCAGGCAGCAGCAGCCCCAGCGCGACGCACCCGACCGCCCGGCGCACGGCTCAGACCTGCTCGTGCGCGGCGACCGCGGCCACCACCCGCTCGACGGCCTCCGCGACCGGTACGCCGTTGTCCTGGCGCCCGTCGCGGTAGCGGAAGCTGACCGCGCCCTTCTCCACGTCCTCGCCGCCGGCGATGAGCATGAACGGGACCTTCTGCAGCTGGGCGTTGCGGATCTTCTTCTGGAACCGGTCGTCGGACTCGTCGACCTCCACCCGGATGCCGCGCGCCTTGAGCTGCCGCGCGACGTCGTAGAGGTAGTCGGTGAAGGTGTCGGCCACCGGGATGCCGACGACCTGCACCGGCGCGAGCCACGGGGGGAAGGCCCCGGCGTAGTGCTCGACGAGGACACCGAGGAAGCGCTCGATCGAGCCGAACTTCGCGGAGTGGATCATCACCGGCCGCTGCTTGGTGCCGTCCGGCGCGGTGTACTCCAGGCCGAAGCCCGCCGGCTGGTTGAAGTCGTACTGCACGGTGCCCATCTGCCAGGTGCGGCCGATCGCGTCCTTGGCCTGGACCGAGATCTTGGGCCCGTAGAACGCCGCGCCGCCCGGGTCCGGGACCAGCTCGAGGCCGGTCTCCGCGGCGACGTCCTCCAGCACCTTGGTGGCGGTGGCCCAGTCCGCGTCGCTGCCCACGAACTTGTCCAACTTGTCGTCGTCGCGGGTCGACAGCTCCAGGTAGAAGTCGTCGAGGCCGAAGTCGCGCAGCACGCTGAGCATGAAGCCCAGCAGGTGCTTGACCTCCGCCGGCGCCTGCTCCGGGGTGCAGTAGGAGTGCGAGTCGTCCTGGGCGAAGCCGCGGACCCGGGTGAGGCCGTGGATGACGCCGGACTTCTCGTAGCGGTAGACGCTGCCGAACTCGAACAGCCGCAGCGGCAGCTCGCGGTAGGAGCGCCCGCGGCTGCTGAAGATCAGGTTGTGCATCGGGCAGTTCATCGCCTTCAGCTGGTAGTTCGCGCCCTCGAACTCCATCGGCGGGAACATCGTGTCGGCGTAGTACGGCAGGTGCCCCGAGGTGTGGAACAGCCCGTCCTTGGTGATGTGCGGCGTGCCGACGTAGGAGAAGCCCTCCTCGATGTGGCGCTGGCGGACGTAGTCCTCCATCTCCCGCTTGATCACGCCGCCCTTGGGGTGGAAGACCGGCAGGCCGGAGCCGATCTCGTCGGGGAACGAGAACAGGTCCAGCTCGCGGCCCAGCTTGCGGTGGTCGCGGCGCTCGGCCTCCTCCAGCCGGTGGAGGTGGTCGTCGAGCTCCTCCTTGCTCGGCCAGGCGGTGCCGTAGATGCGCTGGAGCTGCTTGTTCTTCTCGTCGCCGCGCCAGTACGCCGCCGCGCTGCGCATCAGCTTGAACGCCGGGATCCGCTTGGTGGTGGGCAGGTGCGGCCCGCGGCAGAGGTCCTTCCACGCCACCTCGCCCTTGCGGTTGAGGTTGTCGTAGATGGTCAGCTCGCCGGCGCCGACCTCGGCGCCGGCACCCTCGGCGGCGTCGGCGGCGTTGCCCTTGAGGCCGATCAGCTCGACCTTGTAGGGCTCGTCGGCGAGCTCGACCAGGGCGTCCTCGTCGGTGGTGACCCGGCGCTCGAAGCGCTGGTTCTCCTTGATGATCTTGCGCATCGCGGTCTCGAGCTTCGCCAGGTCCTCGGGCACGAAGGGCACCGGCACGTCGAAGTCGTAGTAGAAGCCGTCCTGGATCGGCGGGCCGATGCCGAGCTTGGCCTCCGGGTAGAGCTGCTGCACGGCCTGGGCGAGCACGTGCGCGGTCGAGTGCCGCAGGATGTCGAGGCCGTCGGGGCTGCCGATGGTCACGCCCTCGACCTCGTCGCCGTCGGCCAGCGGGTAGGACAGGTCCTTCAGCTCGCCACCGACCCGCGCGGCGATCACGTCGGCGTCGTCGCGGAACAGCTCCCAGGCCTTCGTGCCCTCCGTCACCGTCGACTCCTGACGAGCATCAGGGGTGAGTACGGCGACCTTGATGTCGGACACGGAAGAGCTCCCTCGGGCTGGACCAGTCGGTTGCGTGCACCGGACGGCGCACCGGGTGCCGATGCTACCGGTGTGAACCGCCGCCGAACGCGTACTACCTGAGCATGACTGCGAACCAGCCTCTGCACTTCACCGCGCCCGGACTCGACGAGGACGCTGCCCAGCGCATCGTCACCCTCCTCCAGAGCCGGCTCGACGCCTGCAACGACCTGCACCTGACCCTCAAGCACGTGCACTGGAACGTCGTGGGCCCGCACTTCATCGCCGTCCACGAGATGATCGACCCGCAGGTCGACGCCGTCCGTGGCTTCGCCGACGACCTCGCCGAGCGGATCGCCACCCTCGGCGGCTCCCCGCAGGGCACGCCGGGCTCCCTGGTCCAGCGCCGCTCCTGGGACGACTACTCGATCGGCCGGGCGACCACCCAGCAGCACCTGGCCGCGCTCGACCTCGTCTACCAGGGCGTCATCACGACGTACCGCGACGGGATCAAGGAGCTCGACGACCTCGACCTGGTCACCCAGGACATGTTCATCGCGCAGACCGAGCAGCTGGAGCTCTTCCACTGGTTCGTCCGCGCCCACCTGGAGGACACCGGCGGCAACCTGAAGACCGCGGGCGACACGTCCGAGAAGGCCGCCGCGGGCGACGCCTGAGGCATCTCACGATGACGAGGGCCGCACCCGATCGGGTGCGGCCCTCGTGACGTCCGAGAAGAAGGTCTACGGAGACATCGACGCGAGATTGGAGGTCGCACGCTCGATCGCAGTGCTTGCCGCTGCCCATTTCTTCTGAACTCGCTTGTTGACCTCACCTTCGCCGAAGGTGCAGGAGTAATCATCGATGCATTCGGCCCACAGGTCTTTGACCTCGCGGTATCGGTTGAGCGCGACCTCAAGCTTGGCGCCGACTCCGGTCAGGCACTCAGTTGGTGTCGCGAGAATCGCATCGATCGAGTCGTCGTAGGCAACCTGAACGTCGCCCACTCGCTCTCCGTAGTCCGCGAAGGACAGGCCGACACTCAGGCGGGAGTTCAACTGCTGGGCGGCCGCCAGAAGTGTGGCCGTGGCTTCGGTGCACTTGTTGAACTGCGCCTCAGCCACCGCCGACTGCGATGCTGCCACTGCTGCGGCGCTCGCCGCCGAGGCGCTTGCGGCGGCCGACGCCTTCTCTTCGGCGGTCGGACCTTTGTCCTCAGTCCCGCCGCACCCGCTCGCGCACAGCATGGTCAGGGCGGCACCTACGAACGCGACTCTGCTTGCCATGGCCGCAGCCTAGAAGGACACGGCGAGACAATTCTCGAATATGAGGAACTAAAAAGGCGTCCAACGCGGACTGCAACCACGCACTGGACAGCCGCGACCCCCATCCTGCTGTCTCGCAGGCCGGGGCCGACTTCCGGGTGGGCGATACTGGGTTCGAACCAGTGACCTCTTCGGTGTGAACGAAGCGCGCTACCACTGCGCCAATCGCCCGGAGCGGAACCCGAAGGAACCGCGGTCGGAGACTCTAACGCATCCTCCGACCGCGGCTCACATCGGCCCCGTCCCACCGGTCACGCGAGGTGGTGGACCTCCTGCAGGCCGCGCACCGGCGTGGGGATCCCGGCGTGGCGGGCCTTGAGCTGCAGCGCCAGGTAGAGCGAGTAGTGCCGCGACTGGTGCAGGTTGCCGCCGTGGAACCAGAGGTTCTCCTGCTGGGTGGGCTTCCACATGTTGCGCTGCTCGCCCTCCCACGGTCCCGGGTCCTTGGTCGTGTCGGAGCCCAGGCCCCACACCTTGCCGACCTTGTCGGCGACCTCCTGGCTGATCAGGTCGGCCGCCCAGCCGTTCATCGAGCCGTAGCCGGTGGCGTAGACGACGAGGTCGGCGGGCAGCACGCTCCCGTCGGCCAGTACGACGGCGTCCTCGGTCAGGCGGTCGACCTGACCCTTGGCGAGCTTCACCTCGCCGTCCGCGACCAGCTCGGCGGCGCCGACGTCGATGTAGTAGCCCGAGCCGCGGCGCAGGTACTTCAGGAACAGCCCCGACCCGTCGTCGCCCCAGTCGAGGTCGAAGCCGGCGGCCTCCAGCCGGTCGTAGAACTCCTGGTCACGCTCGCGCATCCGGTCGTAGAGCGGGATCTGGAACTCGTGCATGATCCGGTACGGCAGCGAGGCGAAGATCAGGTCGGCCTTCTCCGTGGTGACACCGGCGGCCAGCGCGCGCTCGGAGTAGAGGTCGCCGAGGCCGATGTCCATCAGGGTGTCGCTCTTGACGATGTGCGTGGAGGAGCGCTGCACCATCGTCACGTCGGCGCCGGTCTCCCACAGCGCGCCGCAGATGTCGAAGGCGGAGTTGTTGCTGCCGATCACGACGACCCGCTTGCCGGCGTACGCGTCCGGGCCGGGGTGCTGCGAGGAGTGGTGCTGCTCGCCGCGGAAGACGTCCTGGCCGGGCAGGTCCGGGACGTTCGGCTTGCCGGACATCCCGGTCGCCATGACGAGGTGTGTCGGCTCCAGCACCAGCGGCAGCCCCTCGCGCTCGACCTGGACGCTCCACCGGCCGGTCGCCTCGTCGTACGACGCGCCGGTGGCGATCGTGCTCGACCAGTACGGCACCTCCATCACCCGGGTGTAGAACTCCAGCCAGTCGCCGACCTTGTCCTTGGGCGCGAAGACCGGCCAGTTGTCGGGGAACTTGAGGTAGGGCAGGTGGTCGTACCAGACCGGGTCGTGCAGGCACAGCGACTTGTAGCGGTTGCGCCACTGGTCGCCGGGACGCGGGTGCTTGTCGATCACCAGCGCCGGTACGCCGAGCTGGCGCAGTCGCGCGCCGAGGGCGATCCCACCCTGCCCGCCGCCGACGACGAGCACGTAGGGCTGGGCGGTGACGCCCAGCGCCTCGTCCTCGGCGGCACGGCGCTCGGCCCAGGTCACCCGCTCCTTGGTGGCACCGTGCTCGGCACCCATCGGGCGCCGGGTGCCGCGCGGCTCCTCGTGCCCCTTCAGCTCGTGCAGCGTGGTGAGGAAGGTCCACGCCTTCGGGCCGTCCTCCTCGACCAGGCGGGCCAGGCCGCGCCCGCGGCCGACCGCGGTCTCGAACGCGAACCAGGCGGTCGTCACCCCGTCCTCGGTCGTGGCCGGCTCGGTGAGGTGGAAGCCGCGCGGGTCGACCTGGTCGAGGGTGTCGGCGAGCAGGGCGGCGACGCCGTCGGGGTCCTCGACGGTGGTGATGTTCCAGGTGAAGGCGATCAGGTCGCGCCAGAAGCTGGTGGCGGCGAAGAGGCCGGCGGCCCGGTCCACGTCGCGGGCGGCGAGGGCGTCCTCGAAGGCGGCGAGCCAGGCGCCGGCCGGATCGGTGGCGGTATCGGTCGCGGGATCGGTGGCGGGATCGGTGGCGGCCACAGCGGGCCGTTCGTCGAGCTGGGTCATGCCGAGCAGTCGACCGCCGGGGCCCGCCGGGCCGGAACCGTTGCACGATGTTGCATGTGGCCCCGGTCACATGTTCGTCCTACGGTGGGACCATGGCCCCGCACGACCTCGCCACGCGGGCCCGCGACCTGGTCCGGATCCACGACGCGGTGCTCGCCGGCAGCGCTCCCCCGCAGCGTCCGCGCGCCCTCGTCGCCCGTTCGTGGGCCCGGGTCATCGACCTCGGGATGGACCCCGACGCCCGGACCGGACGCGACCCGCTCGGCCCCGGCGACGTCGAGGAGCGGCGTCGTACGTCGCGACTGGCGCTGGTCGTCGACGAGATCCGCGAGCTGCTGCTCTCCGCCGCGGACGCCTCCAGCTATCTCGTCGTGATCACCGACGCCGACGGCATCGTGCTGTGGCGCAGCGGCTCGCCGCGGGTCCGCCGCCAGGCCGACGGCCTCGGGTTCGCCGAGGGTGCGCTGTGGACCGAGGGCGCGGTCGGCACCAACGCGATCGGCACCGCGCTCGAGGAGGGCGCGCCGGTGCAGCTGTTCTCCGCCGAGCACTTCGAGACCGCCCAGGTGCCCTGGTACTGCACGGCCTCCCCCATCCACGACCCGATCGACGGCTCCCTGCTCGGCATCGTCGACGTCAGCGGCCCCGCGCTCACCCTGCATCCGGCCATCGAGGCACTGGTGACGGCGTCGGTCCGGCTCGCCGAGGCGCGGCTGTGGCGCCACCACGAGGAGCGCCTGGAGCAGCTGCGCCGCTCGGCCGAGCCGCTGCTGTCCGGCGCCAACGGCCCGCTCCTCGTCGTCGACGACCACGGCTGGGTGGCCGCGCACCAGGGGGTCGCGGTCCGCGACCGGGTGGAGGCGCCGCGCGCGGACCGGGCGGTCGCCGTACCGGGGCTGGGGGTGTGCCTGCCCGAGCGGCTGCGCGGCGGCTGGCTGATCCGGCCCTCGTCCGGCGCGACGCTCCTGCGCGCGACCCTCGACCTGTCCAGCACGCCCGCGATGCTGGAGGTGCGCGGCGGCGAGGCGCCGTGGCGGGTCGCCCTCTCGCCACGCCATGCCGACGTGCTGGCGCTGCTCGCCGCCGCCGGCCGGGGCGGGCTGACCGCCGGGGTCCTCAGCCACCGGCTCTACGGCGACGGCGAGCACCAGGTGACGGTGCGTGCCGAGATCTCGCGGATGCGCCGCGCGCTCGGGGCGCTCCTCGCCACCAACCCCTACCGGCTCGGCGACGGCGTCGAGCTGAGCGTCGTCAGCGGTTGAAGCCCAACAGGGACGGCTCGTTGGCGGCCCACGCCTCCGCCGCCCGCTGGGTGACCGGGCCGGGCGCGGGCAGCGTCCGGTCGTCCCAGCGGTGCACGCCCTGGACGTCACGCGTCGTCGAGACCAGGAAGATCTCCTCGGCCCCCGCGGCCACCTCGATCGGCTCGTCGACCTCCGTCGCGCCGAACCACTCGATGAGCAGCGCCCGGGTCACCCCCGCCAGGCAGCCGCTCGCCAACGTGGGCGTGCGCACCTCGCCGTCGACCACGTAGAAGACGTTCGTGCCGGTGCCCTCGCACAGGTGGCCCGCCAGGTTGGCGAAGATCGCCTCGCTCGCACCGGCCTCCTGCGCCCGGGCGAGGGCCAGCACGTTCTCGCCGTACGACGTGGTCTTCAGCCCCGCCAGCGCTCCGCGCTCGTTGCGCGGCCACGGGACGGTGACCACCGCCGTCGTCTCCGCCGCGGGGTCCATCGGGCTCGCCACCACGATCACCGTCACCGGGTCGCTGCCTCGCCCACTGCCCAGCGGCGCGTTGCCGCCGGTCACGGTGATCCGCAGCCGGCCCAGCGGCATCGGCTCGCCCTCCAGCACGGCGTGCACGCCGCGTCGTACCTGCTCGGGGTCGAGGCCGACCAGGCCCAGGCCCGCCGCCGAGCGCTCCAGCCGGTCGAGGTGGCGCTGCAGCGCGAACGGCTGGCCGTCGACCACCTTGACCGCCTCGAAGACGGCGTCCCCGACGGTGAGGCCATGGTCGGTCACCGGCACCGCCGGCGCCGTCGGGTCGGACAGCAGGTTCCCGTTGATCCACACGCGCATGGGGCCAGCCTAGGAGGCTCCTGGAGAGGTCCGCCGAGCCCGTCGACATGCCGAGGGGGACCCCCCGTTTTGGCGCCGTTCACCGGATCGGCTAATGTTCTCAACCGCACCACAGAGCGGGTTTCGACCGGCGAAGCGGTGTGATGCGGACATAGCTCAGTTGGTAGAGCGCAACCTTGCCAAGGTTGAGGTCGCGAGTTCGAGTCTCGTTGTCCGCTCGGAGAGGTCAGGCCCACTGGCTGACCAGGTCAGTCCAGAGTCAGATTTTGGGAAGGCCTTCGCGGTGGGTTGGCCGAGAGGCGAGGCAACGGACTGCAAATCCGTGTACACGGGTTCAAATCCCGTACCCACCTCCACACAACTCCACAAGGGCGATTGGCGCAGCGGTAGCGCGCTTCCTTGACACGGAAGAGGTCACTGGTTCAAACCCAGTATCGCCCACCACCACAGAACTAGCCCCTGACCTGCGGAAACGCAGATCGGGGGCTTCTTCGTTTCCCGACAGTCCGACCGCCCGTGAGGACGTGGTGAGGACGGACCGTGCAGCGCTACTCGTCCCAGGCGTTCAGGATCTCGTCGAACGCCCCCGGCCGGAGGTGGGCGTAGCGCAGCGTCGTGGAGTACTTCTCGTGCCCCAGCAGCTCCTGGACTCGCTTCAGGTCGACGCCCCGCTGGACCAGGCGAGACGCCGCGGTGTGGCGCATGTCGTACGGCGTCCCGGCCCGCACGCCGGCCCGCTCGAGCGCTGGCGTGAAGACCCTCGTCGCGAAGTTCCGGTCGTTCCACACTCCCCCGCCCGGTGCCGGGAACACGAGGTCCCCAGGAACCAGGCCGGCGCAGTGCTCGGCGAACCGCTCGCGCAGCCGCCGCGGGATCGGGGCGGCACGGTGGGACTTCTGGCTCTTCGCGTAGGGCCGCCACCCGTTGCGGGTCGCGACACCGTGGACGTTGATCTGCCAGATGTTGAGGTCGACGTAGTCGATGAGGAGCCCGAACAGCTCACCGGGGCGCAGCCCGACGAGCATGTTGTAGTCCACGGCCAGCTGGTGGCCGTCCTGCAGTTCGTCGACGATCTTGTCGATCTCGGCGTCGTGCCAGAAGAAGGGCGGCTTCGGTCGGGCCGGTGGGAGGTCGAGCCGGACGGCGGGGTTGACCGGGATGAAGCCGTCGTCGACCGCGGCGGTCAGCAGGCCAGAGACGTGCGCGACGATCCCCTGGATCGTCCAGGCGCCGAGGCCGGCCTCGATCCCGCTGCCGGAGCACCGCCGGGTCGTCGGCTCGCCGGTGCGTTGGGCCTTGAGCAGCGCGGCGCCGGCGAGCTTCGTGGTGTGCGTGCGGAGCATCCCGTGGCGGTCGACGCCGGGCTTGCCGTAGCAGCGGCGGCACTGCTCGGTCGCCATGGTCTTCACCCACGCCTTGAGGTCCGGGCGGGTGATCAGGCCGAGGGGGTGGCCGGCCCAGACGGGCTCGATGTGGGTGCGCCAGTGCGAGTCGGTCTTGTCGATCGAGACGGCGTCGGCGATCTTCGTCTTCCGCCACCGCTCGCGGTACTCCCCCAGCGTGGTGTCGGCGTCGGTGGGGTCGATCCACGTGCCCGCGGCGATCGCCGCTTCCTGGCGGCGCGCCCACTCGGCGACGACGCTCTTGAGGGGGTCGGAGTTGGTGATGCGCTTGCGGCGGCCGCTGGGCAGCTTGATCGGGGTGACGACGGTCGCGCGCCATCGCCCGGAGGGTAGCTTGTCGAACTGGGCCATGGTCAGGGCACCTCCTCGTAGGGGTAGTCGTCGTGGGGCTGGTCGTCGTAGGGGTGGTCGTCGTACGGGGGCTCGTCGTCTGGGGGCTCTTGGATCGGCGGGTAGTCACCCGGAGCGAGGTCGGCCGCCGCCGCGTCGGCTGGCTCGGCTGGGTAGCCCTGCCAGTCGAAGCCAGCCTCCGACCACGCCACGTCGTCGTAGATCTCGTCGGGGAACCGGGCCTCGGCCTCATCGAGCCGGCGCTGCACCTCTCGGCCCTCGGCCTCGGTGAGGTCCTGCAGCCGGGTCACGAGGGTCGGCACGTCGACCCACAACACGCCGGCGAGCTCCTCGTTGTCGTAGGCCCACAGCATCCCCTCAACGAGGTCGTCGAGGGTGATCAGCCGGCGGGCGGCGATGCGGTCCACGATCCGCTCCTCCCACTCCTCCCAGCCGACCACGGTCGCGCCGCGCTCGATGTGCACGACCTCGTGAGCACCAGTGCAACGCTCCTGGGGGCCGTCCTGGTCGGGGTCGAGGTACGTCGTGCTGGACTCCCAGTGGGTCCAGCCGAGGCGGCCGGGCAGCCGGCGCCACCGGATCCGCCACCCGGCGAGCCGGTGCGCCTCGAGATCCACCCACGGGTCGTACATGCCACGGACCCTAGGTAGGGGGTCCGACGGAAAGCCGCTGGGCTACTTCAGGGGGATCCTGACCTCAGCTGACTGGGACCCGCCGGACTCTACGAAGAGCTGCAGGTTCAACTCTCCGCCCACCTCGGCCGCGGCGAAGGCCAGAGCAATGTGGGCCATCGAGTCAGCCTGGACCGAGGTCGGGCCGGATTGCCCGGCGAGCTGGACCTGCCGGCCTTCTGGGGTCCTGTAGGCGGTTCGGGACTCCACCGCGACCGCCGCCCCGGAGGTGGTGTTGCGGAGGTCGAGTGCAACATAGAGGTCACCGTTGACGCTCTGGTACGCCGTGACCAACCTGATCTCCGCGAGGTCCCCGGCCTTGAATCGCTTCTTGCCGCCGGCCAGCAGCCGATTCCGCAGGTCCTTGCCGTTGACGGTGAACGAGGAGATCTTGTCGCCGTCGGACTGGATATCGCCGTAGGTCGAGCAGCTCTTCTTCTCGTCCTTCTTGTCCGCGGTCGAGCAGCTCTCGAACCCATCACCCTTCTTCGTCAACCGCTCAGGGTCATAGGCCTCCGACCCGCCGTCGCGGAGCGCAACAGAGAGCGCCGTCTGGTGCTCGAGGTAGAGCGCTGCCACCGAGCCGGGGGCAGCCAGCGACCTCACGTCCTCCATCTGCGTCACGTCGCTTGAGGCCAGCGCCTCGAAGAAGGCCCGCACGTCTTCGCCACTGGGCCCGCTGGAGTCGCCTGTGGTCTCGCCATCGTCAGCCGACCCGGCTGTGCGCCCGTCGGCGCCACCTGGTGACGTGTCCGGATCGTCTGAGCACGCGGTCACGCCTGCGGTCACCGCAGCGAGCACAGTCGCTGTGGCGAGCAGCCTCTTCAGCATCGTCTTCTCCGTTCGCTCAGGCGCCGTGCTCGGGACCATCGGGGTCGGGGGCTTCCCCAGCGACGTCCTGGCCACCCCGAAGGCCGCGCAGCCGTGGCTCTCCCCGTCGGGCCGCCGCTGCGAGAACCACGGATTCCGACGCGCCCACGATCGCCTGCGCGTCGAGGAGTAGGTCGCAGACGAGCGGGTCGGTGTCCGGGTCGTCGAGCGCCATGTCGGCTGCCTGGCTCACGTCCCCGTCGGAGAAGGACAGGAACCGGTCGAGCTCGGGGCGCAGCTCGGTGATGCGAGCCCGCCGAGCTCGGATGAAGTCGAACTCGAACTCCGCGGCGTACCGTGTCACCGAGATCCCAAGGGCGGCTGCCTCGCCCTCGACGCGCGCTGTGAATAGCGAGCCGCCTTCGAGCGCGACCATAGATCGAATGACCTCGTCGACAGCCTTCCGCTGGCGGGCGTTCAGCCGGTCGGACTCCGGCGGTGGCTCGTAGGGGTCGCTCTCCCCCGCCGGGCTCCCTGCGAGCTCGCGCAGACGTTCGAGGGACAGGCTCGGGAAGACATCAGCGAAGGCCGACAGCACCTCGTCACCGGGCGTGGCTGCGTGGCGGCCGCGCATGAAGTTCGCGACGGTCGCGTGATGGATACGTCCGCCGGCTCGCCGGGAGATCTCTCTCGACGACCAGTCGTGCTCGTTGGCCTTGTTCAGGGCTTCTGACAGTGCGCTCACGGGCTGGACAGTTCTCCTGTAGTCACTCTCGCGCAACCCGGTGCGTAGTCACTGGCGGCGCGCTCTGGCTACAAACTACAGCGCAGTAACCCGTTCCTGCGCCTACATCGCCCCTTGCGCGTGTAGGCGGTCGGTGACTACATTGCGTGTCGCGTGTTGTTGACAGCACGCGACAGTGCCTACAAGATGGAGACCCACGTGAAGAAGCCCGACCCATGGAGGTTGATCGTGCGACTCAAGTCGCGACGCGTCCTCAACGAGTACATCGAGTTCCACAAGATCTCTGGCCGCGAGCTCGCTCGGCGGGCGAACCAGATCGCCAAGAAGGCCGACCCCAACGACAGCGTCGGCCCGGCGATCGTCAACCACCTGCGTTCCGGGTTCCGCGACACCTGCAACCTGGTCACCGCCCGGGCCATCGAGGAGGCACTTCAGTGCCCTCCCGGCTTTCTTTTCGAGCAGTCGGTGTCGCGTGTCGCCGACAGCACCCGCCAGACGCGCAAGGTGCCGGCATGACCGCCACCCGCCCCGAGAGCGAGCGGGCCCAGCTGCTCGCGGTCAGCAGTGCGGCCAGCCGTCTCGACTGCTCGCGCGGCCACGTCTACCACCTGATCGCGGCCGGGAAGCTCCGCGCCGTCGACATCAAGGCGACCGGCAGCCGGCCCAAGACCCGGGTCTACGAGAAGGACCTCGACGACTACATCGCGCAGAACACCCGCACGGCCTGAAGCACCCCATCCAAGCCGAGAACCCCCAGCGCTCGCCGTCGGAAGCCGCGCCAGGGGTCTCGAACTACTCGAAAGGCATCGTACCGATGAACCACCCCACCACCAGCGCCACGCCGGCCAGCTCCACGCTGAGCACGACGCAGCGCGCCGAGCTCGTCGCCCACGCGCTCCACGCGCTGGCCGATCACATCGACCGCTACCACCTCCCCGAGCCCGGCAGCATCGAGCTGGAGGAGCACCACCTCCAGTTCGCCATCCGGGGTGACGACGCCGCGGTCTGGCAGGCGTCGCTCCTCGACGGTGTCGACGAGGTCCGCAAGGTCGCCGCCCCCGACAGCGTGCTGGAGAGCTGCATCGTCACCGGCCGGCTGCCCGACACCGGCGTGCGGGTCGTCATCGAGTGGGTCCAGCTCAAGGACTCGGCCGTCGACTACCTCCAGGCGGTGACCCGATGAGCACCCCGGACCTCAGCAACGCCTTTCCGACGGACCAGACCTCCCTCGTGGTCGTCGGTCGGTACACGCCCAACGAGCCGGTGCGCGAACTCGGCCCGGTCACGCCGCCGCTTTCCGCTCTCCAGTGGGTCGAGTTCTACGAGGGCAAGCGGGCGATGTACCGCGACCAGCAGCCGATGAAGCCGGGGTACATCGACGTCCGGATCGCCCTGCGCACGTCGACCTGGGACGCCCCGCCGGCTCCGTCGCGATCGGGGGACGAGTGATGAGCACCGCCCAGCAGCCCGAGCGGGACGACCTCATGGCGATCGCCGACGCCGTCGGCATCACCCAGCCCACCCACCTCGACGGCCAGCACCCCGACTTCGCCGTCCGGTTCCTCCCACACCCCTCTCACGCGCGCGAGTTCACCAACCTCGCGCTGGAGGTCCTTATGGCCCGGTGGACCGTCGAGGCCGGCGACGCCCTGTGGGATGACCTCGCCGAGGTCCCGATCGCGCTGATCCCCACCGACCACGACGTCTGCCGCGGCTGCGCCGACATCCTGTGCGGCTGCGAGACCCAGTGCGGCGGGATCGACCGCGACGTCTGCTCCCACGACGGCAAGCCCTACTGCCCGACCTGCGCACCGCACCACTGCCGGTACTGCGCCGACGAGAAGGCCAGGTGGGACCGATGACCCGCCTGCTGTCCGTCGTGCCGGACGACGACCGCCCGACGCGCGGCGAGCTGACCGCCGGCGACGTCGACCTGTTCCGCCACGACCAGGCGAAGCCGGCCCACGACGCCGCGACGTGCACGGTCGCGGACTGCTGGTCGTGCGCGTGGGAGACCAAGCCGGCCCCGACCCGGCCGACGGGAGGTGCGGCATGAGCGACCCCAGCGACATCCCCGACGAGGGCCCGCTGCGGCTCGACTCCCCCGGCGTGCCGGAGGTCACCGGACGGCCGATGGACCACAAGGCTCAGCCGAGGCAGTCCAAGAAGGAGAAGATCCCCGCCCGGCAGGCGAACGGCTACTACGCCGACCACGTCACTGGCGACCGGCTCCGTTCGGTCACCACGATCCTCGGCGGTGGTGTGCCGAAGCCTGCGCTGATGTTCTGGTCGGCCAAGACGTGCACGGACTGTGCGATCGAGCACCTCCCCGCGCTGGTTGCGGCGTCGCGGCATCCCGAGCAGCTCGCCGAGCTCCGGTCGTGGATCCTGCGGGCGCACACCCGGAAGAAGGAGGAGCGGGCCGAGGTCGGGTCGCTGGTCCACCAGGTCATCGAGTCCCGTCTCCTCGGCACCCCGCTGCCGCAGACGATCACGGTCGGGGAGACCACGTGGGAGGTCGACGGGCCGGAGCTCGCGCCGTTCCTGGAGCACTTCCTGGCGTTCGAGCAGGAGTGGGCGCCGCGGTGGACGGCCTCGGAGATGGTCGTCGCGAACGCCGACGACGGGTGGGCCGGGACGCTGGACTACACGATCGGCGCGGACGGGCGGATCGGTGACGCTCTCCGCGCGGCCGGGTACGACGTCGACCCCGGCATCGACCTGATGGGCGACACCAAGACCGGTGGCGACTGGGACCGCATCACCTCGGCCGGCCACGTGCACGGGGTCTACCCGGAGGCCGGGTTGCAGATGTCGGCGTACCGGCGGGCGAAGGTCGCCTGGCTGCGCGACGGGTCCCGGGTTCCGATGCCGCCGACCGCTCAGGTCGGTGTCGTGCTGCACCTGCGTCCGGAGGGCTACCGGCTGTACCCGGTGCGGTGCGGTGACACGGAGTACCGGTACTTCCGGCACGCGCAGATGGTCGACGAGTGGTCGTCGCGGATCGCTTCGGCGCAGGCGTCGGACCCGGTGATCGGACGGCCGCTCGTCCCGGTCGCGCCTGCTGAGGCGGTGGCCTGATGCCCACCGATCTCACCTGCCCGCTCTGCCACTCCCCGGCCTACGTCTGCAACGCCGAGCACACCGACGGCCCCGGCCCGCGGCTGCACTGCCGGGCCGCCTCTCTCCACAACTTCCCGGTCCCCACGACCGACGACCAGAAGGACTCCTGATCATGCCCATCATCACCACCCAGCGCCGCATGGCCGAGCACGGCCGGATCCGCCTCGGCCAGAAGGTCACCGGCGTCTCCAAGGCCGGCCGCGAGTACACCCGGCCCGCCAAGCTCGACCGGTTCCGCTTCACATCCGCCTCCCAGCGTCAGATCGACGCGATCGCCGCCAAGTACGGCGGCGAGGCCCGCCCCTGGGACAACGCCGGCAAGGGCGAGTTCGAGGTCGTTACCGACGCGACCGCCATCCCCGTCATCGTCGTCAAGGGCGGCTTCTCCCAGTGGCACGAGCACTGGACCAAGGCCGGCCTCCAGCACCGCTGCGACGGCGAGAAGGACGTGGCCGGCACCTTCTGTGACCCGCAGGACCCTGACCACATCGCCGCGATCGAGAAGCCCACGACGCGGCTATCGGTGATGCTCTCCGAGATCGAGTCCCTCGGTGTCTGGCGGATGGAGACCAAGGGCTGGAACGCCGCGGCCGAGCTCCCCTCGGTGACCGAGCTCGCGATGCACGTGGGTGACCTCGTGCCCGCGACCCTCGGGCTCGCGGAGCGGTCGTCGATCATCCAGACCGACAAGGGCCCGCAGACCTCCCGATTCGTGGTCCCGTTCCTCGACCTGCACGTCACGAAGCAGCGGCTCGTCGAGATCGTCGGCGGTCCGGGCGGGGCGCCGGCGATCGGAGGAGCCGGCGACGCCGCCCCTGCCATCGGTCAGCAGCACGCGGCACTCCCCGCCGGCGAGCAGCGCGAGGAGCAGCAGGGCCAGGAGGACCTCTACGCGCCGTACGCCGACCGGATGGCCAACTGCGCCGACCTCGACGCGCTGCAGGCCGTCTGGACCGACATCGTCAACGCGCGGCTGGTCGGCACCCAGGCGCCCTCCAACCCACAGGCCGACCCCGCGAAGGTCGCGGAGATCACGGCAGCCTTCAAGGCCCGCGCCGACCAGATCAAGGCGAGCCAGGAGCAGGGCGCGTCGCCCGCGGCGGACGAGCCGGTCGAGGCCGAGCTCGTCCCCGAGGAGGCGACGCACACCGCCGACCCGGGCCTGGACGCCGACGCCATCTGGCAGCAGATCGTCACCGAGGCCGGCCGCCAGGGCATGACATCCGCGGACGTCCAGGACCACTTCGCCCAGGTGATGCAGGGCCTCACCGCGGACTCCGCGTCCGCCGCCGAGCTGGCCCACTACCTGACCCAGCTCCAGACGGGACACGCGGCATGAAGATCATCAAGCTCACCGCGGAGAACGTGAAGCGGCTCAAGGCCGTCGAGATAACCCCCGACGGGACCATGCAGGTCATCTCCGGGCGCAACGCCCAGGGCAAGACCTCGGTGCTCGACGCGATGTGGCTCGCCCTCGGCGGCGGCACCGCCGCCCGCACGACCCCGCGCCCGATCCGCGACGGTGAGGAACAGGCGTCGGTCACCCTCGACCTCGGCGACCTCACCGTCACCCGGGTCTGGAAGGCGGGGAAGAGCAGCGCGCTGACAGTGACCGCGGCCGACGGGGCGAAGTACTCCAGCCCGCAGGGTGTCCTCGACGCGCTGGTCGGGCAGCTGTCCTTCGATCCGCTGGCGTTCACGCGGCTCTCGGCCCGGGAGCAGCGCGACGCGCTGCTCGAGCTGGTCGACCTCGACGTCGACCTCGAGGACATCGCCGCTCAGCGTCGCCGCGTGTTCGATCACCGCACCGACGTCGGACGACAGCGCAAGGCGCTCGGGGAGATCCCGCCGGTCGACCCGGACCTGCCGTCGGAGGAGGTGTCGGCCTCCGACCTGATCGACCAGATCACCCACCTCAACGAGCAGGAGGCCCAGCAAGAGCGCGAGCGCGCCGAGGAGCAGGCCGCGGCCACGATGGTCGACCAGCTGGAGGAGCAGCTGGTGGCCGCCCGCCGTCGGCTCCAGGGTGCGCGGCAGGCCGTCGCGTTCCACCAGCCGGTCGCCGAGCGCATCGAGACGCTGCGTGCCGAGCTGGCCGACGTCGAGCAGACCAACGCCCGGATCCGGGACAACGCCACGCTCCGGCAGCGCGCTGCCGAGCGGGACGAGCTGACCGACGACTACGACGCGCTCACCCAGGAGCTCGCGCAGCTCGACCAGGTGAAGGCGGACGCGCTCGCGAAGGCGACGTTCCCCGTCGACGGGCTCGGGTTCGACGACGACGGCGTGACGTACCGCGGCGTGCCGTTCGCTCAGGCCTCGTCGGCCGAGCAGATCCGGGTGTCGCTGGCGATGGCGATGTCGCTGAACCCGCAGCTGCGGGTCATCCGGATCCTCGACGGGTCGCTGCTCGACGCGGAGTCGATGGGCCTGATCTACGAGATGGCGGCCGCCCGGGACTACCAGGTGTGGGTGGAGCGGGTGGCCGACGGCACGGGAGTCGGCGTGCTGATCGAAGACGGCGAGGTCGCGTCGTGAACGGCCCGGAGCACTACCGGCTCGCCGAAGACCTTGCGCACGACGCTCGCCTCATCCTGGAGCGCCAGACGCCGAGCACGGCGAATGAGGCCAACATCGGCGCGGCCGCGCTCGCAGCCGTGGCGCAGGTGCACGCGACGCTCGCGCTGGCCGCCGCCATGGCCCACACGGCGTGCGGCATGACCGCTGACGGCAATACCTCCGCCGCGTGGCGCACCGCGATCATCGATCGCACTCGCGGCCTCGACCGCTGCACGGACAGCACCGACTGCGCGTCGGACGTCCACATCATCGGCTGCCCCAGCAAGGCGAACCGATGAGCGCCGCGCCGAAGTGGCACCAGGCCCCGATGGTCGGACTCGACACCGAGACCACCGGCACCGACCCCCGCACCGAGCGCGTCGTCACCGCCGCGATCGTGCACACCGCGCCGGCGTCGCGCCCGATCACGATGCAGTGGCTCATCCACCCCGGCACCGAGATCCCCGACGAGGCCGCGGCCGTGCACGGTTGGACCCTCGACCGGCTCGAGCAGCGGCTCCGCGGCTTCGGCGCCCTGCGGATCGCGCACGGCGTCGAGACCCCGTTCTCCCGCGAGGTCGCGCTCCAGCAGATCGCCGGGCAGGTCGCGGCGACCATGAGGCGCGAGTGCGCGCTCGTGGTGTGCAACGCGTCGTACGACCTCACCCTCCTCGAGGCTGAGCTCGGCCGCGCCGACCTGCCGACCGTGACCGAGCAGACCGGCGGGATCACCGGTGTCGTCGACCCGATGGTGCTGGAGAAGGCATGGGACCCCTACCGCAAGGTCAAGGGTGGCTGCCGGGGCGGGAAGCACACGTGCGGCGGCTGTGGTGTCGAGGACAAGACCCTCGGCTCGCTGTGCCAGCACTACGGGATCTTCCACGCCGGTGCGCACGACGCGGCCGCGGACACCCTCGCCGCGATGCGGCTCGCCGTGCGGATCACCACCCTGTGGCCCGACGTCGCCCGGCTCAAGCTGTCGACCCTGTTCGAGAAGCAGGTCGGGTGGCGCCGGCAGCAGGCCGACGGGCTGCGGAAGTACTTCGACAGGCACGAGATCGAGCACGACGGTGTCGATCCCGGGTGGCCGCTGCACACCGACCTGACCAACGCCCAGGCGGTGCTGGCATGAGCACCCTGGCCCGGACCACCAGCACGCGGCGTCCGCTGGTCGTCGTGCCGGTCGACACGACCGAGACCGACGACCCGCACGTGCAGGTCGTCATCGATGCCCAGCGGGCCATCGGTTGCCGGACGGCCGTCGCCTTCCTGGTCGCCGGGAACCGCGGCAAGGCGCACATGGAGCTCGTCCGGTCCGTGCGCCGGCAGTGGCTCCTCGCCTTCGACGGCGAGATGCCGCTGGAGCCGTCCCGCCTGCCCCACGAGAGGAGCACTCGATGAAGTACACCGTCCGTCCGCTCTCGGACCGCACCTGGCTCCGGCCGGCCAGCGCCCGCCAGGCCACCCGCTTCTCGGCGAAGTGGGGTGACACGGAGTCGCTGCTGCTCACCGAGGTGCAGTACCTCCAGGGCCGCAACCTCGTGATCGAGGTCGACGTCCGCGAGCAGGACCTCCGCCTCGACGGCACGATCCGCGCGAACGCACGTGAGGCCACCACGCCGGCCGTCGTGGTCGCGTTCGACTCCAAGCACGGACCGATGCTGAGGCGCTGCGACACCTTCTACGCGCCGTACTCCGGGCAGGGCCCGGACTGGCAGCACAACGTCCGCGCGATCGCCATGACTCTCCAGGCGCTCCGGGCCGTCGACCGGTACGGCGCCTTCGAGACTGGCGAACAGTACGCCGGCTTCAAGGCGATCGGCGGCGGCACCCCGATGCCGGCGGGGTCGTCGAAGATGGGGCAGGACGAGGCGCTGCGGGTGATCCGCGAGCTGACCGGGTTCCGCCTCGAAGGCGACCCGAGGGCCGAGACCACGCAGAAGGCGTGGCGGCACGCGCGTGCCGCGGTGCACCCTGACCGGCACGACGGGGACCACACCTACTGGAACCTCGTCGAGCAGGCCGGCCGCGTGCTGGGGGTGACCCGATGAGGCCCGGGCAGTGGCTCGCCCGCCGCCGGGCCGAGCGCATCCAGCCCGACCTGGACCGCGCCGTGCCCGAGATCGAGGACCTGCATGTCACCGCGGTCGACCGACCGGCGTACCGGCAGGGCGCCGAGGACATGCGGACCGAGATCCTCCGGATCCTCACCCGCGAGCCCGAGGTCACCGCCGACGGCTGCCACCCGGTCTACCACGAGCTCGGCACCCACGCCCCGATCGGCAACGCCCGGACGGTGACCCCGTGACGCGCCTGATGTCGGTGGCGTACACCGAGCAGCAGGTCCGCGACCGGGTCAAGGACGTCACCCGTCGCCTCAACTGGTGGGAGGACCGCCGCGGCCGCCGGCTCCTCCGCCCGGGCGACCGGCTCACGCTGGTCCGGAAGGTGATGGGCCGCAAGGCCGGCGAGCCGATCGTGCACGTCGACGACGTCGTGGTGCTCGACGTGCGCCGCGAGCCGCTGTCCTGGCTCACCGACCCCGACCGGCCGGCGCTCGACCCGGTCACCGGCCGCTGGTCGACGTACGGGCGCGTCGAGGTCGCCCGCGAGGGCTTCCCTGGCATGGACCCGGCCGAGTTCGTCGACCGGTACTTCGTGCGCGCGCAGGGCATCCCTGTGGACGCGGTGGTGACGCGGATCCAGTGGCGGTACCTCGAGCCGACCGACGAGCAGCTCGCGCTGTACGTGGACCACCCGGCGGTGGCCGGATGACCGTCCACTTCGCCGACGACAGCATCACCCTCCACCACGGCGACTGCCTCGACGTGCTCCGCGAGCTCCCCGACGCGTCGGTCGACGCCGTAGTCACCGACCCGCCCTACGGCCTCGGCTTCATGGGCAAGGAGTGGGATTCGCTGCCGCCCGGCGAGGAGTGGGCGCGCGAGTGCCTGCGGGTCCTCAAGCCTGGCGGCCATCTGCTCGCGTTCGGCGGCTCCCGCACCTGGCACCGGCTCGCGGTGGCGATCGAGGTCGGCGGCTTCGAGATCCGCGACTCCATCGCTTGGCTCTACGGCTCCGGCTTCCCGAAGTCGCTCGACGTCTCCAAGGCGATCGACAAACGACCCGGGTTCCTGCGACACAAGGAGTTCGCCGAAGAGATGTACGGCCGCCGCTTGCTTCTCGGTCTGTCGCTGGCCGACGTGCAACGCGAGGTCGTGGGCAGTCAGACCGGAGCCGTCTGGAACTGGGAGCATCACCAGTTTCCGTCCGCCAAGTGGTGGCCGAAGCTCAAGGCCACCCTGCACATGGACGACAAGTGGGATGAGGTCATCGCCGAGGCCGAACGAGAGAAGGTCGGCGAGCGAACCACCGGACGCGGAGCGGGCAAGGGCTCAACCCCGATCGTCGGCGACAGCGAGAATCGGGACATCACAGCGCCGTCGACCGACGCTGCGCGGTCGTGGCAGGGCTGGGGCACCGCGCTCAAGCCCGCGTTCGAGCCGATCGTCGTCGCTCGCAAGCCCCTCGCCGGCACCGTCGCCGCCAACGTCCTCGCCCACGGCACCGGCGCGCTGAACATCGACGGCTGCCGGATCGAGACCACGGACGACCTGAACGGCGGCGCCTACGCCGAGGTCGGCGGGCGATCGGAGTCGGCGTCCCTGCGCGCCGGGTCGGGGATGAACGTCCCCGGCAAGACGGTCGGCAAGGACTTCACCCAGCCGTCCGGCCGCTGGCCGGCGAACGTCGTGCTCGACGAGCACCAGGCCGCCGAGCTCGACGAGCAGAGCGGGACGCTCACGTCGGGCTACATGCGCCCCGACGTCGACCGCACCACCCGCCAGGGCGACGCCTACGGCACGTTCTCCGCCCGCACCGCCACCGAGACCTACGGCGACACCGGCGGCGCGTCCCGCTTCTTCTACGTCGCCAAGGCCAGCTCCGAGGAGCGTCCCCGCGTGGACGGCGTCGCACACCCCACCGTGAAGCCGTTGGAGCTGATGCGCTGGCTCGTCCGGCTCATCACCCCGCCCGGCGGTGTCGTCCTCGAGCCGTTCGCCGGGTCGGGCACCACCGTGGAGGCCGCGGTCATCGAGGGGTTCCGCTGCGTCGCGATCGAGCGCGAGGCCGAGTACCTCCCACTCATCGAGGCTCGCATCGCGCGCCGTCGTGACCCTGTCCGCGCCGTGCAGCTCGCCGGAGACGACGCCGGCCTGTTCGGCCTGTTCGAGGCAGGTGCCTGATGCCCTACCTCGCCCCTGAGAAGCGCGCTGCCGGCACCTGGGCACCCCACCCCAACGACCTCCCGCCGCTCCCCCGCCCCGATCAGACCCGCTACGGCCCCAAGCCGGCCCCCGACTCGGAGACCACCGGCATCGCGACCACCCACGAAGGCGGCGGCACCGTCACCACCTGCCGCGTCTGCGGCTGGCTCCGGTTCCACGAGACCGACCAGGACGCCCAGCGGATCTCCGCCGAGCACACCTGCCGCCGCGGCGACCGCTGCCTCGCCTGCGGCCCTCCGTACCGCCTCGGCAAGGACGGCTGCCCCCACCTCACCCCCGCGAAGGAGCCTGCCGGTGTGTGACCACCACCTCGCCGACGACCCCACCGGTCTCCCTTGCCCCCGTCTCGACGACCACGCTCCCGGCCGCGGCTGCACCTACGTCTCCACCAGCGCGACCGACGACCGGCACACCGACGGCGGACACGGATGACCGCCCTTCTCCTCGCCGCCGGCTGCTTCCTCGCCGTCTTCGCCACCGCCCTGATCAACCGCCACCTCGACCGCACCACCAGAAAGGACCGCCGCTGATGCTCACGATCAACGTCACCGGGATCCCCGCCCCGCAAGGCTCCAAGCGCGGCTTCTACAACCCCGGCCTCGGCCGCGTCCAGATGGTCGAGTCCTCGAAGAAGGTCAAGCCCTGGCGCCAGGACGTCCAGGCCGGCGTCGCTGACACCCTCGCGCTCCTCGCCGACGGCACCATCACCAGCACCGCCAACATCCCGCTCACCGGGCCGCTCATCATCGCGATCACCTTCTACCTCCCCCGGCCCGGCTACCACTACGGGACCGGCAAGAACGCCGGCAACCTCAAGGCCAACGCCCCGTCGTACGTCGACAAGAAACCCGACGTCGACAAGCTCGTCCGCTCCACCCTCGACGGCCTCAAGGAGGCCGGCCTCTACCGCGACGACGCGCAGGTCGCGCAGATCACCGCCGTGAAGCGCTACGCCGACGCCGCGACCGGCGCACGCATCGCCGTCGCGCCCCTCACCGATGCCCCGGCGCCCGCTCCGTCCGCCGCCCCGGGCACCGAGGCGGTGCTCTTCTGATGGTCCAGGTCCTCGGCAACGCCACCACCGGCACCGTCTACAACGACGACACCACGAAGGTCGACCTCCCCCGTGACACCGCGACCACCCGACCGGCCCACCGCCGCTGGTGCGCCGACTGCAAGCGAACCGGCCGCGACCTCAACGACGACGACCGGTGCGAGCAGTGCGCTCGAGCCGCCATCACCCGCGCCGAGGGCGCTGCCCGCCGTGCCGCCGCCGAGCTGGCAGCCGCAGAGGCGAAGAAGGCCGCGAGGGCCACCACGAAGAAGCCGCCCGCGGAGGGTAACCAGGGCGAGCCCACGACGCGGAGTAGCGCACCGCGGGCGACATCGACCAGCAGCACCTCCCGCGGAGCACGGGATGCTGGTTCCTCCACACACCGGGAGAAGGACCTGCCGGCGGCACGGGAGACGCGCCCCGTCGCCGCCGGCAGCCCGCCCCGGCCTACCGCCGCGCAGAACCTCGACGCCCAGGTCGAGCACGCCGCCGGGCTCCTTCGCGCGACCGCCGACCACCCCCACCCCGGCGTCGGCGCAGCGCGGACGGTCGTGGTCGCCGCGCTCGAGGCGCTCCACCTCCTCAACGAGCTCACCCCGCGCGACCAGCCGGCAGCCGAGGCCCCGAAGCCTGCCCGCGCACCGCGAGCACCCAGGCGAGGTGGCGGCCCTCGCCGAATGGTGCTCCCCACGGACGACGTCATCGCCGCCTACCGCGCCGGGAAGACGCTGAGCGAGATCGCCGCCACCCACGGGTGCAGCTCCCCGACCATCGCCCGGCTGCTCGAGGAGCACGGCGTCGCCCGCCGCGGCGCCAAGGTCGCGCACACCACCGAGCTCATCGAGAAGGTGCGCCACCTCTACAACGACCAGCACTACACCCAGGTCGAGATCGCCACCCTCATCGGCCGATCGCCGAAGGTTGTGCAGAACCTGATGCAGAGCGCCGGCATCGAGCGTCGTGCGCCGAAGGCCCGGCAGGGCCGCGACAACGCGCTCGGCCTGAAGCAGCGCATCGCCGACCTCGGCGCCACACCCGCGGACGTCAAGCAGTGGGCCCTCACCGCCGGGCTCGTCGACCGGGTCCACCGCGGCCTTCCTGCCCGCGCGCTCGTCGAGCAGTACGCGGTCGCCCACCGGAAGGACGCCGTCGCGTGAGCCCCACCGACCCCCGACACGGCACCTACGCAGGTGGCCGAATCCACCGCGCCGACGACGAACCCGTCTGCACCCCCTGCCGCCGAGCAGAGGCACGCTACGAGCAGGAGCGACTCCTCGACGCCCTCGCGGGCCGGCCCCGTCGCCTCCACGCCATCGGCACCCAGCGACGCCTCCAGGCCCTCGTCGCCCTCGGGCACACCTTCACCCGCATCGCCGAAGCGCTCGACATGTCCCCCTCCGGGGCTCACCGGCTGGCTACCCGCCCCCGGTCCTACGTTCGCGCCACCACCGCCGCCAAGGTCGACGCGCTGTATGAGGCCTGGTCCATGTCTCTCCCCCCGAGCAACACCTCCACCGAGCGCAAGGCCGCGGCGTACGCCCGCGGCATCGCCCAGAAGCACTCGTGGCCGCCGCCGCTCGCGTGGGAGGGCATCGACATCGACGACCCCAACGCCGTCCCAGACCCCGGCGGCGTCGACGACGACATCGACCCCGTCGTCGTCCAGCGCATCCTCGCCGGCGACCCCACCCCCGCCCACGCTGCAACCCCCGCCGAACGACACCTCGTCGTCACCGCCTGGGAGACCACCGGCCGCCCCCTGCGCGCCCTCATCGACCTCACCGGCTGGAAGCCCGAGCGCTACCGCACACCCAGCAGCACCCACACCACCAACACCGAGGAGAACACAGCAGCATGACCACCACCGCCAAGATCGCCGCCAAGGGCACCAACAACACCGGCTTCACCGAGGACCTCGCCAAGCGCTGCCACGACTCCCTCGGCAAGAAGGTCCTCGCCGTCGTCGAGCTTGTCGCCGAGTCCCGCTCCGACAGCCGGAGCGGTGACGGAGGCGTCACCCTGTCCATCCTCACCCTCGAGCCCGCCCCCGACACCATGACCGAGAAGCACCTCCGCGAGCTCGCCCGCTCCTTCCACTACGAGCGCCAGCTCGCCAACGGCGAGCAGCCCACCCTGCCGCTCGCCGGCGAGAGCACCGAGCCCAACCTCGTCAACGTCCTCCGCGCCGGCGCCCAGCACGAGCCCCACCCGTTCATCTCCGCCGGCCTCGCCGTCAACGACAACCCGGTCTGCGACGTCTGCGGCAAGCACGAGGGCGCCGCCGTGCACGCCGACCGCACCGCGCTGAAGGACCCCTTCGCCGCGGCCGAGCCCGACGAGGACGAGCAGCACGACGAGGGCGACGACGAGGACCACGAGGCCGGGGACGACGAGCCGGACGAGGACGACGCAGCGTGAAGATCGAGATCCACCTCGAGCGCACCAACCCGGCCGCCGCGCGCGTCCACCTCGACGGCGTCGACATCACCAAGCACGTCCTCGCCGACGGCTTCGGCGTCACCCTCGCCCAGCCGGGCGACCAGGCCTGCGTCGCGATGAAGCTCCGGCCCAGCATCCTCGAGATCACCGAGCTGCTCCCCGACGGCGCTGAGTTCATCGTGCAGGCCCAGCCCGGCGACACGGCCCTGCCCCGGCCCGACGGCGACACCCCGCCGGCACCACCCGGCTGACAGACCACCTGGCCTGGGGTCAACGGGCGACACCGCGACCCGCGCCCGAAGGACGACCCACGACCCGGCGCCTTTCCCGGAGAGGCGTACCTGCCCCAGGCCAGGCACCACCCCCAGCACCACCCACCACGTCCACCCCGCAACCGGCAGGGAGCACCCAGCACGTGACCACCGACGGACCCACCCCCCGTCCGCCCCACCTCCACGCCGTCGCGCCCCACCAGCCCGACGAGCCGCCGTACGACCCTGCCTACGACAACCCCCGCGACACCCGCACCCCAGTCCAGAACAACGCCGCCGAACAAGCCCTCCTCGGCGCCCTCCTCACCGCCGGCACCCTCGCCCCCGACCTCCGCCCCCACCTCGCCGCCAACGACTTCTGGCGCCCCCACCACGGCACCATCTGGGACGCCATCCACACCGTCCACGACACCGGCACCACCCCCGACATGATCACCGTCGGCCAACACCTCCTCGCCACCGGCGAACTCCAGCGCATCGGCGGCCCCGGCTACCTCCAAGACCTCATGGCCGCCTGCCCCCACCCCGGCCAGGCCACCACCTACGCCGCCGCCGTCCGCAACGCCTCCCGACTCCGCGAAGTCCAGACCCTCGGCACCCGGTTCCACCAGCTCGCCACCACCGCCGCCGACGAGACCACCCTCACCCGCAACATCGAACAGGCCTACGAAGACCTCGAGCACGTCGTCACCCGCTGGGGACCCACCACCCCCGGCACCGCCACCGGCTTCGTCGACCTCACCTGGCTCAACGGCGGCACCCCACCCGTCATCGACCCACCCACCATCTGCCGCCACGCCGACGGCCACGGCCTCTTCTACCCCGGCAAGGTCAACGGCATCTTCGGCGACCCCGAGGGCGGCAAAACATGGCTCGCCCAAGCCGCGATCGTCGAACAGCTCGCCGCCGACGGGACCGCAGCCATCCTCGACGTCGACCACAACGGAGCCGACGCCACCGCCGCCCGCCTACTCCTCCTCGGCGCCCGCCTCGACGTCCTCGCGGACCCCACCCGATTCCGCTACTACCAACCCGACGACCCCGCCGAGCTCCGCGCCGCCATCGACGACATCGTCAGCCACACCCCCACCGTCGTACTCATCGACTCCATCGGCGAAGCGATCCCGATGTACGGCGCCAACACCAACGACGGCGACGAGATCACCAACGCCATGCGGTTCCTCTGCACCCGCCCCGCCGACGCCGGCTCCTGCGTCATCACCATCGACCACCTCCCCAAGTCCGCCGAGGCCCGCACCACCGGGTACGCCATCGGCTCCATCGCCAAGAAGCGGATGATCCGCGGCTCGTACCTCCGCGCCGAAGCCCGCGTCCAACCCGCCCCCGGACAGATCGGCTACGTCACCCTCCGCATCGAGAAAGACACCGCCGGCCAGCTCCGCCGCGCCGCCGGCGGCGGGTACGCCGGCACCCTCATCCTCGACTCCACCGAGTCCGAGACCCACGGCATCACCCGATGGGCCGTCGAGACCCAGCAGGCACCCAAGAACGACGACGGGACCTTCCGCCCCACCCGGCAGATGGAAGCGATCTCCCGCTACGTCGAGGACAACGACCAGTGCACCCAGCGCGACATCGAGACCGACGTCGCCGGCAAGTCCTCGATCATCCGGGCCGCGCTCAAGCTCCTCGTCCACGAGGGCTTCATCTCCACCCTCCCCGGGCCCCGCGGCGCCCGACTCCACCACTCCATCGCCCTGTACCGAGAGGCCGAAGATGACCACGCCCAGTAACCCCACCAACACCCCCGACAACACCACCCACGACTGCGTCCCCGACTGCGTCCCCGACTGCGTCCCGGACACCGCCAGGGCACCCGCGAGTCGAGTGCGTCCCCCGTCCCCCTCCACTACGTGGGGGGACGCACTCAGCGAGCCCTCCGCACTGCGTCCCCACGACCGCGTCCCCGACCCCGACACGTGGACCCTCGACGAGGTCCTCGAACCCCATGATCTGAGCGCCCTCGCTGAGACCCCATGGTCGGAGGTGATGGCGGCGATTCGTCGCCGTCATCAGGTGCTCCCGGGTCGTGGTGCGAGCGAGGACCTTGCCGCGTTGCTCGCGGCGTACGACGCCCTGGTCGAGCAGCTCGCTGAGGTGCAGGCGAACCGGGATCGGCTGGCGCACCAGGTTGTCCAGCAGCGCGCCGAGCTGGCGGACCTGCACAGCCGGATCGGGTGCGTGCTCGAGGCGACGTCCATGGACCGGCCGTACGACACCCGGCTCGCGGCGATCCGCCGGATGTGCGACCTCACGACGAACGGCTTCACGCCGGCCAGCACCACCTCACCCACCACCGAAGGAGCCTGACCATGTCCGAGTCCCCCGAGACCACCACCCCCGAGACCAGCACGGCCCCGGCCGGCCCGGTGCTGCCCGACCCGATCTGTGTCCTCGGGTACACCAGCGGGCAGGTCGAGCAGATCGTGACCGAGCAGCTGGGCCCCGACAAGATGCACCTGTTCCAGGACTGGATGCGGGGGCAGACCGGCGGGTTCTGCGACGGCAGCGTGCCGAGCGACCCGGACGCCCCGGAGACGTCGCCGCCGTGCGGGCCGCACGGTGTCGTGACCTACGAGCCCGACATGCGCCGGTTCGTCGAGAGCGGTGCCGGCCGTGGGTGACCCGACCGTCGTACCCAGGTTGCCCCGCCCCGTGCCCGGGCTCACCCAGCAGCAGGCCCAGACCAGCGCGGGCGGTGACCGGCTCGCCGGGATCCGGAGCCGGCACGAGGCCGGTCGTCGTGCCGGGCAGGGCCGGCGTGCTGAGCTCGGCCGGCGCTACGTCGACGACGTCGGGTTCCTCCTCGACGTGATCGACCAGGCCGCGGTGCTGGTGCGTCGTGTGGAGGGGGTGCGGGACTTCGCGCTCGCCGAGGCCGGGCAGGCCGCTGCCGCGGTCGACCAGCTGGAGCAGCAGCTCGCGGAGGCGGAGGCCAAGGTCGAGCGGCTGCGGGCGGGGCTCAGGCGGCTGATGCGCGCCGGATCGCTCGACTTTCACAACGGCGAGATCACGCTGGGTCTGAGTCTGCCCGAACTCCTCGCTCTGCTGGCGGGTGGTGAAGGCCGATGAGCGCCCCTGAGCCGACCGACCTGCTGGCCGCGTTGCAGCGCTCGGTCGACGCGGCCAAGGCCGACGCACGCCAGCGCGAGGAGCCCCAGGCGGCCGAGTGCGCGCCCACCACCCCGCCCACCGAAGGAGCAACGATGCATGAGACCACCACGCTGGCGACCAAGTACGGCCACGAGATCGAGCCGCACCCGTGCGAGGGCGAGACCGCCCCACTCGGCCGGCTCGTGCGCTACCACTACGCCCAGGCGATCGCGTGGCACCGCGCGTTCGCCGAGACCATCACGGGCGCCAGCCAAGCCGAGCGCGGGCAGATCGACTTCACGCTGGCCCAGTACCTCGGCCACGCCCAGCTCGCGTTCCTTCACGACGCGCTGCACCAGGGGCTCGCCAGCCAGGAGGCGGCCGACTGGGCGAGCGTGCGCAACCACTCCGAGTCGGCCGAGCTGGTCTGGGAGCGCGCCGTGCACTACGGCATCAACCCCGACGAGATCCGGGCCTACGAGACCCGACGCAAGGCCGACCGATGAGCAGCCTGCACGCCGCCCTGACCGCGCTGGCCGCCGAACATCGGGCTGGAGCGAATCCTGCGCCGTACACCTCCGAGCGTGCCCTGATCGAGCGCGTGGAGCACCTCCTGGCCGAGCACGCGCCCACCGACCTGCCCGAGGCCACCACAGCCGATGCGGGGGCGGAGGCACCGACTCCGCTCACCGGCAGCGAGTCGTACCCGGCCGACCGTTGCCCTGAGCACGGGCCCAAGTGCAGCGGGGAGACCTGTTGCTGCCTGGACAAGCACCGCGCCACCTCCGCCGCTGGGAGCAGCCCGGAGCACGCGCCCACCTCGGAGCCGACCCTGACCGAGGACGAGGTCCTCGACGTGGCGACGGCGATCTACGCCAACAACGACCGTGCGCCGTGGCTCGCGACCGTTGACGGGTCGGCGAACTCGGCCTCGTGGGACTACGCCGGGCGTGCCCAGCCGGTGATCGAGCGCATCGTCCGCGACCGGCTCGCCGCTGTGGAGGCCGAGCGGGACCGTGCTCGCCGGTTCCACTCGGAGGAGTACCAGAGCCGCTGCGATCTGCAAGACGGGGTCGCCGCCCTCCGGCAGCAGGTGGACGACCTCCAGCACCAGCTCACCACCGCCGCGGGTGGTGCCGCTGTCGGTGCGCTCCGGGAGGCCGAGAACGCTACGCTGCGGCAGCAGGTGGACGACCTGAGGGCGCGCCTCTCCCACGTGGGCCGCGTGGCTACCGAGCGCCTAGCCCGCGCCGAGGCCGCCGAGCAGACCGTGGCCGCACAGGCCCAGGTGATCAAGCGGGTTCGGGCGCTGCCCCAGCGGATCCTAATCGCGGTCGACCCGCTGGGCTCTGGCGCTGAGGTCCGCATGGCGTGCGTCGCTCTCCTCCGCGCCGCCCTCGACGCCGCTCCCACCCCGCCCGCCGATGCTCGGCGCTACGACTGCCCCGACTGCGACTGGAGTCATGTGGCGCACCCGGAGTACGGCTGGCAGGGCCACGACGACCGGGCTGTCGAGGTGCATCGACAGCGGTTCTGCCCCATGCCCCGCTACGGAACGTGCAACCACGAGTGCAACGGCTGCCCGACCTGCGACCCGGGGCTCGCTCCCACTCCGCCCGCCGAGACCGAGGCAATCGAGGACCTCGTCGAGCGGTCGTCTCTCGGCACTCCCGAAGCCACGGCGCTGCGAACCACGGTGACCGACGAGCGCGCTGCTCGCGTCGTGGCTCGGGCGAAGGAACTGGCCGCCGAGGCTGAGGGCATCACGGACGGCTACAAGGTCACGCTCGACCGCGCCACGGGGCGCATCGAGGTCACCCAGCACCCCGCCCCGCCCACCACCGACGCCGAGGAGGCGCGTACCGATGACCAGTGAGACCACGCCCTGGATCGTGCGGGCCGACGGAACGATCGCGGTGCGCGCGACCGGCGAGGACATCGGCCACGTCTACCGGACCGACTACGGCTGGGACGCTCGGCTCGACGCCGGCCAGCGCTCGTACATGCACGCGACCCGGGCGCAGGCGCTGGAGAGCATCTGGCTCCTCCTCCCCGCCGACCTGCCTGTCCCGACCACGGGCGAGGAGGAGCGCGATGCCTGAGCGACCGCCCCACGTCGACCTCGCCAACCTGCACGCCTACGTCGTGCCGGTCAGCCCGAAGATGCTCGGCGAGACGTTGGCCGTGGCCCAGTGGGCGCTCAACGAGTTGGAGCGCGAGCGTCCCGGCTACAACGCCGGCGGCACGATCGCCACCCACCAGGCGCGTGTCCAGCTGCTGCTCGACGAGATCGCCCGGATGCGTCCGACGGGGCCGGACGGAAAGCACGACGACCGACACACCGCCGTCTGTGGGTGCCGCCGATGACCACCGAGCACGATCCCGCCCTGGTCGACCTCGCTGCGGCAGCCGTGCACAGGTCGAGCACCGAGCACGGGTACGACGTCCGGGGAGCGTGCGTCTGCGGCTTCGTCTACCCGACCCCCAGCGCTCGGTTCTTGCACGAGTACGAGCAGGCCGCCCGCGCGGTGCTGGATGACGTCGCGCCCGTGGTCCGGGAGGCGGCTCTGAACGAGGCGGCCGGGACGTTCCCCGGGCTGAGCGCGCTGAACACGAGCGTGCCGACCTGGCTCCGAGACCTGGCCGAGCAGCAGCGAGAGGCGGCCGGCGATGGGCGCTGAGGAGACCTTCGTCCGGATCGACTTCCACACGTCGGCGTACACCGACAACCTCGTCCGCGCCGCGGCCGCGATCGAGGCGCTGGCCCCCCGCCTCCAGACCTTCTTCGACCGCCACCCCTCGCTGCTCCACCCCCACCGGCGCCACGCCATCGAGGACCCCTGGCGGTCGAAGATGCACGCCGCCTACGACCGCCGCCGCCGAGCACGCCGCCGTGCCAACCGCAGGAGCCGCCGCCGATGACCAAGAAGAAGCCCACCCCCGACCGCCCGCCGTGCGACCGCTGCGGCGAAGTCCACACCAAGTGCACCGCCCACAACCGCGCCAACAAGCCCTGCGGCCGGTACCCCGTCCCCGGCCTCACCGTCTGCTACCGCCACGGCGGCGGCAGCACCATGGCCCGCGAGGCCGGCGCCCGCAAGGAAGCCGACCGGAAGGCCCAGGAGCAGATCAACAAGCTCTGGCCCGGCCTCGCCCACCAGACCCCCATCACCGACCCCGTCGACCTCCTCGCCCGCACCGCCGCCGCGCTCGAGCAGATGACCGAGACCGTCGGGGACCGGATCAACCAGAACAAGACCTCGGTCGGGGCGGGGAAGGACATGACCCAGATGCGGGCCGAGGTCGTGCTCCTCGACCGGCTCCTCGACAAGCTACTGAAGGCGAGCGAGGGCATGGCCCGCCTCGGCATCGCGGAGCGGCACGTCGAGCTGGAGCGCGCCCGCGCCGAGCTGGTCACCTCGGCGTTCCGGGCAGCGCTCGTGGTGCTCTCGGAGCGGGTGACCCTGTTGCCGGCGGATCGGGACCTGGTGCTGCGGGAGTTCCTCGACCGGCTCAGCCCGGGCTCGGCGAGTACGACGGCTGCCGGCGAGGTGATGGCGTGATGCGCGGAGCCTGGTACGTCGACGAGACCCACCTCACCGTCCTGAGCCACCTGCCGGAGCGGGTCCGTCTCGCGCTGTGCGAGTGGATCGAGTTCCACGGCGGCAACCCAGCCGAGATCCCGATGTGCAGCACCATCCGCCGCCTCGTCGACCAGTGCGCCGTCGAGGTCACCGTGATGGTCCGCAACGACGACGGCCGGGTCGTGCTCGAGGACGGCGGGCCCGCCACCCGCACCGTGCTCCTGCAGGGCGAGACACCGCCGCTGCCCTGGCCAGCGATCCTCACCCCCGCCACCGTCCCGCCGCCACCCGCACGGCGCCCACCGCTGCCCGACCCCGTCGTCCCGACCACCTGACCGAGGAGCACCCGTGACCGACCCGCACCGCCAGGGCATGCAGCTGGTGGACTACATCCACGACCTCATCGACACCCACACCCACGTCGAGCTCTACACCGTCCGCGAGCACGGCGGCTGGGTCCCCCGACGCCACGCCACCAAGGCGCCCGCCCTCCTCGACCAGCTCTGGGCCGGCGACATCCCCTCCTCGACAGCCGAAGAAGGCCCCCGCGCCGGGTACTCCTCGAAGCCCGCCGCCCGGCTCGACGCCCTCGACACCGCCGTCCGCATCGACCTCGAGGTCGCCGCCTGGATCACCGACCTCGGCGAGACCCCACCGCTCGACGGCAAGGCTGCGCTCCGCCTCCTCCACAGCCTCGTCCCGTCAGCAGAGGCGCCGGCCCGGCGCGCGATCACCGCCGACGTACGACGCTGGTGGATCCGCGCCCGCGTCGTCACCGGCTGGGACTCCCCCGCCTGGGTCCCCGACAACACCTGCCCCCAGTGCGGCGAACGCGGCACCCTCCGCGTCCGGCTCGCCGACCACGTCGCGGCGTGCACCGACGACACCTGCCGCGCGACGTGGGACGAGTCGACGATCGGGCTGCTGGCCGACCACATCCGCTCCGAGTCGGAGGCCGAGAAGCAGCCAAAGGCCGGCCCGGGCCCGTGCTGGTGCCCGGTCCCGAAGCCCGTCGTACCGGACCTGTCGAGGTTGTGCCCGCGGTGCGGGTCGGCGCGGTGCCGGCACGCGCTCGGCGCCAGGTTGCTCGACACGATCCGGGCAGATCGGGAGAGGATGGGGGCATGACGCTCGTCGAGTTCTTGCTGGCCCAGATCGCGGAGGACGAGGAGGACCTCGAAGAGGAGGACGTGTCCGGCCACTGCGACTACCTCGTTGGCAGGCACTACGACAACGAGCGAGTCCGGGCTGAGTGCGAGGCCAAGCGGCGGATCGTCAATCGGCACCGCAACTGCGGCACCGGCTACGGGTACTGCGACGACGGCGGCCACGGCTGGGACGACGAAGACGGCCCCGGCTGCGGTGATCTCGCCGATCTCGCCTCGGTGTACGCCGACCGGCCGGGGTACGACCCGGCGTGGCGCACCGCTTGACACACGGGTCACACGTGCCTCAACATCAGCACTGGCGGGTGAAGTGTCTCCAGACACTCCCCGCCATCGGCATCCCAGGAGCGTAATGAAGGACTGGTCGACGAGGCGGCGCGCCGCCACGGTCAGCGCGCTGTCGCTCCTCGTAATGGCCTCTACCTCGCTGCTCGGCTGGTGGTGGGCGGGTTCACCACGGGCGGACCTGGCGCAGTGGTTCGCTGCTGCTGCGACCGCGGCGACGCTGGTTGCTGCGATCGTGGCCGCGATGTTCGCTGCGGGAGCCTTCTCACTGGAGACGGCCCGCGAAGAGCGATACAGGGAGGATCAACGACGGCATCAAGCCGAGCGGATCGCGAGCTGGGTGTCGCTCGGACCGCTGGAGTACGGCATGAAGCACGTGACCTCCACGGTCACGCTCCACGTGCGGAATGCGACTGACCTCCCGGTGTACGAAGTTCGCGTTGACATTCTGCTAGTCATCCGGATTGGCGGCACGGTGCTCACCCACGACGACTTCCGCATCTTCCCGGTCGTTCCCCCGGGGCCGGTCACCACGGAGAAGCGGCAGTCGATGAGTATCCGCATGCCAGATATCGTCTTGAATGCCTCGACCGATGAACGTCGCAGCTTGATCGAAGACTCGACTGACGAGGTCCTGGTATCGCTCTCGTTCCGCGACACCGGCAACCGATGGTGGCGCCGGACGCCGACGGGGGTTCTCGAGGGACCGTTCGGCACCAAGGAAGGGCTCGGCCCTAGGTAGCGACGGTTCGGATCGGGGGCGATCTTGTGTCTGGCGCTCCTGACCTGATGATCGAAATGATCCGCACCCAGCTCGCCCCCGAGCTCCGCCGCCGCCCCTGGGCCACCCCCGGCGAGATGGCCCAAGCCCTCGACCGCACCACCGTCCAGACCCCCGCACTCGACGTCATCGACGAGCACCTCGTCAAGGTCCGCGACGGCGAGTGCGAGCGGCTCATCATCAACATGCCCCCGCAGGAGGGGAAGTCCCAGCGCACGTCGCGACGGTTCCCGCTGTGGATGCTCCACGGCAACCCCAACCTCCGCATCGGCATCGTGTCCTACGGCCACGACGTCGCCCGCCGCTTCGGCCGCGCGATCCGCGACGACCTCCGCGAGCACCCCGAGCTCGGCCTCCAGCTCTCCCAGTCCTCCCAGCGCCAAGACGAGTTCGAGCTCCTCGGCTACACCGGCGGCGTCGTTTGCGTCGGCATCGGCGGGTCGCTGACCTCCCGGCCGATCGACCTGCTGATCATCGACGACCCGTACAAGGACGCCAAGCAGGCCGACTCGAAGGCCTGGAAGCAGACCGTCGAGGACTTCTGGCGCGAGGTCGCGCTCCCCCGCCTCGCCCCGGGCGCGCCCGTGGTGCTGATCCAGACCCGGTGGCGCGAGGACGACATCGCCGGCTGGCTGCAGCGCGAGTTCCCCGACGAGTGGACCGTCGTCAACCTCGGCGCGCTCGCCGACCACGACCCCGCGAAAGGCGAGACCGACGTCCTGGGTCGCGCGCCGGGCGAGTACATGGAGTCGGCCCGGCGTCGTACGACGCGGGACTGGGAGAAGAAGCAGCGCGAGGTCGGGTCCCGGGCGTGGAACGCGCTCTACCAGGGCCGGCCCGCGCCGGCCGAGGGCACGATCTTCAAGCGGACCTGGTGGCAGCGCTACGACCAGCCGCTGTGGATCGAGCGCGAGGACGGCTCCCGCATCGTCACCGGCTTCGATGACCTCCTCATCAGCTGGGACATGACCTTCAAGAAGACCGAGGGCACCGACTTCGTCTCCGGGCAGGTCTGGGGCCGCCGCGGCGCCGACGCCTACCTGCTCGACAGGGTCCACGGCCGGATGGACTTCGTCGAGACCCTCGCCGCGTTCCGGGCGCTCGCCGCCCGGTGGCCGCAGGCGGTGCTGAAGCTGGTCGAGGACAAGGCGAACGGGCCCGCCGCGATCGCGATGCTCGGCCGCACCGTGCCCGGGATCGTCCCGGTCGAGCCCGACGGCGGGAAGGAAGTCCGCGCCGCGGCGGTCTCGCCGCTGGTGGAGTCCCGGAACGTGTGGTTGCCGTCCAGCGAGCTCGCGCCGTGGTCGGACGCCGTGATCGAGGAGGCCGCGGGGTTCCCGACCGCCGCGCACGACGACGACGTCGACGCTCTCACCCAGGCCCTGAACCGGTTGGTGCTGCAGCCCATCTACGCCGGGCAGGTAGTGACCGGAGAAGACCTCGATCCCGAGCTCGAGGGCTACTCCATCACGCCCTACTGAGCCGTCTCGGCGTTCTCCACCGTCGCGGAGTGCCACTGCTTGGGGGCGTACACCGCGATGGTCCGCTTCTGGGCGTTGCGCACGTGCAGGTGCTCGTTGTGCACGTCGAAATTGGTGGCCTCCGCGTGGACCACCGACTGGGCTCCGCTGGACTGCGGCGGGATGTGGACCGTCACGCTCATGGAGCGTCTCCTTCCTGTTCGGCGCTGCCGATCAGCGCCATGTCTGGCGACCGTACAACTGCCCCCCGACTCAACTCCGTGATCGACCAGAGAGGCAGGTAGACATGCCTGACTGGCCCACGGGATCACGCTCGACCGACATCAGCTCTCAGGTCTCCGCCGTGCTCTCGGAGAACGCGCTCCTGCAGGAGCGGCTCGCCGACCTCGAGCTTGCCGCCGAGGACGCCGGCTGGGAGAACGCCGCGACCCGGCTCCAGCAGGAGTTCTCCCGCAAGGGCCTCGACAACGTCGTCCGCAACTGCCGCCTCATGGCCGTCGCGTCCCCGCTCATCAAGCGCGGCATCCAGCTCCGCACCGGCTACGTCTGGGGCCAGGGCGTCACCCTCCAGGCCCGCGCCGCCGGCGAGGACGTCAAGCAGGACGTCAACGCCGTCGTGCAGCAGTGGTGGGACGACGATTCCAACCAGACCGCCCTCACCGGCTCCCAGGCACAGGAGGAGCTCGAGCGGGCTCTCGGCACCGACGGGCAGATCTTCATCGCCTGCTTCACCGACCAGCTCACCGGCCGCGTGCAGCACCGCTCGACGCCGCTGGAGGAGATCCGCGACGTCGTGAACAACCCCGACGACCGTGACGACCCGTGGTTCTACCTGCGGGAGTACTCCGCGCAGGCCGAGAAGCCGTTCCGGTCCGCCGCCGGCGCGATGACGCTGCGGTTCCGCCCGGTCACTGTCCGGGTCGCGCACCCCGCGCTCGGCTACTGGCCCGCCAGCCGGCCGAAGAGCATCAACGTCGAGGGCACCCAGTACGAGGTCCGCTGGGACCAGCCGATCCTCCACGTCCCCGTGAACCGCCTCGACGGCTGGACCTGGGGCGTCCCCGACGTCTACGCCTCCCTGCCCTGGGCCCGCGCCTACGAGGGCTTCCTCACTGACTGGGCGCGCCTGGTGAAGGCCCTGTCGAAGTTCGCGTGGAAGCTCACAGGCGACCGGGCGACCAAGGTCCGCGGCGCTGCGGCCGCGCTCAATGCCGCGCTGCCCGCCGGCGTCCCGCCGCTTGGCGGTAGCGACGCCGGCCAGGTGGCCGCCATGGGGCCCGGGGCGAACCTCGAAGCGATCCCGAAGTCCGGCGCCACCATCGACAGCGAGTCGGGCCGCCCGCTCGCCGCGATGGTCGCCGCCGGCCTCGGCCTCCCGGTCACCGCGCTCCTGGCCGACCCCGGCACCACGGGAGCCCGCGCCGTCGCGGAGACCCTGGAGCAGCCGACGGTGCTGGAGATGGGGATGCGTCGCCAGCTCTGGGCGACGGTGCTGCTCCGGCTCGCGGCGTACGCCATCGACCAGGCGGTGAAGGCCCCACGCGGACCGCTGCGCGGCACCGTGCAGCAGGTCGGGAACCGGCAGGTCATCACGCTGGCCGACGAGGTCGAGCGCACCGTAGTCGCCGAGTTCCCCGACCTCAACGAGATGGACCCGGTGAAGCTCATCGAGGCCATCGTGAACGCCGACTCCACCGGCGTCCTTCCCGGTGAGGAGACCCTGCGGCTGCTGCTCGCCGCGCTGCGGGTGAAGGACGCCGACGAGGTCATCGCCGCGATGCTCGACGAGCAGGGCAACTTCGTCGACCCGCGCATCGCTGCCGCGGCCGCCGCGATCGCACGGCAGCGCAACCAGCCGGCGGCGTGACCATGGCTCGCCACGTCACCGTCCACGTCGTCGTCGAGCCGATCGAGACCACCGGCGGCCACTGGTGCACCCGCTGTCTCCTCCCGTCGGGGTGGCTGTCGTGGGTCACCCTGCGGTGCGCCGACCGGATGCACCTGCAGCTCCGCGCATGGTGCGACGAGTGCGGCGCCCGGGACACCGTCGTACCGAACGGCCGCTGACGTGACCACGGGGACCCCCGAGGCACCCGACCCGTACGCCGTCGAGATCGCCCTCGCCGCCGCGCTCGCCGAGATCACCGACGCCCAGGACGCCGAGATCACCCAGGCCTGGGCCACCGCCTGGGCAGAGGTCTCCGCCGACCTCCTCGACATCCTCACCGTGATCCTCACCGACGTCGGGCGGGTCAACGCCACCGCCGTCGTCCGCTACGAGCGCCTCGCCCGCGTCCTCGGTGGGATCGCCGACCGGCTCGACGACCTCGCCGGCCAGCTCCAGATCCGCGTCACCAACGACCTCGCCGACGTCCTCGACCACGCCCAGGTCGGCACCCGCGAGCTGATCGCCGCGCAGCGCCTCGCCCGCAACGTCCCCGGCCGGGAGGTCCCAACCCCGGCACTCGAGGCGATCGTGCGTCGTACGACGCAGCAGGTCACCTCGACCGCCCTCCCGCTGGCCGACGAGACCTACGCGACGATCCTCGGCGAGCTCACCCGCGGCGTCGCCGCCGGCGACAACCCCAAGGCCACCGCGACCCGGATGCTCCGCCGCGCCGAGGACCTCCACAACTTCGGCGCCGCCCGGGCGGTCAACATCGCCCGCACCGAGACCCTCGACGCCTACCGCGAGGGCTCCCGGGCCGCGCAGGACGTGCACGCCGACCTCCTCGCCGGGTGGGCCTGGGTCGCGCACCTCGGGTCCCGGACATGCCGGTCGTGCCTGGCGATGCACGGCCAGGTCTTCGGGCTCGAGGTCCCCGGCCCCGACGACCACCAGCAGGGCCGCTGCTCCCGGGTCCCGGTCGTCCGGGAGGCCGACGGCAGCGTCGACCTGTCCTGGATCCCCTCGGCGGCCGACCACTTCGACCAGCTGCCCGAGGCCGACCAGCGCGCCATCCTCGGCCGCCGCGGCTACGACGCCTGGGTCGCCGGGGACTTCCCGATCGAGGCGTGGACGAAGACCCGGCACACCGACGGGTGGCGCGACTCCCAGGTGCCCGCCTCCCCGGCCGACACCAGCGATGGCGGGAACGGCGGCGGTGCACCCGACGTGCCCGGCCAACTCGACGACGACCCGTCGTCGTACCGCGACGCCGCACTCGCCCGGTTCGGGCCCGCCCCGGCCGACGCCGAGCCGTGGGAGACCCGGGAGTACTGGGCGCGCCGGCAGGGTGCGCTGCCCGTCGACCTCGGCGGCGACGTGCTGAAGCCCCACGAGGTCGAGTTCGTCGAGCGGTTCCTCGACGCCGGCGAGCAGCTGGAGTGGATCCCGAAGGCGCCGTCCGCCCCGACCAACGACTTCCTGTGGTCCAGCCGCGACGGCCGGCCGGTCGAGCTGAAGAGCACGAAGCCCCGCGCCGCGACCATCCACGGCCGCCTGGTCGACGCGATGAGCCGCGCGGCCCGCCAGAACGTCGTGAAGGACCGGTTCATCATCGACCTCGGGTACGACGACCTGCCCGCCGGCGTGCTCGACCAGCTGGTCGCCGACCTGGCCGGGTTCAACGTCGACCGGCGCAAGTACCTGCTCGCCGGGCTGTGGCTGTTCGTCGGCAACGAGCTGCACGACGTACCGCTGGCCTGAGAACGGCCCGGAACGAACGTAGGGCCCCGTCCCCCCGTGGTACGGAGGCGGGCCCTACACGCTCCAGAATAGCACCGGATCAGCCCGACGGCGGTGTGCTCTTCCGGCCGCCCGGCCGGGCCACGTACCGCAGCGCCCCGCACCCCGGCCGCGCGCACTGCTCCTCCGTCTCCGCCCCGCGCTTCAGCGACAGGTGGATCCCCTTCGCCGCCCAGACGTGCTCCAGCCCAGCGGTGCACGGCTGGGCTTCGTCGTCTCCGGGCGAAGTCACCCGGCCACGCTACCCGCCGATCACCCCGCCCATGGAGGTCCCGCCATGCCCAAGCCGCTCCAGGAGCGCGCCCGCCTCATCGAGGACGCCACTACCCCGACCGGCCACCGCCTCGTGCAGCTCATCTCGCCCGGTTGGGGCTCGTCCGGCTACTACTCCGCCCAGGTCCTCGAGCAGGCCGTTGCCGACCAGCTCTTTCCCGCCGGTCTGCACATGTACGCCGACCACGACCCCGAGGCCGCGAGTGCCGGCCGGTCGGTGAAGGACCTCGTGTCGGTCACCGTCTCCGAGGGCCAGATCGCCACCGACGACCAGATCGCCGCGGGCGCCGACATCGGCGCCGTCGTCGCGGAGATCCGCGTCGCCGCACCGTACCGCGACCTCATCGACGACGTCGGCTCCGACATCGGAGTCTCGATCTGGGGCGACGCGACCGACATCGTGCTCGGCGAGGCCGAGGGCCGCCGCGGCAAGATCGTCGAGGGCCTCGCCCACGTCGAGTCGGTCGACTGGGTCACCCGCGCCGGCCGCGGCGGGAAGGTCCTCTCCCTGCTGGAGTCCGCCCGCGCCGAGCACCGCGCGAAGGGCCGCGGTCTCACCGAGGCCACCGTCAACGACACCCGCGACGGCCTCAACGTCGCGCTGAAGGACGCCTACGCGGACGACAAGACCTGGGTCTGGGTCCGCGACTTCGACGACACCACCGTCTGGTTCGACATCGACACCGACGGCGAGGGCAACGGCGTCTTCGCGCAGGGCTACACCCAGAGCTCCGACGGCCTCGTCGAGCTCACTGGCGACCGCACCGAGGTGCGGGTCGTCACCAATACGTCCCGGCCACCCGGCCGGACGGCAAGGAAACCGAGGAGTCCGAGGAGGACACCATGCCCAAGATCCAGATCGAGGAGTCGGCCCACACCGACCTCGTCGAGAAGGCCGGCCGGGTGGACGCTCTCGTCAGCGAGAACGCCAGCCTGAAGGCCGAGAACGACACCCTCAAGGAGGCCGACGCCGCCCGCGCGCGCACCGACCGCGCGCGCGAGCTCGTCGCCGAGCGCGCCCAGGCCGCCGGCGACGTGGCCTTCGACGCGCTGCAGGTCCGCGGACTCATCGCGGACCTGCCCGTCGCGGAGTCCGGCGACCTCGACGAGACGGCGTTCAGCGCGTCGGTCGACGCGCAGATCACCGCCATCAAGGAGGCCCGGGCCGCCGGCAACACCGGCCAGGTCGTCGGCTTCGGCGGCACGCCCGGCACCGGCGTCACGGAGTCGCAGCCCCGCACCACCAGCCCGTGGGGCCGCAGCCTCACCGAGAGCAAGGGAGCCTGATCATGGCCACCAACGAGATCTTCCGCAGCGGCACGAAGCTGTCGCTGCCCGTCCCGTCCGGGCGCAAGTCCGGCGACCCGGTGCGGATCGGCGGCCTGAACGGCGTCCTGCAGACGAACCGGGCCAAGACCGACGTCGTGAACTACAACGACGACGGCACCGTCAACGCGTCGTACGACTTCGGCGGCGGCAACCCGAACGGCTACGCCTCGGTGTGGCTCGAGGGCGTGCACGACCTCCCCGTCACCACGACCACGACCCGGGCGATCGGCGACCCGATCTACATCATCACCGCCACCAACGTCCTCACCACGACCGACAACTCCGGGGCCAACCCGCTGTTCGGGCACGCGGTCGAGGCGAAGACCAGCACCGACGGCGACGTGATCCGCATCCGGATCACCAACTGAGAACGAGGACACCGACATGACCAACGACATCCAGGTCCTCCACGGCAACGCCGCCGTCGAGGCTGCCTCCGACGCCGACTTCCCCGGCTCCACGAACCCGCGCAACTACCGCGTGTCCGAGGCGCTGATGGACAAGGCGATGACCCTGCTCGACAACGCCTTCCGCGGCAAGTGGGGCGCGGACAAGGCGCTCGCCGAGGCGTTCTCGACCAGCGACTTCACCCTCGCCGCGTTCGCCGCCATCGACACCGAGATGCAGCGCCAGTTCGACGACCTGCCCTCGACGTGGCGGCAGTACACCGACACCACCACCGTCAGCGACTTCCGCCCCAAGCGGTTGCTCGACAAGTGGCGGAACACGATCGGGTTCGAGCAGGTCCCCGAGCTGACCGAGTACCCGGCCGAGGACGCCCGTGGCAAGGACGTCAACGAGATCGCCGTGGCCAAGTTCGGTCGTCGCTACGCCATCTCGTGGGAGGCGTGGATCAACAGCGAGGCCATCCAGGAGTTCGAGGACCTCCCGGGCGTCATCGCCCGCCAGGCCAACGAGACCGAGGCCATCAACGCCGTGTCGAACCTGATCGCTGCCAACCGCAGCGGCGTCAACACCAACTTCTTCAAGGCCGGCAACAACAACGCCCCCACGGCGCTGCCGCTGACCCTGGACAACCTCGACTCGGTGCTCGACATCATGGCCGCCCGGAAGTCGGCCATCTCTGGCCGGATGGTCGCCGCTCCCCCGCTGCAGGTCGTCGTGCCGCAGACGCTGAAGCGGACCATCGAGCGGATCCTCGCGGTCCGCACGATCAAGAAGACCGAGACGTCGGGCGGTAGCTCCACCGAGTTCGAGTTCGACAACTACGTCGGCGTCGACTACGTCGTCGACCCGATGCTCGACTACTGGAACACCGGCTCGAAGGCGGCGACGACCTGGTTCGTGCTCCCGAAGCCGAAGACCACGCGCCCCGCCGTGTGGGCGGCGTTCCTCCGCGGTCACGAGCAGCCCGACATCCGGGTCAAGAGCGCCGGCAGCCAGCGGGTCGGCGGCGGGGACATCTCCCCGCTCGCGGGCTCCTTCGAGATCGACGACATCCAGTACCGCGGGCGTCACATCGTCGGTCACCAGACCGGCGACCCGACGTTCACGTACGCCTCCAACGGTTCCTGACCGGACGTCGTACCCGCCGCGGGCGGCCGGGCCCACCACAGCCTGGCCGCTCGCGGTTCCACCAACCGAGAGGGGCCCAGGATGACGATCAACTTCTCCACCCCGGTCGGGCAGGTCCGGCTCCTGATCAACGACGTCGACGAGGGCGCCCAGGTGTTCTCCGACGACGAGCTGAACGCCTTCCTCTCGCTCGAGCGGGGCAATGCCAAGCGCGCCGCCGCGCAGGCCATCGACGCCCAGGCCACCAACGAGGCGCTCGCGCTGAAGGTGCTGAAGGACCACCAGGTCACCACCGACGGCGCGAAGCTCGCGGACGCCATGCGCCGCCACGCCGACTCGCTCCGCAAGCAGGCCCGCGAGGACGAAGACGACGCGGACGACGGCTTCTACTTCGGCGTCGTCGACATCGTCGGTGGCAACCGCCGCCGCCCCGAGCTGACTGAGGGCGGTTGGTAGCGGTGCCCCGCCCCGTCGGCCGCGGCCGCCCCGGCACTCCGGTGTTCCCGCCCAGCTGGGCCGGGACCGTCGCCGCCGTGCTCGACGGCACCCACGACTCCACCGTCACCATCGCGCCGTCCGGCGGTGCGCCGGCCTGGTCCGAGGTCGACGGGCGGATGGTCACCCCGACCGCCGACCCGGTGTACGACGGGCCCGCCACGATTCGCCCGGGCAGCGAGACCGACGGCGCCACCGAGCGCGACGCCGGCGAGGAGCAGGTCTCCGTCGCCGTGTACGAGGTCGCGCTCCCCCACGCCACCGTCGGGATCGTCGCTGGCCACGTCGTCACGGTCACCACCTCTCCTGACGCCCGGCTCACCACCCGCACCCTGACCGTGCTCCACGTCGAGGGCGGGGACCGGCACGCCACCCGGCTCATCCGGGCCGCCCTGAACGACTGACCCCACGGAAGGGGGCGAGCACCGTGATCACCATCGACCTCACGCAGGTCCGCCACCTCGCCGCCGACCTCCGCGCGGTCGAGCACCGCGTCGTGCCGGCCGTCGAGGCCGAGGTCGCCCGTGGCGCCCACCGCGTCGAGGGCCTCGCCAAGGTCAACGCCCCGGTCGAGTTCGGGAACCTGCGCAACTCCATCAGCACCGACATCGACGGCCTGTCGTACGAGGTCGGCCCTGAGGCCAACTACGGCGGCTTCGTCGAGCAGGGCACGAGCGGGCCCTACCCCATCGACAATGCGTTCGGGTGGGGCATCACCGTCTGGCACCCCGGGAACAGCCCCCAGCCGTACATGGGCCCGGCGTTCGACCGGGACCTCCCCCGCACCGAGCGTGGGATCCTCCGTGCAGCCGCAGACCGGACCCTCGGATGAGCAAGATCCGCCGCCTGGTGCTGTTCCTGGCCGCTGCCGACGCGCTCGGCGCGCTGCCCGGCACCGGGCCCACCGTGACGATCTACCGCGGCGAGATCCCCGACCCGACCACGGTCCCCCTCTTGCCCGGCCCGGGCGGCGCCCCGGACCCGTCCGGGCGGATCGCGCCGTACCTCGTGCTGGACGGCGGCGTGGGCAACCCCTTCGTCGAGCCCGACGTCGCCGACACCGCCGACGAGCTGGACTGGACCCTCCACGCCCTCTGCGTGGCCGGGCATGTCGAGGACTGTTACCACCTCGTCGACCGGGTCCACGCGCGGCTGTTCCGCGCCGAGCTGACCCACGACGACGTCGTGGTCGGCCGCCTCGCACCACCACCGGGGTACGACCCCGGCCCGCCGCGGCGCATCGACACCGTGAAGCCCGTCCGGTTCGAGGTCCCGCTGCAGTACCGCCTCGTCGCGACCGCCGACTGACGTCGGCCCTTCTCTCCCGACCCGCCGCCGGCTCGTCGGGCGTTCCGTGCCGCCGGCGCGGGCACAACGACCGACCGTCCACCTGCCCCTGAGGAGGCCGTCATGACCGACGGATTCGTCGAGGTCTACGCCAAGTCCACCGGCGCCAAGCAGTCCGTGCCCGAGCACTGGCTGTCGCACCCGGTCCTCGGCCGCGACTTCTCCAAGACCCCGCTGACCAAGGCCATCGAGACCCGCGCCGCCGGCACCGTCACTCCCGGCCGCGGGGAGCCCAGCGACGCCTGGACCCGCGAGCAGCTCGACCTGCACGCCGCCGGGCTCAACGTCGACAGCACCGACCTGCCGAACAAGGCCGCGGTGCTCGACGCGATCACGGAGGCCACCGAGGCCGCCGCCCAGGCCGCCCTCGCGGGCGACCCCACCGACCCGGACACCACCGCGGCGTCCGGCCAGACCCCGGCCGCCGGGGAGAACAAGGAGTAACACGATGCCCCGTTCGCTCGCCGACGGCCACGAGAAGATCGCCGTCCTCACCACCAAGCCGGACGACCCGGCCAACCCCACCATCGAGGAGCTGACCGCGGGCATCGACGCCGCGTGCGCGATCCTCGCGAGCGGCTGGACCTTCAGCCCGAACGACTCCGAGTCCTTCTCGGAGCCCGCGGTCTGCGAGGAGCTCGGCGCCGAGGCCTTCGGTCGCTCCAACGGCCAGTTCTCGGCCACGGTGTTCCGCTACTTCGCCAGCGCGACCCCCGGCCAGGCCGACGCCACCGCCGACACCCTCTTCGCCGCGCTCAAGGCCAAGGGCACCACGGTGTGGGTCTACGCCCGCGAGACCGCCAAGAAGTCGACCGAGCCGTGGGCCGAGGACGACGAGATCCGGTACGGCGCCGAGGTCCTGACCGACCGCCCGCAGAAGGCCGACGCCGGCGGGTTCATCAAGCGCGTGATCCCCGGCAAGGTCCAGCGGGACTGGACCGACATCGCCGTCGCCGCGGCCTGAGCTGGAACCAGCCCTCCCGATCGGGGTGGCGGGCGTCGCGAGGGTCGCCCGCCACCCCACCCAGCAGCACCACGCCCTCGCACCCCTCGCACACCCTCGCACCCAGGAGACCACCATGAGCACCACCCCCGAAGAGATCGCCGCCGGCTTCACCGCGGAGTCCGTCATCAACGAGATGCTCGACCTCGACGACCTACTCGCCAGCGAGGTACGCCGCGCCGAGAAGCTGTTCCCGCTCTACACCAAGCCGCACCTCGAGGCCGAGATCGACGTGCTGCAGGTGGAGCTGGAGAGCGTCACTGACGGCTCCGCCGCAGTGCCCGCCGACGACGAGGCCGCGGTTGGCGACGACACCCCCCACGACGGCCGCAGCGCCGAGGTCATCGCCCGGGAGATCCAGGCCAAGCGGCAGGAGTACGCCGCCTCCCGCAGGATGATCAGGCTCCGCCAACTCACCTCGGAGGACTGGCTGGCCTTCGAGCAGGACTGGAAGAAGACGCTCGACAAGGGCGCCCCGTACCCGCCGGAGATGTGGGACGCCGTCATCGCCGCCTCGGCGGTGGCGCCGGAGATGCCCGTCGACAAGGTCAGGGCCCTCCGGAAGAAGCTGGGCAACCCGCCGCTCTACGAGCTCGCCATGGAGGCATGGAAGCTCAACACCGAGGGTGGCATCAGCGTCCCTTTCTCGCGACTCTCCTCGCACGTCCTTCGGCCCAAGCCGCACGCCGGGAGCTAGCGCTCGCACTCGACCTGGGTGTCTCGCCGTCGGCTCTGCGTGGCCGACCTGCGACCACGGTCCTGGTGTACGGCGACGTCGACGGTGTCCAGCGCGTCGTACGCCAGGTCACCGAGTCGCCCTGGACCGAGGAGGACCGGGCGCTGCTGCTCGCCTACCAGCTCTACCTCGACTCGTTGTGCTCTGGGTGCGGTGAACCGAGGCACCTTGCTCACCACCCCGACAACGACGGGTGGTACGGGACGGACGCTGACCCAGTCGTGTGTCACGGGTGCACCGCGTTAGCGAAGGCCGATGCCAAGGAGCCGGACAAGGTCGAGCCGGTGAAGATGCACCGGGTCGTGCACGACCGGGACTACGGCGAGCACCCGCTCCCGATACTCACGCTCGACGACGTCACCGCCTAGCCGGCCCGCGCCACCCAGCCCCGGCCGGTTGTCGTACGACGCAGGACAGCCACGCCGACCCCTCAGGAGGTGCCGTCGATGACTGCCCAGGTCCGCTCCGTCGTCGTCCGTCTCGAGGCGATGGTCGCGAAGTACATCCGCGACGTGAACCGCGCCGGCGACGCGACCGAGAAGTCGTTCGACCGCGTGCACGCCTCCACCTCGAAGGCCCGGGAGGAGTTCGTCGCCGCCGATCGGGCGGCCGCCAAGCTGGAGCAGACCACCTCGCGTCTCGGCACGAGCACCAAGGTCACGTCGTCGTCGCAGCGCGCTCTCGCACGCGACGTTGACAGCGTCTCCGCTGCCGCCGGCCGTGGTGCCCGATCGATCGACCAGTACTCGGGTCGGCTCCGTGTCGTCGCCGAGCTCATCGCGACCCTCGGGCCCGGGCTCCTCCCGCTCGGCGCCGGCGGGCTGGCCGCTGTCGGTGCGCTCGCCGGTCTCTTCGGTGGCGCCGCTGTCGGCGCGCTCGGCCTCCTCGGTGCCGTGCAGGGTGTCGGCGACGCGCTCAAGGCCGTGGAGAAGGCCCGGCTCGACCCGACGGTGGAGAACCTCAAGGCCGCCCGCGACGCCATGGCCCAGCTCTCCCCCGAGGCCCGCCGGTTCGTGCGCCACCTCGAGAAGATGCGCCCGGTCCTCCTCGCCCTGCGCGACGCCGGCGCCGAAGAGTTCTTCCCCGGCCTCACCGACGCCCTTGACTCCCTCGACCGGCTCGCCCCGATCCTGAGCCAGCTCATGGCCGCCAGCGGGCGCGCCGGCGGCGACGCGATCGCCAACGCCGCGGAGTCGCTCACCACCGACCGGTGGGCGCCCTTCCTCGACTTCCTCGTCGACGAGATCCCCGAGGCCATCGACAACACCACCCAGCTGCTCGGCTCGCTCTCTCACGCCGGCGCCGAGATGTGGATGACCTTCGACCCCACGAACGACAAGTTCATCGACTGGCTCACCGACGTCGCCGACCGCTTCGACGACTGGACCGGCTCAGTCGAGGGCCAGAACGAGATCCGAGACTTCCTCGACTACGTCGAGGAGACCGGGCCCGACGTGGCCGACTTCGTCGTCGGGGTCGCCGACGCGTTCACCCAGGTCGCCCAGGCCGCCGCACCTCTGTCCGGACCGGTCCTGCAGACCCTCACGGCCGTTGCGAACGTCGTAGCGGACGTCGCCGACAGCGACCTCGGCACGCCCCTCCTGTCCGGCGTAGCCGCGCTGACGCTGTACTCCCGGGGGCTGCAGGTCGCGGTCGGACTACAGTCGAAGCTCTACGGCACCAACGCGAGCTCCCGCCTACAGTCGCAGGGCACCCTCGGCTTCACCCGCGGGCTCGCGAAGGACGTCAAGTCGTCGCTCCCGTCGCTGCAGGAGTTCGGGCGAGTCGCGGCGTACATGGGGCAGTCGTCCAAGAGCGCCTCGAAGGAGACCCTCGCCGCCCGGGCCTCCGTGCGGTCCTTCGCTGGCCAGGCCGCCCGCAGCGCGGCGCCGCTCGCCGGGCTGGCGGTCGCGTCCACCGGGCTCGCCGACGGCGTCGGGCTGAGCAACACGGCCTCCCTGGCGCTGGCCGGCAGCTTCGCGGGGCCCGTGGGCGCCGCCCTTGGCGGCGCCGCGGGGCTCTTCATCGACGTCGCCTCGGCCAGCAGCGATTCGTCGAAATCGATCGAGCACATGCAGGACGCGCTCGACTCCCTCGACTTCGACCGGATCAACGCCGCGGCCGAGGAGTTCGAGCAGAAGTTCGCGAAGTACCTCGACGACGACACGTGGGGCGACAACATCACCGGCCCGCTGAAGACCCTGCTCTCGGGCGGCGGCTTCTCCGAGGAGTTCCACCGGGGCCAGGAGCTCATCGCGACCCGCGACAGGATGGTCAAGGAGGCTGCGGACGCGCAGACCGCCTACAACTCGGTCGTCGCCGACGGCGGGCGCGCAGCCTTCGAGGCGAAGTACGGGCTCGACGCGCTGCTCGACGCGATGAAGAAGCAGCAGGCGGTCGCCCGCTCCGCGCTCGACAACCAGTACGCCTGGGGCCAGGCCGTGCTGAACATCCGCGGTCTGCTGAAGGACGGGTCGCGGGGTTTCAACGAGTTCACCGAGGCCGGGCAGAACAACTACGCGGCGATCTCCTCGGCCGCCGACGCGCTGAACAAGATGGTCGAGGCCGGCGAGCTCACCAACGGCGAGTACGTGAAGCTGCGTGACCAGTTCATCGCGTTCGCCCGCCAGCTCGGGGCCGGGCGGGCGGAGGCCGAGGCCTTCGCGAACGAGATGCTCGACATCCCCGACTCTCTCGCTCCGGAGATCGCGGTCCAGTTCGACAAGCAGCAGCTCGTCGAGGCGAAGGACGCCTTCGACTCGCTGCCGCCCGAGGTCCGCACCGACATCCGCGCTGACGGCATCCCGCAGACCGAGGGCGCCATCGACGCCCTCGTGGCGAAGTACAAGCTGTCCGAGAAGGACCGCCGTGCCCTGATCACCCTCAAGGACATGGCGTCACCGCGGATCCAGGCGATCCTCGCGCAGCTGCGCGAGGTCAAGGGCCGCACGGTGACCATCACGACCCAGTGGCAGAACGTCTATCTGCCGTCGAAGGGCGACCCGAGCCGCACCAAGCCCGGGCTCGGTCTCCTCGCTCCCGGAGCCGTCCGCCAGGCTGACGGCGGCACCGTCCAGGGCCCGCGGTACCCCTACGGCGACAAGGTGCTGACCTACCTCGCGCCGGGCGAGGAGGTCATCACCAACCGCCGTGGCGAGGCCGACCGGTTCCGGGCCGACCGTGCCGCCGGTCGGATCCCGGCGTACGCCGACGGCGGCACTGTCCAGGGCCTCGCCGGCGGCGGGACCGTGCGGGTGCGCTCCCACAGCGACCGCGAGGCCGACCACGTCGCCCGCGGCCTGAAGAAGATGCGCCAGGAGCTCGCATCCGCAACGAAGGCTCTCGAGAAGGAGACCAAGGCCCGCGACACCCTCGTCGACCGCCGCAACAACCTCCGCGAGGGCATCCGCGGCGGCCTCGACCGCGGGATCTGGCGCCCCGGCGGCGACGAGGACGTGTGGACCAGCAGCGGCGACCCCGTCGCAGGGCTCTACGCCCAGCTCGCCGACATCAACCGCTTCGACGCCCTCTCGGGCCGGCTCAAGAAGAAGGTCAGCACGGCCGCGTTCGAGGAGATCATCAAGGACGGCAACATCGACGACCTGCAGGCGTACGCCACGCTCCCGACCGCACAGCTCGCGACGTTCTCGAAGCTCTACGGGGTCGTGCAGTCCAGGCTCACCGCGTCCTCCAACCGGGCTTCGGACGCGGTGTACGCCGCGCCGATCGCGAAGGCCAACGCGCAGCTCGCCGAGCAAACCCGTGAGGTCAAGGGGCTCCGCCGCGACGTGCAGCACGCCGCGAAGAACGCCGACAAGCAGCAGGCCCGGAACCGGGCCGCGGCCAAGAAGGGCGCCTCGGCGGCCGCCACCCGGCAGCACAGGGGGTACGTGAAGTGACCACGGTTCTCGACCAGGCCCACGAGCTCACCTGGGGCGGGGTGGTGTTCGCCTCCGACACGGAGCCGGACACGCCGTACCGATTCGAGGCCCTCGTCGGCACGGCGTACGGCAACCCCGTGACGCTGACCGAGGTCGTGCGGTCCTACCTCACCGACGGCGAGCTGATCAAGCGCACCGGGTGGGGCAACCGCGAGGAGGTCCCGGTCTACGTGCGCGTCAGCGCGCCGGACGGACAGGCCCTCGCGCTCGGTGAAGCCGCGCTGGCCCAGGAGTACATGGCCGACGCCCCGGCCCCGCTGAGGTGGGTGCCGCCGACTCTCGGGGCATGGCCGATGGCGTTCGACGTCGTCCACGTCGACATGGAGCGGGACTGGAAGGTCGACCTGGGCGACAGCTGGGACTACCGCGAGCGGTTCGACCACACGATCGTCTACAAACTGGCCTTCACCACGCTCCCGTTCACCCGGGACTGGGACACCACGATCATCCCCGCGCTGGAGGTCCCCGCGGACCCCGACGAGCCGGTGCTCATCGGCATCGACTCGTGCGACTCGACCACCGGGTGGGAGAAGTACGCATCCCCCTCCACCGGGTGGAACGCCCTGACCGGGCCGGTCGCGGTCGACGGGTCGGTCCGGGTGAGCGCTGGTGTCCCGAGCACTGGGTCCTGGCCGTGGGTGTCGAGCCTCAGCCTGGAGCGCACCGGGACGGTGTCGATGGACGACACCCCCTACCTCCGGCTGGTCGTCTTCGTCGCCGACGACGGCACCACCCCGCTGAAGCCGAACGTCTCGGTGCAGTACAGCGGGAGCGGGCAGAACGTCTACCCGGTCGCCGTCCAGCGCAACGGCGGGTCCGCCCACAGCTTCACGATGTGGTTCTCCGCCCCCTCATCGTTCAACCGGCTCCGGATCAACGCCCGCTTCACCACCACCTCCGAGCCCTTCAAGTACCTGTACGTCTACGACGTCTCCCGGACCGACCGAGTCGGGATCGACGGCACCAACGGCCTCCAGGTCGCGCGGACCGCGGTGATCGGCGGCACCGCCCCGACCCAGGCCGCGATCCGCCTCGCCTCCAACGACACCGGCCCGCTCGTCGGCTCGACGGCCCTGTTCTACACCGGCACCTCGCCCGTCGTGTCGCTGCGCACGCGCTGCTCGAACAGCGACGCGCTGGGCAACCGGACCGTCGACCCGACAAAGATGTCCGGCGCGACGAACGACCTCTCCGTCGCGATGAAGTTCTGGATCCCCGTCCCGATGCTCACCCGGGCGAAGTACAGCTTCCTCGCCCGCATGGCCTTCACCGGCACCAAGACGGTCAGCTGGTCCGCGAAGCTCGTCGACGCCACTGGCGCGGACATCCCTGGCTCCGACCTCGTCACCTCCGGCGTCGCGCTACTGCGGAACCCGACGACCGACCCGTGGCGAATCCACCACATCGCCACCCAAACCCTCCCCCCGCTCACCACCTCCGGCGTCGACACCGACCAGGTGCAGATCACCCTCACCGCGGCCCCCGGCACCGGCGACACCATCACCTTCGACGAGGGCTGGCTCGCCAACACCGACGACGGCGCCATCACCCTCATCCACGAGCCGTCGTCCCACGACCTCACCGCCGTCGAGCTCCGCTCCGCCCAGCTCGACGCGCCGTTCCCGTCGGTCTACGGCACCTGGTCGTCCGGCCGGACCCAGGACATCACCCGCCTCACCCGGATCGGGTCCCACAAGTTCAAGCCCGGGCTGCTGCACATCTTCACCGCCACCGACATGGCCCGCTACGCCGGCTGCGAGCTGGAGTACTTCCGCCGCTACTTCCTCCTCGCCGGCCCCGACCTGCCCACCGAGGTCCCTGCGTGAGCACCACCTCGGACCTGCACCTCTACGTCGGCGGAGTCCCCCTCGAAGCGGTCGCAGCGTGGGGCGACCCGGAGATCACGTGGGGCCGCCACGGGCCGCTGGAGATGTCGTGGGAGATGGCGCTCGGCCGCAACGAGCGCCCCGACCCGCTGGCCCGCAACGCGTTCGTCGAGCTCTGCGACGGCATCGAGGTCGTCTGGTCAGGGGTCCTGTCACAGCCCGACTGGGACAGCCTGCAGTTCCAGGCGCTCGGGATCGCCCGGCTCGCCGAAGGAGCCGAGTGCCTCGCCGCCGACGGCACGATCACCTCCCGCCCCGACCCGGTCCTCGACCAAGGCATCGCCCGCGGCGTGCTGAAGCGCTGGTACCGCGCGTTCGACTTCGGCAGCTCCCCGATCTCCGGGCCCGACGGCGCCGCCGGCGTCGACAACCCGCAGCCCGGCAAGGTCGACGAGATGCTCAACGACTGGTCGCTGGAGGACCCGACCAGCCGGCAGTGGTACGTCCACCCCTCCGGCCTCCTCACCGTCAACGGTGAGGACGAGACGAAGCCCCAGTGGTACATCGCACCGGGGATCGCGCAGATCGGGGTCGCCGACGACGACGTCACCGACCGGGTCTTCGTCCGCTACTTCGATTCCTCCGCTGGCCGGTACCGCGACGCCTCCTACCCATCCACCACCCCCGACGGGGGTGTCGAGAAGCGCGCCGACATCACCCACCGCGGCGCGATGACCGCCGCCCGTGCGACCACCATCGCACAGGGCATCTACAACGCCGCGGGCGCTGGCCGGGTCGGGTTCACCAACGGCGTCGAGGTCTCCGGCGAGCAGCTGCGCGACGCCGGCAACCACCGCGCGAACTACGCCCACGTGTGGGGCGGACACGTCGTGCAGGCCATGGAGACCACCGACCCCCGCGGGGGCGACGTCGACTTCACCTTCGTGCTGGAGGAGACCCGGTGGCGCCCGGCCGACGACACCACCCAGCTCAACCCGGTCGGGCTCGTCGCGCGCACCTGGGAGCAGGTCCTAGAAGAAGCAGACGCGAGAGGTTGACCCCCCCCATGCCGTTCCCCGCCTACGAAGGCCTGCAGTTCTTCTTCAAGATCGTGATCGGGATGGCCTGGCGCCAGGAGTTCGCGTTCATCGACCGCAACACCGGTGAGGCCGCGGTCTGGGAGCCCGGCTGGAAGGGCCTCTTCGTGATCCGCGACGACGGCGGCCGGCAGGTCGCGCGCCTCGACCAGGACGGCACCGCCGGCGGCGCGGACGGGCTCGTGACGTTCGCCGACGGGATGGTCGCGCTCGACCTCCCCGCTGCCTTCACCGCCGGCCTCGCGGCGACCACGACCTACGTGCGGGTCACGAACAAGCCGTTCCTGTTCGGCGACCTCACCCTCACCGACCCCACGGCGCCGACCGAGCCCTACCTCGCCGCGTCCGGCAAGGGGATCAGCTACCTGCCCACCACGATCGGAGCCTGACCCATGGGAACGTCCAACCTCATGCCCCGCATGCTGGCCACCACCTCCCTCGTCGGCCCCCGTGGGCCCGCCGGCGCGCCCGGCGTCGACAGCGTGCCCGCCGAGGAAGCCGTGACCGCGTACGTCGAGAACGACACCTCCTCCGTCGCCGCGGCCGTCGACGCCCGCATCGGGGCCGCCACGGGCACCGTGGTCGCCGACCTCGCCACCGAGACCAACCGCGCGACCGCCGCCGAGGAAGCCCTGCATGCGATCCTCGACGAGCAGGTCGTCGACGTCCTCCCCAACGGCATCATCGAGGGCCGGTCGGTCTTCACCTACGGTCCGTCCCGCGGCGTCGGCGTGACCGCGCAGCGCATCCACTTCGACCGGATCTGGTCCCGCATCGGGTCCGGGTTCCACTACAACGGCTGCACCGGCGGGTACTTCGCCGCCGACGCCGCCGCCGTGGCGTACGGCGCGATCTCCCACGTCTCCGAGCACGGCGCCGCGGACGCCTGGACCACGAGCTCCGCGGTCTCGACCTGGATCAACCGCGCGCTCTGGGGCGGCCTGGTGTTCATCTGGCCCTTCGGCGCCGACGCCCGCGACGACGGGCTCAGCACCCGCAACAGCACGACCGCGAAGGCCCGCGCCGGCGCCGCGACCGCGCTGCACGCCTTCATCGCGCTCGTCCGGGCCCAGAACCGCGTCGAGGCCAACCGCAGCGCGACGTACTCCATCACCAACGGCTCCCCGACCGTCGTCGGGCTCGCCGACCCGATGTACCGCGGAATGCTCATCACCGCGACCGGCGTGCCGGCCAACACCTACGTCGGGGAGATGATCAACGGAGGCCTCGGCGGGTTCAAGCTCTCCTCGTCCCGCACCACCCAGGTCGACATCAACGCCACCGCGACCAACGCGTCCGCGTCGCTGACCTTCTCCCCGGTCTACACCGGCACCATCGGGGCCATCGCGCACACCGGCCTGTCCGGCGGCCTCGGGATCCGACTCAGTTCCGACGGCGCGACCTCGACGTACGTCATCCACCTCACCGAGCCCCGGCGCGTGCAGTGGGTCACCGCCGCGATCGACGACGCCGAGTACGTCGCGACCGCCGGCGCCCCGTTCGGCGGCAACGGCGGCGCCGGGTACTCCATCACCGTCAACGGCGGCGCGCCGATCACCGGCACCACGAGCAACAAGCACCGGTTCGGAGCGCTCAACCTGTGCTGGGGCAACATGGCCGTCGACCTCGGCGTGCTGCCCGCCGGCGCGAACACCATCGCGATCACCGCATCCGGGACGAGCAAGGTCCTCGTCGACGACACCCTGCTCATCGAGTCGCTGACCCCGCCCACCGTGATGGTGATGAAGGAGGTCCAGCTCCCTGCCGCCTACTACGCCCTGTTCGCCGACCGCAACGCGTCCTGGGCGAAGACGCAGATCTACAACGGGATCATCGACAGCGAGATCGCCGTGTGGCCCAACGACCAGTCCGTCATCGCCCACGACATCACCGCCGACATCCCCGGGTACGACCCCAACGTCTACATCTCCTCGCGCGACGGGGCCTACGCCCACTTCAACGACCCCCTCGAGCGCCGAGCCGCAAACTCGATCCTGAAGCGCGCCAACCAGCTGCCCGCCCGGCCCGGGCTGATCTGGACCTGAGCACGATGACCCGGCTCGCGCGCTACCAGCCCCCGTCGATCCCGCCACAGGTCCTCGTCGCGCTGGTGGTGGTCTTCGCGGCGCTCTCGTTCACCCGTGGCCTCGACTACGCGGTCAGCGGCGACGTCGCGCAGTCCCTCGTCGTGCTCAACGCGCTCGGCAACCTGCACCTGTGGGGGGTGATGATCATGCTCGCTGCCACCGCGGTCATCACCGCCTACGCGCTGCGCCGCCACTTCCTGATCTGGCTCGCCCACGTGCTCATGGCCGGCCTCCAGCTCGGCATCGCCGTCACGGTCGCCCAGGCCGTCTACGAGCTCGGTGTCGGCGGCTGGGCGTCCTTCGTCGCCCCGGCCGGTGCGTTCCTCTGGCACCTCGCCCTGGCCGCCCTGACCCGCCCCTTCCCCCGCGGGGCCGGGCATGGCACCTGACCCCAGCGTCCTCGGCTCCAACCTCGTCCTCGGCCCGCTCGCCCTCATCGGCTTCATCGTGGCCGCGCTGGGCTACGCCGCGAAGGAATACCGCAAGGCACGCGAGCAGCGCGTCGAGGACGCCGTCGCGCAACGGGACCAGGAGCGCGAGGACCACTCCACCGAGCGCCGGCGCCTCGAGCAGGAGCGCGACGACGCCCGTGCTGACGCCGTGGCGATCGACCAGAAGCTCGACGAAGCCAACGACCAGATCCGTGACCTCAAGGAGAACGAGATGCGCAAGAGCGACGCGATGTTCGCCCGCCTCGTGCGGGCCCGGGAGATGCTCGTCGAGCGCGGCGTGCTGCCCGAGGACCTGCCGTGACGACCGCCAGCCAGCACAGCCGTCGCGTGGGGTACGGCGTCGGGATCGCGGTCGTCGGCGCGGTCGTCGGGCTCATCATCGGGTGGCTCGTCGCGCTCCAGCTGCAGGGCGAGCGCGACGCCGCGCAGCGCAACGCCCAGGAGCAGAAGGTCACCGCCGACTCCGCGCTGAACTACATGCGCTCGGCGTGCTCGGGCGGCGACCAGGTCGCGTGCAACTTCGTCGAGCGGATCACCGCGCTGCCGGACGCCCCGCCGCCAGCTGCCACGGGGCCGACGGGACCGATCGGCCCTCCCGGCGTGCCGGGCCCTCCGGGCGTGCCGGGCCCCCCGGGGCAGCCGGGAAGTCCAGGACAGCCGGGGCGCCCCGGCCAAGCGGGCACCACCGGACCCTCGGGGGTAGCCGGCTCCCAGGGACCGGCCGGCGATGCGGGACCCGCCGGAGAGACCGGTCCCGTGGGCCCTCAGGGGGCGGCAGGACCACAGGGGCCTCAGGGGCCAGCCGGTCCTCCGGGCCCAGCCGGCACCGCCCAGCCGGGCACCTACGCGTGCCCCGGTAGCCAGGCCATCACCGCCATCACCATCACCGACACGGGCGCCGTGACGCTCGACTGCAGCCCGGCAACGCCGGGAGATCTCGGAGGCACCCCGTGAGCACGACCAAGGTCCACGGCCTGCCCGCCTGCTCCTGCCTCGCCGCCTGGATCCCCGTCTTCGAGCGCCGGATCGGACGCACCCTGCGTTGGTTCCAGCTCATCGGTGACGCGAAGGCCAGCGCCGGCTTCCACCGCGGCGGCGGATCGGGTGACAGCGAGCCGCTGAGCAACGACGAGCTGCGCATCGCCCGCAACATGGGCGGCGCCGCCTGGAACCGCTGGTGGGAGAACAACCACCACTGCCACATCCGACTCAACGGCTGCCCGCACAACACCCTCGCGCAGCCCCAGGTCAACGACCTCAACGAGCGCCGGGACGGCACCGGCCCGCTCTACGACAACGCCGGCGTGCCCGACAACGGCCCGCGCGACGGCGTCCACTGGCCCCTGCGCACCTGGCGCCAGGGCATCGACTGGGCCACCAAGCAGGAGGACGACATGCCCTACACCGAGAAGCAGCTCACCGACATCATCCGAGCCGCCGTGCAGGCCGAGCTCAAGGCGACCGGCCTCGCCGACCTGCCCCGACTCGAGCAGACCCGCTTCCAGAACTTCCGTACCAAGGTCAACGCGATCGCGGCCAAGCTGGGCGTGAAGCTGTGACCCGCCCCGTCGTACGCCGCTGGGAGTACGACCGGCTCGCGTTCAACCTCCAGGCCGGCAACGACTCCGACGACGTCGAGCGCAACCTGCGCGCGCTCATCGCCGCGGCCGCCGCGATCCTCGGGCACCACCCGCACATCATTGTCCTGAGCGAGGCGCGCCCGTACGCCGGCCTGATCGCCCGCGTGGCGCGGGACCTCGGGTACGAGCGCTTCCAGGCCCGCCCGCGCCAGCTCTCGGCCCGACAGCGGAGGCGGAAGGTACAGGAGGAGGACGCGAACCTCGCGACCCTCGTGCGGCTCGACGTCGGCACCGTGACCGCCCGCCGGTGGCGGATGCGGCGCACCTGGCGCGGACCGATCAACGGGTGGCCCCACCTCCCTCGCCTCTACTGGCAGATCGTCCTCGCGATCCCGGGCGCCGGGGTCTGGCGCGACGCTGCGATGCACGCCCCCACGCCGAAGCCCGTTGGGAACGCGCGCGCCGTCAACGAGTCCATCAGCAAGCTGGGCCGCTACCTCCGCGCCGGCAAGGCGACCCCGTCCGTGGCCGGCGGCGACCTCAACGCCGGCGCGGCCGAGCTGCGCGAGCGGCTTCCCGACCTGCGGGTGGTGGCCGGCCACGGCGCGGACAACGTCGTCACGAACCAGCTCGTCGAGTCCGAGGTACACGTGCTCGGCAAGTACGGCAGCAACCACCACGCGGTGCTCACCCGGCACCGTCGTACCGACTAGGAGGAGCAGCATGAGCATCGTCCCCGCCCGCACCAGGACCGCCGCGAAGCGCGGCTTCATCCGCACCACCGCGCAGGCCTACGCCGCCACCCTCACCACCGGGCTGTCCGCCTCGGTCGTGGTCGGCATTGCGACCGGCGAGGTGCAGTTCATCCCCACGCTCGTCACCGTCGGCGTCTCGCTGGCCTCGCCGCTGCTCGCCGGCGGCGCGTCGTACCTCTCGATCCTCTCGTCCGGCATCCCCGACGACTACCAGCCCAGCAACGCCGACGAGCAGGAGTAGCCCCCCGGCCCCGCTCGGCGAGCCACACGGCCCCGTCCACCCCCTTGGGTGGGCGGGGCCTCTTCGTCATGCCCGGCAGGCGGCCGCGGTGCTGGTCAGCCGTACGCCGAGCCGATGAACGGCGCGGTGTCGATCGGCCGGACCCGGTCGGGCGGCACCTCGACCCGCACCTCCTCGCCAGTCTGCGGATTGAGGTAGATGACCCGAGCGGCCCACTTGCCGTCGTCGAGCTTGTGCCACGCCACCACGAAGCCCTGGTACTCCGTCGGCAGGTGCGGCGGCCGGACGTACACGTGGGAGTTCCTCGGCCGGAACAGCTGGCTCACGGCTCGGCGTACCCGAGTCGCCGCGCGGACCGCTGGTGCTGGCGCCGGTCGCGGAGCCGACGCAGCCGGCGCACGAGGAGCGGGTTGTGCTCGAGGGCCTCGGGACGGTCGAGGAGCCCGTTGAGCACCTGGTAGTAGCGGACGGCAGAGAGGCCGAGCTGCTCGCGCACGGCGGTCTCCTTCGCGCCGGGGTACTTCCACCAGGCGCCGCCCTCGAAGTCGAGGAGGGCCTTCTCTTCGGTGGTCAGCTCGTTCATGATGGGCACGCTACGACGGGGGTCCGACACAACCCGTCGGGTGAGGATTTCGTGAGGCCAGAGCGCCGATCACGCCTGGCACTTCGGACACCGTGGACACACGTTTCCGCAGGTCACCGGCGGTGCAGGGCTCTGACCTGGGCGATCAGCACCATTGACACGGAAGAGGTCACTGGTTCAAACCCAGTATCGCCCACCACCGAGAACCGCAGGCGTGCCTGCGGTTCTCTGCATTTGCGGCTCGCCTCGTCCGCGACGGGTCAGCCGCGCCGGAACAACCGCGCGAGCAGGCCCTTCTTCTCCGGATCACGCGGCTCCGGCTTCGGCAGCCGGTAGTCACCGACCTGGATGCCGTCCTTGCCGTTCGCCTTGACGGGTGCCTCGATCTTGCCGCCGGTGACGCGGACCTTCTTGGCCTGGCTCCAGATCGAGCTGCCGGGTCCCGAGTTCGACATGACGGCCTCCTGTGGCGATGGAGCATCATCATCATCACCCCCGCCCGGCGATCGCGCCAGAGGGAGCGAGGCGCGCGCGGGCGATGACGAACGCGTGAACTCTGTGCTGCCCGGCGCCGGGCTCCTGGACGCCCGGCCCGCGAGCGCCTAGACATGGAGGTTGACGCCGGTGCGCTCGGCCCGGCCCGCCCGCAGGAGACCCCCATGCTGCGCTCTCGGAACGTCCTGACCCACCTTCTCCTCACCCTCGGCGTCGTGCTGACGGTGCTGCTCGCCGTACCGGCCGCGCCGGCCCACGCGGCGACCTTCTCCGGCTCCCTCGCGCAGGGGGTGGCCGCGATCCCCACGGCGGCGGAGAACAACGCCGGCTACGACCGCGCGCTCTTCCCGCACTGGGTCGACGCCAACGGCGACTGCCAGAACACCCGCGCGGAGGTGCTCATCGCGGAGGCCGACGCCGCGGTGACCTACACCAGCTCGAGCAAGTGCACGGTGGCGACCGGCAAGTGGTTCTCCTACTACGACCGGGCAACCTGGACGAACGCGGCGGACATCGACATCGACCACATGGTGCCGCTCGCGGAGGCCTGGGGCTCGGGCGCGAAGGGCTGGACGACGGCCCGGCGGCAGGCCTACGCCAACGACCTCGGCGACTCCCGGACGCTGGTCGGGGTGACCGACAACGTCAACCAGGCCAAGAGCGACCAGGACCCCGCGACGTGGCTGCCGACCTACGACAAGTGCCGCTACGTCGCCGAGTGGGTCGCGGTGAAGATCCGCTGGGGCCTGACCGCGGACAGCGCGGAGAAGAGCGTCCTCAACAGCTACGCGTCGAGCTGCTCGAACACGATCACCGTCACCACCGCCTGAGCACGCCTGGCCCCCACCGGAACGCCCCGTCCTGCGAGCAGGACGGGGCGCCCTCGCGTCCGGCGTATGTGGGGTGCGCCGGACACATGTGGTTGGGGAACCGTCTCCGACGCTAGTGGTCAGCTCGCCGGCGTGGGAACGGAATCGGTGACTTACCCGCGAAATAGATAGGGATCCGATAACGCCGGCCTCAGCCGTAGGCCGATCCGGTCTGCGGGGCGCTGACCACGGGGCGCAGGTTGGCCGCCGGGAGCCACTCGGTGACGATCCGGCCGTCGCGGTCGGCGTACGACACCAGGCCCTCCCAGCCCTTCTCCCCCGACCTCCAGTCGAGCACGAGGCCGGGCAGCTCGGACGGCACGAACGCCGGCCGGACCCAGACATGCCGAACCCCCGCCATAACGACCACAATAGAACATGTGTTCGAGTGACGGGGGCCCGATCCCGGAGTCCGAGGTGGGTCGAGGCGTCAGCCCCGCGGCGGCTCGGCGGCCGGGTCGGCCAGCGGGTCGCCGGCCGCGGCGGCGGGCTCGTCCACCGGGCGCGGGTACGACGGGGTCGCGCTCGCCGTACCGGGGGCGCCAGCGGACCCGGAGTGGGAGCCTCCGCCGCCCTGGGAGCGGCGCAGCGCGGAGAACACCGCGCCGCCGACGGCCAGCAGGCCGGCGAGGAGCAGCAGCTTGCGACCGCGGTGGCTCTTCTCGACGGGCAGCCGGTCGGTGACCCGGTCGGGCAGCCGGTCGACGACGGAGTCGGGCACCCGGTCCGCGGCGGCCTGCACCACCTCGGGTGCACGCTCGGCGGCGGCGTGGACGGCGGCTGAGCCGCGCTCGGCGGCCGCGCGTGCGGCCGAGGTCACCCGCGGTGCCACGACGGTCTCGACGAGCTCCTTGAGGTCGTCGGCGACGTCGCGAAGGTCGTGGGCGAGGTCGGAAGTGGCGTTCTTGGCCATGGGATCTGCCTCCTGGTGGGTTCAGGTTCCTTCCAGCAGTACCCCACGCCCCCAAGTCAACCCTGTCCCGAGCCGCCGACTTCAGCCCGCGACGGTCAGCTCGCGGCGGTGCGCACCTCGCCGGAGCACTCGTTGCAGCGGACCCGCCGCTCGTCCCGGTCGCGCGGCTGGCCGAGCAGCCGGCGGTACCAGCTGGTCTGCTCGGTGCGGCGGGAGCAGCGAGGGCACCAGTCGTGCCTGACCCACGGTCCGTAGTCCTTCCCCATGGCGCCCAGCATGGCGGCTCCACACCCCGCTGTCCCGCCCCGGACGGTCCCGATCACCCGTGTCGGAGCAGGTCTGCACGATCGTCACCGCACGGAGTAGTCCCGGCGGACCATGGACCCGGGATCAGTCCTCGTCCGCGGCGAAGTCCTCGTTGTGGGTGCCCGGGCGCGGGGCCCACGGCAGCTCCTTGGCCGGCCGTACGACGACCAGCCGGTCCCCGCGCGCGAGCAGGGTCACGACCGGGTCGAAGTAGCGGTAGACCCGCTCGTCGCGGACCACCGCGATCACCTGGTCCGGCAGCGACTGAGGCGGCATGCCGACCTCGTTGACCAGCAGCTCGCGCTCGGCGACCTCCAGGCCCTCGCCGTAGGTGAGCAGGTCCTCCATCACCGAGCCCAGGGTCGGCGAGAGCGTGGAGAGACCGAGCAGACGGCCCACCGCGTCGGAGGAGGTGATCACCGAGTCCGCGCCCGACTGGCGCATCAGCGGCGCGTTCTCCTGCTCGCTCACCGAGGCGACGATCCACGCGTCCGGGTTGAGCTGGCGCACGGTGAGCGCGGCGAGCACGTTGGAATCGTCCCGGCCGGTGGTGATGATGACCTGGTCGGCGTTGGCGACCCCGGCACGCTGGAGCACCCCGCGCCGGGTGGCGTCACCGGTGATCACGGCGAGCTGGTCGGCGTGCGCGTCGGCCATCGCGATCGGGCTCGGGTCGACGACGACCACGTGCTCCCGGTCGAGGCCGTTGTTGACCAGGGTCTCGACCGCGCTGCGGCCCTTGGTCCCGTAGCCGATCACCACGACGTGGTGTCCCATCTGCTTCCTCCATCGGGCGATGCGGAAAAGTTCGCGGCCGCGCTGCGCCAGCACCTCGAGCGTCGTACCGATCAACAGGACGAGGAAGCCGATGCGGGCCGGGGTGATGATGAACGCGTTGACCAGCCGGGCGCCGTCGCTGACCGGCGCGATGTCGCCGTAGCCGGTCGTGCTGAGCGTGACGGTCGTGTAGTAGATCGAGTCGATCAGCGAGATGTTGCCGTAGGGATCGGCCGCGGTGGCGTCGCCGGCGTCGCGGTAGCCCTCGCGGTCGAGGTAGACCAGCAGCACCGTGCCGACGAGGATGCCCAGCGCGAGCAGCAGCCGGCGGCCCAGCTCCCACCACGGGGAGCGGGTGCGCTCGGGCAGCGCGACCCGGCCCACCGAGGGGCTGTGCGACGCCGTTCCCTGATGGTCACCCACGGCCCGGAACCTACTCCACCGGCTCGGGGTTGCGGCGCAGGAGGCGCGCCATGAGCTCCCGGCGCGCCCGCTGGGTGGTCTCCTGCGGGAACACCTCGTCGAACGCGGCATTGACCCCGGCGCCGATCAGCACGGCCAGGGCGGCGATGTAGAGCCAGATCAGGATCGCGATCGGCGCCGCCAGCGGGCCGTAGATCGAGTGCGAGTCCTGGGCGGTCACGGTGAGCACCCAGCGCAGCAGGTAGGAGCCGCCGATCCAGCTCACCAGCGAGAAGGTCGCACCCGGCAGGTTGAAGCTCCAGCCGGTCCGCACCGGCACCGAGACGTGGTAGAGCGTGGCGAGGAAGCAGATGCAGATCACCACGACCAGCGGCCAGTAGAAGGTCATCAGGAAGTCCGCCCGGTTGGGCAGCCACGAGCGCACCAGCCGGGGCCCGGCCACCACCAGCGGCAGCGTGATCGCGCCGGTGATGACGGCGAGGATGTAGAGCACGAAGGACAGCGCGCGGGTCTTGACGATCCCCCGGTGCCCACCGAGCCCGTGCATGATCGTGATGGTGTCGACGAAGACGTTGAGCGCCCGCGAGCCCGACCACAGCGCGAGCACGAACCCCAGCGAGATCACGTCGAAGCGACCGCCCTCGAGCACGTCGTCGAGGGTCGGCACGATCACCCGGTGCACGGCGGTGTCGGTGAGGAACGTCGAGAAGAGGTCGACGATCGCGCGTCGTACCTCGTCGACCTGGGCGGCGGTGAAGTGCTCGGTGACGTAGCCGACGCCACCGGCGAGGGCGAAGACCAGCGGCGGCACGGACAGCACCGCGAAGAAGGCGCCCTCGGCGGCCAGCCCGGTCACGCGGTAGCGCAGGCACGAGCTGACGGTGGTGACGACCAGCCGCCAGAACAGCCGTACGACGCGTCGTACCGGGACGGGGAGGCGGTCCAGCACGCCCCGCTCGTCCGCCATGGCCCTCACGCTATCTGTCCGGAGCAGGAGACCCGGGCATCCCGACCGGCCCAGCACCGGGTGATCTGCATCGCCTCGCGCCCGGAGGTCGCCGGCCTGCTCGACGTCCCGCCGCAGGAAGCACGACGGGCGACGGCGACCACCAGGTCGCCATCGCCCGCCAGGTGCTGGACCTCGTGGATCAGACCGGCTGAGGCTCCCGCGAGGCGCGGTCCACCGGGTTCTCCGGCTCGCTCGCCTCGGCCTCCCCGACCATCGTGGTCTCGTCGAACGGGTCGTCACCGGCGAGCACCCGGTCGAGCTTGGCCCGGTCGATGCTGCCGGTCCAGTGGCCGACCAGGACGGTGCCGACGGCGTTGCCGGCGAAGTTGGTCAGCGCCCGGGCCTCGGACATGAAGCGGTCGATGCCGACGATGAGGCCGACGCCGTCGACCAGCTCGGGCCGGTGCGACTGCAGGCCGCCGGCGAGGACCGCCATGCCCGAGCCGGTGACGCCGGCCGCGCCCTTGGCCGCGATCATCATGAACAGCAGCAGCGAGATCTGCTCGCCGATCGCCAGCGGGCTGCCGATCGCCTCGGCGATGAAGATCGAGGCCATGGTCAGGTAGATCGCGGTGCCGTCGAGGTTGAAGGAGTAGCCGGTCGGGACCACCACGCCGACGGTGGTCTTGTCGACACCCGCGTGCTCCAGCTTGGCGATCGCCCGCGGCAGCGCGGACTCCGAGGAGGAGGTCGCCAGGATCAGCAGGAACTCCCGGCCGAGGTAGCGCAGCAGCACGAAGATGTTGATCCCGGTGGTCACCTTCAGCAGCAGGCCGAGCACGACGAAGACGAAGAGCAGGCAGGTGATGTAGAAGCCGATCATCAGCACCGCGAGGCTCTTCAGGGCGTCCACGCCACCCTGGCCGGTGACCGCCGCCATCGCGCCGAAGGCACCGACCGGAGCGGCCCACATGATCATGCCGAGCAGGCGGAAGACCAGGCGCTGCAGGTGACCGACCACGGTGAGGATCGGCGCGGCGCTCGTGCCCATCTTCTGCAGCGCGAAGCCGACGAGCAGGGCGACGAAGAGGGTCTGCAGCACGCTGCCGCTGGTGAACGCGCTGAACAGGGAGGTCGGGATGATGCCGAGCAGGAACGCCGTGGTGTCGGCGTGGCCCTCGGCCGCCTTCTCCTGCGCGGTGGCCGCGGCGTCGGCCGTGATGTGCAGGCCGTCGCCGGGGTGCAGCAGGTTGCCGACGACCATGCCGATGGTGAGCGCGACCGTCGACATCGCCAGGAAGTAGACGAGCGCGAGGCCGCCCACCCGGCCGACCTTGGCGGCGCTGGCCACCGAACCGACACCGAGCACGATCGTGCAGAAGATGATCGGCTGGATCATCATCTTGATCAGGTTGACGAAGCCCTCACCGAGCGGCTTGAGCTCGACGGCGAAGTCCGGGAAGAGCAGTCCCGTGCCGATGCCGAGCAGGACCGCGCCGATCACCGCGAGGTAGAGGTAGTGCGTCGCGCGGGAGCGCGTGCTGGTGGTGCTCATGGATCCTCCAGTCAGGGAGCCGGGCCCCGGCCGGGGTCCTCGGCAACTGTGCTGCCGGAGGTGAGCGTCGTCACCGTTGTGTTCGTTGTGTTCGTGACGCACGCCACAGTCGACGGCGCCTTCCGTCGGGCCGCTGCGCGAGAATGGCGTCGTGCCGCACCTGCCCCGCCTGCTCCGCGACCGCTCGGTCGCGCGCCGGGTGCTGCTCCTGCAGGTGGCCACCGTGCTGCTGCTCGTCGTGGTCGGCATCCTGATGGCCTCCTACGACGCCCGCCGCGACTCGCGCAGCCGGGCCACCCAGCGCGCGGTGGCCGTCGCCCAGACCGTCGCCGACTCCCCCACCGTCCGCGCGGCGCTGCGCGGCAGCGACCCGACCGCGGTGCTCCAGCCGTGGACCGAGGCGGTCCGCCGCGACACCAACACCGACTTCGTGGTGGTGATGGCGCTCGACCGCACCCGCTACACCCACCCCGACCCGGCCGAGATCGGGCGGAAGTTCATCGGCGACCTGGGCGGCGCGCCCCGGGGCCTGGTCTTCACCGAGCAGTCGACCGGGACGCTGGGGCCCTCGGTGCGCTCCGTCGTACCGGTGCGGGACGGGGGGCGGGTGGTCGCGCTGGTCTCGGTCGGGATCACCGTCAGCGACATCAACCGGGGGCTGCGCCGCGACGTGACCGTCGTGGTGCTGTGCGGAGGGTTGGTGCTCCTGGTCGGCCTGCTCGGCGCCGGCCTGCTCGCCCGCCGGCTGCACCGGGTCACCCACGGGTTGGGTGAGCAGGAGCTCGCCCGGATGTACGAGTACTACTCCGCCGTCCTGCACTCGGTGCGCGAGGGACTGCTGCTGCTCGACGGCCAGGGCCGGGTCCAGCTCGTCAACGACGAGGCCCGGCGGCTGCTCGCCCTGCCCGACGACGTCGTGGGCCGGCCGGTCGAGGACCTCGGCCTCGCGCCCGGGCTGGTCGCCGCCGCGCGCGGGCGCACCGCGGAGTCCGACGACCTCTACCTCGCCGGCGAGCGGATCCTGGTCGTCTCCACCGCGCCGGCACGCTGGGACGGGCGCGACGTCGGCTCGGTCGTGACCCTGCGCGACCACACCGAGCTGCGCTCGGTGACCGGCGAGCTCGAGGTGGTCCGCCGGCTCACCGAGTCGCTGCGCTCGCAGAACCACGAGTCCGCCAACCGGCTGCACACCGTGGTGTCCCTCATCGAGATGGGCCGCCCCCAGGAGGCCGTCGACTTCGCCACCGAGGAGCTCCAGGTCGCCCAGCTGCTCACCGACGAGGTCGTCGGCGCCGTCGACGACCCGGTCGTCGCCGCGCTCCTGCTCGGCAAGTCGGCCGAGGCGGCCGAGCAGGGCGTCGAGCTGCGGATCACCGGCGCGCTGCCGGCCCAGGCGGGGGTCCCACCCCGCGACCTGGTCACCGTGCTCGGCAACCTGGTCGACAACGCCTTCGACGCGCTGGCGGACGCCGAGACCCGGCGCGTCGACGTCCGGCTCTCCGGCGCCGGCGACCTTGTCCGGGTGCAGGTCGATGACAGTGGGCCGGGGCTCGGCGAGGCCGACGCCTCGCGCGTGCTCGACCGCGGCTGGACCACCAAGGCCGAGCCGGGCACCGGGCGCGGCCTCGGCCTGGCCCTGGTCGTGCAGGTCGCCCGTCGTCACGGCGGCGACGTCGAGCTCGGGCGCTCCGAGCTGGGCGGCGCCCGGTTCACGGTCACGATGGGGGCGCCCGGATGAGCGTGCGAGTGCTGGTCGTGGAGGACGAGGCGTTGGCGGCGGAGGCGCACGCGTCGTACGTCGAGCGGGTGCCGGGCTTCACCCTGGCCGGGGTCGCCCGCTCGGCCCGCGACGCGGTCCGAGCGCTGGAGGCGGCACAGGCCGCCGGCGAGCCGGTCGACCTGGTCCTGCTCGACATGCACCTGCCCGACGGGCACGGTCTCGGCCTGCTCACCGCGCTGCGCGGGGCGGGCCACCTGTGCGACGTGATCGCCGTGACCGCCGCGCGCGACACCAAGGTGGTGCGCCAGGCAGTGGTGCAGGGAGTGGTGCTCTACCTGCTCAAGCCGTTCACGTTCGCGACCTTCCGCGCCAAGCTGGAGCAGTACGCCGAGTTCCGGGCCCGCCTCGACGCCGCGCCCGCCGAGGTGGTCCAGGACGAGGTCGACCAGCTCCTCGGCTCGCTGCGGCCGGCCGGCAGCGCCCCGCTGCCCAAGGGGATGAGCGCGGAGACCCTGCGCGCGGTGACGGCCGCGCTGCGCGAGGCCACCGAGGAGCTCTCGGCGACCGAGGTCGCGGGCGTGGTCGGGGCGTCCCGGGTGACGGCGCGGCGCTACCTCGAGCACCTCGCCGACCAGGGGCTGGCCGTGCGTGGGGTGCGCTACGGCACCGGCGGCGGCCGGCCCGAGGTCAGCTACGCGTGGCGGAGGTGAGTCAGGAGAGGTCCAGGCCCGGGTAGAGCGGGTGCTTGTCGAGCAGCTCCGCCGACGCCGCGCGGACCTTGTCGGCCACACCCTCGCCGAGCACGTAGGACGCCTTGGACGGCGCGCCCGCGGACGTCGTACCGGCCTCGGTGTTCTGCAGGACGTGCACGATGAGGTCGGCGACCGCGTCGAACTCGTCCGCACCGAAGCCGCGGCTGGTGAGCGCGGGGGTGCCGATCCGGATGCCGGAGGTGTACCAGGCGCCGTTCGGGTCGGCGGGGACCGAGTTGCGGTTGGTGACGACGCCGGCGTCGAGCAGCGCGGACTCGGCCTGGCGACCGGTCAGCCCGAAGGACGACACGTCGAGCAGCACGATGTGGTTGTCGGTGCCGTCGGTGACGAGCTTGGTGCCGCGGCGCTGCAGCCCCTCGGCGAGGGTCTTGGCGTTGTCGGCGACCGCCTGGGCGTAGCTGCGGAACTCCGGGGTGCGCGCCTCGGCGAAGGCGACGGCCTTGGCGGCCATCACGTGCGAGAGCGGGCCGCCGAGGACCATCGGGCAGCCGCGGTCGACGGAGGGGGCGTACTCCTCGGTGGCGAGGATGAAGCCACCGCGCGGGCCGCGCAGCGACTTGTGCGAGGTGCTGGTGACGACGTGCGCGTGCGGGATCGGGTCCTCGTCGCCGGTGAACACCTTGCCGGCCACCAGGCCCGCGAAGTGCGCCATGTCGACCATGAGCGTGGCGCCGACCTCGTCGGCGATCTCGCGCATCTTGGCGAAGTCCACCCGGCGCGGGTACGCCGAGTAGCCCGCGACCAGGATGAGCGGCTTGAACTCCTTCGCCTTGGCGCGCAGGGCGGCGTAGTCGATCAGCCCGGTCTCCGGGTCGGTGCCGTACTGCTGCTGGTGGAACATCTTGCCGCTGATGTTCGGCCGGAAGCCGTGGGTGAGGTGGCCGCCGGTGTCGAGGCTCATCCCGAGCAGGCGCTGGTTGCCGAGCTCGTGGCGCAGCTTCTCCCAGTCGGCGTCGGAGAGGTCGTTCATGTTCTTCACGCCCGCGTCCTGGAGCCACGGCCCCTCGACGCGGTGGGCGAGGATCGCCCAGTACGCCGTGAGGTTGGCGTCGATGCCGGAGTGCGGCTGGACGTAGGCGTACTGCGCGCCGAACAGCTCGCGGGCGTGCTCGGCGGCGAGCGACTCGACCGTGTCGACGTTCTGGCAGCCGGCGTAGAAGCGGTGCCCGACGGTGCCCTCGGCGTACTTGTCGCTGAACCAGGTGCCCATGGTCAGCAGCACGGCCGGCGAGGCGTAGTTCTCGCTGGCGATGAGCTTGAGCGAGGCGCGCTGGTCGGCGAGCTCCTGGCGGGTCGCGTCCGCGATCCGGGGCTCGACGGTGGAGATGACCTCGAGCGCCTGGCGGTAGGCGCTGCTGACGAGTTCGCCGTTGAGGGAGTTGTCGCTCATGGGCACCAGCGTAGTGGTGCGCCCGGGGGTGTCTCGCGCCCGCCGGTGCACTGCCTCCGCTGGTGGGGTGACAGGCCCCGCCTCGTGTGACGTGCATCGCAGCGCCCGCCTGATCACGGGGAGATCACGGCCACCCGTTCCGAAAGATGAGACTGACGTCCACATCATGAGATTCAGATTTGATGGTGGCGCGTCCGAAGGATGAGACTTCTTGACATGGTCACTGCTGCCACCCATGCGCACCTCGTGGTTCGACGCCACGTGGACTTCGGGCGCACGCGCAGCATGATGTGTTGGCCCCGCTGACGTTGCCGCCGCATCCACCCGAGCCGCGCGCCTGACTGACTCCCCAGCGCGCCCATCAGCGAAGGACCTCCTCTCCGCATGCCCGACCTGCGCTTCAAGCCCGAACCGGCCAAGTTCACCGAGATCCCGCGGCCCCGCCGCGCGGAAGGCCAGTGGGCGCTCGGCTACACCGAGCCGCTGAACAAGAACGAGCAGTCCAAGAAGGACGACGACCCGCTCAACGTGCGGGACCGCATCCTCTACACCTACTCCAAGCGCGGCTTCGACTCCATCGATCCCGCCGACCTGCGCGGCCGGTTCCGGTGGATGGGCCTTTACACCCAGCGCCGGCCCGGCATCGACGGCGGCCGCACCGGCTCGATGGAGGAGGAGGAGCTGGACGACCGCTACTTCATGCTGCGGGTCCGCTCCGACGGCAAGCTGCTCTCCCCCGCCGCCGTCCGCGCGCTCGGTGAGATCGGCGTCGACTTCGCCCGCGACACCGCGGACGTGACCGACCGGCAGAACATCCAGTACCACTGGATCGAGATCGAGAACGTCCCGGAGATCTGGGAGCGCCTCGACGCGGTCGGGCTGCACTCGACCGAGGCCTGCGGCGACTCGCCGCGCCCCTTCCTCGGCTCGCCGGTCGCCGGCGTCGCCAAGGACGAGATCATCGACGGCACGCCCGCGCTGCAGGAGATCGAGCGCCGCTTCATCGGCAACAAGGACTTCTCGAACTTCCCCCGCAAGTTCAAGACCGCCGTCACCGGCCACCCCAGCCACGACGTGTCGCCGGAGACCAACGACGTCTCCTTCGTCGGCACCGTCCACCCCGAGCACGGCCCGGGGTTCGACGTCTGGGTCGGCGGCGGCCTGTCGACCAACCCGATGCTCGCGCAGAAGCTCGGCGTGTGGATCCCGCTCGACGAGGTCCCCGACGTGTGGGCCGGTGTCGCGGGGATCTTCCGCGACTACGGCTACCGCCGGCTGCGCTCGCGTGCCCGGCTGAAGTTCCTCGTCGCCGACTGGGGGACCGACAAGTTCCGCGAGGTCCTGGAGAACGAGTACCTCGGCAAGAAGCTGGAGACCCTCGCCTCCCCCGAGTCGCCCGTCGGTCACCGCGACCACGTCGGCGTGCACGAGCAGAAGGACGGCAAGCTGTACGTCGGCGTCGCCCCCTCCGCGGGACGGATCTCCGGCACCGCGCTGGTCCGGCTCGCCGCGCTGATGGACGAGCACGGCGTCGCCGGGGCCCGCCTCACGGCGTACCAGAAGATCGTGCTGATCGGCGTCGAGCCGGCCGTCCTCGACGCGCTCCTCGACGGCCTGGACGAGATCGGCCTGACGGCCCGCCCGTCGGCCTGGCGCCGCAACACGATGGCCTGCACCGGCATCGAGTTCTGCAAGCTGGCGATCGTCGACACCAAGGAGCGCGCACGCAACCTGGTGACCGAGCTGGAGAAGCGCTTCCCCGACCTGGACACGCCGATCACGGTCAACGTCAATGGCTGCCCCAATGCCTGCGCCCGCACCCAGGTCGCCGACTTCGGCCTCAAGGGCCAGCTCGTCGTCGACGAGAACGGCGACCAGGTCGAGGGCTTCCAGGTGCACCTGGGCGGCGCGACCGGCCTGCGCTCGAACTTCGGCCGCAAGCTGCGCGCCCACAAGGTCACCAGCAAGGGACTGGACGACTACATCTCCACGGTGGTGACCAACTACCTCGCCGACCGCACCGAGGGTGAGGCCTTCGACGCGTGGGTGCACCGCGCCGACGAGGCCCTGCTGCGCGGCGAGAAGGCGCTGGAGTCCGTCTGATGTCGGAGGAGTCGGTGTCGTCGCGGGCAGTGCCCTACCACTGCCCGTACTGCGGCGAGACCGACCTGTGGCCGCACGAGCCGGCCGGATGGGAATGCCGAGGGTGTCGCCGGGCCTTCAAGGTCGAGCTGCTCGGCCTCACCCCTGACACCCGAACCGAACGAGAAGGAGGTGCCTGATGACTGCCCCCGCCACCGCGCGTGCCCGGAGCTTCCGTGGCACCCACACCGAAGGCCGCTCCCCCGAGGAGCTGCGTGAGCTGGTCTCCCACTGGGGCGCCGAGCTGGAGCTCGCCCCCGCCGAGGTCATCATCGAGTGGGCCGCGGCCACCTTCGGCGACCGTTTCTGCATCACCTCCTCCATGGGCGACGCCGTCCTCGCGCACCTCGCGCAGAAGGTCGTGCCCGGCGTCGACGTGGTCTTCCTCGACACCGGCTACCACTTCGTCGAGACCATCGGCACCCGCGACGCGGTCGAGGCCACGATGAACGTCAACCTGATCTCGATCACGCCCGTGCAGACGGTCGCCGAGCAGGACGCGGCGTACGGCCCCGAGCTCTACAAGCGCGACCCCGACCTGTGCTGCGCGCTGCGCAAGGTGAAGCCGCTGGCCGACTCGCTGTCGCAGTACGACGCCTGGGCCACCGGCCTGCGCCGCGCCGAGACGCACAACCGGGTGATCGCCCCCGTGATCGGCTGGGACGCCAAGAAGCAGAAGGTCAAGGTCTCCCCCATCGCCCGCTGGAGCGACGAGCAGGTCGAGACCTACATCGCCGAGAACGGTGTCCTCGTCAACCCGCTGACCTACGACGGCTACCCGTCCATCGGCTGCGCGCCGTGCACCCGCCGGGTCGCCCCCGGCGAGGACCCGCGCAGCGGCCGCTGGGCAGGCACCAACAAGACCGAATGCGGCATCCACTCGTGACAGCGACGTCACCGGATGACCGCATCAGGGATGGAAGGGGTAACTCCTGATGGCTGCTCCCGCACTCATCGCCCTGGCCCACGGCAGTCGCGACCCGCGCTCTGCCGCCACGGTGTCCGCTCTGGTCGACGCGACCAAGGCGCTGCGCCCGGACCTGCGCATCGAGAAGGCGTTCCTCGACCTCTCGAAGCCCGGCTTCCAGACGGTCGTCGACCGGCTGGCCAAGGCCGGCTTCGACGAGATCGTCGTCGTGCCGCTGCTGCTGGTCGAGGCCTTCCACGCGAAGGTCGACGTACCGGAGCTGATCGCCGAGGCCACCACCCGCCACCCCGGTCTGCAGATCCGCGCGACCGAGGTGCTCGGCCTGGAGGCGCGCTTCCTGGAGGTGCTCGACGAGCGCCTGCGCGAGGCGCTGCGCGACGCCCGGGTCCGTGAGCTGGACGCGCTCGTGCTGGCCGCCGCCGGCACGACCGACCCGCTCGCCAACCAAGCCGTCGCCCGGCTCGCCCGGCTCTGGGGCGCGCACCACCGCCTGCCCGTGACCGCGGCGTACGCCACCTCCGCCCCGCCGGCCACCGGCGAGGCCGTGCGCGCCTTCCGCGCCGAGGGCCGCCGGCACATCGCCGTCGCCTCGCTCTTCCTCGCCCCCGGCAGCCTGGTCGACCGCGCCGCCGAGCTCGCGGTCGAGGCCGGTGCCGTCGCCGTCTCCGAGCCGCTCGGCGCGCACCCGGAGATCGCCCGGACCATCCTGGCCCGGTACGCCGTCGGCGCGGTCGAGCTCGTGCCGGTCTGATCAGGTTTCACCACCTAGGTGGTGAAACCTGATCCGGGCACACGGAATTCGGTGTGCCCGGACCATGTTTCCTGTGCCAGGTGCGCCTCAGAGCACCAGCGTCTCGAGCAGCCGCTCCAGCGTGCCGGCCGGGTCCGCGGTGACGCCACCGTGGACCGGGCCGGGCTGGAGGACCGTGCTGCGCGGCGCCTTGAGGAAGCCGAACCGGGTGCTGGCGTCGTCCTTCGCCTCCCGGGAGCCGTACGCCGTCGCGCGCACCCCCACGCCGAAGCCGGTGTGCGCCTCACCGCTGCACACCCGCTCGACCGCGACCAACGCCGCCTCCACCCGCGCGATGTCCGCCTCGGCGTGCAGCGCCCGGATGCGGTCCGGGTCGACCGCGGAGCGCACCCCGAGGAAGTCCGCGTCGGGGCAGTGGAGCACCACGCCGACGTTGACGAACTCCTCGCGCTCCACGCGCGGGACGCAGCGCAGGACGACGTACTGGTAGGGGCTCACGCGTCGGCCCCCGCCGGCGGAAGCCACGGGCGGCCGCCGTCGCGCCGTGCCGCGAGGAAGGCGACATACCGCTCCCGGAGGGCGTCGGGGGTCTCCGCGCCTGGCGCCGGCTCGAACCAGTCGTCGCACACGTCGGCCAGCACCGCGGTGAGCGCGGCGTCGTCCAGCCGCGCGGCGAGCTGCTCGTCCTGGGCGCGGGCGCTGTCGGCGTAGGCGCGCAGCACGTGCTCGCTCACGTCGTACGGCTGCCGGGCGAAGCGCTCCGGGTCGCCCGGCCCGCCGGGCCAGGAGTGGTGGAAGTAGAGCGAGGCGCCGTGGTCGATCGCCTGCAAGGTGTCGCGCCACACCAGCAGGTTGGGGTTGCGCCAGCTCCGGTCGACGTTCGCGGTGAACGCGTCGAGCCACAGCACACGCCCCGCCAGCGCGGGATCGGGCTCGGTCGTCGGGTCGTAGCCGAACGAGCCGGGCAGGAAGTCGATGCCCAGGTTGAGGCCCGCACTGGCGTTGAGCAGGTCCTGGACCTCCTCGTCCGCCTCGTAGCGGGCGATCTGCGGGTCCAGGTCGAGCACCACCTGGTCCGGCGTCGGGATGTCGAGGAGTCGAGCCAGGCCGGCGACGATCACCTCCGCGACGAGGACCCGCGGCCCCTGGCCGGCACCGCGGAACTTGCACACGTAGGTCCCCAGGTCGTCGGCCTCGACGATGCCGGGCAGGCTGCCGCCCTCGCGCAGCGGCGTGACGTACCGGGTGACCCGGACCTGCTCCAGTCCGCTCATCGCGCGATCACAGCGGCTTCTCGTCGAGCAGGCGCTGCTTCTCGTGCTCGACGTCGAAGTCCGCCTCCGGCCAGGACAGGTCGAAGGAGCGCAGCGCGTCGAGCAGCAGGCTGCCGATCGCGAGGTTGCGGAACCACTTCTTGTCCGCGGGGACCACGTGCCACGGCGCCACCTTCGTGTTGGTGCGCTCGATGGCGATCCGGTACGCCTCCTGGTACGCCGGCCACTGCTCCCGCTCGTCCACGTCGCCGGGGTTGTACTTCCAGAACTTGGTCGGGTCGTCGAGCCGCGCCAGCAGACGCTTCTTCTGCTCGGCGGCGGAGATGTGCAGCATGCACTTGATGACGGTCACCCCGGAGTCGGCCAGCTCCGCCTCCCAGGCATTGATGGCGTCGTAGCGGCGCTCGATCTCCTCAGGCGGCGCCAGCGCACGCACACGAGCGATCAGCACGTCCTCGTAGTGAGAGCGGTCGAAGACCCCGATCAGTCCCACGGGAGGCAGCGCCTTGGTGATCCGCCAGAGGAAGTCGTGCTTGCGCTCCTCCTCCGTCGGCGCCTTGAACGAGGTGATCCGCACCCCCTGCGGGTCCACCAGACCGACCGTCGAGCGCAGCGTCCCACCCTTGCCGGAGGTGTCCATGCCCTGCAGCACCAGCAGGATCGACCGACGCCCGTCGGCCTTGCCCTGCGCGAACAGCCGCTCCTGCAGCTCCTCCAGCTCCGGCGCCAGCGCCAGCAGCGCCTTCTCGCCGGCGGCCTTGTTGCCGTCGAAGCCCGGCGCGGCGTCGGTCTCGATCGCCGCGAGGTCGACCGGGCTGCCCGGCTCGATCCGCAGGCCGGCCGTCAGGTCCGAGAGGGGGAACGCGCTCATGCCGCGAGACTAGTGGGCCAGGCCGCCCCGGCGGTCCACCAGTGGCGGCTGCGAGGACCACGGGAAGTCGATCCACGCATCTGTACGACGCCACACGTACTCCGGCTTGATCACCGTCCACGGCTTCTCGTAGATCACCGCCGTCCGCGCCTCCGCCACGTGGTCGGCGAAGAAGTCGCGCACCACCTCGAGCGTCTTGCCCGTGTCGGCCACGTCGTCGGCGATCAGCACCTTCATCCCGGTCAGGTCGATCGCCGCCGGCGTCGGCGGCAGCATCATCGGCACGTCGAGGCGCTGGTCGACACCGGTGTAGAACTCCACGTTGACCGCCGACAGGTTCTTCACGTCCAGCGCGTAGCCCAGGCCCATCGCCAGTCCCAGCCCACCGCGGGCGATCGCGAGCACGATGTCGGGCTCGAAGCCGTCGTCGACCACCTGCCGCGCGAGGTCGCGCACCGCGGTGCCGAAGAGGTCGTAGGTGAGGATCTCGCGCTCGGGAGCTGCGGCGGGGGTGGCGTCCGTGGTCACGCGGACATTGTGCGCCACTCCCCCGCGTCGGTCAGCAGTCGGCGTCCGGGTCGTCCTGCAGCGCCAGCTCCTGGCGGACGACGGCGTAGGCCAGCCCGGCGCCGTACCCCTTGCGGGCCAGCATGCCGACCAGCCGGCGCACGGCGACCTGCTCGTCGAGCCCGCGCATGCTGCGCAGCTTCTTGCGGACCAGGACCCGGGCCGCCGCCTTCTCCTCGTCCGGGTCGACCTCGGCGAGCACCGTGCGCGCGGTCTCGTCGGCGATGCCCTTGCGGCGCAGCTCGACCGCCAGCGCGGTCCGCGCGAGGCCGCGGGTGCGCTGCCGGCTGTCGACCCACGAGCGTGCGAACGCCTCGTCGTCGACCAGGCCGACCTCCTCGAACCGGTCGAGCAGGCGGGTCGCCACCTCCTCGGGCACGTCCTTGCGGGCCAGCCGCTCCTCCAGCTCGCGGCGGCTGCGGGCCGTCATGCTCAGCTGGTCGAGCAGGATCTTGCGGGCCACCGACTCGGGGTCGGCCTCGTCACCGGGGGCATCGGCGGGTGGCTCTGCTGCGCGTCGGGGCATCGCTGGTCTCCTTCTCGCTCAGGGCTGGCTGGTCGTGGCGGCTGATCCGGCGCCGTCGGCGCCTGTCGGGGTGCTCCACGCTCGGGACTCCGGGCGTCGCCGCCGCCTGCCGAGGCGCTGCTCGGCGGCTTCGACGGGGACCCCGCCGTCGGCCCCGGCCCTGCTCGGGACGGGCAACTCGTTCGCGTGCCGACGGCACCCCGAGGCGCCGGCGAGCAGCACCCCGTCCGCCGCCGTCGACGTACGGCCCCCGCAGCACTCGACCGCGCGGGGGTCGGCGCTCCAGGCTCGGGTCCGGGCGTCGCCGCCGCCTGCCGAGGCGCTGCTCGGCGGCTTCGGCGGGGACCCCGCCGTCGGCCCCGGCCCTGCTCGGGACGGGCAACTCGTTCGCGTGCCGACGGCACCCCGAGGCGCCGGCGAGCAGCACCCCGTCCGCCGCCGTCGACGTACGGCCCCCGCAGCACTCGACCGCGCGGGGGTCGGCGCTCCAGGCTCGGGTCCGGGCGTCGCCGCCGCCTGCCGCCGTGCTGCTCGGCGGCTTCGACGGGGACCCCGCCGTCGGCCCTGGTCTGCGTTCGTGACGGACACCTGTCGCACGAGCCGACGGCACCCCGAGGCGCCGGCGAGCAGCACCCCGTCCGGCGTCGGCGCAGCCCCGATCCCTTCCGGACAGCACCTACTCCGAGAGCCGCCCGACGCGGGGACGCCGAGGAATCGGCGTCCCCGCGTGGCGGCAGGCTTGCCGCCGCGCGGACGCGACTCCTCGCCAGCCAACCGCGCGGCCGGCAGCGTGATGCGAGGAACGAGCGACACGCTCGGCCCGTCAGAAGCTATCGACGCCGATGGGCTCGTCGGAGAGGTCGTCGACGTCGCCGTCGACGGTGGGGGTGACGCCGAGCTTCTCGAGGATCTTCTTCTCCAGCTCGTTGGCCAGGTCCGGATTGTCCTTGAGGAAGCCACGGGCGTTCTCCTTGCCCTGGCCGAGCTGGTCGCCCTCGTAGGTGTACCAGGCACCGGCCTTGCGGACGAGGCCCGCCTCGACACCCACGTCGATGAGTCCACCCTCGCGGGAGATGCCCTTGCCGTACATGATGTCGAACTCGGCCTGCTTGAACGGCGGGGCCACCTTGTTCTTCACGACCTTGACCCGGGTCCGGTTGCCGACCATGTCGGTGCCGTCCTTGAGGGTCTCGATGCGTCGTACGTCGAGGCGCACGGAGGAGTAGAACTTCAGCGCCCGGCCACCGGTGGTGGTCTCCGGGGAGCCGAACATGACGCCGATCTTCTCGCGGAGCTGGTTGATGAAGATCGCCGTCGTCTTGGACTGGTTGAGGGCACCGGTCATCTTGCGCAGCGCCTGGCTCATCAGGCGCGCCTGGAGGCCGACGTGGCTGTCGCCCATCTCGCCCTCGATCTCGGCCCGGGGCACCAGCGCCGCGACGGAGTCGATGACGATCAGGTCGAGGGCGCCGGAGCGGATCAGCATGTCCGCGATCTCCAGCGCCTGCTCACCAGAGTCGGGCTGGGAGACCAGGAGGGCGTCGGTGTCGACGCCGAGGGCCTTCGCGTAGTCCGGGTCGAGCGCGTGCTCGGCGTCGATGAACGCAACGATGCCGCCGGCGGCCTGGGCGGAGGCGACCGCGTGCAGGGCGACCGTGGTCTTGCCGCTCGACTCGGGACCGTAGATCTCCACGACCCGGCCGCGCGGCAGCCCGCCGATGCCGAGGGCGACGTCGAGGGCGATCGCTCCGGTCGGGATCACGTCGAGAGGGGCGCGCGAGTCGTCGCCGAGGCGCATGACCGAACCCTTGCCGTACTGCTTCTCGATGCCGAGCAGCGCCGTCTCCAGCGCCTTCTGCCGGTCGTCTCCAGCCATGTGCCTTGTCCTTTGTGAGTGGTGAGCCAGGTACGTCGGCGACGCTATGACGGGGGTCCGACACAAAGCCTGGTCAGCCGTGCCTGTTGTGGAGAACCCGTGCGAGCGTCGTACCTGTGGACGGTGGGTGGACCGTCGTGGGGCTCACGTTAACGAACAGGTGTTCGAAAGCCGGTCAGGCGGTACGGCGTGTCGCCGCGCCCACCGCGCCGGCCGCCCGCAGCGCCGTGCCCAGCACCCCTACGACGAGCACGAGGCTGGCCAGGGCGAGGGCGGGGTAGTCGGCCGCGCCGACGATCACGCCGGCGAGCGCGCCGGCCACCGCGGCCGTGACGCCCATGACGAGGTCGGAGGCGCCCTGGACGTCCGTGCGCGCCTCCAGCGGGGCGTGCTCGGCGACCATCGTGGAGGCCGACACCATCGCGAGCGACCAGCCGAGGCCGAGCAGGAACAGGCCGGCGGTGACCTGCCAGGACATCCCCGTGGGCGCGGAGGCGCACAGCAGCAGCGCGACCAGGAGGACCGCTCCCCCGGCGCCGAGCACCGGCGGCCGGCCGAACCGGTCGGCGAGCAGGCCCACGACCGGCGAGAAGGCGAACATGCCGAGCACGTGCACGCTGATGACGATCCCGATGACCTCCAGGCCCGAGCCGCCGTGCTCCATGTGCAGCGGCGTCATCACCATCACGCCGATCATCGTGGCGTGGGTCAGGGCGAGCCCGCCGATGGCGTGGCCGAGCACCGGCCGCTCGCGGACGGCCGCGATCGCCCGCGACCACGACGACCCGGTCACCGGTACGACGGCCCGGAGCCCCGCCTCCGTGTCGGCCGCAGCGCGCTCCTGGGCCAGCAGGAGCGGGTCGGGCCGGAGCAGCACGGCCACCACGACCGCCGCGAGCAGCATCCCCATCGCCCCGAGCGCGAACGGCCCGGTCAGCTCGGGGATCCCGACCGTGTCGGCGAAGGCGCCCGCGGGACCGGTGAGGTTGGGCCCGGCAACGGCCCCGATCGTGGTCGCCCACACGACCAGGGACAGCGAGCGGGCACGGGTCTCGTCGGTGGCGAGGTCGGTGGCGGCGTACCGCGCGGCGCTGTTGGCCGCCGTCGCGGCCCCCAGCAGGACCGCCCCCACGAGCAGCAGCGCCATCGAGCCGACCGCCCCGGCGAGGACCGCGAGCAGGCCGCCGGTGGCGCCCACGACGTACCCGGTCATCAGCCCGGCCCGCCGCCCGCGCCGGGCCATCAACGGAGCGAGCAGGAAGGAGATCACCGCGGCACCGAGGACCTGCGCGGTCTGGGCGAGCCCCGACAGCGTCTCGGAGCCGGACAGGTCGCGGGCCAGCAACGAGGCCGTCGCGACGCCGATGGTGATGCCGACGGCACCGAACGCCTGGGTGACCGCCAGCACCCGGACGGTACGACGCTGGATGCTCACCGCTCGCTGTCCGGCAGGTCGAGCGCGGTCCACACCGCCCGCCACACCTGCTTGGGCGCGACGCCGGCGTCGAGCGCCTCCTGCGGGGTCCGGCCGTCGAGCTCGGACATCACCTGCTGCGCGGCCCACGACCGCGCGTAGGAGGCGCCCAGGTGCTGCTCCATCCGCGCCCAGAACTCCGTGTGCCTCACCCGGCCATGATCCACCGGACGTCCCAGCGGTGGTGCACCAGGTCGTGCAGGTGGTAGCGGCCCAGCGTCTCGACGGTGAAGAGGCTGCCGTTGCTGCGGCGTCCGGGCCGCTCCCACTGGTCGTCGTCGACGCGGTCGTACCAGCCCGCGACGGCCTCGGCGGCGGCGACGAGATCGGGACGGACGCCGGCCGCGCGCTGCAGGTCGTAGCGCTCGGCGACGGCGGTCTCGTCCTGGTCCCAGTTGTCGAAGAGCGGGTCGTCCTCGGTGAGCAGCCGCTCGACCCGGCCGGCGAAGACGCGGTGCACGTCGCGGACGTGGCAGGCGTACTCCGTCGGCGACCAGACCGCCGGCGCCGGGCGGCTGCCGGCACGCGGGTCGTCGAGCACACGGGTCCAGAAGTCGGCGTCCTCGCGGATCGCCGCGCCGAGCGTGGCGCGGTCGACGGCGCCCGGCTCGAAGCCGCAGTCGGGGCAGCTCGTCTCCAGCACCCAGGTCCAGTCCTTGGTGTCGGGCTCGATCGTGGCGCGCTCGGTGGTCATGGCGGACATCCTCGCGGAGCGCCAGCTGGGTGGACCAGGGAGATCCGGACAGTCGCCGTCGAGGGACTGCCAACCTGCGGTGGTCAGGTCCCCCGGTGCCGCAACCGGGCGACGAGCCGGGCCCGGCGTTCGGAGGCCCGCCGCCAGACCGCCTGCTGGAAGGCGAGGGTCAGCCAGCCGGCGACCGCCATCCCGGCGATGTTCAACAGCAGCTGCAGGGCGCTGCCCCGCACCTCGTCGCCGAGCCCGAACGCCAGTCCCAAAGCGACGTTCCCGGCCGCGGGGATGGTGGTGACCGAGATGAAGACTCCCGACAGCCCGCCGACCTTGGCCGAGGTGAGCGAGAGGACGCCGGCAGCGGCCGCCACCACGGCGACGACGAACGACCACTTGTCGGGGGTGTAGATGAAGGCGGTGGCCGGCCGTGGCGCGGTCACGTCGTCGGCGCTCACCCAGCCCAGCCCGCGGGCGACGAGGGCGGCGAGGGTCACCGCGACGATGGCGACCACGAAGCCGACCACCAGCGCGCGGACGGCATGGCGCAGCAGGGCCGGGCGGCGCCGTACGAGCGCGAGGCCGAGGGCCGCGACCGGCACGAACTCCGGGCCGAGCACCATCGCGCCGATCACCAGGACCTGGGAGTCCAGGACGATCGCGATGCTGGCGATGAGGGTGGCCAGCGTCATGAACGTCAGGTAGGTCCAGTTCAGCTCGGACTCGTCGAAGGCGCGTTGGGTCACCTCGGCCCACACGACCGCGTCGGCGGAGGAGCCCGGGGTCTCCCGCTCGGCGTCGTGGGCGGGCTGGGAGGTCCAGGTCGCCACCGGTACGACGTGCACGGAGCCCTCGCGGTGCACGCCGATCGCCCGCAGCCCGTCCACGACCTCGTTGACCGCCTCGCGGGGCAGGTCCGCCTCCACCAGGTCGCCCTCCGGGCGCAGTGCGGCACCGTGGACGCAGGTGAGGCCGGTGACCGCCGGGTCCGCGCGCAGCAGGTCGAGGACGGCCGGGGTGAGGGCGCCCGGCGAGGTGATCCGCAGGTGCTGCACCGCTCAGTCCTCGCCGGCCAGCAGCTGCGTGCGCCGCTGCACCGCCGGCCTGGTCAGCCCGAGCAGGTTGAAGCGCGCCAGGCGGCCGAGCACCTGCACCGGATCGGTGTCGAGCAGGGCGGCGACCGCATCGACCGCCTCGTCGGTGCTCTCGGCCGCACGGACCAGTGCGAGCACCTCCTCGGCCTGCTCGCCGACCGCCGCCGCGAACCGCAGCCGGTCGAGCGCGGCGGCCCGCTCGACCTCCGGGTCCTGGGGGTCGGGCGACCGGCGGACGACCGTCTCGGCGTACTCCTCGCCGTCGACCGCCCACTGGGCGTCGGTCTTCTCGGCGACCGCCTGCAGCAGGGCGCACAGCAGCGGCACCTGGTCGGTGCGGACGACGAGCTCCTCGAGGTCGGAGGCGCGCAGCCGCAGGTGCGGGCCCGGCGTGCCGGCGTCGGCGTGGCTGGCGAACCAGCCGTCGACCACGATCGACCGGCCGCGGCGCGCGCTCGGCATGGACCCCTGGGCAGCGTCGTCGGACAGCTCCATGCGGGCACGCTAGCCCGAACTGCGGCCGGATCAGGCGAGCGGCGCGGTTCCGAACGCCACGTCGAACCGGTCGCACCAGATGACCACCGGCCGCATCCGGGCGAGATCGGCGCCCTTCGGCACCGGATAGCTCTGGTCGCCCTGGTTGCCCTTGAGCTCGCCGAGCCGGACGTGGGCACCGTCGTCGTAGCTGCCCCAGGCGCCGCCGCTGGGCCGGTCGGTGAGCCACACGTGCAGGTCCGGGCCGTTCGAGGTGTCGAGGCCGGTGATGCGCAGGAAGCGGGTGCCGTCGCTGCGGCGGAAGATCGTCGCGCGTCCGGTCGTGCCGTGCTCGGCGTCGACGAAGTCGCCCGCGGCCAGGACGACGCGGGTCGGACCGCTCGCCCCGGCCGTGGGGACAGCGGTGTCGCTGAGCCCGCCACTGGCCGTGCCGACCACGGCGCTGGCGTCATCGGCCTCGTCGACGCGTTGGTCGACGAAGAGCAACCAGGGCTGGAAGACGAGGCCGCCCACGACGGCGACGACGAGGAGCGCCCCGCCGACGGCGAGCAGGATCCCGCGCCGCCGGCTCATGGACGGAGGCTAGGAGCCCCAGGTCCGCACGACGAGCGGTACGCCGGGCCGGTAGGCCAGGTGCACGTGGCTCGGCGCGTCCAGCAGCACCAGGTCGGCGCGCTTGCCCGGCGCCAGGGTGCCGATGTCGTCGCGGCCCAGCGCGGCCGCTCCCCCGGCGGTCGCCGACCAGACCGCCTCGAGCGGCGTCATCCCCATCTCCCGCACGGCGAGGGCGATGCAGAACGGCAGCGAGCTGGTGTAGCAGGAGCCCGGGTTGCAGTCGCTGGCGATCGCGACGGTGACGCCGGCGTCGATCAGGCGGCGTCCGGACGGGTAGGGCTGGCGGGTGCTGAACTCCACGCCCGGCAGCAGGGTCGCCACCGTGCCGGCGTCGCGCAGGGCGTGCACGTCGTCGTCGGTGAGGTAGGTGCAGTGGTCGACCGCGGTCAGCCCGAGCTCGGCCGCCAGCGCGACGCCCGGGCCGGGACCGAGCTGGTTGGCGTGCAGCCGGCCCCCCAGACCGGCTGCCTCGCCCGCGCGCAGGATCGTGCGCGCCTGGTCGGCGTCGAAGGCGCCGGTCTCGCAGAACACGTCGATCCACCGGGCGTACGGCGCCGCGGCGGCCAGCATCGGACCGGTGACCAGGTCGACGTACCCGGCGGGGTCGTCGGTGTGCTCGGGCGGCACCACGTGCGCGCCGAGGAAGGTGGTCTCGTCGGTGAACCCACGGGCGACCCGCAGCGAGCGCGCCTCGTCGTCGACCGAGAGCCCGTAGCCGGACTTGATCTCCACGGTCGTGGTGCCCTGGCGGCGCATCTCCGCGACGTGGCGGGCCACTCCCGCGGCGAGCGTCTCGTCGGAGGCGGCCCGGGTGGCGGCGACGGTGGTGCGGATGCCCCCGGCGGCGTACGGCTCGCCGGCCATGCGTGCGCGGAACTCCTGCGACCGGTCGCCCGCGAAGACCAGGTGGCTGTGGCTGTCGACGAAGCCCGGCAGCACGGCCCGACCCGCGGCGTCGACGACCTCGTCGGCGGCGGGCGCGTCGGCGGCGTCGCCCACCCAGGCGATCCGTCCGTCCTCGACGACCACGGCGGCGTCGGTGCGGACCGGACGGGCCGGGTCGTTGGTGACGAGCTCGCCGATGGCGGTGATGAGGGTGCTCACGCCCACAGCCTCTCGATCGCGGTGCCGAGCGCGCGGCCGACGCGCCCGTGGTCGCCGTCGAAGACGACCCGGCCACCCGCGACCACCTGGGTGACGTCGGCGGCGCCGGCCGCGAAGACCGCGGTGTGCTCGTCCGCGCCCGTGCCGGCGGTGCGCGGCGAGTGCAGGTCGACGGTCACCAGGTCGGCGGGCTCGCCGACGGCGATCCGCCCGGTGGCACGGGACAGCAGGTCGGCCGCACCGAAACGTCCACGCTCGATGGAGGCCAGCCGCTCGTCCATCTCGACGGCACGCAGCTCCTCGAAGGGATCGACGACCGCCTGGCTGTCGCTGCCGATGCTCAGCCGCACCCCCGCGTCGGCCAGCGCGCGCGCCGGACCGATCCCGTCGCCGAGGTCGCGTTCGGTCGTCGGGCAGAGACTGACCTCGCAGTCACTGCCGGCCAGCAGCGCGATGTCGGCGGGCGTCAGGTGCGTGGCGTGCACGGCCGTGGTGTCCGGCCCGAGCGCGCCGGCGTCGGCGAGCAGCGCGACCGGGGTGAGCCCGTACGCCGCCACGCAGGCCTCGTTCTCGGCCGGCTGCTCGGACACGTGCACGTGCAGCGGGCGGCCCTCGGTCGCGGCCACCACCGTGGGCATCTGCTCGCGCGGGACCGCTCGCACCGAGTGGATCGCGCCGCCGACCCGGTCGTGCCGGATCGCGGCCACCCGCTCGGCCCAGCGGTCCGCGTCGACGTCGCCGAAGCGGCGCTGCGCGGCACCCAACGGCTCGCCGATCCCGCCGGCGAGGTAGCAGGTGTCGACCAGCGTCAGCCGGATGCCCGTGGCCTCCGCGGCGGCCACGAGCGCATGGCCCAGCGCGTTCGGGTCGTCGTACGGCGTGCCGTCGGGCTGGTGGTGGACGTAGTGGAACTCGCTCACCGAGGTGTAGCCCGCGGAGAGCATCTCGGCGTACGTCGCCCGGGCGAGCTCGAAGTAGGAGTCCGGGTCGAGCCGGGCCGCGACGGCGTACATCTGCTCGCGCCAGGTCCAGAAGGTGCCGCTCCCCCGCTGCGTGCGCCCGCGCAGGGCCCGGTGGAAGGCGTGGCTGTGCGTGTTGGCGAAACCGGGCAGGGTCAGCCCACGCAGCGGGGTGGCCGTGCGGGTGGCGTCGGGCTCGACGGCGGTGAAGACACCGTCCTCGACCTCGACGCGCACCGAGTCGCGGACCGCGCCGTCGACCCAGGCTCGCTGCAGCAGCCAGGCGGTCATGCGACCAGCCCGGCGAGGGCGTCGGCCAGCGCCTCGACACCGGCGAGGCAGTCGTCCATGGCAGCGGTCTCGGCGGGCGAGTGCGAGACCCCGCTGGGGTTGCGGACGAAGAGCATCGCGCTCGGGATGCCCGCCGCCTGCAGGATCCCCGCGTCGTGGCCGGCCTGGGTGGGCAGCACCGGCAGGCCGGCGCCGACCCGCTCACGCAGGGCGGTGTCGAAGGAGACCTCGCCACTCACCGACTCGGGAGTCACCTCGACGGTGGTGCCGTCGCGGCCGGCCCGGTCGGAGGCCTGCTTCTCGATCGCGGCGACCAGGCTGGCCAGGGCCTCGTCGGACTCCGCCCGGGCGTCCAGCCAGGCGGTGACGTGGGAGGGCACCGCGTTGGTGCCGTTGGGGCGGACGTCGATCCGGCCGAAGGTCGCCCGCTGGCCCGAGAGGCGGGCCTGCTTGTTGGCGGCCAGCGCGGTCATCGCGTAGGTGAGCATCGGGTCGGCGCGGTCCTCCATCCGGGTGGTGCCCGCGTGGTCGGCCCGGCCGGCGATGTCGTAGCGGTAGCGCCCGTGCGGCCAGATCCCGCTGTGCACGCCGACGGGAGCGTCACGGTCGACGAGGCCCCGGCCCTGCTCGACGTGCAGCTCGACGTACGCCTCCACGCCGTCGAGCAGCGTGGACGTGCCGCCCTCGACGACGTCACCGAGGCGTACGCCGTCGCGGTCGGTCAGCTCGCGCGCCTCGGCCCAGGACGTGGCGCCCACGGCGAGCCGGGAGCCGAGGCAGGCCCGGCCGAAGCGGGAGCCCTCCTCCTCGACGAAGGCCGCGACACCCAGCCGCCGCGCGGGGGTGACGCCCCGGGCGACCAGCAGGTCGAGGGCGGCGAAGGACGAGACGACACCGAGCGGGCCGTCGTAGGCACCCCCGTCGAGGACGGAGTCGAGGTGTGAGCCGGTCAGCAGGCGCCCGGGCAGGCCCTCGGGCCCCCACCAGGCGACCAGGTTGCCGAGCGGGTCCTCCTCGACCTCCAGGCCGCGGTCGGCCGCCGCCGAGCGGAACCAGGCGCGCAGCTCCAGCTCCGCCGCCAGCCAGGGCTGGCGGAAGTAGCCGCCGGAGGCCGACGAGCGCCCGATCGGCGCGAGGTCGGCCCACATCCGCTCGAAGTCAGCCATGCACCGGGTCCTGCTGCATCGGGATGGTGACGCCGCGCTCGGCGGCGACCTCGGTCGCGCGGTCGTAGCCCGCGTCGACGTGACGGATGACGCCCATGCCCGGGTCGTTGGTCAGCACACGCTCGATCTTCGCAGCCGCCAGGTCCGTGCCGTCGGCGACGCACACCTGGCCGGCGTGGATCGAGCGGCCCATGCCGACGCCACCACCGTGGTGGATGGAGACCCACGAGGCACCGGAGGCGGTGTTGACCAGAGCGTTGAGCAGCGCCCAGTCGGCGATCGCGTCGGACCCGTCGAGCATCGCCTCGGTCTCCCGGTAGGGCGAGGCGACCGAGCCGCAGTCGAGGTGGTCGCGCCCGATCACGACCGGTGCCTTCAGCTCGCCGTTGGCGACCATCTCGTTGAACTTGAGCCCGGCGAGGTGGCGCTCGCCGTAGCCCAGCCAGCAGATCCGGGCCGGCAGGCCCTGGAAGTGCACCCGCTCCTGGGCCATGGTGATCCACTTGCGCAGCCGCTCGTTCTCCGGGAACAGCTCGAGGATCGCCTTGTCGGTGGCGGCGATGTCGGCCGGGTCGCCCGACAGCGCGGCCCAGCGGAACGGGCCCTTGCCCTCGCAGAAGAGCGGGCGGATGTAGGCCGGGACGAATCCGGGGAACTCGAACGCCCGGTCGTAGCCGCCCTTGCGCGCCTCGTCGCGGATCGAGTTGCCGTAGTCGAAGACCTCGGCACCGGCGTCCTGGAGCTCCACCATCGCCCGCACGTGCGCGGCCATCGAGGCCTGCGCCTCCTTGGTGAACCCGGCGGGGTCGGCCTCCGCGCGCTGGTGCCACTCCTCGAACGGGACGCCGACGGGCAGGTAGGACAGCGGGTCGTGGGCGGAGGTCTGGTCGGTGACGACGTCGATCGGCGCCTTCATCTCCAGCAGCCGCGGGAAGACCTCGGCGGCGTTCCCGAGCAGGCCGATGGAGAGCGCGCGACGCTCGTCGCGGGCGGCGACCGCCAGCTCCAGCGCGTGCTCCAGGGAGTCGGCCCGGACGTCGAGGTAGCGGTGCTCGATGCGGCGCTGGATGCGCGAGGCGTCCACGTCGACGCAGATCGCGACGCCGTCGTTCATGGTGACGGCGAGCGGCTGCGCACCACCCATGCCACCCAGGCCGGCGGTCAGCGTGATCGTGCCGGCCAGCGTGCCGCCGAAGCGCTTGTCGGCGACCGCGGCGAACGTCTCGAAGGTGCCCTGCAGGATGCCCTGGGTGCCGATGTAGATCCACGAGCCGGCCGTCATCTGGCCGTACATCGTCAGTCCCAGGTCCTCCAGGCGGCGGAACTCCTCCCAGTTGGCCCAGTCGCCGACGAGGTTGGAGTTCGCGATCAGCACCCGCGGCGCCCACGCGTTCGTCCGCATGACGCCGACCGGCTTGCCGCTCTGCACGAGCATCGTCTCGTCGTCCTCGAGGTCGCGCAGGGTGCGCACCAGGGCGTCGTAGGCCTCCCAGCTGCGAGCGGCCTTGCCCGTGCCGCCGTAGACGACGAGGTCCTCGGGGCGCTCGGCGTTCTCCGGGTCGAGGTTGTTCATCAGCATCCGCAGCGGGGCCTCGGTCTGCCAGCTCTTGGCGGTCAGCTCGGTGCCGGTGGCGGCGTGGATGGGCAGCCTCTCGTTGGTCGAGCCTGTCGAGACGTTCATGCGAGTCCTCCGATCGCGTTCGTGACGGCGTTGGTGACCGCACGGCTGGTGACGAGCTGGTGGGCGGTGTCGATCTCGGGCGCGAGGAACCGGTCGGTGCCGGGACCGCCGACGCCGGCGTCGCGGAGCAGGTCCACGACCGCGCCGGTGCCCGGTCCGGGGGCGGTGCCGGCGGTCGAGCCGGTCGAGACCCGCAGGTTGAGCGCACGGGCCGCCGTCATGAGCTCGATGGCGAGCACGCGGCTCAGGCCGTCGACGGCCTTGCGCAGCTTGCGCGCGGACGACCAGCCCATCGAGACGTGGTCCTCCTGCATCGCGCTCGACGGGATCGAGTCGACGCTGGCCGGGTTGGCCAGGCGCTTGAGCTCGGAGACGATCGCCGCCTGGGTGTACTGCGCGATCATCAGGCCGGAGTCGACACCCGGGTCGTCGGCGAGGAACGGCGGCAGGCCGTGGTTGCGGGACTTGTCGAGGAAGCGGTCGGTACGACGTTCCGCGATCGAGGCCACGTCGGCCGCGACGATCGCGAGGAAGTCGAGCACGTAGGCGACCGGCGCGCCGTGGAAGTTGCCGTTGGACTCCACGCGGCCCTCGTCGGCGAGGACGACCGGGTTGTCGACGGCGGCGGCGAGCTCGCGCGACGCGACGGTGGCCGCGTGGGCGACCGTGTCGCGGGCGGCACCGTGCACCTGCGGCGAGCAGCGCAGCGAGTAGGCGTCCTGGACCCGGTTGCAGTCGGGCCCACGGTGCGAGGCGACGACACCGGAGTCGCGCAGCAGCGCGGTGAGGTTGGCGGCGGACAGCGCCTGGCCGGGGTGCGGCCGGATCGCCTGCAGCTCGGGGGCGAAGACCCGGTCGGTGCCGAGCTGGCCCTCCACCGACATCGCCGCGGAGACGTCGGCGACCCGGAGCAGGTCGGTGAGGTCGTGGATCGCCAGCACCAGCATGCCGAGCATGCCGTCGGTCCCGTTGATCAGCGCCAGGCCCTCCTTCTCCTGCAGCTGCACCGGCGTCAGCCCGGCCGCCGCCAGGGCGGTCGCGGCGTCGGTCAGCTCGCCGTCGGCCGTGCGGACCGGGCCCTCGCCCATCAGTGCCAGCGCGCAGTGCGCGAGCGGGGCCAGGTCGCCGGAGCACCCGAGCGAGCCGTACTCGTGCACCACCGGGGTGATCCCGGCGGTGAGCAGCCCGGCGAGGAGCTCGGCCGTCTCCCGTCGTACGCCGGTGTGGCCGGTCGCGAGCGTCGAGAGCCGCAGCAGCATGAGCGCCCGCACGACCTCACGCTCGACCTCGGGCCCGCTGCCCGCGGCGTGCGAGCGCACCAGCGAGCGCTGCAGCTGCGCGCGCAGCTCGGGCGCGATGTGCCGGGTGGCCAGCGCACCGAAGCCGGTCGAGACGCCGTAGTGCGGTGTCGGCGAGGCCGCGAGGTCCTCGATCACCGCCCGGGCCTTGTCGATCGCGGCCAGGGCGTCCTCGCCCAGCACCACTCCGGCGCCCTCACGGGCCACCGCCACCACGTCCTCGAAGGACACCGCACCGGTGCCGACCGTCACCTTCTCCATGCCTCGATTTCATCTGTGAGGGGTGGCGCGCGCCAGACCTGTCCGCGATCATCAGTCTCGGATTCGAGACGATCGGGGGAATGGATGGCACAGGTCCCGGCGGCGACCCGGACGCTGCGGGTGCTGCGCTTCCTGGCGGGCCAGCCCGAGCCGGTGGCGGTGGAGCGGATCGCGCGGGAGCTGGGGATCCCACGCTCCACGACGTACCACCTGCTGCAGGCGATGGCCGAGGAGGGATTCGTGGTGCACCTCGCCGACGACCGGCGCTTCGGGCTGGGGGTCGCGGCGTTCGAGGTCGGCAGCGGCTACTCCCGGCAGGCGCCGCTGCAACGGATCGCCCGCCGTCCGCTGGCCGCGCTCGCCGACCGCACCGGGCACAGCGCGCACCTGGCGGTGCCGCACGGGCGCGACGTGCTCTACGTCGTCGAGGAGCGCGCGCCCGGCCGTCCGCCCCTGGTGACCGACGTCGGCGTACGGCTGCCCTCGCACCTGACCGCGAGCGGGCGGGCGATCCTCGCGCACCTGCCGGCCAACCAGGTCCGCGCCCTCTACCCCGACCGCGCGGCCTTCGTCGACCGCACCGGCGTGGGCCCCGGCTCCCCCACCGCGCTGCGCAACGTGCTCGCCGCGACGCGGCGCCGCGGGCACGCGACCGAGGACGGCGAGGTGACCGCGGGCATGGCGAGCGTGGCAGCGGCGGTGCTCGACCACAACGGCCTGCCCGTGGCCGGGGTCGCGGTGACCTATCCGGTCGACGAGCGACCGCCGGCGACGGCGCTCGCCGAGGCCGTCGTCGACACCGCCACGGTGCTGAGCCGCCGCCTCCACGGCCGGTGACGTTGCCGGTTCCGAGAACCGAGCCCTGGCGAACCGGGCCAGTCTCCGGCGCACGGGCTATCGTCGCCGGCGGCTGTGTGGGCAGCCGGGTGCGGATCTCGAGGGACGTGCGGTGGCAGGCTACGAGCGGTACGACGAGGACGTCGCCGCGTTCTGGGACCGCGTCGGCGACGCCGGCTCCGGCCGGCTCCGCTTCGCCGCGCGCCACCCCGCCGCCACCTGGAAGGGCCTGCGCCAGGTCCGTCGGCTGCCGCGGCTGCGCTACGAGCCCGGCACCGGCGCCGGCGCCCACGCCCTGCTGACCACCTTGCGGCGGCGACGGCTGACCCGCCACGACTTCGCGCTCTTCGGCGCGGCGGTGCTCACGGTCCCCGACGACCCGGCCACCCTGCTGGAGGGCCGCCGCCAGCAGACGATGCGGCGGATGCTGCGCAAGGCCGAGCAGGCCGGCCTCACCTGTCGTGCCGTGCAGCCGCACGAGCGGGTCGCGCTGCTGAAGCGCGCCAACGCCATGGAGCAGCGGCACCGGCTCGACACCTACCGCGTCGCGCAGCCCGACAACGACGACCTCCTCGACCACCCGCTGTGGCGGGTCTGCGAGCTGCACGGCCGACCGGTCCTGCTCTCCGTGACGCCGGTGGACGGCGCCTGGTCGTGCCTGCGCTACTTCCGCACCCTGGGGGCGAGCGAGCACCACACGTTGGCGCGGTGGCTCTCGACGTACGACCTGGTGACGGAGCTGTCCGCGCGCGGGGTGCGCCACCTGCTCGACACCGAGGCGCCGGCCGTGCAGACCAACGGGGTCCGCCACTTCCAGCGGATGCTCGGCTTCCGGTACGTCGTCGTGACTCGCCCGATGGCCCGCCGCTGACGCCTCCGCCCTCAGTCGCGCGAGACCCGCTCTCCCCACCAGTCGAGCGCGGCGCCTGAGCCTCCGTAGGCCGCGTCCATCACCCGCGCGGTCGCCTGCAGCAAGCCCGCCTTCTCCGGGTGGCCGGCCTGCTGTGCCTGCCGCGCGAGGTCGGCGCCCTCGGCCCACGCGTGCTCGTCGGCGGGCAGCGGCAGCGCGGCGAGCTGGCGCGCGCTGACCTTGACCGAGCCGGGCGTGAGCCCCGTCCCCAGGTAGCGCGCGGCCGCGTGCGCGACGACCGGCGGAGCCAGGGTCACCGCCAGCAGGCGCCACAGGTCGGCAGGATCGTCCGGTACGACGCTGAGCACCGGCACCGACGGCAACCACTCCCCCCTCGCGTCGACGACCGCTTCGATCACCCGCCCCTGGGCGGCGACGAGGAGCTTGGGCACCAGCCGCGCGTCGGCCCACGTGGCGAGCCGGCCGTCCGCGCGGAGGGCGTCGAGGTCGACCGCCGGGGCGTCGTACCGCTGCCGGGCGAAGCGGGTGGGCACGCTGCCCCACCGGCACTCGGCCGGCTCGATCAGGCCGGTGGTGACCAGTGGCGTGCCGCCCGGGTCGTCGCGGACGAAGGGCACCAAGCCGTAGAACTGGTCGCGGAAGTCCGCCGTGCAGGTGGCGATCTCGCCGAGGACGCGCCCGTCCGGCAGCACGACCTCGGGGATGCCGAAGGACGTCGCGGCGAGGCCGCCCCAGTCGTCCGGGTCGGTCGCCGGGCCCGCGCCGACGCGGACGACCGGGACGCAGGTGAGCACCGGCGTGCCCTCGAAGACCGGGGTCGGCGAGCACCAGAAGTCGGTGATCGCGCCGCGCTCGGCGACCGCCCGGCGCACCGGACCGGCGTCGCGGGTCGCGAGCACCGACAGCGGCTGCACGAGCGCCACGACACCCCCGTCCTCGACGAGGTCGAGGGCGCGGTGCAGGAAGACCGCGCTGGTGTCGGTGTAGGCGCCCAGCCCGCGGCGGCTGCCCTCCGACTGCCCGGCGGTACGACGCCGCAGCTGCCCCAGGAACGGCGGATTCCCCACCACGGCGGCGAACCGGCGCCCGGTCCAGGCGGTGAGCCCGTCGGCGACCACGACCTGCGCGGCGATCCGCTCCGCGGGGACGCCCGGGTCGAGCGCGGCGAGCCGCTCGCGGGCGATCCGGACCGCGTCGGCGTCGAGGTCGGAGCCGTGCACCGCCGCGACGCCGACGCGCTGGGCCGCGGCGACGAGGAAGTGCCCGGTGCCGCAGGCCGGATCGAGGACGGGCGCACCCGGAACGAGCCCGGAACGGTCGAGCATCCAGGAGACCAGCTCCGGAGGGGTGTAGAACGCTCCCCGGCGGCGACGCTCGTCACGACGCGCGGCGAGCCCGCGCTCGTGGGCCTCGGCAGCCTCGTCCGCGCCCGACATGATGGAAACCGTAGGCCACGGGTGTTATAGTCATTTTGACTACAACTGGAGGAGTCGCGATGGACCGCACCGGACTGCTGACCGACCGCTACGAGCTGACCATGCTCGACTCCTTCGTCCGCGACGGCAGCGTCGACCGCCCGGCGGTCTTCGAGGCGTTCGCCCGCCGGCTCCCCGAGGGCCGCCGCTACGGGATGCTCGGCGGACTCGGCCGCCTGCTCGCCGCGATCGAGGCGTTCACCTTCGATGCCGACGAGGTCGCCTGGTTGCAGGAGGAGGGCGTCGTGGGCGAGCAGACCGCCGCTTGGCTGCGCGAGTTCCACTTCACCGGCGACGTCGACGGCTACCGCGAGGGCGACCTCTACTTCCCCGGCAGCCCGGTCCTCACCGTCACCGGCACGCTCGGCGAGTGCCTGCTGCTGGAGACGATCGTGCTGAGCATCCTCAACCACGACACCGCGATCGCCAGCGCGGCCGCGCGGATGGTCGACGCCGCCCAGGGCCGGCCCATCATCGAGATGGGCGGGCGTCGCACGCACGAGCAGGCGGCGGTCGCCACGGCCCGGGCGGCGTACGTCGCCGGCTTCGCGACCTCCTCCAACCTCGCCGCCGGCCGGCACTTCGGCGTCCCCACAGCCGGCACCGCGGCGCACGCGTTCACCCTCGCGCACGCCACCGAGGCCGATGCCTTCCGCAGCCAGGTGGAGGCCCTGGGGGTGGGTACCACCCTGCTCGTGGACACCTACGACATCGCGCAGGGCATCCGAACGGCGGTCGAGGTGGCCGGCCCCGGGCTGGGCGCGATCCGCCTCGACTCCGGCGACCTGGCCGAGGAGTCGCACAAGGCGAGGGCGCTGCTCGACTCCCTCGGCGCCACCGGCACCCGGATCGTGGTGACCAGCGACCTGGACGAGTTCGTCATCGCCGCGCTCGCCGACGCCCCCATCGACGGCTACGGCGTCGGCACCCGCGTCGCCACCGGCTCGGGACACCCCACCGCGAGCATGGTCTACAAGCTGGTCGCGATCGCCGACGGCGAGGGCGCCCCGTTGCGACCGGTCGCGAAGAAGTCCCAGGACAAGGCCTCGGTCGGTGGCCGCAAGCGGCCCTACCGGACCTACGACGCCGACGGCCTGCTCACCGCGGAGTTCTTCACCGCGCACGACGCCTCTCCCCCGGACCCGGAGGCGCGGCCGGTGCAGGTGCCGCTGGTCCGGGCCGGCGAGGTCGTGCACCGTCCGGCGCTGACCGAGGTCCGCGACTTCGCCGCCACCACCCTGACCACCCTCCCGGCCGACGCGCGCAGCGTGGCCGCGGGGGCGTCGTACCTGACCGCCAGCCTGCGAGAGGACAGCACCCCATGACCAGTGAAGCCACCCGCGCCCTGATCGTCGTCGACGTGCAGAACGACTTCGTCGAGGGCGGTTCGCTCGGTGTCACCGGAGGCCGCGAGGTCGCCGCCCGGATCAGCGCGCACCTGACCGCGCACGCCGGGGAGTACGCCGTCGTCGCCGCCTCCCGCGACTGGCACCACGCCGGCGACAGCAACGGCGGGCACTTCCACGCCCCCGGCGAGGATCCCGACTACGTGACCACCTGGCCCGTGCACTGCGTGCAGGGCCAGCCCGGCTCGGACTACGCCCCCGAGCTCGACACCGCTGCCGTCACGCACCACGTGGTCAAGGGCATGGGCATGCCGGCGTACTCCGCCTTCGAGGGGGTCACCGACGCCGGCGAGCGGCTGGCTGACGTGCTGCACGCCGCCGGCGTCACCGAGGTCGACGTCTCCGGGATCGCCACCGACTACTGCGTCCGGGCCACCGCGCTGGACGCGCGCAAGGCCGGCCTCGCGGTCCGGCTGCTGCCAGGCCTGCACGCCGGCGTCGCGCCGGAGTCGTCGCAGGCGGCGCTCGCCGAGCTGGCCGGCGCGGGCGTGGAGGTGACGGCATGACGTCCACCCACCCGCCGTTCGCGGTCGCCGTGGACCTGGCGATCTTCACCATCCGCGACGGCGCCCTGGCGGTGCTCCTCGTCGAGCGCGGCGAGGACCCGTACGCCGGCTCGTGGGCGCTCCCCGGCGGCTTCGTCGAGCCGGACGAGGACGCCGAGCAGGCGGCCTGGCGCGAGCTGCGCGAGGAGACCGGCGTCGAGCGCTTCCCGGGCCACCTGGAGCAGCTCCGGACCTACTCCGCCCCCGACCGTGACCCGCGGATGCGCGTGGTCTCGGTCGCCCACGTCGCTCTCGCGCCCGACCTCCCCGAGCCCCAGGCCGGCACCGACGCCGCCGACGCGCGCTGGTGGGTGGTCGACGACCTGCTGGAGGACGAGCACGGGCCGACACTGGCCTTCGACCACCACCAGATCCTCGTCGACGCGCGGGAGCGGGTGCGCGCCAAGCTGGAGTACACGACCCTGGCCACCGAGTTCGTCGCCGAGCCGTTCACCCTCCCCGAGCTCCGGCGCGTGTACGCCGCCGTGTGGGGCTCCCCGCCCGACCTCGGCAACTTCCGCCGCAAGGTCCTCGGCACGGAGGGTTTCGTCGTCCCGACCGACGACCGGGGCGAGGCGACCGGCACCGGCGGCCGGCCCGCACTGCTCTACCGCCGGGGTCCGGCCCGCGCCGTCCAGCCGCCGATGGTGCGCGGCTGAGCGCGGCGCCGCACTTGTAACTACGTGTTCTTGCCTCTACCAGGGTGGTCGACCACCCGGGTAGAGGCCACAACACCCGGGTAGATGACCCGCAGCTTCCTCAACCAGATGGTTGACAATCAGCCGCTTCAGGTGTTTGCTCAACCACATGGTTGACAACGACGACCGGCTCTCCCGGGTCTTCGGCGCCCTCGCCGACCCCACCCGGCGCGACATGGTGGCCCGGCTGGCCGCCGGTGACGCGACCGTCGGCGAGCTGGCGGCGCCGTACGACGTCTCGCTCCAGGCCGTCTCCAAGCACCTGAAGGTGCTGGAGGAGGCCGGCCTGGTGCGGCGCAGCAAGGACGCGCAGCGGCGGCCGGTGCACCTGGACGCGGAGGTGTTCGACCTGATGACGAAGTGGATCGAGAAGTACCAGCAGCGGGCCGAGGAGCGCTATCGCCGCCTCGACCAGGTCCTCGCCCGGATGCAGGGCCAGGACTCCCCCGCCACCGACACTCAGCAGCAGCGAGCCGAAGGAGCAGCAGGATGACCACGCACACCACCCCCGAGACCCTCATCGAGGCCGACCCCGACGTCCCCACCGTGCGGATGGTCCGCGAGTTCGACGCACCACGCGAGCTGGTGTTCCGCGCGCACGTGGAGCCGGACCTGGTGAAGCAGTGGATGGGACCGGACTCGATCGGCATGGACATCGACGTGTGGGACATCCGCACGGGCGGTGGGTACCGCTACACCGCGACCCGCGAGGGCGAGGCCGTCGCCCACTTCTACGGCGCGGTGCACCGGGTGGACGAGAACGAGAAGATCGTGCAGACCTTCGGCTTCGAGGAGATGCCGGACGCCGTCAGCCTCGACACCCTGGTCTTCGTCGAGCTGCCCGGCGGGCGCACCCGGCTGGAGGCGCTGTCCGTCGTCTACGACTTCGAGTCCCGCGCCGGCATGCTGGCGAGCGGGATGGAGGTGGGCGTCAACGAGGGGTACGCCGCGCTGGACCGCGTGCTCGCCGGTCTCGCCGAGGAGCGGGCGTGACCCCCGCCGAGGAGCACCGCGCGGTCGCCGGCACCTTCACCGACCGGGTCCGCGGGGTGGGCGACTGGGACGCCCCGACACCGGTGCCGGACTGGCGGGCCCGCGACGTCGTACGACACCTGGTGGAGTGGTTCCCGGCGTTCCTCGCCGACGGCTCGGCCCTGCGCCTGCCGGCGGTCCCCTCGGCCGACGACGACCCGGTCGCGGCGTGGGAGCAGCACACCGCGGCCGTGCAGGCGGTGCTCGACGACCCCGCCAGCGCCGAGGTCACCTTCGCGCACCCGCGCCTGCCGCAGCTGCCGCTCCCCCAGGCGGTCGCGCAGTTCTACACCGGCGACGTGTTCCTGCACACCTGGGACCTCGCCCGCGCGACCGGTCAGGACGACCGGCTCGACGCGGAGCGCTGCCGGACGATGCTCGAGGGCATGCAGCCGCTCGACGAGATACTGCGTCAGAGCGGTCAGTACGGACCGAAGGTCCCGGTCGCGGACGACGCCGACGTCCAGGACCGGCTCGTCGGCTTCATCGGCCGCGACCCGGCCTGGCAGCCGTCGTCGTAGGGCTCAGCGACCCCCGCGCCAACCGGCCAGGGCGCCCCGCACGGCGGCCTTGCCGCGCGCCTTGAGGCCCTGCGGCGGGGGCGGCGGAGCCGGAGCGGCCTTCTTCTTCGGCGGCGCCTTCTTCGCGGCGGCCTTGGAGGCGGGCGGCGTCCAGCCGGGGTACGGGTAGGGCTGCCACTGCGCGTCGAGACCGGCGCGCGGGTCGTCCATCACCTCGGCCGGCATGTCCCGCAGGCTCAGCCCGGCGGCCTTCGCGGCGGCGCGCGACTCGTCGTCGTAGGGGCGCAGGCGCCACGCGTTGACCATGTAGGTGCGGGTCTTGAGGTAGTCGGCGTAGCGACGGCCGTGCTTGTCGTCGGCGCCCAGGTGCGCGAACACCGCGATCCGGTCACCGTCGGCCGGCGTCACCAGCTCGGGGTCGATGTCCTTCTGCTCCGAGGGGTCCGGGTACGCCGCCTCGGGGTCCTTGAGCAGCATGCCGTTGCCGGAGTGGGTGATCCGCATGCTCCAGACGGCCAGGTCGCCCGGCTGCGTCTTGACGTAGAGCGTCTCCCCGTCGGTCAGGTTGGGGATGTCGTGGCTGCCGATCTTCAGGTTCAGCCCACCGGTGTGGTGGACGTGGTCCTGGCAGTAGATGCCGAACCGGAGCTGGGTGTAGCGGTCGTCCCAGTCCGGCGCCTTCGGGTCGAGCCGGTCGGTGTTGTCCTTGTGCCAACCGCGCTGCGTGCCGTTGATCGTGAAGGAGCTGTCGCCGGCGTAGAGGATGTCGTCGGTGCCGAGCAGGCGCTTGGCGACCTCGGTCATCCGGCCGTCGGTGAGCAGGTGGCGCAGCCGCGGGTTGGCGAGCAGGTCACCGCCCTGGCCCTCGGAGGCGTAGACCGCATCCCGGATCTCGGCGATCTCCTCCGGCGAGTAGACGCCCGGCAGGACGACATAGCCCTTCGTCCAGAAGTCGTCGACGTCCAACGAGCTCTCCCAGCCCATTCCAGCTCCCCAAGGTCGTGTGCGTAGTGGCGCCGCGATGCTAGCAGGGCAGCCTGTCCTCTCTCCGATGTCGGCAGGCGCGCCTAACCTGCTCCCATGGCGTACGACGAAGGGCTGGCCCAGCGGCTGCGTGACCTCCTCGTGGACGAGCCCGCGGTGGCCGGGCACGAGGTGCGCGAGAAGAAGATGTTCGGCGGGCTGGCGTTCCTGGTCGGCGGCAACATGGCCGTCGCCGCGAGCGGGCAGGGCGGGCTGATGGTGCGCATCGACCCGGCCGACGGCGAGGAGCTGGTGGCCACCACGGCGGCCTACCCGATGGAGATGCGCGGGCGCTCGATGGGCGGCTGGCTGCGCGTCGACCTCCCCGACCTCGCCGAGGACACGGCCCTGGCCACGTGGGTCCGGCGCGGGGCGTCGTACGCCGCGAGCCTGCCGGCGAAGTGAGGTCGTTCTGGGCCCAGCTGCCCACCGAGGGCCGTTGGCTGCTGTCCACCGTCGCGATCCAGACCCTCGGGCGCGGCCTCACCCTGCCGTTCACGCTGATCTACCTGCACGAGGTGCGCGGCTTCGACCTCGGTCTCTCCGGCACGCTGATGGCGCTGATCGCGATCACCGGCCTGGTGGTGACCGGACCCGGTGGCGCCCTGACGGACCGCTACGGCGCCCGCGCGATCCTGCTCGCCGGGATCTCCGCGATGGTGGTCGGCAACGTGGTCCTCGCCTTCGCCACCACTCCCCTGGTCGCGGCGCTCGGGCTGGTGCTGATCGGCTTCAACTTCGGGGTCTCCTGGCCGGCGTTCAACGCGCTGATCGCGGCGGTTGTCTCCGGCGACCTGCGCCAGCAGTACTTCGGCATCAACTTCGCCCTGGTCAACCTCGGCATCGGTGTCGGTGGCATCGTCGGGGGTCTCTTCGCCGACGTCGGCCGGCCGAGCACCTTCACCGGCATCTTCCTGGTCGACGCGCTCACCGGGCTGGTCCCGATGGCCCTGCTGCTCGGCCCGCTGCGCCACGTCCACGGCCGCGCGCAGGCGCCGGGCGAGGGCACCGACAGCGAGGTGGGCTACCTGGCGATCCTGCGCCGCCCTGCCGTGCGCTGGCTGACCGCGCTCACCTTCGTCGCGATGTTCCTCGGCTACGGCCAGCTGGAGGCGGGCTTCCCCGGCTTCGCGCGACAGGCCGGCGAGGTCTCCACCCGCACGGTCGGCATCGCCTTCGCGGTCAACACCGCGGTCATCGTGCTGCTCCAGTTCGCGGTGCTGTCGCGGATCAAGGGCCGGTTGCGGACCCGGGTGATGATCGTGATGGCGGCGATCTGGGCGGTCGCCTGGAGCCTGCTCGGCCTCGCCGGCACCACACCCGGCAGCAGCCTCGCCATCGGCTCGGTGCTCGCCTTCATGGCGGTCTTCGCTTTCGGCGAGACCCTCCTGCAACCGACCGTGCCGGCGATGAGCAACGACCTCGCCGCCGACCACACCCGCGGCCGCTACAACGCGATCAACGCCGCCGCCTTCCAGGGCGGCGCGATCGCCGGTCCGGTCGTGGCGGGCCTGCTGCTCGACCACGACCTGGCCTCGGTCTACATCGGCGTGATGGTCGCCGGCTGCGCCGCGCTTGCCGCGATGGCGCTGGTGCTGGAGCGGCACGTGCCGGAGACCGCCAACGGGCGGTTGCCCGCCGACGCCCCCGTGAGCGCCACGGACGGCTAGGCGCAGCGCGGGATCGCGTTGAGGAGCTCGGTGTTGAAGCGTCCCTCCGCGGCGCTGACCTGGCCGCGGTTGCGGATGCGGACGATGCCGCGGTGGGCCGCGGCGACGTAGCGGGTGAAGCGCTTCATCGGCACCCCGCGCTTCGACGACGACGGCGCCACCCGCTCGACGTACTGCACGGGACCGGAGCCGTCGCGCTCGCGCACCACGAGCACCGAGACCGCGTCCAGGCGCACCCGGCGGCGGTTGACCACACGGGGCGTGAACGACGTGGCGTTGCCGCACACCTGGACGACGACCTTCCCGTCGCCCGACCGGTAGATGGTCTTCCAGCCGGTGGCGGCGCTCGACGGCGCGGCGGCGCCGAGGATCGCGACGAGGGCGACGACGAGCGCGGCGCAGGTCAGGGCGGCGGTGGTGCGGGCGGTGGTGCGGGCGGTGGTGCGGGCGGTGGTGCGGGCGGTGGTGCGGGCGGTGGTGCGGGCGGTGGTGCGGGCGGTGGTGCGGGCGGTGGTGCGGGCGGTGGTGCGGGCGGTGGTGCGCATGGCGCCCTCCTCTCCCCCGGCGGGCCCGCTCAAACCTGGCCGGGCGAGACCGGCACCGGGTCCGCGAACCACAGCGTCCGGTGCGTCCAGCGGCCCGGGCCGAGCCGCTGTCCCGAGCAGACCACGATGACGACCTGGGACGGACCCTCGGTGGCGCTCCAGCCCGGGTAGCCGTCCTCGGCGCGCACCTCCACCCGCTTGCTCACCCGGTAGCACGCGACCTTCCCCGGCCGGGCCAGCCGCAGCTCGCCACCGACCCGGAGCCGGTCGAGCAGGGTGTTGCCCATCGCCGAGCCGTCCGGCCAGGTGTGGGTGTTGAGCAGGACGTGGCCCTGGCGCGAGCCGGGCTCGACGCCACCGCGGTCCCACGCGAAGACGCGCTTGTCCGCGACCGGCGGCACGCCGACCACGCCCGCGGCGTCCCGGGGCACGGCGAGCACCTCCGCCCGTCGTACGACGCCGGGCAGGGTGATGCTCGTCGGCACGAAGCCGGTACGGGCCTGGCCGGCGCACGGGCTGGGGGCCGGGGTGGGGTCCGGGGTGGGCGTCGGCGTGAGGGCCGGGGCGGGGGCCGCGGCCGGCGGGTCCTCGTCGCGACCCAGCCACCAGGCGAGCAGGGCGAGGAGCACCAGCGCCACCACGCCCGCTGCCACTGCCCTCCGCCTGTTCACGCACCCATTGTGGGGCCAACGCCGAAGCGGTGTCGGAGGTCTGCGCGAGGATGTCCAGGTGACCGACGACCCGCTTGCCGCGTTCAGCGAGCCGACCCGGACCTGGTTCCGGGCCGCGTTCGCCGAGCCGACCCCTGCCCAGGCCGGCGCCTGGGACGCGATCGGGCACGGCCGGCACACCCTGGTGGTCGCGCCGACCGGCTCCGGCAAGACGCTGAGCGCGTTCCTGGCGGGCATCGACCGGCTGCTGACGACCCCGCCCCCGGCCGACAAGCTGCACCGCACCCGGGTGCTCTACGTCTCCCCGCTCAAGGCGCTCGCGGTCGACGTGGAGCGCAACCTGAGGGCCCCGCTGACCGGCATCCGGCAGACCGCGGAGCGGCTCGGCGCCACCGGCCTGCCCGAGGTCACCGTCGGCATCCGCTCCGGTGACACGGCCGCCGGCGACCGCCGCAAGCTGGCGACCAAGCCGCCGGACGTGCTGATCACGACACCGGAGTCGCTCTTCCTGATCCTCACCAGCCAGGCGAGGGAGACGCTGCGCGGCATCGAGACGGTGATCGTCGACGAGGTGCACGCCGTGGCCGGCACCAAGCGCGGCGCGCACCTCGCGGTCAGCCTGGAGCGGCTCGACGCGCTGCTTGCCCGGCCCGCGCAGCGGATCGGGCTGTCCGCGACGGTCCGGCCCACCGAGGAGGTCGCCCGCTTCCTCGGCGGCTCCGCGCCGGTCGAGATCGTCGCACCGCCGGCGCACAAGGAGTGGGACCTGCGGGTCGAGGTCCCGGTCGAGGACATGACCGAGCTCGGCCAGGTCGTCGAGGACGACGACCCGACCGCGCCACCGGCGCGGGCGAGCATCTGGCCGCACGTCGAGCAACGGGTCGCGGAGCTGATCGAGGAGCACCGCTCGACGATCGTGTTCACCAACGGCCGGCGTACGGCGGAGCGGCTCACGGCCCGGCTCAACGAGATCGCCGCGGAGGTCTCCGCCGACGGCGTGGAGCCGCCCGCCCAGGTGATGGCCCAGTCCGGGGCGGCGGCCGGCGCGCCACCGGTGCTGGCCCGGACCCACCACGGCTCGGTGTCCAAGGAGCAGCGCGCCATCGTCGAGGACGACCTCAAGGCCGGCCGGCTGCCTGCCGTGGTCGCCACCAGCAGCCTCGAGCTCGGCATCGACATGGGCGCGGTCGACCTGGTCCTGCAGATCGCCTCCCCGCCGAGCGTCGCCAGCGCCCTGCAACGCGTCGGCCGGGCCGGGCACCAGGTGGGCGAGACCTCCCGCGGGATCTTCTTCCCGCAGCACCGCGGCGACCTCGCCCCGGCCGCCGTCGCGGTGGCCCGCATGCGCACCGGCGGCATCGAGGAGCTGCGGGTCCCGGCCAACCCGCTCGACGTGCTCGCCCAGCAGGTCGTCGCCGCCACCGCCGTCGAGGAGTGGGACGTCGACGAGCTCTACGACGTCGTGCGCCGGGCCGCGCCCTACGCCCACCTGCCCCGCTCGGCGTACGACGCGGTGCTCGACCTGCTCGCCGGGCGCTACCCGAGCGACGAGTTCGCCGAGCTGCGCCCGCGCGTGACCTGGGACCGGGTGACGGGCCGGGTCAGCGGCCGTCCGGGCGCCCAGCGGCTCGCCGTCACGAGCGGTGGCACCATCCCCGACCGCGGTCTCTACGGCGTGTTCCTCGCCGGTTCCGGCGACGGGCGCCGGGTGGGCGAGCTCGACGAGGAGATGGTCCACGAGAGCCGGGTGGGCGACGTGTTCGCGCTCGGCGCCACGAGCTGGCGGATCGAGGACATCACCCGGGACCAGGTGATCGTCACCCCCGCCCCGGGCGTCCCCGGGCGGCTGCCGTTCTGGAAGGGTGACACGGCCGGGCGGCCCACCGAGCTCGGCGAGGCGATCGGCGCGTTCACCCGCGAGCTCGCGGCGCTGCCCGACAAGAAGGCCGAGGCCCGGGCCCGCGAGATCGGCCTCGACACCAACGCCGCGAGCAACCTGGTGACCTACTTGCGCGAGCAGGTGGAGTCCACCCGGGTCCTGCCGAGCGACAGCACCGTCCTCGTCGAGCGCTTCCGCGACGAGCTCGGCGACTGGCGGCTGGCGGTGCACTCGCCCTACGGCACGGCCGTGCACGCGCCCTGGGCGCTGGCGATCAACGCCCGGCTGCGCGAGCGCTTCGGCATCGACGGCCAGGCGATGGCCTCCGACGACGGCATCGTGATCCGGATCCCCGACACCGACGCCGAGCCGCCCGGCGCCGACCTGATCGCCTTCGAGCCCGACGAGATCGAGGAGGTCGTCACCCGCGAGGTCGGCGGCTCGGCCCTCTTCGCCGCCCGGTTCCGCGAGTGCGCCGCCCGCGCCCTGCTGCTCCCCCGGCGCGACCCCGGCCGCCGCTCCCCGCTGTGGCAGCAGCGCCAGCGGGCCGCGGCCCTGCTCGAGGTCGCGAGTCGCTACCCGTCGTTCCCGATCGTGCTGGAGACGGTCCGCGAGGTGCTCAACGACGTCTACGACCTGCCCGGGCTGACCACCCTGCTGCGCCGCGTGGAGCAGCGCGACGTCACGGTCACCGAGGTCGAGACGACCCAGCCCTCGCCGTACGCCCGGACGCTGATGTTCGGCTACGTCGCCCAGTTCGTCTACGAGGGCGACTCCCCGCTCGCCGAGCGGCGGGCGGCCGCGCTCACCCTCGACCAGGGACTGCTCGCCGAGCTGCTCGGGCGCGCCGAGCTGCGCGAGCTGCTCGACCCCGACGTGCTCGCCGAGGTCGAGGCCGAGCTGCAGCGCACCATCCCCGACCGACGGGCCCGCGACGCCGAGGGCGTGGCCGACCTGCTCCGCCTGCTCGGACCGCTCACCGAGGCCGAGGTCGCGGCGCGCTCCCGCGAGGAGGCGCCGGTCGCCGAGTGGCTGGCCGACCTGGCGAGCGCACGCCGGGTGGTCCCGGTCCGGATGGCCTACGGCGACGCGTGGGCCGCCGTCGAGGACGTCGCCCGGCTGCGGGACGGTCTCGGGGTGCCGGTCCCGCCGGGCACGCCAGCCGCCTTCGCCGAGCCCGTCGACGACCCGCTCTCGGACCTGGTGGGCCGCTACGCCCGCACCCACGGACCCTTCACCCCCGACCAGGTCGCGACCCGGCTGGGGCTGGGCATCGCCGTCGTCCGGCACACCCTCCAGCGGCTGGAGGGGCAGGGCCGGGTGCTGTCGGGCGAGTTCCGGCCGGTCGGTGCCGGCGAGGAGTGGTGCGACGTCGAGGTGCTGCGCCGCCTGCGGCGTCGTTCGCTGGCCAAGCTGCGCCACGAGATCGAGCCGGTGGAGCCGACCACGTTGGCCCGGTTCACCGCGGCCTGGCACGAGATCACCACCGCCCGCGGGCCGCGCGGGGCCGACGGGCTGCTGCGCACCGTCGAGCAGCTGGCGGGCGCGCCGGTGCCGGCCAGCGGCCTGGAGTCGCTGGTGCTGCCGGCACGGGTGCGTGACTACGAGCCGGCGCTGCTCGACGAGCTGACCGCGACGGGTGAGGTGCTCTGGGCCGGCCACGGCGCGCTGCCGGGCAGCGACGGCTGGATCTCGCTGCACCTGGCCGACCAGGCCCACCTGACCCTGCCCGAGCCGGGCCCGGTGGAGGACCCGCTCCAGCAGCGAGTGCTCGACGTGCTCAGCCCCGGCGGCGCCTGGTTCTTCCGGCAGGTCGCCGACCAGGTGGCGCGGGCGAGCCTCGACGCCGGCGACCAGGCTCCGCTCGACGACGCGCTCAGCGCGGCGCTGTGGGGCCTGGTCTGGTCCGGCCACCTCACCAACGACACGCTCACCCCGATCCGGGCGCTGACCCGCGGTGGCCGGGGCACCCACCGCACGCGCCACCGCGCCCCGGCCCGGCCGGGCCGCGTCGCTCGCACCGGTCCCCCGGAGACCGCGGGGCGGTGGGCGTTGCTGCCGGCGATCGATCGCGACCCGACCCGCCGGGCGCACGCCTTCGCCGAGCAGCTGCTGGAGCGTCACGGTGTGGTGACCCGCGGGGCGGTCGTCAACGAGCGCGTGCCGGGCGGCTTCGCCGCGGTCTACAAGGTGCTCAGCGCCTTCGAGGAGTCCGGCCGGTGCCGCCGGGGCTACTTCGTCGAGGGCCTCGGCGCTGCTCAGTTCGGCACGGCCGGCGCCATCGACCGGCTGCGCACCTTCGTGCCGACCGGCCTGGAGGACAAGCCGGTCGCGGTCGCCGTGGCGGCCACCGACCCGGCCAACCCCTACGGCGCCGCCCTGCCCTGGCCCCAGGCCGCCCGCGGGGAGGATGAGAGCGCCGGGCACCGACCAGGGCGCAAGGCCGGGGCGCTGGTCGTCCTGGTCGACGGCGCCCTGGTGCTCTACGTCGAGCGCGGGGGCCGCACCCTGCTCACCTGGACCGACGAGCCGGCCCGGCTGGAGCCGGCGGCCGAGGCGCTGTCGACCGCCGTACGACGCGGCACGCTCGGCCAGCTCACCGTCGAGAAGGCCGACGGCGCGGCCCTGCTCGGCAGCGGCAGCCCGCTGCGCGAGGCCCTGGCCGCGGCCGGGTTCGTCGCGACGCCCCGGGGGCTGCGGATCCGTGCCTGAGGGAGACGCCGTCCGTCGTACCGGCGACCGGCTGGACCACGCCCTGGCCGGGCAGATCCTGGTGCGCTCGGACTTCCGGGTGCCCCAGCTCGCGACGACCGACCTGGCCGGGGCGACGGTCCAGCACACCGCGACCCACGGCAAGCACCTGCTGACGCGGCTGGTCACCGCCGACGGGGCACCGTTGACCCTGCACACCCACCTGAAGATGGAGGGCAGCTGGCGGACCGTGGCGCCCGGCGAGCGCTGGCCGGGTCCGGCGGCGGACGCCCGGGTCGTCCTGACGACCGACCGGGTGGTCGCCGTGGGGCTGCGGCTCGGCCTGGTCGAGCTGTTCCCCACCGCGGAGGAGCCGGCCGTGATCGGCCACCTGGGCCCCGACCTGCTCGGGCCCTGGACCGACGGCGACCGGGACGAGGCGGTCGCGCGACTGGCCGCGCGACCCGACCGGGTGCTCGGCGAGGCGCTGCTCGACCAGACCGTGGTCGCGGGCATCGGCACGATCTGGCTCGCCGAGAGCTGCTTCGTGCACGGCGTGTGCCCGGTCGGGCCGGTGTCCCAGGTCCGCGACCCCGCCCGGTTCCTCAGCCGGGCCCGGCAGATGCTGCAGTCGGCGATGCGGACCGGACGCCCGGTGACCACCGGCGACCGGCGCAACCCGGTGTGGGTCTACCGCAGGCAGCGCCAGCCCTGCCGGCGCTGCGGCACCACGATCCTCGCCGGCGAGGTGGGCGAGGCCGGGAGGGAGCGGACCACCTACTGGTGTCCCCGCTGCCAGCCCGGCCCCACCGCGGCCAGCTAGTCGTCGGCGCGCAGCTCCAGCGTCGTGCCGTGCGGCAGCGCCTGCACCAGCCGCAGCCGCGCGAGCGCTGGATTGTCGGCCAGCAGCTTCGCGCCGTTGGCGAGCGAACGGAGCGCGGCAGTCTCGGCACGCGCCTCCTCCAGCTTCACCTGCGCCCGGTGCCGGCCCACGACCAGCTCCGCGCGCGCCTGGCGCAGCTCGAACGGCAGCAGCACGTCCTTGACGTCCACGGCCAGCACCTCGATGCCGACCCGCGCCGCCTCGGCGCGCACCGCGGCCACCAGCCCGGCCGCTGCCTCGGCCCGCACGGCCGTTGCGACGTCCTCGGCGGCGAGACCGGCCGCCAGCTCGCGCAGGGCGACCTGGACGGAGAGGTAGACCACCGCGAGCGCGTCCGTGGCGACCTCGGCGTAGGCCACCGGGTCGGTGACCCGCCAGCGCACCGCGGCGGAGATCTTCACGGTCAGGCCGTCGTCGGTCGGCACCTCCTGCGGCGAGAGCGCGGTGAGCTGCTCGCGCAGGTCCACGACCTCGTACGACGCCCGCGGGCGCGCGGCGTGCCGGCCCGCCGGGAGCACCACGGTCGGCTGGCCGTCGAGGCGCTCCAGCACGACAGTCCAGGGGTGGACGACCAGGGGGAGTCGGAACAGCTTCATCGGCGGCCTCCTTCCGTTGCGGTGCCGATGGGTGGGTGGGTGGCGCGAGGACGACGGGCGACGACCGCCCGGGCCGCGCGGGGCCGGACCCGTCGTACGGACCGGGACCGCCGCAGGGCGCGGCCCGGGGTGGTGGTCGTCGCCCGCCGCCGTGCGGAGACGGGAGTCGAACCCGGGTGCTTGCAGGCACGGCCAACAGAGCGGGACAACACGCGGGACCGCCGCCGGTACGCCGGGGTGGCCGCTGACCTCGCGCCGAGAACGGTAGACGCCGCTCCCCCGCCGGCGCACCTCATTTTCGTGACCTGGCTCTCGTCCGGCGCCCGGAACGCGCCGGCCCGTCCCGTTCGTTGACGTGGCATGCACCGCCACCACAACGGCCTCAAGACCGCCGGTCTCTTCGGCGTCATCTTCGCCCTGCTGCTCGCCGTCGGCGGGCTGATCGCGGCCTCGACCGGCAGCTCGGCGTTCATCTGGGTCTTCGCCCTGATCGGTGTCGGCACGACGGCGTACGGCTACTGGAACTCCGACAAGCTGGCGATCAAGGCGATGCACGCCTACCCGGTGAGCGAGGCGCAGCAGCCGGCGATGCACCGGATCGTCCGCGAGCTCTCGACCGCCGCGGGCCAGCCGATGCCGGCCCTGTTCGTCTCACCGACCCAGGCACCGAACGCGTTCGCGACCGGTCGCAACCCGCAGCACGCCGCCGTGTGCTGCACCGAGGGCATCCTCGGCCTCCTCGACGAGCGCGAGCTGCGCGGCGTGCTCGGCCACGAGCTCATGCACGTCTACAACCGCGACATCCTCACCGGCTCGATCGCCGCGGCGGTCGCCGGGGTGATCAGCTCGGTGGCGCAGTTCTTGGCGTTCACGTCCTTCTTCGGCGGCGGCAACGACGAGGACCGCCCCAACCCGCTGGCGATGATCGCCACCGCGCTGCTGGCGCCGTTCGCCGCCGCGGTGATCCAGATGGCGATCAGCCGCACCCGGGAGTACGACGCCGACGAGGACGGCGCCCGCCTGACCAACGACCCGCTGGCGCTCGCCTCCGCGCTGCGCAAGCTCGAGTCCGGCACCGCTCGGGCGCCGCTGGCGCCCACGCCCCAGCTGCAGAACGCCAGCCACATGATGATCGCCAACCCGTTCCGGGCCGCGGACGTGCAGAAGATGTTCTCGACGCACCCGCCGATGGCGGAGCGCATCGCCCGCCTGGAGGCGATGGCCGGGCGCCGCTGACTCCCGGTCAGGCGGCGGAGGCGACGACCTCGCCGGTGCGGCGGGTCGTGATCGGCGTCGGTGCGGCGGCCACCAGCGCGGCCTCCTCCAGCGCCACCGCGTCTGCGACCTCGCGGAGCACGTCGGACAGCGGCATCTCCAGGGCGTCGCACAGCGAGGAGAGCAGCTCGGAGGAGGCTTCCTTCTGTCCGCGCTCGATCTCGGAGATGTAGCCGAGGCTCACCCGGGCGGCGCCGGAGACCTCGCGCAGGGTGAGACCGAGCTCGGCGCGGCGGTTGCGCAGGATGTCACCGAGTGAACGGCGGAACAGCACCATCTCGATCTCCTCTCCCTGGACGTCTGCGAGCCCCGGGCGACCGGGTCCTGTGCCCAACGCTACCCGAGGCCTGGATCTTCCGCGGGCTGACTGTCCGAGGCGATCATGTCAGCCAGCGCCGACAACGCGGCGTCGACACTCGCTTCCTGGACGGTCGGGCGGTCGCCGTCGAGGGCCAGCTCGACCGCGCGGACGTCGTGCGGGCCGGCCACCCCGACGAACACCGTGCCCACGGGCTTGCCCTCCTGGCGCTCGGGTCCGGCGACACCGGTGGTGCTGACGGCGTACGTCGTCCCGAGCAGCCGGCGCACGCCGGCGGCCATCTCCTGGGCGCACTGCGCGGAGACCACCCCGTGCTCGTCGACGGTCGCCTGCGCGACCCCGAGCACGTCGACCTTCACCTCGGTGTGGTAGCTCACCACGCCCCCGGCGAAGACCGCGGAGGAGCCGGGCACGCCGGTCAGGCGGGAGGCGAGCCGGCCGCCCGTCAGCGACTCGGCCGTGGCGACGGTGGCGTCCTGCTCGCGCAGGTGGTCAACGAGGTCGGCCGGCGATCCCATGGCACCGATCGTGCCACGGGACCGCCGGCCGGCGTACCTCAGGTCAGGGTCAGCGGACCACCGTGAAGGTGGACGTCACCCGCTTGACCTCGAGGAAGGCGTTGCCGTTGTAGACCAGCGCCAGGGTCTTCGTGCCCGTGGTCGGGAAGACCGGGAGCTTGGCCGAGGCCCGCCCGTCGACGAGGGTGACCGTGACCGATCCGACGCCCGTCGCCGAGACCGTCACGGTCCCGGTGGCCGGGACCCCGTCGGCGTTGGCGACCCGGACGTTGACCACCGCGCGGGTCGACTTCACCTTGACCGGCGAGGTCATCGCCATCTTGGTGACCGTGACCGTGCCCTTGCGGACCACGATCACGCCCGTGTCCGACCCGGCGCCCAGGCTCGCGTTGCCGCTGTAGGTCGCCAGGAAGGTGAACGGGGACAGGCCGGGCACCAGCGAGCGGGCCGCGACGACGACATTGGCCCGGCCGGTGGCGTCGACGGTGGCCGTACCGAGCACCTTGGTGCCGATCCGGAGGGTGACCGTGCCGCCGGCGGTCGAGGCACCGGTCGCGGTCACGAAGACCGGGACGGTGACCGACTTGCCGTAGGTCATGGTCGCGTTGCCGGCCGTGACGACCGGGGTCCCCTTCGCGACCGCCGCGGTGGCCTCCGAGGTCGCGTCCTTCGCCTCGAACCCGGCCGCGGTGGCCGTCGCGACGACGGTGATCGTCGTGCCCAGCTCGGCCGCCGTCAGCGTGTACGACGCGTCGGTGGCGCCGCTGATGGCGACCTCGTCGGCGTACCACTGGTAGGTGACCTCGTCGGGTGCCGGGTCCCAGCCGCCCGAGGACGCGGACAGCTTCTGGCCCACGGCCGGCGTGCCGGAGATGGTCGGCGCGGCGGTGTTGGCGAAGGTGCCCTGGGCGACCTCGGCCGTCGGCTCGGAGGTGGCCGTGCCGTCGTTCCAGCCGTCGAGCGAGGCGGTCACCCGCAGGGTGATCACCTTGCCCTCCTGGTCCGCGCCCGGGGTGAACGTGGACGCGGTGGCGCCGGAGATCTCGGCGCCGTCGGCCAGCCACTGGTAGGCGTAGGACGTCGGGGTGGGCTCCCAGCCGCCGTTGGTGCTGGTCAGCTCCTCGCCCACCTTCGGCGTGCCGCTGATGGTCGGCTTGCCCGTGCTGGCCAGCGTCGCCTTGACCGTCACGGGGACGATCGCGGTGGTGCCGGTCGTGGGTCCGACCAGCGTCAGCTGGATCGCACCGGAGGGCAGTCCGGCCGGCAGGGTGACGTCGACCGACGCCTTGCCGTAGGGGTCGTAGACCTCGGCGCCGATGGTGTTGTCGACCGGGAAGCTGCCGAGCACCTCGTCACCGAGCTTGACCTGCAGCGTGGCGTCCTTCGCGTCCGCGGCGGTGGACATCGCCCACGACCCGACGGAGAAGGTCACGTGGCTGCCGGGCGCGTACGACGCGGGAGCGTCGGCCGGGAAGTCCACCTGGACCGCGTGCTGGGTCTTGTCGACCGGGAGCGGGGTCTGCGCGGCCTTGGCGGCCATGTAGTCGACCATCGCCTGCAGGTCGGCCTTCCCGGTGTCGACCTTGCCGGTCCCGTTGGCGAACTCGCGGAAGTTGTCACCGCCGGTGGCGAGGAACGAGTTGACCGTGACCGAGTAGCTCTTGGTCAGGTCGATCGGCTCGCCGTCGAGCCACATCCCGGTCACCGTGCCCTGGAAGGTCGCGACGCCGCTGATGGTCACCGGCTTCTCGCTGTAGGTGTAGGTGAAGCCGTCGGACACACCGAGCCGCAGGAACGGCCGGGTGGGCACCGTGCCGTTGGCGGCGCGCTGCCACTGCTGCTCCAGCACCGTCTTGAGCTGGGCACCAGTGAGCTTGACGTTGTTCAGCGTGTTGGCGAAGGGCTGGACGACCGCGGCCTGCTTGTAGGTCAGGATCCGGTCGCCGATCTTCGCCGTGGAGTCCGGGTGGGCGTCCAGGTAGGCCTGGTCCACCACGGTGCCGCCCATGTCCTGGCGGAGGCCGCCGGGGTTCATGAAGGCGATCTGGGCGTCCGTCGCCCAGCGCTGCACCTCGGCCACCTTGTTGCCGAGCGTCGACTCGCCACCGCGGTTCTCGGTGGTGCCGCCGCTCAGCTTGGCCCGGTTGAAGACACCCTGCAGCGTGCCGAGCTCCTTCGCACCGAGCACGTCGGCCTGTGCCGAGGCGGCGTTGACGATCGAGGTGACCGCCGGGTCCGTCGGCCAGGTGCCGGTGGTCAGGCTCAGGACCTCCTGGGTCTTGGCGGTGACCTTGCCGTCGCTGCCGACGGTGAAGACCAGCTTGTTGAGGTTGGTGCCGTACTGGCCGGCCGAGACCACCGGGCGCTCGGTCACCGCGCGGCCCTCGGTCTGCCACTGGGCGACCGGGAACGAGCAGTTGTAGGCCAGGTGGGTGTGGCCGGAGACGATCGCGTCCACGTCGGGCGAGACGTTCTGGGTGATGTTGCCCCAGACCGTGGTCGGGTCGGTGAACTGCGACGAGGTGCAGGTCGTCGAGGCCGAGCCCTCGTGCACCAGCAGCACGACGAGGTCCGCGCCCCCGGCCTTGAGCCGAGCGGCCGCCGCGTTCGTCGCGTCGACGATGTCGGTGACCGTCAGGCCCTCGATGCCCGAGGGGCTGACCAGGGTGGGCAGGTCCTCGGTGACCGCGCCGACGAAGCCGACCTTGACGCCGTCGATGTCCTTGACCCAGGTGTCCGCCAGGTCGTCGCGGCCGTCCGGCTCGTTGACGTTGGCGGCGATGTAGGTCCAGTCGGCCCGGTCCTTGACCCGGCCCACGAGGTCTTCGTAGCCCTGGTCGAACTCGTGGTTGCCCGCGGCCGAGACCTCCAGGCCCGCCTCGTTGAGCGCGTCGATCGTCGGCGCGTCCTTCTGGATGAAGGACTCGAAGGTCGAGGCACCGATCAGGTCACCCGCGGCCACGAAGACCGTGTCGGGGTTCTCCGAGCGCAGCTTCTTCACCGCACCCGACAGGACCGAGGCACCGGCGGCGTTGGCGCCGTCGGCGAGCAGCCGGCCGTGGAAGTCGTTCGTGCCGATGATCTGCACGTCGGTGCTCGTGGGCGCGGCCTTCTTGATGCCGATGACCTCCGGGTTGTGGTCGGAGGCGCTGTAGGTGCCGGTGGTGTAGAGGTTCGTGCCGGCGTAGTTGTAGCGGGAGTAGAGGTTGAACACCGTCTCGTTGGCGTTGATCTCCCAGATGTCGACCCCGGTCACGAGCGCCTTGGCGGCGTCGTTGGCGAGCACGTGGTCGAGCGAGCCGGACTGGCCGTCGAAGCTGTAGGAGTGCTTGCCCTCCGCCTCGAGCTGGCTGAAGCCCTTGCCGTAGAGGACCTGCATCGGGTCCTCCTGGGAGTAGGAGTTGAAGTCGCCGGTCAGGAAGACCGCGCTCACTCCCCGCGCCGCGGCGAAGTCGTCGGCGTACTTCGCCAACCGGGTGGCCTGGTTGATCCGGTCCGGGTTGGCGTTGCCCTGGCCGGTGCCGTCGTTGGCGCCGGAGCCCTTGGACTTGAAGTGGTTGACGATGACCGCGAAGCGGCTGGCGTCCGTCGCGCCCTTCGGCTTGAAGACCGAGGCGAAGGGCTCACGGGCGTTGTCGAACTCGGTCGTGCCGAACAGCATGTCGGCGTCACCGACGACCTCCACCGCGGCCGGCTTGTAGATGAAGCCGGTCCGGATCACGTCCTGCAGGGCGACGTTGGTGTCGGTCGACGCGCTCGCCGGCGAGCGGACGTAGTCCCAGGTGCCGGCACCGGCGGCCGCGTTGAGCGCGGTCACCAGGGCAGCCAGCGCCTCGTCGCGGTCCGCACCGGCACCGTCGACGACGCGGCTGTTCTCGATCTCCTCGACCGAGATGATGTCGGCGTCGATCTTGTTGATCGCACCGACGATCTTGGCCTGCTGACGCTGGAAGTTGGTCTCGTCCCAGGCGCCACGCGGGCCCGTTCCGGGGCAGGTGTTGACCGCGATCGGGTTGCCGGCGCGGTCCTTGTACGACGTGCAGCCGGCGTAGTCCTTGCCGAGGGTGGTGAAGTAGTTGAGCACGTTGAAGGTGCCCAGCTTGATGTCACCACCGACCGGCGCGGGCGCGGCCGGACGGTTCTGCTCGAAGGTCAGCTTGCCCGTCGGGGCGCCGACGACCTGGCCGGTCGGCTGCACCTTCCAGCCGAAGCGGTAGTCGAGGATCACCGGCTGGTCGAAGGTCACCTTCGCGCCCACCCGGACCTGGTGGTCCGCGGTGAACCACGGCAGCGGCGAGTCCTTGCCCGCGGCGGTGTTGCCGGTGTTCCAGTACGTCGTGCTGGAGCCGTCGTCGAGGATCACCCGGTGCGCGTCGTTCCAGCGGGTGCGGGCCGCGATCGCCGCGGTGTCCTGCGCGTCGATGATGTCGGTCGGCGTGATGAGCGGCTGGTCGGACTGGGCCGCGAGGCCGATCTCACCGAAGTTGCTGCTCGAGGGCGTGGCGCCGGAGACGAACGCCGAGCCGTCGTAGGCGTCGGTGACGGTGTACGGCGCGGTGGGCTTGAACGCCTCGCCCTCGACCGCCTCACGGGCGGCCTCCAGGGCGGCGCCCTCCAGGCAGTCGGTGCCCGGGAGCGCGCAGTCGGTGCCGGGCAGGACGGTCTTCGGGACCACCGTGCCGAGCGCCGCGATGGTGGTGACCGAGCCGGTGGCGACGTCGATCTCGGTGAGGCCGTTGAACTCCTTCACCGTGCCCGAGACGCGGACCGAGTCGCCGACGGCGAGCCCGGCCGGCACGGAGCCGAAGACGAAGATGCCGTCGGACCTGCCCGGCGTGGTGTCGGGGCCCGGGGTCTGGATGTAGAAGCCGTTGAAGCCACCGGTCGGGTACGCCGCGGTGACGACACCCTGGGTGGTCACGGCGGTGTTCACGACCGGGCTGGTCGCGCCGCTGCCCTGGATGTCGGCGATCGTCGTCGTGGCGGCCGGGTCGTTCACCGTGATGGTGAACTCGGTGGTCGCGGTGACGGCGGTCGGCGAGGTGGCGTCGGTGACGGTCGCGGTGACGGTCGTCGTACCGGTCGCCGAGGGCGTGCCCTCGATGGTGCTGCCGTTGAGGTCCAGCCCCGCCGGCAGTGCCGTCGTCGACCACGTGTAGGGCGCGGTGCCGCCGGTCGCGCTCAGCGTGATCGGGGAGATCGCCGCGTCCTTGACGAAGGTCTTGTCACCGGGGTCGGTCGCGGCCAGGTCGTCGCTGACGACGACGGATGCGTTGGTGGGCGTCGGGTCGGCCAGGACGAAGTCGGCGGCGTTGCTGTCGGAGTCGGCGCCGTTGGTGCGGTTGAGCGACTTCGCCGCGGTCGCGGCCGAGGTGGTCGCGGCGGTCTCGAAGCTGGTGGAGCCGCTGGCGCCGACGAAGTCGACGAAGCTGGCGTTGCCGCTGGTGTTGCCGGAGGTCGCGATGACCGCCGTGCCCTGCTGGAGGGCGACCTGGCCGCCGGCGGCGGCCATGCTGAAGGAGCCCGGAGCGGCGTCCGGCGTCGGCAGCGCCGCGCCGGTGGTGCCGACGGCACCCATCCGGATCAGGTAGTGGCCCTTGGCGGGCACGCTGCCGGACAGGGCCACGGGGGCGCCGCCCGAGCCGCCGGAGGCGGAGCGGTAGTGGATGGCCAGCCCGGAGAGGGACAACGCACCGTTGGTCGGGTTGTAGAGCTCGACGAAGTCGGCGTTGTAGGCGGCGCCACCGTTGCCGCCGGCGCCGTACACCTCCGAGATCACGAGGCCGGTGCCGCCGGTGTTGGCCTGGGCGGACGGGGTCGGAGCGAGCGCGGTCAGGCCCGAGAGTGCGAGGGCGGTACCGAGCGAGCCGAGCATGAGCTGCTTCGCAGATCGCATTGACTACTTCCAGGGGTCGGCAAAAACGGAATGCAGCAGCACACCGAGCCCGAGAAGGAGGCTGCCCTGTGGGGGAGGGAAGAGCCCTGACCCTAGGACGAAAGACCCGGCCCTTGGCAAGGGGTAGGGCAAAACCCGAGCAACGTTTTGATGAAGAAACGGTGTCGCTTGTCAGATCTGGCCGAAAGCAGCACGGCCGGCAGGCTCAGGCCGCGGACGACTTGCGGATCGTGTGCCGCTGCTTCCACACGTCGCGGAAGAACTCGTAGCCCGACCACAGGGTCAGCACGAAGGCGACGAGCAGCAGCGCGATCGCGACGACGTAGGTCGCCTCGCCGGGGACGTCGAGCCAACCGTCGACCTCGAGCAGCGGCAGCGTCAGCAGACCCAGCGCCAGCGCCTGGGCCACGGTCTTCCACTTGCCGCTCTGCGCGGCGGCGATGACCACCGACTTGAGCACCGACAGGCGCAGCAGGGTGACCGCCCACTCGCGGACCAGGACCACGACCGTGATCGCCCACATCCACCAGGTGTCCATGATGATCGACAGCCCGATGAAGGCCATCCCGGTGATCGCCTTGTCGGCGATCGGGTCGGCGATCTTGCCGAAGTCGGTCACCAGGTTGCGGGACCGGGCGATGTCGCCGTCGACCTTGTCGGTGACCATGGCGACGAAGAAGATGGCCCACGCGACGGTGCGCCAGGTGATCGAGTCGCCGCCGTCGTAGAGCAGCGCCCAGCCGTAGAACGGCACCAGCACGATGCGCAGCGTGGTGAGGGCGTTGGGGAGGTTCCAGTTGCTCGGCTTGGCCGGGGCGGTGCTGGTCTCGCTCATGAGTTCCCTCCTGCGGGCTCGGCGATCAGGTCGACACCGTCGGAGGCGACGACGACGGCGCGGACGAGGTCGCCCACCCGCGCGTCCGGAACGCCGAGGACCCGGGTGCTCCCGTCGACCTCGGGGCCCTGCTGGGCCGCGCGGCCCTCGACGGTGCCGTCACCGGTGTCGTCGGGGTCGAGCTCCTCGACGAGCACCTCGACGGTGCTCCCGATCCGCTCCTCGGCGCGCTCGGCGGTCAGCTCCGAGACCAGGTCGTTGAGGTGCTGGACCCGGGCGTGGATCTCGTCCTCGTCGAGCTTGCCGTCGAAGGACTCCGCCTCCGTGCCGTCCTCGTCGGAGTAGCCGAACACGCCGGTCACGTCCATCCGCGCGGCGACCAGGAAGTCGCACAGCGTCTGGAACTCCTCCTCGGTCTCCCCCGGGAAGCCGACGATCACGTTCGAGCGGACGCCGGCCTCCGGCGCGAGCGCGCGGACCTGGTCGAGCAGTCCGAGGAAGCTCTCCGGGTCGCCGAAGCGCCGCATCCGGCGCAGCACCGTGGCGCTGGCGTGCTGGAAGGACAGGTCGAAGTACGGCGCCACGCCGGGCGTGGTCGCGATCGCGCGGACCAGGCCCGGGCGGGTCTCGGCGGGCTGCAGGTAGGACACCCGCACCCGCTCCACGCCCTCGATCGCCGCCAGCTCGGGCAGCAGGGTCTCCAGCAGGCCCAGGTCGCCCAGGTCCTTGCCGTAGGACGTGGAGTTCTCCGAGACCAGGAAGAGCTCCCGCGCGCCCTGCTCGGCGAGCCAGGCCGCCTCCTGGAGCACGTCGGAGGGCCGCCGGCTGATGAAGGATCCGCGGAACATCGGGATCGCGCAGAAGGTGCACCGGCGGTCACAGCCGCTGGCCAGCTTGAGCGGGGCCATCGGGCCGCCGTCGAGGCGCTTGCGCAGCGCGGCGCGGCCGGGGATCGCGACCTCCGGGCCGTCGGCCGGCGCGGCCACGGCCTGGCGCTCGGCCGGGCTGATCGGCAGCAGCAACCGCCGGTCGCGCGGGGTGTGCGGGTGCGGCTTCTCCCCCGCCAGGATCGAGCGCAGCCGACCGGAGATGTCCTGGTAGTCGTCGAAGCCGAGCACCGCGTCCGCCTCGGGCAGCGACGTGGCCAGCTCCTCGCCGTAGCGCTCGGCGAGGCAGCCCACCGCCACGACGGCCTGCGGCCGGCCGGACTCCTTCAGGTCGGCGGCTGCCAGCAGGGTGTCGATCGAGTCCTTCTTGGCCGCGTCGACGAACCCGCAGGTGTTGACCACCACGGTGTCGGCGTCCTCGGGGTCGTCGACCAGGGCGAACCCGTCGGCGGCGAGGCGTCCGGCGAGCTCCTCGGAGTCGACGTCGTTGCGGGCGCAGCCGAGGGTGAGCAGGGCGACCGAGACGGGGGCAGGAGTGCTGGTCATGACCGGTCGAGCCTACCGTTCGGGCAGGCTCGGCCGGGATTCCTCAGGACCCGGCCTTGCGGGCCACGACGGTCTTGTTCGCCTCGACGCCGGTGTCGCCCAGGGGCTGGGCCTTGGCGCCGCCGACGGCGTAGAGCACCGATCCGTCGGTGCTGTAGATCCGGATCGGCGGGACCACCTTGAGCACGGAGGTCTGGCCGAACGCGAGGTTGCCGTCGAAGACGATCTTGCCGCCGCCGTCGCGGATGTTGAGCGTGGCTCCCCCGCCCGCGGCGGTGAGGGTCAGCCGGACCGGGTCGCCCTGGGTGGCCGCGGTGTCGGAGACCCCGCCGCTCATGTTGAGCACCGGGTCCTTGCCGACCGGCTCCGGCCCGCCCATCACCAGCCGGGCGACCGACCAGATCAGGACCGCGCCCATCACGGCGGCGATCATGACCGACCAGTTGCGGCCGCCGCGGGTGCTGCGGATCGCACCACCCGTGCCGGTCGCGAGCTCCGACTGGAAGACCCGGCGCGGGTCGACCGGCTCGTGGGCGTAGCGCTCGTCGTACGACGCCACGAGGGGCCCGGCGTCCACGCCGAGCACCCGCGCGATGGTCCGCAGGTGGCCGCGGGCGTAGAAGTCGCCGCCGCAGGGGCTGAAGTCGTCGACCTCGATGGCCTCGATGACGTGCGGGCGGATCCGGGTGCGCTCGGAGACCTGGTCGATGCTGAGCCGGAGCCGGTCGCGGGCGGCCTGGATCTCCGGGCCGATCACCGGGTCGACGGCCGGGCGCACGGCCAGGTCGTCGAGCACGACGGTGACGGACTCCTCGGCCGCGGCCAGCGGCTCGACCGGGGCGGTGACCTGGACCCGCGCGGTGGCGGGCATCTCGACGCGCGCCGACAGCACGGTGTCGCGGCCGGGCGCCGGCGGCTCCTCCTTCGGCTCGTCGTCCTCGACGACGGCGGCGATCTCGCCGGTCTCGGCCTCGTCGGCCTCGTCCTCGTAGCGCTCGACGTCAGCCAGCACGATCTCGTCGGTGGTCTCGGCGTCGTCCGCCTCGTCGCCCTGGTCCTCGTCGCTCGGCTCGGCGTCGCGGCCGGTCAGGCCGGCGGCCACGCGGGCCGCGATGCCGCGCCGGGCGCCGGGTGCGGGCTCGTCGTCGGTGTACAGGTCGCTGAGGCTCGGCACGGCGGTGCGGGTCGCCGGCTCGTCGTCGAGCCCCGGCACGACCTCCACCACGTCGGCCCGGCCCTCGGCCAGGTCGGCGAGCACGTCGCTGAGCGAGTCCGGCGCCGCACCGACCAGGCGGGTGGCCAGGGTGAGCGGGACGACGAGCTGCTGGTCGTCGTAGCCGTCGACGAGGAGGTGGCCGTCGTGGAGCAGGCCGCGGCGCGGGAGGTGCTCCAGGCAGTCGATGTCGTCCCAGGCGATGCCGCGCCACTGCGCGCCCTGGCGCAGCCGCACACCGTGCTCGTCGGCGACGAGCAGGGGCGCGCGGGCGTCGGCCAGCGAGGCCAGGTGGGCGACGGTGACCACGGCGAGGATGCCGAAGGTCAGCCAGTCCAGGCCGGTGCCGCCGGTGAAGGCGCGCGCCGCGAAGGCCACCATCATCAGGGCCGCGAAGCCGCCGATGCCGGCGGCGAGCGCGACGTTGCGTCGTACCTCGACCTTCGCGGCGACCGGCGCCGGCTGCTCGTCGGGCTCGATGTGCGTCGGGTTCTCGGTCATCTGGGTCACGCCTCCCCCTGGATGGTCATGATCACGGAGTCGAGCTCGTCGGGCTTGACCAGGACGTCACGTGCCTTGGACCCCTCGCTGGGTCCGACGACGCCCCGGCTCTCGAGGATGTCCATCAGGCGGCCGGCCTTGGCGAAGCCGACCCGGAGCTTGCGCTGCAGCATCGACGTCGAGCCGAACTGCGTGGAGACGATCAGCTCGATCGCCTGGACCACGAGGTCCATGTCGTCACCGATGTCGTCATCGAGCACCTTGCTCGACGCCGCCGGCGCGGTGACGTCCTCACGATAGCTCGGCTCCAGCTGCGTCTTGCAGTGCTTGACGACCTGGTGGATCTCCTGCTCGGTGACCCACGAGCCCTGGACTCTTATCGGCTTCGACGCGCCCATGGGCAGGAAGAGGCCGTCACCCTGGCCGACCAGCTTCTCGGCGCCCGGGGTGTCGAGGATGACGCGGGAGTCGGCGAGGCTGGAGGTCGCGAACGCCAGCCGGGACGGCACGTTCGCCTTGATCAGGCCGGTGACGACGTCGACCGAGGGACGCTGGGTGGCGAGCACCAGGTGGATGCCGGCGGCGCGGGCGAGCTGGGTGATCCGGACGATCGAGCTCTCCACGTCGCGCGGGGCGACCATCATCAGGTCGGCGAGCTCGTCGACGATCACCAGCAGGTACGGGTACGGCGTCAGGGTCCGCTCGCTGCCCGGTGGCACCTCGACCTTGCCCTCGCGCACGGCCTTGTTGAAGTCGTTGATGTGACGGAAGCCGAAGTTGGCCAGGTCGTCGTACCGCATGTCCATCTCGCGGCACACCCACTCCAGGGCCTCGGCGGCCTTCTTGGGGTTCGTGATGATCGGCGTGATCAGGTGCGGGACGCCCTCGTAGGCGTTGAGCTCCACCCGCTTCGGGTCGACCATGATCATCCGCACCTCGTCGGGCGTGGAGCGCATGAGCACCGAGGTGATCATCGAGTTGATGAAGCTCGACTTTCCCGATCCGGTGGCGCCGGCGACCAGCAGGTGCGGCATCTTGGCGAGGTTGGCGACGACGAAGCCGCCCTCGACGTCCTTGCCGAGGCCCGAGACCAGCGGGTGGTGGTCGTTGCGCGCGACGTTGGAGCGGAGCACGTCACCGAGGGAGACGATCTCCTTGTCGGTGTTCGGGATCTCCACACCGACCGCGGACTTGCCGGGGATCGGGCTGAGGATGCGGACGTCCTCGGAGCCGACGGCGTAGGAGATGTTGCGCTGGACGCCGAGGATCTTCTCGACCTTGACGCCCGTGCCGAGCTCGATCTCGTAGCGGGTGACCGTCGGGCCGCGGGTGTAGCCGGTGACCTGGGCGTCGACGTTGAACTCGTCGAGCACGGTCTGCAGCCGCGCCACCACGTCGTCGCTGGCCTTGGAGCGGGCCCGGTGCGGGTCGCCCGGCTTCAGCGCGGTCGGGTCGGGCAGCGTGTAGACGATGTCGCCGGACAGCGCGAGCTGCTCCACGCGCTGGGGCAGGTCGGCGTGCGGCGGCGGCTCGAGCTCGCCGGTCTCCTCGGCGGCCGGGGCCGCGGCGGCCTTGAGCTTGCGACCGATCAGCGCGTTCGAGCCCGCCTCGGGGTCGACCGGCTCGTCGTCGGCGAGCGGGATGTCGATCGGCTCGAGGAGCTCCATCGACTCCTCGACCTCCGGCACCGGCTCGCTCTTCTTGCGGCGCTTCTTCTTCGGCTCCGCGAGCACCGGGCTGTCGTAGGCCGGGTCGCCCATCCGCTCGAAGGTGTCGTCGAAGCGGAAGGCCTGGGTCTCGTCGCCCTCCTGCGCCGGGTGACGCCCGAGCAGCAGGTCGCTGACCTCCCGCAGCCGGTCGGGGATGCGGTAGAGCGGCGTCGCGGTGATCACCAGGACGCCGAAGAACGCGAGCAGCCCGAGCAGCAGCACGACGACCGCCTCGGAGCGGAGCAGGTCGACCAGCAGGGCCGACACGACGTACCCGACGGCGCCACCGCCCTCGCGCAGCGGCGTGGTGTCGCCCTGCACCGGCTCCGGGGAGCCGTTGGCGATGTGCACGATGCCGAGCAGGCCGAAGGCGAAGGCCGACCAGCCGATGACCTGGCGTCCGGCCGGGCCGTTGCCGACCGGGTCGCGCATGACCCGGAAGCCCGCGAGCAGCACGAGCAGCGGGACGAACCAGCCGATCTTGCCGACCGTGCCGGACACGGCCGCGCGGGCGAAGTCCATGACACCGCCCGGCACCTCGAACCAGACCGCGGCGGCGACGACGAGGGCGACCCCGCACAGCAGGAGGCCGAAGCCGTCCCGGCGCTGCTCGGGCTCGATCTCGCGAGCGCTGTGCCCGATGCCGCGGGTGACCGCGCCGATCCCGTGGGCGAAGGCCAGCCAGAGCGCGGCCAGGCCGCGGCCGAGCGCGGTGAAGGCGCGCAGGACCGGCCCGGGGCCGCTGCGGACGGCACGGGGTGCCGGCCGCCGGGCCGCCGCGGACTTCTTGGCCGGTGGCTTGCGCTTGGTGGTCGTACTACGGGATCGCGAGCTGGTCGTCTTCTTGGCGCCGGAACGCGTCGAAGGGGTGGTCCTGCTGCGCGACGCCGTCGGGGAAGACGTACGGGTCGCCATGCTCACAACCTACCCACAAGTCCCATTCGTCACAGGGACAACACGCGGTGCCAAGTTTCACCGGTTGCCCGGTGGAACTTGTCGCGTTCCAAGCGGAGATCCTGCGCCCCCGCCGAGACCGCGACGGAGTTCTTCCCGAGTTTTCCTGGACCACCCGTATCGGTGAGGTCTAACGTGCGGTCCACGTGTCCGGAGCGGGCCCCACTCCGACCTCGCCGACGGCGCGTACCCATCTCGAGGAGAACATTCGTGAGAGTCAACCTTTCCGAGCTCGTGAGGAAGGGCATCGGCCTTTCCCTCGTGGGCGCAGCAGTTTCCGTCGTACCCCTGGCGACACCGGCCGTGGCGGCCCCGAAGGATCCTTCGGCCATCCAGGCGATGCGCACCGAGGCGGACGGCGACGTCACCGTCACCACCTCCCCCGCCACCGACGAGGTCAGCTTCATCAGCGCGACCCGCGACCTCTTCCCGTCCGAGCGGACCGGCAAGACCGCCACCGGAGCGGCCGCCAAGGCCGACGGCTACGTCGCCAAGTTCGCCAAGGCGTTCGGCACGACGCCCGGCCAGCTCGGCAAGGGCAAGGTCACCGCGACCCCGGCGGGGCACACCGTCGACTTCGCGCAGACCTACCAGGGCGTGCCGGTCTTCGCCGCCCAGCTGCGGGCCCACGTCGACAACCAGGGTGACCTGACCTCGGTCTCCGGGTACGTCGCCCCCGACCTGGACCTGGACGTGACCCCGCGCCTGGACCGGGCCGCCGCCGAGGCCAAGGCGGTCAAGCTCGCCAGCCAGGCGCCGGCCGGGCACGACGAGGACACCGCCGACAAGCCGAAGGCGAGCAGCCTCTCGGTGACCAAGGCCGAGCTCGTCGTCTACCGGATGGGCGCCATCCAGGGCGTCGAGGGCCGCAACCTGCTGGCCTGGGTCGTCGAGGTGACCGACGGCAAGCAGGTCCGCGAGACCAGCGTCCTGGACGCGCAGACCGGCAAGCCGGTCAACCGCTACTCGATGATCGCCCACGACCTGAGCCGCGAGCTGCACGAGGAGTCGATCGACGGCACCCCGGTGTGGAAGGAGGGCGACCCGTTCCCGGGCGGCCTCGACAGCGACCAGGAGAGCGAGGTCGCCGGCACCGGTGAGGCGTACTGGTTCTTCAAGAACTCCTTCGGCCGTGACTCCTACGACGGCAAGGGCGCCAAGATGATCACGGTCAACAACGACCCGACCATCCAGTGCCCCAACGCCAACTGGAACGGCAAGTCCACCAACTACTGCTCCGGCGTCTCCTCCGACGACACCGTCGCGCACGAGTGGGGCCACGCCTACACCGAGTACACCTCCGGCCTGCTCTACCAGTGGCAGCCCGGCGCGATGAACGAGGCCTACTCCGACATCTGGGGCGAGACGGTCGACATGCTCAACACGCGGTTCAACTCCCCCGACGAGGAGACCCACCGCACCGACGGCCAGTGCTCGAAGGGCACCCGCGGCGACATCGCCGTCGTCGTGAGCGACCCGGTCGGCTCCTGCACCGGCGTCGCGGCCTCCTTCGGCCCGATCATCAGCCACGTCGACGGCGACCTGGTCGTCGGCAAGGACGCCGTCGAGACCGACGGCACCGACACCGACGGCTGCTCCCCCTTCGACAACGCGGCCTCGCTCTCCGGCAAGTTCGTCTACGTCGACCGCGGGCTGTGCGCCTTCACCACCAAGATCGCCAACGCCGAGGCCGCCGGTGCCAAGGGCATCATCTTCGGCAACAACCGGGACGGCGTCTCGTCGGTGGCGGGTGACTCCGAGCTCTACGGGGCGATGGTCAGCCAGGCCGACGGCACCGAGATCAAGGCGGCCACCACGCCGCTGACGATCAGCCTCGACGACGCCACGACCGACCCGCGCGACGACAGCTACCGCTGGCTCTCGGGCGAGGACGACAGCGCCTTCGGCGGTGCGATCCGCGACATGTGGAACCCCAACTGCTACGGCGACCCGGCCAAGGTCTCCGACGAGGAGTACCACTGCGACACCGACGACTCCGGCGGCGTGCACACCAACTCCGGCGTGGTCAACCACACCTACGCGCTGCTCGTCGACGGTGGCACCTACAACGGCGTGACCGTCCCGGGCATCGGCCTGGACAAGGCGGCCAACGTCTTCTGGCACACCCAGACGTCGTACCTCACCTCGACGTCGGGCTTCGCCGAGCTGGCCGACGGCCTGGAGGCGTCCTGCGCCGACCTGACCGGCAACACCACGCTGAAGAAGCTCGCGGTGGGCGTCAGCCCGACCGGTGGCGGCCAGGCCGACGGCGGAGCGCTGAGCCCGATCACGGCCACCGACTGCGCGGCCGTGGCGAAGGCGGCGCAGGCCACCGAGCTGCGGGTCGAGCCGGTGCAGTGCAACTTCCGGCCGATGTTCGACAAGGGCACGGTCGGCTGCGGCGAGGGCACCGTCACCAAGAACCTCTGGTTCGAGGGCTTCGAGTCCGGCCTGCCGGCCACCTGGACCAAGGACGTCGACGCGCCCAACAGCCACTTCGACCCCACGGTCACCACCGCACTGCCGCTGGTGACCGAGGGCGGCACCGTGCACAAGGGCGGCTCGTCGGTGCTCTACTTCAACGACAAGGGCAAGAACGGCAACTTCGGTGTGTGCGACGGCGGTCCGGAGGACTACTCCTCCCGCGTCGGCGTGGCCACCCCGGACCTGACCGTGCCCGCAGGTGAGCTGCCCCGCCTCTCGTTCGACCACTACGTCGCCTCCGAGGTCAACTTCGACGGTGGCAACGTGAAGGTCAGCGTCAACGGCGGCGCCTTCGCCGTCGTACCGGCCGGTGCGTGGCTCTACAACGCGCCGGAGGGTCAGCTCGACACCGCCGCGGCGGGCAACACCAACCCGATGGCCGGCGAGCCCGCCTTCACCGGCAGCGACGGCGGCCAGCCGACCGGCGCGTGGGGCACCTCGGTGATCGACCTGTCCGCGATCGCGAAGCAGGGCGACAAGGTGAAGTTCCGCTTCGACTTCGGCATGGACGGCTGCAACGGCAACAACGGCTGGTACGTCGACAACGTCGCGCTCGCCATCTGCTCCGTCCCGGTCACCCCGCCGGTCCCGCCGAAGCCGAGCCCGGCGACGGTGGCCAAGAAGTCGATCGCCAAGCACGGCGTCGTCAAGGTCGCGATCAAGGTCAAGAGCGGCGCCACCCCGACCGGCCGGGTCACCATCCGGTTCAAGGGACGCGTCTACACCGGCAAGGTGGTGCGCGGCGTGCTGACGGTCAACGCCAAGCGCCAGCTCGTCCGGCTCTGGCGCCACCACGTCCGCTCCGTGGGCGCGTACGTGAGCTACCCGGGTGACAAGCGGGTCGCGCGCTTCGCCGGCCAGACCACCATCCGGCTGGCCGGGCGGCAGTAGCGCCCGTCGTACGGCGACGCCCCGCTCCTCCTCCGGGAGGGGCGGGGCGTTCGCCTTCGTGGATCCACCGGTCGACCGGTGAATCGACAGCCGACGCCGCTCAGGCCTCGACGACCACCGGGATGATCATCGGCCGGCGCTTGTGGGTGTTGCTCACCCAGCGGCCGATCGTGCGGCGCACGACCTGCTGCAGCTGGTAGGTGTCGGTGCTGCCCTCGGTGAGCGCGCGGTTGACGGCGTCGACGATCGGCTGCTTGATCGCGTTGAAGTCGGAGTCGGCCCAGGCGTGCCCGCGGGCGTGGATCTCGGGGCCGGCGGAGACCTTGCCGGCCACCGAGTCGACGACGACGATGACCGAGACGAAGCCCTCCTCGCCGAGGATGCGGCGGTCCTTGAGCTCGGACTCGGTGACGTCGCCGACGGACTGGCCGTCGACGAAGACGTAGCCGCACTCGACCTTGCCGACGACCTTCGCGACACCGTCGACGAGGTCGACGACGACGCCGTCCTCGGCGTAGACGACGTTCTCCACACCGGTCTGCTTGGCCAGGTCGCCGTTGGCGAGCATGTGCCGGACCTCGCCGTGGACCGGCAGCACGTTGCGCGGCTTGACGATGTTGTAGCAGTAGAGCAGCTCGCCGGCGCTGGCGTGGCCGGAGACGTGGACCAACGCGTTGCCCTTGTGGACGACGCGGGCGCCGAGCCGGGCCAGGCCGTTGATCACCCGGTAGACGGCGTTCTCGTTGCCGGGGATCAGGCTGGAGGCGAGGACGACGGTGTCGCCCTCCTCGAGGTGGACGAAGTTGTGCGTGCGGTGGGCGATCCGGGCCAGCGCGCTCAGCGGCTCGCCCTGGGAGCCGGTGGAGATGAGCACCTGGCGCTCGGGCGGGAGGTCGGCGAGCTCCTTGGCCTCGACCATCACGCCGGGCGGGACCTTGAGGTAGCCCAGGTCGCGGGCGATCGCCATGTTGCGGACCATCGAGCGGCCGACGTAGGCGACCTTGCGGTCGTGCAGCACAGCCGCGTCGAGCACTTGCTGGACGCGGTGCACGTGGGAGGCGAAGCAGGCCACGATGATCCGCTGCTTGGACTCCGAGAAGGCCTGGTTGAGCACCGGGGTGATCCGCTTCTCGGCGGTCGTGAAGCCCGGCACCTCGGCGTTCGTGGAGTCGGTGAGGAACAGGTCGACGCCCTCCTCGCCCAGCCGTGCGAAGGCGCGCAGGTCGGTGATCCGGCCGTCCAGCGGCAGCTGGTCCATCTTGAAGTCACCGGTGTGCAGCACCAGGCCGGCGCCGGTGCGGATGGCGACCGCGAGAGCGTCCGGGATGGAGTGGTTGACCGCGACGAACTCCAGCTCGAAGGGCCCGAAGGAGATCTTGTCGCCCTCCTTGACCGTGTAGAACGGCGTCTGGCGCAGGCGGTGCTCGCGCAGCTTCGAGTTGACCAGCGCGAGGGTCAGCTCCGAGCCGACGAGCGGGATGTCCTGCCGCTCCCGGAGCAGGTACGGCGTCGCGCCGATGTGGTCCTCGTGACCGTGGGTCAGGACCAGCGCCTCGACCTTGTCGAGCCGGTCCCGGATGGCCGCGAAGTCCGGCAGGATCAGGTCGACGCCCGGCTGGTGGTCGTCGGGGAACAGCACACCGCAGTCGACGATGAGCAGCCGGCCGTCGTACTCGAAGACGGTCATGTTGCGGCCGACCTCGCCCAGGCCGCCCAGCGGGATGACCCGCAGGCCGTTCTTCGGCAGCTTCGGCGGGGCGGACAGCTCGGGGTGCGGGTGGCTCATCAGAGCAGCCCCGCCGCCGCCAGACCGGACCGGAGGTCGGCGACCTCCGCCTCGTCGAGCGCCAGCAACGGCGGTCGTACGGCACGGTTGTCCAGCACGCCGAGCAGCTCGAGGGCGGCCTTGGCCGTCGTGGCGCCGTAGTTGGGCACGCCCATGATCGCCTCGAACGCCGGCACCAGGGCGGTGTGGATGCGCACCGCCTCGGCGTGGTCGCCGGCCTGGAAGGCCTCGATCATGGTGCGGAGCTGGTCGCCGGCGACGTGGCCGACGACGGAGACGAGGCCGCTCGCGCCGTAGGCGAGGTAGCCCAGGGTGTTGACGTCGTCGCCGGAGTAGACGGCGAAGCCGAGGTCGACGAGCTGCGCGGTGCGGGCCAGGTCGCCGGTGGCGTCCTTGACCGTGGTGACGTTGCCCCACGTCGCCAGCTCGCGGTAGGTCTCCAGCGCGATCTTGGTGGCGGTGCGGCCGGGCACGTCGTAGGCCATGATCGGCAGGTCGGTGGCGTCGGCGACCAGCCGGAAGTGCTGCAGGACGCCGCGCTGGCTGGGCTTGTTGTAGTAGGGCGTGACGAGCAGCAGCGCGTCGGCGCCGACCTTCTCGGCCTGCTGGGCGAGCTCGACGGAGTGGCGGGTGTCGTTGGTGCCGACGCCGGCCACGATCTTGGCGCGGTCGCCCACGGCGTCGCGGACCGCGGCCAGGGTCTCGCCGTCCTCGGCGCCCGTGGTCGTCGGCGACTCACCGGTGGTGCCGGTCACGACGATCCCGTCGTGCCCGTGGTCGACGAGGTGCTTGGCCACCTTCTGCACTCCGTCCAGGTCGACGGAGCCGTCCTCGTGGAACGGCGTGACCATGGCGGTCAGCAGGGTGCCGAAGGGTGCGGAAGTCATGGCGCCCAGCCTATCGTCACAGGTGGGGCGCGACCTCCGCAGCCACGAGGCGCAGGTGGTCGAGGTCACCCAGGTCGAGCGTCTGGAGGTAGATCCGCTCCGCACCCAGCGCCTGGTAGCGCTGGATCTTCTCGACGACCTCGGCCGGCGTGCCGGCCAGGCCGTTGGTGCGCAGCTCGTCCACCTCGCGCCCGATCGCCGCCGCCCGGCGGGCGATCTCCGCCTCGTCCTCGCCCACGCACAGCACCAGCGCGTTGGACCAGGTGATCTCGTCGGGGTCCCGCCCGATCTGCTCGGCCGCCTGGCGCACCCGCCCGAACTGGGCCGCGGTGGTCTCCTCGTCGACGAACGGCAGGTTGAACTCGTCGGCGTACGCCGCCGCGAGGGCCGGCGTCTTCTTCTTGCCCAGCCCCCCGACCAGCACCGGTACGCCGCCGCGGTGGCCGCCGCCCTGCACCGGCTTCGGCAGCGCCGGGCTGTCGGTGAGCTGGTACTGGTCGCCGGCGAAGGAGTAGCGCTCCCCCACCGGCGTGGACCACAGCCCGGTGATCAGCTCGAGCTGCTCGGCATACCTCTCGAAGCGCTCCTTGGTGTCCGGGAACGGGATCCCGTAGGCCTCGTGCTCCTGGGTGAACCAGCCCGCACCGATCCCGAGCTCCACCCGGCCGCCACTCATCTGGTCGACCTGCGCGACCTGGATCGCGAGCACGCCGGGGTGGCGGAAGGTCGCGCTGGTCATCATCGTGCCGAGCCGGATCGTGTTGGTGTCGCGGGCCAGGCCGGCGAGCGTGGTCCAGGCGTCGCTTGGGCCGGGCAGCCCGTCCCCGCTCATGTGCAGGTAGTGGTCGCTGCGGAAGAAGGCGCCGAAGCCGAGACGCTCGGCCTCCAGCGCGACGGCCAGCAGGTCGTCGTACGTCGCACCCTGCTGCGGTTCGGTGAAGACACGGAGCTCCATGGCCCCACCCTCTCAGGCCTCGCCAATCCGCGACTTGGGGCTTCCCACCCGTCAACCAGCGTTGCAGGCGAAGACCCGCTCCCACCACACGATCGTGAAGCCCCCGCGCGGCTCGCGGCGCACCTCCTGCCAGCGCTTGCGGCTGAACTCCGGGTAGTGGGTGTCGCCCTCGGGGGCGAGCGGGATCTCGGAGATGACCTGCTCGTCGGCGTACGGCAGGGCGGCGGCGTAGACCGCCGCTCCCCCGCCGATCATCACCTGCCGGTCGGCGGGCTGCTCGCGCAGCAGCTCGTCGGCCAGCTCCAGGGCATCGGTGATCGAGTGCGCGACGCGGACGCCCTCGGCGGACCAGTCGGTGTCCCGGGTGAGCACGATCGTGGTGCGTCCGGGCAGGGGCCGCCCGATGCCCTCGTGGGTGGTGCGGCCCATGACCAGCACGTGGCCGAGCGTGGTGGCCTTGAAGTGCGCGAAGTCCTCGGAGATCTTCCACGGGATGTCGGCGTCGGCGCCGATCACGCCGTTCTCGGCGACGGCGGCCACCATGGTGACCCGCCGCCCTGAAGGAGTGGTCATCGAGGAACAACCGCCACGATGCGAACGGGGTCCCCGCGGAGTTGTTCGCTGGAGGAGCGAAGCGGGGGAAGCGAAGAACTTCGTGGGGTGTTCATACGGCGATCGGGGCCTTGATGACCGGGTGCGGGTCGTAGCCCTCGACCGTGATGTCCTCCAGGTCGAAGGCGTCGATCTCGGTGATCGCCGGGTTGAGCACCAGGCGCGGCAGCGGGCGCGGCTCGCGGGTCAGCTGGAGGCGGGCCTGGTCGAGGTGGTTGGAGTAGAGGTGGGCGTCGCCCAGGGTGTGCACGAAGTCGCCGACGCCGAGCCCGGTCACCTGGGCCACCATGTGCGTCAGCAGGGCGTACGACGCGATGTTGAACGGCACGCCGAGGAAGACGTCGCCGGAGCGCTGGTAGAGCTGGCAGCTGAGCCGGCCGTCGGCGACGTAGAACTGGAAGAGGCTGTGGCACGGCGGCAGCGCCATGTCGTCGACCTGGGTCGGGTTCCACGCGGACACGATGTGGCGGCGGCTGTCGGGGCTGTCCGCGATCTGCCGGACCACCTGGGCGAGCTGGTCGATGTGCCCGCCGTCGGGGGTCGGCCACGAGCGCCACTGCGCGCCGTAGACGGGCCCGAGGTCGCCGTTCTCGTCGGCCCACTCGTCCCAGATCGAGATGCCACGGTCCTGCAGCCACTTCACGTTGGTGTCGCCGCGCAGGAACCACAACAGCTCGCCGAACACCGAGCGGGTGTGCACCTTCTTCGTGGTGACCAGCGGGAAGCCCTCGCTCAGGTCGAAGCGCATCTGGTGGCCGAAGACGCTCAGCGTGCCGGTGCCGGTGCGGTCGCTCTTCTCGGTGCCCTCGTCGAGGACGCGCTGGACGAGGTCGAGGTACTGGCGCACGGTCCCAGCCTAGTTCGCCGAAGGGCTCACAGGGTGACCCGTCCGGAGATGGTCGACAGCGTGTCCCCGCCCACCCAGATGGTGCCGTCCTCGGCCGTCTCGACGTAGATCCGTCCCCGGCGCCCGATGGCGGTGCCCTGCGCGGCGACGTACGACGCCGGGAGCACGTCGCCCGCCAGCCACTGCGCGAGGGAGGCGTTGAGCGAGCCGGTCACCGGGTCCTCGGTGATGCCCGCGGCGTGCGGCACGAAGGCGCGCACCTCCACGGCGCACTCCGAGCCCTCCGGGTGGGGGCCGACCACACCGACGTCGACCGGCAGCTCGCCGTACGACGGCTCGAGGGCCAGCACCGCGGCCGCCGACTCCATCCGCAGGCCCACCCAGCCGGGACCGTTGTCGGCCCAGGCGATGTCGAGCACGTCGTCGCGCGCGATCCCGAGCGCGGAGACGATCCGCTGGACCAGGCCCTCCTCGACCGGGCCGGAGCGGATCAGGTCGGGCGCGGCGAACGCCAGCCGGCCGCGCTCGCGGCGCAGCTCGACGAGGCCGACGCCGCACTCCTGGACCAGCCGGTCGCCCGCGGGCACGCCGCCCGCCTCCAGCCACGCGTGCGCCGACCCGAGCGTCGGGTGGCCGGCGAAGGGCAGCTCGGTCGTGGGGGTGAAGATCCGCAGCCGGTAGTCCGCCGCGGGGTCCTGCGGGGCGAGCAGGAAGGTGGTCTCGCTGAGGTTGGTCCAGCGCGCGAAGGCCTGCATCTGCTCGTCGTTCAGCCCGTCGGCCTCGTGGACGACCGCGACCGGGTTGCCGAGCAGCGGCTCGGCGGTGAAGACGTCGACCTGCCGGAAGGCGCGGGCCTCCCCGACGCCGCTCATGCGCTGAGCGACATCGGGCCGTAGACCTCGCGGTCGGCCTCGAAGAGGGTCACCTGGGCGACCCCGGCGTCGGCGAGCTCCTGCCAGATCTCACCGACCCACGACTCGGCGTCACCCTGGCTGGGGAAGGTCTGGCCGGCGAGCTCGCCGGTGACCGCCACCTCGGCGCCGGAGGCGTCCTCGAGGCGCCAGCGCCACGGCTGCTCGCTGGGCGCGCGGAAGGGGGTCGGGGTGGGCTGCTCGGGAAGGTTCACGGCTCAAGCCTCCCGCACCGACGGCTGGACGAACGGCGGCTTGGTCACCTGGAACACCTCGGGCCGGCCGCGCACGTCGACGGTCACCTCGCCGTCGTCGGCCACGGTGGCCGCGACGAGCGCGAGCGCGATGCCCTTCTTCAGCGTGGGCGAGAAGGTGCCGGAGGTGACCTCGCCGAGCGGTACGTCGCGCAGCAGCCGCACGCTCATGTGCGGGCGCGGGATCGCTCGACCGGTGGAGACCAGGCCGACCAGCTTGCGCCGGGCCCCGGCCTCCTTCTCGGCGAGCAGCTTGTCGCGGCCCCAGAAGGCGTCCTTCTTCCAGCCGACGGCCCACCCGAGGCGGGCCTCGACCGGGCTGACCTCCGGGCCGATGTCCTGGCCGTGCAGCGGGTAGCCCATCTCGGTGCGCAGCGTGTCGCGCGCCCCCAGGCCGGCCGGCACCAGGCCGTGCGGCTCGCCCGCGGCCATCAGCGCGTCCCACAGCGCCGGAGCCAGGCCGCTCGGCGCGATCAGCTCGTAGCCGCGCTCGCCGGTGTAGCCGGTGCGGCACACGATGATCGTGGCGTCCGGGTCCGGGTCGCCGTCGCCGGCCTCCCAGGGCGCCTCGACGAAGGTGAGGTAGTCGTGGCCGACCGGCAGGCCCACCCCGGCGAGGACCTCGTCCGACCTCGTGCCCTGGACCGCCAGCACGACGTAGTCGCGGTGGTGGTCGACGACCTCGACGCCCGCGGGGGCGGCGGCGACCAGGCGGCGTCGTACCTCCTCGTTGTTGGAGGCGTTCGGGACGACCAGCACGTGCTCGTCGTCGCGGTAGTAGGTGAAGACGTCGTCGACGATCCCACCGGTCGCGTCGTCGACGACGAGGCTGTACTGCGCCTTGCCCGGGCCGATCCGGTGCAGGTCGTTGGTGAGCGTGGCGTTGAGGAAGTCGACCGCGCCGGGGCCACGCACGACCAGCTTGCCGAGGTGGCTGACGTCGAAGATGCCCACGCCCTCACGCACGGCGGTGTGCTCCTTGACCACGCCGGTCGGGTACTCCAGCGGCATCAGCCAGCCGCCGAACTCGGAGAACTTGGCGCCGAGGGCCTCGTGCCGGTCGTGGAGCGGGGACTGCAGTGGGGTCGCGTCGGCCATGGTCGGCAATCTATCCCCCGATATGGTCTCTCCGGTGACGACCTTCGCGCTCCGCACCGCCAGCCCCGCCAAGACCAAGGCCGAGGCCGTCGTCGTGGGTGTGCTGACCGACGGCACGCTCGCCCCGGGCGGCGAGGCGGTGGGCGAGGCCTACGGTCGCAAGCTGTCCGGCCTGCTCGCCACGCTGGGCCTCAAGGGCCGCCCGGGCGAGGTCGCCAAGGTGCCGACCGCCAAGGTGATCGCCTCCCCGCTGCTGGTCCTGGTCGGGCTCGGCGACGAGGCCACCCCGGACGCCGTACGACGCGCCGCCGGCAACGCCGCCCGGGCCGTCACCAACGCCGCCTCCGTCGCGCTCGCCCTGCCCGCCGACTCCCCCGCCCTGGTGCGCGCCGTCGTGGAGGGCTGGCGGCTCGGCGGCTACACGTTCACGTCGTACAAGTCGAAGCCGGGCACGCCCACCACCCCCGCCGAGGTCGTGCTGCTCACCCCGGCCGCGCGCCGGGCGGACGTCGCCGCCGCGGTCGAGCCGGCCCAGGTCGTGGTCGACGGTGTCGTCGGCACGCGTGACTGGGTCAACACCCCGCCCGCCGACCTGACCCCGCCCGCCTTCGCCGACGCCATCGGAGCCGCGGTCAAGGCCGCCAACAAGGACCTGCCCGCCGGCGGCCGGATCAAGGTCGACGTCCTGGACGAGCAGCGTCTCGACGAGCTGGGCTGCGGCGGACTGCTCGCCGTCGGCTCGGGCTCGGCCGCCCCGCCGCGCCTGGTCGAGCTGACCTACGCCCCCAAGGGCGCGGTGGCGCACGTCGCGCTCGTCGGCAAGGGCATCACCTTCGACTCCGGCGGCCTGTGGATCAAGCCCGCCGCCAGCATGGCGACCATGAAGGAGGACATGGCCGGTGCCGCCGCGGTCGTCCAGGCCACGATCGCCGTCGCGCGGCTCGGGCTCCCGGTCCGGGTCTCCGCCTTCGCCGCGCTCGCCGAGAACATGGTCGGCGCGGCCTCGATGCGCCCCGGCGACGTGCTCACGACCTACGCCGGCACCACCGTCGAGGTCACCAACACCGACGCCGAGGGCCGCCTGGTCCTCGCCGACGCGCTGGGCCGCGCGGTCGAGCGCGAGCCCGACGTCCTCGTCGACATCGCCACCCTGACCGGCCACATGGTGCTCGCCCTCGGCGACAAGATGGCCGGCGTGCTCGGGGACGACGACGTCGTCGCCGAGGTGCTCGCCGCCGGCGAGGCCGCCGGGGAGGACGCCTGGCCGATGCCGATCCCGGAGTTCTACGACGAGCGGATCCGCAGCAGCAAGGTGGCCGACCTGGCGCAGTACGACGGCATCCGCTGGGGCGGCGGGATCTTCGCCGCGGCCTTCCTGCGCGAGTTCACCGGCGGGCTGCCGTGGGCGCACCTCGACATCGCGGGGCCGACCTTCAACAAGGGCGGCGCCAACGGGCACGTCGCGCCCGGGGCGACCGGCTACGGGGTCGGCACCCTGGTGGAGCTGGTCAGGGCTCGCGCCGCAGCTGCTCCTTCTGTGCCTTCCTGACCCGGGAGTTGTAGTCGCGCATCCGCTGCGGAACGCCGACCACCGCGGCGTCGTACGACGGGACCTGGTGGCGGTTGCAGAAGTCGTGGGCCCACTTCACCGACGGGACCCGGCGCCGGGTCCACTCGCCGTCGTGGGCGACGAGGAGCAGCGTGATCTCGCTGACCGCCGTCCGCGGCTCGACGAAACCCTCCACCCCACGGCGCTCCTGGACCCACGTGCGCAGGTGCTGCTCGTCGCCCCGGTCCGAGGCGCGCACGCGCGTGGAACCGGTGCGGGCAGCATCCTTCGCGGGGTTACTGGTGCGTACCCTCGAGCCGCCTCGGAACCGGTCGAACAAACCCATGGGAACAGTTTGCCCGATCTCTGGGTGACCTGTTGCGACTTGGTTCACCCGTGGTGCAAGGATGGCTCCCATGGCGACCGAAGTCACTCTTCCCGCCCTCGGTGAATCCGTCACCGAAGGCACTGTCACCCGCTGGCTCAAGCAGGTCGGCGACCAGATCGCGATCGACGAGCCGTTGCTCGAGGTCAGCACCGACAAGGTGGACACGGAGATCCCGTCTCCCGTTGCCGGCACGCTGATCGAGATCCGCGCCAACGAGGACGACACCGTCGAGATCGGCGCCGTGCTCGCCGTCGTCGGCGAGGCCGGCGAGGGCGGCGGCGACGCCCCCGCGCCCGCCGCCGAGGAGGCTCCCACCCAGGAGGCTCCGGCTGCCGAGGAGGCCCCCGCGCAGGAGGCGCCCGCCGCCGAGGCTGAGCCTGCCCCGGCCGCTCCCGAGACCCCGTCCGCCCCCGAGGCGCCGGCCCCCGCCGCCGCGTCCGGCGGCTCCGCCAGCGGCACGGCAGTGACACTGCCCGCGCTGGGCGAGTCCGTCACCGAGGGCACCGTCACCCGCTGGCTCAAGCAGGTCGGTGACGAGGTCGCCGTCGACGAGCCGCTGCTCGAGGTGAGCACCGACAAGGTCGACACCGAGATCCCCTCGCCGGTCGCCGGCACGCTCCTGGAGATCAAGGCCGCCGAGGACGAGACCGTGGAGATCGGCGCCGAGCTCGCCATCGTCGGCTCCGGCAGCCCGGCCGCCGCGGCGCCCGCCGAGCCGGCGGCCCCGGCCCCCGAGCCCGCTCCCGCCGAGCCCGAGCCGGCCGCGGTCGACAACGCCCCGGCCCCCGCGCAGCCCGAGCCGGCCGCGCCGGCCCCGGCCGCCGCCCCTCCGGCGGCCACGACCTCCGCCCCGACCCCGTCGCCGGCCGTCGCCGAGGCCGCCGCTGCCAGCGTCGCCGACGAGGGCCCGGGCTACGTCACTCCCCTGGTCCGCAAGCTCGCCGCCCAGCACGGCGTCGACCTCGGCCAGGTCAAGGGCTCCGGCGTCGGTGGCCGGATCCGCAAGCAGGACGTGCTCGACGCCGCGGCGGCGGCCAAGTCCGCCGCGCCCGCGGCCACCCCTGCCGCCGCGTCCGCGCCGGCCGCCTCGGCTCCCGCCGCCTCCGGTGGCGCGGCCTCCGGTGGCGCCCCGTCGCCGCTGCGCGGCCAGACCGTCAAGGTCACCCGGCTGCGCAAGATCATCGCTGAGCGGATGGTCGAGTCGTTGCACGTCTCGGCCCAGCTCACCCAGGTGGTCGAGGTCGACGTCACGAACATCGCCCGCCTGCGCGAGAGCGTGAAGGAGGAGTTCCTGGCGCGCGAGGGCGTCAAGCTGTCGTACCTGCCCTTCTTCACCAAGGCCGCCATCGACACCCTCAAGCACCACCCGGCGCTCAACGCGACGCTGGACCTCGAGGCCGGCGAGATCACCTACTACGACCGCGAGAACGTCGCGTTCGCCGTCGACACCGAGAAGGGCCTGCTCACGCCGGTCGTCAAGGACGCCGGTGACCTCGCCATCTCCGGCCTCGCCAAGAAGATCGCCGACGTGGCCGAGCGGACCCGGACCAACAAGATCGGGCCCGACGAGCTGTCCGGCGGCACCTTCACGATCACCAACCTGGGCAGCTTCGGTGCGCTCTGGGACACCCCGATCATCAACCAGCCGCAGGTCGCCATCCTCGGTCCCGGTGCGGTGGTCAAGCGGGCCGTGGTGATCGACGACGACGACCTGGGCGAGACCATCGCGGTGCGCCACATGGTCTACCTGGCGCTCACCTACGACCACCGTGTGGTCGACGGTGCCGACGCCGGCCGCTTCCTGCGCGACCTCAAGAAGCGCCTGGAGTCCGGCCAGTTCGAGGTCTGATCCACCCGTCGCCACGCACGAAGGCCCCTGCCGCCCCGGCAGGGGCCTTCGTCGTGCGTGGGTCGTCGGGCTCAGCGGGTGGTGAGGTCCATCCGTGCGCCGAAGGCGGTGCGCACCTTCTGGCCGCCGACCTCGACGACCGACGACCCGTCGACGTCGGAGACCGCCTCGACCGGCATGACGAAGCCGTCGCGCCCGGTGATCGTCCCGGTGCCCGTCGAGGAGCCCTTGACGATGGAGGCACCGCCGGCGACCGCGCCCGGGTGGGTGCGCTGGGCGATCGCGAGCGTCAGGGCGTAGCCGTCGTCGCGCAGCTCCGTGAGCCGGTACGTCGCGCTGACGGTCACCGTCGTCCCGGACAGCCGCACCGTGCTCACGGTGCGCCACCGGGCGCCGACGCCGACCTCCTCGTCCGGGAAGGGCACCGCCAGCCCGTTGGCCTGGCTGGAGAAGCTGTCCATCATCCGCGCCACCACGTCGGGCACGCCGTCGGGGACCTCGACCGTCGAGGACGTCACCGCACCGTTGGGGCCGAACCCGACGTGCATCGAGGTGCCCTCGATCAGGGCGAGGGTCTGCTGGAGCGTGGGCCCCAGACCGCCGGCGATCTTCGCGGCGTCCACGACCGGCTTGCCGACGACCGACGTCACCGCATACCCCTCGTCGCTCGCCTCGGTCACGGTCGTCGCGAGCGGCATCGAGTAGGGCACCTCGACGGACCCGGACGGACCCAGCTCCATCCGCATCACGAGCCGCATCGAGCTGGTCTCGCGGTGGCCCTCCTCCAGGTCCAGCGTGAGCCGTCGCTTCGGCCCGGAGCCGGCACCGAGCAGCTCGATCCGCGGGGCGCCCGTGGCGGACCCGCTCGCGCCCGGCGAGCCCTGCGTCGCGGAGGCCGAGGCTCCTGCCGTGGTGGTGGCGCTCGGGCTGGGCTCGACGGGCCGCGATCCCTGCTGGGGCTCCGCGTCGTCGTTGCAGCCGGCCAGGACCAGGACCGCGACGGCGGCGAGGGCCACCGCGGCGGCGCGGCGCGGGCCGGGACGTGCGTCGTTCATGGATCTCCCTCCAGAGGCTGCGCACAGGGTGCCATGCGCGACCGCCCCAGTGGCAGTCTGTCGGTGTGAGCTCCTCCCCCCGCCTGTCCGTGGTCGTCGCCGGCTCCTCCGGCTTCCTGGGTCGTCACCTGGTCGGCGCGCTGCGCGATCGCGGCCACGAGGTGACCACCCTGGTCCGCCGCGAGGCCGGCCCCGGCGAGTCCCGTTGGAGCCCGCAGGACGGCGAGGTCGACGCCGCCGTCGTGCACGCCGCCGACGTGGTGGTCAACCTCGCCGGTGCCCCCTTGATCGGCAACCCGCACTCCTCGACCTGGGCCCGCGAGGTCCGCACCAGCCGGATCGCCACCACGAGCCTGCTCGCCCGCACGATCGCCGCCGCCGAGCAGCCACCGGCGCTGGTCAACGCCTCCGGCATCAGCTGGTACGGCGACCACGGCTCCGCCCCGCTCACCGAGTCCTCCGACACCCGCGGCCACGCCCTGCTCACCCGGGTGTGCCGGGAGTGGGAGGCGGCGGCTCAGCCCGCGCAGGACGCCGGCGCCCGGGTCGTGCTGCTGCGCACCGCGCCCGTGCAGGACCGCGGCAACCCGCCGCTGCAGGCCCAGCGGCTGCAGTTCCTCGCCGGGCTCGGCGGCCGGATCGGCTCCGGACGGCAGCACGCGCCACTGATCTCGCTGCGCGACTGGGTGGGCGGCGTGACCTTCCTCGTCGAGCACCCGACCGCGGCCGGACCCGCCAACCTGTGCGCGCCGCACACCCCGACCAACGCCGAGTTCACCCGCGCGCTGGCCCGCCGGGTGCACCGGCCCGCGCTGCTGCTCGCACCCTCGCCGGTCATCCGGCTCGCCGCCGGACCGCTCGCCGACGAGCTGCTCGGCTCGCTCAACGTCGCCCCCCGGACGCTGCTCGACCTCGGCTACGCCTTCGCCGACACCGACGTGGACGCCGTCCTCGCCACCGGCCTCAGCTGCGGCTGAGCGGCACCGCACCGGCCAGCAGCCACCGGCCACCGACCCGGCGCAGCTCGAGCCGCCGGGTGGTCGGCTGGTCCCGCGGCAGGGGCAGCGCGCCCGGCACCGCGACCGCGCCGACCAGCCGGTCGGTGACCACCAGCACGACCCGGTCGGGGCCGCGCGCCCGCACCGCGACGGCCAGCACCTGCATCCGCATCCCGCGCACCCGCAGCCCGCGCTCCTGCCAGCGACGCAGCATCGCGACGTCGGCACGCCCGGCCCGCGAGCCCGGGACGTAGAGGGAGCGCAGCGCGACCGGATCACCCCGCTCCCAGGCCGCCGCCCGGGCCCGGTCCCACTCACGCAGGACGGCGAGCGCCGCCGCGGCCGGGGCCTCGCCGACCCGCGCCGCGACAGGCGGCCGGGCCGCGGGTGGAGCGGCGGGCGTCGTACCGCCGGGTGGATGGGGACGCAGCGCTGCCCAGCCCGCGAGCAGGCCGACGGCCAGCACGAGCAGCGCCGTGCCGGCGAGGACGATGCGTGATCCCGAGAGACGCATGCGAGCGATCATGCGCCGATTCCGGAGCCTCCGCGCGGTTCTCCACAGGCGATCACCGTAATCGGGCCCGCAAGTGGACGTTCCGGAGAAATTCGACCGCGCCGGGGGCTCCGGACGCCGCGGAGTACCGTTGCCGACGTGACGCTCGACTTCACCGACGCCGGCCTCGGAGCCGACGCGATCGACTACCTCGCGGCCTGGGACCTGCAGCGCGAGGTGCACGCACAGGTCGTCGAGGGCACCCGCCCGGACACCGTCCTGCTGCTCGAGCACCCGCCCGTCTTCACCGCCGGCAAGCGCACCAAGCCGGCGGACCGCCCGCTCGACCCCGGCGGCGCGGCGGTGATCGACGTCGACCGCGGCGGCCAGATCACCTTCCACGGCCCGGGCCAGCTCGTGGGCTACCCCATCGTGCGCCTGCCCGACCACGTCAAGGTCGTCGACTACGTCCGTCGCGTGGAGGAGGCGCTGATCGCGGTCTGCGCCGACCTCGGCGTCACCACCGCCCGCGTGCCGGGTCGCAGCGGCGTGTGGCTCAAGGCCGACGACCGTGGTCCGGAGCGCAAGATCGCCGCGCTCGGCATCCGGGTCAGCAAGGGCGTGACCATGCACGGCTTCTCGCTCAACTGCGACGTCGACTTGGGGTGGTACGACCGCTTCGTGCCCTGCGGGATCTCCGACGCCGGGGTGACCTCGCTGAGCGCCGAGCTCGGCCGCGACGTACCGGTCACCGAGGTGCTCGACGCGGTGCGCCACCACGTCAGCGACCTGCTCTCCTGGCGTCCGTACGACGCGACCCCCGACTACGAGCCGCGACCCGACCCCGCCAGGTCCGGCGTGGCGCTGCTGACCTACCCCGCGCGCTGACGCATACTCCGTATCCACCGGCCGACCCCCGCGGCCGCGGACACCCAGGGGTGGGGATGAGCGACCTCGTCATCGAGACCAGCGGGCTGCGCAAGGAGTTCCGCACGCTGCGGGGCGACCTGCGCGTCGCCGTGCAGGGCCTGGACCTCGCGGTCCCAGGGGGCGGCGTGCACGGCTTCCTGGGGCCGAACGGATCGGGCAAGACGACCACGATCCGGATGCTGCTCGGCCTCACCCGGCCCACGCGCGGCACGATGCAGCTCTTCGGTGAGCAGGTGCCCGACCGGCTGCCGCAGGTCATCGGACGGGTCGGCGCCGTCGTGGAGTCGCCGAAGTTCTCCCCGGGCTTCAGCGGCGTGCTCAACCTGCGGCTGCTCGCCGACGCGATCGGCGCACCGCGCAGCCGGGTGGACCAGGCGATCGCCACGGTGCAGCTCGACGGGCGGGAGAAGGACCGCTACAAGTCCTACTCCCTCGGCATGAAGCAGCGCCTCGCCATCGCCGCCACCCTGCTCAAGGACCCCGCCCTGCTGATCCTCGACGAGCCGACCAACGGCCTCGACCCGGCCGGCATCCGGGAGATCCGCGAGACCGTCCGCGGGCTCGGCGAGGCCGGGGTGACGGTGCTGCTCAGCTCGCACATCCTGGCCGAGGTCCAGCAGGTCTGCACGGCGGCCACGATCATCGGCAACGGGCGGCTGCTCGCCTCCGGCCGGGTCGAGGACCTGCTCGGCTCCAGCACGCTGCACCGGGTCGTCGTGCCCGACCCGGCACGCGCCGCGGAGGCGCTCGGACGGGCCGGGCTGACGGCAACCGTCGACGGGGACGCCGTCCGGGTGGAGGCGGACGATCCCGCCCGGATCACCCAGGTCCTCGGTGACACCGGCATCTGGCTCAGCGAGCTGACCCCGCTCCGCCCCGACCTGGAGACGGTGTTCCTCGACCTCACCCGCTCCGAGCAGCTGGGAGGCCGGCCGTGAACGCCTTCGCCCGCCTGCTCCGCGTCGAGCTGCACCGCTACCTGCGCCGCCGGGCCGTCCAGGTGCTGATGCTCGCCTGCGTCGCCGTACCCGCCGTGATCGGGCTGATCGTCGTCCTCGACAGCCGGCCGCCGTCCGGCGCCGAGGTCGCGCAGTCGAAGGAGACCGCGGAGGCCAACCGGCAGGAGGAGCTGAGCTACTGCCTCGACAACCCCGACGAGTGGGGCATCGACGGCGCCGACGTCGCGACGGCATGCGCGCAGCAGATCCCGAGCGTGGAGGAGGCCTACCAGGACTACGCCTACTACGACTCCCTGGACCTGGACCGGCAGCAGAGCGACTCCGGCGTCGCGGTCGCCTCCTTCCTGGCGATCCTGCTCCTGCTCGCCGGGACCACCTTCACCGGCCACGACTGGAACAGCGGCTCGGTCAGCAACCAGCTCCTCTTCGAGCCGCGCCGGGCCCGGGTGTGGGGTGCGAAGGCGCTCGTCGTGACGGGGGCCGCGCTGCTCGCGGCGGCGGTCGTGATGACGGCGTACTGGTCCGTGCTCGGCCTCGTCGCCAGCTCTCGAGGCACCCTCGGCGACGGCGACCTGCTCGGCGCCTTCCAGATGGGCTGGCGCTCGGCCGGGGTCGCCGCCGCGGCGTCCCTGCTCGGCTTCGTGCTCACCATGCTGTTCCGCAGCACGGTCGCCACGATCGGCATCCTGCTGGGCGCGGCCGTCGCCGGCAGCCTGCTGCTGGCGGCCATCGGCGTGAGCGAGCGGTGGAACCCCGCCGTCAACCTGCTCGCGCTGATCGACAACGGCACCACCTACTACGCCGGCGACAGCTGCTTCGACGACGGCTCCTACGACGACTCCTACGACGACTGCGAGGACGAGCTCACCTTCGCCGATGCCTCCCTCTACGTCGGCTCGTTCCTGCTGATCAGCGGCGCGGCGTCGTTCGTGTCCTTCCGCCGGCGCGACGTGCCGTAGGAGGCTACTGACGAGTCGTCCCGGGATGCCGGGGGCGCATGGCCCGCGGAGTACGCTGACGGAGTGACTGCAGCACCCGAGGGACGCAAGCTTCTCCGCCTGGAAGTGCGCAACGCGGAGACCCCGATCGAGCGCAAACCCTCGTGGATCAAGACCAAGGCGAAGATGGGCCCGGAGTACACGGCGCTGCAGAAGCTGGTGAAGTCCGAGGGCCTGCACACGGTCTGCCAGGAAGCCGGCTGCCCCAACATCTTCGAGTGCTGGGAGGACCGCGAGGCGACCTTCCTCATCGGCGGCGACCAGTGCACCCGGCGGTGCGACTTCTGCCAGATCGACACCGGCAAGCCGCAGCCGCTCGATCGCGACGAGCCGCGCCGGGTGGCCGAGTCCGTGCAGCAGATGGAGCTGAAGTACGCCACCATCACCGGCGTCGCGCGTGACGACCTGGCCGACGGCGGTGCCTGGCTGTACGCCGAGACGGTGCGCGCCATCCACGAGCTCAACCCCGGCACCGGCGTGGAGAACCTGATCCCCGACTTCAACGGGCGCCCCGAGCTGCTCGCCGAGGTCTTCGAGTCCCGCCCCGAGGTGCTCGCCCACAACGTCGAGACCGTGCCGCGGATCTTCAAGCGGATCCGGCCCGCGTTCCGCTACGACCGCTCGCTCGACGTGCTGACCCAGGCCCGGGCGTTCGGCCTGGTCACCAAGTCGAACCTCATCCTCGGCATGGGCGAGACCCGCGAGGAGGTCTCCCAGGCCCTGCGCGACCTGCACGAGGCGGGTTGCGAGCTGGTCACCATCACCCAGTACCTGCGCCCCTCGCCCCGTCACCACCCCGTGGAGCGGTGGGTGAAGCCGGAGGAGTTCGTCGAGCTCGCGGCCGAGGCGGAGGAGATCGGGTTCGCCGGCGTGCTGTCCGGACCGCTGGTCCGTTCGTCGTACCGGGCCGGTCGTCTGTATCGTCAGGCGATGGCCGCGCGGGAGTCGCGCGCCGAAGTCACCGCTTGATGGCCTGAGGAGAACGCAGCACCCCATGTCGAACACGCCCCTCGACCCGTCGACCATGAGTCGACGCCGCCAGATCCTCGAGACGTACAAGATGACCCGCGAGGTCGACCCGGCCGCGCGCTGGTGGATGCTCGGCGCCTTCCTCCTGTTCGGTGGCCTCGGCTTCGTCCTCTTCGAGTTCGTGCTGCCCGGCGACGGCACCTTCAAGCTGGTGCTCAGCATCATCGGCACCCTGCTGCTCGGCCTGCTCGGCGTGATGATCGTCTTCGGCCGCCGCGCCCAGCGCGCTGCCTTCCGTCGCCTCGACGGCCAGCTCGGTGCCGCCGCGCGGGCGCTCGGCATGCTGCGCCGTGGCTGGGTGGTCGAGGAGGTCGTCGGCTTCACCAAGCAGCAGGACATGGTCCACCGGGTCGTCGGCCCGCCAGGCATCGTCCTGGTCGCCGAGGGCAACGCCGCGCGGGTCAAGCAGCTGCTGATCAGCGAGCACAAGAAGCACGAGCGGGTCGCCGGCGAGTACCCCGTGCACGAGGTCGTCGTCGGCAAGGACGAGGGCCAGGTGCCGCTGACCAAGCTGGTCCGCCACGTGCAGAAGCTCGGCCGCCAGGTGAAGCCCGCCGAGATCACCGAGATCCGCCAGCGGCTGCGGGCCCTCGACGCCCAGCGCCCCAAGGCCCCGATCCCGCGCGGCCCCGTGCCCACCTCGATGAAGGGCCAGCGCGGCAACCTCCGCGGCCGCTGATTGTCAGGACTTTCCACAACTGGTTGTCTGCCTGTAGCCACCTCGCCCGGATCGGGTTAGCGTCCTCGTACGCCCCGGTCCGGGCGGTGTCGTTCTCGGGAGGAACCATGGGGTGGTCGCGGGCTGTTGCCGCGGTGGTCGGCGCCGGCGCGCTGGCCGCCGGAGTCGTCGGGTGCACCGGCGACGATCCCGGGGCGGGGCCCTCGCCCTCCCCCTCGGCGTCGGTCAGTACGTCGGTCTCGCCCACGCCGGAGCCGACGGCAGCGCCGGTCGCGCCGGTGCTGCCGGCCGCGGCGAGGAAGGCGACGGAGGCCGGGGCGCGGGCGTTCATCGCCTACTACTGGGCGTTGATCAACTACGCCCAGGTCACGGGGGATGTGAAGGGGCTGGAGAAGGTCTCGGGGCCGAGTTGCGATGGATGCAAAGCGGGCATCGATGGCATCGTCAAGATCTATCGTGGCGGCGGCCAAGTCTCCGGGAGTCTAGAGAGAATCTCTGTTGACGATCTAAAAAGCTTGACCTCGAAGTCGAGCAACGCGGTCGCGTTTCACGGCGTCGTCACTGCATCGCACGGCAGTCAGACAGTTACGGACGGCGACGGGGCCAAGGAGACACGCGGGCCAGGCTCCGACACCTTCGATGTCTACTTACTTTGGGTAGCTAAGTCGTGGCGACTCGACGTGATGGCTATCCGGTGACCATGCGTACGGCAGCGATCTGTTTGATGGCAGCGGTTCTTACGGGCCCCGCGGTGGCACACGCCGACGATGGCAACGGCGTTCACGGAGGCACGGGCGACAGCTCAATCTGGGCCGGCAGCGTCGAAGACGATCAAGCACGGCACCACCACGGCCAGCAGCCCACGCACCCCGAGCAGGTTGCCGGTGGTCCGCGGATTCTTCTAGGCAGTCAGGCGTGCCAAGGCGCCGAGGAGATGCGAGAGGGTGCGACCCCCACTGGCGTCGCATTCTGCGACCCTCCCGAAGGACAACCCCAGCCCGTCCTCACCCTCGGCCTCATCCGCTCCGCCTTCGCCGAGCTCCGCCTCCCGGCTGGCGCCCTCGTCATCCAGCCACCCGACGGCACCACGCTGGTCAACTTCGACACCAACTTCTACACGTCCGCCACCGCTCCCCTCACCCGCACGGTGACCCTCCTCGGCCAGCGAGTGACCCTGGAGGCGACGCCGAGCCGTTACCGCTGGGAGTTCGGTGACGGGACGGTCCGGACCACGAGCGAGCCCGGCTCGCCGTACCCGCGCCTGGACGTCACGCACAACTACTTGCGCACGGGCACGTACCGACCACGGCTCGCGACGACGTACACCGGCCGCTACCGCGTGGCCGGTGGCGGCTGGCGCCCGATCCCGGGGACGGTGACGGTCCAGGGCGCGCCGCGGCCGCTGCGGGCGATCGAGGCGCGGCCGACGCTGGTGCCCTACGAGTGAGTCACTTCACCAGCGAGCGCAGGGTGGCGAAGGTGACGGTGGAGGTCCCGGCGAAGAGGTCGTGCAGGCCGCGCCCGTCGGGGCGGAAGACGAGCGGCGGGATGACGAGGGCGACGAGGACCTGACGGCCGAGGGCCTTGACCGGGTTGAGCTTGCGCAGCTTCCCGTCCGCCGGTACGACGCACAGCCCGGTCAGCAGCTTGCCGATCGAACCCCCGGCGAGCCAGGTCAGCACACCGGACTCCACGACGAAGACGGGGAGCACCATGAGCGAGGCGACGGAGCCGGTCGTGGTGTAGTCGTCGAGCCCGTAGATCGCGATCACGGCCAGCGTGCAGATCAGCCAGTCGACGACCAGGGCGAGGATCCGGCGACCCCACGAAGCGTTCTCGATCACCCCTCAACGCTACCGGCCGGCCGGACGCCGTCCGCCCGGGCCGGCCCCGGACAACCTGTTACATGCCCGAAACAATCGAGCAACCCTGCGAAACCTGCGCCCCCTAGCGTTCGTCAGCGAGTCGCCCGTGCGACACGTCTGCCACGAACACCAGGAGTTTCCATGACTGCGAACCCGACCCGCCTGGGCGCGATCCGCGACATCGAGGCCAACGAGGCCCCGGCCGCGTTCTTCGACGTCGAGGAGAAGACCGGGGCCATCTTCGGCGAGAACGTCTTCTCCCTCGCGGTGATGCAGAAGCGCCTGCCGAAGTCGGTGTTCAAGTCCGTCGCCGCGACCATCCAGAAGGGCGAGAAGCTCGACCCCGCGGTCGCCGACATCGTCGCCTCGGCGATGAAGGACTGGGCGATGGAGAAGGGCGTGACGCACTACGCGCACGTGTTCTACCCGCTGACCGGCCTCACCGCGGAGAAGCACGACTCCTTCATGGAGCCCGTCGGTGACGGTACGGCGGTGTGGGAGTTCTCCGGCAAGACGCTGGTCCAGGGCGAGCCGGACGCCAGCTCCTTCCCCAACGGCGGGATCCGGGCGACCTTCGAGGCGCGGGGCTACACCGGTTGGGACGTCCAGTCGCCGGCGTACATCCTGGAGAACCCGAACGGCAACACCCTGTGCATCCCGACGATCTTCGTCTCGATGACCGGTGAGGCGCTCGACCACAAGACCCCGCTGCTGCGCTCGCAGAACGCCATGGCGGAGCAGGCGCAGCGGGTGCTGGCGCTGTTCGGGCACAAGGACATCGACAACGTGGTGTCCTACTGCGGTCCCGAGCAGGAGTACTTCCTGGTCGACACCTCCTTCGTGAACTCCCGCCCCGACCTGCTCAACGCCGGCCGCACGCTGTTCGGCGCGAAGCCGCCGAAGGGCCAGGAGTTCGACGACCACTACTTCGGGGCCATCCCCGAGCGGGTGCTCGGCTTCATGCACGACACCGAGCGCGCGCTGTTCAAGCTCGGCGTCCCGGCGAAGACCCGCCACAACGAGGTCGCGCCCGGCCAGTTCGAGATCGCGCCGGTCTTCGAGCGGGCCAACCTGGCCTCCGACCACCAGCAGCTGATCATGTCGACGTTCAAGTCGATCGCGAAGACCCACGGGTTCGAGTGCCTGTTCCACGAGAAGCCGTTCGCCGGCGTCAACGGCTCCGGCAAGCACGTGAACTTCTCCTTCGGCAACGGCAACCAGGGCAACTTCCTCAACCCCGGCGACAACCCGCACGACAACGCGCAGTTCCTGGTGTTCTGCGCCGCGGTCATCCGCGCCGTGCACCTGTACGGCGGCCTGCTGCGTCTGTCCATCGCGAGCGCCGGCAACGACCACCGCCTGGGCGCCAACGAGGCCCCGCCGGCGATCATCTCGATCTTCCTCGGCGACCAGCTGCAGGACGTCTTCGAGCAGATCGCCGCGGGCGGCGCGACCTCTTCGAAGCAGAAGGGCGTGCTGTCCGTGGGCGTCGACACCCTGCCCGACCTGACCAAGGACGCCGGCGACCGCAACCGCACCTCGCCGATGGCCTTCACCGGCAACCGCTTCGAGTTCCGGGCCGCTGGCTCCAACCAGACCGTCGCGGCGCCGATGGTCGTCATCAACACGATCATGGCCGAGGCGCTCGACTACCTCGCGACCGAGCTGGAGGCGGCGGTCTCCGGCGGCGCGGAGTTCAACGACGCCGTCCAGTCGGTGCTCGCGAAGGTCATGGAGCAGCACGGCGCGGTCGTCTTCAACGGCAACGGGTACGCCGAGGAGTGGCACGTCGAGGCGGAGAAGCGCGGCCTGAAGAACCTGCGCACGACCGTCGACGCGCTGCCGGAGTACCTCTCCCCCGAGGCGAAGAAGCTGTTCTCGTCGTACGGCGTGTTCAGCGAGACCGAGCTGGAGTCCCGCTTCGAGGTCGGCGTCGAGCAGTACGTGATGACGATCAACGTCGAGGCCAACCTCACCGAGGAGATCGCCAAGACCACGATCCTGCCGGCCGCGGTGCGCTACCAGACCGAGCTCGCCTCCAACGTGGCCGCGCTCAAGTCCGCTGGCGTCGAGGCCGACACCACCGACCTGCTGGCCGTCACCGAGCTCGTGAAGGCGCTGCGCACCGGGCTCGCCGGCCTGGTCGAGGCGCTCGCCGGTGCCCACGCCCACGAGGGCCTCGCCGAGGCGGCCTACCACCGCGACAGCGTGCTGCCCGCGATGCTCGCCGTGCGTGAGGCGGCCGACGCGCTGGAGGCCGTGGTGGCCGACGACCTGTGGTCGCTGCCGACCTACCAGGAGATGCTCTTCATCCGCTGACCTCAGCCGATCCGTCAGGCCGGGCCGCCCGCATCGCGAGCGCCCGGCCTGGTGGCGTTGGGGATCTTGTTACATGGGCGAAACAAACCGGTGACGGCCGGGAAACTGCCGGTTCGGTAGGTTGCTCGGCAGGAAGTACGGCGCATCGCCGCGTCGTACCCCCAGACCGTCACCGGACTGACCGATGGCTGGCTCCGGAGGCCAGCCAAGGAGGAACGAATGTTCAACAACAGCGAAGAGCTGCTCAAGTTCATCAAGGACGAGGGCGTCGAGATGGTCGACGTCCGCTTCTGCGACCTGCCCGGCGTCATGCAGCACTTCACCGTGCCGGTCTCGTCCTTCGACCAGTCCGTCTTCGACGACGGCCTGGGCTTCGACGGCTCCTCGATCCGGGGCTTCCAGGCCATCAACGAGTCCGACATGCAGCTCTACCCGGACCCGACGACGGCGTACCTCGACCCGTTCCGCAAGGCCAAGACGCTCAACGTCAACTTCTTCATCCACGACCCGATCACCGGTGAGGCGTACTCGCGCGACCCGCGCAACATCGCCAAGAAGGCGCTGGCCTACCTGTCGTCGACGGGCATCGCGGACACCGCGTTCTTCGCCCCCGAGGCCGAGTTCTACATCTTCGACAACGTCCGCTACTCCACCGGCGTCAACGAGGGCTACTACCACATCGACTCCGTCGAGGGCTGGTGGAACTCCGGCAAGGAGGGCGAGGACAACCTCGGCTACAAGACCCGTCTCAAGGGCGGCTACTTCCCCGTCGAGCCCTACGACCACTACTCCGACCTCCGCGCGGACATGGTCAAGAACCTCGAACTGTGCGGCCTCCAGGTCGAGCGCGCGCACCACGAGGTCGGCACCGCCGGCCAGGCCGAGATCAACTACCGCTTCGACACGCTGCTCAAGGCCGCGGACGACGTGATGAAGTTCAAGTACCTCATCAAGAACACCGCCTGGGAGCAGGGCAAGTCGGTCACCTTCATGCCGAAGCCGATCTTCGGCGACAACGGCTCGGGCATGCACGTGCACCAGTCGCTGTGGAAGGACGGCTCGCCGCTGTTCTACGACGAGACCGGCTACGGCGGCCTCTCGGACCTCGCCCGCTGGTACATCGGCGGCATCCTGCAGCACGCCCCCGCGCTGCTCGCCTTCACCAACCCGACGGTGAACTCCTTCCACCGCCTGGTCCCCGGCTACGAGGCCCCGATCTCGCTGGTCTACTCCTCGCGCAACCGCTCCGCCTCGGTCCGGATCCCGATCACCGGCACCAACCCGAAGGCCAAGCGCGTCGAGACCCGCTTCCCCGACCCGTCGGCGAACCCGTACCTCGCGTTCTCGGCCCTGATGCTCGCCGGCCTCGACGGCATCCAGAACAAGACCGAGCCCGCCGCCCCGATCGACAAGGACATCTACGAGCTCCCGCCGGACGAGATGGCCGAGATCGCCCAGGTGCCGACCTCGCTCGGCGCCGTGCTCGACGCGCTGGAGGAGGACCACGACTTCCTCACCGTCGGCAACGTCTTCACGCCCGACCTGATCGAGACGTGGGTGGACTTCAAGCGGACCAACGAGATCGCGCCGGTGCAGCTGCGGCCGCACCCGCACGAGTTCGAGCTCTACTACGACATCTGAGTGGAGCAAGCCTCTCACCTGTTGACTTGTGAGGTGAGAGGGTCAACCCGGGCCCACGCCTGGGCCACATCTCGTCCTGGACGAGCGCTCGACCACCTGCCTACCTCCACCAGCAGGCAGCCGGACGATGTCGGCGAACGGCCCACCACGGTTCGGCGTGCGTGGTCGACAACGGGATGCATCTGGTGCTGAGACCGTGCGACGACGTCAACGGCTGCGGACGACGCCCTTCCGCGCCCTGCGCCTGCTGCCGTTGAGCATGTCGTTGAGGCGGTCGACCGCCCACACCGTGCGCAGGCCGAGCGGCCCGACGAAAGCGAAGGGAGGGAACTTGGGTTCCTTCGCCCAGATGTCGTCGAGGTCCTCGTGCCGGGTTCCGTCGACGATCAGGTCGGCGATGAGCGATCCCACGTACGGCGCCTGCGCCAGTCCATGGCCGTTGCACGCGATCGAGTAGTAGACGTTGTCCCCGAGCTTTCCTGCGATGGAGAGCCAGGACGAGGTGATCGCGATCCAGCCGCCCCACGCGCGTTCGACGGCCACGTCGGCCAGTGATGGGAACCGGCTCCGGAACGCCGCCGCGAGCTCCTCGACCATCGCGGGGTCGGGCGCCTTGTTCGCGAGGGGGTACTTCTTGCCCCGCTCCACTCGGCGGACGCCGAACACCATGGAGTTGCGGGCGGTGAGTCGGTAGTTCTCCATGATCTGGTGCTGAGTGATCAGTCCCGACCGGCTCGTCCATCCCAACGCATCGATGCGCTCCTGGGCGATGGGCTCCGTTTCGACCTCCAGCAGCCACAGCGGCACCGACAGCCGCTTGGGCGTGATGTCCCACTCCCCCGAGTAGGAGTTGGTGGCGAGGACGACCTGCTTCGCCGTCAGGGTGCCGCCCGCCGTCGTGATGACGACCTTGCCGCCGCGCCGGGAGACGTCGGAGACCCGCGTCTTCTCGTACACCTGCGCCGAAGATGCGAGCAGCGCACGACGCACGCCCCGGCACAGCTTTCCAGGATTCAGTGCTCCGCCCACCGCCTCGCGCATGCCACCCACGAACCCGCGCGGCAGGCCGAGCTCCTCGCTCGTACCCACGGTCCCGTGACCACCGGCCCGGTGGAGGATCTTGGCGATCGTTCGCACCCGGAGCATCTGCACCGGTGACACCGCGGCAAAGGCGAGCCCATTGGCCACGTAGTCGCACTCGATGTCGTGGCGCTCCATGAGGTCCTCGACGAAGCGCGCGGAGTTCTCCGCCATGCGCACCATCCCGCGGACCTTCTTCGGGTAGAAAACGCTCAGCAGGCGCAGGTCCCCTCCAGGGACACTCGCGATCTGGCCTCCGTTGCGGGAGCTCGCGCCGTAGCCACAGAACTCGGCCTCGAGGAGCACGACGTCCTGACCCCGTTCGGCGAGCCTGAGGGCCGTGACCATGCCCCCCATGCCACCTCCGACGACCGCCACGTCGCAGCTCAGGTCGCGGTCCAGGGCCGGACGGATGTCGGTCGGCGGCTCGATCCAGCCGGTGAAGGTCGTGTACTCCACGCTTCCGATGGTCATGTCGCCTCACTCGCGCTCCGGAACTCGGCATCTCTCGACGCCTGGACGCGCCACCTACGACGAGATCGAGATTCCTGGGGGCAGGTGACGTGCCGCCCACTCTCGTCCGCACGCAGGTGAGCGACAACGACACGCGGCACCCGCCTCGAGGGCGCTCGGTGCACGGTGCACAGGCTCTCTCGCAGGCCGAGGCCTATCTCGTGACAACGCCCTGGAGCACCTGGAAGGCGACGGCCACGACGAGCGCGTTGTAGAAGAAGGCGACGACCGTGTGGAGCAGGACCAACCGCCGCATCCGCACGCTCACGATCTCGACGTCACTGGTGGCGAAGGACGTGCCCAGGGTGAAGGCGAAGTAGTGATAGCTCAGGACCGACAGCGTTGATCCATCCGGAAAGCGGAGGTCCTCGCCTGCGCCGGTGAGGTCGCGGACCAGGTACATCTGTGCGAAGCCGACCTGCAGGAGCATCCACGAAAGGATCACCCCGAGCGAGGCAGCCACGACGAGGCCGAGGTTGTCCGAGGTTCCCGAGCCGGAGCTTCCCGCGCGGAGCGCTGTGACCGCCGAGACCACACCGATCGACGCGGCCAGGACCGGAGGGACCCACGACCAGGGGGCGACGGACGGCATCGCCGCCACGTCCTCCGGATCGATCGGTCCGCCTCTCCAGACGGCAACGGCACCACCGACGAGGTAGAGCGTGCCGATGACGAGCCATACGGTCAGAGTCCAGGCGTCGACCGCGAACAGGACCGCCACGCTGGCGCGGAAGATGCAGACCTCCGCCGCGGTGGCGACCCATCGAGCTGTCTTCACGCTTCCCCGATCCTGTTGCCGGCCATCCCGTCGCGCCGGAAGACACCGTACGCGTCCGGGCGGCTGGCGACCTCAGGCGCGGTGGAGCGTCTCGGTCGCGCCGGCCTCCGACGGCCCGCCGTTGGCTCCGGACGTCGAGCCGGGTCCAGCCTCCCCGGCCGCGATGCGCCCGCGCAGGACGAGGAGCCACCAGGCGAGCGCCGCAGCGAGCAGGACCGCGAGGGGGCGCAGGTTGGGCCGGAAGTCGGGCAGGAGCACGAGCGCAGCCATGACGACCGCGAAGCTCGCGAGACCGGCGAGGTGGACGGGACGCCGCAACCGGCCGAGGTCGAAGAAGCCCGGATCCGAGCGGGGAAAGGTGCCGCGGACGTCGGCGATCAGCATGCCGGCCGTCGTGAGGATGTAGACGCCGACGTAGCCGATCGTCGCCATCCCGAGGATGTAGGCGAAGGCGGTCTCGCTGAACAGGGCGGTGACGAGGAAGAATGCCGAGATCACCGTCGCGCCCACCACCGCCGCGTTGGGCACCTTGTGCCGAACCGACACGGCGCTGAGGACGCGCGAGAACGGTGTCATCTTGTCGCGCGACATGGCGTAGAGGAGCCGGGTCGCGACCAGCATGTTTGCGAGCACGCACACGAGGATGTTGGTGAGGGCGATCGCGACCACGAGGTCCGAGAACAGCGGCGACACCTGCGAGTCCAGGATCTGCTGGATGGGCGTCGCGCTCGCACTGACCTCTTCGGGGTCGCCCGTCGCCAGCAGGAAGGTGACGTACATGAAGAACTCGATCACCGCGGCCGTTCCCAGGGCCATGAACATCGTGCGCGGGATCACCCGCCGCGCTTCGCGGGTCTCCTCGGCGATGTCCGCCGGCGCCTCTACGCCGAGGAGGCCGAACATCGCACCCAGGCTGGCGACCATCCAGGCGAACACGTAGGGCGACGTAGCGATGTCGCCATGGGAGGACAGGTAGCTGAGCGGTTGGCCGTCGCGGTTGACGAGCACGACGAGGATCAGCACGAACGCCGTGATGCCGACCGTCAGGAAGATCTCGAGGACGACGCCGACGTTGTTCACCGCGGTCGCCAGGCGAACCCCGTAGATGTTGATCAGTGCGCAGACGACGAGCACGACAGCGGTGATGCCGACCAGCTCGGGTGTGCTCGCCTCCCAGCCGAGGAGTCCCGCGAAGTACGCCGAGAAGGTGTACGCGACGCCGGTGAACCCGGAGATGAACCCGATCAGGCCCAGGTAGCCGGTGAACCAGCCGAGGCTGGGATGGACCAGGCGGCTCGTCCACTGGTACGCGTAGCCGGCGAGGGGGAGCTTCACCGCCAGGTCGGCTGCGATCACGGCCCACAGCGCGAACACGACGACGACGACGGGGACGGTCCAGACGAACGCCGGGCCGGCCGTGCTCAGCCCGAAGCCGAAGCCCGCGAAGACCGCGGTGGTCGCGCTGATGACGGCGAAGCCCACGCAGAACGAGGCGAAGGGAGTGACCACGCGGTCCAGCTGTTGCGAGTACCCGAACTGTTCGAGGTCGCAGTCTTCGGAGGTCATCGGAACCTGCCTAACTGGGCCGGCACTACGCACGGCGCCTTCATGTCGCGGAGTGGGTGTACGGCGCGCCGGCGCCGCTGGATGAGCCCGAGACTCGGAAGGGGTCAGCCGCCGCTCAGCACCTGCTCGAGCGCGGCAGCCGTGGCCTCGACGTCGGACAGCGAGTGGGCTGTGCTGAGGAAGACCTTGCCGGACGGCATGAACAGGAACCCCTGGCGGAGCATGCCTTCGAGGATCACGCCCCACTTTCCGCCGGTGCCGTGCAGTCCGGTGGCGCCGCCGGCCGGGACGTACTGGAGGAGCGAGCCCACGCGGTGGAAGCTCCCTCCGTCCGGGACGGTGGCGAGCGCACCCCCGACGAGCTTCTCGAAGGAGGCGGAGCTCTCCTCGAGCGTCTCGTAGACGGCCGGGCTCGCCAGAGCCCGCATCGTCGCCTCGACCGCTGCCAGCGCGATCGGGTTGCCGTTGAACGTTCCGGCGTGGACGACGCCGTCCGTCACCTGGTCGACGAGATCGGCTCGTCCGACGACAGCACTCTGCGTGTAGCCGCCGGCCATCGCCTTCCCGAAGACCGACAGGTCCGGGTGGACGCCGTACCGCTCGGCGGCTCCTCCGCGCGCGATCCGGAAGCCCGCGATGACCTCGTCGAAGATCAGCACGACGCCGTGCCGGTCGCAGGAGGCGCGCAAGGTCGCGAGGAACTCCGGCGTGGGCGCCTCCACCCCCGCGTTGCTCATGATGGGGTCCACGAGGACCGCCGCGATGTCGCGCTCGGCGGCCTCGCCGATGAGGCGCTCGGCGAGGAAGACGTCGTTGAACCGCCCGACGACGAGGTCGTCGAGGACGCTGGTCGACTGACCCCTGCCGCCAGGAGCAGCTTGGCGATCGGACTCCTCGCCCGACATGCCGGCGTACACGGTGTCGTGCCAGCCGTGATAGCTCTTCGCGAGCTTCAGGACACGGCGTCGTCCGGTCGCGGCTCGGGCGAGGCGGAGCGCGACCTGGACCGCCTCGGTGCCGGTGTTGCTCCACAGCAGGCGCTCGCCGTGCGGCACTGCCTCCAGGACCGCCTCAGCAGCCAGGTACTCCAGGGCGTGGCCGGTGCCCACGACCTGCATCGACTCGGCCATCCGCGAGACCGCGGAGAGCACGCGCGGGTCGCCGTGGCCCAGGACGAGGGGACCCCAGGCCATCACGTAGTCGACGTACTTGTCGCCGTCGAGGTCCCACAAGTGTGCCCCATGCGCTTTCCTGACGAAGAGCGGATGAGGGCGCATGGCGGCACGTAGGCCCGATCCCACTCCCCCGCCGACGCTGCGCCGGGCGCGCTCGAAGGCCTGACGTGAAGATTCGAGAGCCATCCGACTGACGCTGCCTCTCAGTACTTGATCACGGAGCGGATGCCGTGGCCCCGCTTCATCTCGTCGAAGCCCTCGTTGATGCCCTCCAGCCGGATCACGTCCGTCACGAGGGAGTCGAGGTCGATCCGGCCCTGCATGTAGTGATCCACCAGCAGCGGGAAGTCGGTGTCGGGCCTGCTCGACCCGTAGTTGGAACCGATGAGCGAGAGCTCCTGGTCCGACATCACGAACGGGTCGATCGAGACCTTGACGCCGTCGGCGACCTGCCCCGCCACGACGGCGGTGCCACCGCGGGCAAGGGCGCCGTACGCCGCCTCGATGGTGCGCGGGAGACCGATCGCCTCGATGGCGATCTCCACGCCGCGCCCGTCCGTCAGCTCCGCGACCCTGTCCTCGAGGCTCTCGCGGCCGCTGTTGACGACGTCCGTCGCCCCGAAGGTCCGGGCTTGCTCGAGCTTGTCGTCGGAGAGGTCGACGGCGATGATCCGGCGGGCCCCCACCAGGCGGGCACCCTGGATCGCGTTGAGTCCCACACCGCCGCAGCCGAGGACGAGGACCGTGTCGCTCGGACGCACCTCGGCGGTGTTGACGGCGGCACCGACACCGGTCGTGACCGCGCAACCGACGAGGGCTGACTGCTCGAAGGGCGCGTCCTTGCGGACGGCGATGGCTGCGGACTCCGGGACCATCGTGAGCTCTCCGAACGTACCCAGGCCCGCGAAGCTGAGCACGTCCTCTCCGGTCGCCGAGATGACGCGGGAGCGTCCGTCGAAGGACAGGTGGTTCGCCGAGTGCTGGCTGACCATGTCGCACAGGACGGGCCGCCCGCTGATGCAGTAGCGACAGCGGCGACACGAAGGGGTCCAGGACAGCACCACGTGGTCGCCCTTCTCGAGGGTCGTCACGCCCTCCCCGACGCTCTCGACGACGCCGGCTCCCTCGTGCCCGAGGATCATCGGCGCGGGTGCTTCCCACTCGCCGACCAGCACGTGGAGGTCGCTGTGGCACAGCCCGCTCGCCTCGAGCCGGACGAGCACGTCGCCCGGTGGCGGGGTCGACGGGAGCGACACCTTCTCGATGCTCAGGGGGGTGTTCGGCGCGCGGAAGACGGCAGCCTCGAATTCGATGGTCATGGAGCTTTCCTCTCGGAGGATCGGGCGTGTTCAGGCGAGCGCGTTGCGGATGAGCTTCTTGTTGGCGAACTCCTCGATGCCGAAGCGGCCCAGCTCGCGGCCGAACCCGGATCGCTTCACCCCGCCGAACGGCAGCTCCACTCCGTCGAGGCCGACCCCGTTGACGAAGACCATGCCGGCGTCGATCCGGTCGGCGACCCGCATCGCCTGCTCGGGGTCCGTCGAGAACACGTAGGAGCCGAGCCCGTACGACGTCGCGTTCGCCAGCGCGATCGCCTCGTCCTCGGTGGAGGCGCGATGGACGATCGCGACCGGCCCGAACAGCTCCTCCGCAGCCGACGGCGCTGTCGGGGAGAGACCGGTCAGCACGCCGGGCGGGAAGTACGCCCCCTCGCGTCGGCCCTCGGACACCAGCGTCGCCCCCTCCTCGATGGCGCGGGCGACCTGTGCCTCCAGTCGCTCGGCGGCTTCGAGCGACGACAGCGGAGCCAGGTCGTCGGCCTGCGCGATGACGCGCTGGGTGAACCTGGCGAGGAAGTCGTCGTACAGCTCGTCTGCCACGATGAACCGCTTGCCGGCGTTGCACGCCTGGCCGGTGTTCTCGAGCCGCGCGTCGACCGCCGCCTGGACGGTGGCGTCGAGATCGTCGGTCGACAGCACGACGAACGGGTCCGAGCCGCCCAGCTCGAGCACCACCTTCTTCAAGCTGCGGCCGGCCTGCTCGGCGACCGCGGCGCCCGCTCGCTCGGAGCCGGTGAAGGAGACTCCCTGGATCCTCGGGTCCGCGATGGCCCGGGCTGCCTGCTCGTTGGTGGCGTACACGTTGACGTAGCAGCCCTCGGGATAGCCCGCATCGACGAACAGCTGCTGCAGCGCGGCGGCGGAATCGGGGCACTGCGGCGCGTGCTTGAGCACGATGGTGTTGCCGAGAGCCAGGTTGGGAGCCGCGAACCGGGCGACCTGGTAGTAGGGATAGTTCCACGGCATGATCCCCAGCAGTGCGCCGATCGCCTGACGACGGATGATGGCCGAACCCTCGCCGGCGAGCAGGCTGATCGGCTCGTCGGCCAGGAACGAGGCGGCGTTGTCGGCGTAGTAGCGGTAGATCGCAGCGCAGAACTCCACCTCGCCGACAGCCTGGTCGAGCGGCTTGCCCATCTCGCGCTGGATGATCGCGGCGAGCTCCTCGCTGCGCGCCTCGTGGAGGTCGGCGACGTTGCGCAGCAGCTCGGCGCGGTGCGCGACCGTGCTGCTCTCCGACCAGGTGGCGAACGCCGCCGCGGCTGCGGCGAGCGCGACGTCGACCTCCTGGTCCGTGGCGGTGGCGTACTCCTTGAAGGGTTCGCCGGTGGCCGGGTCGAGCACCGCGTAGCGCTGGGACATCGTCGTCATGAGTGGGCTCCTGTCGGCCGGGTCGGCTGGGTCGGCTGGGTCGGCTGGTCTCGGGTCGATCCCTGGTGGGCGTCGAGAGCCCGGTAGGCGCGGAAGTAGACGACGCCCTGCGTGCCCCACGTCGCCAGTGCAGCGGTGTAGAAGAAAGTGCGGTCGGCGTCGTCGAAGGAGAAGGGGAAGAAGTCGTAGGTGATCGCGATGACCGAGGCGGCCATCGTGACGAGCGCGGTCCACGCTGCATGCTGTTGGAGACCGGCGTCCCACAGGCGCTTGGCGAAGTACGCCAGGAAGGCCGCGGTGAGGAGATTGATCGCCACGTAGTAGGTCGCGACGGCGAAGGCTCCGCGGTCGGCATCGAGGTCTTCGCCGTGGAATTGCCGCAGGAACAATCCGGCAACGGTCGCGAGGGCGAAGAGGCCGACGTCGACGGGCACGCTCGGCTTGTAGCGATGGGTGACCCGCATCATGCCGAGCACGAGGATCAGCGTGATCCCCACCGAGCGCGAGAACGCATCGAAGAAGTAGGCCAGGTTGTAGAAGGGGCTGTCCTCGCTACCGCTGACCAGCGACCAGACCAGGAAGTTGGTCCCCGAGGTGGCGACGACCATCCACTCGAGGCCGAGGAGATAGTTGCCGTACTGGCGGATGAACCGCCAGCCGTACCGGTAGCCGACGAAGATCATCCACAGGTCTGCGGCGAGGAAGAGGATCACCTTCATCGCGAGGCTCCTTCCGGGGTCCTGATCGGGAGGAGCTCGTTGACGCGCTCGGCGACGCGCTGTCCGGTGAGGACGGCGCCGTTCATGCAGCCGGCCCATTCCCCGGCGGTCTCGGTGCCCGCCCAGTGCACCCGACTGTGCGGCTCGGCCAGTGCCATGCCGTACGTCGTGGTAGCCCGGGGTGCGACGGCGGGGTTGGGACCACCGGGCGCGAACGGCTCGGCTCCCCACCGGTGGTCGACGTAGTCGATGGGGCTGCTCGCCTGCTCGCCGTACAGGTCGACGAGCTGCTTGATCACCTGGCTGCGCCGGGTCTCCTGGTCGAAGTCGTCGAACACCCGGGGATCACAGAACGCCATGAGGATGCCGGGACCGGTGGGCTCCGGGGAGACGTCGAACGTGATGAACACGGTGCCGGTGTCCGTCACCGCCTCGCCGGAGAGGCCGTTGGTCCTCCAGAATGGCTTGTCGTAGGCGACGAACGCCTTGCTCAGGACGCCCATGCGCCACGACCGCGCCAGTCCCGCTGCCGCCTCGGGCAGAGGTGGCTCGAACACGATGTCAGCACGGTGCGCGGGCGCGGCCGTGACGATCGCGTACGACGCGGAGATCACCTCGGTGTCCGTGTGGACGGTGACGCCTTCGTCGTCCTGCGTGACCCGCCGTACCGGTGCGCCGAGGAGCACGCTGTCGCCCAGCTGATCGGCGAGCCGCTTGGCGATCTCCTGCGTCGTCTGCAGGTAGCGCTCCTGCTGCTGGCCACCCTCGACGTCGAGCATGTGATCGACGCCTCCGGCTGCGCGGATGTAGCGCAAGGCGTGCAGCAGGGAGACGTCACCCGGGGTGCACCCCCACTGGACCTTGCTGACCACCGTCATCAGCGCGCGCGTGGCCGACAGCGCGTGCTTCTGGTCCAGCCACTCGCCGAAGGAGATGGTGTCGAGCCGGTCCGCTTCGGGTGACTCCCATGCCTGGTCCACGTCGATGGTCGCGACCAGCTTCTCCAGCGCGAGCTGGACACGTGCCATGTCCACGAGGGCCACAGGAGACACCTTGGGAATGGTGCTGGCGTAGGTGCGACGCTTGCCGGCCATCCACAGGACGTTCCGGCCTTCGGCGAACTGATCGGTCGTGGTGCATCCGACACGCTCCGCGAGCCCGCGGATGGCCGTGTGGCGCGGCGACACCCAGGTCGCCCCGAAGTCGACCTCGACGCCGGCGACCTGACCGGTGAGCGATCGACCGCCGACGCGGTCGCGTCCCTCCACGACACGCACGGACTTGCCGAGGCTGACCAGCCGGTCCGCAGCACTGAGGCCGGCGAAGCCCGCGCCGATGATGACGACGTCGACGGACGTCACCGACAAGGTCGGCTCAAGAGATCTCGACATGGGATCCTCCTTCGCTCACGCGGTCTGCGTGCTGGACGATGTACTCGGTGATGGGAGCGACCAGCGGCTCCGGGATGTGGTGGCCCATACCGGGGATGACCACGTGCTGGGCGGCAGAGATCGCCGCGGCGGTCGCCTCCCCACCGTCGGGCCCGACCAGCAGGTCTCGGTCGCCGTTGATGACGAGGGTGGGCGCGGTGATCCGCCGCACCTGGGCAGTCCGATCCCCGGAGCGCTGGATCGCCTGGATCTGCCGCGCCACGCCGGCCGCCACGTCACCCGAGCTCCGGTCCCAGCCCTGCGCGGCGACAGCGGCTTCCGCCGCGTCGTCGATGGGGTACGCCGTGCCTGCGACGTGCCGGGTCAGCCGGAGGTGGGCGCGCACGGCTGCCGTCCGGTTCCTGGCCGCGGGAGCGACCAGGATCGCCATCGTGGAGAGGGCCGGCTGGCCGACCTTCTTCGCTCCGGTCGTGGAGAAGATCGACGTCAGGGAGAGGACACGCGCGGGCTCGGTCGCGGCGATCGTCTGCGCGATCATGCCGCCCATCGAGCGCCCCACGAGGTGCACACGCTCGAGGCCCAGGTGGTCGAGGACCCCGACGGCGTCGGCCGCCATGTCCGCGAGCGAGTAGGCGTCGCTCCGGGGCCGGGCGAGAACCTGTCGCCACAGGCTCGGCGGTGGGGCGGTCGCGAAGGACGACTGCCCGACGTCGCGGTTGTCGATGACCACGACCCGGAATCCCCGCGCGACCAACGAGATGACGAACGAGTCCGGCCAGAACGTCAGGTCCTCGCCGAGGCCCGCGATCAGCAGGATCGCCGGATCTGCCGGGTTGCCGTGGTCACGGAAGCAGATGGTGGCCCCGGACCGGACGGTCGCGAACAGGTCGTCCTGAGAGAGGGAATGGCTATCGGACACGGGAGGACCGCCTCTCCGCGTCACGGACGTCGGCCGTCCGGCTGTGACCGAGCCGGAGGTGCTCGTCGGCGACCGGCCCACGCAACGCCTTGGCATCCTCGGGATAGGACATCGCCATCTGCCAGGGAGCGCTCTCGCCCTGCTTCGGCACGAAAGGCTGGCCGCGCTTGGCGTAACCGGCCTGCAGGTCCATGACCGGCTTCCGCACCATGCCGGGGACCGCTACCGGGACGGCATGGTCGTACCCGTTCGCGTCCATGTGCTTGACCAGGTCGACGAAGTAGCGACACATCAGGCTGACCTTGAGCGTCCACGAGGAGGTGGTGTAGCCGATCGCCATGGCCCAGTTCGGGATGCCGCTGAGCAGCATGCCGCGGTAGGCGACCGCGTCCGCGACGTCGATCTTCTCGCCGTCGACGACGATCGGCATCCCGTCGAACAGGCGCATGTTCAGGCCCGTGGCCGTGACGATGATGTCGGCGGGGATCTCCTCTCCCGACTCGAGCACGATCCCCCGCCTGCTGAACCGCTTGATCCGGTCCGTGACGACGGAGGCGGTGCCCGCATTGATGGCGTCGAAGAAGTCACCGTCGGGGGCCAGGCAGAGTCGCTGGTCCCACGGGTCGTACGGCGGGTTGAAGTGCTTGTCGACGTCGAAGCCCTTCGGCAACCGCTTGACGTTCTCGTGCCGGATCAACGCCCGGCCGGCCTTCGGGAAGGTGCGGAGGCCCTTGACCACGGCACGGTCGATCCAGATGTTCTTGAACCTCGTCGCGGCGTAGCCGCGCTCTTCCCCCAGCAGCCTGGTGAGGGCGAGTGCGATCTTGTCGGTGCGCGGCAGCGCCATGACATAGGTCGGGGTGCGCTGCAGCATCGTGACGTGGGCGGCGGCACCCGGTCCCTTGGCCATCGACGGGACGAGCGTGATGGCGGTCGCTCCGCTGCCGATCACCACGACCCTCTTGCCGCCGTGGTCGAGCGACTCCGGCCAGTGCTGCGGGTGGACCACGAGACCCTCGAAGTCGTCGCGGCCAGGGAACTCCGGGGAGTACCCCTCGTCGTACCGGTAGTAGCCGGTGGCGGCGAAGACCCATCCGGCGCGGACGGTCTTGGTGGTGACCTTCCCCGTCTCGTCCGCGGCCTCGACGGTGAGGGCCCAGCGGGCGTCGACCGAAGACCACTCGGCGCTCACCACGCGGTGGCGCAGGCGGATCAGCGTGGTCAGCTGGTGCTCGTCGACCGTCTCGTGGAGGTACTCCAGGATGAGCGGCGCGTCCGCGATCGCGGCTTCGTGCCGCCACGGCTTGAACTCGTAGCCGAAGGTGTGCAGGTCGGAGTCCGAGCGGATGCCGGGGTACCGGAAGAGGTCCCAGGTCCCGCCGATGTCGTCACGGCCCTCCAGCACGACCAGCGACTTGCCGGGGAGGTCTCGCCGGAAGGACGCCGCAGCACCGATGCCCGAGATCCCCGCTCCGATGATGACGACGTCGAACTCCTCGACGGCCTCCAGCACTCCCGTTGTCATGATCGGCAACTCCTCGCATCGTGTGGGTGAGGTCTCACTGTCGCCAAGCCATGACGCGGGTCACAACGACAGCGGGCACCGGGATCGGCAACGACCGGTGCACGATGCACTGCCACGAATCGAGCAGTGGAAGGCGAAACAGGGGCAGACTGGGCGGCATGGACGAGCTGTGGCCCGCACCCTCCGCCGAGGTGGCTGACGCGATCAGGTCTCTGTGCCAGCGACTGCTGCTGGAGACCGACGCGCTGGTGGACGCCTTCCACGGAGCCGCGCTCATGGCGCAGAACGAATCGGCCCTCCTCGCCGATGCCTCGCTGGTGGAGGAGGACCGTCATCTGGACCGCTCCGACCTCGTGCAGTGGCTGACGTCGAACGTGCAGCGGCCGGGACGGCGGGTGGAACCCTACGTCGGGCCGCGGATCACGACCTACATCTCCGACCTCGTCTCGCGAGGCATCGCGCCGGACTTCTCGAGCGGGTGGCGAGCAGCCCTGACGATTGGTTGGCGGAACTGGCTGAAGGAGTGCATCGCTCATTGCGACGATCGGGAGCTGCTGGTGGGTGTGCTCGACGTGTCGGGGATGTCGTTGGTGCAGTACGCACTCGACTCCATCGCAGCGTTGCGCGAGGCGAGCCTCGCGGCCGCGATGGGCAATGCCGATGCCGAGGCGATCTCCCTGATCCAGATGATCGCCAACGGAGCACCCCTGGCCGAGGACTTCGCCGAAGGTCGGCTGAACTACAAGATGGCCCGCTGGCACTTGGGCCTCGTGCTCTGGGTGGACGACCCCGGTCAGGTCGACGCCCTCGAGCGCACGACCGCAGCCCTTCGATCAGCTGTCTCCAACCGCAGTGCCCTGGTCGCCCGGGCGAGCGCGACCTCGCGCTGGATCTGGCTCTCCGGGGCCGAGGCACCCGACGTCCACCACGTCGAGAAGCTCCTCGCCCCGGAGAGAGCGGTACGAGCGGCCGCGGGTCGGGCCGGGCACGGACTCGCCGGCTTCCGGTCGAGCCACCTGGACGCCCTCGCCGGGCAGGCGTTGATCGCCCGGATCGGCGCCGAGCGCCGGTTCACGGCGTACGCGGACGTGGAGCTGATCGACAGCCTCACCAAGGACCGTGCCAGCGCCCAGAGATTCGTCCGTCACACGCTGGGGCCGCTGGCCGAAGCCGACGAGGAGCTGCGTCGGACCCTTCTGACGTACGTGCAGTGTGGGTTCAACACCACGCGCGCCGCCGCCAGGCTCTACGCCCACCGCAACACCGTCGAGCGGCGCGTCTCACGCGCCAACGACCTCTCGGTGGTCAAGGTCGAGGACAATCCCACCCATGTCGCAGCCGCACTGCTGGTCCTCGACGTCGCACCCGGCCTCATCGGGGCCTGAGGAGCCTGCTGGCCACGGTGCTCAGGCGGCGGCCCCTGATCGGTCCAGTGCTGCGAACCAGCGCAGTGCGGGCAGCGCCCCGAGGGTCGCGATCGCCAGGGCGACGAACGCGAGGCCCGGTGAAGCGACGAGCAAGCCCACCACGGTCGCGAGGAGGACGCCGCCCAGGTTGCCGGCCAACCAGATCAGTCCCGCCGCGGTGCTCTCCGAGTCGGGAGCGTGCCGCTCGCTCAACGACAACACGATGGGCAGTGCGGGCAGCAGCACGAACCCGATCCCGAGCAGCGTCACGACAGCCATCGGCGTGCTCGGAACGAGCGCCAGGTGCAGGCAGGCCACGGAGGTGAACGCGATCCCGGCACCCATCAGCTGGACCTCTCGACGACGCCGCTCCGCCCAGACCGGGACGATGGCGCAGCCGAGGACACCCGCGATCATCGTGAGCGCAAGGACGATCCCCGCGATGGACTCCCCGACACCGGCCGGTTCGAGCAGTGGCTGGACGAAGGTCGCGAGCGCGATGAAGGTGCCCATCGGGATCGTGACGACGGCGCAGAGCCGCCGCAGGTAGCGGTTGTCGAAGGCGGCGCGGAAAGCCCGGAGACCGCCCACCGGCGGAACCCCGTCCGGGCTTCCGGTCGGTGATGCGAAGTGGAGCGCGGCGACCAGGCACAGTCCCGCGTCCATGGCGATCAGCGCGGTGACCATGGTCAGGGTCTCGATGTGGTCCTCCCCCGGCAGGAACGCGCCGAGTAGGTACCCCACGACCATCCCGGCGAAGGTCGCTGACGACGCAGCGGCGATGCCGGTCGCTCGATGGCGGTCGGCGAGGTAGCGCACCGCCAGCCCTGGAATGGCGTTGAGCACGAACGGCTGGCCGACCGCGGCGACGACCTGGCCGACCAAGGCCCACTGGTAGTCGTCGCCGACCATCCGTAGAAAGGCACCGGAGGCGGTCAGGACCGCGCCAGCGATGAGTGCGACATGGAAGAAGCGGTCGAGCAGCAGACCTGCCGGGATGGCGAGCAGCACGTAGACCAGTGGGAAGACCTGGGACAGCCACCCGATCGCCGTCACCGAGACCCCGAAGTGGCGCGCCGCGTCGTTCGTCACGGGCGCGTAGTTCACGAGGAGTGCCTGCGTTGCAGCTGCCAGGAGGCCGTAGGCGAGAAAGACCGTCCACTGGCTCCGAGCAGGTCGGTGGTCGGTGCCGGCCGTCTCGCTGCACGTCTGGTCGAGCGTGGCCACGCGGAGGCGAGCGGGCGGCGCCGCCGAGGCGGAGAGCCCGAAGGTCTCGTTGCGCCTGTGGGCAGACCTCTTCACGACGATGGTCGCCACGGCACCAGCGGCGAGGGCGCCGCGTGCACGTCTCTGTGTGGGAGTGACGAGCCGTGGCGTCACCGGGCCCTCCCGTCTGACGCGGACAGTCCCAGGCCGCGCACCTCTTGGCGCCGGAGCTTGCCGGTCGCGGTCTTGGGGAGCTCGTCGAGAAGGTGGACCCGACGAGGCCGCTTGTAGGCCGCCAGGCGCTCGCCGGCGAAGGTCATGAGCTCGTCGGTGGTCACGGTGGCCCCAGTCTTCAGGGACACATAGGCGACGACGGTTTCACCTCGGTACTCATCGGGCTCGCCCACCACGGCCGCCTCGAAGACGGCGGAGTGCTCGTAGAGGACGTCCTCGACCTCGCGCGGCCAGACCTTGTAGCCGGAGGTGTTGATCTGGTCCTTGAGGCGGTCGACGAGGTAGATCCATCCGTCGTCGTCGACGACCGCCACGTCCCCTGTGCGCAACCTGCCCCCCGGCAGCGCCGCTGCGGTTGCCTCGGGCTTCTGCCAGTAGCCGGAGATGACCTGCGGCGCAGCGAACTCGAGCTCGCCAGGTGTGTCCGCGGGGACCGCGTTGCCGTCGAGACCGACGACACGGACCACCGCGCCCGGAGTGGGGATGCCGACCGACAGCGTGCCGCTGGCGGCATGCACCCGTGCCTGCTGCCCTGGGGGTACGGCGATGCCGCCGGCCGTGGTCTCGGTCATGCCCCACACGTTGTGGATGTAGTGGCCGAAACGCTCCTGGAAGGCCTCCACCGTGGCGGGCGGAATGGGAGCGCCGCCGGAGTACAGCAACCGGATGCTCTGGAAGTGGTCGGCGCTTGCGTGCGGGAGCGACATGAGCGCGTTGAAGGCAGTGATGGATCCGATGGTGAAGGTGACTCCATGCTCAGCGAATGCCTGCAGCACGAGCTCGGGCTGGTAGCGCCCGACCAGTACGAGGGCGGCGTCGTTGAAGACCGCCGTCGCCGCGTTCAGGATCACCCCCGAGATGTGGAACAGCGGAGCGATGCCGAGGACGACGTCGGCGTCGCCGATATCGGCCCAAGCCCCGAAGTTCACGGCGGAGTGCAGCACGTTGCCGTGGCTGTTCATCGCGCCCTTCGCGGGTCCGGTGGTTCCCGACGTGTAGCAGAGCAGCGCCAGGTCGTCCGGACCGACCGTTGCGCGGCGAGGCCGGCGGCCATCGTACCGGGTGACCAGCTCCGCCAGGTCGGTGAGCACGCTGGCGCTCTCTCCCCAGTCGACACGCGGGTCGTTACGGGTCTGGAAGTCGGCTGCATCGACGCCGATGAGCCACGAGGTGGAGCTGCTCGCCAGGGTCGTCTCGGTCTCGGCGGCGTCGGCGTGCGCGACGAACAGGCCCTTGGGCGCACAGTCGTCGACCAGTCGGCGCAGCTCGGCACCGCGGTACATCGGGTTGAGCGGGACCGCGACCGCGCCCAGCTTCCACAGCGCGAGGAGGATCACGACGTAGTGCGGGACGCTCTGCAGGTACACCCCGATCCGGTCACCCTTGGCAGCTCCCATGTCCTGCAGCGCGCTGGCGAGCGCGTCCGAAGCCATGTCGACCTGGGCCGTGGACAGCTCCCCGTCGAAGTACCGGATGAGAACGCTGTGCGGAAGTCGCGCCACCCGGTCGTCCCAGGCCTCGACGAGGCTTGCGTGCCGCAACACCGGCTCGGGATCGATGCCCTCCGGATAGCTGTCCAGCCAAGGGTGTTCAGCGGGCTTCTGCTGGCTTTGCAACGTCACTCCTCAATGCCTGGCGCCGGCACGCCGGTGCCGGAGCTGTCGAACTGCAGTGAACCGGTGGTGCGGCGATGACTCCCGATGAGATCTGCACCTGATCCGGGCAGCGGTGGTGCCGGTTGTCGTACACGTTGACCGTCCCGGGCCGGCAGCGGCTGACCGCCGAAGCCCGCCCGGGACGATCCGGTGCTCATTCGGGACGGCCTTGGAGGGCAGCAAGCTCGGCCGCGACGCGACGGTCGTGCTCGGCGGCGTGCTTGCGGGCCCTGCGGGGGTCCCAGTAGCCAGCCATCAGGAAGATGAACGGGATGAAGAGCAGCTCGCCGACGACGGCCATCCAGAAGTACTTCCGCCACTGCCCCGGGGCGTCGTCGACGGCCTGCTGCACCGCCGGCCCGCGCTCCTGCAGGTAGGTGAGGTCGTCAGCCGGGACCTCGCCCAACGCCTGCAGCGCAGTGCCCGCGTCCTGGACCGCCCCACCGTTCTCGTCGAGGAAGGCCAGATCGGCTGGCGGGACGGCGGCGAGGCTCATGAGCCGCCCGGTGGCGCGGGCGGCCGAGATGCCGAAGCCCTTCGCGATCTCCTCCACGGCAGTGACCTGAGCCTGCTGGTCGTTCGGGTCTCCCAGGAGCGCCGTCTGCGTCTTCGGGTCGATCGCTGCCAAGGTGGCCAGCTGCGCGTCGTACTTCTGTCCCAACGTGATCACCTTGCCGACCACGTCGACGCTCTTGCCCGAGATCTCGCTGACCGCCTGAGCCTGGGCCATCGGGTCGTCCGGCGAGGCGGTCAACGCAGCCGTCGTCGCGGGCGTCAGGAGGGCGGCCGTCGCGAGCTCGCTGCTGTACGTCGAAGCGAGCCCCTGCACGCGAGGACCGTCGTTGACCAGGGTGTTCACCGTGGTGACGACGGTCGGGCCGAGGATGATCGCGGCCGCTGCGATGGAGCGGATCGTGAGACCCCACAGCGACAGCCCAGTGGCGACGAGTGCTGGGTTACGGTCCTCGACGGTCTCGGTGTAGCTGGCCATCCAGGGTGCGAAGCCCATGCCGAGGGAGATCGCCATCACCGACAGCCAGACAGCGAAGGTCGTGTAGCTGGTGTCGGCGCTCGCGGTGACCCGGATGAACCCGATCGTGCCGATGGCGGCCCCGATGGCGCCCACCAGCATGAAGGGCTTCCGCACGCGGAGCCGGTCGGACAGCACACCGACGACCACGAGGGAGACTGCCTGCGCGGCCCACATCCAGCTCATCAGGGAGTTGGCCCGGGACTCTGTGTACCCGAGCACCACCTGGAAGAACAACGGGAAGAACGACACTGCCACGTAGTAGATGAAGAAGAACAGGCTGATCCCGACGGCCGAGCCGAGGATGTCGAGACGCATCATCTGCCGCAGCGGATTCGTCGTGGCCGCCTCGACATCGATGCCGCGGGCCCGCGCCTCGACGATCGCAAGGTCCTTCTCGCTGACGAGGACCTGGTCGCGAAGCTGGGGGGAGAGCTCACGCAACCACAGCAGCGCGATGACGAACACGACCAGCCCGGCCAGCCCGCAGATCCAGTACTGGTCCTGCCACGCGTCGAGGTGCGGGGTGGAGCTCACGACGACGGTCGAGACCAGCGAGCCGAGCACGGGCCCGAGCGTCCAGAACCCCATGGCCGATGCCCTGCCCAGCTGTGGGCTGAAGTCCCGTACCAGCGCCGGCGTGGCCACGAGCACGACGCCCTCCAGTGCGCCCAGGACCGCGAACCAGAAGCCGACCGCGAAGGTGCTGTGTGCGTTCGTGAGCCCGAAGAGGCACACGAGTGAGCAGCCGAGCACGCCCGCGGTGACCAGGTTGGCACGGCCGTACCGGTCGGTGATGCCCGCGGCTAGCGAGGCCAGTGCGCTCGCCGCGACGGAGATCACGTTGATCCACACGAAGTCCATGAAGGACATGCCCGTGGTGGTCAGGACGTTCTCGCTGACGCTGTTGACCACGTAGTACTGGTAGTAGAAGAGCACCGTGGCGAGCACGACGATCGACAGGCACACGATGCGCGTGCGGACCGCCGGGTAGTGGTGGAGCTCGCGCCTCCAAAGGCGCGTCACCCCCGTCACGGGCGTCGCGGCGACCGCATCCGCGCTCACGGTCGTGCCCCTGGCGCCGCCTCGTCGAACTGCGCGAAGGAGTTGGTCACCTCGGCACCTTCACCCTGGAGGAGGAAGTTCGGGTCGGCCATCACTCCCTGGTGGTCGACGAAGCCGGTTCCGGGCGGACAGACGGACCAGCCCAGGATGCGCTGGATGTCCTCGTCGAGCTCCTTCACCACCTCGATCGGATAGGTAAGGTAAGCGTTCTCCTCCTGCCGGAGGAACCCGAGGTCCAGGCCGATGGTCAACCCGATCCGGTTGCTGTCGGAGGAGTTGGTGCCGCCGCCGTGGAAGGTGCCGCCGAGCCAGATCAGCGCCGAACCCGCGGTCATCTCGGTCGGGACCGCCTCCTCGACCTTCGGCCCGCGGTCGTCGTCCCACAGGTGGCTGCCCGGCACCACCATCGTGCCGCCGTTGTCGGCGGTGAAGTCGGTGACAGCCACCATGATCTGGACCCGTGCCTGGCGATAACCCTCGGGGTGACGCCACTGCCAGACCCCGTCGTCACGGTGGAGCGGCTGCGCCCCCTCGCCGGGATGGATGTCGATGATGGAGGTCACGCCGACCTGGTAGGTCGGAGCAAGCTCCAGCCGGTCCTCGCCGAAGTACCCGCTCTGCGGGATCTCGAGGAAGTGGCTGGCGATGCCGGCGTACAGCGGGTGCCGCACGGTGGTGGCGGCGTGCCGGATGTGCTGGAAGATGCCGTACAGCCGCTTGGTGCGGTGGCCTGAGAAGTCGTCCTGACCCCAGGGAGTGCTCGGCATCGCGCGATCGATCTCCGCGCGGAGCTCAGCGAGAGTGGAGCTGTCGAAGAAGTCCTTGATGACGACCCCGCCGTCCCTCTCGATGACCGCGATGACCTCGTCGAGCGGTGTGTCGGCGACGAGGGTGGTGAGTGCTGCCATGACGCTGCCTTCCTTCACGTTTCCGTGTCCTGATCGTTGGAGTGACCGAGAGCGCGAGGAGTCCGTGGGGCGGCGTCGGCCCACCCCAGGAGTGGCCCTACCTTCGGTGGCGGCAACACCTCGAGCGTGATCACGATCACGCGAGACGCTCACCGGCACTACGACAATGCGCACCGCGATTCAGCCGATGATGTGCACCGTGGCGTTGCCGGGGACGAACGTCCTCAGCAGGCGACGACTGTCGAGGTTCGCCCAGCTCAGATGATGCTTCGGCGTCCGCGCCCGTGCGCAACACCGTCCCAGGACCGCGGTCCCCGTTCCGCATGAGTTGTCGGATCCGAGACTGCTTGTCACGTTCGGTCACGCCGAGGCGGGATCGTCGTTAGTGTCCGCGCCATGATGAACATCCGTCGCCTCGTCGCGACTCTCGGACTCAGCTCCGCACTGGTCCTCTCCTCCGCCGGCATCGCCTCCGCCCAGCGCTGGGTCCACGCCGACCCCAGCGGCGACGCCGTCACGTTCACCGACGACGAGACCGCACCGACGGTGGCGCCCGACCAGAAGCAGGGCGACGTCGTCCAGACCACCATCAGCCACACCCGCACCAAGGTCGTGATCCGGGTCCGGATGCGCGCCATCCCCCGCGACGACTGGATGGCCTTCGGCGTCATCCGGACCCCGCGTGCGTCGTTCGACCTCATCCAGATGAAGCTCGCCGGCGGCCGTCACTTCGGGATCTCGAAGGGCGACAGCGAGCGCGACGTGCGGTGTGCGGCCAAGTCCTCACGGATCGACCGCACCGCGCTGGTGTTCACGGTGGCGCGCAGCTGCCTCGGCAACCCGCGGTGGATCCGCGCCGGTGTCGGCATCGCCACGTTCGACGGGAGCTTCCTGGAGGAGGACGAGGACGACCTCGCCACCTACGCCGACGACGCGCTGCGCCGCTCGATCGGCGAGGACATCCGCCTCTCCCCGCGGCTGCGCCGCGGCTGACCGACCGACCCGTTACCGACGTACCGCCCCGTCCGCCTTCCGGCGGACGGGGCGGTGTCGCGTCCGAGCGATGAATTCCGGCGCCGCGTCGTGTCGTACCTGCGTCGACGTACGAGAGGAGACCTGGTGAGCGAGATCAAGGTGCTGGTGTCGGGGGCGAGCATCGCGGGGCCGGCGCTCGCGCACTGGCTGAGCCGGCGCGGTGCGAGCGTGACCATCGTGGAGCAAGCCCCGGGCCTGCGGCCGGGCGGGCAGGCGGTGGACGCGCGCGGGGTGGCCAAGGAGGTCATCCGGCGGATGGGCCTGGAGGCGGAGGTCCGCGCGGCCTGCACGGACACCCGGGGCGCCTACTCGGTGGACGCGGACGGCAACGTGCTGGAGACCCACCGTGCCGAGGACAACGACGGCGACGGGTACGTCTCCGAGATCGAGATCCTGCGCGGCGACCTCTCCCAGCTCCTGTACGACGCGACCCGGGCCGACGTCGAGTACGTGTTCGGCGACCGGGTCACCGGGCTCGCCCAGGACGCGGACGGCGTCGACGTGGACCTCGCGAGCGGTGGGCGACGGCGCTTCGACCTCGTCGTCGGCGCCGAGGGGCTGCACTCGGCGCTGCGGGCGTCGGTGTTCGGGCCGCGCGAGCAATTCGTGCGCCACCTCGGGCTGGGGCTGGCGTTCTTCACCGTGCCGAACGAGTTCGGCATCGACGGCTGGCTGATCGACCACCAGCACGCGGGACGGTGGGCCGGGCTGCGGCCGAGCGGCGACCCCGCGACGGCGATCGCGATGATGTCCTTCCCGGCGTCCGAGGTCGCCATCGACCACCGCGACGTCGCCGCGCAGAAGCAGCTCCTGCGCGAGCAGATGGCCGGCTTCGGGTGGGAGACGGAGCGGATCCTCACCCACCTCGACGCCAGCCCGGACTTCTATCTCGACCAGGTCGCGCAGGTGGTCATGGAGCGCTGGTCGAACGGACGGGTCGGCCTGCTCGGGGACGCCGCCTTCTGCGCCTCCCCCATGTCGGGCGCCGGGACCGGGATGGCCCTGGTCGGTGCCTACCTGCTCGCCGGGGAGCTGGCGGCGGCCGGCTGGGACCCCGCGGTCGGGTTCGCGCGCTACCAGGAGCGGATGCAGGCCTGCGTCGAGGCGAACCAGGAGCTCGGCCGGATGCACGTGGACATGCTCACCGCGCCTGCTCCCGACCCGGACGCCGGCCCGCCGCCGGAGCCCGACATGGAGGCCATCGGGGCGCTCATCGAGACCGCGATCAACGGACCCGAGCTGCCCGACTACGCCGGCGTGCCGCTCAGTTGATGATCTCGCCGCGCTCCTCGTGCAGGATCGCGGCGAGCCGGTCCCGCCAGCCCTGCAGCGCCTCCGGCGTCAGCCGCTCCCAGTCGGTGACCTCGCCGACCACCCGGATCGGCGCGGTGCTGCGGTAGGAGCGGGTCGGGTTGCCGGGGAACTTCTTGTCGGTGACGTTGGGGTCGTTCTCGAAGTCGCCGGTCGGCTCGACCTCATAGACCCGCGGCTCCCCGTCGCCGGCGGCCAGCTCGGCCGCGAGGCCGGCGCCGTTGACCAGCGCGGTGAAGTAGATGTGGTTCATCACCACCTCGGGCCGGTAGTTCGACCGGAAGCCCGCGGTCAGCAGGTCGCCGACCGCCAGGTCCGCCTTGGTGCCGTGGAAGAACGGTCCGTCGTCGACTACGTCGCTCACGGCGCCAGGCTACTGCGAGCCGGTCTCCCGCAGCCGCGCCGCGACCGGCTCCAGCAGGGCGACCAGCTCGGCGAGCCGAGCCTTCCCCAGCCCGTCGTACGGCGCCTGGGCCAGGTCGTCCGTGCGCGCCTCGATCCGGTCCTTGACCGCCCGTCCGGCCGGGGTGAACCGCCCCTCGGCGTCGACCAGGCCACGCGCGCGCAACCCGGCCATCAGCTCCGCGAGCACGCGCCTCGGCAGGTGGTGGATCCGGCCGAAGGACTCGGCGGGGAAGATGCCGGCGTCGAGCGCGGAGAGCACGTGCGCCTCCAGCCCGCCGACCTGCTCGGTGACGAGGGCGGCGATGTGGCCGTCGCCGCGGTGCTCGCGGAGCATGTTGGCGGCGTGCCAGAGCCGGGCCACCGGGTCGGTGGGCAGCGGGAGGGCGCGCAGGGCGGCGTACATGACCCGGCCCTCGGTGGGCGCGCTCGTCGCGGCGGCGGCCAGCAGGTCGGCGGCCCGGGCGACATCCGCACCGGAGGCCAGCGGGCCCAGGATCCGGCGCAGCGCGGCGACGCACCCGCGCTCGCGCGCCGCGTGGGCGGCCTCCGGAGTCGTGGTCGCCCAGACCTTCGGCAGGTGACGGGCAACCTCGCCGTCGGCGAAGTTGTAGAAGGCGGCGTGCACGACCTCGGCGGGAGCCTGGCCGAGCGGGGCGGACCGGCCGGCGAAGTAGCCGTCCCAGTAGCTCGTGAACCCGAGAGCGGCCATCTCCTCGTTCGGCTCCTCGGAGAAGAAGTTGACCAGGCAGATCGGCTCGGTGAGGTCGTACATCCGGCGGGCGACGGGCTGGGACATCGCGGTGGGCTCCTGTGCTCGTGACGGCGCCCCGGGCGGGGCGCCGTTCACGAACACCACGAACGGCTCACCCGAGACACGACAGCATCACGGCTGGAAGACCACCTTGACCATCCCCTCCTCCTTCTTCTGGAAGTGCTCGTAGGCGTTCGGCGCCTCGTCGAGCCGGAGGTGGTGGGTGGCGAAGGCGTCGACGCCGAAGGGGTCGTCCTCGACCAGCATCGCGAGCAGCTCGTCGGTCCAGCGGCGGACGTTCGCCTGGCCCATCCGCACCTGCACCTGCTTGTCGAAGAGCTGCATCATCGGCATCGGGTCGGCGGCGCCGCCGTAGACGCCGGAGATGGAGATCGTCCCGCCGCGGCGCACGGCGTCGACGGCCGAGTGCAGCGCGGCGAGCCGGTCGATGCCGGCCTTCTTGATCATCGGCTCGGCGACCGCGTCGGGCAGCATCCCGGTGACCTTCTGGACGAGGCTCGCGCCCGGTGAGCCGTGGGCCTCCATGCCGACCGCGTCGATCACCGAGTCCGGGCCACGCCCGCCCGTCAGGTCGCGGACGGCGTCGCCGACTCCCCCGGCCTGCTCGGCCTCGTCGAGGTGCACGGTCTCGGCGCCGAACGCCTCGACCCGGGCCAGCCGCTCGGGGACCCGGTCGACGGAGATCACCCGGTAGCCCTGGCGCACGCCCATCCGGGCGGCCATGTCGCCGATCGGCCCGGCGCCGAGGACGAGCAGCGTCCCGCCGTCGGGTACGTCGGCGTACTGCACTCCCTGCCAGGCGGTCGGGAGCACGTCGGAGAGGAACAGGAAGCGGTCGTCGGCGTGCTCGTGGGGCACCTTCACCGGCAGGAAGTCGGCGAAGGGCACCCGGAGGTACTCCGCCTGCCCGCCCGGCACCTGCCCGTAGAGCTTGCTGTAGCCGAAGAAGCTGGCTCCGGTGCCGTGCTCGTGGTTCTGCGTCGTCTCGCACTGGCTGTAGAGCTGCCGCTCGCACATCCAGCAGGAGCCGCAGGAGACGTTGAACGGTACGACGACGCGGTCGCCCGGCCGCAGCGAGGTGACCGCGGGGCCGACCTCCTCCACGATGCCCATCGGCTCGTGGCCGACGACGTCACCGGCCTCCATGAACGGCGCCAGCGTCTCGTACAGGTGCAGGTCGGAGCCGCACAGCCCGGTCGAGGTGATCTTGATGATCGCGTCGGTGGGCTCCTGGAGCACCGGGTCGGGGACCTCGGTGACCCTCATGTCGTGGACGCCCTGCCAGGTCACTGCCTTCATCGGATGCTCCTCGGGGTGGGGGTTCGGGAGCCTCGCGGTACCCCTGCTCACATCCGGTGATCCGCGCGGGTAGGGGCCACGCCACCGGGTACCGACCCGGACGGCATCCACCGTCAACGAAGGGAACCGCATGAACCCGATCGGCAAGATCAAGGACGTCGCCGTCGAGAAGCTCAAGCTCCCGGCCGCCGTGGCCGGGTCCGCGGTAGGCCTGGCGAAGGAGGCGACCGAGCGCGCCGCCGGCGCGGTGACCTCCCTGGTCGGGCATGGCAACGAGCAGGGAAGGTCGGCGCAGGAGCCCCCCGCTCCGCCGGTGCCCACGGACGTCGAGCCCGCGCCGGAGCCCGAGCCGGAGCCCGAGCAGCCGCACGTCGACATCGACCCCGACGAGCCGGTCAACGTGACCGAGGAGCTCGGTCTCGACCCGTCGCCCGTCGCGAAGCCGAAGCCGCGCAAGAAGGCCGCGCCGAAGCCGGTGACGAAGATCGACGCCGAGGCCGACCCGGGCGATGTCGACGTGACGCCGGCCGACATCGCCGAGCGGGCCGGCGAGAACGGTCCAGCCTAGGAGGCCAGCCGCCCGGCGACCTCGACCACCCGCGTCGCGAGGTGGTCGAGGGCGCTGGTCGCGGTGTCGTCCAGGACCTCGTCGCCCCCGGTGACCACGCCGACGCCGTACGGGTTGCCGTCGTCGAACTTCACCTGGTCGGTGTAGCCCGGCGGCACGATGATCCCGCCGAAGTGGCAGAAGGTCGTGTGCAGCGCCAGGATCGTCGACTCCTGGCCGCCGTGCCGGGTGGAGCTGGAGGTGAAGGCGGCGTACGCCTTGTCGGCGAGGCCGCCCTCCTGCCACAGCGGGCCCAGGGTGTCGATGAAGGCCTGCAGCTGGCTGGTGACGTGGCCGTAGCGGGTGCCCGAGCCCATGATCACCGCGTCCGCCCAGGCCAGGTCGTCCGGCTCGGCGACGGGCTGGTCCGCGACCGAGGCGGCGTGCTCGGCCCAGGCGTCGACGCTCTGCACCACCTCGTCGGGCGCGGTCTCCCGCACCCGTCGCAGCCGTACCTCGGCACCGGCCTTCTCCGCGGTCTCGGCCAGGCGCGAGGCCATGGCGTGGGCGGTGCCGTAGCTGGAGTAGTAGACGATCGCGAGCTTCACCATGTCCTCGACGCTGCTCGATCGCGGCGATTTCATACCGGTCAGCCGCGGCGGACGAGCACCCCGTTCCCCGCCGGTACGACGACGCGCGAACCGACCGCGGCCACCTGCTCGTTCGTGGCGAACAGCAGCTCTCCCGCCGCGACCTCCCACGGCTGGTCCCCCAGGTTGACGTGCACGCTCAACGTCCCGCGGTCGAGGGTCAGCCGCCGGGTGTCCTCCTCGGCGGTGGCCCGGCCGAAGGACGGGTCGGTCAGCTCGGGGTGCTCGCGGCGCAGCTCCGCGAGCCGCCGGTAGCCCGCGAGCACCCGCGCGTGCCGGCCCGAGGCCGGCTCGGACCAGACGAGGCGGCTGCGCTCGAAGGTCGCGGGGTCCTGCGGGTCCAGCACTTCGTCGGGGTCCCAGCCCATCCGCTCGAACTCCGCGAGCCGGCCCTCGGCGGTGGCCTTCGCGAGCTCGGGCTCGGGGTGGGAGGTGAAGAACGCGAACGGCGTGCTCGCTGCCCACTCCTCGCCCTGGAAGAGCATCGGCGTGAACGGCGCGGTCAGCGTCAGCAGGGCGGCGCACAGCAGCCGCTCGTCGTCGAGGTGCTCGGCGGTGCGGTCGCCCCGGGCGCGGTTGCCGACCTGGTCGTGGTTCTGCGCGCACACGACGAGGCGCCAGGCGGGCATGTGCCCGGTGTCGACGGGCCGCCCGTGATCACGCTCGCGGAAGCTCGACCACGTGCCGTCGTGGAAGAAGCCGCGGTCGAGCACCTTCGCCAGCGCACCGAGCGGCGCGAAGTCGGCGTAGTAGCCGGTGGTCTCCCCCGTCAGCGCCACGTGCACCGCGTGGTGGAAGTCGTCGCTCCACTGCGCGTCCAGGCCGCGGCCGCCGCCCTCCCGTGGGGTCACCATGCGGGTGTCGTTGAGGTCGGACTCGGCGATCAGCGTCAACGGCCGGTTCTGGTGGGCCGACAGTGCCGCCACCTCGATCGCCATCTCCTCCAGCAGGTGCACCTCGGAGTCGTCGGCGAGCGCGTGCACGGCGTCCAGGCGCAGCCCGTCGACGTGGAAGTCGCGGAGCCACATCAGCGCGTTGTCGAGGATGTAGCGGCGCACCTGGTCCGCGCCGGGACCGTCGAGGTTGACCAGGTCGCCCCAGGTGTTGCGGCCGTCCTTGAGGTATGGCCCGAAGCGGGGCAGGTAGTTGCCGGAGGGGCCGAGGTGGTTGTAGACGACGTCCTGGATCACGCCGATGCCCGCCTGGTGGCAGGCGTCGACCAGCCGCTGGTACGCCGCCGGGCCGCCGTAGGGCTCGTGGACCGCTGACCACAGGACGCCGTCGTAGCCCCAGTTGTGGACGCCGTTGAAGGCGTTGACGGGCATCAGCTCGACGAAGCCGACGCCGAGGCTCGCCAGGTGGTCGAGCCGGGAGACGACCGCGTCGAGCGTCCCCTCGGGGGTGAAGGTGCCGACGTGCAGCTCGTAGATCGTGGCGCCGGCGAGCTGGCGGCCGGTCCAGGCGGCGTCGCCCCAGGCGTGCGCGGTGGGGTCGAAGGTCGCGGAGAACCCGTGCACGCCGTCGGGCTGGCGGCGCGAACGCGGGTCCGGCAGCGGGGTCTCGTCGTCGTCGAGCAGGTAGCCGTAGCGGGTGCCGTCGGGCACCGCGCCGGTCTCGGCCGCCCACCAGCCGCCGGTGGTCGCGTGCATCGTCAGCACGTCGTCGTCCAGCGCCAGCCGGACCCGCTGGGCGCGCGGCGCCCACACGTCGAAGCTCATGCGTCCTCCCGGACGAGCAGCGCGACCGGCAGGTCGCCGAGCAGGGCGGCCACCTCGGGCGAGGCGGGCCGGTCGGTCAGCAGGTCACGCCACCGCCCCGGCGGCAGGTCCAGCCGGGTGTCGCGCCAACCGCCCGCGCGCTGCAGCCCCACCGGGAGCCGGGTGACGACGGTGACCGCTCCGCCGCGGTCGAAGGCGAGGACGTGCCCGGCAGCCGCGCCGGTGGCACCCACCGGGTCGTAGCGGACGAACAGGTCGGGCCGGTCACGGCGCAGGCGCAGCGCGGTCCGTACGACGTGCAGCTTGGCGCGGCCGTCGTCGGACGGCCCGTCCGGGCGCACCGGCCCGGCCTCGGCGAGCAGCCGCCGGCGCCGCGCGAAGTCGACCGGGCGGCGGTTGTCGGGGTCGACGAGGCTCTGCTCCCACAGCTCGCTGCCCTGGTAGACGTCCGGGACACCGGGCACGGTGAGGCTGAGCAGCTTGGCCGCGAGCGCGTTGCTCCAGCCCGGGCCGGCCAGCCGCGCGGCGGCGTCCTCGACCAGCCCGGCGACCGCCGGGGCGTCGTACGCCGCGTCGACGAGGGCGTGCACCGCCTTCTCGTACGACGCGTCGGGCTCGGTCCACGTGGTCCGGTCGCCGGCCTCGCGCATCGCCTTCTCGGCGTACCCGTGCAGGCGGTCGCGCTCGATCGGCCAAGCGCCGACGGCCGCCTGCCACAGCAGGTTCGCGAAGCCCGGGTCGGGCGCGGGAGCCGCGTCGAGCAGGGCGTCCATCGTCTCGGCCCATCCCGCGGGGTCCTCGGCGAGCACGCTGATCCGCGCCCGGACGTCCTCCCCGCGCTTGGTGTCGTGGGTGCTCAGCGTGGTCATCGCCTCGGGGGCGACGGCCTGTCGCCGGGACATCGCGTCGTGGAAGGCGTCGGCGGTCAGCGAGAACTCCGAGGGGTCGGCGCCGACCTCGTTGAGCGAGGTCAGCCGCGACCAGCGGTAGAAGGCGCGGTCCTCCACGCCCTTGGCCATGATCATCCCGCTGGTCTGCTGGAAGCGCAGCGACGGCAGGCGGACCCGGTCCTCCAGTAGTGGCAGCACCTGGTCGAGCGCCTCGGCGAGGTCGGGCCGGTCCGTGCGGACGAGGTCGGCCGCCTGGTGCAGGTGCTCACGTCCGGTCGGCAAGTAGGAGCGGTAGACGGGGAAGGCGGCGAGCAGCTCGACCAGCACCTCGTCAACCTGGGCGCGCCAGGTGCGGTCCGGCACGAGCTCCAGCTCCGCCGCGAGCTCACGGGCGATCCGTCGTACCTCCGCGTGGAGGATGGTGTCGGCGACGTGCCGCTTGTTGGTGCGGACCAGCTCCGGCCAGGGCGGTACGCCGCCGCGCAGCCGCTCGTCGAGGGCACCGAGCGCGGACTCCCCCGCCGGGTCGACGAGCACCCGGTCGATGGTGGCGAGCACCTCGTAGCCGGTGGTGCCGGCGGTGGCCCACCGCGGCGGCAGGTCCTCGCCGGGCTCGAGGATCTTCTCCACCACGACCCAGGCGCCGCCGGTGAGGTCGGCCAGGTCGTCGAGGTACGCCGCGGGGTGGCGCAGCCCGTCCGGGTGGTCCACGCGCAGTCCGTCGACCAGCCGCTCGCGGAACCAGCGCGCGATCTCGACGTGGCTGGCCTCGAAGACGTCGCGGTCCTCGACGCGCACGCCGGCCAGCGTGTTGACCGCGAAGAAGCGGCGGTAGTCCATGTCGTCGTCCGCTGCCCGCCAGGAGACCAGCCGATAGTGCTGGCGCTCGTGCACCGCCTGCGGGTCGTCGGTGTCGTCGGCGGTGCCGGGGCAGATCGGGAAGCGGTGGTCGTGGTAGCCCAGCATCCCGTCGACCAGGTGCAGGTGGCCGATCGGGCCGCCCGCGTCCGGCTGGTCGTCGTCGCCGACCACGGGCAGCAGCACCTTGCCGCCGCCGGCGGACCAGTCGATGTCGAAGAAGCGGCCGAACCGCGAGTCGCGGCCGTGCTTGAGCACGTCCCACCACCAGCCGTTGGTGGCCGGGCTCTCCACCCCGACGTGGTTCGGCACGACGTCCACGAGCACGCCCATCCCCCGCCGGTGCGCCTCGGCGGACAGTCGGGCCAGGGCGTCCGGCCCGCCCCGGGCCGGGTCGACGCGGGTCGGGTCGACGACGTCGTACCCGTGGTCGCTGCCGGGGTGCGCCTCGAGGATCGGCGAGAGGTAGACCCAGCCGACGCCGAGGTCGTCGAGGTAGTCCAGCAGCGCGCGGGTCGCGTCGAGGTCGAAGGACTCCCGGACCTGGACGCGGTAGGTGCTGCTCGGGACCCGGCTCACTGCTCGCCCGCCATGGAGGCGACCGAGGCGGCCGGGCTGACGTCGGCCTCCGGCTCGGGCTCCTGCCACTGCCTCAGCACCACGACGCAGCGGTGCGGCAGCGCGAACACACCGCCCGCGGCGACCTTCTGGTCCGGGTCACAGCTCCCGCTGGTGTCGAGGACGACCTGCCAGGCAGCGGCGTACTCCTCGTCGGGCAGGGTCACCTCCTGGTCCCCGTCGCCGTTGAGCAGGATCAGGAAGTGGTCGTCGCGGATCGGCTGGCCCTGGCGGTCGCGGCCGGCGATCCCGTCGCCGTTGAGGTACATCCCCAGCGTGCGCAGGCCGTCCCAGTCACCGTCCTCCATCGGGCGGCCCGCGGGGTGCAGCCAGACGATGTCGTTGAGCCGCTCGCCCTCGCCGGTGCGCACCGTCGTACCGGTGAAGAAGCGCTGGCGGCGCAGCGACGGGTGCTCCCGGCGCAGCCGGGTCAGCTCGCTGACGAACTCGCTGAGCGGGCGGTCGGTGCGCTCCCAGTCGATCCAGCTGATCGCCGAGTCCTGGGCGTAGGTGTTGTTGTTGCCGTGCTGGGTGCGGCCGAGCTCGTCGCCGTGCAGGATCATCGGCACGCCCTGGCTGAGCAGCAGGGTGGCGAGCAGGTTGCGCTGGTCGCGGGCACGCGCCTCGTTGACGCCGCCGTCGTCGGTGGGTCCCTCGACACCGTGGTTCCACGAACGGTTGTCGTCGGCGCCGTCGCGGCCGTCCTCGCCGTTGGCCTCGTTGTGCTTGGCCTCGTAGGACACCAGGTCGCGCAGGGTGAACCCGTCGTGCGCGGTGACGAAGTTGATGCTCGCCACCGGACGGCGGCCGGTGTGCTCGTAGAGGTCGGCGGAGCCCGCGAGCCGGCTGGCCAGGGCCCCGAGGTTGTGGTCGCCGCGCCAGAAGTCGCGCACGGTGTCGCGGTAGGCGCCGTTCCACTCCGTCCACTGCGGCGGGAAGTTGCCCACCTGGTAGCCGCCCGGACCGACGTCCCAGGGCTCGGCGATCAGCTTGACCTGGCTGACGACCGGGTCCTGCTGCACGAGCTCGAAGAAGGTCGCGAGCCGGTCGACGTCGTAGAACTCCCGGGCCAGGGCGGAGGCCAGGTCGAAGCGGAAGCCGTCGACGTGCATCTCGGTCACCCAGTAGCGCAGCGAGTCCATGATCAGCTGCAGCGAGTGCGGGTTGCCGGCGTTGAGGGAGTTCCCGGTTCCGGTGTAGTCCATGTAGTACTGCTTGTCGTCGTCGACGAGGCGGTAGTAGGCCGGGTTGTCGATGCCCTTGAGGCTGAGCGTCGGGCCGAGGTGGTTGCCCTCCGCGGTGTGGTTGTAGACCACGTCGAGGATCACCTCGATCCCCGCGTCGTGCAGCTCCTTGACCATCGCCTTGAACTCCTGGACCTGCCCGCCGGGGACCGACCCGGCGGCGTACCCGGCGTGCGGCGCGAAGAAGCCGAGGGTGTTGTAGCCCCAGTAGTTGCGCAGGCCGCGCTGGACCAGCACGTCGTCGTGGACGAACTGGTGCACCGGCATCAGCTCGATCGCGGTGACGCCCAGGCCCTGCAGGTGCTCGACCACGGAGCGGTGGGCCAGGCCGGCGTAGGTGCCGCGCAGGCTCTCCGGCACGTCGGGGTGGGTCGCTGTGAGGCCCTTCACGTGCGCCTCGTAGATCACCGTCTCGGCGTACGGCGTGCGCGGGTGGCGGTCGCCCTCCCAGTCGAACCACGGGTTGGTGACGACGCCGAGCGTCATCCGGTCGAGCGAGTCCTCGTCGTTGCGGGTATCGGGGTCGTCGAAGTCGTAGCCGAACAGGCTCTGTCCCCAGTCGATGTCGCCGACCGTGGCCTTGGCGTAGGGGTCGAGCAGCAGCTTCGAGGGGTTGCAGCGCAGCCCGTTCGCGGGGTCCCACGGACCGTGCACGCGATAGCCGTAGCACTGGCCGGGCTGGATCGCGGGCAGGTAGGCGTGCCAGACGTAGCCGTCGACCTCGGTCAGCTCGACCCTGGTCTCCGTGCGGCTCCCGTCGTCGGCGACGTCGACCAGGCACAGCTCCACCCGCTCGGCCACCTCGCTGAACAACGCGAAATTCGTCCCGCTGCCGTCGAACGTCGCGCCCAGCGGGTACGCCGCTCCAGGCCAGGTCTCCACCACGTGCACTCCCTCTCCGTCGGACTCCTCCGAGGACAGGTGTACCCGTCGACCGGTGCTTCACCCAGGCCGTGCGGCGACCGTCACAGTCGGGAGTTGGGCACGAAGCGCGGCTCCGGGTCGGGGTCCTCGCCGCCCGGCCGGACGAACTCGAAGCCGCCGGTGCGCACCAGCACCAGGTCCGGCTCCCGCTCGTGCAGCTCGACCGCGCAGGACGCGTGCAGCGGTGGACGGTGGAAGGCGTTGCGGGCGTCCTCCTCGGCGTCGCCGAGGAAGACGATCGGCCGGCCCAGGCTCTGCCCGCAGTGCCCGCACACGCGCGCCAGCGCGCACCGCACGACGGTACGACGGTCCGGAGCCCCCACGCTCACGCGCTGGCCTGGTCCGAGCGGGACCACCCACCCAGCTCGCGACGGCGCTGCTGACGCGCCTCCTGCTGGCGCCGCCCGTGCTCCACGGTGACGTTCACGCCCGTCGGCGGCTTGTCGTCGGTGGTGAACCGGTTGGGCAGGGAGAGCTTCATGATCACGCGCAGCACCTGGCCGTACTGACGGTGCAGCGGACCGGTCGTGTAGGGGATGTCGTACTTCTCGCACAGCGCGCGCACGCGGGGCGCGATCTCGGCGTACCTGTTGCTGGGGAGGTCGGGGTAGAGGTGGTGCTCGATCTGGTAGCCCAGGTTGCCGCTCATCACGTGCAGCAGCTTGCTGCCCTCGAAGTTCGCCGTGCCGAGGACCTGTCGCAGGTACCACTGCGCGCGGGTCTCGTCGTCGAGCTCGTCCTCGGTGAAGTGCAGCGCACCGTCGGGGAAGTGGCCGCAGAAGATGATCAGGTAGGCCCACACGTTGCGCATCAGGTTGGCGCTCGCGTTGGCCTTGAGCGTCTCCTTCCAGCGCTTGCCGGTGAGCGCCGGGTAGAGGACGTAGTCCTTGATGATCTGGTTGCGGCCCTTCTTGGCGATCTGGCGCAGCTGGCGCTTCATCTCCTTGGGGTTCTTCTCCCCCTTGCGGATCGCCTCCAGGTCGAGGTCGTGCAGCGCGACGCCCCACTGGAAGAGCCCCGCCAGCAGCGCGTTGTAGACCGGCTGGCCGAGGTTGGCCGGGTGCCACTTCTGCTCCCGGGCCATCCGCAGGATGCCGTAGCCGATGTCGTTGTCGTAGCCCAGCACGTTGGTGAACTGGTGGTGGATGTAGTTGTGGCTGTGCTTCCACTGCTCGGCCGGCTGGCCGGTGTCCCACTCCCACGTGGAGGAGTGGATCTCGGGGTCGTTCATCCAGTCCCACTGGCCGTGCATGACGTTGTGGCCGATCTCCATGTTCTCCAGGATCTTGGCCAGGCCGAGGCTGACCGCGCTGGCGGCGACGACCGGTCGTCGTACCTTGGCGGGCAGGGGGGCGCTGGCGATCATCCCGATCCGCGCGGCGGCCGCCATCCAGCGCTGGATGGTGATGACGCGGTTGATGTACGCCGCGTCGCTCGCCCCGCGTGACTCCTCGATCTCGGCGCGGATGGCGTCCAGCTCGCGGCCGATCTGCTCCACCTCCTCGGGGGTGAGGTGGGCGTACTCGGCGACGTCGGCGATGGCCATGGGAGCTCCTTGGTTGTCGTCTGGGGTCGGTGGGTCAGATGTCGAGCACGCAGGCGCCGACCGGGACGGTGACGCAGGTCTGCACCTGCTCGTTGGGCTGGTCGAAGTCGTGGCCGTTGCGCAGGTCGCGCACGGTCCCGGAGATCTTGGTGACGGTGCAGGTGTGGCAGATGCCGACGCGGCAGCCGTACGGCATGCCCACGCCGGCCTGCTCCCCCGCGTCGAGCACCGTGGTGGCGCCGTCGACCTCGGCGGTCTTGCCGGAGTTCTGGAAGGTGATCTCCCCGCCCTCGCCGCCGTCACCGGAGACCTGCAGCGAGAACCGCTCCAGGTGCAGCAGGTCCTCCAGGTCCGCCTTCGCCCAGTGCTCCTCGACCGCGTCGAGCATCGGCGCCGGGCCACAGGCCCAGGTCTCCCGCTCGCGCCAGTCGGGGGCGATCTCGCCGAGGGTGGCGAGGTCGAGCATCCCCTCGGTGTCGGTGTGCCGCTGGACCACTGTCAGGCTCGGGTGCTTCTCGTGCAGGGCCTCCAGCTCCTCGCGGAAGATCATCCGCTCCGGCGAGGTCGAGGAGTAGTGCAGGACGACGTCCGACATCGTGCCGCGCCGGTCCAGCGTGCGCAGCATCGACATCACCGGCGTGATCCCGCTGCCGCCCACCAGGAACAGCGAACGGGCCGGCGGCGGGTCGGGCAGCACGAAGTCGCCGCTCGGCGTCGCCAGCCGCACGATCGTCCCCGGCTCCAGGCCGTTGACGAGGTGCTCGGACAGGAATCCCTCCGGCATCGCGCGGACCGTGATCGCCAGGGTGCGTCCCTCGCGCACGGGCGGCGAGCTCACGGAGTACGAGCGCCAGTGGTACTTCCCGCCCACCTGGACGCCGATCCCGACGAACTGCCCGGGCCGGTGCAGGTAGCGCCAGCCCCAACCCGGCCGGATGACGAGCGTCGCCGCGTCGTCCGTCTCCGGGATCACCCGCTCCACCCGTCCGCGCAGCTCACGCGAGCTCCACAGCGGGTTGATCAGGGTCAGGTAGTCGTCCGGCAGGAGCGGCGTGGTGAGCTTGTCCGCGGCCTTGCGGACCCGCTCCCAGGACGGGCCGGGACGATCGGCGGTGGTCTCCGTCATGAGTTTCAGTGAACCGTTGTGCACTGAATCCCGTCAAGACGTCTGTTGCGCGGGTGGACGGGTATCGCGCGATGGCATGCTCGGCGCATGAAGCTGCCGTCCCAGCGCGACCTCTTCCTCGCCACGCTCCGCGCCCACCAGCGCCTCTACCAGGCCTCGGGCGGGCTCGTCGGGCGCCGGTTGCTGCTCGGCATGCCCACCCTGCTGCTTCGTACGACGGGCCGGAAGTCCGGGCAGACCCGCACCGCCGCCCTCGTCTACGCCGACGACGGCGACACCCGCCTCGTCGTGGGCTCCAACGGCGGCGCGCGCCGTGATCCCGCGTGGATCCTCAACCTCGAGGCCGACCCGGCCGTGGAGTACCAGGTCGGGCGGCGCACGGTGCCGGCGACCGCGCGCGTCGTACGGACCGACGACGCGGACTACGAGCGGCTCTTCGCGCTGTGCAACAAGGCCAACCGGGGCACCTACGCGAAGTACCGCGAGCGGACCACCCGGCCGCTGCCGATCGTGGTGCTCAGCCGGCGCTGAGTGCCGTCAGCGCGACCGGCGCACCGAGGAACCGGCGCGCCCGCGCGGCCAGGTCCACGGGTCCGAGCGCGGCGAGCTCCTCGGCGAGCACCGCCCCGACAGCGCGGCAGAACGTGGCCGGGTCGGTGTCCTCGGGCACGATCCGGTCGACGATGCCGGCGTCGCGCAACGCGAAGACGCCCACCCGCTGGGCGCGGGCCATCGCGGCGGCGTACGACGTGTCGCCGTGGCGGATCACGCTGGCGCCCTCGGGCGGCAGCGGGGAGAGCCAGGCGTGCTCGGTGGCGAGGACGCGGTCGGCGGGCAGAAGGGCCAGTGCTCCCCCACCGGTGCCCTCGCCGAGCAGCAGGCACAGGGTGGGCGTGGGCAGGGTGACCAGGTCGGTGATCGAGCGGGCGATGTGGCCGGCGAGGGCACCCTCCTCGGCCTCGACCGACAACGCGGCGCCGCGGGTGTCGACCACGGTGACCAGCGGGAGCCGGAGCTCGGCCGCCAGGCGCATCCCCCGGGCGGCGACCCGCAGCGCCTCGGGGCCCGAAGCCTCGGCGTACGACCGGTCGTGGCCCACCACGACGCAGGGCGCGCCCGCGAGCACCGTCAGGGCGAGCACCAGGCCGGGCGCGGTCTCCCCGACGCCGCTGCCGTGCAGGGCGACGACCTCGCTCGCGGCGTGCTCCAGGAGCTCGCGTACGCCGGGCCGGCCGGCCTGCCGGGTGCGGGTGATCGCGTCCCAGGCGTCCGGCGCGACCGGCTCCGGCAGGGCGGGACCGGCCCCGGGCCGGGGCGCGGCGCGCAGCACCCCCAGCACCCGTCGTACGACGTCGCGGAAGTCATCGACCGTCCCGACCGCGTCCACGATCCCGTGCCGGTGCAGGTTCTCCGAGGTCTGTACGTCCGCCGGGAAGTCCTCCCCCTCCAGCGCCCGGTAGACCTTCGGCCCGAGGAAGCCCACCAGGGCGCCGGGCTCGGCGATCGTGACGTGGCCGAGCGAGGCCCACGACGCCATCACCCCGCCCGTGGTGGGGTGACGCAGGAACACCAGGTAGGGCAGGCCGGCCGCCCGGTGCGCGGCGGCTGCGGCGGCGATGCCGGCCATCCGGACGAAGGCGGGCGTGCCCTCCTGCATGCGGGTGCCGCCCGAGGCGGGCAGGCCCAGCAGCGGCAGGCCAGCGGCGGTGGCACGCTCGACGGCGGCCACGATCCGGTCCGCGGTGGCGCGACCGATGGAGCCGGCGAGGAAGCCGAACTCGGAGACGACGAGCGCGACCCGGTGCCCACCGACGGTGGCCTCGCCCGTGAGCACGGCCTCGTCGGCACCGGACTTCTCGGCGGCGGCGGTCAGCTCGGCGGCGTACGGCTCCTCGATCGGACCGTGCTTCGGCACCGCGTCCCAGGACACGAAGGAGCCGGGGTCGGTGAGCCGCTCGATGAGCTGCCGGGCAGAGGGCCGGGAGGTGGTCATGGGCCCGGACACTAGGTCCAATCCGGCGCGGCCCGCGTTGGCAATTGCTGCCATGGCCCGGGCGCCGGACCGTCAATAGCGTCCAGGTCATGGTTGCCCCGCTCGACGATGTCCTGGTCCTCGACCTGACCCGCGCGCTCGCCGGTCCGCACGCCGCGATGATGCTCGGCGACCTCGGCGCCCGGGTGATCAAGGTCGAGAGCCCGAGCGGCGACGACACCCGCACCTGGGGACCGCCGTTCGTGGACCCCGAGGAGGGTGAGCGGGAGTCGACGTACTTCCTCTCCGCCAACCGCAACAAGGAGTCGATCACCCTCGACCTCAAGGACCCTGCCGACCAGGACGTGCTCGCGCGCCTCGTCGAGCGGGCCGACGTGCTGATGGAGAACTTCCGGGTCGGCGTCCTCGACCGCCTCGGCTTCCCCGTCGAGCGGCTGCACCAGCTCAACCCGCGCCTCGTCGTCCTGCAGATCACCGGCTTCGGCCACGACGGCCCCGAGGCGAAGCGCTCCGGCTTCGACCAGATCGCGCAGGGCGAGGGCGGGCTGATGTCGCTGACCGGGCTGAGCGAGCCGACCAAGGTCGGCGTACCGATCGCGGACCTGCTGGCCGGCATGAACGGCGCGTACGGCGTGGTGGCCGCCCTCTTCGAGCGCGAGCGCACCGGCAAGGGCCGGGTCGTGCACACCTCGCTGCTCGCCGGCATGGTCGGCGTGCACGCCTTCCAGGGCACCAAGTGGACGGTGGCCGGCGAGGTCCCGGGGCTCGCCGGAGGCCACCACCCCTCGATCGCGCCGTACGGCATGTTCCGCACGGCCGACGGCCCCGTGCAGATCGCCTGTGGCTCCGAGCGGCTGTGGCAGGACTTCTGCCGTGAGTTCGGGGTGGACCCCGCCCGCGAGGGCATGGCCACCAACCCCGAGCGGGTCGCGCACCGCGACGACGTCATCGAGCTCGTCGAGAGCCTGCTCGCCGACATCCCCGCAGCGGAGGCGCTGGACCGGCTGGACCGGGCCGGCGTACCGGCCGGGAAGGTGCGCACCCTCGACGAGGTCTACGACTGGGAGCAGACCCGCTCCCAAGGCCTGCTCATCGACGTCGACCACGCCACCCTCGGCAACGTCCAGCTGCCCGGCCCGGCGCTGCGCTTCGACGACAACGCCTACGCCGGGGGACGGGCCACCCACGTCGCTCCCCCGACCCTGGGCCAGCACAACGCCGCGATCCGGGAGTGGCTCGACTCCGACGCCTGAGCACGCTTGTAACTACGTGTTCAGGCCTCTACCAGGGCGGTAGACCACCCTGGTAGAGGCCACAACACCCGGGTAGATGTCCCCGCGCGGGCTTAGCCTGCGGGAGTGAACCGGACCGACCGCCTCTACGCGCTCGTCGAGGAGCTGCGCGCGGCGGGTCCGCGCGGGTTGAGCGCCAGCCGGCTCGCCCAGCGCTTCGAGGTGAGCGTGCGCACGATCGAGCGCGACCTGAGCGCGCTCGGGCAGGCCGGCGTGCCGCTGGCGACGAAGCAGGGCCGCACCGGCGGCTACAGCCTCGACCCGTCGATGAGCCTGCCGCCGCTGAACTTCACCCCCCGCGAGGCGACCGCGGTCGCGATCGCACTGAGCAGCGGGACCGGCGACGCCGTCTTCGCCCGCGACGCCCGCAGCGCGCTGCAGAAGATCGCGGCGGCCATGCCGGCACGCGCCCTCGCCGAGGCGTACGCCGCCGCGGCCAAGGTCCGCGTCATCGTCCGACCCGGCGCCGTCCCCGATGCCGAGGTCGCCGAGACGATCTGGCGGGCCGTGCACGGTGGCCACGTGCTGCGGATCGGGTACGTCGACGTCGCCGGCGTCGAGAGCGACCGGGACGTCGAGCCGCAGCACGTCGTGGTCGCGCCCGGCGGCTCCTACCTGACCGCCTGGTGCCGGCTGCGCGAGGACGACCGGATCTTCCGGATGGACCGGATCTCGCGGGCCGAGCGCCTCGCCGACGTACCACGGGGGCCGCACCGCGTGATCGAGCCGGAGGCCGTCGGCCACGAGGTGCGCACCCCGGAGAGCGCGTTCGGGAAGGTCACCGGAACTCCGACATAAGGCTGTCGCCAACCACTGCGACGGTGGGCTCCGACCCACTGATCCGCACGAAGGAGCACCCCATGAGCGAGACCGCAGCACCCACGCCCGGCACCGTCCCCTGGTTCGAGGTCGCCACCGACGACCCTGCCGCGGCCGAGCACTTCTACGGCGGCCTGTTCGCCTGGACGTTCAGCACCGACGAGGCCTCGCAGGCCGGCGGCCTGGATTACCGGCTCGTGACCGGCCCCGGAGGAGGCGCCCCGATCGGAGGCCTGTTCGGCACCGGCGGACGGTTCCCGTCGCACGCGGTCTTCAGCGTGATGGTCGCCGACGTCGCGGCCGCCTGCCGCCGGGCGGAGGAGCTCGGCGGGACGGTGGTCAGCCAGCACCTCGACGTGGGCCCGGGCGTCCCCGCGTTCGCCTACCTGCGCGACCCGGCTGGGCAGCAGATCAGCGTCTTCTCCCCGGCCGCTCCCTGAGGACGGCGAAGGGCCCGGCCGCAGTCGCGGCCGGGCCCTTCGTGTCCCCGATCAGCTCACCGGTCAGCCCAGGTCGACGATGGCGGCCACCGGGCCACCACCCTCCGGGCCCTGGTGAGCGGCCGAGACCGACACGAAGACGGCCGGGTCACCGGTGACGGCGGCGGTCACGCCACCGACGCAGGACTTGATCTGGCGGTGCCAGTGCACGTCGGAGTCGTCGAGCATCGCGTTGCGGCGTCCGCGGACCTCGCCGTTCTGCGAGGCCTCGCACTTGAGGAAGACGTTGACGAGCTTGCCGTCGAGGTCGGCGGTGCGCGGGCGCTCGGGCAGGTCCAGACCGGCCGAGGCGATGGCCTCCCAGATGCCGTCCTGGTCGAGCGCGTCCTTCATCACCGAGTGGCCGATCCGGTAGCGGCCGCCGACGCCCTTGGCGTTGCCGACCACGACGATCTGCGCCACGTCGAGCTCGACGCCCGAGGAGCAGGAGGCCACCGAGGAGTAGAGGTCGCGGTTGTTCATCACGTCCGCGTCGGTGGGCATCTCGATCTCACCGAGGGCCACGGCGATGCCGAGCCCGGTGACGCCGTTGGAGAGGTCCATCGACTCGTGGGTGTGCTCGGTCCAGACCTCCTTGCCGCGGCTGTGCGCGTCGCGGATGGTGTGGATGGTGAGCAGGGGGGTCTTGGTCTGCACGTAGTGCACGTCTGCGACGTCGGTGATGCCGGCGCGCTCCATGGCGACCTTCACGCCCGCGGCGACCTTCTCGATCATCGCGGTGTAGCCGATCTCCTCGGGCAGGATCGGCTCGCTCATCGCGAAGCCGACGGTGAGCCGCTGCTCCTCGCGGCTCGGGTCGTCCTCTGGTACGTCGACCGTGGCGAAGATCGTGGCGTGGGGGCTGATCACGCCGTCGGTGCCGCCGGACCACACGATCGGGACCTGCTTGACCTGGTCCTCGGGGGCGCCCTTGGCGACCAGCACCTCGCGGAAGGCACGGTCGGCGATGATCCGCGTGTAGTCGTTCACCCCGCCGTTGCCCTCGGTCTTGCCGATGATCGCGATCACGCGGTCGGCGGCGAAGACGCCCTCGTCGATGAGCTTGGCCAGCTCGGATGCGTCGGCCACGGAGTGGATCGGCACCTTGCGGACCTCGATGGCTGCGGGCATGTCAGGCTTCCTTTCGGTTGGGCTGTCAGTTGGGGTGGACGATCGTTCCGGCTCGTCCGGAGACGGCCGCGACGATGCTGCTGAGGTCGGTGATCACGCCGGTCCGGCCGGACTGCTCGACGAAGCGGCAGATGGCGTCCACCTTGGGGCCCATCGAGCCGCCGGCGAAGTGGCCCTCCTCGGCGTACCCGTGCATCTCGGCGAGGCTCACCTCGCCGATGTCGCGGGCCTCCGGCGTACCGAAGCCGAGCACGGCGTGCGTCACGTCGGTGGCGATGACGAGCTGGTCCACCTCGATGCTGCGGGCCAGGAGGGCCGCGCCGAGGTCCTTGTCGATGACCGCCTCGACGCCCGCGAGCGTGGCGTCGGCACGACGGACGGTCGGGATGCCGCCACCGCCGTTGGCGATGACCACGAAGCCGGCCTCGACGAGGGCGACGACCGCGGGGGCGTCGAGCACCTCGAGCGGCTCGGGCGAGGCGACGACCCGCCGCCAGCCCCGCTCGCCGCGGTCCTCCCACGTCTCGCCGTGGTCGATCATGGTGGCGGCCTCGTCGGCGGAGAGATAGCGCCCGACCGGCTTGCTGGGCTTGGCGAACGCCGGGTCGGCCGCGTCCACGCGGGTCCGGGTGACCAGCGCCGCGGTGGGCCGGCTGAGACCGCGGGCGGCGAGCGCGCCGTCGAGGGCGTTCATCAAGATGTCGCCGAGCGTGCCCTGGGTCTGGGCACCGCACCAGTCGAGCGGGACGGGCGGGACGACCGCGGCGGCGATCTCGTTCTTGACGAGCAGGTTGCCGACCTGGGGGCCGTTGCCGTGGGTGATGACGACGTCGACGCCTTCGGCCACCAGGTCCGCGACCGCCTCCATGGCGGCCGTGGCGGCGGCGATCTGGTCCTCGGGACGCGCCTTGCCGTCGGGTGACGTCATCGCGTTGCCACCCAGGGCCAGAAGGATCCTCATGCAGCGAACGTAGTGAGCCGGGTCACCCGCGTTCATCGTGAGGATCAGCCAATGCCGGGCCTCAACGCTGGCAACTCCTGCCAGCCGAGCTCACGCCCCAGCACCTCGGCCACGTCGGTGGGCGTCCGGCCGAGCAGAGCGGCCAGCGGGAGCGGCCCGGTGGGCAGCCCGTGGTCGTCGTAGTAGTCGAACATCGCCCGCAGCCACGGGTGCGTGTCCGGCTCGGCATCGACCCGGCGCGCGGGCACGCCCGCGGCCCTCGCCACGTCGGCCGTGGTGACGAGCGCCGGTCCCCCGAGCTCGTACGTCGCGCCGACGTGCCCCGGCGTCGTCAGCACCACGGCGGTCGCCTCGCCGACGTCGTCGAGGTCGACCAGGCCGAACGGCTTGTCGATCGCGTAGGGCACCGCCAGCTCGCCGGAGCGCAGTGCGGGCAGCAGGTTCTGCACGTAGGCGCAGGGCTGGAGGATCGTCCAGTCCAGGCCGGAACGGCGGACCAGGTCCTCCGAGACCGCCTTGCCCAGGTGGTGCGGCATCGACGGCACGTACGGCGAGGCGACCGAGTGGTAGACCACCCGCCCGATCCCCGCTGCTCCCGCGGCGTCCAGCACCGTGCGCACGTACGACGGCTCGTCGGGGTGCAGGTTCGGTGCCACCAGGTGCACCGCGTCCGAGCCCTCCAGGGCGTCGGCCAGAGCGGCGAAGGCCGCCCTGCCGAGCGAGCGTGTCTCCACGCCCGCCGCGGTCAGGGCGGCCTCCACGGCACGGCCGGTCTTGCCGGTTCCACCGACGAGCGCGACCTCCATCACCGGCCTCCTCAGAGGGTGTCCACGGCGGCGTACGCGGCGCCGTCGGCGAGCCGCCCGTAGCCCGGACCCCGGTCGAAGAACGCGTCGTCCTCGGCCGGCACCGGACGGGAGGCGCGCTCGGCGGCGGTCGCCTCCGCGTCGTAGCCGAGGGTGTCGTCGTCGAGCGAGCCGGTCAGCACCACGCCGTAGTCGGCGAGCGCGGCCTCCTCGGACACCTTCTGCCACACCACGTCGCGCACGACCGTCGCCGGGTCGCGCTCGAGCGGGTTGCCCCAGCCGCCGCCACCGGTGGTGCGGATCCGGATGGTCTCCCCGGCCTTGACGGGCTCGGCGTCGGCGAGGGCGTCGACCTCGCGCTCGTTCGGGCCGCCCGGGTCGATGACGACCTCGAACGGCTTGCCCGCCTTGCCGCCCTTCACGCCCCAGCAGGCGAGGATCGAGCGGTCCGCGATGGACATGAAGTGCGCGTCCTTGAGCATCCGGATGTGCTTCTCGTAGCCCAGCCCGCCGCGGTACTGCCCGGCACCGCCGGAGTCCTTGGCCAGCGCCAGCGACTCCACGACGAACGGGAAGCGCGACTCGGTGAACTCGGTCGGCAGGTTCCGCGAGTCCGGGACGACGTGGATGGTGTCCTCGCCGTCGGCGTAGTAGCGACCGCCGGAGCCACCGCCGAGCACCTCGCGCATGAGGTACGAGCGGCCGTCGAGGTCCTCGCCGTAGACGCCGGTGTAGCGGATCGTCTCCTGGTCCGCGGGCATCCGGCCCTCGACCGCCTTGGCGAGCACGCCCGCCAGCACGCCGAGCAGCCGCAGGATCACGAAGGTGCGGGCGTTGGTCGGCGCCGGGAAGACCGGCGTGAGCAGCGTGCCCGGCGGCGGGAACCGCATGTCGATGAGCGGGACGACGCCCTCGTTGACGTCGAGCTCGGCCATCCGCTCGGGGGTGTCGGCGAGGTTGCGCAGGATCGGCGCGAGCCACTTCTTGAGGAAGACCCCGTCGGAGTAGTCACCGCAGTGGTTGATCGGCCCCTTGGCCTGCGGGCTGGTGCCGCCGAAGTCGAGCACCAGGCGCTCGCCCTCGGGGTCGTCGGCCGGCGTACGGGTCAGGGTGATCCGCTGGGTGTGCAGCTGCGGCTCGTCGACGCCGTCGTGCTCGGCGTAGTCCTCCCAGGTCCAGGTGCCGACCGGGATCTTGGCGAGGATCTCGCGCCGGTAGGTCTCCGTGGACCGGTCGATGATGGCGTCGAAGCAGGCCTCCACGGTCTCGATGCCGTAGCGGTCGAACAGCTCGCCCAGGCGCCGCGCGCCCATCAGGCAGGCCGAGCACTCGGCGTCGAGGTCGGCGGCCAGCGACTCGGGCATCCGCGAGTTGCGGGTCATGATCGTCAGCGCCGCGCGGTTGGGCGTGCCGGCGTCCCACAGCTTGATGGGCGGTACGGCGAGGCCCTCCTCGAACACCGAGGTGGCGTGCGAGGGCATCGAGCCCGGCACCGCGCCGCCGATGTCGTCGTGGTGGCCGAAGGCCTGGATGAAGGCGACCACGCGTCGCTCCCCCTCCGGCCCCGCGAACACCGGGACGGTGACGCACAGGTCGGGCAGGTGGCCGATGCCGCCCTCGGAGAGGTAGACGTCGTTGTGGAAGAAGACGTCGCCCTCCTGCATCTCCTCGATCGGGAAGTCCCGGGCGACCGGGTGCACGAGCGCGGAGTACGAGCGACCGGTCAGCTTGCGCAGCAGGCGGTCGTGGATGCCGGCGCGGAAGTCGTGCGCGTCGCGGATCATCGGGCTGCGCGAGGTGCGCGCGATCGCGGTCTCCACCTCGTGCTCGACGGCGGCGAGCGAGCCCTGGACGATCTCGACGAGCACCGGGTCGGCGCTCTTGCCGGCGTCGGCGGTCAGCGTCCCGAACGGGAACTGGGTGGGGGCACGGCGCGAGGTGGTGTCACCCTCGTGGTGGTGCAGTGCGGGGGCACCCTGGACGGCGGCGGTCTGGCAGCTCAGGCACATGTCAGCTCTCCTCCGAGCGCGTCACGATGATGTTGGCGAAGTCGTCGACCCGGGCGGTGAAGCCGGGGTGGATGGGCACGGTGGAGCCGAACTCCTCGATGATCACCGGACCGGTGAGCACCTGCCCGGCGGGCAGGTCGGTGCGCCAGAAGACCGGCGTCTCGACGTACCCGTCCTCGGCGTCGAAGCAGATCGAGCGCGAGCCCGTCTGCTGCGGCTCGGGCTTGGCGGCGTCGGCGCGCAGGATCTCGGGACGCTTGATCGGGCCGACCCCGGAGACCCGGAGGTTGACCAGCTCGACCTGCTGCGAGGGGTCGCCGGAGAAGTCGTAGCCGTAGAGCACCCGGTGCTCGGCGTGGAACCGGTCGGCGACCGCGTTCATCGTCTCGGCCGTGACCGGCCCGTCGGGGACGCCGACGCGCACCTCGAACGCCTGCCCGAAGTAGCGCACGTCGGCGGTCCGGACGAAGACGTGGTCGGCCTCGGCGAAGCCCTCCTTGGCCAGGGCCGCGGCGGCGCGCTCGCTCAGCACGTCGTACTCGTGCTGGAGGACGGCGGGGTCGAGGTTCTCCTGCAGGGCGACGTGGGTCTGCACGTAGTCGTTCTTCACGTCCACGGTGAGCAGGCCGAAGGCCGAGACGTTGCCCGGGTTCGGCGGGACCAGCACGGTCGGGATCCCGAGGATGTCCATCAGCCGGCACAGCAGCAGCGAGCCGGAGCCGCCGAAGGTGGTCAGCGTGAAGTCGCGGACGTCGAGGCCCCGCTTGACGGTGACCTGTCGCAGCGCGTTCGCCTGGTTCCACGCCGAGATCTCCAGGATGCCGTTGGCGCACGCCTCCGGGGAGATGCCGAGCTTGCCGGCGAGCTGCTGGATCGCGGCGGTCGCGGCGTCCACGTCGAGCGGGATCTCACCACCGAGCAGGTGCGGGGGGATCCGCCCCAGGAAGACGTGGGCGTCGGTGATGGTGACGTCCACGCCACCCTTGCGGTAGCAGATCGGGCCCGGGTCCGCGCCTGCCGAGTGCGGGCCGACCTTGAGCGTGCCCTCGGGCGAGAGCCAGGCGATCGAGCCGCCGCCCGCGCCGACCGTGACGACGTCGATCATCGGGATCTTCGAGGGATACACCCCGACGCTGCCCTCGGTGGTCAGCGTGGGCTCGCCGTCGATGACGACCGAGACGTCGGTCGACGTACCGCCGCCGTCGGAGGTGAGCACCTTGTCGAAGCCGGCGACCTTGGCGATCAGCGCGGCACCGAGGGCGCCCGCGGCCGGGCCGGACAGCACGGTGGTGATCGGCTGGTGGACGACCTCGTCGGCCGACAGCACGCCGCCGTTGGACTTCATGACGTAGAACGGGACGGCGCGACCGCCCTGCGCGGCGAGCCGGTCCTTGATGTTGTTGACGTAGCGGCTGAGCTTGGGCTTCACCGCGGCGTCGACGAGGGTGGTCATCGAGCGCTCGTACTCGCGGTACTCGCGCAGCACCTCGCTGGAGATGGAGACGACCGCGTCGGGGTGCTCCTCGGCGATGATCTCCCGCATCCGCTCCTCGTGAGCCGGGTTGGCGTAGGCGTGCAGGAAGCACACGCCGAGGGTGTCGATGCCCTTGGCCTTGAACCAGCGGGCGGTCTCGCGGGCCTGCTCCTCGTCGAAGGGGCGGATCTCCGCGCCGGTGAAGTCGAGCCGGCCGCCGACACCCTTGACGAGGTCGCGCGGGACGATCCGGTCCGGCTTCACCCAGAAGTAGGAGTTGCCGTAGCCGTCGGGCACCGACTGGCGGGCGATCTCCAGCATCGCCTCGTAGCCCGCGGTGGTGACGAACCCCAGCGCGTCCACCTTGCCCTCGAGGAGCTGGTTGGTCGCGACCGTGGTGCCGTGGCTGACCGCCACCACGTCGCCGAACTCCGCCCCCGCGATCCCGAGCACCTTGTCGATGCCCGCGAGGAACCCGTCGGCCGGGTTCGCCGGCGTGCTCGGGGTCTTCGTGGTGACCACGGTGCCGCTGTCCTCGTCGAAGGCCACGACGTCGGTGAACGTGCCGCCGGTGTCGATGCCGATCCTGATCCGCCTCGCTGTCATGGCCCTTATTCAAGTGACCTGCGTCGCGCGGGACGACGGCATCTTCTGCCGACTGATCGGCCGATCGCGGGCAGATCTTGCCCGCTGTGGTCCGCTCGAGTTTCACCACCTAGGTGGTGAAACCCACGGACGGGCCGAGTCGATCAGGAGCTGCGCAGCCACTCGAAGGCGCGGGCGACCTGCAGGAGGCGGAGGTCGGCGCCGTGGGGGGCGACGATCTGGACGCCGACGGGGAGCCCGTCGGGCGTCGTACCGGCGGGGACGGAGATGGCCGGGCAGCCGGTGACGGTGATGAAGTACGCCGAGCGCATCCAGTCCAGGTACGACGCCATCGGCTCGCCGTTGATCTCGGTCGGGAACTCCTGCTCCACCGGGAACGGCGGCACCTGGGAGACCGGCAGCACGAGCACGTCGTGCTCGGTGAAGAACTGCCGCATCGTCTCGGCGAGCGCGGTGCGCTGGGTGTAGGCGCGGGCGACGTCGGCACCGGTGAGCGGTGCACCGGCCCGGATGTTGTCCGCGAGCGAGGCCTTGAACGCGTCCGGGTGCTGATCGAAGAGGCCGCCGAGCTTGGCGTGCAGGTGCCAAGCGCGCAGGGTGCGGAAGGTGTCGTCCGCCAACCCCAGGTCCGGGTGCGACGACGCGACCCGCGCACCCGCTGCGGCGAAGGTGCGTCCCGCCTCGGACACCACCGCGGCCACGTCGTGGTCGACCGCGAAGGCGCCACCGAGGTCGGTGCTGACCGCGACCCGCAGCGCGCGCAGGTCGGCGGGTGCCGGGCCCGCGAAGGTCGCGCCCGGGTCCCCGAGGGCAAGCGGCACCCGGGGGTCGGGGCCGGCGAGCACGGAGAGCAGCAGCGCCAGGTCGCCGACGTTGCGTGCCATCGGGCCGCCGACCGACGTGGTCTCCCACTGGTTGTAGAGCGGCCACTCGGGGACCCGGCCCAGGCTGGGCCGCATCCCGACGACGCCGCAGAAGGACGCGGGGTTGCGCAGCGAGCCGCCCATGTCGGAGCCGTCGGCCAGCGGCACCATGCCCGAGGCGAGGGCGCAGGCCGCTCCCCCGCTGGACCCGCCCGCGGAACGGGACGGGTCGACCGGGTTGCGGGTGGTGCCGAAGACCTTGTTGAAGGTGTGCGAGCCGGCCGCGAACTCCGGCACGTTGGTCTTGCCGATGGTCACCGCACCGGCGGCGCGGACCCGCTCGACGAGCAGCTCGTCGCGCTCGGGCACGTGGTCGGCGAACAACGTCGAGCCGAAGGTGGTCCGCCAGCCGCCCACGGTGTGGGTGTCCTTGAACGCGAACGGCAGCCCGTGCAGCGGACCCACCGGGCGGCCCGACGCGAGCGCCTCGTCGGCGGCCAGGGCGCCGGCCCGGGCGCGCTCCTCGTCGAGGGAGACGATCGCGTTGAGCTCGGGGTTGCGCTCGGCGATCCGGTCCAGGTGCAGCTCCAGCAGCTCGCGGGCGGAGATCTCCCGCTCCCGGATCGCGCGGGCCTGCTCCCGGGCGGTCGCCTCGACGGTGAGGCCGCTCATCGGCGACGGCCCAGCAGCCCGCCCACGATGACGCCGGCCAGGGCCAGCGCACCACCGACGGCGACGCCGGTGAGGAAGGACTGGCTGTCGCCACCGACGCCGCCGGCGGCGACGGCCTTGGGTGCGGCGGCGGTGAAGACCGGCGCCTCGCCCGGGGCGCTCGGCTCGACGGCGGTGACCGCGGCGGGCAGGCCGTTGGCGATGACCTTCTCCACGTTGCCGAAGAACTCCGCCGCCATCCGGCGCGAGACGCTGGTGAGCATCCGCTGGCCGACGCCGCCGATCATGCCGCCGACGACCGCGTCGGCGTCGTACGTCAGCTCGGTCTGGTCACCGGTGCCGGAGAAGCCGACGAGCACGGTGGCGTCGATGGTGCCGGGCGCACCGGCGCCCTTCAGCTTCATCGTCAGGCCCTCGCCCGGGCGCAGGTCCTGCAGCGTGCAGGAGCCGGAGTAGGTGCCACGGATCGCGGCGACCCCGGCGCTGACGGTCATCGCGTAGGCGTTCTCGCCGGTCGCCTCCAGCTGCTCGCAGCCCGGGATCGTCGCCACCAGCACGCGCGGGTCGAGGATCGCCTCCCAGACCTTGTCGACGGGGGCGGCGAGCGTGTTCTGACCGGTGATCTTCATCGGGTCTCCTCGGACCTGGCGGCCGCCCGGAGCGCGAAGAGCTCCGACGGCGAGATGGGCATGGCGGTGATGGTGATCCCCTCGGCGTCCTCGATCGCCGCGGCGAGCGCGGCCGATCCGGGGATGACCCCCGCCTCGCCGGCACCCTTGATGCCGAGCGGGTTGAGCGGGGACGGGGTCTCCAGGTGGTCGATGTCGATGTGCTCGGGGACCTCGGTGACATAGGGCATCAGGAAGTCCATGAACGAGGCGTTGAGCAGCTGGCCGGACTCGTCGTAGGCCATCCGCTCGTAGAGCGCTCCCCCGACGCCCTGCGCGACGCCGCCGTGGATCTGGCCCTCGACGATCATCGGGTTCACCACGTTGCCGCAGTCGTGGACGACGGCGTACTTCACGATCCGGATCTCCGCGGTGTCCGGGTCGGTCTCCACGATGACGGCGTGCATGCCGGAGGCGAAGGTCGCCCGCGGCGGGGAGTAGAAGTCCTTGCCCTCCAGGCCCGGCTCGTCGCCCTCGGCGACCGGCGGCTTGCCGGGGTCGCCGACGCTGAACTGGGTGGCGGCCTTGGACGCCTCGTCGAAGGCGTAGCGCAGCGGGTTGGAGAGCACCGCGACCGTGCCGAGCGCGATGCTCGACTCCGGGGCGCCCTTGACGCTGACGACGCCGTCGACGATCTCCAGGTCCTCGACCGCGGCCTCCAGCGCGTCCGCGGCGATCCGCAGCGCCTTCTCCCGCGCACGCAGCGCGGCGAGGTGGATCGCGGAGCCGCTCATCACGGCCGCGCGCGAGGCGAAGGTGCCCACGCCGTAGCCCATCCGGCGGGTGTCGCCGGTGGTGATCTCCACGTCCTCGAAAGGTACGCCGAGCGCGTCGGCCACGATCTGCGCGAAGGCCGTCTGGTGACCCTGGCCCTGCGAGGTCAGGCCGGTCGCGACCTTCACCTTGCCGGACGTCTCGATGTGCACGTGCGCACCCTCGTAGGGGCCCACGCCCGTGCCCTCGACGTAGCACGCCAGGCCGATGCCCAGCGTGCGGCCGGCAGCGGCGGCCTCCTCACGCAGCGCGGGGAACTCGTCCCAGCCGACCAGCGCCTTCACCTTCTCCAGCATCTGCGGGTAGTCGCCGGAGTCGTACTCCAGCGCGCGCCCGTCCTGGAAGATCAGGCCGTGGTCGTAGGGGAACTCGTCGGGCTGGATGAAGTTCGCCGCCCGCACCTCCGCGCGGTCCTTGCCGAGCGCCGCCGCGATCGCGTCCATCGTCCGCTCCATGACGAAACAGCCCTGCGGACGGCCCGCGCCGCGGTAGGGCGTGACGATGACGGTGTTGGTGTAGAGCGAGTCGAACCGCACCCGGTAGGCACCCGGCTTGTAGGGGCCGAGCAGCTGGGTGGAGGTGATGATCGGGACGATCAGGCCGTACGGGGTGTACGCACCGTGGTCGTGCCAGAAGCGCACGTCCAGGCCGAGGATCCGGCCCTCGTCGTCGTAGCCGACGTCGACGTGGTGCACCTGCGCGCGCTCGTGCGCGGAGGAGATGAAGTGCTCACGGCGGTCCTCGGTGAACTTCACCGGCCGACCCAGGGTCTTGGCGGCCAGCGGCACCAACAGCTCCTCGGGCCACGGGTGCACGATCTTGACACCGAAGCCGCCGCCCACGTCCGGCGTGATCACGTCGACCTGGCCCAGGTCCAGACCGAGCTTCGCGGCGATCGCCGCGCGCACGCCGGTCGAGGTCTGCGTGGAGGTCCACACCTGCAGGCGGTTCTGGTCGGGGTCCCACCGCGCGGCGGTGCCGCGGCCCTCCATCGGCATGCAGGCGCTGCGCTCGATGTCGAGGTCCAGTCTCAGCGTGTGCGGGGCCGCGGCGATGGCCGCGGGCGCGTCGCCGTTGGACTGCTCGGTGGTCGCCGCCACGTTGCCCGGCACGTCGTCGTGGACCAGGTGCTCGGCGGTGCGAGCGGCCTCGATGCCGACGACGGCGGGCAGCAGCTCGTAGTCGACGACGATCCGCGCGAGGGCGTCCTCCGCGACGTACCGGTCCTCGGCGACGACCACGGCGACCGCCTCGCCGACGTAGTTGACCTCGTCCTTGGCCAGCGCGTACTGCGTGCGGCCCTCGGTCAGCGTCGGGTGCGGGATGAGCAGCGGCAGCGGCTCTGCCATCGCGCCGGTGAGGTCCTCGTGGGTCCAGACCAGGTGCACGCCCTCGACGTCGAGCACGGCGTCGACGTCGATGGACAGGATGCGGGCGTGCGCGTGCGGGCTGCGCAGGACGGCGACGTGAAGGGCGTCGAGGGCGACGTCGTCGACGTAGCGGCCGGTGCCGCGCACCAGCCGGTCGTCCTCGACCCGCTGGACCTTCGCGCCGAACATCTTGGTGGTCATGCGGACTCCTCGTCGCGGGCCAGCTCGGCGGCGCGGCCGACGGCCTTGACGATGTTCTGGTAGCCGGTGCACCGGCAGAGGTTGCCGGCGACCATGTCGCGCGCCTCGTCCTCGGTGGGGTCGGGATTCGCGGCGATGCCGGCGGTGATCGTGGTGAGGAAGCCCGGTGTGCAGAAGCCGCACTGCAGGCCGTGGCACTCGCGGAAGGCCTGCTGGACCGGGCCGAGCGTGCCGTCGGGACGGGCCAGGCCCTCCACGGTGGTGATCTCGTGCCCCTGCGCGGAGACCGCGAACATCAGGCAGGCCCGGGTCGGGGCGCCGTCGACGAGGATCGTGCACGCGCCGCAGACGCCGTGCTCGCAGCCGACGTGGGTGCCGGTGAGCCCGAGGTCGTGGCGCAGCGCGTCGGACAGCAGCCGGCGGGCCGGGACGGCCACGTCGTGGCGCACCCCGTTGACGGTCAGCTGGATCTCGTGGACCTGTTCGGTGCTCACGCCTGGCGCTCCTTCGCGTTCTCGTGGGCCGCGGTCACGACCCGCGCGGTCAGCACCCTCGCGAGGTGCGCGCGGTAGTCGGCCGTGGCGTGGATGTCGGTCTCCGGCTCCAGCACGGCGAGCGCCGCGTCCGCCGCACGGTCCAGGGACGCCGCGGTGACCTCGCCGCCGAGGGCGTCGGTCAGGTCCACCACGGCGGGGACGTCGGAGACCGAGAGGTAGCCGACCCGGAGGCCGGTCACCCGGTGACCCTCGACCGCGACCACCGCGGCGACGCCGCACATGGCGTAGTCGCCGTGGCGCCGGGCGATCTCCTCGAAGGCCACGCCGCTGCCGCCGGCGAGCGCCGGGAAGAACGCCTCCACCGCGATCTCGTCGTGGTGCAGGCTCGACTCGAGCGGTCCGACGTACAGGTCCTCGGCGGCGATGGTGCGCCGTCCCTCGGGCCCGACGACGTCCACCGAGCCTCCGAGCAGGCGCAGCACCATCGGCATCTCGGCCGCGGCGTCGGCGTGCACCAGCGAGCCCACCGTGGTGCCGCGGTTGCGGATCGTCGCGTGCGCGACGTTCGCCAGCGCCAGGGGCACCAGCGGCTGGACGCGCTCGACGTCGGCGTCCGCCAGCACGTGGGCGTGCCGGGCCAGTGCGCCGACGCGCACGCCGGTGGCGTCCACGGTGACGTGGTCGAGGTCCGGCAGCGCGTTGATGTCGACGAGCACGGCCGGGGCCGCCAGCCGCATCGACAGCAGCGGCACCAGGCTCTGCCCACCGGCGAGCACCTTGGCCTCCGGGTGCCCGGCCAGGGCCTGGAGGGCTTCCTCCAGGGTCCCCGGCCGGACGTAGTCGAACGGTGCGGGCTTCACAGCCTCTTCGTCACCTCTCCCGATGTCGCGTCGGCCGTGCGGCCCTTGACCATGTGGAAGAACACGATGACCAGGATCGTGCCGAGGGCGATGCCGCTCAGCTCGAAGTCGTCGCTGAACTTCAGGGAGACCCCACCGATGCCGGCGATGAGACCGGCGGCGAGACCCACCATGTTGACGGGGTTGCCGAAGTCGACCCGGTTCTCCACCCAGATCTTCGCGCCCACCAGGCCGATCATCCCGTACAGGACGACGGTGATGCCGCCCAGGACCCCACCCGGGGTCGCGTTGACGATCGCACCGAACTTCGGGCACAGGCCGAGCAGGATCGCGACGATGCCCGCGACGTAGTAGGCCGCCGTCGAGTAGACCTTGGTGGCACCCATGACGCCGATGTTCTCGGCGTACGTCGTGGTGGGCGAGCCGCCGAACGCGCTGGCGAAGGCGGTGGCGAGGCCGTCGGCCCCGATCGCGCGACCCATGTAGGGGTCGAGGTTCTCGCCGGTCATCTCGGCGACCGCCTTGACGTGGCCGGTGTTCTCGGCGATGAGGGCGATGACACCGGGCAGGACGAGCAGGATGAAGGTGACCGAGAAGCTCGGGCCGTGGATGACCGAGACGCCGTCGGCGAGCTTGCCGCTCGGGAAGCCGACCCAGTCGGCGGCCTTCACGCCGGCCCACGACACGCGGTCGTGCTCGACGAGCTCACCGTTGCTGCTGCCGGTGATCGAGTTGATGCTGCCGAAGACCTTGTCGGCGAAGACCGAGGCCAGGTAGCCGAAGACGAGGGCGAGGAAGACCGCGATCCGCGACCAGAACCCGGGCAGCAGCACGGCGGCGGCGACCATGAAGGCGGCGGTCAGCAGCGCGATCCACTGGTCCTGGGGCCAGTACACACCGGCCACGACGGGCGCGAGGTTGAAGCCGATCAGCATGACGACCGCGCCGGTGACGGCGGGCGGCAGGATGGCGTGGATCAACCGGGCGCCGGCGAAGTGCACCACGACGCCGATGGCGGCGAGCACCAGGCCCGCGACCAGGATCGCGCCGGTGACGTCGGCGGAGTCGCCGCCCTGCGTGCGGATCGCGGCGACAGCGGCCACGAAGGACGCGCTGGTGCCGAGGTAGCTGGGGATCTTGTTGTTGCAGATCAGCAGGAAGCCGATCGTGCAGACACCCGAGAGCATGATGGCGAGGTTGGCGTCCAGGCCCATGACGAGCGGGAACACGAACGTGGCGCCGAACATCGCGACCACGTGCTGGGCACCGAGCCCGACGGTGCGGCCCCACGGGAGCCGCTGGTGCGGTCCGACCGCCTCACCGGGGGCCGGATTCACGACCTCCCACTTGAACATCGACATGGCTGTCCCTCCTTGTCCGGGCGGCCCGGGCGGGCTGCATCAGGGGCTCCCGAGAGGACCCAACCTATTGAGGCCCAGGTCACACCTCATTGGCCAGATTCGCCCGAAAGTGACCCGGTGAGATGTGGGAACTTGCCCCCTGGGGTGCTTGCACGGCCGATCGGGCCGTCGGCGAAACGCAGGTGTAGCCCGGCGGACATCGCGACGCGCCGGCGACGCTGCTAGCGCGCCGTCAACGGCGGACGACCTCGAGCACCTTCAGCGCGACGGCGACGTCGAGCCGGAGGTTCTGGTCGGAGGCGACCGGGCCGAGCAGCCGCTCGAGCTTCGCGACCCGGTAGCGCATCGTGTTGTAGTGGAAGAACTGCGTGCGCGCGGCCTCGGCCACGTTGAAGTTCGTGTTGAGGAGCACCTGCAGGGTCTCGCGCAGGGTGGCCGCCTCCTCGGTCGCGTCGGCGAGCTCGCCGAGCACGTCGTGGGCGAAGGCCCGCAGCTCCTCGCTGTCCGGCACCATCGCGATCAGCCGGTGCAGGCCGAGGGTGTCGAACCACGTCGTACCGCCGCCCCCGCCGACGCGGCGGCCGACCTCGACCGCGCGCCGGGCCTGGCCGTAGCTCTCCGGCAGGCCCCCGGCGCCGTCGGCGACCCGGCCCACCCCCGAGGAGAAGGGCCGGCGGCCACCGCCCTTGTCACCGGCGACGGCACGGACCAGCCGGCGGACCAGCGCGGCGGCGTCCTCCGGCTTCTCCGCCGGCAGGACCGCGACCACCTCGGAGCCGAAGTCCGCCACCGGGATGCTGCGGTCGGCGGCACCGGCGACCTGGCGCCAGGCGTTGGCGAAGCGCTGCTGCCACTGGCGCTGGTCCTCGACGGTCACGTGCCCGGGCGCGGGGTCGAGCTGCGCGACGACCACGACCATCGGCCCGCTCAGCTCCCAGCCGAAGCCGACGACGTGCTCGCGGACGAACTCCTCCGAGCCCGCGCGGCGCAGGAAGATGTCGCGCAGGAAGTCGCCGCGGTACTTGTTCTCGACCGCGGACACCGCCTGCTCGCGGGTGATCGACAGCGCGACCGCCGTCGCGGCGCGCTGCAGCGCCAGCTGCTCGACCGGCTCCAGGTCGCGCTCGACGACCGCCACCAGGTGGCCCAGCGCCTGGGTCGGGGTGGCGACCGCGAGCCGGTGGATGCGTACGTCGCCCAGCGGCGGGTTCTCGTCCCCCAGCTCGTCGAGCCACTCCACCCGCAGCCGGCCGGTCTCGTCGGTGAGCTTCGCCTCCGCGATCCGCTCGCGGGTGGCGTCGTCGAGCCGCGCGGCTCGCTCACGCCCGTCGGTCGTGGTCACCGCGACCTGCGCGCGCAGCACCTCGCCGATGGTGCCGACGAGCTCGTCCAGGTCGGCGCCCGCGAGCACCAGCTGGGCGAGGGACTCGGCAAGGTCGTCGACGTGCATGAAGCCATCGTCCGCGATGAGAGCGGGCATCGCGGCTATCAACTGTTGCCCGTCTTCGGGGCTGACGTTGGCAATGCTCACCATTCGATCCACGATAGCCCAGCGCTAGCGTCCCAGGAGTGCCGCCTCCGACGACCTCCGCCGCCCTGCCCGCGGCTCGGGTGGCAGGTGCCGGGAGCCCGGCCCTGCGCGCGCTCCTCGAGGGGCCCTCGGCGACCGGGACGGTCGTCCACGCCGGGGCGCACGCGGTCTATGCCCGCTTCCCCGGCGGCGTCGTCGGTGTGCTCGCCCGCAGCGCGGTGCACGTGCCCGCCGCGATCAGCACCACGCTGCTCCGGCTGCCCGCCGTCGCGGTCGGCGCCCCCGCCCGGATCGACGACGGCACGCTCGAGGTCGGCCCGCTCCGCGTCGGCGTGGACCGCCTCGTCGCCACCGGCGTGCCGCCGCTGCCGGACCCGCTCGCCGCGGCCGCCCGGCTCGCCGCGGCCGCCCGGCTCGCCGCGGCGCTTCCCGACCTGGCCGTCGTACGACGCCAGCTGCCCGCCGCCGCGCTCGACGCCCTCGCCACCGGCGACCCGGCCGCGGTCGCCGCGCTGGTGGGCCGCGGCGACGGGTTGACCCCGGTCGGTGACGACGTGCTGGCCGGCTGGCTGGTCGCCGGCCGTGCCGCCGGTCGTGGGACCGCGACGGTCGCTGCCGCGGCGTCCGCTGCCGCGCACCGCACCACCGACCTCTCCGCGAGCCTGCTGGCGCACGCCGCCGAGGGTGCCGCGATCCCGCCCTTCCGGGACCTGCTGCTCGCCCTCGCGGCGGCCACCGACCCCACCGCGGCCGTCGAGCGCCTCGTCGCCGTCGGCCACACCTCCGGCGCCGGGATGCTCCTCGGCGCCACCCTCGCACTGCCCTCCGTCCCCCGACCCCATGAAAGGAGTCCTCGATGACGCATCAGCACGTCGAGATCCGCTCCGGCGCCTACGCCGACAGCGTCGCACTGCTCCAGGTGAGCCGTGACGTCGCCGCGACACCCGGTGTCGCCGCCGCCCAGGTGGCGATGGCCACCGAGCTCAACGTGGAGGTGCTGCAGGGCATGGGCTTCACCCTGCCCGCCGCCTCGGCCAACGACATGGTGGTCGCGCTGCGCCTCGACGACGCCGACGCCCTGCCGGCCGCGCTCGCGGCGGTCGACGCCGCGCTGGCCGCGGTCCGCGGGGGCTCCTCGGGTGGCGGCGAGGTCGCCGCACCGGCGCGGACGACGGCGTCCGCCCTGCGTCGTACCGGTGGTGGTCTGGCGCTCGTCTCCGTCCCGGGCGCGTCCGCGCTGGTCGAGGCGATGGACGCCCTCGACGCCGGGGTCGACGTGATGATCTTCAGCGACAACGTGCCGGTCGAGCAGGAGCTCGCCCTCAAGCGGATCGCCCGCGACCGCGGCCTGCTCGTGATGGGCCCCGACTGTGGCACCGCCGTCGTCGGCGGCGTCGGCCTCGGCTTCGCCAACACGGTCTCCCCCGGCAAGGTCGGCATCGTCGCCGCGTCCGGCACCGGCTGCCAGCAGGTGCTCGCGCTGCTCGACGCCGCGGGCGTCGGGGTCGCCGCGGCCCTCGGCGTCGGCGGGCGCGACCTGTCCAGCGCGATCGGCGGGATCTCCACCATGACCGCGCTGGAGCGCCTCGACGCCGACCCCACGGTCGAGCACGTCGTCGTGGTCTCCAAGCCACCGGCACCGGAGGTCGCCGCCGCCGTGGAGCAGTACGCCGAGGGCCTGGCCACGCCCGTGCGGTTCGCCCTGCTCGGCGAGGGCCAGCCCGACCTCACCACCCAGGTGGAGGCACTCCTCGGCGACCTCGGCGTCGACGTGCCGGAGTGGCCGACCTGGGGCACCGCGGCGGAGCCCGCCGACGGTGGCGCGCTGCGCGGGCTCTTCGTGGGTGGCACCCTGTGCGACGAGGCGATGCTGCTGGCCGCCGCCGACCTGGGCGGGATCCGCAGCAACATCCCCCTCTCCGAGGACCTGGCGCTCGACAGCAGCCTGCTCAGCCCGGGCCACCTGATGATCGACTTCGGCGACGACGGGCTCACCCGCGGCCGGGCGCACCCGATGATCGACCCGACCCTGCGCCTGGAGCACCTCGCCAAGGTCGCCGCCGACGCCGACACCGCGGTGGTCCTGCTCGACGTGGTGCTCGGCCACGGCGCCGAGGCCGACCCGGCCGCCGGCCTGGCGCCGGCGATCGCCGCGGCGAAGGCCGTGCGCGACGTGCCCGTCGTCGTGGCGTGCGTCGGCACGTCCACCGACCAGCAGGACCTGACCCGTCAGGCCGAGGCGCTGGCCGCCGCCGGAGCCGAGGTCCACCTGTCCAACGCCGCCGCCGCCCGCCGGGCGGTCGCCCTCGCCACCGGAGCCGCCCGATGAACCCCAGCCAGTCCCCCGCCGGTGTCGCCACCGCCGGAGCCGACATGTTCGCCGACGCCATCGCCGCGCAGGCCGTCCCGGTCGAGCGGGTCGCCTGGCAGCCGCCGATGGACGGCACCACCGACGACCTCGCGACGGTCGCCGCCGACCCGCTGCGCCGCGACGCCAACGCGCTCGCGGTCTCCCGGATGCTCGACGTCCAGGCGACGCTCGTCGGCGTCGCGCCGGCCTCCGAGCTCCTCGGGCTGGAGAAGGGCCAGTTCCTGCACGCCGGCCCGCCCATCGAGTGGGCCCGTGCCTCGGGGCCGATGCGCGGCGCGCTGATGGGCGCCGCCGCCTTCGAGGGCCTCGTCGAGGACCCGGAGGACGCCGAGCAGCTCTTCGCCGACGGCGGCGAGGTCTCCCTCGAGCCGTGCCACCACCGCAGCGCGGTCGGCCCGATGGCGGGCGTGGTCTCGCCGTCGATGTGGATGTTCGTGCTGGAGGACCCGGCGACCGGCAAGCGCACCTACTGCTCCCTGAACGAGGGCCTCGGCAAGGTGCTGCGCTACGGCGCCTACGGGCCCGAGGTGCTGGAGCGGCTGCGCTGGATGCGCGACGTGCTCGGCCCGCTGCTGGGCGAGGCGGTCACCGCCGCCGGACCGGTCGACGCGACCGCGATCCTCGGCCAGATGCTCCAGATGGGCGACGAGGCGCACAACCGCAACCGCGCCGGCACGCTGATGCTGCTGCGCGACCTGGCGCCCTCGCTGGTGCGCTCCTCGCGCAGTGCGGACGAGGTCGCCGAGGCGTTCGCGTTCATGGGCGGCAACGACCACTTCTTCCTCAACATCGCCATGCCCGCCTGCAAGCTGGCGCTCGACGCGGCGCGCGACGTACCGGGGTCGACCATGGTCGTCGCGATGGCCCGCAACGGCACGGACTTCGGGATCCAGGTCTCCGGAACCGGCGACCAGTGGTTCACCGGACCGGCCCAGCTGGCCGACGGGCTCTTCCTCGGCAGCTACGGCCCCGACGACGCCAACCCCGACATCGGCGACTCGGCGATCACCGAGACCGCCGGCATCGGCGGCTTCGCGATGGCCGCCGCGCCCGCGATCGTGCGCTTCGTCGGCGGCACCGTGCCCGACGCACTCGCCACGAGCCGCCGGATGCGGGAGATCACCATCGGCGAGAACGACCGCTGGCCGATCCCGGTGCTCGACTTCGCCGGTGCCGCGACCGGCATCGACGTCACCTCGGTGTGCCGGACCGGGATCCTGCCGCAGATCAACACCGGCATGGCCGGCAAGGTCGCCGGCGTGGGCCAGGTCGGTGCCGGGCTGGTGACGCCGCCGGCGTCGATCTTCCCGGCCGCGCTGGCGGAGCTGGCGCGGAGGACCCGCGAGCGGGGCGAGGGCTAGGTCAGGCCTTCTTGGCCGCGCGCACGAAGAGCGTGAGCAGGGTCGTCACGACGGCCTTGAGCGCGGCCTGCTCGACGAGCGGCACGCGCTGGTCGGCGGTGAGCGTCCAGGTGACCCGGGTGCCGTCGCCGGCCGGCGCGAGCAGCACCTCACCGCTGTAGTTGCGGAACGGCACACCGCTGAGCGCCTTGTAGCCGAGCGCCCGGTCGGCGTCGAAGCGGGTGACCTCCTCGACGATGGCCGGCGCCGGGCCGGGGGCCTTGATCGAGCGCACCGCGCCCACGCCGTTGCGCTCGGCGGTGCCCTCGCGGGTGATCGTGACCTTCATGCCCGGGCCCCAGGAGGCCATCGCCTCGTGGTCGGCGAGCGCCGCCCAGGCCTGGTCGATCGGAAGTGGGAGCGTGGACGTGGCGGTTGCCTGCATGGCGCGATCGTAGGCGCGATCAGCGCTGATGCGCCGTGACGGCGCTCACCCCTGAGCGCTCGGTCACCCCTGGCGCATCTTCGCCAGCCGGGAGCGCAGCGCGCCCACCCGGTCGGCGTTGGCCCTCAGGTCGACGTAGGTCTCGCCGTAGGTCCACAGCAGCGCGTCGTCCAGCCGTCGTACGGCGCCCGGCGGGTAGCGGTAGTCCATCCGCTCCGCCAGCAGGTCGGCGTCGACCCCACGGAGCACGTCGCCCAGCGCCGCGAGCGAGGTGATCCCGAGCTCCAGCACCAGGGCGGCGATCCACTCGTAGTGGTCGGTGCGCGAGGGCGGCGCGTCGGCGTACTGCCCGGCGAGGAACGCGGCGAGCTCGCGCGGCGGGATCCGCGGGTCGTCGTCGGCGACCGTGGCCCCCGCCGCCGTGGCGCCCTGCTGGATCCGCTGCCGGATCGTGGAGAACTCCCGGTCGGCGAGCTCCAGCAGCCCGGCCGCCAGCGTGAAGCGGCGGTCGAAGTCGGGGACGTGCTCGTCGGGGATGGTGCCCTTGTAGCGGATGTCGTGCTCGAACTCGGCCCACGCGTGCTGCAGCACGGTGCGGATCTGGATCTGGGCGATCCGGTCCATCCCCTCGACGTCGATGAGCAGGTGGCGGCTGGAGTAGCCGAAGCGTCCCTCGCTCGCGGTCTCCTGGCCCATGTCGCGGTCGTCGATGACGGTCGCCTCGTCGGCGAGCAGGTCGGCGACCGCCTGGACGTCGGCGTGCACGTAGGTGATCACCCGCACGCCCACCTGGTCGGTGATCTCGCGCAGCGGGTCGGTGAACACCGGCAGCCCGGCGACGGTGCGCGCGGCCTTGGCGGCGAAGGAGTTGACCGACTTCGCGCGGCCGGTGACGGTGAGGTAGTTGATGCCGGCCTCGTCGAGCACGCGGGTGACCAGGTCGACGTACTGGTCGGTGGCGGTGCGCAGCGCGGGCCAGCCCTCGGCGTACTCCCGCACGGCCGCACCCAGGTCGAGGCCCGCGGGTGCGCTGCCCCGCGGGGTCGGCGCGAGGTCGGCCGGCAGCGTGGGCGTGACGATGTAGCCCGTCTCCAGGTCGCCGTACGTCGTGGTGTCCTGGGGCCGGCGGTCGGCGAAGAGGCCGATGTAGGCGCAGACGACGGCGTCGACCTGGTCCTCCACGACGCGCAGCTCGCTCTTGCGGGTGGCGCCCTCGACCGCGCTGCGCAGGGCACGCCACGGAGGGCCGTCGACGTGCAGGGCCGGGTCCGCGTCGGCCATCCCCTCGACGAGGTGGACCAGCGCGAGCAGCTCGGCCCGCAGCCGCTCCAGGTCGCGGCCGGGCTTGTTCTTGTACTTCAGCGTCCGGCCGAGCCGGAACAGCGCGACCGTCGCGGGGTGCGGGTAGACCTCGATCGCGCGCCGGGCGCGCCCCGAGCGCGGGTTGACGTCGAGTCCCAGCCGGGCCGCGACCCGGGCCGCGCGCGGCTGGTCGCGGAACTCCGGCTTGCCGGTGTTGGAGGGGTGCGCGCCGGCGTCGAAGCGCGCGAAGTCCTTGTTGAGCGCGGCCTCCGCCGGCCGGTTGCCGGTGGGGTTGCGGACGATCAGCGGGGCGTCCAGCGCGACCAGGCAGTCCCCCTCGACGTACGACGCCAGGAGGCCGACGATCTCGTCGTCACCCCGGGCGGCGCCAACCGCCACCAGGCGGCCGTCGGCGTCGAGCACCGCCACCCCCGTGGGCTGACGCTCGCCCCAGGCCAGGTCGACGCCGACGTAGTACATGCCGCGACCCTATGCTGTCGCCATGCCCGGCCGCCCGGACCCGCCGTCGCCGGAGGAGCCCAGCTGGGCCCTGTACGACGAGCCCGCCCCGGCCCGGCGCCGCACCGGCGCCCTCCTCGGAGGTGCCGTCGTGCTGCTGCTCGCCGGTGGCGCGACCTGGTCGCTGGCGACCCGCGACCCCGACCCTCCCAGCACGACCTCGCGCACGGTCACCGAGGTCGACTCCGAGACCCGCTCCGACGTGCAGCGGTTCACCACCGCCGGCACCGACCGGCTGGTCGCGGCGCTGCGCGCGGAGACGGGGTCCACGCGGGTGCTGGAGGCGGTCCTGTTCCCCGCCTCGGCCGTCCTGGTCGTGCCCGGTCCGGACGGGCCGCAGCGCTGGGAGTGGGACGGCGCACGGCTGCGGCACGCCGGCCCGGGCGCGTCCTTCCGGGCGCCCTTCGACCTCGCCGGTGTCGACGGCGACCTGCTCGGCCGCTTGTGCGGCGACCCGGCCCGGGCCTGCACCGTGGTCGCGGGCCGGCCCCTCGCCGGTGACGACGGGGCCTGGCTCACCGTCCCGGGCGGGGACGGCGTGCGTCGTACCGACCTGCGGGGCAGGGCGGTCTGAGCCTCAGCGCACGCCCCAGGAGTAGGTCTGCTTGCGCAGCCGCAGGTAGACCAGGGTCTCGGTCGAGATCACGCCCGGGATGCTGCGGATCCCGCGGGAGATGATCTCCAGCAGGTGGTCGTCGCTCTCGCACACGACCTCGGCGAGCACGTCGAAGGAGCCGGCCGTGATCACGACGTAGTCGACCTCGTCGAGCGCGGCGAGCGCGTCGGCGATCGGCTCCAGCTCACCGGTGGCCTTGATGCCGATCATGGCCTGGCGGGCGAAGCCCATCTCGACCGGGTCGGTGACGGCGACGACCTGCATCACACCGCCGTCGACGAGGCGCTGCACGCGCTGGCGCACGGCGGCCTCGGAGAGGCCGACCGCCTTGCCGATCGCGGCGTACGAGCGCCGGCCGTCCTCCTGCAGCTCGGCGATGATCGCCTTGGAGACGTCGTCCAGCGGAGCGGGCTTGGGCTTGGTCACCCCGGGATCCTCACAGGTTCCCCTGCCCTCACGCAACGTGCATGTTCGGATTCCGTTGCGATCACGTCAACTGTCGACGGAATCCCTTGTCATGTGACCCACCTCATGCCACGATGCGCAGACCCGATGCAGGAGGTGGGAGCTTGGTGGGACCGGGCATCAGCCGGCGGGCCGCGTTGCGCGGCGGTGCCGGAGCCGCGCTGGGGGCCGTGAGCCTGGCCGCGCTGCCGTTGTTCCGCACGCCGGACCGCAAGCAGGATCCGGCGCTCTGCACGACGCGCGACCTGTCGGGCTCCGAGAAGCGGCTCGTCGTGTCCAACTGGCCGGGCTACATGGACGAGGACGACGACGGCTACGTCTCGACGCTGACCGAGTTCCGGCGGCGTACGGGCATCGAGGTGGACTACACCGCCGACGTGAACGACAACCTGGAGTTCTTCGCCAAGGTCGTCAATCAGCTCGGCTCCTGCGAGACGTCCAAGCGCGACCTGTTCATGCTGACCGACTGGATGGCCGCGAGGATGATCCAGGTCGGCTGGATCCAGCCGCTGGACAAGGCGAAGGTGCCCAACCTGCACGCCAACCTGATCGACTCGCTGGCCAACGTCGGCTGGGACCCGGACCGGACCTACTCCGCGCCCTGGCAGAGCGGCCTGACCGGGATCGCCTACAACAAGAAGAAGGTCAAGGAGGTGCGCTCCTTCGAGGAGCTGCTCTCCCGCAAGGACCTCAAGGGCCGGGTCACCCTGCTCAGCGAGATGCGCGACACGATGGGGCTGACCCTGCTCTCGCAGGGCAAGGACCCGGCGGACTTCACCGACGGAGACTGGCAGGACGCGGTCGACCGGGTGACCAAGGCCCGCAAGGACGGCCAGATCCGGGCGTTCACCGGCAACGAGTACATCCAGGACCTCGCCGCCGGCAACGTGCTCGCCTGCGAGGCGTGGTCCGGCGACGTCGCCGCGGCCGAGGACCCGAACCTGGTCTTCGTCGCGCCCGAGGAGGGCCAGATGATCTGGGCCGACAACATGCTCGTGCCCAACCTGGCGACCCACCAGGGCAACGCGGAGAAGTGGATCGACTACTACTACGAGCCCGAGGTGGCGGCGAAGCTCGCGGCGTACGTCTGGTACATCTGCCCGGTCAAGGGCGCCCAGGAAGCCATGGAGAAGGTCGACCCCGAGCTCGTCGACAACGAGCTGATCTTCCCGACCGCCGAGTCGCTGGCCACCACCCACTCGTTCAGGGCCCTCGAGGAATTCCAGGTCCGCGCCTACGAAGGAGATTTCGCCGATGTCACTGGCGGCTGACCACCCTGCCCGCAACCTGCGGATCACGGCGCTGACGAAGGAGTTCGCGACCTTCACCGCCGTCCGCTCGCTCGACCTGGAGGTCCCGGCGGGCACCTTCTTCGCGCTGCTCGGCCCGTCGGGCTGCGGCAAGACGACCACGCTGCGGATGGTCGCCGGCCTGGAGACACCGACGTCCGGCTCGATCCACCTGGGCGAGGACGACATCACCTGGGAGAAGCCCTACCGGCGCCCGGTGAACACCGTCTTCCAGAACTACGCGCTCTTCCCCCACCTCGACATCCACGAGAACGTCGCCTTCGGCCTGCGCCGGCGCAAGGCCAAGGACGTCGACCGGCAGGTCCGCGAGATGCTCGAGCTGGTCGAGCTGGAGGCGCAGGCGAGGAAGAAGCCGCCCCAGATGTCCGGCGGCCAGCAGCAGCGGGTCGCGCTGGCACGCGCCCTGATCAACCGCCCCGAGGTGCTGCTGCTCGACGAGCCGCTGGGCGCGCTCGACCTCAAGCTGCGCCGGGCGATGCAGATCGAGATCAAGCGGATCCAGACCGAGGTCGGCCTCACCTTCGTGCACGTCACGCACGACCAGGAGGAGGCGATGACGATGGCCGACACGATCGCGGTGATGAACGGCGGCGTCATCGAGCAGATGGGCTCCCCCACCGAGCTCTACGAGAACCCGCGCACCACCTTCGTCGCCAACTTCCTCGGTCAGTCCAACCTGATCCCGGGCACGGTGACGAGCGCGGAGCCTGACGTCGTACGGGTGGACATGCACGGCACCCAGGTCTCCATCCCCGCCGACCGGGCGCACGTGCGCGCGGGCAGCGGCTGGATCGGCATCCGCCCGGAGAAGGTGCTGGTGGCGCCCGAGGGCGAGCCCATCGACGCGCCCGGCAACCACCTGCCCGGCGGCGTGATCACCGACGTGAGCTTCGTGGGCGTGAGCACGCAGTACCTGGTCCGGATGCCGTGGGGCCAGGAGATGATGTCCTTCGAGCAGAACACCGGCCGGCGCGGGATCCTCGCCCACGGCACCAAGGTCGACGTGTCCTGGCGCCCCGAGTTCGCCTTCCTGCTCCCGGCCGACCAGGACGTCAACGCGGGCGTGCTGGAGGAGGTCTGATGCGCCGGGGGAAGTACACCGGCTACTGGCTGATGCTGCCGGCCGCGCTGTGGCTCGGCGTCTTCTTCGTCATTCCGTTCTACTCCCTGCTCGCGACCAGCCTCTACGACCCCGAGGGCTCCGTGCTGACCGGGTACGACGTGACGTACCACGTCGCGAACTTCTGGGACGCCTTCGCGGAGCACTGGGACGAGCTGTGGCGCTCGCTGTGGTACGCCGGCGTCGCGACCATGATCTGCGCGGTGCTGGGCTACGTCCTCGCCTACGCGATCGCCTTCAAGGCCGGGCGGTGGCGCACCCTGCTGCTGGTGCTGGTGATCGCGCCCTTCTTCACCAGCTTCCTGGTCCGCACGCTGTCGTGGAAGCTGATCCTCGCCGACGACGGCTTCATCGTGGACACCCTGCAGACCCTGCACCTGATGGGCGAGGACGGCCGGCTGCTCGCGACGCCGGTGGCCGTGATCGCCGGCCTGGTCTACAACTTCCTGCCGTTCATGGTGCTGCCGCTCTACGCCAGCCTGGAGAAGATCGACGGGCGCCTGGTCGAGGCGGCCAGCGACCTCTACGCCTCCCCGGCGCGGGGCTTCCTCAAGGTCACCCTGCCGCTGTCGATGCCCGGCGTGGTGGCCGGCACCCTGCTCACCTTCATCCCGGCGGCCGGCGACTACATCAACGCCCAGCTGCTCGGCAGCACCAACCAGCGGATGGTCGGCAACGTCATCCAGGACCTGTTCACCGACACCGGCGACTACGCCGCCGCGGGCGCCCTCTCGGTGACCCTGATGGCGATCATCGTGGCGATGGTCGTGGTCTACATCCGCAAGGCGGGCACGGAGGAGCTGCTGTGAGCCACCAGGGGAACGTCCTGCAGCGCAGCGGCCGGTGGGTCGCCGACCACGTCGTCCTCGGTCTCGGCGTGCTGGTGCTCGTCTACATGTTCGTGCCGATCGCGGTCGTCATGCTGATGAGCTTCAACGACAACAGCGGCTCGCGGAACGTCTACGCCTTCCAGGGCTTCACCTTGGACAACTGGTCGAACATGTGCGGTCCCGACGGGATGTGCGAGGCCGTGCTGCGCAGCATCGGCATCGGCCTGGCCGCGACCCTGGTGGCCACGATCATCGGCACGCTCGCCTCCTTCGCGCTGGTCCGGCACGACTTCCACGGCCGCGCGGCGATGAACACCATCATCTTCCTGCCGATGGCCTCCCCCGAGATCGTGATGGGCTCCTCGCTGCTCGCCCTCTTCGTCGCCGGCGGCTTCGGCGGCAAGCTCGGCCTGGTCACGATCCTCATCGCGCACGTGATGTTCTGCCTGTCCTTCGTCATCGTGACGGTGAAGGCCCGGCTCGCCGGCCTCGACGCCAACCTCGAGCAGGCCGCGATGGACCTCTACGCCAGCGAGTCGACCACCTTCTGGCGGATCACCTTCCCGCTGGTCTTCCCCGGCATCGCCGCCGCGGCGCTGCTCAGCTTCTCGCTGTCCTTCGACGACTTCATCATCACCAACCTGAACGCCGGGCAGACGGTCACCTTCCCGATGTACGTGTGGGGCGTGAGCCAGCGCGGCGTACCGATGCAGGTCAACGTGATCGGCACGATCATGTTCCTGGTGTCCCTGCTGATCGTGGTCGGCAACATGCTGGCGACGCGGAGGAAGACCGCCTGACCCCACCCGTCGAGTTGGGAGTTCCCACCCGCGAGCCGCGGGTGTCGACTCACACCTGAACGGTGGGATCCCCCAGCTGAACGGTGGGAGGAGGTACGACGAGAGCCGGCCCGGTCCGCCTGGACCCGGCCGGCTCTCGCCGTGTTCCCCGTCTAGAGGAGGCCTGCGGCCTCGGTGAGCACCGCGCGCAGCTTCTGCTCGATCTCGTCGAAGTGCGACTGGTCGCAGATCAGCGGCGGCGAGAGCTGGACGACCGGGTCGCCGCGGTCGTCGGCGCGGCAGTAGAGCCCGGCGTCGTAGAGCGCCTTGGAGAGGAAGCCGCGCAGCAGGCGCTCGGACTCGGCCTCGTCGAAGGTCTCCTTGGTGGTCTTGTCCTTGACGAGCTCGATGCCGTAGAAGAAGCCGTCGCCGCGGACGTCGCCGACGATCGGCAGGTCGAGCAGCTTCTCCAGGGTGCCGCGGAAGGCGCCCTCGCGCTCCAGCACGCCCTCGTTGATCTTCTCGTTCTCGAAGATCTCGAAGTTCTTCAGCGCGACCGCGGTGGAGACCGGGTGGCCACCGAAGGTGTAGCCGTGCAGGAAGGTCTCGGTGCCGTGCGCGAAGGGCTCGTAGAGCCGGTCGCTGGCGATCATCGCGCCGAGCGGGGCGTAGCCGGAGGTGATGCCCTTGGCGGAGGTGATGATGTCGGGCTGGTAGCCGTAGCGCTCGGCACCGAACATGTGCCCGAGCCGGCCGTAGGCGCAGATGACCTCGTCGGAGACCAGCAGCACGTCGTACTCGTCGCAGATCTCGCGGACCCGCTGGAAGTAGCCGGGCGGCGGCGGGAAGCAGCCGCCGGCATTCTGGACGGGCTCGAGGAAGACGGCGGCGACCGTGTCGGGGCCCTCGTTCTCGATGGCGACCGCGATCTGGTCGGCGGCCCAGCGGCCGAACGCCTCGGGATCGTCACCGTGGACCGGGGCCCGGTAGATGTTGGTGTTCGGCACCCGGAAGGTCGAGGGCACCAGCGGCTCGAACTGCTGCTTGAGCCCGGGCAGGCCGGTGATCGAGAGCGCGCCGTGGGTGGTGCCGTGGTAGGCGATGGCCCGGCTGATCACCTTGTGCTTCATCGGCTTGCCGGTGATCTTGAAGTAGTTCTTCGCCAGCTTCCACGCCGACTCGACGGCCTCGCCGCCGCCGGAGGTGAAGAAGACCCGGTTCAGGTCGCCGGGCGCGTGGCCCGCGATCTTCTCCGCGAGCTCGATCGCGGTCGGGTGCGCGTAGGACCACAGCGGGAAGAACGCGAGCTCGGCGGCCTGCTTCGCGGCGGCCTCGGCGAGGTCGGTGCGGCCGTGGCCGAGCTGGCTGACGAAGAGCCCGCCGAGGGCGTCGAGGTACTTGCGGCCCTGCGCGTCCCAGACGTAGGCGCCCTCACCGCGCACGATGACGGGCACGTCGGCGGCGTCGTAGGACGACATCCGGGTGAAGTGCATCCACAGGTGGTCACGTGCGGACTGCTGGAGCGCGGCGTTCGAGTTCTCGTCGTACACGTGCTCATCCTCGCGCCCCGACGGACTTTGTTCAAGTGATTTCGTGGCGGTTACGCGAAATCGCTACGGATTTCGTTGCGCAGAGCCTTCCGTGGCACGGGGATGCTGGCTACGCTCCCGGGCATGACCACGCTGCGCAACTTCATCGACGGCGCCTCGGCCGATGCCGCCTCCGGAGCGACGTACGACGTCGTGGACCCCGCCACCGGGCGGGCCTACGCCACGGCGCCGGCCAGCGGGGCCGAGGACGTCGACCGGGCGATGCAGGCCGCGGAGCGGGCTTTCGAGACGTGGGGCGAGACCACGCCGAAGGAGCGGCAGGAAGCGCTGCTGAGGATCGCGCAGGCACTGGAGGACCGGGCCGAGGAGTTCGTGCGCGCCGAGTGCGAGAACACCGGCAAGCCGGTCGGGCTGACCGCCGAGGAGGAGCTGCCGCCGAGCGTGGACGAGCTGCGCTTCTTCGCCGGCGCCGCGCGGGTGCTGGAGGGCAGCAGCGCGGGTGAGTACCTCAAGGACCACACCTCGTGGGTGCGCCGCGAGCCGATCGGCGTGGTGGCGCAGGTGACGCCGTGGAACTACCCGCTGATGATGGCGATCTGGAAGGTCGCGCCCGCCCTGGCCGCCGGCAACACGATCGTGCTCAAGCCGAGCGACACCACGCCGGCCACCACCGTGCTGCTGGCCGAGCTGGCCGCCGAGTTCCTGCCGCCGGGCGTGCTCAACGTCGTGTGCGGCGACCGTGACACCGGCCGCGCCCTGGTCGAGCACCCGACCCCGCAGCTGGTCGCCATCACCGGCTCGGTGCGGGCCGGCACCGAGGTCGCGACCTCGGCCGCGGCGGGCCTCAAGCGGGTGCACCTGGAGCTCGGCGGCAAGGCGCCGGTCGTGGTCTTCGACGACGCCGACGTCGCCGCGGCCGCCGAGGCGATCGCGACCGCGGGCTACTTCAACGCCGGCCAGGACTGCACCGCCGCGACCCGCGTGCTCGCGGCCGAGGGCATCCACGACGACCTGGTCGCCGCCCTCGCCGAGCAGGCGCGCGGCACCCGCACGGGGTTGCCCGACGACCCCGACATCCTCTACGGCGCCCTCAACAACCCTGACCAGCTGGCCCGGGTGTCGGGGATGGTCGAGCGGCTCCCCGACCACGCCCGGATCGAGGCCGGCGGCGGCCGCCCCACCGTCGCCGGCGGCGAGGGCGGCTACTACTTCGAGCCCACCGTCGTCTCCGGGCTGCGCCAGGACGACGAGGCGGTGCAGCAGGAGATCTTCGGCCCCGTGATCACCGTGCAGCGCTTCTCCGACGAGGCGGAGGCGCTGCGCTTCGCCAACGGCGTGGACTACGGCCTGTCCTCCAGCGTGTGGACCAAGGACCACGGCCGGGCGCTGCGGATGTCGAAGCGCCTCGACTTCGGCGTGGTGTGGATCAACACCCACATCCCGTTCGTCTCCGAGATGCCGCACGGCGGCTTCAAGCGATCGGGCTACGGCAAGGACCTGTCGATGCACGGCCTGGAGGACTACACGCGCATCAAGCACGTGATGTCCTACAGCGGGGAGTGAGCATGCGCATCCTGCTGGTCGGCGCCGGCGGCGTGGGTGGCGCCTTCGCCGCGATCGCCGCACGCCGCGACTTCTTCGAGCGGATCGTGGTCGCCGACTACGACCTCGCCAAGGCCGAGGCCGCCGCCGCGACCGACGCGCGGTACGTCGCCGCGCGGATCGACGCCTCCTCCGCGGAGTCCGTCACCGCGCTGTGCCACGAGCACGCCGTCACGCACGTGATGAACGCCGTCGACCCGGTCTTCAACATGAGCGTCTTCGAGGGCGCCTACGCCGCCGGGGCGGACTACCTCGACATGGCGATGTCGCTCTCGACGCCCCACCCCACCGCGCCGTACGCCGAGACCGGGGTCAAGCTCGGCGACGACCAGTTCGCCGTCGCCGGCGACTGGGAGGCCGCCGGCCGGCTGGCGCTCGTCGGCATCGGCGTGGAGCCCGGCCTGTCCGACGTGTTCGCGCGCTACGCCGCCGACCACCTGTTCAGCGAGATCGACGAGCTCGGCACCCGCGACGGCGCCAACCTGGTCGTGACCGACGACGACGGCAACGAGGTCTTCGCGCCGTCGTTCTCGATGTGGACCACCATCGAGGAGTGCCTCAACCCGCCGGTGGTGTGGGAGAAGGAGCGCGGCTGGTTCACCACTCCCCCGTTCAGCGAGCCGGAGGTCTTCGACTTCCCCGAGGGCATCGGGCCGGTCGAGTGCGTCAACGTCGAGCACGAGGAGGTGCTCCTGATGCCACGCTGGGTGGACTGCCGGCGGGCGACCTTCAAGTACGGCCTGGGCGAGGAGCTCATCACCATCCTCAAGGTGCTGAACACGCTCGGCCTCGACCGCACCGACCCCGTGCGGGTGAAGGGGGTCGAGGTCTCCCCGCGCGACGTCGTCGCCGCGGTGCTCCCCGACCCGGCGACGATCGGCCCGCGGATGACCGGCAAGACCTGCGCCGGGCTGTGGGTCACCGGCACCGGCAAGGACGGCGCGCCGCGCTCGACGTACCTCTACCACGTGGTCGACAACGCCTGGTCGATGCGCGAGTACGGCCACCAGTGCGTGGTCTGGCAGACCGCGGTCAACCCGGTCGTCGCGCTCGAGCTGCTCGCCACCGGGGTCTGGCAGGGCGCGGGCGTGCTCGGCCCCGAGGCCTTCGACGCGGTGCCCTTCCTCGACCTGCTGACGGCGTACGGCGCCCCGTGGGGTCAGCGCGAGCAGTGAGCCTTCCCGTCGACCTGGCTCACGAGCGCGCCGACGCCGCCGCACCGGAGGTGCTGTGGCTGGACACCCCCGACCGTCCCGAGCCGCGCCCGCCGATCGGCGACGCGACGGCCGACCTGGTCGTCGTCGGCGGCGGCTTCACCGGACTGTGGACCGCGCTGCTGGCCAAGGAGCGCGAACCCGAGCGCACCGTGGTCCTGCTGGAGCGCGACCGCGTCGCCGAGCACGCGACCGGTCGCAACGGCGGGTTCTGCGAGGCCAGCCTCACCCACGGCGAGGCCAACGGCCGCGACCGCTGGCCCGACGAGTACGACGAGCTGGAGCGCCTCGGCCTGGCCAACCTCGACGCGATCGCGGCCACGGTGGAGCGCTACGGGATCGACTGCGACCTCCGCCGCACCGGCCAGCTCTCCGTCGCGACCCGGCCGCACGAGGTGGACCTGCTGGAGCCCGGCACCCCGGGCTTCCTGGACGCCTCGGCCGTGCGCGCGCTCGTCGACTCCCCCACCTACCTCGCCGGCCGGCTGGACGCCGAGGGCTGCGCGATGCTCGACCCGGCCCGGCTCGCCTGGGGCCTGGCTGCCGCCGCGGAGGGCCTGGGCGTCCGGATCGGCGAGGGCACCGGGGTGCGCGCGGTCCGCCGCGACGACCGGGGCGTCGAGCTGCACACCACCCACGGCGTCGTCCGCGCCCGCCAGGCCGTGCTGGCCACCAACGTGTTCACCTCGCTGCTGCGGACGATGCGGCGGCGCGTCGTACCGGTCTATGACCACGTGCTCGCCACCGAGCCGCTCACCGCCGAGCAGCTGGCGTCGATCGGGTGGGCGGCGCGGTGCGGGGTCGCGGACTCCGGCAACCTCTTCCACTACTACCGGCTGACCGCGGACGACCGCATCCTGTGGGGCGGGTACGACGCCGTCTACCACTTCGGCCGCTCCATCTCGCCCGCGCACGAGCAGCGCGCCGCGACCCACCGGGTGCTGGCCGAGCACTTCTACGAGACCTTCCCGCAGCTCGCCGACGTCGCCTTCAGCCACCGCTGGGGCGGCGTGATCGACACCTGCTCGCGCTTCTGCGCGTTCTTCGGCACCGCGCGGGGCGGCCGGGTCGCCTACGCCACCGGCTTCACCGGGCTCGGTGTCGGAGCCTCCCGCTTCGCCGCCGACGTCGCGCTCGACCTCCTCGCCGGCGAGGAGACCGAGCGGACCCGGCTGCGGATGGTGCGCGAGCGGCCGCTCCCCTTCCCGCCCGAGCCGTTCGCGTGGACCGGCATCCAGCTCACCCGCTGGGCCTCCGCGCGCGCCGACCGGACCGGCCGGCGCAACCTGTGGCTGCGCTCGCTGGACCGGATGGGGATGGGCTTCGACTCCTGACCCCTCGCCGAGTGGGGGTTTCCTCCCGCCGAGTGGGGGTTTCCGGCCTTCCGAGTGGGGGTTCCGGCCTTCTGAGTCGGCACTTGCGCACACGGATGAGCTTCGCCCCCACTCGACGGGCGGGAAGTCCCCACTCGACGGGCGGGAAGTCCCCACTCGACGGGCGGGAAGTCCCCACTCGACGGGGCGGAAACCCCCACTCGGGCCGTGGGTCAGGTGGTGCAGTAGCCGTCCGCCACGTCGAGCGCCGCGTCCAGCACGGCGATCCCGGCGAGGGCGTCCTCGTCGCTGATCGTGCAGGGCGGTACGACGTGCGTGCGGTTGAAGTGCACGAACGGCCACACACCCTCGGCCTTGCAGGTCGCCGCGAAGGCCGCCATCGGGGCCGCGTCGGCGCCGGAGGCGTTGTAGGGGACGAGCGGCTCGCGCGTCGTACGGTCCTTGACGAGCTCGAGCGCCCAGAAGGCGCCCAGGCCACGGACCTCGCCGACGCTCGGGTGCTTCTCGGCGAGCGCGCGCAGGGCCGGGCCGAGCACGTCGTCGCCGAGGCGGCGCGCGTTCTCGACGACCTTCTCCTCGCGCATGGCGGTGATCGCGCCGACGGCGGAGGCGCAGGCGAGCGGGTGCCCGGAGTAGGTCAGCCCGCCAGGGAAGGGCCGGTCGTCGAAGGTCGCGGCGATGGCGTCGGAGATGAGCACGCCGCCGAGCGGGACGTAGCCGGAGTTGACGCCCTTGGCGAAGGTGATCAGGTCCGGTACGACGCCCCACCGGTCCACCGCGAACCACTCGCCGCACCGGGCGAAGCCGGCCATCACCTCGTCGGCGACGAGCACGATGCCGTGCTCGTCGCAGATCTCCCGGACCCCCGCGAGGTAGCCGTCCGGCGGCACCAGGATGCCGTTGGTGCCGACCACCGTCTCCAGCACGATGGCGGCGATGGTGGCCGCGCCCTCGACCATCACCAGGTCGCGCAGGTGGGCGAGCGCCCGCTCGCACTCCTCGGCCTCGGTGGTGGCGTGGAAGGCGGAGCGGTAGAGGTAGGGCCCCCAGTAGCGCACCACGCCGGGCATCCCCGGCTCGGAGGCCCAGCGCCGCGGGTCGCCGGTCAGCGCGATCGCGCCGGCGGTGGCGCCGTGGTAGCTGCGGTAGGCCGCGAGCACCTTGTGCCGGCCGGTGTGCAGGCGGGCCATCCGCACGGCGTTCTCGTTGGCGTCGGCGCCACCGTTGGTGAAGAAGACCTTGTTCATGCCCTCGGGCGCGACCTCGGCGATCAGCCGCGCAGCCTCGGCCCGTACGTCGTTGGCGAAGCCCGGTGCGAGGGTCGACAGCTTGCCGGCCTGCTCCTGGATCGCGGCGACGACGGCCGGGTGCTGGTGGCCGATGTTGACGTTGACCAGCTGGGAGGAGAAGTCGAGGTAGCGGTTGCCGTCGGCGTCCCAGAACCAGCTGCCCTCGGCGCCCACGACCGGCAGTGGCGCGATCTGCGCCTGGGCCGACCAGGAGTGGAAGACGTGGGCCTTGTCGAGCGCGCGGATGGTGTCGGCGTCGTGGTCCATGGCGGTCACCGGGTCCGCGGGAAGCCGAGGTCGACGCTCGACGTGGCCGGGTCGGGCCAGCGCGAGGTGACGACCTTGCCGCGGGTGTAGAAGTCGATGCCCTCCGGGCCGTACATGTGGGTGTCGCCGAAGAGCGAGTCCTTCCAGCCGCCGAAGGAGTAGTAGGCCACCGGCACCGGGATCGGCACGTTGATGCCGACCATGCCGACCTCGACGTCGAACTGGAAGCGCCGCGCGGCGCCGCCGTCGCGGGTGAAGATCGCGGTCCCGTTGGCGTACTGGTTGGCGTTGATGAGCGCCAGGCCCTCGTCGTAGCTGTCGACACGGACCACGCCGAGCACCGGCCCGAAGATCTCGTCGCGGTAGACGGTCATCTCCGGGGTCACGTGGTCGAGCAGCGTGGTGCCGAGGAAGAAGCCCTCGCTCGGCACGTCGGCCCTGCGCCCGTCCACGACGACGCTCGCACCCTGCTGCTCCCCCGCGTCGACGTACGACGCGACCTTGTCGCGGTGCTCGCGGGTGATGAGCGGACCCATGTCGGTGCCCTCCGCGGCGCCGTCGCCGACGACGAGCTTGGGCAGGCGCAGGGCGATCGCCTCGACCAGCGGGTCGGCGATGTCGCCGACCGCGACCGCGACCGACAGCGCCATGCAGCGCTCGCCCGCGGCGCCGTAGGCGGCCGAGACGATGGCGTCCGCGGCGACGTCGAGGTCGGCGTCGGGCAGCACGAGGGCGTGGTTCTTGGCGCCGCCGAGCGCCTGCACCCGCTTGCCGTGGGCGGTGCCGGTCTCGTAGATGTAGCGCGCGATCGGGGTGCTCCCGACGAAGCTCACCGCCGCGACGTCGGGGTGCGTGAGCAGCGTGTCGACCGCCTCCTTGTCACCGTGGACGACGGTGAAGACGCCGTCGGGCAGGCCGGCCTCCTGCCAGAGCCGGGCGAGGAAGAGCGCCGCCGACGGGTCCTTCTCGCTCGGCTTGAGGACGAACGCGTTGCCGGTCGCGATCGCGTTGGCGCACATCCACAGCGGCACCATCGCGGGGAAGTTGAAGGGCGTGATGCCGGCGACCACGCCGAGCGGCTGGCGGATGTCGTAGACGTCGACGCCGGAGGCGGCCTGCTCGGAGTAGCCGCCCTTGAGCAGCTGCGGGACGCCGGTCGCGAACTCGACGTTCTCCAGGCCGCGGGCGATCTCGCCGAGGGCGTCGGCGTGCACCTTGCCGTGCTCGGCGGTGACGATCCGCGCCAGGTCCTCGGAGCGCTCGTGCAGCAGCTGGCGGAAGGCGAAGAGCACGGCCGCACGCTGCGACAGCGAGGACGCACGCCAGGTGCGGGCGGCGGTGACCGCGGTCGCGACGGCGGCGGCGACCTCGTCGGCGGAGGCCAGGTCGACCTCGCCGGTGACGACGCCGGTGGCGGGGTTGTGCACGGGGGCGGTGCGGCCGGAGGTGCCGGCGACGACCCGGCCCTCGATCCAGTGGGAGATGCGCTCGGTCATGGCTCCGAGGTTATGTGTCACCTACAGCCCCAGCAAAGAGCGTTTTGCTATGTTGCAAACGTGCGCGACCTGCTCTCCGCTCTCGAGAACCGCCTCGACGAGCCCACCGCCAAGGGCCTGGCCAGCGCGGTCGGCCGGGCGGTCCGCGACGGGGTGATCGGTCCCGGCGACCGGCTTCCGCCGATCCGCGAGCTGGCCCACCAGCTCGCGCTCTCCCCCACCACCGTCAGCGCCGCCTGGGGACTGCTGACCCGCGCCGGCACGATCCGCACCGCGGGCCGGCGCGGCACGGTCGTCGCCGACACCTCGGCTCCCCGGGCCGGCCGCTACCGGCAGGCGCTCGAGCACCCGGCGGCCTTCCCGCTCGACCTCGCGACCGGCGTACCGGACGAGGAGCTGCTGCCCAGCCTCACCGGCCCGCTCCAGGCGCTGACCACCGCCGGCACCCCGCACTCCTACCTCGACGACCCCGTCCTGCCCGAGCTGCGGGAGGCACTGCTGGCGTCCTGGCCCTACGACCCGCCCGCGCTCAGCGTGGTCGACGGCGCGATGGACGGGCTGGAGCTGGTGCTCCGCTCCCGGATCCAGTACGGCGACCGGGTGGTCGTCGAGCACCCCGGCTTCCCGCCGCTGCTGGACCTGCTGGAGGCGCTGGGTGCGGAGGTGGTCGGCGTACCCCTCGACGGGGCGGGCTTGCTGCCCTCCGCGCTTGCCGACGCGCTCACCATCCCGGTCCTCGCCGTCGTGCTCCAGCCCCGCGCGCAGAACCCGACCGGCGTGTCGATGACCGCCGCCCGGGCGCGCGAGCTCGCCGACCTGCTGCGTGGACGCGACGTCCTCGTGATCGAGGACGACTCCGCCTCCGCGCTCGGCGGCGTGCAGCCGGCCACCCTCGCCACCCACCTGCCCGACCAGACCGTGCACCTGCGCAGCTACTCCAAGTCGCACGGCCCCGACCTGCGGCTGGCGGCGCTGAGCGGGCCGGTCGCGGTGCTCGACGAGGTCCGGCACGTGCGCCAGCTGGGGCAGGGCTGGAGCAGCCGGCTGCTCCAGCGGATCCTGCTGCACCTGCTCACCGACCCGGGCTCACGGGCCGAGGTCGACGCGGCGCGGGAGACGTACGCCGCTCGTCGTACCGGCTTCGTCACGGCGCTCGCCGCCGAGGGCATCGAGGTCGGCGGCGGGGAGGGCCTGAACGTGTGGGTGCCGGTCCACGACGAGGCCGCCGCGCTGGTCCGGCTCGCCGGTCAGGGCATCGGCGTCGCCGCCGGCTCGCCCTTCCAGGTGCTGCCGGACGCCGCGCACGTGCGGGTCACCTGCGGACTGGTCCGCGACGACCTGCCGGAGGTCGCGGTCGCGGTGGCCGCCGCCGCGCGGACGGGCGGCTGGGGCAGCCGGGCCCGCTGACCCGCGGGTCGCCGGTGACGAACCCCCACTCGACGCCGGGGAACCCCTACTCGACGGCGGGAAACCCCCACTCGACCTAGGCGCGGTTGAGGGCGACGGCCTCGCGCACCAGCGCCACGAAGGCGTCCTCGTCGAGCTCCTCGCCCTCGAAGGTGTCGACCGCGCGCCGGGTGCCGGCGTCCAGGCTGGCGTTGAAGATCCCGGTCGGGTCCTCCAGCGAGGCGCCCTTGGCGAAGGTCACCTTCACCTTGTCCTTGTAGGTCTCCACGGTGCAGACCAGCCCGTCGGCGGAGAAGGTGGGTACGCCGTCGGGGTTGGAGGCCTTCTTCCACTTGGCCTCCTCGACGACCGCGGGCTCGGCCCGGTTGATCAGGTCCCGCAGCCTCTCGACCCGCTCCGTACGCCATTCCGTGCTCATGCCGTGACCCTACTGTGACCGTTCCTCCTTCATCTCTGTGCAACGCACGAATCGGAGCCGTCTGCCGCGTTGTCCGGCCCTGCTCCGGCGGGAACACTCGATGCATGCTCGACTTCGGCACGGTCTCGACGGCGTACGGCGTGCACAACCGCAGCCTGCGCGGCCAGGTCCGCCACGACCTGGTCAGCCGCCAGCTCGACGAGCACCTCGCCCCCGGCTCCCTCGTCCTCGACGTCGGCTGCGGCGACGGCCAGGTCACCACCCGGCTCGCGGCCCGCGGGCACAGCGTCATCGCGGTCGACCCCTCCGAGACCATGCTGCAGCGGCTGCGCGCGCGGCTCGACGCGCTGCCCCGCGACGTCGCGCGCCAGGTCACCCTCCACCGCGCCCACCTGGAGGACCTGCGCCCTGCCGACGTCGGCCCGGTGGACGCCGTCGCGTGCCACGGGGTGCTGATGTACCTGCCCGACTCCGGGGCCGCGATCACCGCGCTGGCCCGGCTGCTGCCCGAGGGCGGGTTGCTCAGCGTGCTCACCAAGAACAGCGACGCCCTCGCCGTCCAGGCCGGCCTGCGCGGCGACTGGACCACCGCCCACGCCGTGCTCACCGAGCGCCGCGACCGCACCCTCGGCAACCTCGGCCTCACCACGCGCGGCGACACGCTCGCCGACCTCCGCCGGGCCTACGACGCCGCCGGCGTCGACCTCACCGCCTGGTTCGGCGTGCGGGTGTTCAGCGACCACCTGGACGACGAGCCGCTGCTGCCCGCGCGCTACGAGGAGCTGCTCGACCTGGAGGAGGTCGCGGCCCGCACCTCGCCGTACCGGGAGCTGGGGCGGCTGCTGCACCTGCTGGGACGCCGCTAGAGATAGGCCGCCAGCAGGTCCGCCGCCGCGCGCAGCTCGTCGGCCCGCTCCGGCGGCACGACGGCGGCCGCGGCGAGCAGCTCGTCGCGGTCGCCCGCGACGAGCGCGCGGACGTCGTCCTCGGACAGGTCGCGGCGCGGCGCCTCGGCGGCACCCAGCCCGCTCACCGCACCGGCGACGGGTCCCTCGCCGGTCACGCGGACGTCCTCGACCGGGACCGCCTCGGCGTTCGCGATCGTCGCGAGCACCGAGCGCAGCGTGCTCACCGCCGGCCGGTCGCGCCGGCGCAGCGCCGCGGTGAGGTCGGCGCGCAGGCGCTCGGTCAGGCGGGTCTGCTCGGGCACGCTCAGCCCGCGACAGCGTCGGAGATGGGGGTGATCCAGGACTGGTGGGTCTGGGCGTTCTTGGTGATCGCCAGCAGCTCGTCCATGTGCGGCTCCAAGCCGGTCACCTTGTCGAGCGGGACGCCGATGATCAGCTGGAAGCCGAGCCCCTTCCACGCCTGCACGGCGCGGCCGGCGAACTCCGAGTCGGCCTTGACGAAGCCCTCGTCGAGGAAGACCGGCGCGAAGCGCGGCCGCGAGCGCATCTCGTCGCCGAGCCGGAAGCGCAGCGCCGACCCGACGATGAAGGCCACCAGCTCCTGGCTCTCGCCACCGGACTTCTCCCCCAGCGTGCGGTAGGTCGCCGCGACCTCGCCGGTGAGGAAGTCGTAGCGCTCCGCGCTGATCTCCACGTGGCGTCGTACGTCGAGCAGGCGGTCACGATCGGTCGGCCCGGTCGTGCCGTCGGCCCCCGGCGCGGACTTGCGGAGCTGGCGCATGAACCGGCTCAGGTCGGTGAAGCGCTTCTCCAGCTCCTCCTCGGCGAGCTCGCCGCTCGTGCCGGACGAGAGCGCACGGAGGTCCTTGAGGAAGACCTGCACGTGCGCGGGCTGCAACCGGCGCAACCGGATCCGCAGCCGGTCGCCGGACGCGCCGAACTCCAGCCGGCGCAGGATCGCGTTGATCGGCTCCAGCCGGTCCTCGATCTCCTCGATGGAGGCAGCCATCGCGCCGACCAGCGGCACCAGGTCCTGCCCGCTCCACTCGGTGAGCCGGCGGCGCCACTCGGCCCGGCGGTCGGCGAGGCCCTTGCCGCGGATCTCGTCGAGGATCCGGGCGTAGTCGGCGTACGACTCCGCGGTGGCACCGAGGTTGGGCGAGTCCCACTGGAACTTGTAGTGCCGGAACACCAGCGCCAGCTCGTCGTCGACCCGCTTGATCTCGGTGTCGGCGTCGGCCACGGCGGTGCGCAGCCGCTCGCCGAGGCGGTGGGAGTTCTCGGTGAAGCGGTGCAGGTCGTCGGGGTCGGCGGGTGCGGCCGCGGCGGCGAAGTCGGCCACCAGCGCGGCGTCCTGCTCCTCGCTCAGCGCGACGGCACCGTCCTCCATCGCCTCCAGCCGGTCCTTGACGAGGTCCTCGGAGTCGACCAGCTCGCCGTGCGCGGCGTTGAGCTCCTTGCGCCGCTGCTCCAGCCGGAAGCGTTCCTCGCGTGCCTCGTCGAGACCGGTGACGAAGGCGTCGATCTGCTCCTGCAGCACCTGGAGCTGGTCGTCGGAGGACAGGATGTCGGTGCGCCGGGCCTGGAGCTCCTCGATCCGCCGGTCGCTGCCCGCCACGTCGACGTCGTCGAAGCGCACCATCGCGATGGCGTCGTAGGCCTTGCGCTGCTGGGCGAGCAGCCCGGACTGCCGGTCGAGGTCGGCGATCCGGGCGTCGACGCCCTCCATCCGCCGCTCGATGTCGGCGAGCTGGGCGTCGATCTCGGCGATCGCCTCCTCGTTGGAGAAGCCGATGATGTTGCGCTGGTCGCTGCGCCCGTGGGCGCCGCGGCGGCCGTTGCGCGTCTGCCCGGACTCGGTGACCCGGAAGCCGGGGCCGTCGAGCTCGTCGGCGGAGCCCACGCACAGGGCGTTGCGGGAGGGCTCCTCGACGTGCTCCTGGACCCAGCCGGAGAAGGGCGAGTCCTTGAAGAGCAGCTTGCCCGCGATCCGCTCCGGGTCGGCCGGGCCGGTGCCGGGCAGGTCGAGCTCGACGCCCTGGAACGTCAGCCGCGAGCGCAGCCGCATCCCGTCGATGGCCGCGGAGAAGTCCTGCAGCCGGTCGAGCGGGACCAGCATCATCCGGGCCGTGCCGCCCAGGACGGTCTCGATCGCCGTCCGCCAGCGCGACTCCTCGGGCGCGACGTCGACCAGCTCGGCCACGAACGGCAGCTCGTCCTCACCGAGCCCGCTCGCCCGGGCCACCTCGGCCCGGAGCTCGTGCAGGTGCGCGGGGACGCGGCCGGCGCGGCTCTCCAGGGAGGCCCGCTCGCGGCGCAGCGCGGCCTGCTCGGTCTTCAGCGGGACCAGGCCGTCGCGGACCCGGTCGCGCTCGGCGCGCAGCCGCTCCTGCTCGGCCTCGCCGCTCGCCAGCCGCTTGCGGGCCAGCAGCTGGAGGTCGGCGAAGGCCGCCGGCGAGTCCAGCGCGGACTCCAGGTCCGGGGCGTCGGCGTCGGTGAGACCGACGAGCGGGTAGACCCGCTCCTCCAGCTCGGCCAGCCGGTTGCCGCGCTCCTCACGGATCACCTGCTCGTGCTCGACCTGCGCGGCGAGGGCCTGGAGGTCACCGCCGCCCGCGGCCCGGTGCGCCTCCTTGGCGGCCTCCAGGTCGCCGGCGAGCGTCGTCTCGGCGGAGCGGGTCGCGCTGAGCTGGTCGACGGTCGTCGTCCGCTCGTCCCGGTTGGCGACGAGCGCGGCCTCGATCAGCCGCAGGTGGGTGCGCAGCAACCACAGCCGCAGCGGGGTGTCGCCCGCCTGGGTGACGCCGTAGGAGTCCAGCTCGGCCAGCCGCTGGGCCGCGGCCACCTTGCGCTCGTGGAGCTCGGCGATCGGCTCCAGCAGCACGAGCTTCTGCTCCTCGGTGCGCATGGCGGCGTACGCCGCGTCGAGGTCGTCGAAGTGCTCGATGGCCCGGTCCGCGGCGGCGTACGTCGCCGGGCGCTCCAGCACCATGTCCTTGTAGAGCTCGTCGACGCTGCGCACCTGGTTGCCGGCCTGGATCCGGGCGAGCAGGCGCAGCGCCTTGGCCCCGTCGCCGTTGGCGCCGATGCCGAGCCGGGCGTGCAGCACGGCGGCGAACTCGGCGTACGTGCGGTGCACCCGCACGCCCGGGAAGAGCTTCTTCAGCGTGGTCGCGTGGAAGCGCTCGGGCACGGCGACCTCGAGCGCGTCCAGGGCCAGGGCGCCCTCGTGGGTCGCGAGCTGCATCTGCACGTCGCCGGAGCGGGCCGCGCGGCGCGGGACGTAGTAGGTGCGCAGCGCGGTGAAGCGGCCGCCCTGGTCGTTGACGAAGGTCATCGCCACCGCGCCCCAGGTGTCGGCACCCTTGCCGCGCAGCAGCTGCTCGACCGGCCGGCCGGTCCTCGGGTCGTCGACCACGTCGACGGCACCGCGCAGGTAGGACAGCAGGTTGCGCTGGCCGGCACTCCGCGCCCGGCCCGCGACGGCGTCGTTGGAGGCGCCGTTGAACTTGGTGTCGGACGGCATCATCAACGCGGTGTAGGCGTCGAGGATGGTGCTCTTGCCGACGCCGGAGGCACCCGAGATCATCGTCGCGTCGCCGCCCAGCGGGACGGTGGTGAGGCCACCGAAGCCGCCCCAGTTGACGAGCTGCAGCAGCGACGCCCGCCACTGGACGGTGTCGTCGCCCGGGGTGGCGACCACCTGCTTCTCGAAGAGCCCGGTCTCGTCGACCTGCTCGGCCTCGTCGATGCTCACTCGGCGTCCTCCTCGAACAGGTCGCTCTCCTCGGCCGGCTCCTCGGGCTCGGCACGGTTGGCCTTCTGCAGCGCCTCCAGCAGCTCCTGCAGCAGCTCCAGCGGGAGCAGCGGCTCGACCGCCTCGCTCACCTCGAAGCGGTCCTCGGAGCCGGTGGCGATGAGCAGCCCGGCCTTGACGACGCTGGTCACCGCGTTGCGGGCCCGCTTCTCGTCGCCGGCCTCGTCGGTGGCGTGCGGGGGGCGATAGCTGGCGACGTAGTCGAGGACGTCGTCGCGGTCGACGAACACCCGGGCGTCGCCGCCGGCCAGGCCGGCGCGGAGCCGGTCGCGCAGGTGGACCAGGACGAGGGTCTCCTCGCGGGTCCACGCCGTGTCGTGCAGCAGGGTCGGGAACCGGCTCGCGGTCTCCGACACGGCCTGCCGCTTCCAGGCGACCTCACGAGCGGGGTCGACGGCGAGGTCGAGGAAGAGGTCGTTGAGCCGGGAGCGCAGCACCCGCTCGTGCTCGACGAGCACCTGCCAGTCGCGCGGGTGCGTGCGGGCGCTGATGAAGCGCTGCTTGAGCAGGGTGACGAGCGCGTGCCGCTGGGCGTACTCCAGGCCGCCCTCGTCGCCCTCGAACAGCGAGACCGAGGTCTCGTCGTCCATCAGGTCGAGGTCGTCGACGGTCATGCGCTGGTCTCCTCCAGGTCGGGGTCGGGCAGCGGGGTCCGCGGGACGGCGAAGGTGCGCCGCGACCCGTCCGGGCGTACGGCGGCGTAGGACTCCGTCGCCTGCTCGGTCTCCCAGGCGCGGTCCGCCGCCAGGTGCAGCAGGCCGAAGATCTCCACCGGCCGGCGCAGCGAGGGCTCCAGGCCCTCGAAGAGCTCGCCGAGCGAGCCCGCCGGCAGCAGGTCGGCCAGCGCGTCCTCGAGCCGCTGGCGCAGGCTGCCGAGCTGGGGACCGCCCTGGGCCATCAGCTCCGACAGCGAGACCTGCGGCGCGTCGGCCGGGTCGGCGGCGCTGATCCGGTCGGGCAGCACGTCGTCGGCGGGGTCGTGGAAGCGCTCGCGCAGGTGGTCGACGCCGACCCGGCGCGGCAGCAGGCCCACGTCGTGGGTGGCCCGCGGGCCGGTGGCGGCCATCCAGGTCATCAGCTCGGACTCGACCTGGCGCAGGGTCTGCTCCAGCTCGCGGTCGCGGGCGGCGTCGTGGGAGACGATGTACTCCTTCAGCGTCGCCGTCACCCGGCTGCGCTGGGCCAGCACCCGGTCGAGGCCGTCGCGCACGAGGCGGACCGTGCCGCGCAGCTCGGCGCGCTCGGCGTCGGCGAGGATGCCGTCGGACAGCGGGTGGTCGAGCAGCGCGCCGAGGTCCTCGCGCAGCTGGGTGACCAGGGCGTCGTCGCGCAGCAGCGCGAACGCCCCCTCGAACGCACGGCCCTCGTGGGTCGCGGTCATCAGCGCATCGGCGCGCGCGAGGTAGTCGTCGATCACCTCGCCCGCCGGGCGGTCCTCGGCGCGGAAGGCGGCCAGGATCTCGCTGCGGATGGTCGCGAAGCGCTCCTCCACCCGTGCGAAGTCGCTCGGCAGCGCGGAGATCAGCGAGAGCAGCTCGGTGAAGCCCTCCGACATGTAGTCCTCGGTCGCGCTCACCAGCTCGGCGCCGTCGACGAGCCGGTCCCGCTCGGCCTTGAGCCGGGCGATCTCCTCGTTGAGCAGGGTGACCCGGGCGCCCCGGTCGGGGTTCGCCTCGGCGTTGAAGCGTCGTACGGTGCCCAGGATGGTGGCGATCCGGTGCTCGCTGAGGGTGGCCCGGTCGCGAGCGAGGTTCTTCACCAGCTCCAGCGCCTGCTGGGCGTGCGAGGTCAGCGTGTAGACCTCGTTGCCCTGCTCGTCGAGCGCCCGCACCAACCACTGCCCGCGCATCCAGCGCTGGCAGATGTCCTTGCCGCTGCCGGCCGGCACGTCCGGCTCGCCGGCCGCGCGCATCACCTCGAGGTGCTCCTCGACCTGGGTGTGCAGCCGCGCGGTCGGGATCGGCTTGTTGTTGCGCCCGAACGCCGCCCGGAAGATCGTGATCACGACCGGTGCCTGGCGCTGGTGCAGCAGCGTGAGGGTCGGCTGGTCGAAGGCGCCCTTGACGCGCGCCAGCTCCCCGGCGATCTCGCTCACTGCTGCTCCTCACCCTTCGGGTCGGCGGTCATGGGTCTGCAAGGGGAAGGGCCAGCATTCCAGAGGGGCCCGGCGCCAGGGCGACCGGCTCGCGCTCGGCGCGTCGGGGGTGCCGACCTAGGGTGGGGACATGAACCTGACGCACGCTCCCCTGCGCGCCGCCACGGGCGCCTTCATCCTCAACTCCGGGCTCACCAAGCTGGGCGCCGACGCGGCGACGGCCCAGCAGCTGCACGGGTTCGCCTCGGCGGCGTACCCGCAGGTCCAGAAGGTGCAGCCGGGCCAGTTCACCAAGGCGCTGGCGATCGGCGAGATCGCCCTCGGCGGTGCGCTGCTGACGCCGAAGGTGCCCTCCGCGCTCGCGGGTGCGGCGCTGACCGGCTTCGGTGTCGGGCTGTTGGGGCTCTACGCCAAGGTCCCCGGGCTGCGGCAGCCGGGCAGCGTGCGGCCGACCCAGGACGGCGTGCCGATCGCCAAGGACGTGTGGCTGGTCGGCGCGGGCGCGACGCTGGGCCTGCAGGGCTTCTTCAACGGCGCCAAGCGGGCCGGGCGCAAGGCGGCGAAGAAGGCGAGCCACGCCGCCGGGGCCGCGCGCGAGTCGCTGCCGGTGTGAGCGGGCGCTGATGCCGGCGTACACCGAGGAGGGCAAGGCCTTCGACCGGGACATGACCTACATCCCGGACCGGATCACCCGGGAGCCCGGCCGCACCCAGGACGGGTACGGCGGCCACGAGCTCGCGGTGCCGACCTGGCCGGTCCAGCCGGGCCGCTACCGCCTGGTCGCGGCGCGGGCGTGCCCGTGGGCGCACCGCTCGATCATCGTGCGCGGCCTGCTCGGTCTCGAGGACGCGATCTCGCTGGGCCTCGCCGGGCCGACGCACGACGAGCGCAGCTGGACCTTCGACCTCGACCCGGACGGGCGGGACCCGGTGCTCGGCTACGAGCGGCTGCAGGAGGCCTACCTGGCGCGCTACCCCGACTACCCGCGCGGCATCACCGTGCCGGCGGTCGTCGACGTGCCGACCCGGGCGGTGGTGACCAACGACTTCCCGTGGATCACCCACGACCTCTTCTTCGAGTGGCGCGACCACCACCGCCCGGGCGCGCCCGACCTGTGGCCCGACGCGGTGCGCGCGGAGATGGAGGAGGTGATGCAGTGGGTCTTCACCGAGGTCAACAACGGCGTCTACCGCTGCGGCTTCGCCGGCTCCCAGGAGGCCTACGACGCGGCGTACGACCGCCTGTGGAGCGCGCTCGACCGGCTCGAGGAGCGGCTGACCGACCGCCGCTACCTGATGGGTGAGGCGATCACCGAGGCCGACGTCCGGCTGTTCACCACGCTGGTGCGCTTCGACGCGGTCTACCACGGGCACTTCAAGTGCAACCGCAACAAGCTGACCGAGATGCCGGCCCTGTGGGGATATGCGCGGGACCTGTTCCAGACCCCCGGCTTCGGCGACACCGTCGACTTCGAGCAGGTCAAGCGGCACTACTACGTCGTGCACGAGGACATCAACCCGACCGGGATCGTCCCGCGCGGGCCGGAGCTGGAGAGCTGGCACGGCGCGCACGGTCGGGAGCGGCTCTAGCCGCCCGGCAGCGGCGGCTCGGCCGTGGTGACGACCCCGACCACGTCCCAGGTGGGGCCGAGCCACATCCCGCCGCGGTCCCAGCGCAGCACGGGGCGGCCGAACCGGACGTCGTAGACGCCGACGACGGCCTGCTCCCCTGCACGCGCCAGGACCAGGTCGCCGCGGACGGGGCGGCGGCCGCCCTCGCGGACGGTGACCTCGGTGCCGGCGGGCAGGTCGCGGGAGGCGAGCCGGTCGCCGGCGAGCCGGTGGCGGAAGCGGTCGGGGCCGGGGCGCTCGCGGCGGGCCGGGCGCACGGCCGGCGCCGGGTCCGGCAGCTCCAGGGGAAGGCACTCGTCCCCGGACGTCCTAGAACGCATGTTCGAGAGCCTAGGCCATTCCCTCGTAAAAGATGCCTGGGACCGGCCACAGGACGCCGCCGCCACGACTAGGTTCGCTGACGATGAGGCTGCTCCCCCGCGTCCTTGCGCTCGCCCTGCTGCTGACGGCGCTGGTCCACGCGCGCCCGGCGGAGGCGGCGACCCGGCCGTCCGCGCCCCGTGCCGTCGCGGCGGCGCCGCTCGACCGGGCCGTGAAGGTGACCTGGCGGCCGCCGTCCTCGACGGGCGGCAGCCGGATCACCGGGTACGCCGTCCAGCGGCGCAACAGCACCACGGCCCCCTGGACCACCGTCCGGTACGCCGGCGCGGGCGCCCGCTCCTGGACCGAGACCGGCCTTGTCAACGGTCGCCGGTTCTACTACCGGGTGCAGGCGCGCAACGCCCGCGGCACCGGTCGCCCGAGCGCACAGGTGAGCGCGGTGCCGCGCACGGTGCCGGGCGCGGTGCGCTTCTTCGAGGCCGACAACCACGACCGGGCGCTCGGCGCCTACTGGCCCGCCGCGGCGGCCAACGGGGCCGCCATCGACTTCTACCGGGTGGAGATCTCCACCGACGGCGCCACCTGGGCGACCGCTCGCACCAGCACGGTCGCGGCCCCGCGCGCGAAGCCGCTGCTCTTCCCCGGACTGCCGCCGGGTGCCCGCTACTGGATGCGGATCCGGGCGCACAACGCCGCGGGGTACGGGCCGCCGTCGGGCATCGGGCCCTATCGCGTCTACGCCGTGCCCGGCGCGGTCGGCGGCCTGCTCGCGACGCCGGGCGACGCGACGGTGACGCTGTCGTGGACCGCGCCGGCGGCCGTCGTGACGGCCGGGATCCCCGCCGCCGCGTCGTACGACGTCGAGGTGTCCGGCGACGGCGGCGCGACCTGGAGCACCGACAGCACCGTGAGCGAGGGTCCGGTCGTGGTCGACGGGCTCGTCAACGGCACGGCGTACCTCTTCCGGGTCCGCGCCCGCTCGGCGTTCGCCGCGATCGGCCCGGGCCCGGCGGTCACCAGTGAGCCCGCGACGCCGACCGGGGCGCCGACCGTGCCGCGCGAGCTGAGCCTGGCCCGGGACGAGGAGTCGAGCGCCTACCGGCTGACCTGGGCGCCGCCGGAGAACGACGGCGGCTTCCCGCTCGACCACTACGAGGTGGAGTGGTGGGACGAGGCGACCGTGCCCCCGCGCCCCGGCACGACGTACGCCGCGGACGCCACCGCCGCGCTGGTCGGGGACCTCCCGCTCGACCACCAGCTCCGGCTGCGGGCCTGCAGCGCCACGCTGTGCGGGCCGTGGACGGACGCGGTCGGGCCGGTCGGGCCGGTCGGGCCCTAGCGCTGGCGCCGCCGCCAGCCGAGCCAGGCGCCGAGGCCGAGCGCCGCGAGGCCCGCCGCGACGACGCCGGGGCGGTTCTGCCACCGGGTGTACTCCTCGCTGACCTGCGGCCAGGCCGCGCCGATCGCCGTCGCGGCGTCCTCCGGCGTGGCCGCCAGCCCCTCGACCGAGACCGGCGTGCCGAAGACGATCCGGACCCGGCGCGGCAGCGGCCAGCGCCGCTTCTCCGTGCCGGTGATGGTCGCCGGGACGAGCGGCGCACCGGCCTCGATGGCGAGCCGGGCCGCGCCGCGCTTGGGCGTGCCGAGCCCCTCCTCGCGGACCCGGGTGCCCTCGGGGAAGAGCGCGAGCGCGTCGCCGCGGCGCAGGATCGCCCGGGCGGTCTCCATCGCCTCGGCGTCGGACGCGCCGCGTCGTACCGGGAAGGCGCCCAGGCGCAGGAAGACCTTCGCCAGCGGGCCCTCGAAGTGCTCGGCCTTGCCCATGAAGTGCACCGGCCGGCGCAGCACGATGGCCACGAAGAACGGATCCCAGAAGCTCTTGTGGTTGGGGACGATCACGACCGGGCCAGTCGCCGGGACGTGCTCACGGCCGGTCGCGGTGAAGCCGCAGAGCAGCCGGATGACGAGGGTCGCGACCAGCTTGACGACCCGGTAGAGCGGGCCGCTGACGCCCTGCTCGCGCGCGATCCGGTGGGCTTCCTCGTTGCTCGTCGCCATGGCGCCATGGTGCACCCGTGCAAGGCCGCGCCGCGCACGACGCGACGACCTGGCGACGACCCGTTTCCCGATCAGACTAGATCGATAGATTTGCTGCACTATCCCTGACCGAGGAGCAGCAGATGACCACCACCGCCAGCAGCCGGCTCAACGACGTCGACATCGAGGCCGTCGGCGGCCTCGTCCAGGCGATCACCGAGGACCCCGCGAAGGCGCAGACCACCTGGGCCGCGCACGTGACCTGGCAGGGGGGCTTCGCCTCGGAGTCGCGGGTGCGCTCCTTCGCGCCGACCCCGTCCGACGAGCCCGCGGGCCTCGGCGGCGGCGACACCGCGGCCAACCCGGTCGAGCAGCTGCTCGGCGCGCTGGGCAACTGCCTCGCCGTCGGGTACGCCGCCAACGCCACCGTCGCGGGGATCGCCCTCGACGACGTGCGCATCGACCTCGAGGGCGACGTCGACCTGCACGTCTTCCTCGGGCTCGCCGAGGGCCACGCCGGCTTCAGCGCGATCGAGGCCACCGTCACCATCGACTCCCCCGCACCGCGCGCGGACCTCGAGGCGCTGCACGCCAAGGTGCTGTCCTCCTCGCCGGTCGGCCACACCCTGCGCAGCGCGGTCCCGGTGGAGGTCACCCTGGCCTGAGCCGACCGCTCAGTGGATCAGCTCGCGCCAGTTGAGCGGTACGGCGCCGCGCGGCCCCGGCGCGGGCTGGTCGTCGGGGTGCGCGGTCGGCGCCGCGAGCTCCGGGCCGTCGTACGGCGCCTCGGAGCCGTAGTCCCAGAACCAGTCCTCCCCCGGCTCGAAGGACTGCACGACCCGGTGCCCGGTCGCGTGGAAGTGCGCGGTCGCGTGCTGCTCGGGCGAGGAGTCGCAGCAGCCGACGTGCCCGCACGCGGCGCAGCGCCGCAGGTGCACCCACCAGCCGCCGGCCGCCGAGCACTCCGCGCAGCCGGTGCCGCTGGGCGGGACGTCCACGTCGATGTCGCTCATGCGCCCGACGCTAGTCCTCGTCCGGGCTCAGCACCATGCCCGTACGCCGTGCGGCGAGAGCGCCCGGTCCCGGAGCACGATCCCGAGCCGCGGACCCCAGCGCGCGCAGGCGCGGCGGAAGTCGGCGCGGCGGTACTCGATCACCAGCACCCGCCTCCCGTACAACGCCACGTAGTCCCCGCACTCGTCGTAGCGTCCGCACTCCTCGGCCACCGCGAAGTCGAAGCCCAGCGTGGTGCCGTCGAGCTCGGACCAGTTCTTCTGGCCCACGGCGAGACCGCGCAGGTGGGCCCGCCGCACGAGCGTGCGCGCGAAGGCCTTGGCCTGCGCTCGGGTGACCAGGCCGGAGCTGCGCGACCACGAGTCGAGGTTGTCGAGCTCGACCGCGTCGTAGCCGGACCGGGCGCAGCCGTCGATCCACGGCCCGACGATCCGGGCCAGCGCGGCGCGCTTCGGCGAGGTGCGGATGTCCAGCAGCCACTCGCCCCACGCCTCGTCGGCGACCGGCCGGCCGCCCCGCTTCAGGACCAACGACCAGTGCCGGCGCCAGAAGGGGGCGGCGTCCGGCTGGGTCTGGAAGGCGTTGACGTAGCAGACGTTGTAGCGACCGGCCGCCGGCCGCGCGGTCCGGTCGCGGACCACGACGTCGACGCCCCGGGTGGGCGTCACCGCGCCACCGAGCTGGTAGTCCACGTCGCCGCCCGGGGGCGGCGGGGTGACCGCCGGCGTGAACGCGAGGGCGAGGGTCAGGGCGAGCGCGGCGAGCACCGGACCAGTCTGCACCTACCCTCGTGGTCGTGGAGCCCCTCGGCCAGTACCCCGACCCGACGCACGTGGTCGCGCACCTCAGCGACCCGCACCTGCTCGCCGACACGCTGCAGCACGGCGTCGTCGACACCGTCGCGCACCTGGAGGCCGCGCTGGCCCGGCTCGGCCGGCTGCCCACCCCGCCGCAGGCCCTGGTCTTCACCGGCGACCTTGCGGACAAGGCCGAGCCCGCGGCGTACCGGCGCCTGCGCGAGGTGGTCGAGCCGGCCGCCGCCGCGATCGGCGCCGAGGTGGTCTGGGTGATGGGCAACCACGACGAGCGCGCGACGTACGCCGAGACGCTCTACGGCGCCACGAGCGACGATCCGCAGGACCGGGTCCACGACGTCGCGGGCCTGCGGATCGTCGCCCTCGACTCGACCATGCCGGGCTGGCACCACGGCGCGTTCAGCGACGACCAGCTTGCCTGGCTCGCGGACGTGCTCGCCGAGCCCGCGCCGCACGGCACGCTGCTGGCGATGCACCACCCGCCGATCCCGGTGCCGATGCTGCGCCTGGGTGAGCTGATCGAGCTGCACGACCAACCCCGCCTGGCCGAGGTCGTCGAGGGCACCGACGTGCGCGGGATCCTCGGCGGGCACTTCCACTTCACCTCGTGGAGCACCTTCGCCGGCGTACCGGTCTCGGTGGCGTCGGCCACCTGCTACACCCTGGAGCCGGCGCCGAACCGCCGTCTGCTCTCCGGCGTCGACGCGCACCAGGCCTTCACGATGCTGCACCTGTACGACGACCGGGTGGTCCACTCGGTCGTGCCGGCCGTCGAGGCCGAGGAGGTCAGCGGCTACGGCTTGGAGCTGCTGGAGCCGCTCGCCGCGCTGTCCCGCGAGGAGCTCTTCGACCTGGTCTCCCGCAAGGACTCCCCCTTCAACCAGCCGGGCTGAGCCCTGGCGCTATTGGTAACTGATGTGTTACCAATAGCGCATGGACGCGTTCGAGGCGCTCGCCGACCCGGTCCGCCGGGGCCTGCTCCGCCGGTTGGCGGCCGGCCCGGCGCGCGTCGTCGACCTCGCCGCCGAGCAGCCGGTCAGCCGTCCCGCGGTGAGCAAGCACCTGCGCCTGCTCACCGAGGCCGGCCTGGTCGGCGCCGAGGACCACGGCCGGGAGCGGCACTACCGGCTGCTCCGCGACGGCCTGGCCCCGGTGAGCCACTGTCTCGACGGCTTGCTCGACCGGTCCTCCCCGGCCCGTCCGCCCATCCCCGAGACCGCGCTCGACGGGCTGGACCTGGAGGTCCGCCGCACGACCCGCGAGCGCCGGGGCACCCCGACCCGCAGCACCCAGCACGAGGAGACCGCATGAGCACGCCCACCGGACGCCGCGTCGACCGCGACGGCACCACCTACGTCGAACTGGTGCGCACCTTCCGCGCCCCGGTCGCCGACGTGTGGGCCGCCGTCACCGAGTCCGACCGGCTGGCCCGGTGGATCGGCACCTGGACCGGAGACCCGACGTCCGGAGAGGTGCTCTTCCAGATGGCCTACGAGGGCGACGAGGTGTCCGGGGAGACCTTCCGGATCGACGAGTGCGTCCCGCCGTACCGGCTGCGGATCACCACCACGATGCCCCGGGACGACGGCACCGAGGACCACTGGCGACTGCGGGTCGACCTCGGCGAGGAGGACGGTGTCACCACGCTGACCTTCGCCCAGGACCTGCCCGACCCGACGATCGCGGAGAACGTCGGACCCGGCTGGGAGTACTACCTCGACCGGATGGTCGCGGCCGAGACCGGCGCCGATCCCGCCGCCCTGGTGTGGGACGACTACTACCCCGCGATGAGCGACCACTACCGGCGCGCGTTCGGCTGAGTCAGCCCTCATCGACGCCCCGGCATTGTGTCGGGGGTGCATGGCAGCCTGAGCACAACGGCACAGGCTGAAGGAGAACGCACATGATCACACCCGAAATGGCAGCCCTCGGAACTCGCCTAGCTGAGGCGATCGCCCGGAACGCTGCTAGTGCGATCGGCAGCAAGGTCAACGCGATTCGAGCCCGCAAGTTGGATCAGGCTGCGATGAACGAACTCATCGAACTCGTCAACGACCTGATCAGCGACAAGAACGAGCTCATCGGCATCGCTCAGGGATACGAGCAAGAGCTCGTCGCGCAGCGGATCTCGGACAACGACATCACCTACATCACGACGCAGCTGCTGCCCCTGGTGGAACAGCTTTCGGGCTTCGCCGACGACCGTGAGGGGGCTGAGGCCGTGAAGGCGATCAAGAGCTTGGTAACAGCCGAAACACTAACGATCATGCAGCTGGTCGGATTCAACTTTCGGCGAGCAATCGGCGAGCCGCTCACCACCCTGGTCGAGCGCCTGATTCTCAGCCAGGTGCCCGCTCCCGACAGCGCAGCCGAGCAGAAGATTCTCGAGCTTCGGCGCGAGGCCGCGTACTTGGAGGCGGTCACGGACCCGGAGGCACGTCCCTTGATCTCCTAGAAGGGTCGCCCAGGTCATCAGATCTAGGAGTCCTACCATCGACGGGCCATGAACCCCGTCCCCGAGCGTCCACGCAAGCTGCTGCTGGCCGTCGACGCGCCGTCGTTGCTGCACCGCAACCACCACGCGCGGGCGCACACCCGGCACCGCGACCGCGGCGGGCGGCCGGCGTGGGCGCTGCACGGGATGCTGCGCCAGATCATCGAGTCGATCGACGTGTTCGCCCCGGACGCGGTGATCTTCGGGCTCGACGACCGGACCACGTCGTACCGCCGCGACATGTACCCCGACTACAAGGCCGGGCGGGCCGAGAAGGACCCCGACCTCGTCGACCAGCTCGACCGCGCGGGCGCGCTGCTCGACGCCCTCGGGATGGCCACGCTGACGCCCCCGGGGCTGGAGGCCGACGACGTCAACGCCTCCGCGGCCACCTGGGCCGGTGAGAACGGCTGGGACTGCGTGATCATCACCTCCGACCGCGACTCCTTCGCCCACATCAGCGAGCACACCCAGGTGCTGCGGCTCATCGACGGCGGCATCAACGGCTCGCCACTGCTGACGCCCCGCCGCCTCCTGCTGATGTACGGCGTGCCGGCCGATCGCTACCTCGACTTCGCCGCCGTGCGGGGCGACGCCAGCGACAACCTGCCCGGGGTCCGCGGCATCGGCGAGAAGACCGCGGCCGTGCTGCTCGCCCACATGGGCTCGATGCAGGCCGTGTGGGCCGACATCGAGCACGACGACGGCGCCACCCTGGTCGCGGCGCTCGACTCGTGGAGCGAGGAGACCGGCAACCGGCGGATCGGCGCGTCCACGCTGGCCAAGCTGCGGGTGCCGGAGGCGCGCGAGCGCTACGAGTTCAACCTGCGCCTGATGTCAGGGCGCACCGACCTCGACCTCGGGCTCACCCCGGACGTGCCCGGCACGCCAGGTCTGCTGCCCCTCGACATCGAGCGCGTGGAGCGGGTGGTCGGGCACCTGAACTTCGACGCCACCACCGCGCTGGCGCTGCGGGTGCTCACCGGGGAGCCGGCCTCCGCGGGTCGCGACTGAGCCGACCACGAGGGGTGCGTCATGATGGCGCGGTGACCGAGGACGCACCTGCCCAGGGACTCACCGAGGTGCTCGCGCGGCGCTTCCTGACCACCGACGCCGCCCGGCCCGAGAAGGTCGCCCGGTGGCACGCCAAGGGCCGTCGTACGGCGCGGGAGAACATCGCCGACCTCGTCGACGCGGGCTCCTTCGTGGAGTACGGACGCTTCGTCACCGCCGCCCAGGAGCAGCGCCGGCCGCTGGCCGAGCTGGTGGTCGAGGCGCCCGCGGACGGCATCATCGGCGGCACCGCGACGGTCGACGGCCTCGCCTGCGCGGTGCTGTCCTACGACTACCTGGTGATGGCCGGCACCCAGGGCATGCGCGGGCACCGCAAGTCGGACCGGCTGATCGAGCTGGCCGCGCGGGTGAGCCTGCCCGCGGTCTTCTTCACCGAGGGGGGCGGCGGGCGGCCCGGCGACGTCGACCTCCCGCTGGTGTCCGCGCTCGACGTCGGGTCCTTCGCCCTGTGGGGTGAGCTGACCGCGCCGCGGATCGCCGTCGTCTCGGGCAGGTGCTTCGCCGGCAACGCCGTCATCGCCGGCTGCGCGGACCTGCGGATCGCGACCCCGGACGCCAACCTCGGCATGGCCGGGCCGGCCATGATCGCCGGCGGTGGGCTCGGGCAGTTCGCGGCCGAGGAGGTCGGTCCGGTCTCCGACCAGGCCGCCAACGGCGTGCTCGACGTGGTCGTCGAGGACGAGGAGGCCGCCGTCGAGGTCGTACGACGCCTGCTCGGCCTGCTGGCCCGGCCCGACCTCGGGGCGGGCGACGCCGAGGACCCGGAGGCGCTGCGGGGCCTGCTGCCGGAGAACGAGCGCGAGGCGTTCGACGTCCGGCCGGTGGTCGAGGCGCTCGCGGACACCGACTCGGTGCAGTGGCTGCGGGAGGGCTGGGCGCCCGAGCTGGTCACCGCGCTGGCCCGGATCGACGGGGTCGCGGTCGGCGTCGTGGCCAACCAGTCGACGGACCTCGCGGGGGCGCTGACGGCCGACGCCTCCACCAAGGCCGCGGACTTCCTCGGCCTGTGCGAGCGCTGGGGCCTGCCGGTCGTCTCGCTCGTGGACACCCCCGGCTTCATGGTCGGCCCGGAGGCCGAGCGGACCGGGCTGGTGCGCGAGGCCTCGCGGATGGTGACCGCGGGGGCACGGCTCACCGTGCCCCTGGTGGGCGTGGTGCTGCGCCGGGGCTACGGCCTCGGCGCGCAGGCGATGCTCGGCGGCAGCACGCGCCGCCCCCTGCTGACGCTGGCGTGGCCGGACGCGCACCTGGGGCCGATGGGCCTGGAGGGCGCGGTGCGACTGGCGATGGCGCACGAGCTGGCCGCGATGCCGGAGGCCGAGCGGGAGGCGGCAGTCGTCGAGCACACCGCCGCACTGCGCGAGCACGCCAAGGCGCTCAACGCCGCCCGGGTCTTCGAGATCGACGACGTGGTCGACCCGGCCGAGACCCGGACGCTGGTCGCGGCGACGATCCGTCGCGCGCTCCAGGGCTAGAGGTAGAGCCCGTCGCCGGCCGCCGGCTCGGCGGTCGGGTCGGCGGCCTGCTCCGGTGCCGGCTCGTCCTCGAAGGTGAGCGAGCCGCCGAACTTCTCCTTCAGCTGAGGCCCGAAGAAGCTGCTCGCCTCCGCGACGTCGGTCAGCGAGGACTCCAGGGTGCCCTTGTTGAGCGCGAGCCCGGCGACGGCGTCCTCGAACACCACGGAGCTCTCCGCCCAGTAGACCCGTGCGTGGAGCAGCCGCTGGTTGATCTCGTTGAGCATGCCGAGCAGCTCCGGGGTCTGCTCGACGTCGTGCAGCGCGACCGACCAGACCCGCACGGCCGGGCGCTCGTCGGTGCCGACCACGCGCACCGTGTAGCCGCTCCTGCCGAAGCGGAACGGGTAGCCGCCCTGGTCGTCCTTGCTCAGGTCCTCGTTGCCGGTGAACTGCTCGAGCAGGCGCTCGACGTACGCATCGACCATGTCGCGGCTCATGGCGAGCACCCTACGCGCGGGTCACCACGGCGAGGGCTGGTAGTCCTTGAGGAAGCAGCCGTAGACGTCCTCGCCGGCCTCGCCGCGCACGATCGGGTCGCAGACCCGGGCCGCGCCGTCGACCAGGTCCAGCGGCGCGTGCCAGCCCTCGGCGGCGATCCGCAGCTTCTCGTGGTGCGGGCGCTCGTCGGTGATCCAGCCGGTGTCGACGGCCGTCATCAGGATCTTGTCGGTCTCGAACATCTCCCCCGACGAGGTGCGGGTCATCATGTTGAGCGCGGCCTTGGCCATGTTGGTGTGCGGGTGTCCGGCGCCCTTGTAGCGGCGGGAGAACTGGCCCTCCATCGCCGAGACGTTGACGACGTACGCACGGCGGGCGCCGTTCTGCACGGCGGCACGCAGCGCCGGGCGCAGGCGTGAGTTGATGAGGAAGGGCGCGATCGAGTTGCAGAACTGCACCTCCAGCAGCTCCAGCGGGTCCACCTCGTCGAGCACCTGGGTCCAGGAGTTGTTGTCCTGGATGTCCGGGATCAGGCCGCCGGCGTCGACGGCCGTGCCGGCGAGGTGGGCCTCCAGCGAGGCACCGCCGGCCTTGAGCGCGAGCGCGGTCATGGTGGCCGCGTTGTGGGCCGCGATCGCCGACTCCGCCGACTCGCCGTCGTGGTGGGCCACGGCGTGCGCCTCCAGCGCGCCCGCGATGGCCGCCGGGTGCGCCTCGGAGATCCGGTCGAAGGTGACCATCTCGGGCAGCTCGACGTGCTCCGGCAGCGGGGCGAGCTCGCCCTCGGTGAGGTGGGAGTAGGCCCCCGGGAGGCGGCGCACGGTCTGGCAGGCGTTGTTGATGATGATGTCGAGCGGGCCGTCGGCGGCGACGTCGTCGGTCAGCGCGATCACCTGGGTGGGGTCGCGCAGGTCGATGCCGACCACCTTGAGCCGGTGCAGCCAGTCGGCGGAGTCCTCCATCGCGGCGAACCGGCGCACCGCGTCCTTCGGGAAGCGGGTGGTGATCGTGGTGTGCGCGCCGTCGCGGAGCAGGCGCAGCGCGATGTACATCCCGATCTTGGCGCGGCCGCCGGTCAGCAGCGCGCGCTTGCCGGTCAGGTCGGTGCGCTGGTCCCGCTTGGCGTGGCTCATCGCGGCGCAGCGCGGGCACAGCCAGTGGTAGAACGCGTCGACGAGGGTGAAGTCCTCCTTGCAGATGTAGCACCCGCGCGCGGTGATCAGCTCGCCGGCGAAGGCGCCCTGCGCCGTCGAGACCAGCGGGATGCCTGCGGTCTCGTCGTCGATCCGCATCCGCGAGCCGGTCGCCGTCTTCTCGATGATCTCCTGGTCGTGGCGCTGCCGCTCCTGGCGGATCTCGGCACGTCGCGTCTTCTTGATCAGCTTGTACATGTACGACGCCGCGCGCTTCATCGTGCGCACGTCGTCGTGGTCGGGGTGGAGCTCCGGGATCTGGCGCAGCACCTTGATCGCGATCGCCAGCTCGTCGGGATCGATGCGGGTGAGCGGCTCCGTGGTCGGCTCGGGAGTCGGCTCGGGCTCGGGGTGGGGCACCGGTGGATCGTACGCGGCCGACACGCTCGGCCGGCGACCGGCGTTGACCGACCGGTCGGCGCTGCCTAGGCTCGGCGCCACAACTGCAGATCGCGCTGTCGACACCCAGCGGGAGAGACCCGGCCACCGAGCCGGGCGCCGAAGGAGCAAATCTCCCCACGAATCTCTCAGGCACCCTGACCGCTGGGACGAGGCGAACTCTGGAAAGACGGGACGCCCGACGTCCCGCACCCACGGTGCAAGCCGCCCCTCGGCGGCGAAGCTCTCAGGTACCGATGACAGAGCGGGGAGGCCATCCGACCTCGACCCCGGCTGCTGCCGTGGTCACCTCTAGGAGCCTCCCGCATGACATCGACGACCTCGACGACCCTGTCCCGACCCACCCCGCTGGACGACGTCCACCGCGCCCTCGGCGCTTCCTTCACCGACTTCGCCGGCTGGCGGATGCCGGTGCGCTACGGCTCCGAGCTGGCCGAGCACCACGCGGTCCGCACGGCCGCCGGTCTCTTCGACCTCACCCACATGGGCGAGATCGAGGTGACCGGCCCGGGGGCCGGGGCCGCGCTCGACCACGCGCTCACCGGCCGGCCCTCCGCGATCGGCGTGGGCCGGGCGCGCTACACGATGATCTGCGCCGAGGACGGCGGCATCGTCGACGACCTCGTCGTCTATCGCCTCGCCGAGGAGCACTACCTCGTCGTCGCCAACGCCAGCAACGTCGCCGTCGTCGCGCCGGAGATCGCCACCCGCGCCCACGGGTACGACGCCGAGGTCCGCGACACGTCGGCGGACTGGGCGTTGCTGGCGGTCCAGGGGCCGCTCGCCCCCGGCATCGTGGCGGGGCTGACCGAGCTCGACGTGCCGTCGCTGAAGTACTACGCCATCACCGCCGGCGCGCTCGCCGGCGTGGACGTCCTGCTCGCCCGCACCGGCTACACCGGTGAGGACGGCTTCGAGGTCTACTGCCGCCCGGCCGACGCCGCCGCGGTGTGGCTGGCCCTGTGGACGGCCGGCGAGCCGCAGGGCATGGTCCCCGCCGGCCTCGCCTGCCGCGACACGCTCCGCCTCGAGGCCGGGATGCCGCTCTACGGGCAGGAGCTGAGCCGCGCGAGCACGCCCGACGAGGCACGGCTGGGCCGGGTCGTGGACCTCGACAAGCCCGCCGGGTTCGTCGGCGACGCCGCGCTGCGCGAGCGCCGCGAGTCCGGGCCACGACACCTGCTCGTGGGCCTGGTCGCCACCGGCCGCCGCGCCCCGCGCGCGGGCTACCCGGTGCTCGACCCGGCGAGCGGCGAGCAGGTCGGCACCGTCACCAGCGGTGCGCCCTCCCCCACGCTCGGCGGGCCCATCGCCCTCGCCGCCGTCCGTCCCGACCTGGCCGAGCCCGGCACCCGGCTGGCCGTGTCCCTGCGCGGCACCGCCGTGGACGCCGAGGTCGTCGCCCTGCCCTTCTACACCCGCACCCGCTGAGGAGCCCCCGAGATGAGCAACCCCACCGAGCTGAAGTACACCGCCGAGCACGAGTGGCTGGCCGTCGACGGCGACACCGCCCGGGTCGGCGTCACCGCCTTCGCCGCCGACGCCCTCGGCGACGTCGTGTACGTCGACCTGCCCACCCCCGGCGACACCGTCACCGCCGGCGAGGCGTGCGGCGAGCTGGAGTCCACCAAGTCCGTCAGCGACCTCTACGCGCCGGTCACCGGCGAGGTGGTCGCGGTCAACGAGGCCGTCGACGCCGACCCGAGCCTGGTCAACAGCGACCCGTTCGGCGAGGGCTGGCTGTTCGTGGTCCGCTTCACCGAGCCCGGCGACCTGCTCGACGCCGCGGCCTACGACGCCCTCGTGGCGGGCTGAGCGATGGGCAGCACGCTCGACGAGCCCCTGGCGTCGTACGACCCGGAGGTGCACGCCGCGATCGGTGCCGAGCTGGCCCGCCAGCAGGACACCCTGGAGCTGATCGCCTCGGAGAACTCCGCCCCGGTCGCGGTGATGGAGGCGCAGGGCTCGGTCCTCACCAACAAGTACGCCGAGGGCTACCCCGGCCGCCGCTACTACGGCGGCTGCGAGCACGTCGACGTGGTCGAACAGCTCGCCATCGACCGGGTGAAGGCGCTCTTCGGCGCCGAGGCCGCCAACGTGCAACCGCACTCGGGCGCGCAGGCCAACGCCGCCGCGATGTTCGCGCTGCTCCAGCCCGGCGACACGATCCTCGGTCTCGACCTGGCGCACGGCGGGCACCTCACCCACGGGATGCGCATCAACTTCTCCGGCCGGCTCTACCACGTGGTGGCCTACCACGTGGACGAGACCGACTTCCGCGTCGACATGGCCGAGGTCGAGCGGCTCGCCCTGGAGCATCGGCCCTCGCTGATCGTGGCCGGCTGGTCGGCGTACTCCCGCCACCTGGACTTCGCGGAGTTCCGCCGGATCGCCGACCTGGTCGGTGCCTACCTGATGGTCGACATGGCCCACTTCGCCGGACTGGTCGCCGCGGGCCTGCACCCGAGCCCGGTGCCGCACGCCGACGTGGTCACCACGACCACCCACAAGACCCTCGGCGGCCCGCGCGGCGGGGTGATCCTCAGTCGTGCGGACCTCGCGAAGCGGATCAACAGCGCGGTCTTCCCCGGCCAGCAGGGCGGCCCGCTGGAGCACGTCGTCGCCGCCAAGGCGGTGGCCTTCAAGATGGCGGCCTCCGAGGAGTTCGCCGAGCGTCAGCAGCGCACCCTGGAGGGCGCCCGGATCCTCGCGGCCAAGCTCGGCTCCGAGAAGATGCGCGCGGCGGGGATCAGCGTGCTGACCGGCGGCACCGACGTCCACCTCGTCCTCGTCGACCTGCGCGACTCCGAGCTCGACGGGCAGCAGGCCGAGGACCGGCTGCACTCGATCGGGCTGACGGTCAACCGCAACGCGGTGCCCTTCGACCCCCGGCCGCCGATGGTGACCTCGGGGCTGCGGATCGGCACGCCCGCGCTGGCCACCCGCGGCTTCGGCGCGGAGGAGTTCGCGGCCGTGGGCGACATCATCGCCACCGCGCTGAGCCGCACCCCGTCGGCCGACCTCACCGCGGCGCTGGCCGGCCGGGTCTCCGCGCTCGCCAAGCGCTTCCCGCTCTACCCGGGGCTGACCGGATGGCGCTGAGCACGTTCGACCTCTACTCGATCGGCATCGGGCCGTCGTCCTCGCACACGGTCGGCCCGATGCGGGCGGCCGCCCTCTTCGCGCACGGCCTGGCCGGCGAGCCCGAGGTCGCCCGGGTGCGGGCGGAGCTGTTCGGCTCGCTCGGCGCCACCGGCCACGGCCACGGCTCGGTCAAGGCCGTCGTCCTCGGCCTGCAGGGCGACGACCCAGCCACCACCGACACCGGCACGTACGACGAGCGGGTGGCCGCCGTCCACGAGCGGCGGAGGCTGACGCTCCCCGACGGCCGGGCCATCGGCTTCACCGCCGACGACGTCGTCATGCACCGGCGCCGATCGCTGCCGGCCCACCCCAACGGCATGGTCTTCACCGCCTACGACGCCGCCGGGACCGAGCTGCGCAGCCGCACCTACTACTCGGTCGGCGGCGGCTTCGTCGTCGACGACGACCGGATCGGCGCGGACCGGGTGGTCGAGGACGAGACCGTGCTCCCCCACCCGTTCACGACCGGCGCCGAGCTGCTGGAGGTCTGCGAGCGCACCGGCCTGCGGATCTCCGACGTGATGCTGGCCAACGAGCTGACCTGGCACACCGAGGCCGAGGTGCGCGCCGGCCTGCTCGACATCTGGCGGGTCATGGAGGACTGCGTCGAGGAGGGCTGCCGCCGCGAGGGCGTGCTCCCCGGCGGGCTCAAGGTGCCCCGCCGGGCACCCCGGCTGCGTGCGGACCTCACCGCACGCGGCGGGAGCGACCCGCTCGACGTGCTGGACTGGGTGAACCTGTTCGCGCTCGCGGTCAACGAGCAGAACGCCTCCGGTGGCCGGGTCGTCACCGCGCCGACCAACGGCGCGGCCGGCATCGTGCCGGCGGTCCTGCACTACTGGGTGCGCTTCGTCGCCCCCGGGCTGAGCGCGGCGGAGCGGGACGACGGCATCGTCCGGTTCCTGCTCACCGGCGCGGCGATCGGCATCCTCGCCAAGACCAACGCCTCGATCTCCGGCGCCGAGGTGGGCTGCCAGGGCGAGGTCGGCTCGGCCTGCGCGATGGCCGCAGGCGCCCTCTGCGAGCTGATCGGCGGCACCCCCGAGCAGGTCGAGAACGCCGCCGAGGTCGGCATCGAGCACAACCTGGGCCTGACCTGCGACCCGATCGGCGGGCTGGTGCAGATCCCCTGCATCGAGCGCAACGCGATCGCGTCGGTGAAGGCGATCAACGCCGCCCGGCTCGCCTGCCACGGCAACGGCTCGCACAAGGTCAGCCTCGACAAGGCGCTGAGGACGATGCGCGACACCGGTCGCGACATGCACACCAAGTACAAGGAGACCTCGCGCGGCGGCCTCGCCGTCAACGTGATCGAGTGCTGACCCCGGCTCAGCCCATCGCCGCCTCGCCGGTGCGCACCGCCTCGCGGATCCGCGAGTAGGTCCCGCACCGGCAGACGTTGCGGATCGAGTCGAGGTCGTCCTCGCTGATCGCCCGGCCCTCGGCACGGACCTTGTTGACCAGCGCCACCGCGGCCATGATCTGGCCCGGTTGGCAGTAGCCGCACTGGGCGACGTCGTGCTCCAGCCAGGCGTCCTGCATCGGGTGCAGGCCGTCGCCGGGGACGGTGTCGGCGAGCCCCTCGATGGTGGTGATCTCGTCGTCGGCGCCGATCGCGTCGACCCGCACCGAGCAGGGGTTGAACGCCTTGCCGTTGATGTGCGACGTACAGGCCTTGCAGACGTTGATCCCGCAGCCGTACTTCGGGCCGGTCACGCCGAGGACGTCGCGCAGCACCCACAGGATGCGGACGTCGTCCTCGACGTCGACGGTCACGGTCTCGCCGTTGAGCTGGAAGGTGTGCTTCGGCATGGCGACCTCAGAACGTGTGGCGGAGGCCGTCGGTCGGCGACTCCGGGACGGGCGGGACGAAGGACTTGGGCTCGAAGTGCAGCGGGGCCCGGAAGTTGATCGGGAACTCGGTGGGCAACGTCCCGGTCGCGCGGGCGTAGGCGCACGCGACGGCCGCCATCGACGCCGCCACCCCGGCCTCGCCGACGCCGCCGGGCTCCCGGCTCTCGGAGTCCAGCACCTCGCAGTGGAACTCGAAGGGGACGTTCCACTGCCGGGTGTAGGCCGAGTTGTCCCAGCTGGCCTCGAGGAAGTGCCCGTCCACGAGGTGGTTGGAGTAGGTCAGCGCCTGGGCCAGCCCGTCGGAGAAGCCACCCATCATCTGCGCCTTCACCCCCTCGGGGTTGATCACCACACCGGCGTCGACGACGACCGTCGCGCGGGTGACCCGCGGCCCGGTGACGGCGTCGCGGACCTTGCGGTCCACCGTCTCGGGTCGGCAGTCGATCTCGACCAGGACGGCGGTGGCGCCCTTGTACTCCTTGTGGATCGCGATCCCCTGCGCCGTACCGGCCGGCATCGCCTTGCCCCACTCCCCCAGCTCCGCCGCGCGGTTCAGGACCCGCTTCACGACCCGGCTCTTGAGGTAGGCGCGCCGGAAGGCCACCGGGTCCTGCTTGAGCCGGGCCGCGACCTGGTCGACCATCAGCTCGTTGGCCGTGGCGACGTCGGGTGAGTAGATGTTGCGCACCGAGCTGGTGTTGAACCGGTCCGGCGCGGGGTCCGGCTCGTTGAGCAGCTGGGTGATCACCCCGAAGTTGTAGGGCAGCTCCTGGGTGAGCAGGAAGATCGTCTCCGAGAAGCCGAGGTTGGCCAGCCCGGTCGGCAGCGCCGCCACCTCCGCGGTCAGCCGCTCCCCCAGGCCGTGGGTGAAGTCGGTGGGCACGCTGGTGTGCCGCTGCTCGAAGCTGATCACGCTGCCGGCCAGCACCGTCGCGCGGATCCGCGACGTCGCCATCGGGTGCACGCGGCCCTGCCGCGGCTCGTCGGCCCGGTGCCACATCAGCTTCACCGGCACGCCGAACGCCTTCGAGGCGTGCGCGGCCTCGATCGCGGCGTCGCTGAACAGCTTGCGCCCGAAGGAACCGCCGCCCTGCACCACGTTGACCGTCACCCGGTCCTGCGGCAGCCCGAGTGCCTTGGCGACCTTGGACTGGGCGTCGATCGGCGACTTCAGCCCGCCCCAGATCGTCGCCCGCCCGGCCCGTACGTCGGCCACGGCACAGTTGGGCTCCAGCGCCGACCCGCTGCGGAAGTGGAAGGTGAACGCACCGTCGACCGAGGTGGTCCCCAGCTTGGGCACGACGAGCGGCAGCTCCGCGCGGCGCAGCTCCCGGTGGATGTCGTCGGCGTTCTTGCCGGGCACGGTGCCGGCGGTCCACTCGACGTCGAGCGCGCGGACCGCGTCGATGCACTGCCCGAAGGTCCGGGCCCGCACGGCCACCCCGGTCGGGATGACCGCGACGTGGGTGACGCCCGGCATCGCCGTCACCGCCGCCTGGTTGCGCACCGATCGGGCGGTGCCGTTGAGCCCGGGCGCGCGGCACACCATCGTGGGCAGCGCGTCGGGGACGTCGAGGTCCATCGCGAACTGCTTGCGCCCGGTGACCGCGTCGAGGGCGTCGATCCGGCGCTGCGGCGTACCGACCAGGGTGCGCTCGGAGGCCGTCTTGAGCCGGACCCGCACCTTCTTGGTCGCCGGCGCCGCGGCGGCGCTCGCCACGTCGGCGTAGGACACCGAGGCGCCGCCGGGTGCCAGGATCACGCCGGCCTTGGTGACCAGCGTGTCCACGAGCGCACCGAGCTGGATGGCCGCCGCGTCGAGCAGGGCCTTGCGGGCGACCGCGGCGGCGACCCGGACCGGGGTGTAGAGCGAGACGATCGTGTTCGAGCCGCCCGTGAGCTGGTTGAAGAGCAGCTCCCTGCGAGCCGGGGCGAGCGTCACGTGCACCCGCTCGATCGGCAGGTCCAGCTCGTCGGCGACCAGCATCGCCATCGCGGTGGTGATGCCCTGGCCGACCTCCATCCGCGGCAGCGCGAAGTGCGCGTCGCCCTGGGCGTCGAGGGTGATCCCGACCAGGCCCGACGTCGGCAGCGCGCAGTGCGTCAGGAAGTCGTTGAGGTCGTAGAGCTCCGGCACCTGCGGCACCGACGGGATCGGCAGTGCCTGGGCCGGGTCGACCCCGAGGGTCAGGTCGGCGGCCACCATGAGCGTGGTGCCTCCGACGACGTACCCGACGAACGAGCGCCGGCTGAGCTTTGCGGCAGGCTCGCGCCGCGATGTCTTCCCCATGTGCGAACTCCCGAGAGCAGTGAAGGTCGTCACACGACCATGGCACGCCGAGATTGGTCGAAGGTTGGTCCGGACTCCTCCGATGGGGCTCGGCACAGCCGATGGACAGGTACCCGAGCCGCCGACGGAAGTGGAGTGGAACCGTGACGGGACGTGCCGTCCGGGCCGTGCTGCCCGCTCTGGGCCTGGGCGCGGCGTACTCGATCGCGATCCTGGTCGGACGGTCCACGCGCGTCGACGGCGGCGAGATCTCGCTCGCCTGGCCGGCTGCTGCGGTCGCGGTGCTCTGGGGGCTCTACGCCAGCAGCCTTCCTCGCCGGGCCGGGACGACGCACTGGGTCCTGCTCGGCGTGCTGACCTGCGGGGTCAACCTGACCACCGGCGCCAGCATGTCGCTCGCCGTGTGGTTCGTCGGCGTGAACCTCGCCATGGCCGCCGTCGTCACCGTCGTGCTGCGGTACGGCGAGCGTCCGGTCGCGCTGCGCGACCCGGCCGACCTGGGCCGGCTGGTCGTGGCGGTCGCCGCCGGCACGCTGGTCGCGGCCGGCCTCGCGGTCGTCTTCTTCGCCGCCACCGGGCACGAGGACCTGCGCGAGACCTTCGCCCTCTTCGCCGTCCGCAACGCGATGGCGGTGCTGGCCGGGGTCGCCGTGGCGCTGCGCCTGCGGCACGCGACCTGGCGCCGGCCCGAGCCGACCGGCGCCCGGGTGCTGGAGAGCGTCGCCTGCCTCGCGGTGGTCGTCTGGGTCTTCGCGCGGGTGTTCTGGTTCAACCCCGGCCTGCCGCTGGCCTTCGCGGTGATGGTGCCCGCGATGTGGGTCTCCCTGCGCTTCTCCACCACGGTGGCCACGCTCTTCCTGCTCGCCGCCGGCATCTCGATCGTGTGGGCGACCCTGCTCGACCGGGGCGCGCTGCGCGGCATCTCCATCCGCGAGCAGGCCCTCCTCGCGCAGGGCATGGTCGCCTGCCTGACCCTGGTGGTGCTGACCCTGGCCCTCTTCCGCGACTCCCGCAACGACCTGATCGGGCAGCTGCGCCACCTCGCCCTGCACGACCCGCTCACCGGCCTCGCCAACCGCACCCTGCTGACCGAGCGGCTGGAGCGCGCGCTCGCGACCGGCGGCGCCGGCACGGTCGGGGTCGTGGTGCTCGACCTCGACGGCTTCAAGGTCGTCAACGACGCCTGGGGGCACGACGAGGGCGACCTGCTCCTCGTCGAGATCGCCCGGCGCCTGGTCGCGGTGACCGGGCCGGGCGACACCGTGGCCCGGTTCGGCGGCGACGAGTTCGTCGTGCTGCACCGCGGGCTCACCGACCCCCGCGAGCTGGAGCTGTGCGCCGAGCGGATCCGCCGGGCGGTGGGTCAGCCCTACGGCCAGGCCTCGGACGCGCCGTACGACCGGATCACGGCGAGCATCGGCACCGCCGTCTCCGAGCCCGGCTGCACGCCCCGCAGCCTGGTCAACCGCGCCGACCAGGCGATGTACGACGCCAAGCGGGCCGCGCGGCGCGACCTCAGAGCCCCGGCAGCACGCGCTGCACGATCGTCAGCAGGGACTCGCGCAGCAGCAGGTGGGCCTGCTCGCGGGTGAGCGTCCCGGCCCGGGACCACTCCCGGATCGCCCCGCGGGCCAGCTCGCCGAACGCCCGGACCGCCGCCCGTGCGGCGGCGTCCGCGGGGTCGCCGCCGACGAGCTCGAGCACCCGCCCGGCGGCCAGGTCGTGGGCGCCGTCGAGGATCGCGCGCACCTCCGCGTCGTCGCCGATCCCCTCGGCCGCGCCGACGGTGAGGTAGGTCGCCCGCTCCGGGGTGATCGAGCCGAGGAACCAGTGCACGGCCGCGTCGACGCGCTCGGCGAGCGAGCCGGCCGGCAGGGCGACGTCCCCGATCTCCGGCAGCAGCGCGGCGCGTCGTACGACCTCCAGGTAGAGGGCGCGCTTGTCGCCGAAGTAGTGGTTGAGCAGGCCCCGCGCGACGCCGGCCGCGGCGGCGAGCTCGGTGGTGGACACCTCGACGTACGGCCGCTCGGCGAAGAGTCGCTCGGCCGCGAGCAGGATCTGCTCGCGGCGCTGGTCCGGGGAGAGCCGCTGGCGGCGGGCGACCTCGCTCATGGGAGGAGCCTAGCCTATTGGCAGGCTGCCAATAAGGGTCTAGCCTGGGTGCCGTGACCCGCTCCGCCACCACCTCCCGCAGCGCGAAGGTGCGCGACCTGCCCGTCCCCGACGGGTTCGACATGCGCGACCACGTGTCCGGGCTCGGCGCCCACCTCGCCGGACCCGCCAACGTGATCATGCAGCTCAGCTGGCCCGGTGTCGGGCACGGCGTGATGAACAGCCGGGTCGAGGACGGCTCGGCGATGAAGCGGCCCTTCAAGCGCGGGCGGACCACCTTCACCTACCTCGCCGTCGCGCTGCTCGGCAGCGATGCCGACCGGACCGCCTTCCGCAAGGAGGTCAACCGCCAGCACGCGCAGGTCTACTCGCGGCCGGGCGAGAAGGTGCAGTACAAGGCGATGGACCCGCGGCTGCAGACCTGGGTCGCGGCCTGCCTCTACTACGGCACGATCGACATGATCGAGAAGATGCACGGCCCGCTGCCGGAGGCCGAGGCGGACGCGCTCTACGCCCACTGCGCCCGCTTCGGCACCACCCTGCAGATGCCGGCCGAGGCCTGGCCCGCCGACCGTGCCGCCTTCGACCGTTACTGGGAGGACTCGCTCGCCGAGGTCGACATCGACCCGGACGTGGCGGAGTACCTCATGCAGCTGACCACCCTGCAGAACTTCCCCGCGCCGTTCCGGCTGATGGCGCCGTTCCTGGTCTTCGTCACGACCGGCTTCCTGCCGCCGCTCTTCCGTGACGCGATGGGCCTGTCGTGGACCCGGCGCCAGCAGCGCCGCTTCGACCGGATGCTGCGCGCCCTCGGCCGGCTCGAGCGGGTGCTCCCCCGCGTGCTGCGGATCTTCCCGTTCAACCTCTGGCTCGCCGACATGCGCCTGCGCCGCCGCCTCGGCCGTCCCCTCGTCTGACCGCCCGCTCGCCCCGAGGAGCCCCATGGACTTCGACCTGCCCGACACCGCCCTCGCCGTCCGGGAGGGCGTGGCCGCCGTCGCCGCCAAGTACGAACACGCCTACTGGTCGCGCTGCGAGGAGGAGCACCGCTTCCCACAGGAGGTCTTCGACGACCTCGGCGCCGGCGGCTGGTTCGGCCTCTGCGTCCCCGAGGAGTACGGCGGCGGCGGGCAGGGCCTGCTCGAGCTGGCCGTCGCGAACATGACCCTGTGCGCCTCCGGCGGCGTCGCGGGCACCTTCTTCTACGTCACCACCCCCGGCTTCGGCGCGATGACGTTGACCCGCCACGGGACCGAGGAGCAGAAGCAGCGGATCCTCCCCGGTCTGGCCGACGGCAGCCTGCAGTTCTGCCTCGCGCTGACCGAGCCCGACGCCGGCAGCAACGCGATCGAGATCAAGACCCAGGCACGCCGTGACCCGTCGACAGGCTCAGGGGACGCGGCAGACTTCCTCATCAAGGGCCAGAAGGTCTGGATCTCCAACGTCGAGAACGCCGACTGGATGGTCGCCGTCACCCGCACCATCCCCGCGGCGGAGACCAAGGAGCACGGCCTGCCGCGCACCGCCGGGTTCACCCTCTTCCTCGTCGACGTGAAGGAGGCGCTCGCCGCCGGCACGCTGTCCTACACGCCGATCCCGAAGATGGGCAGCAACATCCTGCACTCCAGCCAGGTCTTCCTCGACGACGTACGGGTGCCGGCGGAGAACGTGATCGGCGAGGTCGACGCCGGCTTCGCCGTGCTGTGGGACGTGCTCAACCCCGAGCGGATCCTGGCCGCCTCCGGCGGGGTCGGTACGGCGGACGCCGCGCTCCGCATCGCCAGCGACTACGCCCGCGAGCGGGTCGTCTTCGGCCGCCCGATCGGCGCCAACCAGGGCCTGCAGTTCCCCCTGGCCCAGATCAAGGCGAAGACCGAGCTCGGCCGGCTGATGACCTACCAGGCGGCCTGGCTCTTCGACCAGGGCCGCCCCTGCGGCAACGAGGCGAACGTCGCGAAGCTCACCGGCGCCCAGGTCGGCTGGGAGGCCGCCAACCAGGCCTTCCAGACCCTCGGCGGGATGGCCTACTCCAAGGAGTACCCCGTCGAGCGGATCTTCCGCGACGCCCGGATCGCCAAGAACATCCCGGTCGCCGAGGAGCTCGTGCTCGCCCACATCGGCACGGCGATGCTCGGGCTCCCCAAGTCCTACTGAGCTTGATGGCGCGAGCGCGTCGCTCGTCCCTCGCGCCGCGCTGCCGCGCCGCTGTCGCGTCCGCCGAGTGTCGCAGTCCGTCGGGCGGCAAGCCGGCCGGCGCAGGGAACGTCGCATCCCTGCGCCTCCGGTTGCTCCTTCGTCGCGCCCTCCGGCTTCGGGCCTGCGTCGTCCCCTGCCACCGACGTTCGGGCTCAGCCGACGGGCGTGAGCCCCTGGGCGACGGTGACCAGGTCGGCAGCGGGGACGCCGGGGCTGTAGCGGTAGCCCTGCACCTCGTCGCAGCCGCGCTCGCGCAGGTACTGCTCCTGGACCTCGGTCTCCACGCCCTCCGCGACGACGGTCATGCCGAGCGCGTGCGCCATCACGATGATGGCGTCCACGATCGCGGCGTCGGTGTCCAGGCTGGTGATCTCGGAGATGAAGGAGCGGTCGATCTTGATCTTGTCGATGGGGAACTTCGTCAGGTACGCCAGGCTGCTGTAGCCGCGGCCGAAGTCGTCGACCACGATCGTCACGCCGAGGTCGCGCAGCGACTGGAGCATGTCGACGACGTCGCCGTGGTCCTCGATCAGGATGCCCTCGGTGAGCTCGACCTCCAGCTGCGAGGGCGCGATCCCGGAGCTGGTGATCGCGTCGGCGATCTCCGCGAGCCAGGTCTCCCCACGCAGCTGGCGCGGCGAGACGTTGACCGCCAGGCGCAGCCGGCGGCCGAGCTCCTCCTGCATGTTCGCCAGCGACCGGCAGGCCGAGCGCAGCACCCAGCCGCCCAGCTCGGTGATCATGCCGCCGTCCTCCGCGACCGGGATGAAACGGTCCGGCGCCACCGGGCCGAGCAGCGGGCTCGACCAGCGGGCCAGCGCCTCCACACCGATCACCTCGCCGGAGCCGAGCTCGATCTGCGGCTGGAAGACCAGGGACAGCTCGTCGAGCTCGATGGCCTGGCGCAGCGCCGCCGAGAGCGAGAGCTTGTCGTTGTTGTCGGCGAGCATCCCGTGCTCGAACCAGCGGACCGTGTTGCGGCCGGCGGCCTTCGCCTCGTACATCGCGATGTCGGCGTGCTTGAGGAGGGTGACCGGGTCGTCACCGTCGGCGGGGTACAGCGCGCCGCCGATGCTCGCGGTCACCGCCAGCTCGTAGCCGTGCACGACGATCGGCGCCAGCACCGTCGTCAGCAGCCCGTCGAGCCGGGCCTCCAGGTCGACCGCGGGGTCGAGGTCGTCGAAGACGATGACGAACTCGTCGCCGCCGAGCCGGGCCACCACGTCACCCTGGCGCACCCAGGACAGCAGCCGCTCGGCGACCACGACCAGCAGCTCGTCGCCGATGTGGTGCCCGAGCGAGTCGTTGATCCGCTTGAAGTGGTCGAGGTCGAGCAGCAGCAGCGCCACCTGGCGCCGCGAGCGGTCCACGCAGTCGAAGGCGCGGTCGAGGTGGCGCACCAGCAGCGAGCGGTTCGGCAGGTTGGTCAGGCCGTCGTGGGTGGCCAGGTGCTCCACCCGCTCCCGGGCCTCGATCCGGTGCGCGATGTCGTAGGCGACGACGATGAAGCCCGGCTCCTCCCCCAGCGCGAGCGGCACGATCGCCTCGTTGACCGGTACGGCGTACCCGTCGCGGTGCAGGTAGGTCCACTCGGCCTCGTCGGCACCCACCCGGCTCAGCGCCGGCGTGCCGTCGGCGTAGCGGGCCCGCTCGACCGCGTCGATGTCGGTGATCCAGCGCCCGATCAGCTCGTCCTGGCCGTAGCCCAGCAGCGACTCGGCCGCGGGGTTGGCGGTGACGATCCGGCCGGCGCCGTCGGTGACCAGGACGCAGAAGGGGATCGTGTCCAGGATCGTACGACGCAGCAGGTTCTCGTCCGCGGCCTTCTCCGCCGCCTGCCCGCGCAGCCGCTCGGTGATGTCGATGACGGAGGCCAGCACGAAGCGCTCGCCGCCGATGGTGATCGGGTTCAGCCCGATCTCGACCCGCATCTCGGTGCCGTCCTTGCGCACGGCGTACAGCTCGCGACCCACGCCCATGCCGCGGCGGGACGGGTGGGCGACGTACTCCTCCCGGGTGCGGTCGTGGTGCTGCCGGAAGCGCTGGGGCACCAGGTCCTCCACGCGCAGCTCCAGCAGCTCCTCGCGGGTGTAGCCGAAGGAGCGCTCCGCCTCGGTGTTGGCCAGGACCACCCGTCCGTCGCCGGCGACGAGGAGCATGGCGCTGGGCGAGGCCTCGACGACCAGGCGCAGGTGGTCGTCGCCGGCCGCGGCGCAGTGCGCCACGGCGGTGTCCGCTCGCGACCCCATGGCTTCTCCGTCCTGGCCCTTGTGCTCCCCCGCGTCCGTGCGGGATCTCGCCCGTTCAGATCGGCGGGCCGCGCGCCGATCGGAGGAGTGTCGCCGGATGGTTTCCGTCCCGGCGATGTCCTAGGGTCGAGGAGGGGCTGGAGTGCAGGATCTCTCGGAGGGAACGGCCATGCGCGGTCTGCAGCGTGCGGTGGGACTTGTGATCATCGGTACGGCGGCCCTGGGCGCCGCGCTCCTGTGGTGGGCGGTCTCCGACACCCGCAGCGGGCAGGCCGAGCCGTCCGACGGCATCGTCTTCGGGGTCTGGCACCTGCTCTACGACACCGAGGCGCCGACCCTGCCGACCCTCGCCTTCGCCGCCGGGCTGGCCCTGCTCTTCGCCGCCGGCGTCGCGGTGCTCGAGCGCCGGATCGCCAACCGGGCCCGCCGCAGCGAGGACGGAGACAGCCTGCCGCTGTCACCCAAGCGGGTGATGGCGGAGACCCGCGGGGTCTTCCACGGCCCGGTCACGCTCACCGTGCTGGTGCCCGCGCACAACGAGGAGGCCGCGATCCGCGGCACCCTGGAGTCGCTGCTCGCGCAGTCGCACCCGCCCGAGCGGATCATCGTGGTCGCCGACAACTGCACCGACGACACCCCGGCCATCGCGCGCTCGATGGGCGTGGAGGTGTTCGAGACGGTCGCCAACAAGCACAAGAAGGCCGGTGGCCTCAACCAGTGCCTCAAGCAGGTGCTGCCCGGCCAGGGCGAGAACGACCTGGTCATGGTGATGGACGCCGACACCTCCCTCGACCCGGGTTTCCTGGCCGCCGTCGTACGACGGATGACCGACGACCGTGCGCTGATGGCCGTCGGCGGGCTCTTCTACGGCGAGGAGGGCAAGGGCCTGATCGGGCAGTTCCAGCGCAACGAGTACACCCGCTACGGCCGCGACCTGCGCCGCCGCCGGGGCCGGGTGTTCGTGCTCACCGGCACCGCGACCGCCTTCCGCCCGCGGGCGCTGCGGGCGGTCGCCGAGCAGCGCGGCAAGATCCTGCCCGGTGTGCCCGGCGACGTCTACGACACCCTCGTGCTCACCGAGGACAACGAGATCACGCTGGCCCTGAAGACCCTCGGCGGGCTGATCGTCTCCCCCTCCGACTGCACCGTCGTCACCGAGGTGATGCCGACCTGGCGGGCGCTGTGGGCCCAGCGGCTGCGCTGGCAGCGCGGTGCCCTGGAGAACCTCGGGGAGTACGGCATGCGGCCCGCGACCTTCCGCTACTGGGCCCAGCAGCTCGGCATCGGCTACGGCGTGATCGCGCTCTTCGCCTACCTGTTGCTGATGTTCTTGATGATGACCTCGTTCGACCAGTGGGTGTGGTTCCCGTTCTGGGTCGGCACCGGGCTGATCTTCACCGCCGAGCGGATCATCACCGTGTGGCGCGGCGGTTGGAAGGCCCGCCTGCTCGCGGCCACGCTCTTCCCCGAGCTGACCTACGCGCTCTTCCTCGACATCGTCTACCTCAAGGGGATCATCGACATGTCCGTCGGGCGCCAAGCGGCCTGGAAGCACGTCGTGCAGACCCCGAGCGGCAACCGGGTGGAGGCATGAGCGCGCTGCTGGTGCCGCTCGGCATCCTCTTCCCCGAGTCGCTCGTCCGCTCGCACGCGTTCGCGATCCTGGCGGCCTTCGTGGCGATCAACACCGTCGTCTACGTCGCGCTGTCGATCGCCAAGGCGCTGCCCAAGATCTACCTCTCCGACCATCTCCCCCGGCGCTACGCCCGCTCCGAGACCCGCAGCATCCACCCCGACGGGCCCCGCTGAGCGTCGTACCGGGACAGCCGAGCCCCCCGCCCCGGGGAGGGCGAGGGGCTCGGACCGGCGAGGCTCCCGAGAACCGTCCGGCTACTTCTGCACGGCCTCCGAGAGCAGCTTCACCAGCTCCGGCATGCCGCCGGACCAGTCGAAGCTGAGCGCGGTCGGCGGGGAGACCGCGGAGATCCGCTCCCGGCCGACGACCTGCGCGACGTGACCGTCCTTGACGGCCGGGATCGCGAGCGCCTTCTGGTCCTTGAGGAAGGCCGCGGCCTGCTGGTCGTCGTCGAAGTAGGTGACGACGGCGTCGGCGTCGATCGCGTCGACCTTCTCGTAGCTCATGTCGAAGTAGAACCCGCCCTTGGACGTGTCGAGCTTGGCCACGCTCGGCGCGACCTTGAAGCCGAGCTTGGTGAGGATCGACAGGCGCGGGTCCAGCTCGGTGTAGAGCGAGATCGTCGAGGGCGCCGGGTAGAGCGCGGCGATCGTCTTGTCCTTGAACTCCGGGTGCGCCGCCGCCTGGTCGGCCAGCGACTTGTCGATGTCGGAGAGGATCTTGGCACCGTGCTCGCTGCGGCCCAGGGCCTTGGCGGTGATCGTGATGGTGTCCTGCCAGGTCGTCGTCCACGGCGCCTCGGGGTAGGCCACGGTGGGGGCGATCTCGCTGAGCTTCTTGTACTGCTCCTCGGTGATGCCGGAGTACGGCGCGAGGATCAGGTCCGGCTTGGCGGCGATGAACTCGTCGTAGGGCACCGTCGAGCCGGAGCCGTCGTCGGGGAGCAGGGTCGGGTGCTCGACCTTCTCCTTGTCGTAGGCCTCCTCGACCCACGGCAGCAGGTTGCCCTTGCCGACGGTCCACAGCTGCTCGGCGATCGCGACCGGGTAGACGCCGGAGGCGATGGCGGCCTCGGTGGAGCCCCAGCCCCACGTGGCGACGCGCTTCGGCTCCTCCTTGATCTCCGTCGAGCCGAACGCGTGCTCGATGGTGATCGGGAACGTGTCGGTGACGCCGAGCGTGGTCTCGCCGGCGTCCTTGTCGGTGTCTTCGGTGCCACAGGCCGCCAGGGCCAGGACGGTGGCCAGGCCGGCGACGAGCGCCGTGCTCCGGCGGAAGGCGCGCGTGATCCGCACGTCTCCTCCTCGGTTGTCTCGGGATTAGGTGAGGCTAGCCTAATGGGTCGCGTCGGCCAGCCCGCGCCGGGTCCGGCCCTTGGGCACCACGAGCGGTCCCCCGGTGACCGGGTCCGGGACCACCTCGGCCTCCAGGCCGAAGGCGTCACGCACCGACTCCACGGTCAGCACGTCGCCCGGCGCGCCCTCGGCGGCGATCCGGCCGCCGGACATGACGACCATGTGGTCGGCGTAGCGCGCGGCGTAGTTGAGCTCGTGCAGGACCATCACGACCGTCGTGCCGCGCTCCTCGTTGAGGTCGCTGAGCAGGTCGAGCAGCTCCAGCTGGTGCGTCACGTCGAGGTACGTCGTGGGCTCGTCCAGCAGCACCGCGTCGGTCTCCTGGGCCAGCACCATCGCGATCCAGACCCGCTGCCGCTGCCCGCCGGAGAGCTCCTCCAGGCGCCGCTCGGCCAGGTCGGCGACGCCGGTCGCCTCCAGCGAGCGCATCACGACCCGGTCGTCGGAGCTGGTGTGCCGGCCGAACCAGCCCTGGTGCGGGAACCGGCCGCGGCCCACCAGCTCGGCGACCCGCACCCCGTCCGGCGCGATCGAGGACTGTGGCAGGACGCCGACCAGCCGGGCCAGCTCGCGCCGCGAGAGCGAGCCCGCGTCCTGGCCGTCGATGCGCACCGTGCCGGCGGAGAGCGGGTGCAACCGGGCGAGCCCGCGCAGCAGGGTCGACTTGCCGCAGGCGTTGGGACCGACGATCGCGGTCACCTTGCCGGGCGGCAGCGCGATGTCGAGGTTCTCGATGACGGCGTGGCCGCGGTAGCCGAGCGAGATCCCCTCGGCCGTGATCGAGGTGCTCATGAGATGGCCTTTCGGTCGCTGCGAGCGAGGAGCAGGAGGAGGTACGGCGCGCCGATCAGGCCGGTCACGATGCCGACCTGCGCGGTGATCCCGCCGGGGAGGGCGTACTGGCCGATCACGTCGGCAGCCATGGTGAGCGCGGCACCCACGACGGCCGAGGGCAGCAGCGCCGGGCCGCCGTCGTCGACGAGCCGGCGGGCGATGGCCGGCGAGACCAGCGCGACGAAGGCGATCGGGCCGGCGACCGCCGTGGCGAGCGCGACCAGGGCGACGCCGATCAGCAGTGCCAGCACCCGCGAGCGGGTCGGCGCCAGGCCGAGGCCCTGGGCGTGCTCGTCGCCGAGCGCGAGGGCCCGCTGCTCGCGGGCGATCGGCAGGGTGAGCAGCACCAGCACGGCCACGCCGAGCGCGAGCAGGCCGAGGGTGCCGTCGCGGACGTCGGACACGCTGCCGACCGTCCACAGCAGCACGGTGCCCGCGTCGCGCAGCTCGGTCTCCGCCAGCCGCCAGGAGATCAGCGAGCCGCAGAGGTAAGCGATGCCGACACCCACCAGCACGAACCGGATGCCGTGCAGTCCGTTGCGCCAGGCCAGCACCCAGATCGCGAAGGCCGTGGCGAGGGCACCGGCGAAGGCGGCGAGGTTGACGGTGGCACCCGACGCGCCGTAGCCGACGATGGCGGTGACCGCACCCAGCGAGGCGCCTCCGGAGATGCCCAGGATGTCGGGGCTGGCGAGGTTGTTGCGCAGCGTGGACTGGAAGAGCGCACCGGCGAGGCCGAACGCGATCCCGGCCAGCACCGCGGCCGCCGCCCGCGGCAGCCGCAGCTCGCGGACCACGAGCAGGTCGAAGCGGTCGCCCACACCGAAGAGCGCGGGGAACGACCGGCCCGGGGGTACGCCGGCCGCGCCCAGCCCGAAGGTGACGAGCAGCAGCCCGAGGCAGATGACGGCGCCGACGACGACCACGGTGAGTGCGCGCACCCGGTGGCGGCGCCGGATCCGCGTGATCGGCGTGGTGCCGAGGGGGGTGCTCACAGGCCCGCCACCCGTCGGCCGCGGGCGACGGCGATCAGCACCGGTGCGCCGATGATGGCGGCGACCACGCCCGCCTCGAGCTCGTCGGACTTCACCAGCCGGCCGACGATGTCGGCGGCCATCAGCATCACCGGGCCGAGCAGCGCGCACAGCGGCACCACCCAGCGGTAGTCGGTGCCGACCAGGCGACGCGCGGCGTGCGGGACGGCCAGGCCGACCAGCGCGATCGGGCCGGCGAGGGCGGTCGCGGCGCCGGCGAGGCAGACGATGGTGAGGCCGCCGAGCGCGCGCGTCGTACCGACGCTCTGGCCCAGGGCCGCCGCGACGTCGTCGCCGAGAGCAAGGCCGTTGAGGCGGTGGGCGACGAAGAAGGCCAGCGCGGCGCCGACCGCGATGAAGGGCCACAGCACGGCGACCGCGTCGAGGTCGCGGCCGTTGAGGGCGCCGACCTGCCAGTAGCGCAGGTCGTTGAGCGCGTCGACGTCGCGGAACAGCACCAGCGTGGACAACGGCATCAGCAGCGCGGTGACCGTCGCGCCGGCCAGCGCGAGCTGCACCGGACGTCCGTTGCCGACCGCGAAGACGACCACGGCCGCGACGGCGGCGCCGAGGAAGGCGAACCAGACCGAGGCGATCGGCGCCATCACGCCGAAGGCGGTGGCGGCGACGACGATGCCGAGCGCGGCACCGGCGTTGAGCCCGAGCAGGCCGGGGTCGGCCAGCGGGTTGCGGGTGATGCCCTGGCTGACCACCCCCGCGAGCCCGAGCGCGGTGCCGGCGAGCAGCGCGATCAGCGTGCGTGGGACGCGCTGGCCGCGGATGACCGAGTGGTCGACGTTCCCGACGACCGGGTCGGTCAGCGCGCGCCAGGCCTCACCGAAGGCGACCTCCCGCACGCCGAGCGCCAGGCTGAGGACCACCCCGGCCAGCACCAGGACGACCGCGCCCCCCAGGATCGCGACCCGGCCCCGGCGTCCCGAGGGCGCCACCGGCGCGTGCTCGGGCGCCAGCGCCGCCGCGGCTTCCAAGGTTTGCATAACCTAACAATCCCACAGCAGGCCTCACCCTGCGCGACCGGTGCGGGATTCGGCCGGGCTACGGCGCGGGTGCCGCCTCGTTGCGTGCGACGACCCCGCTCGCCCCCGCGGCCGCAGCGAACAGCCAACCGTAGAAGGCCAGCAGCACCAGCCACGAGGCGATCACCACGCCGTACATGGTCGTCCACAGCCACACCGGTACGTCGGGCTTGCGCTCGCGCTGCAGCATGAACGGCTCGTGGACGAACGCCGCGTCGGTGCCGTCGTCGACCTGCACCAGGCCCGAGGCCGGCCCGTCGATCGCGGTGTCGGCCGGCATGTGCACCGGGATCGACACCATCGTCGTGGGCGCCAGGTGCAGGCGGACCAGCACCTTCCAGTTGCCGTAGACGGGCAGCGGCTCTCCGCTGCGGAACTCCCCGTCACGGCCGGTCGGCTCCATCGGCACGCTCAGCATCCCGTTGCCGGGGACCTCGCCCGAGGTGCGGTGCCGGCCCTGGTAGGCCAGCGCGGAGATCCACACCGCGTCGTCGGCCGCGTCGACCGGGTCGGTGCGCACGGTCACCCGCGTCATGCAGCCGTCGGTGCCGATGCAGTCCTCGTCGTAGGAGACGTGGCCCATGATCACGTCCGTCCCCTCCACCGGCTCGTAGGTCGTGCGGCACTCGTCGCCGTCGCAGTCCTTGGCGACCTGGACCTCGCCGGCGCTGGAGGGCGGGGCGAAGAAGGCCATCAGCACGACGAAGACGACGGTGCCCGCCGTACCGAGCCAGCGGCCGGGCACGGCCATCCCGTCGCGCACCGGCGCGGACGCGGCCGGCAGGTCGGCGATCCGCTCGACGTGCCGGGCGAAGGACCACCCGAGCAGGCCGCCGCCCGCGGCGGCGAGACCGCCGACACCGAGCATGAGCGGCATCTGCGCGGTGCCCGGCGGCAGCGGGTAGGGCATGAAGAGGTCCATCCACCACCACTCGGTGGCCAGGCCCAGGGTGCCCGCGAGCAGTCCGGCCACGGCAGCGAAGGCCGGGCCACGGTTGCGCCAGAGCAGGCCGAGCAGCTCGATGCACAGCGCCGGGCCGAGGAAGAGCAGCCAGTGCGCACGGTGGATGTCGGGCACGGGCAGGGTGATCGTGAAGATCAGCAGCCGCACGATCGTGTACGTCGCCCACGCGACCAGTGCACCGCCAGGACCGAAGAACAGCCGGCCCGCGGTGAAGATCCAGCCGGTGAGGAAGCCGGAGATGATGAACATCGTCGCGGCCGGGAACTGCGGCACCCCGAGGTCGAACTCCATGAGGAACGCGATCGGGATGATGCACATGCTCATCACGACGGTGAGGAAGACCCGGCTCGACCACGCGGCGCGGTCGGCGATCGCGGCCTCGGGGGCCTCACGTCGTACGGGCGGGAGGATCCGGCCGAACAGCCGCAGGCCACCGGTGGCGAGACCGCCCATCCAGGTCCAGCGCGCGGCGGGCGGACGGCCCACCTGGGCGGACTCGGCGAGCAGCAGCGGCACGGCGAGGATGCAGGTGACGGCGCCGCCGATCATCATCACATGGGTCGGTCCCCACTCGGTGACGTCCTGGCCGAACAGCCGGTGCCACACGTCGTCGGCCGGGAAGCCGGCGGCGGCGATCATGCCGGCGCCGAGCAGCACCAGGGTGCCCATCGGGACCCGCCACTTCGGCGTCAGCCGGACGGTACGACGCGGGAGCGGGTCGCGCGCGAGCCCCGCCGAGATCACGCCCGCGGCGAGGAAGAAGAAGATCCCGAACATGATCGGGAAGTGCGACGGGTTGGCCAGCGGCCCCTCGTCGCGGCCGTTCTGCATGTGGATCGGGACGTCCCAGTAGACGCCGAAGGCGCACGCGATCAGGGAGAGGGTCGCGAGGTAGCTCGGCAGGCCGGCCCACCGGGGCAGGCCGTCGAAGGCGGAGACACGGTCGGCCAGACGGCCGATGAGGGTCGGCTTCCCGTCGCGCTCGCGGAGCAGGAAGATCCCGAGCGGGACGTAGATCGCGGCGAAGGCCCCGAAGGCGATCAGGACCTGGTCGAGCGCCGCGCCACCGGCCGGTGGCGCCTGTTCGGCGGCAAGCATCATCGGAGCACCTCGCATTCCTCGAAGAGGACGCTACTCGCGGTCACAGGTACGTGAACAGGCCTTCGTCCAACCGGCGGGCGGGACGAGGGTCACACGAGAACCGGTCCGTGAGGTGTCACCAAAAACAGGCGTCGGGCCGCGACCTCTGGGGGGGTCGGTCGCGGCCCGACGAAAGCCATCATGACACATCGAGGGTTCTCACGGGACACGAGGGCCTGGAGTTTCCACGATGGACGCACGCCTGCAACGCGGCCGGGCGCTCACTCCCAGAAGACCCGGTCCACCACCGTGCGCGCGTGCCGGGTGACCCGCAGGTAGTCGTCGAGCAGCCGGTCCGTCTCGTCGGTCTGGTAGCCCAGGATGCCGGCCACCGAACGCCGTTCGAGGGTGGCCCGGGGGAACTGGTCGCCGGGCCGGCCGCGGGCCAGCAACAGCGCGTTGCGCACCCGTGAGGCCATCCGCCACGACGTCCCGAGGGTCTCCGCGTCGTCGCGGGTCAGCAGGTCGGCCTCGGCGGCGGCGGCCAGGGCGGCGAGGGTCTGCGCCGTCCGCAGCCCGGGTACGTCGGCGCCGAAGCGCAGCTGCAGGAGCTGGACCGTCCACTCGATGTCCGCCAGTCCCCCACGGCCGAGCTTGAGGTGCAGCGTCGGGTCGGCCCCGCGCGGCAGCCGCTCCTTGTCGACGCGGCCCTTGATCCGGCGCACCTCCAGGACGTCGTCCTCGGTGAGCCCGTCCGCGGGATAGCGCAGCGGGTCGATCATCGCGGTGAACCGCTCTCGCAGGCCGGCGTCACCGACCACCGCGTCGGCACGGAGCAGCGCCTGGGCCTCCCAGACGTGCGACCACTTGGCGTAGTAGGCGGCGTAGGCGTCCAGGGTGCGCACCAGCGGCCCCTGGCGGCCCTCGGGGCGCAGGTCGGCGTCGACCACCAACGCCGGGTCCGGGCCGGGGGCGGCGAGCACCCGGCGCAGCTCCTCGGCGACGATCCGGGCGAAGGTCGCCGCGTCGTGGGCGTCGACGCCGGGCAGCGGCTCGTGGACGAAGAGCACGTCGGCGTCGCTGCCGTAGGAGAGCTCGAAGCCGCCGTACCGGCCCATCGCGACGAGCGCGATCCGGGTCGGCGCCTCGTCGAGCCCGCGTTGACGGCAGGTCGCGCGGATCGTGACATCCAGCGCCGCCTCCAAGGTGGCGTCCGTCAGCCGGGTCAGCGCGAAGCCGACGTCGGCGACGTCGGTCAGCCCGAGCACGTCACCGGAGGCGATGCGCAGCAGCTCCCGGCGCCTTACTGCGCGCACGGCCCGGATCGCCTTCTCCGGGTCCTCCTGTCGGCGTCCGCTGGCGAGCATCTCCTCGGTCAGTGCCGCCGAGCCGAGCGGCTCCAGGGTGCCGCTCAGCAGCCGGACGCCGGCGGGCTCGCGCTCCAGCAGGTCGGTGCAGTAGCGCGAGGTGGCCAGCAGGTGCGAGAGCCGCTCGGCGACCTCGCCCTCGTCGCGCAGGGTGGAGAGGTACCAGGGCGTGCTGCCCAGGGCCTCGCTGATCCGGCGGAAGCCGAACAGCCCGCCGTCGGGGTCGGGACACTCGGCGAACCACTGCAGCATCGCCGGGAGCAGCGTGCGCTGGATGGCGGCCGTGCGGCTGACGCCGGCGGTCAGCGCCTCCAGGTTGCGCAGCGCGGCCTCCGGGTCGGCGTACCCGAGGGCGGCGAGGCGGGCCCCGGCGGCCTCCGACGACAGCCGGACCTCGTCGGCGCCCATCTTCGCCACGGCGGTCAGCAGCGGACGGTAGAAGATCTTCTGGTGCAGCCGGCTGACCTCGCGGCGATGGTCCTGCCAGGTCTCGACGAGCCGCTTCTCCGCCTCCTTGAAGAAGCCGAGGCTGCGCCCCAGGCGGCGCAGCGACGCCTCGTCGGCCGGTACGACGTGGGTGCGCTGCAGGCGGTGGAGCTGGATCCGGTGCTCGAGGGTCCGCAGGAAGGCATAGGCCCGGTGCAGCGACTCGCCGTCCTCGCGTCCGACGTAGCCACCCTCGGTGAGGCGCGCCAGCGCACTCAGCGTCGTGGGCGGGCGGATCCGCTCGTCGCCGCGGCCGTGCACGAGCTGGAGCAGCTGGACCGCGAACTCCACGTCGCGCAGCCCACCCGCCCCGAGCTTGAGCTGCCGGTCCGCCTCCTTGGCCGGGATGTGGTCGAGCACCCGGCGGCGCATCGCGCGGGCAGCCTCGACGAAGCCCTCGCGGTCCGCGGCGGACCAGACCATCGGCTCGACCATCGCCACGAACTCCCGGCCCAGGTCCAGGTCACCCGCGACCGGACGCGCCTTGAGCAGCGCCTGGAACTCCCACGCCTCGGCCCAGCGCTCGTAGTAGGCCTCGTGGCTGGCCAGGGTCCGGCTCAGCGGACCGGCCTTGCCCTCGGGCCGCAGCGCGGCGTCGACCGGCCAGATCGTGCCCTCGCCGGTGTGGTCGGAGCAGACCTGCATCATCTGCGCGGCCAGGCGGGCGGCCACCCGCTCGTCGCCGTCGTGCACGAAGATCACGTCCACGTCGGAGACGTAGTTGAGCTCGTGCCCACCACACTTGCCCATCGCGATGACCGCCAGCCGGGTCCGGTCCGCGTCCTCGCCGATCCGGGCGCGGGCCACGTCCAGCGCGGCCTCCAAGGTGCCGGCCGCGAGGTCGGAGAGCTCGGCCGCGGCGTCGTCGACGCCGAGGTGGTGGGTCAGGTCGCGCGCGGCCAGGCGCAGCAGCAGCCGGCGGTACTCGACCCGCAGCGCGTCCACCGCCTCCGCGTCCGGCTTGCCCGCCACCGCCGCGCGCAGCGCGTCGCGCATCGCCCACGCCGCCGGCCGGGTGGAGCCGAGCGCGGGGTCGGTCAGCTCGTGCCAGTGCGCCGGGTGGTTGACCAGGTGGTCGGCCAGTGCCGAGCTCGCGCCGAGCACGGAGAGCAGGCGCATCGCCGTGCCCTCGTCGTCGCGCACCGCCTCCAGCAGCGTGTCGCGGTCCTCGGCCACGTCCGCGAGCCGGCACAGCCCGCGCAGCGCGGCGTCCGGGTCGGCGGTGCGGCCCACGTAGGCGAGCAGGTCCACCGAGCCCGGCAGCTCGTCCAGGTCCGCAAGTGCGCGGTCGAGGTCGACGAAGCCGAGCCGGAGCAGCTCGGTGCGCTGGGTGGCCCGGTTCATCGGTCAGCGGTCCCGGGAGGCAGGCCCGTGGGTCACAACACCGGGAGCATGCGGTCGCGCTCGAAGACCGAGACCTGGCCGCGGTACTCGTCCCACTCGGCGCGCTTGTTGCGCAGGAAGAAGTCGAAGACCTGCTCCCCCAGCGTCTCGGCGAGCAGCTCGGAGTGCTCGGCGATGGTGATCGCCTCGTTGAGGTTCTTAGGGAGCGGCTCGATGCCGAGGCTGCGGCGTTCCCGCTCGGTCAGCGCCCACACGTCGTCCTCGGCCTCCCGCGGCAGCTCGTAGCCGTTCTCGATGCCCTTGAGGCCGGCGGCCAGCACCGCGGCGTACGCGAGGTAGGGGTTGCACGCCGAGTCGATGGTGCGCAGCTCGATCCGGGTCGACTGGCCCTTCATCGGCTTGTACATCGGCACCCGGATCATGGCGGAGCGGTTGTTGTGCCCCCAGCAGACGTACGACGGGGCCTCGCCCCCGAACATCATCCGCTTGTAGGAGTTGACCCACTGGTTGGTGACGACGCTGATCTCGCCCGCGTGCTTGAGCACCCCGGCGATGAACTGGCGGCCGGTCTTGGAGAGCTGGTACTCCGCGCCCGCCTCGTAGAAGGCGTTCTGGTCGCCCTCGAAGAGCGAGACGTGGGTGTGCATCCCGGAGCCGGGGTGCGTGGTGAACGGCTTGGGCATGAAAGTCGCCCAGATGCCCTGGCTCAGCGCGACCTCGCGGATGACCGTGCGGAAGGTCATGATGTTGTCGGCGGTGGTGAGCGCGTCGGCGTAGCGCAGGTCGATCTCCTGCTGCCCCGGTCCGGCCTCGTGGTGGCTGAACTCCACCGAGATGCCCATCGCCTCGAGCATCGTGATCGCCTCGCGGCGGAAGTCCGAGCCGTGGCTGTGCGCGGCGTGGTCGAAGTAGCCGCTGCGGTCGACCGGCACCGGCTCCTCCCCCGCGTGCGGCTCGTCCTTGAAGAGGTAGAACTCGATCTCGGGGTGGGTGTAGAACGTGAACCCCTGGTCGGCGGCCTTGCCGAGGGTGCGCTTGAGGACGTTGCGCGGGTCGGCGTACGACGCCGAGCCGTCGGGCATCACGATGTCGCAGAACATCCGGGCCGTCGCCGGACCCTCGCTGCTGCGCCACGGGAGGATCTGGAAGGTGGTCGGGTCGGGCAGGGCGAGCATGTCCGCCTCGTAGACGCGGGCGAAGCCCTCGATCGCCGAGCCGTCGAAGCCGATGCCCTCGGAGAACGCACCCTCCAGCTCCGCCGGCGCGACCGCGACGGACTTGAGGAACCCGAGCACGTCGGTGAACCACAGCCGCACGAACCGGACGTCACGCTCCTCGAGAGCGCGGAGTACGAAGTCCTCTTGCTTGCCCATGGCGTCAGCCTAGGGGGTCGGCCGGTGGCCCGCCGCAGGTGTCACGGAGCGCCGCTCACGCACCACCCGGGCTAGGTCGTCGGGACGTTCTCCAGCTCGGCCAGCCAGGCGGCCGGGCTCGCGTCGGACGGCATCCGCCAGTCGCCGCGCGGCGACATCGTGCCGCCCGGGCTCACCTTCGGGCCGTTCGGCAGCGCGGAGCGCTTGAACTGGCTGCTGAAGAAGCGCCGGACGAAGACCTCCAGCCAGCCGCGGACCACCGCCAGGTCGTACGACGTGCGCCGCTCCTCCGGGAAGCCCGGCGGCCACTCGCCGGCCGCCTGGTCGCGCCAGGCGTGCCAGGCGAGGAAGGCGATCTTGCTGGGCCGGTAGCCGCGCCGGATCACGTGGTAGAGCGTGAAGTCCTGCAGCGCGTACGGACCCACCGAGTCCTCGGTCGCCTGCGGCTTCTCGCCCTCCTCGGTCGGGATCAGCTCGGGGGTGATCTCCTGCTCGAGGATCTCGCGGAGCACCTCGTCGGCCGCGTCGTCGTAGTCGCCGCCGTGGAGCTGGTTGCTGTCGATGACCCAGCGAATGAGGTGCTGGATGAGGGTCTTCGGGACGCCGGCGTTGACGTTGTAGTGGGACATCTGGTCGCCCACGCCGTAGGTGCACCAGCCCAGCGCCAGCTCGGACAGGTCTCCGGTGCCGAGCACGATCCCGCCGCGGTGGTTGGCGAGGCGGAACAGGTAGTCGGTGCGCAACCCGGCCTGCACGTTCTCGAAGGTGATGTCGTAGACCGGCTCGCCGTTCGCGAAGGGGTGCTTGAGCCCCTCCAGCATGGTGCGCGCGGCCGGCTTGATGTCGAGCTCCTCGAAGGTGCAGCCCAGGGCCTGCGAGAGCCGGGTCGCGTACGACTTGGTGGTGTCGCCGGTCGCGAAGCCCGGCATCGTGAACGCGTGGATGTCGCTGCGCGGGCGGCCCAGCCGGTCCATCGCGCGGGCCGCCACGATCAGGGCGTGCGTGGAGTCGAGGCCACCGCTGACCCCGATCACGATCTTCGGCTGGCCGATCGCCTTCAGCCGCTGCTCCAGCCCGGAGACCTGGATGTTGTAGGCCTCGTAGCAGTCCAGCGCCAGTCGCGCCGGGTCGTCGGGCACGAAGGGGTAGCGGTCGACCTTGCGGCGCAGGCCGATGTCGCCGGTCGGCGGGTCGAGGGTGAAGTCGATCCACCGGAAGGCGTCGGCGTCCAGGCCGGTCCCCCGGCGGTTGTCGTCGAAGGTGCCCTGGCGCAGCCGCTCGGTGTGCAACCGGTCGAGGTCGACGTCCACGACGGTACGACGCGGCCCGTCCGGGAACCGCTCGCTCTCCCCCAGCAGGTCGCCCACCTCGTAGACCATCGTCTGGCCGTCCCAGGACAGGTCGGTGGTCGACTCGCCCTGGCCGGCGGCGGCGTAGACGTACGCCGCGCTGCACCGTGCGCTCGCGCTGCGTGCCAGCAGGTGCCGGTCCTCGGCGCGGGCGATGGTGATCGGGCTGCCCGACAGGTTGGCCAGGACGGTCGCCCCCGCGAGCGCGGCCTGGGCGCTCGGCGGCACCGGCACCCACATGTCCTCGCACACCTCGACGTGGAGGTTGAGGTGCGGCACGTCGCTCGCCCGGAAGATCAGGTCGGCGCCGATCGGCACGGTCGCACCGGCGACGGTGATCTCGCCGACGACGTCGTCGCCGGGGGCGAACCAACGGCGCTCGTAGAACTCCCGGTACGTCGGCAGGTACGACTTCGGCGCCACCCCGAGGACCTCGCCCCGGTGCACCACCACCGCGCAGTTGAGCACCCGGGTGCCGTGCACGAGCGGCGCTCCCACCACGATCACCGGCCGCAGGTCGCGGCTCGCCTCGACGATCGCGGCGATGCCGGCGTGCACCGCCTCCAGGAGCGTGTCCTGCAGGAAGAGGTCGTCGACGGCGTACCCGGTCAGGCCGAGCTCGGGGAACACCGCCACCCCCACGCCCTCCTCGTGGCAGGCGCGGGCCTCCTCGATCGTGCGTGCGGCGTTGGTCGCCGGGTCGGCGACGGCGACCGGCAGGGTCACCGCCGCGACCCGGGCGAACCCGTGGGCGTAGGCCGAGTAGAAGTCCACGGGGTGAGTCTAGGGAGCCGACGGCTCAGGGGCGGTTGCGCCCGAGGTCGTCGTGCGCCTGCACCCACTCCTCCGCAACGACGGCCGAGCCGAGGGAGAGCTCGCCGGCCAGGACCGTCGCGGCGATGATCTCGGCGAGCTTGTAGACGTTGCCGGCCCCGTAGCAGCCGAGCAGCTCCAGGCACTCGCGCTGGGTGGCGAGGCCGGTGCCGCCGCCGTAGGTCGCCACGATCAGCGAGGGCAGGGTCACCGAGGCGTAGAAGTCGCCGTTGGGCAGCAGCTCGGAGAAGCCGTAGAGCGCGGAGCTCTCCGCGACGTTGGCGACGTCCTGGCCGGTGGCGATGAACATTGCCGTGATGCCGTTGGCGGAGTGGTTGCCGTTGTTGTTGGTCACCGACATGATCGAGCCGAGCTGGCCGCGCATGCGGGCGGCGTACAGCTTGTCGGTGCTGACGTGCATCTGCTCCTCGACCAGCGCGGCCGGCAGCGTGATCTCGGCGACGACCCGCTTGCCGCGGGTGTGCAGCATGTTGACGATGGAGGTCTTCTTGTCGGTGGCGAACTGGCCCTCCAGCAGAAAGTGCACCTCGCCGGGGTAGTTCTGCTTGATCCACGCGCACGCGGCGAAGGTCGCCTTGCCGGTCATGTTCTGCCCGGCCGCGTCGCCGGTCGTGTAGTTGAAGCGGGTGTAGAGCAGCTTCGAGACCGGGAACTGCTGGATGTCGACGAGCCGGCCGGAGCTGGTCGTCGTGCCGGCCGCCGCGGCGACGTCGTCGAAGTGCTCGCTCAGCCACTCCCCGAAGGCCCGTGCCTGGCGCGCGTCGTCGAAGGAGAACACGGGCGCGCGCTGCATCCGGTCACCGATGACCGTGGTCGTGATGCCGCCGGCGTCGCGGCACAGCTTCATGCCCCGGCTGTACGACGCCACGAGGGTCCCCTCGGTGGTCGCCAACGGCACGAAGAACTCCCCCTGGGCGTGCTCGCCGTTGACCAGCAGCGGGCCGGCGAGCCCGATCGGCACCTGGGCCACGCCGAGGAAGCCCTCGACGTTGCCGGGCAGCGTCCCCGGGTCGAGGGAGTACGACGCGACGTGGTCCAGCGCGCTGCCGGTGTGCTCGCGGGCGAACGCCTGACGGGCCTGGATGATCTCGTCGGCGTAGTCGTCGGCACGGTCGCGGGGGATCTTGCGGTCGGTCACGCTGGGAGTCTCACCCGGCCCTCGGGGCGGTGTCGCGATGAGTCCGCGCCTCGGACGCGGTCTGCCCTGCATGCCCCTGACGAGCAGCCACATCCAGCCGTGCCTGTGGTTCGACGACTCCCTGGCGGACGCGGCCCGGTTCTACACCGCGATCTTCCCGAACTCCTCGATCGGCCACCTGACGTCGATGGCCGGGGAGTTCACGCTCGACGGGATCACGTTCCGGGGCATCAACGGCGGGCCGGCGCTGCCGTTCACCGAGGCGGTGTCGTTCGCAGTGACCTGTCGCGACCAGAGCGAGGTCGACTACTACTGGGACTCGTTGTCCGACGGGGGCGAGGAGTCGGTGTGCGGGTGGCTCAAGGACCGGTTCGGGCTGTCCTGGCAGATCGTCCCGGAGCGGCTCTACGAGCTGGTGACCCATCCCGACCCGGCCCGTGCCGAGGCGGTCACCCGGGCGATGCTCGGGATGCGCCGGATCGTGGTCGCCGAGCTGGAGGAGGCCGCGGCGGGGTGACCGAGCACACAGCGCGGACCGGGGCCGGTCGGGACTAGCCTCGGAGGTGCCCTTTCACGAACGTGGACCCACACCGGTGGGCCGCGAGTCACCAGAGTGGAGCAACGATGAGCACCCCTGAAGAGACCGCGCCGTACGGCGGCGCCCCGGCGGACTCCCCCAAGCCGATCAAGCGGATCCGCACCCACCACCTGCGCGAGCTCAAGGAGCGCGGCGAGCGCTTCTCGATGCTCACCAGCTACGACCAGCTGACAGCGCAGGTCTTCGACGAGGCCGGCATCGAGGTCCTCCTCGTCGGCGACAGCGCCTCCAACAACGTCCTCGGCAACAGCACCTCGATCCCGGTCACCGTGGACGAGCTGCTCCCGCTCACCCGGGCGGTGAGCCGCTCGGTCTCCCGGGCGATGGTGGTCGGCGACCTGCCGTTCGGCAGCTACCAGGCCTCGCCGGAGCAGGGCTACCTCACCGCCGTCCGGTTCATGAAGGAAGGCGGCGCCCACGCGATCAAGCTCGAGGGCGGCGTCGAGATGGCCCCGCAGATCGAGCGGATGACCCAGGGCGGCATCCCGGTGATGGCCCACATCGGCTTCACGCCCCAGTCCGAGCACACGCTCGGCGGCTACCGGGTCCAGGGCCGCGGCGCCGCCGCCGACCGCGTGCTGCGCGACGCGCTGGCCGTCCAGGAGGCCGGTGCCTTCGCCGTCGTCATGGAGATGGTGCCCGGCGACGTGGCCGCCGAGGTCACCGCGAAGCTCGACATCCCGACCATCGGCATCGGCGCCGGCGCCCAGTGCGACGGCCAGGTGCTCGTGTGGCAGGACGCCTTCGGGCTGCGCACCGGCAGGCTTCCGCGCTTCGTCAAGCAGTACGCCGACCTGCGCACCACGCTGCTCGACGCCGCCCGTGCCTACGACGCCGAGGTCAAGGACGGCAGCTTCCCCGCCCCCGAGCACACGTTCTGAGGCGTACCGTCGGACCATGAGGGTCCGACTCCCGGTGCTGCCCGTCCTGACCGTCCTCCTGCTCGTCGGGTCGCTGCTCGGTGCCGCCTGTGCCGGCGGCACCGAGCCGGCGCCGGAGCGGGTCGTGCCGCGGCTCTCCGTCCGGGTGATCGCCTCCGGGCTCGACCACCCGTGGGAGGTGCAGCCGCTGCCGTCCGGGCACCTGCTGGTGACCCAGCGGACGCGTCGTACCCTCACCCTGGTCGGGGCGGGCGGCGCGAAGCGGAACATCGCCTTCCCCAGCGCGAAGGTGTGGGCCAACGGCGAGACCGGCCTGCTGGGGCTCGCGGTCGACCCGTCGTTCCGCAGCAACCGCCGGATCTACACGTGCTCGGGCTGGAAGGTCGGCTCCAGCCACGACGTCCGGGTGATCGCGTGGCGGCTGGACGCCAAGCTCCGCACCGCGACCCTGGTCCGCACCCTCCGCGCCGGCCTGCCCTCCAACAGCACCGGCCGGCACGGTGGTTGCCGCCTGCTGGTCCTCCGCTACGGCGCGCTGGTGGTCGGCACCGGCGACGCCGCCCGCGGCACGAACCCGCAGAGCCTCGCCTCGCTCGGCGGCAAGGTGCTCCGGATGAACCGCTTCACCGGGGCGCCGTGGCCCTCCAACCCGTGGGCCAAGGGCACCGGCAACCGGCGCTGGGTGCTCAGCTACGGCCACCGCAACGTGCAGGGGCTCGCGCAGCGCGCCGACGGCACGCTGTGGGCGGTCGAGCACGGCAGCTATCGCGACGACGAGATCAACCTGATCGGCACCGGGCGCAACTACGGCTGGAACCCGGTGCCCGGCTACGACGAGAGCGTGCCGATGACCGACGGCCGCCTGCCCGGGACGCAGTACGGCGCCCGCTGGCGCTCCGGCAATCCGACCATCGCCCCCTCTGGCGCGGCGTTCGTCAGCGGCTCCGCCTGGGGCGACCTCGCCGGCAGCCTCGCGGTCGCCGTGCTCAAGGACGAGCGGCTGATGTTCGTCCGCTTCGACAGCGCCGGCCGGCTGGTGACGACCCGCTCCCCCGCCGAGCTGCGCACCCGCGGCCGGCTGCGCGACGTCACGGCGCTCAGCAACGGCTCGCTGCTCGTCACCACCGACAACGGCGACGGGCGGGACGTGGTCCTGCAGGTGCGCCCGGTCTCCTGAGGCGCCGAGACGGTCAGCCGAGCCCGCGGCGCTCCAGCAACGGCTCGATCGGCGCGGGCCGGCCCCGCCACTCGACGTACGACGCCAGCGGGTCCCGGGTGCCGCCGATGCCGATGACGTGCTCGCGGTAGGCCTCGCCGTTGGCGCGGGTGAGCCCGCCGTTCGCGCGGAACCAGGCGACGGTGTCGGCGTCGAGGACCTCGCTCCAGATGTAGGAGTAGTAGGCCGCGGCGTAGCCGGAGCTCAGGCTGTGCGCGAAGTACGGGGTGGAGTAGCGCGGCGGGACCGCGGGCAGGTCGAGGCCGACCGCGGCGAGGGCGCGCTGCTCGAAGGCCGCGACGTCGGCGGGGTCGGTCGGCACGTCCTCGGGGGCCAGCTCGTGCCAGGCGAGGTCGACCAGCGCCGCGGCGAGGTACTCGCTCGTCGCGAAACCCTCGTTGAAGGTCTCCGCCGCGCGCAGCCGCTCGACCACGTCGGCGGGGATCGGCTCGCCGGTCTCGTGGTGCACGGCGTAGCTGCTCAGCACCTCCGGCCACAGCACCCACATCTCGTTGACCTGCGAGGGGTACTCCACGAAGTCGCGGTAGACCTCGGTCCCCGCCAGCTTGGGGTACGTCGCCCGGGCCAGCAGCCCGTGCAGGGCGTGCCCGAACTCGTGGAACAGGGTGCGGGTCTCGTCCCAGGTGAGCAGGGTCGCCTCCCCCGCGGCCGGCTTCGGCACGTTGAGGTTGTTGACGACGACCGCGGTCTCCGAGCCGAGCAGCGTGGCCTGGTCGACGAAGCTGCTCATCCAGGCGCCGCCGCGCTTGGTGTCGCGGGTGTAGAGGTCGAGCAGGTAGAGACCGATCGGGGTGCCGTCCCGGCTCACCTCGAAGACCCGTACGTCGGGGTGGTAGCCCTCCAGGTCCGTGCGCTCGGCGAAGGTCAGGCCGTAGAGCCGGCCGGCGGCGAGGAAGACACCGTCGCGCAGCACCCGCTCCGCCTCGAACCACGGGCGCAGCGCGGCCAGGTCGACGTCGTAGGCGGCCGTGCGGACCCGTCCGGCGTAGAACGGCCAGTCCCACGGCTCGATCGCGTGGCCCGCCTGCGCGGCCAGCGCCTCCTGCTCGCGGCGCGCGTTGCGGGCGGCGGGGGCGGCGAGGCGTTCGAGCAGGGTGCGCACCGCGCCCGGCGTACGGGCGGTGTTGTCGGCGGTGACCACCTCGGCGTGGTTGGCGAAGCCGAGCAGCCGGGCCCGCTCCGCGCGCAGGCGGAGCACCTCGAGCGCCGGGGCGCGAGTGTCGTGCTCGCCGCCGCGGCTGCCGCGGGAGCGCTGTGCCTCGGCCAGGCGGCGTCGTACGTCGCGGTCGGTGAGGGCGGCGAGGTGCGGGTGCGCGGTCGGCAGGACGAGGGTGAGCAGGTACTTCCCCGCCAGCCCGCGCGACTGCGCCGCGGCGGCCGCCGCCGAGATCTCCCCCGGGGTGAGCCCGTCGAGCTCGGCGACGTCGTCGACGACCACCGCCAGGTCCTTGCTGTCGGCCTGCAGCGCGAGCTCGAAGGCCGTCTCCCCGCTGGAGATCCGCTCGTTCAGCGTCCGCAGACGGGCCTTGTCCTCGTCCGCGAGCGCCGCGCCGGCGAGACGGAGCTCGGTGACGTACCGCTCGACCAGGTACGCCGACTCAGGGTCCAACGCGCTGGTGTCCGCCGCGACGGCCTCGATCCGCGCCCACAGCGCCGGGTCGAGGGTGATCGCGTCGCTGTGCGCGGCGAGCCGCGGCGCGAACTCCGCCCGCACCGCGTCGACCGTCGGGGTGGCGTCCGCACTGGCCTTGTTGCCGAAGATGCCGAGCACCCGGCGCAGCGCGGTGCCGCTGCGCTCCAGCGGGACCAGGGTGTTGGCGAAGGTGGGTGGCTCCGGGTCGGCGGTGATCGCGGCGACCGCCGCCAGCTGCTCGGCCATCGCGGCCTCGATCGCCGGGCCGTAGTCGTCGTCGGTGATCTCCGCGAAGCGCGGCAGGCCGTGGGGCAGGTCGCTCGTCCCGAGCAGGGCGTCCGTCGTCACTCCTGCACTGTAGTGAGCGGCTGCTCCGTCGCGTCCGGCACGGCCTCTGGCGCGGGCGTCGGGTCGGGGGTGGTCTCGGGGCCGGGCTCGGGCTCCGGGGTCGGCTCCGGCTCCGGGGTCGGCTCCGGCTCCGGGCTCGGCTCCGGCTCCGGGGTCGGCTCGGGCTCCGGGGTCGGCTCGGGCTCCGGCGTCGGCTTCGGCTCTGGCGCCGGGGTCGGCTTCGGCTTGGTCGTCGAGAACGCCGCGGCGGTCGGGGTGCGGGTCGTGCGGACCCCGCTCCCGGAGCGTCCTACGGCCGACTTCACGTGGCGCAGCCGGGTGCTCACCTCGTCGGTGCAGTCGCACAGCCCGACCAGGTCCTCCGGCGGGATGTTCGCCATCGGCACCACCATCGGCACGTCCGTCAGCTCGGTGTCGTAGCGCGCGACCAGCGCGAGCACGGCGGCGGCGAAGCCCTTCGTCGGGTGGTACGACGCCAGCACCTTCCGCAGCACCGCCGGCTTGCCGAGGTCGTGCCCCCCGGCGCACAGCAGCACGCTGGCGGCCAGGCTCGCGTCGTCGAGGTCCTGCGGGTCGCGGACCCCGTCGCCGTCGGCGTCGACCGCGACCGAGGCCCAGGTCGCCGGCAGCAGGCCGAGCGGGCCGACCGCGGCGTCCCAGCGGCGGTTCCGGTCGAGCGCGCCGCCGTCGGTGTCGTCGACCCGGCTCCGTCCGCCGCGCCCGTCCTGCGGTGCGCCGACGAGCGCTGGCCGGACCAGGCCCTGCTCTCCGACCCGGTGGGTGCCGTCGGTCCCCCGGCCGTGGTCGGACTCGATCCGGCCGATCGCGGCGAGCACGAGCCAGTCGAGGTGGCACTCGGCGGCGGAGTCGATGATGGTGGCCGCCCGCTGGTAGGCGATCATCGCGGCCGGCGGGGCCTCCAGGAGCGGGCCGGGATAGGCGCCGACGACCGGCGCGCGTCGTACGGCGGCGGGCTGCACGGTCACCGGCGCCGGTACGGCGGCCGGGACCGGTGCCGCCACCACCGGCGGCGCCGCGGCCGGAGGCACCTCGGTGGGCGCCGCGCCGGCGCTGGTCGGTGCGGGCGACGCCTGGCCGCCCTGGTCCAGGATCCCGGTCGTGGCCAGGACGACGGCGAGGACGGCTCCGAGGACGACGAGGCCGAGCGCTCGCCGTACCCACCGTGCTGCCGGGTTGGTGGTGACCCCCACGCCAGCCCACCTCTTCCCCGTGAGTTTGCGGACGTGTCCAGTGTTCGCCCTCGACCGGCCCGCCCGCAGGCGAATGGGGGATCACCCAGCGGAAACGAGGGTGGCCGGGCGATGAGAGGATGCAGCCCGTGGCCGAGCTGACCTTCCGTACCGGGACCATGGACGCCGGGAAGTCCACCCTCGCCCTGCAGACCAACCACAACCACGCCGCCCGCGGCCGCGCGGGCCGGTTGTTCACCTCCCACGACCGGGCCGGCGTCGCCCAGGTCTCCTCGCGGCTCGGGCTGACCGCGACCGCGCTGGAGGTCGCCCCGGACTTCGACTTCTGGCGCTACACCGTCGACGCCCTCACCCAGGGCGGCCGGATCGACTACCTGATCTGCGACGAGGCCCAGTTCTACACGCCCGCCCAGGTCGACCAGCTCGCCAAGATCGTCGACGAGCTGCAGATCGACGTGTTCTGCTTCGGCATCCTCACCGACTTCCGCACCCGGCTCTTCCCCGGCTCCGCGCGGCTGGTCGAGCTCGCCGACCGCACCGAGGTGCTCCAGGTCGAGGCGCTGTGCTGGTGCGGCAAGCGGGCCACCCACAACGCCCGGACCGAGGACGGCGTCATGGTCACCGAGGGCGAGGTGATCGTGGTCGGCGACGTCGAGGGCGAGCCCGCCGTCGCGACCCCGGCCGACGAGCCGGAGGTCGCCTACGAGGTGCTCTGCCGCCAGCACCACCGCCGCGGGCTGACCGCCGCACGAGCGCGGGCCGTCAGCCTGTCGGCGGAGCCGCTGCCGTTCGACTGACGGGGGTCGGGCACTCAGAAGTCGAAGGACAGACCGGTCGCGAGGTGCAGCGGAGACTTTCCCTCCGCGTACCTCCCGATGGAGGCGACCACGGCGCACTCCCCACTTCGCACCTCGCAGGCCATCAGCTCGACTGGACTGTTGCCCTCGTCCCGGGCCATCACGAGCGCCGTGTCGTCATCGAGCCAGTGGACACCGCGGCCGATGCCGTGGCCCTGGATGTCGAGGCGGACCCGCCGGCCCGTCGCGATCTCGACCGCCACGGGCATGCCCAACACGATCTGGAACCCGTCCTCTCCCAGGTCCTTGCTCGTCGGCGGTGTCGAACCGAGGTACCAGCGACCGTCGGAGGAGAGCCCGGCGCTACCTGTGCTGGTCTTGGCGAGCGGACGGGCCGTGGTGGTCTCGCTGCCCACCGAGATCGAGGTGTCCGAGGTCCTGACGAAGGCGATCTGACCGCCCGCCGCGTCGTCGACGACCTGTTCGTCGTTCCCATCCACCCTGACCACCCGGACGGCGCCGGAGTCCAGTTGTACGGCCACCTCGCCGCGGCTGTCGACGACGAAAGCGGTGCGGCCGTCGACTGCCCGGAACACCGCGATCTCCTCCGGTGTGTCGAGGGAGTCGTCGCCGGACCTCACTGCACGAACGTCGCCGAAGGTCCAGTGCTGGCCGGTGGCCAGGTCGTGCGCCACGAAGCGGTTCCGGCCGCTGCGTCCGACCCAGCCGACGATGCTGGTGCCTTCACCGGTCACCAGCGTCGGCAGCCCGTCCTCCGTCGCCGTCTCACCGATTCGCTCGACCTTGCCCCCGACATAGGAGTAGACGCGGCCCTCGGTGTCGAGGAACGCGTAGCCCGCGGTCGTGCGCACGTAGCCCGCTACCTCGTGCCCGAGCTCGTACGACGCCGTCGGGGTATGCAGCTTCGATCCCCGCACCCAGGTCGGTGCCCCGAGCGGCGCACCGGTCGGGTCCTGCGCGACGTGCTCGCGATCGTCGCCGCGCCCGCTCACCGCGACGGCGGCTCCGGCGGCGAGGACCAGCGCGAGCGCGCCGGCGCCCAGAGCGAGCCGGCGGCGCCGTACCGTCCGATCACCGGCGGCGGTGATCGTGTCCAGGTCGACCGGCGCGAAGTCGATCGCGGCGGTCCGGTCCATCAGGTCCTTCAGCTTCTCGCTCATGCCAGCGCCCCTTCCGAGGTCAGCAGGTCGTCGATGTCGAGCTCGTCCCCCAGCAGCTCGCGGAGACGGCGGAGCCCGGTCGAGGCCTGGCTCTTCACGGTGCCGACCGCGCAGCCGAGGGCCTCGGCGGTCTGGCGCTCGGTCAGGTCGTCGTAGAAGCGCAGCACGATCACGGCCCGTTGCCGCGGCGGCAGCTCCGCCAATGCACCGAGCAGGTGCTGGCGGGTGAGGAGGGCATCGGCGTGCCCGTCGGTGCGGCCCTCGGGCAAGGTGCCGGTGACCCGTTCGGCGTTCCAGCTCTTCTTGCGGAACCAGGTGATCGCCGTGGTGGTGATCGCCTTGCGCGTGTAGGCCTCGGCGGCCTCGGTGTGCCGCAGCCGAGGCCACGCGACGTAGGTCTTGGTCAGCGCCTCCTGGACGAGGTCCTGGGCCAGGCCCACGTCCCCCACCAGCAGGTACGCCGCCCGGTGCAGTGCCCCCGAGCGCGTTGCCGCGAACTCGGCGAACGCCGCGCGGTCGGGTCCTGGCATGGTCCCTCCGATGGTCGGGAGCCCCTCCGGCCCCAGTCACCTCCCCAGACGACGCCAGGGGCGCAAAAGGTTCAGTCGAGCAGGACCGGGATCAGCATCTCGTCCGGCGTCAGCGAGCCGTGCATGCCGATCAGCTGCGCCTCGTAGGGGAAGCCGTCGGTCGAGAGCACGGCGAAGTCGCCGTGGCAGGCGACCACCACGTCGCCGATGCGCGGCAGCACCGCGGGGTCGACCGTGCCGAACCAGCCGCGACCGATCGCCTCGGCGCGGGTGAGCACGTCGGCCCGTCCGTCGATGACCTCGCGCCAGGTGGCGACGACGTCCGGCACGGCGCCGCCGGTGCAGTAGAGGTGGCGGAAGCGGGCCTCGCCGCCGACGATCGCGACGCCGTCGCGCAGCGCGTCGTGGGCGGAGACGTCGAGGCGCGCGTCATCGGGTACGTCGACCATGCCGTGGTCCGCCACGACCACGAGCCGCCGGTCGGCCGGCAGCGCCTCGCGCAGCTGCTCGGCCTCGTGGTCGATCATCGCCAGCTGCTGGAGCCACTGGCTCGACGCGACGCCCCAGCGGTGGCCGGTCCAGTCGAGGTCGCCGTCGTAGACGTAGGTGAGCGTGGGCTGGCGCGGGTCCGGCCGGGAGGCCGCGACGACGGCGGCGATCCGCTCGCCGACCCGGTCCACGCCGACGTAGTCGGCACCGCGGTGTGCGGCGACGGTCAGCCCGCTGCCGTTGAACTCCCGCTTGTTGACCACCGTCACCCGCACCCCCGCCGCCTGCAGCGAGGAGAACGCCGTGGTGTGCGGCTGCCACTGGGTCGGCTCGACGTCGTGGTCCCACAGCAGGGCGTTGAGCAGGTCGCCGGTGCCGGGGATCCGGGTGGTGAAGCCGACCAGCCCGTGCGCGCCCGGCGCCAGCCCGGTGCCGAGCGAGGTCAGCGAGGTCGAGGTCGTCGAGGGGACACCGGCCGTGGCGGGCGTGGACCCCGCCAGCAACGAGGAGAGGTACGGCGCCGCGTGAGCGTGCCGCTCCAGCAGCCGCGCGCCGAGCCCGTCGATGAGGAAGACCACGTACGACTGGGCATCGGGCAGGGTGAGCCCGGTCGGCGCGGGGCCGAGCGGGCTGCCGAGGGCGTGCGCGGCGGCGGGGACGAGGTCGCCGAGCGACCGGACGCCGTACGCCGGCTCGCAGAACTCCTCAGCCACGGGTCAGCGCGGACAGGGAAGCGGCGAAGGACAGCAGCCCGCCCACCGCGTCGGTGCCGTCGGCGGCGGCCGAGACCCGGAGCGAGAAGTCGTCGGAGGAGGCGGTGCCGGTGTAGCCGTGGTCGGCCTCGCACTGGGGGTCCTCGCAGGCCGCGGGCTCGAGGTCGATCCGGCTGACGGCACCCCAGCCGATCGTGAGCACGGCCTCCGCGGGCGGGCGCGGGCCCGACGTGGGGTTGGTGACCATCCGGGTGACCACGACGTTGGCGACCGCGCTGAGGCTGACCGCCTCGGTGGAGGTCGAGGTGTACGGCTCCGGCAGCAGGTCGTCGCCCGCGTGCTCGTCGGTGTGGGCGAGGATCAGCCGCGAGGGCGTCAGCACGATGACGGTCTGGTGGCGTCGGACCTCGTCGCGCTCGAAGGTCGGCTCGTGGTGCACGTAGTAGGACACGATGGGCTCGCCGCCGCTCGCGTCGGTGACGGCGTCGGCCACGACCTCCGGGTAGTAGCCGGTGCGGTTGATCGCGGCGAGCAGGTCGGCGCGCCGGTCCCGGTCAGTCATAGGCGGCATCCTGTCACGCCGCTGACTCCGGCCGCGCGGCAGCGTGGCGGGAGCCGCGCGCCTAGCAGCTTGCTGCCGATCGCCGCGGCGAATGCGAAGCAGGCGGGGAGCGAAGCGACCGACGCCCGACACGCTCGCGCCAGACAATCAGTCCGGGATGGTGGTGATGAGGTCGGGCATCCGGCGCACCAGCGAGTCGGGGCGCGGGTCCTTGATCGCAGCCACCCGCGCGGAGGCGGTGAGCACCCGCGCGCCGTCCACCCCGGCGAGCACGAGCGACAGCTCGATGGAGCTGACCTGCGGCAGGTCGTTCTGCAGCTCGGCCACCCGGGTGATCAGCTCCTCGATGGCGGCGACGTCCACGGCCTCGGCGCCCCGGTAGCCGAACAGCAGCGGCGCGCTCTTCACCTCGCGCACCATCGCGGAGACGTCGTGCTCGCCGAGCGGCGGGATCCGGTAGGACCAGTCGCCGAGCAGCTCGATCACCGGACCGGAGATCCCGAAGGAGACGACCGGCCCGAACAACGGGTCCTCGAAGGAGCGCACGGCGATCGGTACGCCGGTCGGCGCGTTGCGCTGCACCACGAACCGCCCGGCCGCCGGCTCCACCAGCCGGCTGAGGTCGCCCCAGGCGTCCTCCATCTCCACCGGTCCGTTGATGTTGCGCCACACGTGCACCTGGTCGGGCCGCTCACGCACCGAGGCGAGCGTCGACTTGAGCACCACGTCCCAGCCGAGCCGCTCGGCGGCGGCGCTCGCCTCCTCCAGGCTCGTCACCGGGATCGTCGGCCAGAGCTCGATGCCGTAGGCCGCCAGCAGCGCGGTCACCTGGTCCTGGTCGAGCTCCACCTCGCGGTCGGCGGCGATCACGGCGGGCTCGGCGAGGATGCCCTCCACCAACCGGCGGGCGCCGCGGACGTCGACCTCGCCGGCCTCGGCGGCCGGGCCGTCGGGGGCGTGCAGCCACACGGCGTACTCCACCACCCGGGCCAGGGAGCGCACCGCCGCCTCCACCGCGGGGTACGACGGCACCGAGCCGCGTCCGGCCGAGGAGCCCGCGACGTCGGGCACCCGCAGCAGCTCGGGGATGCCCTCGGCGCCGAGGAAGGAGGAGACCAGCGGCTTGTCGGACTGCTCCCCCACGGCCGCCAGCACGTTGGCGACCTCCTCGCCGGAGACGTCGAGCGGCGGGATGTAGACGGCGATGACCGAGTCCACGTCGGGGTCGTCGATGGCGTCGTCGAGCGCGTCCTCGAAGTCCTCGGCGGTGGCGTCCGCGCCGAGCGCGACCGAGCGGTTGACGACCAGCCCGACCGCCGAGGCGGCATCGGCGGCGAGCAGGCCGAGGGCGTCGGAGTTGCCGACGATCGCGACCCGGCGCCCGCGCGGCAGCGGCTGGTGGGCGAGCAGCTGGGCGACGTCGAACATGTCGTCGAGGGTGTCCACCTGGATCACCCCGGCCTGGCGGAACATCGCGTCCACGGCGGCCTGCGGGGCGCCGATGCGGCGGACGGTGTGGCCCATCGGGACGCCTTGCGTCGTACGCCCGGACCGGACGGCGACGATCGGCTTGCGCTGCGAGACACGGCGGGCGATCCGGGAGAACTTGCGCGGGTTCCCGATCGACTCCAGGTACATCATGACGACCTCGGTCGCGTCGTCCTCCTCCCAGTACTGCAGGAGGTCGTTGCCCGAGACGTCGGCGCGGTTGCCCGCGCTGACGAAGGTGGACAGGCCCAGGCCACGGTTCTTGACCTTCTCCAGGATCGCGGAGCCGAGCGCACCGGACTGGCAGAAGAAGCCCGCGCGACCACGGGCCGGCATGACCGAGGACAGCGAGGCGTTGACCTGCACGCTCGGGTCGGTGTTGATCACGCCGAGGCAGTTGGGCCCGATCAGGCGCAGCCCGTAGGAGCGGCACAGCCCGGCCAGGTGCCGCTGGCGGCGCCGCCCCTCCTCGCCGGTCTCGGCGAAGCCCGAGGAGATGACGATCAGCCCGTGCACGCCCTTGTTGGCGCAGTCGAGCACCACGTCGGTGACCGCGTCGGCGGGCACCGCGACGATCGCCACGTCCACGTCGTCGGGGATGTCGTTGACGTTCTTGTACGCCGGCATGCCCGACACCGCGGGTGCGCTGGGGTTGACGACGTAGACCCGGCCGGTGAAGTCGGCGGTCACCAGGTTGCGCACCAGCACCTGGCCGATCGTGTCCTGCCGGCGGCTGGCGCCGATGATCGCGACCGAGCGGGGCTGGAAGAAGCGGTGGATCGACTGCGCCTCCGCGGCGTGCTCGCGGTCGCGCATCACCCCGATCGCGGTGTCCGTGGGGTCGATCGGGAACTCCAGCGTGATCACGCCGTCGTGGTAGCCGCTGGCCACCCGGTAGCCCGCGTCGCGGAAGGTCTGGATCATCCGGCTGTTGTCGGGCAGCACCTCGGCCGTGAACCGCTCCACGCCGCGCTCCCGCCCGGCCTGGGCGAGGTGCTCCAGCAGGATCTGCGCGATGCCGCGCCCCTGGTGGCCGTCCTCCACGAGGAAGGCGACCTCGGCCTCGTTGTCGCCCACCACGTCGTAGCGGCCGACGGCGATCATCTGCTGCTGCACGAGCAGGATCAGCGCCACCCGGTCCACGTGGTCGACGTGGGTGAAGCGTCGTACGTCGCGCTCGGAGAGGACCGGCATCGGGGAGAAGAACCGGTAGTACTTCGACTCGTCGGAGACCCGTGCGTAGAACTCGACGAGCAGCTCGTCGTCCTCGGGCCGGATCGGCCGGATGTGCGCCGTGCGGCCGTCGCGCAGCAGCACGTCACCCTCCCAGTGCGCGGGCGGCGCCTCGATCTCGTCGGTGGGGGTCGCGTCGCCGGCGGTCACGAGGAGAAATCTACCGGCTCAGGCGGCGTTCCCAGTCCTCGCTTCCCCCGAAGACGGCCAGGACATGGATGTCACCGCCTTCGAGCTCGAGGAAGCAGATGACCCGCCTCCTCTCGAAGGTGCGTGTCATCAGGCCCGGCAGCAGGTCGTCCCGGCGTCGTCCGACCACCGGTTCGACAGCGATCTCGTCACAGAAAGCGAGCAGCCGGTCCAGGTAGGCCCCGGCGACCGCCGGACCCGCGCGGTCGAGGACGTGCTTCTCCAGCGCCTCGAGCTGGGCGACTGCCTCGGGCGAGTAGAGGAGCCGGCGGATCACCCGCGGCGGGCGCGCCTGTCGGCGAGCCGGCCGCGCACCTCGTCAGCGGGCAGCGAGCGGCCGGGGTCGGCGGCGGTCGCCCTTGCGATCGGGATGGCCACCGTGCGCAACCACTGCTCCACCTCGGAGTCGTGCACGACCTCGTCCTCCTCGGCGAGCAGGCGCAGGCCGCTCATGACGACGGCGCCCTGGCTGGGGTACTCGCCCGAGTCGACCCGCGCCGCGAGGGCAGCGGCGACCTCCGCCGGCACCTCGATGGCGACCAGATCGGGGTCGTGGTGAGCCGCGCTCATGGGGAGATCCTACGTCGTCGCGCCCCGCCCGGACTGGTTCTCCACAGGCGACCGTCTAGCGGCGTACCCGATAGCTGAGGTGCAGCACCCGGTCCCCCTGGACCACGACGTCGGGGTCCTCCAGCAGGTGCTGGCCCGCGAGGTCGCCGAAGTAGCGCTTGCCCCGCCCGAACACCACCGGTACGACGTCCATCGCCACCACGTCGACCAGGCCGGCCGCGAGCGCCTGTCCGCCGATGTCCCCGGCGCAGATGGCGAGCACCTTCTCGCCCGCGCGCCGCTTGCCCTCCTCGACCGCCGCGGCGACGTCGTCGAAGAAGGGCACGTCCGCCTCCGGGTGCCAGCCCTCGGGCTTGGGCCGGTGCGAGACCACCAGCAGGTGCTCCCCCGCCGGCGGGGTCGCCTCCCAGCCGTTGGTGAGGTCGAAGAGGTGGCGGCCCTGGATGATCGCGCCGATCGAGGCCCACATCGGCTTCACGTACGCCGCGGAGGCGGCCGAGACCGCGAACGGGCCGTGGTCCTCGCCGTCGGTCAGCGGCCGGTCGCCGTTGAAGTACCAGTCGAAGAGGGGTCCGACCTCGTCGTCCTCGTCCGCGATGAACCCGTCCGCGGAGACCACTGCGTGCATCATCACCGTCGCCATGTCCGGACAGACCGGACCTCCTCCCCGGATTCATCGGGGGTACCCGGAAGAATGCGGCCCATGGCACGGCGTACGAAGCAAGAACCCCTTCCGGAGGACTTCGAGGAGCACATCCTCGACACCGACATCCGCGACGAGATGCAGTCGTCCTTCCTGGAGTACGCCTACTCGGTCATCTACTCCCGCGCGCTGCCCGACGCGCGCGACGGGCTGAAGCCGGTGCAGCGCCGCATCCTCTACACGATGAACGACATGAGCCTGCGGCCCGACCGGGGGCACGTGAAGTCCGCCCGCGTCGTCGGCGAGGTGATGGGTCGCCTGCACCCGCACGGTGACGGCGCGATCTACGACGCCCTGGTCCGCACGGCGCAGTCGTGGTCGCTGCGGCTGCCGTTCATCGACGGGCACGGCAACTTCGGCTCGCCCGACGACCCGCCGGCGGCGATGCGCTACACCGAGTGCCGGATGGCGCCGCCCGCGCTGGCCATGACGGACTCGATCGACGAGGACACCGTCGACTTCAAGCCCAACTACGACAGCCGGGAGTACGAGCCGACGGTGCTGCCGTCGGCGATCCCCAACCTGGTCGTCAACGGCACGACCGGCATCGCGGTCGGCATGGCGACCAACATGGCCCCGCACAACCTGGTGGAGGTCGTCCAGGCGCTGCGCCACCTGATCCAGCACCCGAAGACCGACGTCGAGGGGCTGATGCGCTTCATCCCCGGCCCGGACCTGCCCACCGGCGGCAAGATCGTCGGCCTCGACGGCATCCGCGACGCCTACGAGTCGGGCCGCGGCGTCTTCAAGATGCGCGCCACCGCCCGGGTCGAGACGATCGGGCGGCGCAAGGGCATCGTGGTGACCGAGCTCCCCTACGGCATCGGCACCGAGAAGGTGATGGAGCGGATCAAGACCCTGGTCCAGACCAAGAAGATCCAGGGCATCGCGGACATGAAGGACCTCACCGACCGCGAGCACGGCCTGCGCCTGGTCATCGAGGTCAAGAACGGCTTCGTGCCCGAGGCGCTGCTGGAGCAGCTCTACAAGCTCACGCCGATGGAGGACTCCTTCGGCATCAACAACGTCGCCCTGGTCGACGGCCAGCCGCGCACGCTCGGCCTCAAGGAGATGCTGGAGGTCTTCCTCCAGCACCGCTACGACGTCGTCCGCCGCCGCTCGCAGTTCCGCCGCAACAAGAAGGCCGCCCGCCTCCACCTCGTCGACGGCCTGCTGATCGCGCTGCTCGACATCGACGAGGTCATCCAGGTCATCCGCACCAGTGACAACTCCGCGGCCGCCAAGGAGCGGCTGATGAGCGTCTTCGACCTCTCCGAGGCGCAGGCGGAGTACATCCTGGAGATGCAGCTGCGCCGGCTCACCCGCTTCTCCCGGCTGGAGCTGGAGAAGGAGCAGGAGGAGCTGCGCAAGGAGATCGAGGAGCTCGACGCGATCCTGGGCGACGACGCGCTGCTCAAGAAGGTCGTCTCCACCGAGCTGGCCGAGGTCGCGAAGACGTTCGGCACGCCGCGTCGTACCGTCCTGCTGGAGTCGGCCGGCAGCACCGCCGTCGCCGCCGCGGCCGCCCCGCTGGAGGTCGCCGACGACCCGTGCTTCGCGCTGCTCTCCTCCTCCGGCCTGCTGGCCCGCACGACCACCGACGAGCCGGTCGGCAGCGGCGGCGGCCGGGCCAACCACGACGTGGTCGTCTCCGCGGTCCGTACGACGGCGCGCGCCGACATCGGCATCATCACCTCCGCCGGACGCCTGCTCCGGCTCGCGGTGCTGGACCTGCCGGCGATGCCGCCGTCGGCCAACGAGCCCAACCTGCAGGGCGGCCTGCCGCTCAGCGAGGTCCTGGAGCTGGCCAAGGGCGAGCGCGCGCTCGGGCTGACGACGCTCACCAGCGAGGGTCCGGGCCTCGCGCTCGGCACGAAGCAGGGTGTCGTCAAGCGGGTCAACCCCGAGGTCCTCAACAAGGACGAGTGGGAGGTGATCGGGCTCAAGGACGGCGACGAGGTCGTCGGCGCGGTCCAGCTGACCTCCGGCACCGAGGAGCTGTGCTTCGTCACCTCCGACGCCCAGCTGCTCCACTACGGCGCCGACGGGGTCCGGCCGCAGGGCCGCTCCGGCGGCGGCATGGCCGGCGTCCGGGTCGCCGACGGCGAGCGGGTGGTCTGGTTCGGGGTGCTCGACCTCAACGCGCCCGGCGGCGTCGTGCTGGTCACCGCCTCCGGCTCCTCGACCGCGCTGCCCGGCACCGAGCCCGGGTCGGTGAAGGTGACCGACTTCTGGGAGTACCCCGCCAAGGGTCGCGCCACCGGCGGCGTGCGCTGCCATCGCTTCCTCAAGGGCGAGGACACGCTGGTGTTCGCCTGGGCCGGCCCGGCGCCGGCCCGCGCGGCGGCGGCGAGCGGCGCCCCGGTCGACCTGCCCGACGCGGGCGGGCGGCGCGACGGCTCCGGCGTGCCCGCCAGTCAGCCGATCGCGGCTGCGGCGGGCCCGCTCTCCGCGGGCTCGACGTTTGCGGCCCCCACGAATGTGTCAGGGTGAGTGTCATGACGACCTCCACCCGCGTGGCCGCGGGCCTGCTCACCGGACTGTTCGCCGTCTCCGGCCTGACCGCCTGCTCGGGCGACGGCGGAGGCAAGGGCGGCGGTGACGACGTCGCCTCCTGGAGCGACGCGAGCGCCGAGGCGAAGAAGCTGCTCGACGGCACCAGCGGTGTCGAGCTCTCGATCTCGACCAAGGACGACCCGGGCGGCAACTTCCTCAAGGAGGCCACCGGCACGATCGTCGCCGACCCCGCCACCTTCGAGGGCAAGGTCAGCGGCTCGGTCTCCGGCCTGCCGGTCAACGACGTGCCGGTCATCTCCGCCGACGGCACGCTGTGGATCAACCACGCCCTGCTCGGCGGCTGGAGCGACAAGTACCAGCCCAAGGAGCTGTGCGCCCCCGACCCGGCGACCCTGCTCGACCCGGAGACCGGCGTCTCGACGGTGCTCACCTCCAGCAAGGACGTCGAGGCCGGCAAGGCCGAGCGCGGTGGTGAGGACAACAAGGAGATCTTCACGACGTACTCCGGCACGGCCACCGGGGACGCGATCCGCGCGATCCTGCCGTGCGCGGAGGGCGACGAGTTCGACGCGACCTACCGCGTGGACGACAAGGGCTACCTCCGCAGCGCCCGGCTGACCGGGGTCTTCTTCCCCGACTCCGACGCGGTGACCTACACGATCGACGTCACGAAGTACGACGTCACCAAGGACATCACCGCACCGAAATGAGCGAGATGGCCGGGGCGACCGGTCCCGACGTGCGACCGGCGGCGCGTGACCGCCTGCTGCTGACCCTCTGCGCCATCGCGGTGGCCTTCGCCGCCGTCGACACCTACGTCGTCGTGCTGGCGCTGCCGGACATGATGGCCGGCGCCGGCATCCCGGTCGACGAGCTCCAGCGGGCGGCGCCGATCGTGTCCGGCTTCCTGCTCGGGTACGTCGCGATGCTGCCCCTCATCGGGCGCATCGCCGACCTGCGGGGGCAGGTGCCGGTGCTGGCGATGTCGCTCGTGCTGTTCGCGATCGGCTCCTTCGTCACGGCGGTGTCCTACGACCTGCCCAGCATGGTCGCCGGGCGCTTCCTCCAGGGCGTCGGCGGCGGCGGGCTGGTCCCGGCCACGATGTCGCTCGTCGCGGCGCTCTACCCGGTCGAGCGCCGTGGGCTGCCGCTCGGCCTGGTCAGCGCGGTGCAGGAGTTCGGCAGCGTGCTCGGGCCGCTGTTCGGTGCGCTGGTGCTGTCGTTCACCACCTGGCGGGGGATCTTCGCGATCAACCTCGCCGGTGGGGCCGCGCTGCTGGTCGCGGTGAGCCTGCTGGCCCGCACCTCCGTCGTGCCCGCCGCGCGGGCACCGCGCGCCCGGGTGTGGCCCGCGCGCACCGTGGCACTGCTGCTCCTCGCCGCGCTCGTGGTGACCGGCCTGGTCACGTTCCTGCAGCCCTCGGACCTCCAGCGCGACCTGACCTGGGGCCAGCTCTTCATCCCCTACGTCGACGGTGGCAGCCGTTGGGTCACCCCGATCGGCGTCGCGACGATCGGGGCCTTCCTCGCCCTGCTGTTGTGGTGCTGGTTCCTACCGCGGGCGCTGGTCGACCTGCGCGGCTGGCTCGGTCACCTGGTGGCCGCGGACCTGCTGGGCGCGGTGCTGCTGGCCGCGGTGCTCGGTGGCATCGTGCTCGCCTTCGCGACCGCGGACCCGGAGGTGGCGGTGTTCTCGCCGCAGGGACCGTGGTTCCTCGCCGGCTCCGCGCTCGCGCTGGTCCTGCTGCTGCTCCACCTACGCCGGGCCGCGGACCCGATCGTGCCGCGCGGAGCGCTGCGCGCGACCCCGGCCTGGGGGGCACTGGTCGTCAGCTTCCTGGTCGGCTGGGCGCTGATCGCCGCGCTCGTCGACATCCCGCTCTTCGCCCGCACCACCACCCAGCCGGACTCGCAGCTCGGCGCGGCGCTGGTCCTGCTCCGCTTCCTGGTGGCGCTGCCGATCGGCGCGCTGGTGGGCGGCTGGCTGCTGCGCCGCGTCAACGCCGGCGTGCTGACCGCGGTGGGGATGGCCGCCGCGGGCGCGTCCTTCCTGGCCATGGCGCAGTGGGACAGGACCAGCCTCGACGGCTTCGCCTCGAACCTGCCGCTCGTGCTCGGCGGCCTCGGCTTCGGCCTCGCCCTGGCCCCGGTCAACGCGGCGATCCTGGCCTCCACCGACGACGACGCGCACGGCCTCGCCAGTGCCCTGGTCGTGGTCGCCCGGATGGTCGGCATGCTGGTCGGCATCTCGGCGCTGACGACGATCGGCCTGCGCAGGCTGTACGCCGCGCAGGAGTCCGACCCCGGCCTCGACCTGCGCGAGCTGGGCATCGTCCAGGAGCACGCGGTGTTCGTCGGTGCCGCCGTCGCGGCCTTCGCCGCGGGGGCGCTGGCCCTGGCCCTCTTCGCCCGGGCGAAGACCCGCGGCGTGGACACCGCGGAGGTGCTGCGCGCCGGCGGATGAGTTTCCAAACCTTGTTACATAACGACGTTTGGATTACCGTCGGGCCATGGCGCGTCCCCGCACCCACACCCTCGAGCTCCGCGCGGAGATCATGGCCTGTGCCCTCGCCACGGTCGCCGAGCACGGGATCGCGGCCCTGGCCCTGCGCGACGTCGCCGAGCGCGCCGGCACCTCGACGGCGGCGGTCTACTCGCTCTTCGGCAACAAGGAGGCGCTGCACCAGGCGGTGCTGATCAGCGCCTTCACCGCCTTCGCCGACGCGCAGGCCACCGACCCGCCGACCGACGACCCGGTCACCGACATCGCCGGCCTGGGCCTGCGCTACGTCGGCTGGGCCACCGAGCACCCCCGGCTCTACGAGGCGATGTTCACCGACGCCGCAGCCGGGCTGACCCGGTCCCCCGAGCTCGACACCGCGCGGCTGCGCGCGATCGAGCGGATCACCGACGCCGTACGACGCGCGCTGGACGCCGGGCGCTTCCGCCCCGCGCCGGTGGACACCGTCGTCACCTCGCTGTGGGCGCAGGTCCACGGCCTGTCCGTGCTCACCATCGCCGGCCAGATCCCCGAGGAGGTCGACGTGATGAGTGCTGCGTGGGCCGTCATCGAGGGCTGGCTCGCACCCGCCTCCCCCGCCTGAGAAGGAGCCCACCATGCCCGAGCCCACCGACCTCGGCCCCACCCGCCGCCGCCTGTTCTCCGGCCTCAACGCCAGCGTCGTCCCGGTCTGGGCGGCGATGATCCTCGCCCCCCGCTCCCGGCTGACCCGGCGTCTGGTCCGCCGGGCCGTGCCCGTGCACGCCGGCCTGTCCGTCGCCTACACCGGCCTGCTCGGCAGCGGCATCGTCCGCAACCGCGCACCCCTGGACTTCCGTGACCCCGACGTGCTGCGCCAGCAGCTCGGCCAGGGCGACGTCTTCCTCGCCGCCTGGTCGCACTACCTCACCTTCGACCTGCTCGTCGGGCAGTGGATCTGGCAGGACGCCCTCGACCGCGGCCGGACCGCGCGAGTGGCGCTGCTGCTGACCTTCGTCGCCGGCCCGCTCGGGCACGGCGTCTACCTCGCCCAGCGGCGACTCTCGTGACCCTCTCGCTGCACCTGGTCGAGCACCGGGTGCGCGAGCTGCCGGCGTTCTGGCGGCACCGCCCGCGGCTGGCGGCGGAGATCGAGCGGGTCCCCGGCGTCGCGCACGCACGTCTCGGCGCGGACATCGCCCTGACGGCTCGCACCGGCGGGCGGCCCCGCGTCCGTCGTACGGCGCTGCTGGTGGCCTGGCACGACCGCGCCGCCCGCGACGCCTGCCTCGGCGCGGGCTGGCCGGCGGCCTACGTCGGCGACGCGCGGGAGTCGTGGTCGCTCGCCCTGGACGCGGCGACCGTCGTGCGCGGCGCCTGGCGCGGCTGGCAGCCCGACACCTCGGGCGTCGAGCGGCTCCGTCCCGAGGAGCCCGTCGTCGTGGTCACCTACGCCGCCGCCCCGCCGCGCGGCGTGCCCGCCTTCTTCCGCGGCAACCGCGAGGTCTGCCGCGCGCTCGACGCGAACGCCGCGGAGACCTTCCGACTCGGCTTCCTCGACGGCCGGCTGGGCTTCGGCACGGTCACGATGTGGCGCTCGCAGAAGGCGATGACCCAATTCACCTACCGGGGTCCGGTCCACGAGCCGGCCCGACGGCGCGTCGAGGAGAAGGTCGAGCTGCGTGACCACTTCTTCGCCCGCTTCCGCCCCGTCGCGTCGTACGGCACCTGGCACGGCGGGGACCCGCTCGCCGACCTGCGCCGGGAGGTGGACACCGCGACCGACGGCTCCGGCGCGGCCACTAATCTGTAGGCCATGGGTGACTTCGACGACCTGCTCCAGGCCAACCGTGACTACGCCGCCGATTTCGGCCAGGGCGGCTTCGACGGCATCGCCCGCGCCGGCATCGGCCTGGTCACCTGCATGGACTCGCGGATCGACCCGCTCGGCCTGACCGGGCTGAAGGCGGGCGACGCGAAGATCCTGCGCAATCCCGGCGGACGGGTCGACGACCTCACCCTCGACGCCCTCGTGATCTCGGTCCACATGCTCAACGTCGACCGGATCATGATCATCCCGCACACCCGCTGCGCCGTCGCGAGCAACAGCGAGGCCGCGCTGCGCGAGCGCCTCGACAGCGCCACCGGCCAGGACACCTCCTGGCTGACCCTGCCCGTCACCGACGGCCAGGCGGCAGCGCTCGTCGGCGACGTCCAGCGCGTGCGGGCGCACCCGCTCATCCCCGACAGCGTCCGGGTCGGCGGCTTCATCTACGACGTCGACACGGGCCTGCTCTCCCAGGAGGTCTGAGGCCAGCGCGGGCGTCAGACCCAGCGCTCGCGCAGCACCTTGTCCACCAGCGCCCCCGACAGCTCGTCGAGGCGCTGGCCCAGGGTGGGCAGGTCGCCGATCCCGGTGACGAGGTCGAGCAGGTGGGTGGTGTCCGCGACCACGTCGCGCAGCGGGACGTCGAACAGCAGCGGGCAGTCCACCGCGCCCCCGTCCGGCTCCGGCGAGACCTCCGGCGCCCAGCAGCCGACCTCCAGCAACAGGTGCGCGTGACGGCCCACGCCCTCGGCCCGCGGGTCGACGTACCAGAACAGGTCGCCGACCGGGATCCGCAGGTGCCCCCGTCGTGCCTTCGCCCCCCGTGCCTTGAGCAGCTTGACCACTGCCGCGCGGCTCTCGTTCACCACGGGGACAGCATCATGCCTGCGGAGGTCCCTGTCGACCTCACACGCCCGGTCTCACCCGGCGAACAACCGGGCGACGAAGGGCACGGAGTCCTGGAGCGCGGCCGTCATCGTGCCGCGGTGGTCGGTGGGATAGGTCCGGAACGTGACCGGTTGCCCGGTGAGCGTGAGCGTGGCGACGTACGCCGCGGTAGCGGGGACCGGGACGTCCACGTCCAGCAGGCCGTGACCGAGGAAGAGCGGCCGGTCGAAGCCGGTGACCGGCATGCCGAGGTAGTCCACGACGGTCGCCGCGAACCCGGGGACCGCCACGAGCGGCCGGGTCAGCCACTCCCCGATGCCGTGCCCGTGCACCGCGGCAGCGAGGTCGTCGAGGCACAGCGTGCGTGCCTTCGCGAGCGCGTCGCGTCCACGCGCGGTGAGGAAGGTGTCGAGCCGGAGCGCGGGCCGGGCGGTGTCGAGACTGGCCAGGAGGTAGGCGAGGTACGCCGTCATCTTGTCCGGCAGGACCGGCACCGGCGGCAGCCCCGGCCCGAACGCGAGCAGCAGCCGGTCGATGTACGCCGGGGTGCCGGTCCCGACCGCGCCGAGGTACGACAGCGTCGGGCCACCGAGCGCGGTCGCCTGTCGGGCGGTCGCGATCGCCGCACCGGCTCCCTGCGACTGGCCCAGGGCGACCCACCGGTTCGACAGCCGCTGCCCCGGCGGCAGCCCGGCCCCGAAGGCGTGCCCAGCGCGGACCATGTCGACGACGTTGTGCGCCGCCGCCTCGGCGTCGAGGTAGGCGTGCGGTCCGGGGGTGCCGAGCCCGGCGTAGTCGCTGGCCACCACGGCGTAGCCCTGCTCCATCCAGGTGCGCAGGTAGGCCCGGCTGGTCGGGGTGAACATGGCCGGGGACGCCGAGGGGGCGCACGTGTCGGCGAGGCCGGTCGTGCCGTGCGCCCACGCCAGGACCGGCCAGCCACCGGCGGGGACCGTGCCCTGCGGGACGAAGACGGCGCCGGTCGAGGTCGCCGGCCGGCCGAAGGTGTCGGTGGTGACGTAGGTCAGCCGATAGGCCGCGGCAGTGACGCCCGGCACCCACGACGCCTCCGGCAGGGACTCCACGCGGACCACGTCGCCGGCGGCGGGCAGGTGGTCCGGCGCCTCCGCGTGGGCGCCGCCCCCGGCGAGTCCCGCCAGGAGGCCCACGGCGATCAGCAACGGCAGGAGGACGCGTCGACGCCCGAGAGAGCTCACGCCGGCATCATGGACCGCCGGAGACGCCACGTGGCGTCATGCTGCGCGAATTGACGCGTCCCGCCACACGGCCGGGCACCACGGCCTCCGCCGGGCGGCGGCCGTCATGCGTCGAGCGTCTCCATGTCGACCTCGTAGGCGCCCTGGATGATGAACTCCTTGCGCGGCGCGACGTCGCTGCCCATCAGCAGCTCGAAGATCCCCGCGGCCATCTCCAGCTCGTCGACCGTCAGCCGCCGCAAGGTACGACGGCGCGGGTCCATCGTGGTCTCGGCCAGCTGGTCGGCGTCCATCTCGCCGAGCCCCTTGTAGCGCTGGACCGGGTCCTTCCACTTCACGTTCTTCTTCTTCAGCTCGGCGAGCTTGCGCTGCAGCTCGTCGTCGGAATAGGTGTAGACGTACTTCTCCTGGCCCTTCTTGGGGTTGGAGATCTCGATCCGGTGCAGCGGCGGCACGGCGGAGAAGACCCGGCCGGCCTTGACCAGCTCGGGCATGTACTTGAAGAAGAGGGTGGCCAGGAGCGTGCGGATGTGGGCGCCGTCGGAGTCGGCGTCGGCCATGAAGATGATCCGGCCGTAGCGCCGCGCGTCGAGGTCGAAGGTGCGCCCGGAGCCGGCGCCGACGACCTGGATGATCGAGGCGCACTCGGCGTTCTTGAGCATGTCGCCGACCGAGGCCTTCTGCACGTTCAGGATCTTGCCGCGGATCGGCAGCAGCGCCTGGAACTCGGCGTTGCGCGCGAGCTTGGCGGTGCCGAGCGCGGAGTCACCCTCGACGATGAACAGCTCGGTGCGCTCGTTGTCGGAGGCGCGGCAGTCGGCGAGCTTGGCGGGCAGCGAGGAGGACTCCAGCGCGTTCTTCCGGCGCTGGGTCTCCTTGTGCTGGCGTGCGGCGATCCGGGTCTTGGACGCGCCCACGACCTTCTCCATGAGGAGCTTGGCCTGCGCCTTCTCGGCCCGCTTGGTGGAGGTGAGGAACTCCTTGAGCTCGGCCGCCACCACCTTCCGTACGACGGTGCGGGCCGCCGGGGTGCCGAGGATCTCCTTGGTCTGCCCCTCGAACTGCGGCTCGGCGAGGCGCACCGTCACGACCGCGGTCATCCCCTCGAGGATGTCGTCCTTGATGACGTCGTCGTCGTTGACCTTGAGCGCCTTGGTGGCCCGCATGGCGTCGTTGAAGGTCTTGGTCAGCGCGCTCTCGAAGCCGGAGACGTGGGTGCCGCCCTTGGGGGTGGCGATCACGTTGACGAACGAGCGCAGCTCGGTGTCGTACGTCGTGCCCCACCGGACCGCGACGTCCACGGTGAGCTCACGCTCGACGTCCTGCGGGGTCATGTGCCCCTTGTCGTCGAGCAGCGGGACGGTCTCGGTGAAGGTGTCGCTGCCCTGGAGGCGGAGCACCTCGGTGACCGGGTCACCGGTGGCGAGGAAGTCGCAGAACTCGCCGATGCCGCCGTCGTGGCGGAAGCGCTCCTCGGTCCACTCGGCCTTGTCCGCGGCGCGCTGGTCGCGGATGACCAGCTCGAGGCCGGGGACGATGAAGGAGGTCTGCCGGGCGCGGCCGATCAGCCCGTCGAGGACGAAGCCGGCGTCCTTGGTGAAGATCTGGCGGTCCGGCCAGAACCGGATCCGGGTGCCGCTCCTGCCCTTGGCCACGCGGCCGCCCTTGCGGCTCAGCCCCGACCCGGGCGTGAACGACGCGCCGGGTCCCTCGCCGTCGAAGACCCCGGGGACACCGCGCTGGAAGCTGATGCCCTGGGTGGCCGGTGAGCGGTCCACGTCGATGTCCATCCGCGACGAGAGCGCGTTGACGACCGACAGTCCGACGCCGTGGAGGCCACCGGTGGCGACGTACGAGCCGCCGCCGAACTTGCCGCCGGCGTGCAGCTTGGTCGCGACCACCTCGACGCCGGTGAGCCCGGTCTTGGGCTCCTTGTCGATCGGGATGCCGCGGCCGTCGTCGTGGACCTCGACCGAGCCGTCGGCGTGCAGGACGACGTCGACGGTCTTGGCGAAGCCGCCGAGCGCCTCGTCGACGCCGTTGTCGATGATCTCCCACAGGCAGTGCATCAGCCCCCGGGTGTCGGTGGAGCCGATGTACATCCCGGGACGCTTCCGCACGGCGTCGAGGCCCTCGAGGACCAGGAGGTGGGCTGCGTTGTAGGTGTTGTCGGCGATGACCGGCTCCTTTTCGGGACGGGTGGTACTGGAGTGCTGCAGGGTCCGAATCTACCGGCGACACGCCGCGCACCGGTGCAGGCGCACGGCGGAGGGCGGAGGGACGATGAGCGGCACCAGCAGCCGGATGATCACATCCGGGTTTCGGGTACTGGAAAATCGAGAAACCTACCGGGACGAGGTGATGGGATGAACGCAGCAAGGACGTGCCGTGGACCACAACCCGACGGGAATCTTTGCGCAAGTCGCTACGTTGATCCCCACGTCACCCGATAAGGGTTGACGTACGAGCGAAAGAGAGGCCCGAGATGACGACTGCTGTTGCTCCCAGCGCGCCGCTGACCGCGGAGGACCGCTGTGACCGTTGTGGCGCCCAGGCCTACCTCCGTGTCGAGCTCGCCACGGGCGGAGAGCTTCTCTTCTGTGCGCACCACGCACGCGAGCACGGCGACAAGCTGCGCGAGATCGCGTCCGCCGTGCACGACGAGACCCACAAGCTGACCGACAAGCCGGTGCCCGCCGCCGACTGACGTCGCGCAGACCGCAGCGCGAGGCCCCGAGGAGACTCGGGGCCTCGCGGCGTTTTCGGACGCCCCGGGAGTCGTACGACCGAGTTAGGTTAGCCTTTCCTCATGATTCGTCGCCTGGCCCTCGTCGCGGCCACCAGCCTGACCCTCGCGCTCTCCGCCTGCGCCTCCGACGTCGACGACAGCGCCGGCGACCGGCCCGGCTCGGACGCGTCCGGCGCGCCCGCCGGGCCCTGGTCCTTCACCGACGGCTCCGGTGAGGTCGTGAAGCTCGACAAGACCCCGACCCGGATCATCGCGCACGCCGCGGAGGCCGCGGCGCTGATGTCCTACGGCATCACACCGGTCGGCATCTACGGCGACGAGTCGGTCAAGACCGACCCCAACCTGCAGGGCCTGGACCTCAGCGGGATCACCATCCTCGGCGAGGAGTGGGGCGCGATCGACGTCGCGAAGGCCTCCACCCTCTCCCCCGACCTGATCGTCGCCGACTGGTGGCCGGCCGAGAAGGCGCACTCCGGCTTCGAGGACGGCGTGAAGGCCAAGAGCAAGAAGCTCGCCGACCTCGCTCCGGTGGTCGGCGCCTCCCAGGGCGACTCGATCCTCGACCTCGCCGAGGGATACGAGAAGCTCGCGAAGAGCCTCGGCGCGGACGTCGAGAGCTCCCAGGGCGCGAAGGACAAGGCGGCCTTCGAGAAGGCCCGCGACGCCTTCGTCGCGGCGATGAAGGAGAAGGACTTCACCGCCCTGGCGGTCTCCCCCGCCAGCGACCTGCTCTACGTCGCCAACCCGGAGTTCGCTCCCGAGCTGCAGGACTTCGACCGCTGGGGCCTCGACATCATCGAGCCGGACTCCCCCGACAAGGGCTTCCCGTACTGGGAGAACCTGAGCTGGGAGAACGCCGACAAGTACCAGCCCGACGTGCTGATGTTCGACAACCGCAGCATGGCCGCCGACCGCAAGACGGTGAAGTCGCAGCCCACCTGGACCTCGATCCGTGCCGCGAAGGCCGGGCAGATCGTGGAGTGGCCCGGCTTCTGGCTGCACACCTACGGCCACTTCGCGACCGCGCTCGACAAGCTGCGCGGCGAGCTGTCCGGCCTCGACGACTCCATCGGTGACTGAGCGGCGGCGCCGCGGTGGACGCGCGGGAGGACTGGTCGGCCTCCTCGTCCTGCTCCTGGCGCTGGTGTTCCTCAGCATCACCCAGGGCTCGCGCGAGATCGGCCTGGCCGACGTGCTCGACGCACTGGGCCACCTCGCCGCGGTCACGACCGACGACACCGTCACCGTCCGGCTGCGGGTGCCGCGCACGATCCTCGGCGTCCTGGTCGGCGCGGCGCTCGGCGTCTCCGGGGCGATCCTGCAGGGGCTGACCCGCAACCCGCTCGCCGATCCGTCGATCATGGGCATCGAGGCCGGCGCCGCGCTCGCCGTCGTCCTCGGCATCACCGTCCTCGGCATCACCGGGATCGGGCCGCACGTCGTGCTCGCCTTCGTCGGCGCGCTCGCCGCCACCGCCCTGGTGTACGGCGTGGGCTCGCTCGGCCGCGACGGCGCGACCCCGGTGAAGATGGCCCTCGCCGGTGCCGCGATCACCGCCGGGCTGGGCGCGATCACGATCGGGCTGCTGCTCACCGACATCCGGGCGCAGGACGAGTTCCGGTTCTGGCAGGTCGGCTCGCTGGCCGGGCGGTACGCCCCCGTCGTGACCGGGGTCGCCCCGGTCATCGTGCTCGGCCTGGTGCTCGGCCTGCTCTGCGGACGCCCGCTGAACGCGCTGGCGCTCGGCGACGACGCCGCCCGGGGCCTCGGCATCCGGCTCACCCGCACCCGGGTCGGGCTGTTCGCCGTGGTCGCCGTGCTCTGCGGCGCGGCGACCGCCGCCTGCGGGCCGATCGTCTTCGTCGGGCTGGTCGTGCCGCACGTGGCCCGTGCGATCTGCGGGCCCGACTACCGGTGGATCCTGCCCTACTCGCTGCTGCTCGGGCCGGTGCTGCTGCTGGTCGCCGACGTGCTCGGCCGGGTCGTCGGCGGCTCGGGCGAGCTCCAGGTCGGGGTGGTCCTCGGCGTGCTCGGCGCGCCGTTCTTCATCGGGCTGGTCCGCTACTCCCGGCTGGCGGAGCTGTGAGCACCGCGGTCGGGGCGCTGCGGCAGGTCCGCCGGCGACGGGCGCGGCGGGCGGTCGTCGTACCGCTCGTGCTGCTGGCGGTGGCCCTCCTGCTCGGCCTGCTCGCGCTCTGCTTCGGCTCGGTCCGCCTGAGCATCGACCAGGTGCTCGGCTCGCTGCTCGGCACCCGCGAGAGCACCTCGGTCGACTTCATCGTCCAGGACCTGCTGCTCCCCCAGGTGCGCGCCGCGATCGGGGTCGGCATCGCGCTCGGCGCGGCCGGCACGATCTTCCAGCAGCTGCTGCGCAACCCGCTCGCCTCACCGGACTTCGTCGGCATCTCCGCGGGCGCCAGCGTCTTCGCCGTCGCCGGGATCGCCGTGCCGGCCCTCGCCGGGCTGAGCATCCCGGTGCTGGCACTGGCCGGGGCCCTGCTGTTCGCCGCGGCGATGTACCTGCTCGCCTGGCGCGACGGGATCACCGGCTACCGCTTCATCCTGATCGGGATCGGGATGTCCGCCTTCGCGGCCGGCATCACCGGCTACCTGCTCACCCGCACCTCGCTCACCGAGGCGCGCGAGGCCCTGCACTGGCTGACCGGATCGATCGGCCAGGCCGGCGACGCCGAGAACGACGTGCTGCTGTGGAGCCTGCTCGCGCTCTCCCCGCTCGTCCCGGTGCTCCAGCGGATGCTGCGGACCCTCGAGCTCGGCGACGAGACCGCTCGCGGCCTCGGAGCCCGCCTGGAGCCGAGCCGGCTGCTGCTGATCGGCGTGGCCGTGCTGCTCACGGCGCTCGCCACCGCCGTCGCGGGACCGATCGCGTTCGTCGCGCTCGTCGCCGGGCCGGTCGCCGACCGGCTGCTCGGCCCGGCGCGCGGCAGCATCCTCGCCGCGGGCGCCGTGGGCGCCATCCTGTGCCTGCTCGCCGACTACGTCGCGGTCAACGTCCTGCCCGTCGAGATGCCCACGGGCGTCGTCACCGGTGCCGTCGGGGCGCCGTACCTGCTGTGGCTGATCGCCACCACCAACCGGAGAGGGCTCGGCGGATGAGCACACGACTGGCGGCACGCTCCCTCACCCTCGGCTACGACGGCCGGACGGTCGTCGAGCACCTCGACCTCGACGTGCTGGACGGCCGGGTGACCGCGATCGTCGGTGCCAACGCCTGTGGCAAGTCGACCCTGCTGCGCGGGCTGGCCCGGTTGCTGCGCCCGAGCGCCGGGGAGGTGCTGCTCGACGGCACCCCGATCCTCGACCAGGGCACCCGCGAGGTGGCCCGGGTGCTCGGGCTGCTGCCGCAGACCCCGGTGGCCCCGGACGGGATCACCGTCGCCGACCTGGTCTCCCGCGGCCGGCACCCGCACCAGGGCTGGTTCCGGCACTGGTCGGCCACCGACGAGGCCGCCGTGGCCGCCGCCCTGGAGGCCACCGACACCGCCGAGCTCGTCGACCGCCCGCTGCACGCGCTGTCGGGCGGGCAGCGGCAGCGGGTGTGGATCGCGATGGCGCTGGCCCAGGAGACCGACCTGCTGCTGCTGGACGAGCCCACGACGTACCTCGACATCAGCCACCAGGTGGACCTGCTCCGGCTGCTGCGCTCGCTGAACCGCAGCACGGGGCGCACCGTCGTCACCGTGCTGCACGACCTCAACCTGGCCTGCCGCTACAGCGACCACCTCGTGGTGATGGCCGCGGGCAGCATCCTCGCCGAGGGCGAGCCCGCCGAGGTGGTGACCGCGGAGCTGGTCGAGAAGGCGTTCGGGCTGCCCTGCGTCGTCGTACCGGACCCGGTGGCGGGGACCCCGCTGATCGTGCCCGCCGCCGACTGAGCGCGACCCGGCGCCGTCGTACCACCTGTTCACGGGACGGCCACGCGACAGCCACGCCCTGCTGGGCTGCCTTCCGCCCGGCCGGGCTGGCATGGCCGGGTGAGACGTCTGCTGATCGGTGCAGCCCTCGTCGTCGCCGTCCTCGTGGGCGGCCTGACCGCGGTCGAGGCGCGCGAGGTCCCGCCGCCCGCGCCCGTCGCCGCACCGGCCGGGCCGGTCGCCACCCGGGCGGCGGCGCTGCCGGCGCCCGCTGTCCGGTACGACGCCACCGTGCTCCGCGTCGAGGACGGCGACACGATCATCGTCCGGCTCCGCGACGGCCGCCGCTGGCACGTCCGGGTGCTCGGGATCGACACCCACGAGGTGCTGTTCGGGCGGCACGAGTGCGGCGGGCTCGCCGGCTCACGCGCGATGCACCGCCTGCTCCCCCGCGGGTCGCGGGTGCGCCTCGCGGCCGATCCGGCGCAGGTCCGGGTGGACCGCTACCACCGCCTGCTGCGCTACGTGCAGCGCGCCGACGACGGGCTCGACGTGGGCCGGGCGCAGCTCGCCGCCGGGCTCGCCGAGGTGTACGTCTACGGCGACGGGCCCTACGCCCGGCGCGCGTCGTACACCGCGGTGGAGCGGGACGCGCAGCGCCGGCGCGTGGGGATCTGGCGTTGGTGCTGACTCAGTCGAGGTAGTCGCGCAGGACCTGCGAGCGCGACGGGTGACGCAGCTTGGACATCGTCTTGGACTCGATCTGGCGGATCCGCTCGCGGGTCACGCCGTAGACCTTGCCGATCTCGTCCAGCGTCTTCGGCTGGCCGTCGGTGAGGCCGAAGCGCATGCTGACCACGCCCGCCTCGCGCTCGGAGAGGGTGTCGAGGACGGCGTGCAGCTGCTCCTGCAGGAGCGTGAAGCTCACCGCGTCGGCCGGCACGATCGCCTCGGAGTCCTCGATGAGGTCACCGAACTCGGAGTCGCCGTCCTCACCGAGCGGGGTGTGCAGGGAGATCGGCTCGCGGCCGTACTTCTGCACCTCGACGACCTTCTCCGGCGTCATGTCGAGCTCCTTGGCGAGCTCCTCCGGGGTGGGCTCGCGGCCCAGGTCCTGCAGCATCTGGCGCTGCACGCGGGCGAGCTTGTTGATGACCTCGACCATGTGCACCGGGATGCGGATGGTGCGGGCCTGGTCGGCCATCGCGCGGGTGATCGCCTGACGGATCCACCAGGTGGCGTACGTCGAGAACTTGTAGCCCTTGGTGTAGTCGAACTTCTCCACCGCGCGGATCAGGCCGAGGTTGCCCTCCTGGATGAGGTCCAGGAAGAGCATGCCGCGACCGGTGTAGCGCTTGGCGAGGGAGACGACGAGACGCAGGTTGGCCTCGAGCAGGTGGTTCTTGGCCCGGCGGCCGTCCTCGGCGATCCACTCCAGCTCCTCCTGGAGCTTCGCGGAGACCTTGCCGCCGCGGGCGAGCTTCTCGTCGGAGAACAGGCCGGCCTCGATCCGCTTCGCGAGCGAGACCTCCATCTCGGCGTTGAGGAGCGGGACCTTGCCGATCTGCTTCAGGTAGTCCTTGACCGGGTCGGCCGTCGCGCCGGCCACCATGACCTGCTGGGCCGGCTCGTCGGTGTCGTCGGCCGTGGAGACCACGAACGAGGACGTGGCGCTGGCCTCCTCCTCGTCCTCCTTGATGGTCGAGTCGGCGGCGACGTCCTTCTCGAACTGCTCGTCGGAGATGTCCGGCAGCACCTTCTTGCCGTCGGGGCCGACCGCGGGCGCCTCGGCGACGGCCGTGGCCGTGTCGGCCTTCTTGGCGGCCGCGGCCTTCTTCGCCGGCGCGGCGGCCTTCTTGGCGGCGGGCGCGGCGGCGGCCTTCTTGGCGGCCGGCGCGGCCTTCTTGGCCGTGCTGGCCGTCGAGGTCGCCGTCTTGCGCGCCGCGGCGGCGACCGCGCGCTGGTCGGCGGGCGCGCCCAGCTCGACGGAGATCCCGAGTCCGGCGAGGTGGGCCATCAACGACTTCAGGTGGGCCGGCGCGACATCAGCGGCGCCGAACGCCTGGCGTACCTCCTCGGCGGTCACGCTTCCCGCAGGTGCGCCGCGCTCGAGGAGCGCGACGATGGACGGGTGGCTGAGCACGGCGGGCGGGACCGAACGGTTCGAGGACACGAACACCTCTCGATACTGGCGGGTCTAGGGCGCGGCGAAGCCCGGAGGCGTCAAGACCGCTTTTGCCATTCTGCCACGGGGTTCGCAAGGCCCCGGCATCTGGGGGGTCGTGCGGCCTGTCGTCAGGCCTTGGCGGCGGCCTTCTTCTGCTTCTTGTCGTCGCGGACCTACTGCAGCGAGACCGGGTCCACGACGTCGGCCACCGAGCGGTACCCCTCCAGCGCGTAGTCACCCGCGGCCCTCTCCCACCCGTCCGGGCGCACATCGAGCCGATTGAATGTTTGTGCGGTACGCCGCCAGAACGCGCTGGTGACCCTGAGTAAAGACTGCGCCGATGGACTGCCGCGGAGGCTTGCGCGCTTGTACCCTCCGCTTCCATGAGGAAGTTGATCGTCGGCGTGTGCCTCGCAGTGTTCGTCGCGGTCTGCTTGGTGGCGGCTACATCTCCGTCCGCGTCAGCCACCACGACGCGAACCATCAGCGGCAAGATCACCTGCGCGAAAGGCAACCTGTCGTATGGCAGTCGCGTCGTCGGCGTGTGGGTGCAGTCGAGCGCTGGCGGGTCGAAGTGGTCCGACAGCCTCTCGCGGAGTTCGACGTACGGGAACATCGCGACGTTCTCCGCGAAGGTGAAGACCAACTCTAGTTCGACGACCATCCGCCTCGACATCGGTTGCGGCGGCACGAAGACCACCTGGGCGTCGAACAACTCCACCCCGTCGATCACGGTCAAGGGCGACAAGACCGGCTTGCGGATCAAGTGCAGCGAAGCAACGGGCTCGCGCGCCCAGCGCTGCTCCTACATCAGTTCGAGCACCTGCTCGTCGGCCTACGGCATCAAGTACCCGATCTCCGCGACCAGCGTGAAGATGCGCTTCAAGGACGTGCCGATCTACCGCAACTACAACGGCACCAGTTCCAAGATCGCCATGCGGGTCGAGGGGACCAACTCCGGCAGCGTGTCGTACTCGGTGAGCGCAGGGGTGTCAGCGGAGGTCAAGGCCGTCCTGGTCAAGGCTCAGGCATCGGTGTCGTCCAGCCTCACCACGACGAACAGTTCCGGGTGGACGAACGAGGTCACGATCTCGGTTCCTGCCAAGCAGTACGGCTATGCGATGTATGTGAGTTACGGCAAGAAGGTGAAGTGGGCCAAGCAACGGGTCAACTCGACGTGTAGTTCGACCTCGACCCTCTCGTCGGGTGTCTACAACTTCCCCAGCAACGGCGACACGGGCGAGGGTTGGTACGTCTGGACCTCCACGTCCTGACTTCGGGAGCCTGCCGCCGTTCGAGCCGACGTCTGGTGACGACTTCGCAGACGACGCGGCGCTTCTCGAACACCTACGAAGCGCACCCAAAGGCTCTGCTATCCGAGGACAGGACATCCCGACCGTCCCCGCTCGGCGCCTGACTACTCGGAGCGAGCCTCGGCCTTCTTCGCCTTCTTGAAGTCACGGACCTTCTGCAGCGAGACCGGGTCCACGACATCGGCCACCGAGCGGTACCCCTCCAGCGCGTAGTCACCCGCGGCCCTCTCCCACCCGTCCGGGCGGACGTCAAGCTGCTTGGCCACCAGCGCCACGAAGATCTTCGCCTTCTGCGCCCCGAACCCCGGCAGCGCCTGCAGCCGCTTGGCCAGGTCCTTGCCGTCGCTGGCCTCGGTCCAGATCCGGGAGGCGTCGCCGTCGTACTCCTCGACGACGATGCGGGCCACCTCCTGCAGCCGCGCCGCCATCGACCCGGGGAACCGGTGGATCGCCGGCGTGGTCGCGCACAGCGCGGCGAACTCCTCCGGGTCGGCCGAGGCGATCGCCGCCGGGTCGAAGCTGCCGAGGCGGCCGATCACCTTGTGCGGGCCGAGGAAGGCGTGCTCCATGGGGTACTGCTGGTCCAGCATCATCCCGATGAGCAGCGCGAAGGGGTTGCTCGTCAGCAGCTCGTCGGCGTCCGGGTTGTCGGTGATGTGGATGGCCATGTGCCCATCCTGCCCGAGCCCGGTCCGCGCGGCTCCGGGTGACTCGTCGTACCGGACATCTGGGTCGTCATCCGGGCCGATCCACGACAGGAATGTCCGGTACGACGGAGACGGAGCCCGGCGCGAGGGGTTCACCACGGCACGTAGGTCACTGTGAAGTCCGGCCCGAGCTCCTCGCGCACCCGTTCCACCAGCGTCCGCGCCCGCCGGTCGAGCTCGGCGTAGGCCTGGTCGGTGCGCATGCCTGGATTGGCATCGAGCATCTCCATCGCCTCGCCCGACGCCCGCAGGTCGCTGACCAGGGGGTAGCGCAGGCCGAGCGCTCGGCGCAGCCACTCCTTGTCGTCCGGCACGAGGCCCTGCCCACTCACCCACAGCGGTACGACGACGCCGTAGTCCCACATGAAGCGCAGGTCGTGGCTCTCGAGCGTGAAGTCCTCCTCGCTCTCGACCCCCTCGAACCCCTCCGGCAGCTCGGCGAACCACTCCCCCGTGCGCTCGCGACGCGGTCGCCGGGCACTCACGCGTTGCGCTCCGCGACCCGCTCCAGCCCGGTCCACAGCGCGTCCATCATCCGCTCGACCATGTCCTCGGCGCTCACGTCCGGGTGGCGGCGCCACCACTTGGCGGCCTGCTCGGCGGCACCCGAGATCGCATGGGCGTACGACGACGCGAGCTCCGCGTCGAGCCGGGGCACGGCCGAGCGGATCAGTCCGCCGATCACCTCGGCGGTGTCGTAACGGTGGTGCGCCGCGGAGTCGGCGACCCGGCCGGCGACGGCGGCACCGCCGCCGAAGAGCACGTCCCAGGCGGTGCCGGAGTCGCGGACGAAGCGGAAGTAGGCGCCGAAGCCGGCGCGCAGCTGGTCCTCCGGGGTGGTCATCGTGCCCGCGGCGGAGACGACGGCCTCGTCGAGCTCGGTGCGCGCGGCGCGCAGGCACTCGAGGTAGATCTCGTCCTTGTCGGCGAAGTACTTGTAGATCAGCGTCCGGGTGACGCCGGCCGCGGCGGCGATGTCCTCGACGGCGGCGCCCTGGTAGCCGTGCTCGACGAAGACGTCGCGGGCGACCGCGATCAGCTGGGCGCGGCGCACCTCGGGGGCGAGCCGGCGGCGGGGCTGCTCCGCCACCTCAGGCGGTCCAGTCCAGGAGCACGCCGCCCGCGGTGATGGCGACGAACCACCACACCCAGGCGAGCACCCCGAGCGCGACCACCCAGCGCGGACGGGAGTTCCACCACACGAAGCACAGCACCAGCAGGACCAGCCAGGTGGCGAGCAGCGCCACCACGGCCCAGGCCGGGGCGAGGAGCCCGGAGGCGGCGTACAGGAAGAACGACGCGACGACCAGGACCAGGCCGATGAAGGGCAGCGGGGAGACCCGCTCCCCCGTGCTGCGGTCGATCGTGACCGGACGGATCCGGCGGCGGCGCGCGAGCGGCACGGACTAGGCGTCCGGCTCGGCGTCGTCGTTCCAGTCCGGGTCGTTGTCCCACGCCGCGGTGCGCTCGGCCGCGTGCTCGACGGCACGGGCGGCCTCGGCCTCGGTCGGGTAGGGACCGAGCCGGTCCTTGTTGGGGCACCCCTCCACGCCCTCGACGGTGTGGTGCTTGAGGCAGAACCAGAACTCGCCTTCACTCGCCATGCTCCGAACCTACTCCAGTCGGCGCCCCGCCGCGTCGTGCAACATCCGCGTCACAGGACCTGAGTAGGGTCCGTTCATGAGCACGATGTTCGAGGGCTACGGGACCGGCGGACCCGCCTACGACGAGATGTTCGACGGTGCCCAGCTGCGGCCGCCGTACCGGCGGATGAGCGACTCGCTCGCCAAGATGAGCACACCCGAGCTGATCAGCCGGGTGGAGGCGCTGCAGGCGAGCTATCTCGACCAGGGCATCACCTTCGACATCGGCGGCGAGGAGCGGGCGATGCCGCTCGACATCCTGCCGCGGGTGATCGAGATGGACACCTGGTCCACCATCGAGAAGGGCCTCCAGCAGCGGGTCAAGGCGCTGGAGATGCTGCTCGCCGACGTGTACGACGCGGGCCACGTCTTCGAGGACGGCGTGCTCCCCCGCCGGGTCATCACCACCAGCTCCCACTTCCACCGGCAGGCGGCGACCATCCGCCCCGCCAACGGGGTGCGGGTGCACGTGTCGGGCATCGACCTGATCCGCGACGACAACGGCGAGTTCCGGGTGCTGGAGGACAACGTCCGGGTCCCTTCCGGGGTGTCGTACGTGATGACCAGCCGCCGCGCGATCTCCGCCGCACTCCCGGAGGCCATCGCCCAGCACCGGATCCGTCCGGTCGCGAGCTATCCCCAGCGGCTCCTGGCGGCGCTGCGGGCAGCGGCGCCCGCGGGCGTGGCGGACCCGACGGTCGTCGTGCTGACGCCGGGGGTCTACAACGGCGCCTACTTCGAGCACACCCTGCTCGCCCGGACCATGGGCGTGGAGCTCGTCGAGGGCCGCGACCTCGTCTGCCGGCGCGGTGAGGTCATGATGCGCACGACCAAGGGCCTGGCGCCGGTGCACGTGATCTACCGGCGCATCGACGACGAGTTCCTCGACCCGGTGCACTTCCGCGCCGACTCGATGCTCGGCTGCCCCGGCCTGATCGACGCGGCGCGGGCCGGCAACGTGACCCTGGCGAACGCGGTCGGCAACGGGGTCGCCGACGACAAGCTCGTCTACACCTACATGCCCGACGTGATCCGCTACTACCTGGGCGAGGATCCGGTCATCCGCAACGTCGACACCTGGCGCTGCGGCGAGCCCGACCACCTCACCGAGGTGCTCGACCGCCTCGACGAGCTGGTGCTCAAGCCGGTGGACGGCTCCGGTGGCAAGGGCATCGTGATCGGACCGCGCGCCTCCCGCGATGAGCTCGACGAGCTGCGCGGCAAGGTGCTGGAGGACCCGCGCTCGTGGATCGCCCAGCCCGTCGTCCAGCTCTCGACCGTGCCGACGTTCGTCGACGGCGAGCTCGGTCCGCGCCACGTCGACCTGCGCCCGTTCGCGGTGAACGACGGCAACCGGGTCTGGGTGCTGCCCGGCGGCCTGACCCGGGTGGCGCTCGGCAAGGGCGAGCTGATCGTGAACTCCTCGCGCGGCGGCGGCACCAAGGACACCTGGGTGCTCGCCGGGCCGACCGCCCCGGAGCAGCAGCAACAACAGCAGCAACAGACACAGACGCAGGCACAGGCGCAGTCGGGAGGTGGTCTCTGATGCTCAGCCGGATCGCCGAGTCCCTGTTCTGGATCGGGCGCTACATCGAGCGGGCCGACGACACCGCGCGGATCCTCGACGTGCAGACCCAGCTCCTGCTGGAGGACGGCACCGTCGACGAGACCCAGACCTGCCGCGACCTGCTCTCGTGCATGGGCGTCGAGCCGTCGGAGGCCGCCGAGCACGGCGTCGACCTGTTCGGCGCGGTCTCCATCGAGCAGGTGCTGCGGCTGCTCGCCTACGACCAGCGCTCCCCCAGCTCGATCGCCGCGGTGCTCGGCTCGGCGCGCGAGTCCGCCCGCGGTGCCCGGGAGACCCTGACCGTCCCGCTCTGGGAGGCGATCAACACCACCTGGCGGCCGATCCCGTCGGGCCACTTCGAGGCCCTGCGGCCGCCGTACATCTTCTCCTGGGTGCGCGAGCGCGCCGCCCTCATCAACGGCACCGCCGACGCCACCATGACCCGCGACGAGGGCTGGCAGTTCATCATGCTCGGGCGCAACATCGAGCGCGCCGACATGACCTCGCGGCTGGTCGCCACCACCGCGCTCTCCGGCGGCGCCGGGCAGTGGACCTCGGCCCTGCGGGCGTCCGGGGCCTACGACGCCTTCCTGCGCACCTACCGCGGCATCGAGACCGACCGGGCGGCGGCGGAGTTCCTGCTGCTCGACCGGCTGTTCCCGCGCTCGGTCGTCTTCGCGCTCGACCGGGCCGAGCAGTCGCTGGTGAACCTCTCCGGCGACCCGCGGCGGGCCGGCTTCCAGGACGAGGCCCAGCGCTTGATCGGGCGGACCCGGGCCGAGCTCGAGTACCGCTCGCTCTCCGACCTCGTCGAGGACCTGCCCGACGAGATGGAGCGCCTGCAACGCACCTGCGCGGCGGCGACCGACGCGATCTCCCGGCGTTACTTCGCCGGGTCCGAGGCACTGGCGTGGAAGGGCGTGGGAGCGTGAACATGCAGCTGCGGATCGTGCACACCTCGGAGTACACCTACGACGGCGGCGCCATGGCGTCGTACAACCAGGCCCGGATGACGCCGGTCACCACACCCGAGCAGATCGTCGTGCACCACCGCCTCGACGTCAGCCCGAAGCCGTGGACCTACTCCTCCACCGACTACTTCGGCACCGCGGTGACCGCGTTCGAGGTCGTCGACCCGCACGAGCAGATGACGGTCACCGCCACCTCGACCGTGCAGGTCCACCGGACCGGCGCCGAGCCCGAGGCCCGCTCGTCGTGGTCGGCGTACGGCGAGCGCGAGGTGCGCGACCGGTGGACGGAGTTCCTCGTCGTCTCCGACCTCGTGGCCCCGACGCCGGACTTCGAGGAGCTCGTCAAGGACATCGGCGCCGGCGCCGACCTGCCCGGCGACGCCGCACGCGCGGTGTGCCGGCTGGTCACCGCCCAGATCGACTTCCTGCCGGGCGCGACGGACGTCGAGTCGACCGCTGCCGACGCCTGGGACCAGCGCGCCGGGGTCGCCCAGGACATGGTGCACCTCGCCATCGGGGGCCTGCGCTCCCTCGGCATCCCCGCCCGCTACGTCTCCGGCTACGTCCACCCGGTCGACTCCCCCGTCGTCGGGGAGACCGTGGCCGGCGACCCGTTCGCCTGGCTGGAGTGGTGGGACGACGGCTGGCAGGCCTTCGACCCGACGACCGACACCGCTCCCGGCGAGCGGTACGTCGCCATCGGCCACGGTCGTGACTACGGCGACGTACCGCCCCTGCGCGGGATCTACACCGGCGCGCAGACCGCCCGGCTCGACGTGAGCGTGGAGGTCACCCGGCTGGCGTGATCTTGCCGGCGAGACGCTCGACCCGCAGCACGTCGTACTCGTGCTCGGGGTCGCCGGTCATCGCCGCCGCCAGGCGCAGGTGCGGGAGCGCGTCGTCGTACCTGGCCTGGCGCTCCAGCGCCCTCCCCAGGGCGTGGCGGGTCCAGGCGTCGGACGGGTCCTCCGCGACCAGCGCCTCCAGCTCGTCGTGGGCCTTCTGCAGCTGGGCGCGCATCAGGTACGCCCAGGCCCGCAGCGACCGGAGGCCCCGGTTGGTGGGCTCCTCGGCCAGGGCCGGCTCGATGACCTCCAGCGCCTCGCGCGGCGCGCGGCGGACGAGCAGGTCGTGCGCGGTGCGGTAGGCGTTGGCGTGGTGCGACGTGGCGCCCGGGAAGACGATCGCGGGCGCCTGGATGCGGACCTCGGGCTGCGTCGTCTCGTTCATGCGACCCTCAACTGTCCGCGGGGGCGCGTTGTTCCCTAGGGTGTACAGCGGACGGGCTGGCCGGGCGACCGCGTGACCCATCGCCGCGAGGCGTCGGGTCCCGAGGAAAGTCCGGGCTCCACAGAGCAGGGTGGTGGGTAACACCCACCCGGGGTGACCCGCGGGAAAGTGCCACAGAGAACAGACCGCCTCCGGCTCGCCGGCGGCAAGGGTGAAACGGTGGGGCAAGAGCCCACCAGTGCACCGGGTGACCGGTGCAGCTCGGCAAACCCCACCCGGAGCAAGACCAGACAGCACACGTCCGAGGGCGGCTCGTCCGAGTGTGCGGGTAGGTCGCTCGAGGCTGTCGGCGACGGCAGCCCTAGATGGATGGTCGCCCCCTCGGCAACGAGGGACAGAACCCGGCTTACAGGCCAGCCCGTCCCCATCCGCCCACCTCAGGCAGTGTCGTCGTCCGTCCGGGCGGGGTCGGGCCCGTCGGCGTTCTCCTCGGTGATGTTGAGGTCGTCCTCGACCGGAGGGTGCGGCGCGGCCGCCGCGTCCGGTGTGCCCTTGGCGTCGCGCGGCGCCCGGGCGGCGAGCTCGGTGCTGATGTCGGTGTCGTGCTCGTCGGTCACGGCGTGCCCTTCGGTGGTGGTGGAGCGGACGTCACCTGGTGCTACCCGTTGGCGTCCGGCCGATCCGGCCGGCCGCTCCTCGCTTCGTGAAGGCGACGTGAAACCGGTGTGAAACCGGTGCTCCCTAGCGTTCCCGACGAACGCCGCCGAAGGGAGACCACCATGTCCAGCACCACGATCGCGACCTCGAGTCCGTCGCGCACCTATCCGTCGCTGCGTGCGGCGTGGATCCCGATGGCCGCGCTGTGCCTGGCCTTCTTCGTCGAGATGGTCGACAACACGTTGCTGTCCATCGCGCTGCCGACCATCGGCCGCGACCTCGGCAGCGGTACGACGGCGCTGCAGTGGGTCACCGGCGCCTACTCGCTCACCTTCGGCGGGTTGCTCCTCACGGCCGGCTCCATCGCCGACCGGTTCGGCCGGCGCCGCGTGCTGCAGGTCGGCCTGGCGGCGTTCGGCACGCTCAGCCTGCTGGTGGTCTTCGTCAGCACGGCCGACGAGCTGATCGCGCTGCGCGCCGCGCTCGGCGTGGCCGCCGCGGCGATGGCGCCGATCACGAACTCGCTGGTCTTCCGGCTCTTCGACGACAAGACGCTGCGGATGCGCGCGATGACCGTGATGATCCTCGTCGGCATGTCCGGCTTCATCCTCGGCCCGCTGCTCGGCGGCACGGCGCTGGCCCACGTGCGGTGGGAGTGGCTGCTGCTCGTCAACGCACCCATCGCGCTGATCGCCTTCGTCGGCGTCCGCCTGGGCGTGCCGGCCGACGACCCGGCGGGCCTGACCGAGGACCGGCTCGACCTCCCCGGTGCCCTGCTCAGCATCACCACGATCGGCCTGGCCTGCTGGTCGCTGACCAGCGGCGTCGAGCACGGCTGGCTCTCCGCGCTCACCCTCGCCTCGGTGGCCGGCGCCGTCCTGGCCGGCGTCGGGTTCGTGCGGCACGAGCGTCGTACCGACTCCCCGATGCTGGACCTCGGCCTGTTCTCGAACGGAACGGTCCGCGGCGCGGCCATCGCGCAGGTCGGTACGGCGATCGCGATGGCCAGCGTGATGTTCGGGCTGATCCTGCACTTCCAGTTCGCCTACGGCTGGAGCCCCGTGCGGGCCGGCCTCGCGAACCTGCCGATCATCGTCACGATGATCGTCGCGACCCCCCTGTCCGAGGGCCTCGCCGCCCGCTTCGGCCACCGGATCGCCTGCCTGGTCGGCGCGCTCGCCCTGGCCGGCTCCCTGGTCGGGCTGGCGTGGGGCGTCGAGCACGGCTACCCCGCGATCGCCGCCGCCATGGTCGTGATGACCATCGGCCTGCGGACCGTGATGACCATCTGCGCGATCGCTCTCGTCGACGCGATGCCCGCCAACCGGACCTCGATGGGCGCCTCCCTCAACGACACCGCCCAGGAGGTCGGGACCAGCGTCGGCACGGCCGTCGTCGGCACCATGATCGCCGCGCTGGTCACCGCCCAGCTCCCGGCAGGCCGGTGGAGCGACGCGCTCGTGCAGTCGTTCTTCCACGGCGAGCGGATCACCTACGCCGTCCTGGCGGTCGTCGTCGGCGTGGTCGCCGTCGCGGGGGCGCTCACCCTCACCGACTCGCACTCGACGGAGGAGCACCCCGCCGAGCCCGAGTGACGCGCGGAGCCGGTCCGCCCGCGGCGTTCTCACATGCGAGAAGGATCACGGGATGGTGCGCCCGGCGCGGGGGTACAACCCGGCCAGGTCCGCGTGGCCAGGCCCCGGCGGACGGTGGGCTATCGGACCGCCGGGGCCGCCCGGACCAGCCGGTCTAGGAGGCGCCCGCCACGGCGACCGCGGGGTCCCCGCTGGCCGGTACGGCGCCCGCGGCGATCCAGTCCGCCGCCGTGCCCCACACCGGCAGGATGCGCACGCCCATCGGGCTGCGGTGGCCGGCCGCGCGCCAATGCTCCAGCACCCGCTCGGCCTCCTCGCGGCTGGCGAACGCGCCGGCACGGACCTCGCCGACGTCGTCGCCGTCGAGCACGAGGCGGATGGGCACGTGGATCTCGAGCTGGTCGCTCATCGGGATCTCTCCCTCGGTGGTCCGGGTCGGCGCCAAGGACCCGGGACGTCTCCCCCCGTTGTCTCAAGGGGCGTCTGCGACGTTACGCCGCAGGACCGCCCCTGTCGACCTCGGCGGAATGGTCAGGCGGGGACCGGGGTTGCCCGGTCATGGATCTCGAGGTCGTCCTGCCCGACGAGTCACCGTCGATGCCGCCGTCCACGCTCGTCGACCTGGCCCAAGCGGCGGAGGCCCTCGGCTACACGACGGCCTGGCTCCCCGACCACGTGCTCCCGCCCGGTGAGTATGGCCCCACCTTCGGCGGGGTCTACGAGCCGCTCGTGACGATCGGGCACCTGAGCGCGGTCACCGAGCGGCTGCGGCTGGGCACGTCCGTGCTGGTCGCTCCGCTGCGCAACCCCTTCGTGCTCGCCAAGCAGGTCGCCACCCTGCACCGGCTCTCGGCAGCACGGGTCGTCCTGGGCCTGGGGGCCGGCTGGAACGAGCCGGAGTTCGAGGCACTCGGCGCCGACTTCCGGCGGCGCGGGGCGGTCACCGACGACGTCCTCGACCTGCTGGGCCACCTGCTCGGCGGCGGCGCGGCGCCATATCGTGGCCGCCGGTTCTCCTACGACGAGGGCGTGTTCGCACCGGTGCCGGAGACGCCCGTCCCGATCATGGTGGGCGGCAACAGCGACGCCGCGCTGCGGCGGGCGGCACGCCACGCCGACCTGTGGCAGGGCCTGCCCACCAGCCCGGCGGAGTTCGCGGAGCGGGCCGGCCGGCTGGCCGAGCTCGCCGGGGAGCGGTCCGTGGTGCCGGGGCTGCGGATCGGGTGGGACGACGGCACGAGCGCCGAGCGCGTCGCGGACCAGGTCGCGGCCTACCGCGACGCCGGTGCGCAGCGGGTCGCGGTCCACTTCGGCGAGCACGAGGGCACCTTGGCGCGGATGGAGGCGTTGGCCGCCGCCGTGGGCAGCCGCTGACGGATCAGGCCCGGCGCCCGGCCCGGGTCGCGAACGCGTCGAGCGCGGCGATGACGTCCGGCGCGACCCACACCCGGTGCCGTCGCCCACCTCCGCTGCGGACGAGGATCCCCGCGGCGTCGAGCTGCTCGACGGCGCGCTGGGCGGCGGAGAGGGCGACGCCCGTGGCCTCGACGACGTACGCGACGTTGACGGCGGGCTGGTTGAGCAGCAGCGGCAACAGCCGTCGGGCCGCCGAGCCCTGGCGCGAGGGCAGGGCCTCGGACCAGTCGTGGTGGATGCGTTCGAGGTCGGCGACGAGGTGGCGGCCGTTGTCGACGGCCCGGAACGAGGCACCCACGAACTGGCGCACGATCGGCTCGATGTCGCCGTCGCGGTAGGCGGTGAGCGCGTCGAAGTACGCCGCCGTGTCGGTCAGCAGCCCGGCCGAGACGGGGACGGTGAGGCGGCGGGTGACGTCGGCACGGCGCAGCAGCGCGTGGACGAGGGTGCGCCCGACCCGGCCGTTGCCGTCGTTGAAGGGGTGGATGGTCTCGAACTGGGCGTGGGCGACGGCGGCATGGACGAGGACCGGCAGGTCGGCGCGTCGTACGAACGCCACGAGGTCGACCATCGCGGCGGCGACCCGGTCGTGGTGCGGGGGGACGAAGGACGCCGTGTGCGGGCTGATGGCGTCGCTGCCGATCCAGACCTGTGCGGAGCGCAGGCGGCCGGGGTCGGCGTAGGCATGGCCCGTCAGCAGCGCGCGGTGGGCGGCCAGGATCGTGTCGACGCTGAGGTCGTCGGCGAGCTCGACGGCACGGCGCATCGCGGTGACGTTCGCGGCGACCAGGCGGGCGTTGGGTCCGCTGCTCTGCTCGATCGCGGCGAGCGCGAGGGCGCGCGCCCCCGCGGTGACGCCCTCGATCTGGGAGGACGAGGCCGACTCGGTGCGCAGCAGGACGGCCGCCAGCGGGGCGAGCTCCTCGACCGCGGTCACCTCGGCGTCGAAGCGGGTGATGGCACGCACGGCGTCCTCCGCCTCCGCCTGGAGCGCCGGCGCGAGCGGCAGCGTGGCCGTGGCGATCTCGGCCGGGACCGCCGCACGGTAGGGCCCGCGCGCGCCCAGCTGCTGGCGCCGCGAGGCGGAGCGGTCGACGGGCTGCTCCCACGACCGTGTCTCCCAGCCGACCGCGGGCGGACGGGGCGATGCGGGGTGCATGGTGCGATCTTACACCACTTTATTGAGTTAAAGTGGTGAACGGATCGGCACGGCACCACCCGGCCCAGGCGTCGGACCGGTGGCCCAGAATGAGGCCATGGACGAGAACCGGTACGGCACCACCCCCCGCTGGAAGATCCTCGCGTTCGGGCTGCCGGTCGCGATCCTCCTGGTGGCGGCAGGCGTCTACCTGAGCCTCGTCTCGTGGGGCGTCATCGGCGACGAGGAGTCCAAGGGGCTGAGCGTGCTCGGCCCGCTGGTGGCGGGCTTCGGCGTGGCGCTCGGCTGGGTCGTCGTACGGCCACGTCCGTAGGATCGGGGCACAGCCCCAGCGAGGCTGCCGGACGAGGGAGCCGTACCCGGACTGCGACAAGACGGCCACGGAGGTGGCGGTCATGGCGTGGTTGGCGCTGGTGGTGTCCGGTGGGCTCGAGGCGGTGTGGGCGACCGCGCTCAGCCGCAGCGAAGGCTTCTCCAAGCTCGGTCCGAGCATCCTCTTCGTGGTCGCCGTGGTGGCGAGCATGGTCGGCCTGGGCTACGCGATGCGCACCCTCCCGGTCGGTACGGCGTACGCGGTCTGGGTGGGCATCGGGGCAGCACTCACGGTGCTGATCGCCATGGTGTCCGGCGAGGAGCCGGTGAGCGTGCTGCGGATCGCCCTGATCCTCGGGCTCGTCGGGTGCGTGGTCGGCCTCAAGCTCGCCCACTGAGCGGTCCGCCGAGCGGCCAGCGCGCGAGCACCCGGCAGTCCCCCTCGTCGTACCGGTGCAGCTCCAGGCGCTCGGCCCGGCAGGTGGCAGGCAGCAGCGTCCCCAGCGAGGCCCGCACCGAGGCGGCCGACACCGCCGCCGAGGCCTGGTCGAGGGTGAGGTGGGGCACCGGGTCCGGGAAGGCGCCGGCGTAGGGCGGGTGCTCGGGGAAGCGCGCCCAGAGGGCCGCGGTGAGCGCCGCGAAGGGTGCGGCGGGCGCCGGGACCAGGTGCAGCAAGCCGTCGGCGAAGGCCTCGACCGTCGAGAGCATGAACTCGAACGGCGCGGCCGCGGCGGCGATCTTCGCGACCGCCGCGAGGTCGTCGGCGCTGGGCTCCGCCGCCCACGGCGCGAGCACCGTGACGTGGGCGTGGGTGAAGGACGGGTCGCGGGAGACCCAGGTGGGCGCGTAGTGCTCCCACCGCTCCCGCACCCACGGCTCCAGCAGCGGCACCGGGACGAGCAGGACGGTGTGCACGGCTCAGCCGGGGTCGAGGATCCGGCGCAGGAACTGGCGGGCCCGGTCGGTCTCGGGTGCGTCGATGACCTGCTCCGGGCGCCCGGACTCGGCGATCACTCCCCCGTCGAGGAAGAGCACCTGGTCGGCGACCTTGCGGGCGAACGGGATCTCGTGGGTGACGATCACCATCGTCCAGCCCTGTCCGGCGAGGTCGCGGACCACCGCGAGCACCTCGCCGACGAGCTCGGGGTCGAGCGAGGAGGTGGGCTCGTCGAGCAGCACCACCTCCGGCTTCAGGGCGAGCGCGCGGGCGATGCCGACCCGCTGCTGCTGACCGCCGGAGAGCTCGAACGGGTGGGCGTCGGCGCGGTCGGCGAGGCCGACCTGCTCCAGCAGGACACGGGCGTCGGCGACCGCCTCCTCGCGCGGGCGTCGCTGGGCGACGACCGGACCCTCGACCAGGTTCTCCAGCACGGTCTTGTGCGGGAACAGCTCGTGGGACTGGAAGACGAAGCCGCTCTGCGCGCGCAGTCGGACGACGTCGCGCTGGCCGGCCTTGCCGGGCGGGAGCGCGGCGAAGTCGACCTCGACGTCGCCGATCCCGACCACACCGGCGTCCGGCCGGTCCAGCACCGCGAGCGAGCGCAGCACCGTGGTCTTGCCGGAGCCCGAGGGACCGAGCAGCACGGTCGTCGTACCGCTCGCGGCCTCGAAGCCGATGTCGCGCAGCACCTCGCGCTCGCCGAAGGACTTGGCGAGCCCGCGGACGCGGATGTCGCTGGTCGTCATGAAACGTACCTGTCGAGTCGGGTCTCGAGCCGGTTCTGCGCGGCCGAGAGCAAGGTGCAGATGATCCAGTAGTACAGGCCCGCGAAGGCGTAGAGCAGCAGGAACTCGTTGGTCCGCCCGGCCGCCACCTGGGTCACCCGGAACAGGTCGGTGAGCAGCAGCACCGAGGCCAGCGAGGTGTCCTTGGTCAACGAGAGCAGCGAGTTCGACAGCGGCGGTACGGCGGTGCGCAGCGCCTGCGGGAACACGATCCGGCGCAGCGTCTGCCGGTAGTCCAGCCCGATCGTGAGCGCGGCCTCGAACTGGCCCTTGGGCACGGCGAGGATGGCGGCACGGACGGTCTCGGCGGCGTACCCGGCGACGTTGAGGCTGAACGCCGCGACGGCCGCGGGGAACTTGTCGAAGGTGAGCCCGATCTCGGGCAGCCCGTAGAACACGATGAACAGCTGCAGCAGCAGAGGCGTGCCGCGGATGACGGAGATGAACACCCGCGCCGGGACCGACAGCAGCCGGCTGGCGGAGATCCTGGCGAGCGCCACGACGACGGCGAGCGCCAGCCCGATCGCGAAGCTGATCAGGGTGAGCGGGATGGTGATCCGGACCAGTCCCTTGAAGATCGGCCAGGCCTCGTCGCGCAGGGTGTCCCACTTCGAGGAGCGCTCGCGGCTGCCGGTGAGGTCGGTGACCTGGTCGGCGCCGCCCTCGACGGAGACGTCGGCCTTGAAGTACTTCTCGGAGATCTTCCTCAGCGTGCCGTCGGCCTTCAGCGCGGCGAGCGCGTCGTTGGCCTCGGCGAGCAGCGCCGGGTCGCTCTGCCGGAACGCCAGCACCTGCCGGTTGGACTGGCCCTCGGCGACGCCGGCGATCTTGACGTCCTTCGAGCCGGTGCTGGCGAGGTAGTCGAGCGCGGCGATGTTGTCGTTGACGATGGCGTCCACCCGGCCCTGCGCGACCAGCGCCGCGGCCTGGGCGAAGCCCTCGACGGCCTCGATCCTGGCGCCGGCGCCGCGGGCGACCTCGGCCCAGTTGCTCGTGGAGGACTGCGCGGTGGTCTTGCCCTTCAGGTCCGCGAGCGTGGTGATGTCGTCCTCGTCGCTGCGGGTGACGATGACGCCCTCGGAGTAGGTGTACGGCGAGGAGAGGCCGTACTTCGCCGCCCGCTCCTCGTTCCACGACACCTGGTTGGCGATCACGTCGATCCGGCCGGAGTCGAGCGCGGGGAAGATCGCGTCCCACTGCGTCTCGACGAACTCCAGCTGCCAGCCGGCCTTCTCCGCCACGGCCTTGACGACCTCGATGTCGTAGCCGGTGACGTCCGGCGAGCCGGACTCGTGGAAGGAGAACGGCGGGTAGGTGCCCTCGGTGCCGACCTTGACGACCCGGCCGTCGTCCTCGGCCCCCGCCGGGGCCGGGAGCAGCGTCAGGCAGCACAGCACCAGACCCAGCAGCACGGGCAGTCCCCTGGTCCACCGCCGCTGTCGTGACCCTCGTCGTCGCATGTGCCCTCTCCTCGGCTCGTCCGGACGACCAGCGACCTTATATGAGTCGTTCGGTGGACTTTGGTTCGCGGTAGCGTGCGGCCCCATGAACGCCATCGTCGCGCCCGATCCCGCCGTACGGAACGCCGCCGCCGAGCGACTCGCCGGGCTGGCGACGCCCGCCGGTGCGCTGGGCCGGCTCGGCGAGCTCGGCGTGTGGGTCGCGGCCACCCAGGGGCAGTGCCCGCCCGCGCCGCTGGAAGACGTGCGGCTGGTGATCTTCGCCGGTGACCACGGCGTCGCCCAGCACGGCGTCTCGGCCTATCCCCCGGCGATCACGCCGGCCATGGTGCGCACCTTCGTGCTCGGCAAGGCCGGGGTCTCGGCGCTCGCCGCGGCCCACGGCGTCAGCGTGCGGGTGCTCGACATCGGCGTGGACGACGACCTCGAGGGCGTGCCGGCCGACGTCACCGCCCACAAGGTACGACGCGGCTCCGGCGCCCTGCACCTGGAGGACGCGCTCACCGCCGAGGAGACGGCGCGGGCCCTGGAGACCGGCCGCGCGGTGGCCCGCGAGGAGATCACCGCGGGCGCCCAGCTCCTGCTCTCGGGCGACATGGGCATCGGCAACACCACCCCGGCCTCGGCACTGGTCGCCGCCGCGCTCGGCCTCCCGGCCGTCGAGGTGACCGGCCGCGGCACCGGTGTCGACGACACCGCCCTGCTGCACAAGCAGGCCCTCGTCCAGCAGGCGCTCGACCGGGCCGGCGCGCGTCTCGACGACCCGTTCGAGACCCTGCAGGCGGTGGGCAGCGCGGACCTGGCGGCCACCGTCGGCTACCTCGTCGAGGCGGCCGAGCAGGGCGTCCCGGTGCTGCTCGACGGGCTGATGTCGGTGGCCTGCGCCCTGACCGCCGAGCGGATGGCGCCGGGCGCCTCCGCCTGGTTCGCGGCCGGCCACCGCTCGACCGAGCCGGCCCAGTCCCTGGCGCTGGAGAAGCTCGGCCTGGAGCCGGTCCTGGACCTCGGGCTGCGCCTGGGCGAGGGCTCGGGCGCGGTCGCCGCCGTACCGGTGCTGCGCTCGGCGGTCGCCCTCCTGCGCGACGTCGCGCTGCTCGCCGACCTGATGCCGCCGCAGTGAACGTCGCCGTCGGGGGCCGCAGCCTGCGGCTCGCGATCGGGATGCTGACGGCGCTGCGCGTGCCGCCCGTGCTGACGGTGACACCGGGGGTCGCCACGGGGGCGCTGCTCCTCGCGCCCCTGGCGGTGCTCCCCCTGGGCGCCCTGGTGGCCGGAGTGGTGTGGGGTGGCCAGGAGCTGGACCTGCCACCGCTCGCCGTCGCCTTCGCCGCGCTCGCCCTGCTCGCCGTCGGCAGCCGGGCGCTGCACCTCGACGGGCTCTCCGACGTCGCGGACGGGCTGACGTCGTCGTACGACCGGGAGCGCTCGCTCACCGTGATGAAGTCCGGCACGGCGGGTCCGGCGGGCGCGGCAGCCCTGGTCCTCGTGCTCGGCGCCCAGGCCGCGGGCCTGGCGGGAACGGAGCCCTGGGTGGCCGGTGCCGCGGTGTGCGCCTCGCGGGCGGCGCTGTGGATCACCTGCTGCAGGCTCGCGCCGCCGGCCCGCGAGGACGGGCTGGGCGTGACCTTCACCCGGCGGGTCCCGGTCCTGGTCGCGCTGCTCGGCTGGGCCGCGCTCGCCGGGCTGGCCGTCCTCGTCGACCCGGTCCGGGGGCCGGTGACGGTGGCGGTCACGGGGTCACTCGTGGCGGCGCTGACCTGGCACACCGTCCGGCGCTTCGGGGGCGTCACCGGCGACGTGTTCGGCGCCGCGATCGAGATCGCCCTCGCGGCTCTGCTCGTCGGTGCCGCGGGCCTCTAGAGACGCAGCACGCGGCCGGCGACGACCAGGTGCACCTCGTCGCACGCCTCGGCGACCCGCTGGTTGACCGTGCCGAGCAGGTCGCGGAACAGCCGCCCCGACCGCTCGACCGGTACGACGCCGAGCCCCACCTCGTTCGTCACCAGCACCACCGGCACGGTGGCGCCCGCGAGGGCCGCGGCGATCGCGTCCACCTGGGCGAGGACGTGCCCCTCGACCTCGCCGACCGGCGCCTCCCACATCCCGGCCGCGTCGACCACCGCGGTCAGCCAGGTGCCGAGGCAGTCGACGAGCACCGGGCCGTTCGCCGCGGCGAGCACGCCGGCCACGTCCTGGGTCTCCGCCGTGCGCCAGGTGGTGGGCCGGCGGGCCTGGTGGGCGGCGATCCGCGCCGCCCAGTCGGCGTCGTCGTAGCGGGGGCCGGCGGCGACGTAGGTGACGTCGGGCGAGTCGGCGAGCAGCGACTCGGCGTGGCGGGACTTGCCGGAGCGGACGCCGCCGGTGACCAGGACCTTCACGCGACCTCGAAGGCGACCTTGCGGGCGGTGACGTCGGCGCTGACCAGGCGGGCGGTGACGTCCTCGCCGAGCGGCAGCGGCTTGGCCGAGCGGACCGGCGCCTCGACGCCGACCTCGGCCAGCATGACCACGCCCTCGCCGGGCGCGTCCTCACGGACGCTGGTGACGACGCCCGCGAAGTCCTGGCCGACCCGGTCGGCGAGGATCGCGGCCTCCAGCAGGTCGAGCACCGCGCGCTCGTAGGAGCCGGCGCGCCGTCCGGACTCCTGCAGCTCCTTCGGCAGGCCCGGCAGCGCGGCCTTCACCCAGTCCGGCACGGGGGTGCCGGCGCAGATCGCGACGCACACCTCGCCGGCGTACCGGTCGCCGAGGCGGCGCAACGGAGCGGTGACGTGGGCGTACTCCGCGGCGATCGCGGAGTGCCGGGTCTGCTCGGGGAGCTCGCCGTCGAAGGCTGCGTAGCCGCTGCCGCGCAGCAGCCGGGTGCAGGCCACGACCATCGCCTGGTGGGCGGGCTTCGAGGGGTCGAGCGAGCGGATGAACGCCGGGTAGTCGAGGTCGTCGGGCCAGGAGATCCGCAGGCCCTTGGCGACCCGGCGCAGGCGGGCGACGTCGCGTGGGTCGGCGGGCGGCAGCGTCCGGAGCAGGCCGATCTTCGCGCCGACCATCAGCGAGGCGGCGCCGATGCCGGTGAGCAGCGAGATCTGCGCGTTCCACTGCTCCACCGGGAGCTGCTGGCGGAACACCAGGCGGAAGCCGCCGTCGGCCTCGTCGACCTCCTGCTCCGGCAGCGGGAGCGAGACACCGCCGCGGTCGACCTCCTGCTGCTCGCGCAGCCTGCCCACCTCCCGCAGCAGCACCAGCACGTCGCCGGCGGTGCCGTCGTCGAGCGCCTCCTGCGCCTCGACGTAGGACCAGCGAGCGGTGGAGCGGACCTTGGCCCGCTCGACCGAGACCTTGCCCAGGGCGCCGGCGGCGTCGACCTCGATGGTCCACAGCAGCGCCGGGCGGACCTGCTCGGGCAGCAGCGAGGCGGCGTCCTCGGACAGCGCCGGCGGGTGCAGCGGGATGCGGGTGCCGGCGCCGTAGAGCGTCTCCCCGCGCCGATGCGCCTCCTCGTCGACCGGGTCGCCGGGACGGACGAAGGCGGCGACGTCGGCGATGGCGTAGTGGACGACGTACCCGTCGCCCGCCTTCTCGATGTGCACGGCCTGGTCCAGGTCCATCGAGCCCTCGGGGTCGATCGTGATGAACGGCAGGTCGGTCCGGTCGAGGTCCGGGAGCACCGCACCGGCGGCGGCACGCTCGGCGGCGGCCTCGACCTCGGCGGGGAAGCCGTCGGGGAGCTCGAGCTCGCGGGCGATCGCCCGCAGCCCCTCCTGCACCTCCGGAGAGCTCGCCTTGACCCGGACCACGACGTTGCTGGGCATGACCTCGACCCTATCCTTGCCCGGTGCTGATCCTGCTGCCGCCGAGCGAGGGCAAGTCCGTTCCGTCGCGGGGCAAGTCGCTCGATCTCGCCGCGCTCTCCTCCCCCGCGCTGACCGCCGCGCGCACCGAGGTGCTCGACGCGCTGGTCACCCTGTGCCGCGAGGACCCCGACAAGGCGGCCGCCGTGCTCGGCCTGTCCGCCGGGCAGCGCGACCTCGTCGAGCGCAACGCCGACCTGCCGGACGCGCCCACCGCGCGGGCCGACCGCATCTACACCGGCGTCCTGTACGACGCGCTCGACGTCGAGACCCTCTCCGCGGCGGCCAAGCGTCGCGCGACCTCCCGGCTCGGCGTGGCGTCCAGCCTGTTCGGCCTGGTCCGGCTCGGGGACCGCATCCCGTCGTACCGGCTCTCGGGGGACGTCAGCCTGCCCGCCCTCGGCCCGGTGGCCGGGGTCTGGCGCGAGGCGCTGGCGCCGGTGATGGGCGAGGCGATCGGCAAGGGACTGTTCGTGGACCTGCGCTCGGGGATGTACGCCGCCTTCTGGCGGCCCGGGCCCGACCTGGCGAAGCGGACCGCCACGGTCCGGGTGCTGCACGAGCACCAGGGCACCCGCAAGGTGGTCAGCCACTTCAACAAGGCGACCAAGGGCCGGATCGTGCGCGCCCTGCTGGAGGACGGCGCCGACCCGCGCACGCCCGCCGCGCTCGCGAGCACGCTGGAGCGGCTCGGCTGGACCGTCGAGGTGGGCGCGCCGACGAGGACCGGCACCCAGCTCGACGTGGTCGTCAGCGAGCTCTGAGCGCCGTCGTACCGGACGGAATGGTCGTGAGATCGCCTGATCCACGACCATTTCGTCCGGTACGACGGGCGAGAGTCACCAGCGTCCGGTGTCGCGCAACGTGCGGCGGCCGGGCGCGAGCGCGTTGAAGAAGCGCAGCGAGCCACGCCGCTCCCCGGTGCGCGGGTCGGGGTAGAACGCGATCACCGAGACCGCCGCGGGCGCGAGCTCCATCCGGAAGAGCGCGTCGAGCGGCGCCTCCATCACGTGCGCGACGAGGGTCTTGATCGGGGTCACGTGGCTGACCACCACCACCGTCCGGCCGGCGTGCTCGTCGAGCAGCCGGTCGAGCCCGGCGAGCACCCGCTCGCGGACCTCGAGGAAGGACTCACCGCCCGGCGGCGCGACGGCCATGTCGGCGAACCACGCCTCCATCCGCTCCTGGTCGCGCTCGGCGACCTCGGTGAAGGTCATCCCGTCCCACTCGCCGAACTCCATCTCGGCGAAGCCCGGCTCCTCGGTGAGCGGCAGGCCGAGCGCGCTCGCGACCGCCTCCGCCGTCTCGCGGGTACGACGGACCGGGGAGGTCACCACCGCGTCGATGCTCTCCTTCAGCTCGACCAGCCACGCGGCCACCTCGGCCGCCTGCTCGCGGCCCTCCTCCGACAGGGCGGGGTTGTCGCCGCCGAGCCCGCCCGAGAAGCGACGCCCGGTGGTGTGCGGGGTGACGCCGTGGCGGACCAGCACGATCGTGGTCGGCTCCCCCGGACCGGTCGCGGGCGAGGACGCCTCCTCCGCGGCGGACTCCGGAGCGTCGGCGACGCCGTCGCCGGGCAGGCTGACGCCGTCTCGGACGCCGTCGAGCGCCTCGTTCGCCAGCCGGTCGGCGTGGGCGTTCTCGGCGCGCGGGACCCAGGTGTAGGTCGTGCCCTCCGGCGCGATCGCGGCCGCCTCGGCCGCCAGGACCTTCATGTCGGCGTGCTTGATCTTCCAGCGCCCCGACATCTGCTCGACGACGAGCTTGGAGTCCATCCGCACCTCGACGACCGCACCCGGCGCGTGCTCGACGGCGAGCGCGAGGCCGGCGACGAGGCCGGAGTACTCCGCCACGTTGTTGGTCGCCACCCCGATCGTCCGGGCGTCCTCGGCGAGCACGGCGCCGCTCGCGGCGTCACGCAGCACGGCGCCGTACGACGCCGGGCCGGGGTTGCCGCGCGAGCCGCCGTCGGCCTCGACGACGACCCGGCGCGTCACAGCCCGCTCTCGGGCGTGCGGACCAGGATCCGCTGGCACTCCTCGTGCCGGACCACCGTGTCCGCGGACAGCGCCCGGATCTCGGCGAGCTCACCGGCGTCGAGGGCCAACTGGCAGCCGCCGCACTGGCGGGCGCGCAGGGCACCGACGGCGACCCCGCCCTTGCTGGCGCGCAGCCGGTCGTAGAGCGCGAGGAGGTCGGCCGGGATGTCGGCGACGATCGGGTCGCGGCGGGTGCTGACGGCGAGGATCTCGGCGTCCAGCTCTCCGGCCTTCTCGTCGCGCGCGGTGGTCAGCGCGCCCAGCTCGGTGTCGATCTCCTCGAGGGCCGCGGTCAGCTCGGCGAGCGCGGCCTGCGCCTCCTCGAGCTGTTCCATCACCTCCAGCTCCTCGTCCTCCAGGGTGGAGATCCGGCGCTCCAGCGAGGCCAGCTCGTGCTGCATCCGCTCCAGCGCCTTGGGGTCGGCGATGGCACCGGAGTCCATCCGGTCCCGGTCACGCGTACGACGCGCCTTGACCTGCTCCACGTCGGCGTCCGCCTTGGCCTGGGCCGCGGTGAGGTCGTCCACGACGATGCGCTGGTCGCGCAGCCGGCCGTCGACGTCACCGCGGCGACCGAGCAGCTCCTTGATCTGCGCGGCCTGCGGCGGGTTGGCCCGCACGTGCCGGAGCTGGTCGACCTGGGAGTCGAGGGCCTGGAGGTCGAGCAGGCGGAGCTGGGCGGCGGGGTCGGCGTTCACAGGTGCATTGTCCAAGGATCGGTGACGATCTCGCTCACCCGGGTGTCGACCGCGTCGCCGAGGGCGTCGGTCAGGCGTCGCGCGACGACGGGCAGCCAGGTCCACTCGGCCGCCCAGTGGGAGACGTCGACGAGTGCCGGGCCGCCCTTCTCGGTGAACTCCGCGGCCGGGTGGTGGCGCAGGTCGCTGGTGACGTAGGCGTCCACGTCGAGCCCGGCGACCCGGTCGAGCAGGAAGTCGCCGGCGCCGCCGCAGACCGCGACACGTCGTACCGGCCGGTCCGGGTCCCCCGCCACCCGTACGCCGGCCGCCGTGGTCGGCAGCGCGGCCGAGATGGTGCCCGCGAGCTCGGCGAGGGTCACCTGGGGAAGGCTGCCGATCCGGCCGGTGCCGGTGGCGGCGAGCCCGGGGTCGGCGACCTCGACGACGTCGTAGGCCGGCTCCTCGTAGGGGTGCGCGGCGAGCAGGGCGCGGACCACCTCGCCGCGGACCGCACGGTCGAGGACCACCTCGATCCGCACCTCCTCGACGGTCGCCAGCTCACCGACGGTGCCGACCATCGGCTCCGCGCCCTCCAGCGGGCGGAACCGGCCCTCGCCGGGCGCGCTGGTGAACGAGGCGAAGTCGTAGTCGCCGATCCGGCCGGCACCGGCCTCGGCCATCGCGGCCCGCACGGGCGCGGCGGCGTCGGCGGGCACGAAGACGGTGACCTTGTCGCGCGGACCGCCAGGCGCGGGGAGGATCGGGGCGAGGTCGGTGAGCCCGATCGCCAGGGCGAGCGCCTCCGAGACCCCGCCCACGGCCTGGTCGGCGTTCGTGTGCGCGGTCAGCAGCGCCGTACCGGCCTTGGTCAGGGTGTGCAGGGTGCGCCCCTTGGGCGTGGTCGCCGCGACGCCGTGCACCGGCTTGAGGAAGAGCGGGTGGTGCACGACGAGCAGGTCGGCCTTCCAGTCGGCGGCCTCCTCGGCGACCGCCGGCGTCGGGTCGACGGCGAGCAGCACCTTCTTCACCGGCTGGGCCGGGTCGCCGGCGACGAGGCCGACGGCGTCCCAGGAGTCGGCGGTGGCCGGTGGGTACCAGCCGTGGACCAGGTCGACGACGTCCTCGAGCGCGGGCATGTCGGCCAGGCTAGCGGGGCCGTTGGTAGTGTGCGGCTGCCAGTCGACCTCCCCGGAGGTCAGGGAACCCGGTGCGAGTCCGGGACTGACGCGCAGCGGTGTGGGTGACGGGCGGAGCACGACGTCACTGGACCCTCCGGGGCCTGGGAAGACGCTCCGCACCGGATGATCCCGAGTCCGAAGACCTGCTGGCCCTTGCGACGTACCGCTCGCGAGGTCGTGAGGGGAGATCGCGAGGATCCCCGGCCTCGAAGGACCACACATGGCGCGCAGCCGACCGGACCGGTGCCCGGGCATCGTGCACCCGTGGCCGGCCGACGACGGTGGCCTGGTGCGGATCCGGGTCCCCGGCGGCCGAGTGGCGCTCTCCGCGCTGCGCGCGCTGGCGGAGGTCGCCGCCGAGTACGGTGACGGCCGGGTCCGGCTGACCGGCCGCGCGAACCTGCAGGTCCGGGCGATGCCGCTGACCGGCGACCGTCTCGCCGACGAGGCACTGGCCGCGCTGGAGGCGACCGGGTTGCTCCCCTCACGTGCCCACGACCGGGTCCGCAACGTGCTGGCCTCCCCCCAGACCGGGTACGCCGGCGGCCGCGCCGACCTGGGCCCGGTGGTGGCCGCGCTCGATGCGCTGCTGCTCGGCGACGAGGGGCTGGCCGGCCTGCCGGGCCGCTTCCTGTTCACCCTCGACGACGGCCGCGGCGACCTCGCCGACCGGCACAAGGACCTCGGCCTGGTCGCGCTCGACCGCGAGAGCGCCCAGCTCCGCGTCGGCGAGGGCTGGGGCGAGGTCGTCGCGCTGGCCGAGGCCGCGGACGCGCTCGCCGGTCTCGCCCGCGCCTTCCTGTCCGCCCGCGGCACCGGTCCGGCCGCGGCCTGGCACGTGGACGAGCTGCCCGCTCCCCTGGCGCCGGCCCGCGCTCCGGAGCCCGGCGCGGACGTCCGCGGCGAGCCGCTGCCGTTCGGCCCGGTGGCCGGCGGCGAGCACGTGCCGGTCGGCGAGGACGGGCTGACGTCCGCCGACCTCGCCGGCTGGCGAGCCGAGACCGTCGTCGTGACCCCGTGGCACGGCGTCCTGATCCCCGAGCCGTCCCCCGAGGAGACCTCATGACCGACCTGACCGCTCCCCCGCGTCGGTACGACTACATCGCCGACGGGCCGGCGATCTACGTCGACTCCTTCGCCACGATCCGCCGCGAGTCGGACCTGTCCGGGGTTCCGGCGGACGCGGAGAAGGTCGCCGTCCGGATGATCCACGGCAGCGGCCAGACCGACCTGGTCCGCGACCTCGTCGTCCACCCCCGGCTGGCCGAGGCCGGCCGTGCCGCGCTCGCCGCGGGCGCGCCGATCCTCTGCGACGCCCGGATGGTCGCGATGGGCATCACCGCCGGCCGCCTGCCCGCGGACAACCCGGTGCACTGCTTCCTCACCGACGAGCGGGTCCCCGCGCTGGCGGAGCAGTGGTCGACCACGCGCACCGCGGCGGCGGTCTCGCTGTGGACGCCGTACCTCGACGGCGCCGTCGTCGCGATCGGCAACGCTCCGACCGCGCTCTTCCACCTGCTGGAGATGATCCTCGACGGCGCGCCGCGCCCGGCCGCGATCGTCGGCTGCCCGGTCGGCTTCATCGGGGCCGCGGAGTCCAAGGACGCACTGGCCGCCTTCGCCGACGAGCACGGCATCGACATCCCGTTCGTCACCGTCCGTGGTCGCCGTGGCGGCTCGGCCATGGCATCGTCGGCCGTCAACGCGCTCGCCCAGGAGGCGGAATGACCGGGCAGTTCCACGTCGTCGGCATCGGTCCCGGCGACCCCGAGCTGATCACCCGCAAGGCGGAGCGCCTCATCGGCGCCGCGGCGGTCGTGGCCTTCCACGCCGGCGTCCGCAAGGACTCCCACGCCCGCAGGATCGCGGCGCACCTGATCCCGGCGGACGCCGTGGAGGAGGAGCTGCGCTACCCGGTCACGACCGGCACCACCGACCACCCCGGCGGGTACGTCGGCGCGCTGGCCGACTTCTACGACGACTGCGAGGCGCGGCTGGCCGTCCACCTCGACGCCGGCCGCGACGTGGTCCTGCTGGCCGAGGGCGACCCGCTGTTCTACGGCTCCTCGATGTACCTCCTCGACCGCTTCCGCGACCGCTTCCCGGTCGACGTCGTGCCGGGGGTGCCCGCCTTCGCCGCCGCGACCGCGACCGTGCCCGCGCCGCTGGTGCGCCAGGACGACGTGCTCACGGTGCTCCCCGGCACGCTGCCCGAGCCCGAGCTGGCCCGCCGCCTCGCCGACACCGACGGCGCGGTCATCATGAAGCTCGGCCGCACCTTCCCCGCCGTCCGCTCCGCGCTGGAGCAGGCCGGCCGGCTCGACGGCGCGCTCTACGTCGAGCGTGCCTCCCAGCCCGAGGAGCGCTGGCTGCCGGTCGCCGAGGTGGATGCCGACTCGGTCCCCTACTTCTCGCTGATCGTGGTCCCCGGCGACTCCGCGCGCCCCTCGTCGGCCGCGCGGCTGCGCACCGGCACGGAGGTCGCGGCCGAGGTCGCCGCCGTCGAGCCGGACGCCGCCGAGCTGCTCGTGATCGGCCTCGGACCGGGCCCGGACGGCTGGCTGACCCCGGAGGCCTCCGCCGCGCTGGCCGAGGTGTCGCACGTGGTGGGCTACGCGCCGTACGTCAACCGGGTGCCGCAGCGCCCCGGCCTCCAGCGGCACGCCTCGGGCAACACCGTCGAGGTCGACCGGGCCCGGTTCGCGCTCGACCTCGCGCGGCAGGGCGCGAAGGTCGCGGTGGTCTCCGGCGGTGACGCCGGGGTGTTCGGGATGGCATCGGCCGTCTTCGAGGCCGCGGCCGACCCGGCGTACGCCGGCGTGCCGGTGCGGGTCCTGCCCGGCGTGAGCGCGATCCAGGCGGTCGCCGCGCGGGCGGGCGCCCCGATCGGCGCGGACTTCGCGGTGCTGAGCCTGTCCGACCGGCTCAAGCCGTGGGCGGTCGTCGAGCGGCGGCTGCGGCTGGTCGCGGAGGCCGACCTGGTGCTCGGCGTCTACAACCCGGCCTCGCGCTCGCGGCGCGAGCAGGTCGTGGAGATGCAGAAGATCCTGCTCGAGCACCGCTCCCCCGACACGGTCGTGGTCGTGGGCCGCGACGTCGGCCGGGACGAGGAGTCGCTGACGGTCACCACCCTCGGCGGGCTCGACACCGACAGCATCGACATGAAGTGCCTGCTCATCATCGGTGCCTCCGCCACCCGCGCGGAGGCCGACGGCACGGTCTGGACGCCGCGATGGGTGGACTGAGGGTCACCGTCGTCGGCATCGGCGCCGACGGCCACCTCCCTCCGGCCTCGCTCGCGCTGGTCGAGGGCGCCGAGGTGCTGCTCGGCGGCGAGCGGCACCTCGCCCTGGCGCCGCCGGTCGACGGGCAGGTCCGGGCCGCCTGGCCGCGTCCGATGTCGTCGCTCGCCACCTTCCTCGGTGAGCACGACGGGCGCCGGGTCGTCGCGCTGGCCTCCGGCGACCCCCTGGTGTCCGGCATCGGTACGACGCTCGTCCGCCTGCTCGGGCCCGACGCCGTCGAGGTGGTGCCCGCGGTCTCCTCCGTCGCGCTCGCCCGGGCCCGGATGCGCTGGTCCGCGGAGGAATCGACGGTCGTCTCGCTCGTGGGCCGGGACGTGGCGGCGCTGCGGCGCGAGCTGGCCGCCGGCGCCCGGCTGCTGGTGCTGTCGTCGGACGAGCGCACGCCCCTGGCCGTGGCCGAGCTGCTCGACACCGACGGCTTCGACGACGCCAGGATGACCGTGCTCGGCGACCTCGGCACGCCGCAGGAGTCGCGGTACACCGGGATCCCCTCCGACCTCGGCGCGTGGACCGGTCCCCAGCCCCGCCTCAACGTGATCGCGGTCGAGGTGCCCACCGCCGAGGACGACACCAACACCTGGGCCACCGGCATCGACGACGGCCTCTTCGAGCACGACGGACAGCTCACCAAGCGCGACGTCCGCGCCAGCGCGCTCTCCCGGCTCGCCCCGCGTCCTGGCCACCTGCTCTGGGACGTCGGCGCGGGCGCCGGCTCCGTCGGCATCGAGTGGCTGCGTGCCCACCCGCGCACCTCCGCGGTGGCGGTCGAGGCGGACCCCGAGCGGGCGGAGCGGGTGGCACGCAACGCCGCGACCCTCGGCGTACCCCGCCTGGAGGTCGTGATCGGCCGCGCGCCCGACGCTCTCGCCGACCTGCCGACGCCGCACGCGGTCTTCGTCGGCGGCGGCGCCACCGCCCCCGGCCTGCTCGACCTGTGCCGGGAGCACCTGGCGCCCAACGGCCGGCTGGTCGCGCACGGGGTGACCCTGGAGACCGAGGCACTGCTCGTCGAGGCGTTCCACGCCCACGGCGGTGAGCTGACCCGGTTGTCCGTGGAGCACGTGACCCCGCTGGGCGGGCGGTTCACCGGATGGACGCCGGCCCGCGCGGTCGTGCAGTGGTCCTGGACCAAGGAGTCCCGATGACCGTGCACTTCGTGGGAGCCGGGCCCGGCGCCGCCGACCTGATCACGCTGCGCGCCGCGGCCCTGCTCGGCAGCGCGGACGTGGTGCTCTACCCCGGCACCTACCTCGACGCCGCGGTGCTCTCGCACTGCCGCCCCGCGACCCGGCTCGTCGACACCCAGGAGCTCGACCTCGACCGGATCACGGCGGTGCTGGTCGAGGCCGACGCCGCCGGCCAGGACGTCGTCCGGCTGACCTCGGGCGACCCGTCGCTCTACTCCGCCCTCCACGAGCAGACCCGGCGGCTCGACGCGGCCGGGGTCGCGTGGGACGTCACGCCCGGCGTACCGGCCTATGCGGCGGCGGCCGCCACCGTCGGCCGCGAGCTGACCGTGCCGCTCGTCGCGCAGTCGGTGGTGCTGACCCGGACCCAGGCGCGCTCGACGGCCATGCCGGAGGGCGAGTCGCTGGCGGCGTACGCCGCGACCGGGGCGACGCTCGTGCTGCACCTGGCCATCACCCGGACCCGCGCCCTGATGGCCGAGCTCGCCGAGCACTACGGCGACGCCTGCCCGGTCGCGGTCGTCTCCCGGGCCAGCCAGCCCGAGGAGCTGGTGCTGCGCGGCACGGTCGCCACCATCGCCGACCTCGTCGAGGAGGCCGGGCTGAAGCAGGCCGCGGTGATCCTCGTCGGGCCGGCGCTCGCCACCGACGACCAACGCTCGGACGGCGAGTCCTACCTCTACTCCACCGAACGAGTGCAACGGAAGGCACGTCTGCGATGAGCCAGCCCCCTGACAACCCGCACTTCCCGTTCAGCGCGGTCGTCGGCGCCGACGGACCCGACGGCCCCGACCCGATGGCGCTCGCGCTGATCCTGACCACGATCGCGCCCGACGTCGGCGGCGTCCTGGTCCGCGGCGAGAAGGGCACCGCCAAGTCGACCATCGTGCGCGCCCTCGCCGCGGTGCTGCCGCCGGTCGAGGACCGGCCGGTCCCGCTCGTCGAGCTGCCGATCGGCGCCACCGAGGACCGGGTGACCGGCTCGATCAACCTGGAGAGCGCGCTCGCCGAGGGCAAGGCGGAGTACGAGCCCGGGCTGCTGGCCAAGGCCCACCGCGGGATCCTGTACGTTGACGAGGTCAACCTGCTGCACGACCACCTCGTCGACCTGCTCCTCGACGCCGCGGCGATGGGCCGCGCCACCGTCGAGCGCGACGGCGTCTCGATGACCCACGAGGCCCGCTTCGTGCTCGTCGGCACGATGAACCCCGAGGAGGGCGAGCTGCGCCCGCAGCTGCTCGACCGCTTCGGCCTCACCGTCGAGGTCGCCGCGCCGCGCGACCCCGCGCTGCGGGCCGAGGTGGTGCGCCGCCGGATGGCCTACGACGCCGACCCGGCCGGCTTCGCCGCGTCGTACGCCGATGCCGAGGCCGCGCTGCGGGAGCGGATCGCTTCTGCTCAGGACCTGGTCGGGTCGGTCCGGCTCACGGACGCCGCGCTGCTCAAGATCGCCGAGGTGTGCGCGGCCTTCGACGTCGACGGCCTGCGCGCCGACATCGTGACCGCCCGCGCCGCCGTCGCGCACGCCGCCTGGTCCGGTCGCTCGCAGGTGATCCTCGACGACATCCGGGTCGCGGCCACGCTGGCCCTGCCGCACCGGCGCCGGCGCAAGCCCTTCGACGCGCCCGGGCTCGACGAGGACCTGCTCGACCAGGCGCTCGGCGACGACGAGCTGCCGCCGGAGGACCCGACCGATCCCGAGCCCGACCCGGAGCCGGAGGGTCCCGGCCCGGACGGTCCCGACGCGGACGGCCCTGAGCCGGACGGCCACGACGGGACGGCGGAAACTCCCGACTCGACCGGGGAAACTCCCAACTCGACCGGGGAAACCCCCAACTCGACCGGGGAAACCCCCAACTCGACCGACGTGGCGGGCACCGGCGCGACGTACCGGACCCGGCTGCTGGCGGTCCGCGGCGTCGGTGCCGGGACCTCCGGCCGGCGCAGCCGGGCGCGGACCAGCAACGGCCGCCGGGTCGGCGCCGCCGTACCGACCGGTGCCGGAGGGGCCATCCACCTCACCGAGACGATCCGGGCGGCCGCGCCGCACCAGTTCGCCCGCGGCCGGCGAGAGGGCCGGCTGCTGCTGCGGCCGGCGGACCTGCGCGTCGCCGTGCGCGAGGGCCGCGAGTCCAACCTGGTGCTGTTCTGCGTCGACGCGTCCGGCTCGATGGCCGCGCGCAAGCGGATGGAGCAGGTCAAGACCGCCGTGCTGAGCCTGCTGCTCGACGCCTACCAGCGCCGCGACAAGGTCGGCCTGGTCACCTTCCGCGGCGCCGGGGCCGAGGTCGCCCTGCCGCCGACGCACTCGGTCGACGCCGCCGCGCAGCGGCTGGAGGAGCTGCCGGCCGGTGGCCGGACCCCGCTCGCCGAGGGCCTGCTGGAGGCCGCGCACCTGCTCGCCGTCGAGCGCACCCGTGACCCGCTGCGTCGCGCGCTGCTCGTCGTGGTCACCGACGGCCGGGCCACCTCCGGCGCCGACGCCGTCGCCCGCTCCCGTGCCGCCGCGGGCCTGCTCGCGGAGTCCGGCGTCACCACGGTCGTCGTGGACTGCGAGTCCGGGCCGATGCGGATGGGGCTGGCCGCGGTGCTCGCCGAGCACCTCGCCGCCGAGCACGTCCCGATCGGCGAGGTCAGCGCCGAGGACCTGGTCGACGCCGCCCGGCGGGCCGCATGACCGCCACCCTGTACGACGTCATCGAGCGCCGTCGCGACGTCCGCGCCGAGTTCACCGGCGCCCCGGTGGCCGACGACGTCCTGCTGCGGGTCCTCGGCGCCGCCCACCGCGCCCCGAGCGTCGGGATGAGCCAGCCCTGGGACTTCGTGGTCGTCCGCGACCCCGGCCTGCGCGCGGCCTTCCGCGACCACGTCACGACCGAGCGGGACACCTTCGCCGCCAGCCTGCCGCCCGAGCGCCGGGCGACCTTCGACCGGATCAAGGTCGAGGGCATCTGCGAGTCCTCGCTCGGCGTCGTCGTGACGCACAGCCAGTCGCGCGGCGGTCAGCACGTGCTGGGCCGGCACGCGATCGCCGACGCCGGGCTCTACTCCACCGTGCTCGCGATCCAGAACCTCTGGCTCGCCGCCACCGCCGAGGGGCTCGGCCTGGGCTGGGTGTCGTTCTACCGCGAGGACTTCCTGCGCGACCTGCTCGCGATCCCCGCCGACGTCCGCCCGGTCGCGTGGCTGTGCCTCGGCACGGTCAGCCACCTGGAGACGGTGCCCGACCTGGAGCGGCACGGCTGGCGTTCGCGCCGGCCGCTCGCCGACGCGATCCACCACGACCTCTGGAGGGACGATGCCTGAGGGCCAGCCGCTCGTCGTACCGAACGACGGGCTGACGACCCGCCAGCGCCGCAACCGGCCGCTGGTGATGGTGCACACCGGCGACGGCAAGGGAAAGTCGACCGCGGCGTTCGGGCTGGCGCTGCGGGGGTGGAACCAGGGCTGGAGCATCGGGATCTTCCAGTTCGTGAAGTCCGCCAAGTGGCGCCTGGGCGAGCAGACCGCCTTCGAGCACCTGCCGACCGACCGGGGCAGCATCGAGTGGCACAAGATGGGCTCGGGCTGGTCGTGGTCGCGCAAGGCCGGCTCCGAGGAGGACCACGCCGCCGATGCGGCTGAGGGCTGGGCCGAGATCAAGCGCCGGATGGCCGAGGAGACCCACGACCTCTACCTGCTCGACGAGTTCACCTACCCGATCAACTGGGGGTGGGTCGACATCGACGACGTCGTGGAGACGCTCGCGAACCGGCCCGGCCATCAGCACGTCGTCATCACCGGGCGCCGCGCCGACCCGAGGCTGATCGAGGCCGCCGACCTCGTCACCGAGATGACGAAGGTCAAGCACCCGATGGACGTGGGCCAGAAGGGCCAGAAGGGCATCGAGTGGTAGCCCGGATCGTCGTCGCCGCCCCGGCCACCGGCCAGGGCAAGACGACGGTCGCCACCGGCCTGATGGCCGCCCTGCGCGCCGCGGGGCACGAGGTCAGCGGGCACAAGGTCGGCCCGGACTACATCGACCCCGGCTACCACGCGCTGGCCTGTGGCCGGCCGGGCCGCAACCTCGACCCGCACCTGGTCGGCGAGCCGCTCGTCGCTCCCCTGCTGCTGCACGGCGCCCGTGGCGCGGACGTGGCGGTCGTCGAGGGCGTGATGGGCCTGTACGACGGACGGATCGGCGGCGACGGCTTCTCCTCCACCGCCCACGTCGCGACCCTGACCCGCTCACCGGTGGTGCTCGTCGTCGACATCTCCCGCTCCTCGCGCTCCATCGGCGCGCTCGTCCACGGGATGGCGACCTGGGACCCGGACGTCCAGGTGGCGGGCGTGGTCCTGAACCAGGCGGGGTCGGTGAGGCACGCTGAGGAGGTGCGCTCCTCGATCTCGGTCCCGGTGCTGGGCGTCATCCCCCGCGACGCGTCCATCGCGACGCCCTCGCGCCACCTCGGCCTGGTCACCGCCGCCGAGCGCGGCGAGTCCGAGGCCGTCGTCGCCCGGCTGGCCGAGGTCGTCGCCGAGCACGTCGACCTGGACGCGGTGCTGCGCATCGCCCGCTCGGCGCCGGCGCTGGACGTCGAGCCGTGGTCCCCACCAGTGACCTCTTCCGTGTCAAGGAAGCGCGTTGCCGTGGCCGCGGGCCGCGCCTTCACCTTCCAGTACGCCGAGACGGCCGAGCTGCTCGCCGCCCACGGCTGCGACGTCGCCCCCTTCGACCCGGCGCACGACACCGCCCTGCCCGACGGCACGGCCGGTCTCTACCTCGGTGGCGGCTTCCCCGAGGTGCACGCCGCCGACCTGTCGGCCAACACCGCGCTGCTCGGCGAGATCCGCACCGCCGTGCTCGACGGGCTGCCGACGGTCGCCGAGTGCGCGGGCCTGCTCTACCTGTGCCGGACCCTCGACGGCGTCCCGATGGCCGGGGTGCTCGACGCCGACGCCGCGATGACCACCCGGCTCACCCTGCGCTACCCCGAGGCCACCGGCGCGGGCGACAGCCTGCTCACCCGGACCGGGGAGACGGTGACCGGGCACGAGTTCCACCGCACCACGGTGACCCCGGCGAGCACGGGGACGCCGGCCTGGCGGATCGACGGCGACGAGGTGGGCTTCGCCTCGGCGAGCCTGCACGCGTCGTACCTGCACACCCACTGGGCGGGCCACCCGCAGCTCGCCGCCCGCTTCGCCGAGGCGGTGCACCGTGGATGACCCGCTGCGCCACCACGGCGACGTCGAGGCACGCGGCGCGGACCTCGACCTCGCCGTCAACGTCTACGACGGCCCGCGGCCGGCCTGGCTCGACGACGCCCTGCGCGCCTCGCTCGACGAGGTCGGCGCCTACCCGAGCGCGGACCGTGCACGGGCGGCCGTCGCCGCCCACCACGGGCGGCCGGTGGACGGCGTGCTGGTCACCGCCGGTGCGGCGGAGGCGTTCACGCTGGTGGCCCGGCTGCGGGCCTGGCGGCACCCGGTCGTCGTGCACCCGCAGTTCACCGAGCCGCACGCGGCGCTGGAGCAGGCCGGTTGCCGGGTCCGTTCCCTGGTGCTGCCCGAGCCGTACGAGCTCGACCCCGGCCTGGTCCCCGACGACGCCGACCTCGTCGTGCTCGGCAACCCCACCAACCCGACCGGGGTCCTGCACCCCGCGGACGCGATCCGGCCGCTGCTGCGGCGCGGGCGGGTCGTGGTGGTCGACGAGGCGTTCATGGACTGCGTGCCGGGCGAGACCGAGTCGCTGGCCGGCGTACGGCTGCCGGGGCTGGTGGTCGTCCGCTCGCTGACCAAGCACTGGGGCATCCCCGGCATCCGGGCCGGCTACGTCGTCGGCGACGCGCTCGTCGTCGCCGGGCTCGCCCTCAACCAGACCCCCTGGTCGGTCGGCAGCACCGCCGCCGCGGCCGTCGTCGCCTGCACCTCGCCGGAGGCCGTCGTCGAGGGACGGCGCCGGGCCGAGGAGATCCGCGACCGGCGCGACCACCTGGAGAAGGGGCTCGCCGACCTCGGCGTCGAGCACCTTCCGTCGGCGGCGTCCTTCGTCCTGGCCCGGGTGGGGCCCGGCGTCCACGAGGCGCTGCGCGAGCAGGGCATCGCGCTGCGGCGCGCGGACACCTTCCCCGGCCTCGACGGCACCTGGGTGCGGATCGCGGTGCGCGCGCCCGACGTCACCGACCGGCTGCTGGACGCGCTCAGGAGGACGCGGCCCCGCCGCCCGACGCCGCCACCATCGCCGACGCGCTGATCGCCGTCGTCGCCGCGGTCGTCGCCGCCACGACCGCCTGACGCACCGCCGTGCCGGCCCAGTCGCCCTGCACGACCTCCTTGGCCCGTCGTACGGCGGCCCGGCGCTCGTCCTTGGGCACCAGCTTCTTCACCACGTCGCCCGCCTGCAGCAGCGCCACCAGCGGGCCCGTGGTCTCGTCGGGCGCCCCGCCGGCCAGCACTGCACGGACCCGGTCGAGCACCCGGTCGCGGCGCGCGGTGTCGCGCACGTCGTAGCGGGTGACGGGGAAGAGCCCGAGCGCCTTCTCCTTGCGGGCCACCACGGCCTGCTCGGCGACCAGCACGTCGAGCACGTCGTCGCGCACCTTCCTGCCGAGCCTGGGCACCAGGTTGCGCACCCGGGGGTGGCTGCCGGGGCTGATCCGTGCGAGCGCCCGGTCGTGCGGCACGCTGCCGACCGACGTACCGCTCACCAGGGCGGCCTTCGCCCACTTCGGGTCGCCGTCGACGGCGACCCGCTCGGCGAGCACGAGGTCGACGAGCACCGCGCCGCCGAGCACGGGTCCGGTGGCGGTCGAGCCGAGCAGGCTGCGCCCGGTCGCGGGGTCGATGGTGAGCAGGACCAGGTCCGAGGCGATGGTCATGACCCGAGCGTAGGCAGCCTGTCCACGCCCGCGCTCCCCCTGTCCCTCGACCCGCGCCATGCCCTAGGCTCGGCCTGCACGCCCGAGGAAGCCGGTGGGAGTCCGGCACAGTCGCGCTACTGTGACACCGCCCGTGCGGCGGTGGAGTCAGACCCGACGGCCTGCACCCCATCCGTACGACAGGGACGCAGAATCCCTGAGGAGGCTCCACATGTCGCAGACCACCGCCACCCCGTCCGCGGTCGTCACCGTCCCCGTCGTCCCGCTGCTCAAGCTGGGCACCTGGGTCGTCTTCTTCGGCCTGCTCGCGATGCTGGCGATCTTCTTCGTCAGCGCCGACCAGGGCGCGATCTCGCTGCCCGCCGGCAACGCGGTCCACGAGTGGGTGCACGACGCACGCCACCTCCTCGGCTACCCCTGCCACTGAGCCGCGGCCATGACTGCTTCAAGGGACGAGTCTGTCCTCAGCCCGGCCGCCTTCCTGGTCCGCGGCCTCGCCGTCGGCCTGGTGGCCGGCCTGATCGCCTTCGTGGTGGCCTTCGCCTTCGGTGAGCCGTACGTCGACGACGCCATCGGTCTCGAGGAGGCTGCCGCCGCACAGGCACAGGCCGACGAGCCCGCTCACGCCGAGCACGAGCAGGCCGACGAGCAGGACGAGCCCGGCATGGTCGAGGTCTCCCGGGAGAACCAGAAGTCCTGGGGCCTGCTGACCGGCACGCTCGCGATCGGCGCCGCGCTCGGCGGGCTGACCGCGCTCGCGGCCGCCGCCGTGCTGGGCCGCCTCGGTGGGCTCTCGGCCCGCGGGTCGACGGCGCTGGTGGCGCTGCTGGGCTTCGTCGCGGTGGCCCTGGTGCCGTTCGCGAAGTACCCCGCCACGCCGCCCGCCGTCGGCAGCGGCGACACGATCGGCGGCCGGACGGCGTCGTACTTCGGGCTGCTGCTGGTGTCCGTGCTCACCGTCATCGCGGTGGTCGTGCTCGCCAACCGGCTGCTCGGCCGCGTCGACGGCTGGACCGCCGCGCTGGTCGGCGCGGGGATCTACCTCGCCGTGGTGACGGTCGCGGCGCTGCTGCTGCCGACCGTCAACGAGCTCGGCGACTTCCCCGCCGACACGCTCTGGTACTTCCGCCGCTCCTCGCTGATCACCCTCGCCGCCCTGTGGGCGACGATCGGGATCGGGCTGACCGCGCTGATCGGCCGGCTCTACGACCGCGTCGCCGCGGACGCCGAGCGCCGCGCGCTGGCCGCGAGCCTCTGAAGGCACGCGCGGCCGGGCTGCTGCTCGGGTACGCCGCGGATCGGCTCCTCGCCGATCCGCGGCGGCTCCATCCCGTCGCCGGCTTCGGCCAGGTGGCGGCAGCGCTGGAGCGCCGGACCTGGCGCGACGACCGCCCCGCCGGCGCCAGGTACGTCGCGACGCTGGTCGGCGGCGCCGTCGTGCTCGGCGTCGTGGCGGAGCGCGCCCTCCCCCGCACCCTCGCCACCGCGGCCGCGACCTGGGTGGTGCTCGGCGGCACCTCCCTGGACCGCGAGGCCGCCGAGGTCTCCCGGCTCCTGGCGGTGGGTGACCTCCCTGCCGCGCGGCGGCAGCTCACCCACCTCGTCGGCCGGGACACCTCGCGGCTCGACGAGGCCGAGGTGGTCCGGGCGACCCTGGAGTCGCTCGCGGAGAACACCTCCGACGCCGTCGTCGCTCCCCTCGTCTGGGGCGCGGTCGCCGGGGTCCCGGGCCTGCTCGGCTACCGCGCGGCCAACACCCTGGACGCGATGGTCGGGCACCGCAGCCCGCGCCACGAGCGCTTCGGCTGGGCGGCGGCGCGCTTCGACGACCTCGTCAACCTGCCCGGCTCCCGGCTGAGCGCGGCCCTGGCGGTCGCCCTGGGGCCCGACCGCGCGGGCGCGGTGCGCGCCTGGCGGCGCGACGCCGCCGGGCACCCCAGCCCGAACGCCGGGCCGGTGGAGGCGGCGTTCGCGGGCGCGCTCGGCGTACGGCTGGGCGGGACGAACGACTACGCCGGACGGATCGAGCACCGCGCCGTGCTCGGCGACGGGCCGCCGCCGGACCGCGCCGCCCTGGACCGGGCGCGGACCCTGGCGAGCCGAGTCGGCATCGGTGCGGCGCTCGTCGCGGCAGTCGTCGCCACCCGCTCCTGACCGATCGGTTAGTTTGTCGCCATGAGCACCCTCGGACTCCTCACCCGCACCCCGCGCGCCGCCGTGGCGCGTGCGGTCCGCACCGTCACCGGCGGCGCGAGCCCGCTCGCCGGGCGCACCGTGCTGATCACCGGCGCCTCCTCCGGCATCGGCGAGGCGACCGCGCACGCCGCCGCCCGGCGCGGCGCGGTCGTGCTGCTCGTCGCTCGCCGCGAGGCCGAGCTGGCGCGTGTGCGCGCGGCGATCACGGCCGAGGGCGGCACCGCGCACACCTACGTCGCCGACCTCACCGACCACGACTCGATCGACGCGCTCGTGGCCCGGGTGCTCGCCGACCACCGGGCGGTCGACTACCTCGTCAACAACGCCGGCCACTCGATCCGCCGTTCGCTGGTGCTCACCCAGGACCGCTTCCACGACTTCGAGCGGATGATGGCGGTCAACTACTTCGGCCCGGTGCGGCTCACGATGGGCCTGCTGCCGGCGATGCGTGCGCAGGGCTTCGGGCACGTGGTCAACATCGTCACCTGGGGCAACCAGATCCGGGCGCCCAAGTTCGCGCCGTACATCGCCGCGAAGTCCGCGCTCGACGTCTTCGGCCGGATCCTCGGGCGGGAGATGTTCTTCGAGAACATCACCTGCACCAACATGCGGGTGCAGATCGTGCGCACGCCGATGATCGGCCCCACCACGGCGTACGACGGCCGGGGCGAGTCGCCCGAGCACTGCGCCGAGCGCGTGGTGCGTGCCCTGGAGGACCGGCCGATCACGGTCGACGGGGCGTTCGGCACCTTCTACGCCGCGTTCAACGTGGTCACCCCGCGGCTGGCGGACCTGGTGATGGCCGTGGCCCACCGCCGCGAGCCGGACTCGGCGGCCGCCCGCGCCTCGGTCACCGCGGCCGGCTGACGCTCAGGACGCCGCCGGGGCACCGATGATGTCGTCGGCGTTGCGCCCGACCCAGCGCAGCAGCGGGACCAGCACCTCGGCGAGCTCCTCTCCGAGCGGGGTCAGGCTGTAGTCGACCCGCGGCGGCATCACCGGCTGCTGCTCGCGGTGGACCAGGCCGTCGGCCTCCAGGGTGCGCAGGGTCTGGGCGAGCATCTTCTCGCTGACGCCCTCGGCCCGGCGGCGCAGCTCGCTCCAGCGCTGGGTGCCGTCGGTGAGCGAGACCAGCACCAGCACGCCCCACTTGCTCATCACGTGGTCGAGCAGCACCCGGCTGGAGCAGGCCGCCGGGAAGACGCCGCCGGGGTAGGTCTCGAAGATGCTTTCCGCCACGGAAGTACCTTACTTCAAAGTGCGTACTAACTCTCGGGAAGTAACTCACCGACCACCCCGTTGACGACGGACGTACCCGCTCATCCCCCGGAAGGACATCCCATGACCACCGTCGTCACCGGCGCCACCGGCCAGCTCGGCCGCCTCGTCGTCCCCGCCCTGCTCGCGAAGGGCGTCCCCGCCACCGACATCGTCGCGCTCGGCCGCGACGAGGCCCGCCTCGCCGACCTCGCCGCCCTCGGTGTCACCACCCGCAAGGTCGACTACACCGACGCCGAGGCCGTCACCGAGGCGCTCGCCGGCGCCGACCGCGTGCTGCTCATCTCCGGCAGCGAGGTCGGCCAGCGCCTGCCGCAGCACCAGAACGTCATCGACGCGGCCAAGGCCGCCGGGGTGAGCCTGCTCGCCTACACCAGCATCCCGCACGCCGACACCAACGGCATGCAGCTGGCCGCCGAGCACCGCGCCACCGAGGAGGCCATCACCGCCTCCGGCCTGCCGTCGTCCTTCCTGCGCAACAGCTGGTACGTCGAGAACTACAGCGGCCAGCTCGACACCTACCGCGAGCACGGCACCGTCCTCGGCGCCGCCGGCGACGGCAAGGTCAGCCCCGCGACCCGCGCCGACCTCGCCGAGGCCGCAGCGGCCGTCCTGGTCGCCGAGCAGCCGAAGCCCGTCTACGAGCTCGGCGGCGCCGCGGTCACCCTGACCGAGCTGGCCGCCACCGTCAGCGAGGTCCTCGGGCAGCCGGTGACCTACACCGACGTGCCGGCCGAGGAGCTGCGCAAGGTCCTCGTCGGCGCCGGCCTGCCCGAGCCGTACGCCGCCGTCCTCGCCGACGCCGACCTCGGCCTGTGCCGCGGCGAGCTCGAGGTCGACACCGACGACCTGGAGTCCCTGCTCGGCCGCCCGGCGACCTCGCTCGCCGACGGGCTGCGCGCGGCGCTCTGAGGCGACGGTCACCCGTGTGCTCCTCGCCGGTCGCGGGCATCATCGATGCCATGACGATCGACGAGGAGCACACCCGTCCCGAGGGCGTCGACGACCTGACGGTCGAGGCGCTCGGCAAGATCTCCGAGGCGCTGGAGGCGGTCGAGGTCGCCCGCGGCCACCTCTACACCTTCCACCGGCTCAGCGGCACCGCCGACCTCACCCTCGGCGAGGGCGTGGACCAGCTCCGCGAGGCCGGGCACACCGAGCTGGCCGACCGCATCGAGCGTGAGCTCGTCGGGCGCAACGTGCTCCCGGGCCGGTGGACCTTCCAGGTCGTCGAGGAGTACGACGACGGCTACTACGCCACGTTCAAGGAGCTCGACCGCTTCGCTCGTGAGCAGCTCGTCGAGGGCAAGCGGCACCTCTACGAGGCGGAGATGAAGGAGGACCGGCGCACCGACGGGCGGCCGGGGCACGAGGCGACGCCCGCCGACGTCTAGCGCTCGCGCAGCCAGGCGAGCACTGCGTCGACCTCCGCGACCGTCCGTACGCCGGGCGGGGGCGCCGGGCGGCGTACCAGCACGACGGGCATCCGTCGCTCCGCCGCGGCCGCCATCTTGGGCCAGGTGTGCTCGCCGCCGGAGTCCTTGGTGACCAGCACGTCGCGGTCGGCGAGCAGCGCCCGCTCACCCTCCAGCGTGTAGGGCCCGCGCGAGGTGAGCAGCTCCCACGCCGAGGGGACCTCGATCTCCGGCGGGTCCACCACCCGGGCGAGCACCTCGTGCTCGTTGAGCGCCGGCACGAACCGGGCCAGCTCCTGGCGGCCCACGGTCAGGAACGGCCGGCTGCCGAGCTCGCCGGCCACGGTCGCGGCCTGCTCGTGGGTGTCCACCCAGATCCACGACGGGGTCGCCCGCTCGGCCCAGCCGGGTCGCTGGAGGCGCAGCAGCGGCACGTCCTCGGCAGCACAGGCCGCCGCCGCGTTGCGGCTGATGCCCTGGGCGAACGGGTGGGTGGCGTCGACGACGACGTCGAACCCGGCGAGGGCCGCCCGCAGCCCCTCGACTCCCCCGAAGCCGCCGATCCGGACCTTCCCGACCGGCAGCCGCGGGCGGGCCACCCGGCCCGCCAGCGAGGAGACCACGGCGACGCCGTCCTCCACGAGCCGCGCCGCGAGCGCCCGGGCCTCCCCCGTGCCGCCGAGCAGCAGCACCCTCACCGGGTCAGCCCCAGCAGTGCGTCGAGGTCGAGGTGCTCCTCGACGAGGTCGCCGAGCAGGTCCAGCCGGGCCGCGCGGGCGGCCGGGAAGGACGCCTGGGACTCGGCCCCGAGCGCGCCGCGCAGGAAGGCCGCACGGGTGGCGTCGTCCTCCAGGCTGCCGTGCACCATGGTGCCGGTGACCGGGCCGTCGGTCGTCGTGCCGGTGACCCGGCCGTGGTGGATCTCGTAGCCCGCCGGCTCCAGCAGGGCGAGCCGCTTCTCCGCGCCGAAGCGGGTGGTCAGGTCGAGCAGGCCGAGCCCGGCGACGGCCGCACCGGCCTCCCCCTCGATCCCCTCGGGGTCCTCGATCCGGGCACCGAGCATCTGGCAGCCGCCGCAGATGCCGAGGACGGGCCGACCGGCCGCGGCGTGCCGCTGGATCGCGAGGTCCAGGCCGCGCTCGCGCAGCCACGCCAGGTCCGCGAGCGTGGCGCGGGTGCCCGGCAGCACCACCAAGTCGGCCTCGGCCAGCCGCGCCGGGTCGGACACGAAGCGGACGTCCAGGCCCGGCTCCAGGCCGAGCGCGTCGACGTCGGTGAAGTTGCTGATCCGCGGCAGCCGGACCACCGCGACGGTGCGCGCGTCGCTGCCCACCGGCGCCCGGCGGCCGTCGAGGTCGAGCGCGTCCTCGGAGTCCAGCCACAGCCCCGGGTGCCACGGCAGCACGCCGTACGTCGGCCGGCCGGTGCGCCGCTCCAGGTCGGCGAGCCCCGGGCGCAGGAGCTCGACGTCGCCGCGGAACTTGTTGACGACGTACCCCTTGACCAGCGCCTGGTCCGCCTCGTCCAGCAGCATCAGCGTCCCGTACGCCGCGGCGAACCACCCACCGCGGTCGATGTCGCCCACCACGACCGTCGGCACGTCGCCGTGCCGGGCCAGCCCCATGTTGACGTAGTCGCTGGAGCGCAGGTTGATCTCCGCGGGGCTGCCCGCGCCCTCCGCGACCACCAGGTCGAAGCGCGAGCGCAGGTCGTCGAAGGCCGCGAAGGCGCTCGCCGCCAGACGAGCCCGGCCGTCGTGCCAGTCACGGGCGGAGACCTCGCCGTCGGGGCGGCCCATCCGCACCACGTGGCTGCGGCGGTCGCTGCCGGGCTTGAGCAGCACCGGGTTCATCGCGACCTCGGGCTCGACGCCGGCGGCCAGCGCCTGCACCCACTGGGCACGTCCGATCTCGCCGGGCTCGCCGTCGACGCCCCGCACGACCATCGAGTTGTTCGACATGTTCTGCGCCTTGTACGGCGCCACCCGGATCCCGCGTCGCGCGAACGCCCGGCACAGGCCCGTCGTCACCACGCTCTTCCCCGCGTCGGAGGTCATCCCCGCGACGAGCAGGGCTGCCCCGGTCATCCGCGCTTGCCCCGGAACAGGTGGCGCTGGAGCGACGCCGGCACCGGGCCGCCCTCGCGGACCCAGTCGACGACCGCCGCGGTGCTCGCCGAGGACAGCACGCCGCCGAGCCAGAAGTCCTTCGGCCGCCGGCCGCCGGGGTTCCAGGTGAAGTCCCGGACCAGCACGACGTTCGACCGGTCGCACTCGTCGAGGCAGTCGACCACCCGGACCCGCACCCGCGGCCCGCGCCGGCCGGCGGGGTCGTCGAGCGCCTCGATCTCGTCGCGCTGGGTGCGGTGGTCGACCTCGGGATGCTTCGTGGTGGTGCCGCAGCAGCAGTCGCGGCACAGCAGGACGTCGCGCTCAGGCAGCGCCATCGGCAGGCCCCCTCAGCAGGAACAGGTCCATCACCCAGCCGGCCTCCGCCCTGGCCGCCTCCCGGGCCGCGACCAGCTCGTCGAGCACGTCACCGACCCGGCCGCTGACGAGCCGTTCCCCCACGCCGCCGAGGTTGGCGCCCCACCAGATCGTCCAGTCGCCGAAGCCGTCGAGGTCGACGCCGGCGGTCAGCATCACCACCACGTTGTCCTGCCCGCCCGCGACGTCGGCGCGCAGGCGGCGAGCGGTCGTCACGTGCACCGGCCTGCCGACCTCGTGCAGCACGATCCCGTGCCGCGCGGCGAGCACCTGCGGGGCGCTGATCCCGGGCAGCACGTCGAAGGTGACGCCGAGCTCGCGCACGATGCGGATCGTGCCGTCGTACAGCGAGGGGTCGCCCCAGACCAGGAAGGCGCACGTGCCGCCGCGCTCGTCGAGCACGGCGCGATAGGCGGCCAGCCGGGCGTCGTACCAGTCGGCGACGGCGCCCTCGTAGCCCGCGCGGTCCAGGCCCGGGGAGCGGTCCCGCTCCGGGTCGCGTACGACGACGAGCTCGACCCCGTGCGCGTCGGCCACCGCCTGCCGCACGGCCAGCAGCGGGTCGTCGTCGCCCTTCTGCACCGCGAGGGCGTAGTCGCACCCGCGCAGCGCCGCGGCCGCCTCGGGCGTGACGTGCTGCGGCCCCATCCCGAAGCCGATGACGCGGATCTCGACGGGCTCGGTCACCGAGCGTCGTCCTCGAGGTCGCCCTCGACCTCCAGGTAGGCCGCCTGCAGGGCCGCGAGCAGCTCCGGGTCGGGCGACTCCCACAGGCCGCGGTCCTTGGCCTCGTGCAGCCGCTCGACGATGCTGCGCAACGCCCAGGGGTTCGACTTCCGCAGGAACTCCTGGTTGGTCTCGTCGAGCACGTAGGACTTGGCCAGCGACTCGTACATCCAGTCGTGCACGACGCCGGCGGTGGCGTCGAAGCCGAAGAGGTAGTCCACGGTCGCGGCCAGCTCGAAGGCGCCCTTGTAGCCGTGGCGCTGCATCGCACCGATCCAGCGCGGGTTGACCACGCGGGCGCGGAACACCCGGTTGGTCTCCTCCTGCAGGGTGCGCGTGCGGACCGCGTCGGGGGTGGTGGAGTCGCCGACGTAGGCCTTGGGGTCGGCGCCGGTCAGCGCGCGCACGGTCGCAACCATCCCGCCGTGGTACTGGAAGTAGTCGTCGCTGTCGGCGATGTCGTGCTCGCGGGTGTCGATGTTCTTCGCGGCGACCTTGATCCGCTTGTAGTTGGCGCGCATGTCGTCGGAGGCCGGCACGCCGTCCAGGTCGCGGCCGTAGGCGAAGCCGCCCCACGCGGTGTAGACCTCGGCGAGGTCGGCGTCGTCGCGCCAGGTGCCCGACTCGACCGCCTGGAGGATGCCGGCGCCGTAGGACCCGGGCTTGGAGCCGAAGATCCGGGTCGTGGCGCGACGCTCGTCACCGTGCTCGGCGACGTCGGCCTGCGCGTGGGCGCGCACGTAGTTCTGGTCGGCGGGCTCGTCGAGCTCGGCGACCATCCGCACCGCGTCGTCGAGCATCGCGACCACGTGCGGGAAGGCGTCGCGGAAGAAGCCGGAGATCCGCACCGTGACGTCGATCCGCGGCCGGCCGAGCTCCTCCAGCGGGATGGTCGTCAGCCGGTGCACCCGCTTGGACGCCTCGTCCCACTCCGGTCGTACGCCGAGCAGGGCCAGCACCTCGGCGATGTCGTCGCCGGAGGTGCGCATCGCCGAGGTGCCCCACACGGAGAGGCCGACGGAGGTCGGGAAGGATCCCTCCTCCTCGACGTAGCGCTGCACGAGCGAGTCGGCCATCGCCTGGCCGGTCTCCCAGGCCAGGCGGGAGGGCACGGCCCGCGGGTCGACGGTGTAGAAGTTCCGGCCCGTCGGCAGCACGTTGACCAGCCCGCGCAGCGGCGAGCCGGACGGGCCGGAGGGCACGAAGCCGCCGGCAAGGGCGTGCAGGGTGTGGTCGAGCTCGTCGGTGGTGCGGGCCAGCCGCGGGACCACCTCGGTGGCGGCGAAGGTGAGCACCGAGCGCACGGCGGGGTCGGCGTGCAGGTCGTCCACCCGCGCCGGGTCCCAGGACGCCTTCTCCATCGCCTCGACCAGCTCGCGGGCCTCGGCCTCGACCCGGTCCACCTCGGTGGTCGGGGCGTCGGGGGCGAGCCCGAGCGCGGACCGGAGCCCCGGCACGGCCTGCGACTGCCCGCCCCAGACCTGGGCGGCGCGCAGGATCGCGAGCACCAGGTTGACCCGGGCCTCGGCCTCGGGCGCCTGGCCGAGCACGTGCAGGCCGTCGCGGATCTGGACGTCCTTGATCTCGCAGAGCCAGCCGTCGACGTGCAGCAGGAAGTCATCGAAGTCGTCGTCCTCGGGCTTCTCGTCGAGGCCGAGGTCGCGGTGCAGCTCGGCGGCGTGCATGAGCTGCCAGATCTCGCCGCGGATGGCCGCGAGCTTGCCCGGGTCCATCGCGGAGATCTTGTCGTACTCCTCCAGCAGCCCCTCCAGGCGTGCGATGTCGCCGTACGACTCGGCGCGGGCCATCGGCGGCACCAGGTGGTCGACGATCGTCGCGTGCGCGCGGCGCTTGGCCTGTGCGCCCTCGCCCGGGTCGTTGACGAGGAAGGGGTAGACCAGCGGCATGCTGCCGATCGCGGCGTCCGTGCCGCAGGACGCCGACAGGGCGGCATTCTTGCCCGGCAGCCACTCCATCGAGCCGTGCTTGCCCAGGTGCACGACCGCGTGCGCGCCGAAGCCGTGCTCCACCCAGCGGTAGGCCGCCAGGTAGTGGTGCGAGGGCGCGAGGTCCGGGTCGTGGTAGATCGCGACCGGGTTCTCCCCGAAGCCGCGGGGCGGCTGGATCATCAGCACCACGTTGCCGGCCCGCAGCGTGGCGAGCACGATCTCGTCGCTGTCGTTGACGAACAGCCGGCCGGGCGCCGGTCCCCACGCCTCGACCATCCCCTCGCGGAGGTCCTCGGGCAGGTCGGCGGTCCACCGCGCGTAGTCGTCGGCGGAGACCCGGACGTGCGCGTCGGTGAGCTGGACCGAGGTCAGCCACTCCTCGTCCTGCCCGCCCGCCGCGATCAGCGCGTGGATCAAGGTGTCGCCGGCGACGGTGTCGTCCTCGATGTCCAGCACGCCGAAGCCGTCGCCCACGTCGTAGCCCGCGTCCCGCAGGCGCCGCAGCAGCCGTACGGCGGAGACGGGGGTGTCGAGACCGACCGCGTTGCCGATCCGGGAGTGCTTGGTCGGGTAGGCGCTGAGCATCAGCGCGATCCGCTTGTCGGCGTTCGCCACCCGGCGCAGGCGGGCGTAGTTGACCGCGAGACCGGCCACCCGCGCGGCGCGCTCCGGGTCGGCGACGTACGACGGCAGGCCGGCCGGGTCGAGCTCCTTGAACGAGAAGGGCGCGGTGCTGATCCGCCCGTCGAACTCGGGGATCGCCACCTGGTTGGCGTAGTCGAGCGGCGTGACGCCGTCGTCGGAGGCCAGCCACTCCTCGCGGCTGCTGGTCAGGCACAGCCCCTGCAGCACCGGGATGTCGAGCGCGGCGATCCGGGCGACGTCCCAGGTCTCGTCCTCGCCGCCCGCGCTGACGGCGGCCGGGGTGCTGCCACCGGCGGCCAGCACCGTGACGACCAGGGAGTCGAGCGTGCCGAGGGCGTCGAACAGCGCGTCGGGGGCCGAGCGCAGCGAGCCCGCGAAGATCGGCACGCCGACGGCCTCGCCGGTCGCGTCGATGGCGTCGCACAGGGCGTGCGCGAAGTCGGTGTTGCCGCTGGCGTGGTGGGCGCGGTAGAACAGCACGCCGACCCGTGCGCGGTCCTCGCCGGCCGACGCTGCCGGCCGCTCGACCAGGCCCCAGGCGGGGATCACCTCCGGCGGCTCGAAGCCCTCGCCGGTGAGCAGCACGGTGTCGGAGAGGAAGGCGTGCAGCTGGGCGAGGTTCCGCGGGCCGCCCTCGGCGAGGTAGCGGTGCGCCTCGGCCGCGATGCCGACCGGCACCGTGGACATCTCCATCAGCTCGGCGTTGGGCGTCTGCTCGCCGCCCAGCACCACCATCGGCTTCCCGGTCGCCCGGATCCGCTCGAACCCGCCGCACAGGTCCTGCGGCCCGCCGAGGATGCGCGCCACGACCAGGTCGGCCGCCTCGATCGCGGCGGCCATGTCGGTGTGCCCGGGCCGGCCCGGGTTCGCCCACGTGTAGTCCGCCTCGCTGGCGCGTGCCGAGAGCAGGTCGGTGTCGGACGTGGACAGGAGTGCGATGCGCACGGCTTCCTCCTCGGGGTTCGCGCCCCTCATCGGCGGTGCGTCCGTGCGCAGTGTCTGGCTCTCCCCGCTCGTCGCCTCGCGAGGATCACAGTGGCGGAACCGCCCCGGTCTCACACCGGGTTCCTGCCGCACGGACCTGAGGTGGCTCAGCCTACGGTGGAGCCATGCAGCAACAGCAGGGCGGCCTCCAGGTCTCGGTGCACGGACACCCCAACGCGGACACCCTGCTGCTCTGGCACCCGCACGTGCGCACCGACCCGGACGGCGTGGCCGCGCTCGCCAGCCGGATCGCGACCCGCAGCGGGGTGCGCGTCGTCGTACCGGTCTGGGAGGACGGGCGCGACCTGCTCCGCTCGGTGCGCTACGCCCGCGAGTCCTCGGTGCACCCGCCGGACGCCCTCTCCGTCGTGGGGTACGGCGAGGCCGGCGTCGCCGCGCTCAGCCTCGCCCTCCACCAGCGCCGCCTCGGGATCGGGTTGACCCGGGTGACCTGCGTCGACGGCGGCGCCGAGGTCGTGGACCCGGTCAGCGGCCAGCCGCTGCCCGAGCCGGCCGCCGTCCCGGTGGAGACCGCGGTCGACGTCGTCGAGGCGGACGGCGACTGGGCGGCGACGACGGTCGCGGCGTGGCAGGCCGCCGGGTGGGCGGCCAGCCTGGTCCCCGCGACTCAGTTCACCTGGCGGGTGAGCCCCTCCCAGTAGGGCGCGCGCAGCTTGAACTTCTGCAGCTTGCCGGTCGCCGTGCGCGCCAGCTCGTCGCGGAACTCCACCGACGTCGGCGCCTTGTAGCCGGCCAGGCGGTCCTTGCACCAGCGGATCAGCTCGGCCTCCATGTCCGGGCCGGCCTCCGCGTCCCCGGTCAGCACGACGAGCGCCTTGATCGTCTCTCCCCACTTCTCGCTCGGCACACCGATGACGGCGACCTCCGCGACAGCAGGGTGCGAGAACAGGGTGTCCTCGACCTCGATCGAGGTGACGTTCTCGCCGCCCGTGATGATGACGTCCTTCTTGCGGTCCGCGATCGTCAGGTAGCCGTCCTCGCCGAGGTAGCCGCCGTCGCCGGTGTGGAACCAGTCGCCGGCCAGCGCGGCAGCGGACTCCTCCGGCTGCTCCCAGTAGCCCTCCAGCACCACGTTCGAGCGGGCCAGCACCTCGCCGGCGCCCTCCTCGGACTCGTCGATCTTGAGCCGTACGCCGAGGGCGGGCGCGCCCGCACGGGTCAGCTTGTGCGCGCGCTCCTCCGCGGGCAGGTCGTCCCACTCGGCGCGGGTGCGGTTGAAGGTCAGCAGCGGCGAGGTCTCGGTGAGGCCGTAGATCTGGATGAACTCCCAGCCCAGCTCCTCCTGGACCCGGATGACGGTCTTGGTCGGCGGCGGGGCGCCGGCCATGATGATCCGCACCTTGTCGCGCCCGGGGATCTCGCCCTCCCAGGTCTGCGCGGCCTCCAGCACCGCGGCCGCCACGGCGGGGGCCGCGCACATCACGGTCACCCCGTGGTCGCGCACCCGGCGCAGGATCTCGGCCCCGTCGACCTTGCGCAGGATGATGTGCCGCGCCCCGATCCCGGTCATCGCGAACGGCATCCCCCAGCCGTTGGCGTGGAACTGCGGCAGCGTGTGCAGGTAGACGTCGCGGTCGCTGATCTGCGCGTGCAGGCCGAAAGTGAGCGCGTTGACCCAGATGTTGCGGTGGGTGATCTGCACGCCCTTGGGGCGGGCGGTGGTGCCGGAGGTGTAGTTGATGGTGGCGGTGGCGCCCTCGTCGTAGGTCCACGGCCGGGGCTCGGCGCCCTCGGCGGCGTAGAGCGCGTCGTCGTCGCCGATCACGTACTTCTGCTCGCAGGTCACCCCCGCCAGCGACTCCTCCAGCTCGGGGTCGAGGTAGAGCACGCGCGCACCGGAGTGGTCGACGATGTACTGCACCTCGTCCGGGCTGAGCCGGAAGTTCACCGGGACCAGCACCCGGCCCCAGCCGCTCACGCCGAAGAAGGACGTCAGCAGGCGGCTGCTGTTGTGGCTGACGACGGCCACCCGCTCGCCCACGCCGATGCCGAGCTCGTCCAGCTTCGCGGCCTGGCGCCGCGCCAGCTCACCGACCTGCGCATAGGTGAGCTCACCCTGGCTCACGGCCGGCTGGGTGGGCTCGTCCACGACACCGACGCGCTCGCCGTACACCTGCACGGCGCGGTCGAGGAAGTCATTGACGCTGAACGGGACGAACACGGGCGGCCTCCGGGCGCTCGAGGGTTGTGACGCACACCACCCTAGGCCCGCGGCGGTCGTGACGACCCCCTCGAAAGGAGGGTTCAGCCCGGCAGCGTCCGGTCGAGGTCGATCTCGAGCCTCGCGATGCCGGCCGCGCCGAGGATCTGCCCGCACGCCGCCTCGGAGAGGAAGCGGGTGAGCCCGGCGGCGCTGCTGCGGCTGGCGGGGTCGGCGGCCAGCCAGCCGTTGACGACGCTGTCGGTCATCCCGACCAGGCCGGTGGCGAGGTCGGCGACGAGGCCGCGCGGCACCTTGCGCGGTGCGGACATCGGCACCAGGAGGGAGTCGATGATCTCCGTGGCCATCTGCACGAACCCGGCCTTGCCGCCGAACATCGCGGGCGAGCCGTGCTCGGGGTGGTTGGCCGAGCCGGAGCCGAGGAAGCGGTGCAGCTCGGCGTGCTCCTGCACCCACTCGACGTACGTCGAGACCGCCCGGCGCACGGCGGCGCGGATCGTGCCGCGCACGACCAGCGCCGGCGCGAGGTCCTCCACCATGTTGTCCACGATGCGCTGGCGGATCTGCTCGTCGAGGTCCTCGCGGTCCTTGAAGAGCCGGTAGACGACCGAGCGCGGCACGCCGGCCTCGGCAGCGATCGCCGCCACCCCGGCATCGCTGCGGCCGGCGTCGATCATCGCGATGGCCGTGGTGAGGATCCGCTCGTGGCGGTTCTGGCGGTGCTCGTCCCAGCGCGCGTCACGACCGTCGGCCTTCGCCGCGGGGGTCGTCACCTGGGTCACGGAGGTGAACTCTAGTGGAAGCCCTTGACTGGACACGGTGTCCAATCTACTTTTGCCCGGACACGCTGTCCAGGAAAGGGACTCGCTCGATGAGCAACAAGGTGTACGTCGTCGGCGTCGGCATGACGAAGTTCGAGAAGCCCGGCGCCCGCGACTGGGACTACCCCGACATGGCGAAGGAGGCCGGGACCAAGGCGCTCGCCGACGCGGGCATCGACTACCGCGAGGTCGAGCAGGCCTACGTCGGCTACGTCTACGGCGAGTCGACCGCCGGTCAGCGCGCCGTCTACGAGCTCGGCATGACCGGCCTGCCGGTCGTCAACGTCAACAACAACTGCTCCACCGGCTCCACCGCGCTCTACCTCGCGACCCAGGCGATCCGCGGCGGCCTCGCCCAGTGCACGCTCGCGCTCGGCTTCGAGAAGATGCAGCCCGGCTCCCTCGGCTCGACGTACGACGACCGCGAACAGCCGATGATGAAGCACCTGCTCGCGCTGGCCGAGCTCCAGGAGTTCGCGATGCCGCCCGCGCCGTACATGTTCGGCGCGGCGGGCAAGGAGCACCAGGAGCGCTACGGCACCACGAACGAGCAGTTCGCCAAGGTGGGCGTGAAGAACCACCGGCACTCGGCCAACAACCCCTACGCCCAGTTCCAGGACGTCTACACGCTCGAGGAGGTCCTCGCCTCGCGCCAGGTCTACGGGCCGCTGACCAAGCTGCAGTGCTCGCCGACCTCCGACGGCTCCGGCGCGGTCATCCTCGCCAGCGAGGCGTTCGTCGACCAGCACGGCCTCGGCGACCAGGCCGTGGAGATCATCGGCCAGTCGATGGTCACCGACATGGACAACACCTTCACCGACAAGTCGGCGCAGTCGCTGGTCGGCAAGGAGATGACCCGCACGGCCGCGCAGCTGGTCTACGAGCAGGCCGGCATCGGCGCCGACGACATCGACGTCATCGAGCTGCACGACTGCTTCTCCGCCAACGAGCTGCTCACCTACGAGGCGCTCGGCCTGTGCGGTGAGGGCGAGGCCGGCAAGCTCATCGACAACGACGACACGACGTACGGCGGCCGATGGGTCGTCAACCCGTCCGGCGGACTGATCTCCAAGGGTCACCCGCTCGGGGCCACCGGTCTCGCGCAGTGCAGCGAGCTCACCTGGCAGCTGCGCGGCACCGCCGACGCCCGTCAGGTCGAGTCCGCGGCCGGCAAGGACGGCGTCGCCCTCCAGCACAACATCGGCCTCGGCGGGGCGGTCGTCGTGACCGCCTACCGGCGAGCCAGCTGACAACAACCAACCCAGAAGGAAGAACAAGAACATGGCAAGCGTCTCCGTCACCCAGGCCCTCCCCGTCGACCCGCAGACCGCGTGGGACCGGCTCACCGACCTCGCGACCTGGGAGAACTGGCTCACCATCCACCAGGGCTGGAAGTCCGAGCTCCCGACCGAGGTCACCCAGGGCACCCAGATCACCGAGGTCGTCTCGGTCATGGGCATGGCCAACAAGATCGAGTGGACCGTCACCGAGGTCGACGCCCCCAACAGCGTCGCCATCGAGGGCACCGGCATGGCCGGCGTGAAGGTGAAGTTCGCGCTCTCCGTCGCCCCCGCCGAGACCGGCTCGAACATCACCATGGACGCCGACTTCAACGGCACCATGATCGTCGGCCCGATCGGCAAGGCCGTCGCGAAGAACGCCCAGGCCGACCTCGAGGCCTCGCTGGAGAAGTTCGCGGTGCAGGTGGCTGCCTGATGACGACGGCGGTGACCTTCGAGGGCTCCGGCCTCGGGCAGTGGACAGAGGACCAGGTCTTCGAGGTCACCGCCGAGCGCATCGCGGAGTACGCCGCGGCGACCAACGACCCGATCGAGGCGCACCTGAAGGGTGAGCTCGCCTCGCCGGTGTTCGCGGTGGTGCCCACCTTCTTCTCGATGGCGCCCGCGGCGCTGGAGGTGGCCCCGGTCGACCTGCTGATGAAGCTGGTCCACGGCGAGCAGGACTTCCACTTCCACCGGCCGATCCGGCCCGGCGACGTGCTCACCTGCAAGGCGCGGGCCACGGGCTACGCCTCGCTCAGCACCGGCTCGACCGTCGTCGTCTACGCCGAGACCCGCGACGCCGACGGCGAGCTGGTCAACGAGCAGTGGATCACCGCGTTCTTCCGGGGCGTCGACGCCGGCGGGACCGTCGGCGACCTGGCCCCGGGCCACGCGCTCGACGCCGCGGTCACGGCCGGAGCGCCGGCCGCCACGGTCACCCAGCACGTCGACGACGACCAGACCTTCCGCTACTCCCCCGCGTCCGGCGACCCGATGCCGATCCACCTCGACGAGGAGATCGCCCGGATGTCCGGCCTGCCGGGGATCATCAACCACGGCCTGTGCACGATGGCGTTCACCTCGTGGGCGGCGCTGGAGCAGTTCGCCGACGGCGACGTCTCGCGCCTGCGCCGCCTGGCGGTCCGCTTCGCCAAGCCGGTCCTGCCCGGCCAGGACATCACCACCCGGTTCTGGGACCTGCCGGCCGACGCCACCACCGAGGGCCGCGCCGTCGGCTTCGAGACCTCGGTCGGTGACGACCTGGTCATCCGCGACGGCCTCGCCGTCTTCTCCTGATCCACCACCACGAAGGAACACACCTGTCATGGGAACTCTCGACGGACGCATCGCCATCGTCACCGGAGCGGGCCGCGGCATCGGCCGCGAGCACGCGCTGCTCCTCGCCCGCGAGGGCGCGAAGGTGCTCGTCAACGACCTCGGCGGCGCCAACGACGGCTCCGGCTCGGACGCCGGTCCCGCCCAGGACGTCGTGAACGAGATCGCCGAGGCCGGTGGCACCGCGGTCGCCAACACCGACAACGTCGCCACCTGGGAGGGCGCCGAGCGGATGGTCCAGCAGGCCATCGAGCAGCTCGGCGGCCTCGACATCCTCGTCAACAACGCCGGCATCCTGCGTGACGTCTTCATCCCCAACATGACCGAGGACCAGTGGGACGCGGTCATCGCGGTCCACCTCAAGGGGCACGCGGCGCCACTGCACCACGCCGCGGCGTACTGGAAGACGCAGACGAAGGCCGGGGAGGAGGTCAACGCCTCGGTGATCAACACCGCCTCCGCGTCGGGCACGTTCATGCCCAACGCCGGTCAGGCCAACTACGGCGCCGCCAAGGCCGGCATCGCCGCGCTGACGCTGGTGGCGGCCGACGAGCTGGAGCGCTACGGCGTCCGGGTCAACGCGATCGCGCCGATCGCCCGCACCCGGCTGACCCTCGCCACGCCCGGCATGGGCGCGATCTTCGCGGCCGAGGTGCCCGAGGGCGAGTTCGACGCCTTCCACCCGTCCAACATCTCCCCCCTCATCGGGCGCCTCGCCGCGGCCGACTGCAAGCTCACCGGCAAGGTGTACGCCGTCCAGGGCGGCGTCATCCAGGAGCTCGCCGGCTGGCACGACGTCTCGGCCATCGAGTCCGACGGCCCGTGGGACATCGCCGACCTCGCGAACCGGCTCGGCTGAGGCCCCGCGATGCACGCATGGTCGGAGATGGACGAGGCGATCCGCGAGGGCGTCCGCGACTGGATCGCGAAGAACGTCGAGCCGGTCCGCGACGAGATCGAGTCGGGTGAGCGGGCGCCGTACGACCTGGCTCGGCAGTTCTTCGCGGACTTCGGTGCCGCCGACATGGCGCGGGACGGGGTGCGCAAGCTGCTCGCCGCCGAGCGCCGCAAGGCGGAGGCGCGGGCCGCCGGCGAGCCGCGGCCGGCCGGGAAGGACCGCTCGGACGAGCCGAACCCGATGCTCGACATGCTCAGCATGGGCGCCGTGGTCGGCGCGGAGCTCGCCGGTGTCTCGCTCGGCACGATGGTCTCGCTGGGGGTGTCCATCGGCCTCGGTGCCGCGACGATCCTGCAGAAGGGAACGCTGGAGCAGAAGGAGAAGTACGTCGAGCGGATCGCCACGCTCGAGCACATCGCCGCCTGGTCGATCACCGAGCCCGACTCGGGCTCGGACGCCTTCGGCGGGATGAAGACGACCGTGCGCCGCGACGGCGACGAGTTCGTGCTGACCGGGTCGAAGACGTTCGCGACCAACGGCCCGGACGCCGACGTGGCGGTCGTCTACGCCAAGCTCGACGAAGGGGACGGCACGCCGATCCGCGACCGGCAGGTCCTCGCGTTCATCCTCGAGAAGGGCGACGCCGGCTTCACCCAGGGCAAGCCGTTCAAGAAGATGGGCCTGATGTCGTCGCGGACCGGCGAGCTGTTCTTCGACGAGGTCCGGCTCGGCATGGACCGCCTGCTCGGCGGCGAGAAGGCGCTGGATCGCAGCGACCGCGCCAACGACGGCCGCGAGAGCGCCCGCGACGGCTTCGTCATGGAGCGGGTCGCCTGCGCCATCGGCTCGCTCGGCATCATCGACGAGTGCCACCGGCGCTCGGTCGACTACGCCAAGAAGCGCGAGCTCTGGGGCAAGCCGATCAGCGAGTTCCAGCTGATCCAGCTCAAGCTGGCGAAGATGGAGGTCGCGCGGCTCAACGTGCAGAACATGGTCTTCGTCGCCCTCGACGCCATCAAGGCCGGCCGGCTGCCCACGCTCGCCGAGGCCTCCGCGATGAAGCTCTACTCGACCGAGGCCGCGACCGACGTCGCCATGGACGCCGTGCAGCTCTTCGGCGGCAACGGCTACATGACCGAGTACCGCGTCGAGCAGCTGGCCCGCGACGCGAAGTCGCTGATGATCTACGCCGGCAGCAACGAGATCCAGGTGACCCACGTCGCCAAGGGTCTGCTCGCCGCCCACCCCTCGACCCAGGGAGCCTGAGATGGCACGCCAGTCCTACGAGCTCGGCCTCGGGCTCACCGAGGAGCACGTCGACCTGGCCCAGGCGGTCGCCGACCTCGCCGAGAGCCTGGTCACGTCCGAGGTGGTGCGCCGCGACATCGACGGCGCCGGTGACGAGCGGCAGCCGAGCTTCTGGAAGGCGCTGGTCGACTACGACCTGCTCGGCCTCCACGTCGCGGAGCGGCACGGCGGGGCCGGCGGTGGTCTGCTCGACCTGGCGGTCGCGCTGGAGGCCCTGGGCCGGCACGTCGTACCGGGGCCCTACGTCCCGACCGTCCTCGCCTCCGCGCTGCTCCAGGCCGACGGCGGCGCGCAGGCCGACGAGCTGCTCCCCCGCCTCGTCGACGGTACGACGACCGCCGCCGTCGCGCTGGAGGCCTCCGGTGTCCCGGTGGCCGAGGGCGGCGCCGGACCGCTGCGGGTCAGCGGCACCTGGGAGGGCGTCCTCGGCGCCCACCACGCCGACGTCCTCCTGCTCCCTGTCGAGCGGGGTGGGGAGGTCGGGTGGGTCGTGGTCTCCCCCGACACGGTCAAGGTCGACACCCAGGACAGCGTCGACGTGGTGCGTCGCTCGGGCCGGGTCACTGCGGACGGCCTGGTCGTCGGCGAGGAGCGGCTGCTGGCCACGCTCGACGTCGAGCGGGCCCGCTCGATCGCCGCGGTCGTCCTCGGGGCCGAGGCCACCGGGGTGATCTCGTGGGCCGTCGCGGCCGCCGCGGAGTACGCCAAGATCCGGGTGCAGTTCGGTCGCCCGATCGGGCAGTTCCAGGGCATCAAGCACAAGTGCGCCCGGATGGGTGTCGACCTGGAGCTGGCCCGCGCCGCGGTGTGGGACGCCGCGGCCGCCATCGACAAGGGCGACGACAGCGCCGACTTCGCCGGCGGGGTCGCCGCCGCGCTGGTGCCCGACCTGGCGGTCGAGGTCACCCAGCAGTGCATCCAGGCGCACGGCGGCATCGGCTTCACCTGGGAGCACGACGCGCACCTGTACTACCGCCGCGCGCTCGCGATCCGCGGTGTGCTCGGCTCGCGTGAGGACCGCGTGCTGCGCGTGGCCGAGGCGGCCCTGGCCGGCGCCGGCCGCGCCATGGAGCTCGAGCTCCCGCCCGAGGCCGAGACGATCCGGGCCGAGGTCCGGGCCGAGCTCGAGGTCATCGGGGCGATCCAGGACGAGGACGAGCAGCTGGTCGCGCTCGGGGACGGCGGCTGGGTGCTGCCGTACTTCCCGAAGCCCTACGGCCGCGCCGCCGGCCCGCTGGAGCAGATCGTCATCGCCCAGGAGCTCAAGGCCGCGCAGATCCAGGTCCCGAGCCTGCTGATGGGCATCTGGGCGCTGGCCTCGATCGTGGGCCACGGCTCCACCGAGCTCCAGGAGGAGCTCGCGCTGCCGACCCTGCGCGGCGACATCATGTGGTGCCAGCTGTTCTCCGAGCCGGGTGCCGGTTCCGACCTGGCCTCGCTGCAGACGAGGGCGACGAAGGTCGACGGCGGCTGGCGGATCAACGGCCAGAAGATCTGGACCTCGATGGCCCAGTTCTCCGACTGGGGCATCCTGATCGCCCGCACGAACCCCACCGCGCCGAAGCACGAGGGCATCACGTACTTCCTGCTGGACATGAGCAGCGAGGGCGTCGACGTCCGTCCGCTGCGGGAGATGACCGGGTCCGCGCTGTTCAACGAGGTCTTCTTCGACGACGTCTTCATCCCCGACCGGTACGTCGTCGGCGAGGTCGATCACGGCTGGCAGGTCACCCGGACGGCGCTGGCCAGCGAGCGCGTCGCGCTCAGCCAGAAGATGGAGGCCTACGCCAACGACCGCGACCTGCTCCGCTTCGCCGGCAGCCACGACCTGTCGACCGTCGCGCGCTTCCGCCTCGGCGAGCTGCTCGCCGAGAGCCAGGCGATCGACGTCCTCGGCGCGCGGGTCGTGCTCAAGCAGCTCATGGGCGCCGACACCTCGACCACGTCCAGCGCGGGCAAGCTGCTCGCGATGGGCATCAGCCAGAAGATCGCGGAGTACATCGTCGCCGAGCTCGGGGTGGCCGGCTCGGTCGCCGTGCCCGGTGAGCGCAGCGACCACGCGATGGAGCAGCTCCTCGCCGGCCGGGCGACCACGATCTACGGCGGCACCACCGAGGTGCAGCTCAACGTCATCGGCGAGCGGATGCTCGGCCTCCCGCGCGACGCAGAGCCCCGCGGCTGATGCCGGGCCCGCTCGAAGGTCTCAAGGTCGTCCAGGTCGCGAGCCTGGCCCCGGCACCGTTCGGCTGCATGGTGCTGGCCGACCTCGGCGCCGAGGTGATCCGGGTGGAGCGCTCGGGCGGCGGCGACGCGCTCGCCGTCCCGTCCGGCTACCTCGACCGCGGCCAGCGCTCGATCTCCGTGGACCTCAAGTCCACCGAGGGGGTGGAGGTGCTGCTCGCGCTGGTCGAGGACGCCGACGTCCTCGTCGAGGGCTTCCGGCCCGGCGTGATGGAGCGCCTGGGCGTCGGCCCCGAGGAGTGCCTGCACCGCAACCCGAGGCTCGTCTACGCCCGGCTCACCGGCTACGGCCAGGACGGCCCGATGGCCGCGGCTGCGGGCCACGACATCAACTACATCGCGATGTCCGGTGCGCTGGAGCCGGTCGGCCGGGCCGGCGAGCGGCCCTACGCCCCGCTCAACACGGTCGCGGACTTCGCCGGCGGCGGCTTCCTGCTCGCGATCGGCGTGCTGGCCGCGCTCCAGGAGCGGCACTGGTCGCGCCAGGGCCAGGTCGTCGACGTGTCGATGGTCGACGGCTCCGCGCTGCTCACCACCTTCCTGCACGGCATGGAGAGCGCCGGGCTGTGGACCCACGAGCGCGGCACCAACTTCTTCGACGGCGGGGCGGCGTTCTACGACACCTACGCCTGCGCCGATGCCCGGTACGTCGCCGTCGGTGCCGTCGAGCCCCAGTTCTACGCGCTGCTGCTGGACCGTCTCGGCCTCGCCGACGCCGAGCTCCCGCACCCCTTCGACACCGACCGGGCCGAGGAGCTGCGCGCCGTCTTCGCCGAGCGCTTCCGGGCCCGGACCCGGGCGGAGTGGATGGAGGTCTTCGCCGACGTCGACGCCTGCGTCACGCCGGTGCTCTCCCCCTGGGAGGCGCACGAGCACCCGCACCACGTCGCCCGCGACACCTTCGTCGAGGTCGACGGGCGGGTCCAGCCGGCACCGGCGCCGCGGTTCAGCCGGACCCCGGCCGACGTACCGGCTCCGGCGCCGGACAAGCTCGGCGCCGACACCGACGACCTGCTCGCCGGGATCGGTCTCGACGCCGCCGCCATCGCCGACCTGCGGGCCCGGGGCATCGTCGGGTGAGCCGCCACTACGACGTCCTGGTCATCGGCTCCGGCTTCGGTGGCTCCGTCACCGCGCTGCGCCTGACCGAGAAGGGCTACTCCGTCGGGGTGCTGGAGGCGGGTGCGCGCTTCGCCGACGAGGACTTCGCGGACACCTCCTGGGACCTCAAGCGCTACCTCTTCGCGCCCGCGGCGGGGTGCTACGGCATCCAGCGCATCGACATGGTCAGCGACTGCCTGATCTTCGCCGGTGCCGGCGTGGGCGGCGGCTCGCTGGTCTACGCCAACACGCTCTACGAGCCGCTCGCGCCCTTCTACGACGACCCGTCCTGGGCGCACATCACCGACTGGAAGGCGGAGCTGGCGCCCTACTACGACCAGGCCAAGCGGATGCTCGGCGTCGGCGACTACCCCCGGCGCACCCCCGCCGACGAGGTGATGCTGCAGGTCGCCACCGAGCTCGGCGTCGAGGACTCCTTCCACCCCACCCCGGTCGGCGTCTTCTTCGGCGGACCGGGCCAGGAGCCGGGCAGCCCGGTCGAGGACCCGTTCTTCGGCGGCGCGGGGCCGGCTCGTCGCACCTGCACCGACTGCGGGGAGTGCATGACCGGCTGCCGCCACAACGCCAAGAACACGCTGGTCAAGAACTACCTCTACCTCGCCGAGCGCAACGGCGCGACGGTGCACCCGCTGACCACCGCCACCCGGGTCCGCCCGCTGGCCGGTGGCGGCTACCGGGTGGACGCACGATGGACGAAGGCCAAGCTGTCGCGTCGTACGGCCGTCACCAGCTTCACTGCGGACCACGTGATCTTCTCCGCCGCCGCCCTCGGCACGCAGAGGCTGCTGCACCGGCTCAAGGCCGAGGGCGACCTGCCCCACGTCTCCGACCGGCTCGGCCACCTGACCCGGACCAACTCCGAGGCGATCCTCGGCGCGATCTCGCCCCGCGGGGCCGGCGTCGACTACAGCCGGGGCGTCGCGATCACCTCCTCCTTCCACCCCGACGCGGTCACCCACGTCGAGCCGGTGCGCTACGGCAAGGGCAGCAACGCGATGTCGCTCCTGCAGACCGTGCTCGTCGACGGCGGGCCCGGCGTGGTCCGCCGCTGGGCCCGCGAGCTGGTCGTCAAGCTCCCCCAGCTCGCCACCTTCTACGACGTGCGGCACTGGTCGGAGCGGATCGTCATCGCGCTCGTCATGCAGGCGGTCGACAACTCGATCACGACCTTCCCGCGTCGTACGCCGTTCGGGTGGCGGCTGTCCTCGAAGCAGGGACAGGGCGAGCCGAACCCGACCTGGCTGCCCGCCGGGCACGACGTGGTCAAGCGAATGGCCCGGGTGATGAGCACCGACACCGCCGAGGGCTTCTACGGCGGCACCCTCGGTGAGCCCTTCGGCAAGCCCGGCACGGCGCACTTCATCGGCGGCTGCGCGATCGGGGACTCCCCCGCCACCGGCGTGATCGACCCCTACCAGCGGCTCTACGGCCACGACGGCCTGCACGTCGTCGACGGCTCCGCGATCTCGGCCAACCTCGGGGTGAACCCGTCGCTGACCATCACCGCCCAGGCCGAGCGCGCGATGGCGTTCTGGCCCAACAAGGGCGACGCCGACCCGCGGCCCGCCGTGGGTGCGGCGTACCGGACGGTGGCACCGGTCGCGCCGCGCCGGCCCGTCGTACCGGCGGCGGCACCGGGGGCGCTGCGGCTGCCGATCGTCGAGCGCTGATCGGCGGAGCGCGGGGGCCGGCCTCGGTTTGCGGCCGGACCGCTCGGTTTCGGTAGGCTGGGCCGGATTCTGGGGCGTATAGCTCAGCGGTAGAGCCCTTCGCTTACAACGAAGTGGTCGGGGGTTCGATCCCCTCTGCGCCCACCGGAGAAGGCCAGGCCCGGGGAGACGTGCGGGTCGCGTCAACCTTCGGGGCGGGCCACCTCGTCCCACGGTCATGAGGTCCATCACGAGGCACACGACCCTACGACGACGGACCGGCCTGCTGGCCGCGTCCCTGGTGGGAGCGCTCGCGCTGGTCGCAGCGCCCGCGATCGCCGGTCCCCCCACCGGTACGACGGCCGGAGCCCGTGCCGGCGACACCCAGGTCGCCTGGGTGTCGTCGGACGTCGTGCCGTCCCGGACCCCCGGGGTCGGCGCCACCGCCGAGGTCTCGGTCGGCTCCGACCTGAACTGGTACGACAGCCCGCCCGACGCGACCTTCGTCCTGCGCAACGCCCGCGGCGCCCGCGTCGACACCCGCACGGCCAGGGCCGAGTGCCCGCAGCGGAGCGACTGCTTCGGCGACCTCGACGAAGGCTCGGAGTACCGGTGGACCTGGAACGGGCGCCGGCCCGGCGGCGCGCTGCTCCCCGCCGGGCGCTACGTCCTCACCGCGACCCTGCCGGACGGCGCGGGCGGCACGACCACCCGCACCGTCGGCACGACCTGGATCCGGCACCTCGCGACCCTGCGGAGCGTCCGCCGGTGGACGCCGGCGCGGCAGGCGAGCTACGCGCGGACCGGACGGTGCTCGTCGGTCGCCGTCCCGGGCCGCTGGCCGGACTCGGTGGGCCTGCGCTCGCTCTCGCGCTGCCGCAGCACCGCAGGCACGGACGACCTCGCCGCACAGACCATGCGCCTGGTCGTGGACGGCGCCAGGGTCGAGCGGGTGGTCGCGTGGCGGCTCGACGCCTACGGCGCGCCGGCCCGCGCCGGGATGACCGCCACCCTGTGGGGCCTCACCCCGCGCGGGTGGAGGCGCTCGGCCGTGCTCGGCAAGGGCCTGCGCTGGCACAACGGCACCACCCGTCGTACGGCGCTGCGCTCGCGGTGGCTCGGCGAGGACCAGGCCCGGCGGCTGGTGGTGCACGCCCAGGCGCGGACGAGCGGCGGCAGCCGCTACGACGTCAAGGTCCTGCGCACGGTGCTGACCTACCGCGCCTGGGTGCGCTGAGCGCCCGGGCCAGGGGCGGGACGAAAAAGAGTTGAACCGCCGGCGTCTCGGGTCACCAGCGGTTCAACAAGTAGAACTCTAGCCGCCATCTCCGCGCCATCCAACTCTTCCGCGGAAATTGGTTGAAAAATGATCCAGATGGACTAGGCGCACCCACCCGAAGGACTAGGCCTCCCCCGCGTGGCGCAGCGCACCGAGCAGGTCGTCGAGGCTGCGGGCGGCCGGCTTGGGGTGGTGGACGGACCAGACGAGGCGTCCGTCCTTCCCCACGACGTACGACGAGCGCTCGGGGCAGCCGACGGAGGCGTCGAAGACGCCGTAGTCGCGGGCGACCTCGCCGTGCGGCCAGAAGTCGCTGAGCAGGGCGAAGTTCAGCCCGTCGGAGTCGCTGAAGGCGCGCAGCGCGTAGACCGGGTCGCAGGACAGCGCCAGCACCTCGGTGTCGAAGGTGAGGAACTCGTCGAGGCGGGCCCGGATGCCGCCCATCTCGCCGGTGCACACGCCACTGAAGGCGTAGGGGTAGAAGACGAGGGCCACCGCCTTGCGCCCGCGGTACGACGACAGGGTGACGTCCTGCCCGAACTGGTCGCGCAGGGTGAAGTCGGGAGCGAGCCCGCCGAGCTCGATGCCGGTCGCCGTGCTGGCGGGTCCGGCCACGTCGGGCCTCACGCGTCCGGCTCGAAGGTGGCGAGCTCGCGCTTGAGCACCTTGCCGGTGGCGTTGCGGGGCAGCTCGTCGAGGAAGACGATCTCGCGGGGCACCTTGTAGCGGGCCAGGTTGGCCTTGACGAGGTCCTTGAGGTCGGCGTCGGTGACCTGCTCAGCGTCGGGCACGCGGACCACGAAGGCGCGCAGCCGCTTGCCGAAGTCGTCGTCCTCGACGCCGATCGCGGCGACCTCGGCGACCCCGGGGTGGCTGGCGAGGCAGTCCTCGACCTCCTTGGGGAAGACGTTCTCGCCGCCGGAGACGATCATCTCGTCGTCGCGGCCCTCGACGTAGAGCCGGCCGTCGGCGTCGAAGCGGCCGACGTCACCGGAGGACATCAGCCCGTCGACCATCTCCTTGCCGCCACCGCCGGTGTAGCCCTCGATCTGCAGGGAGTTGCCGACGAAGATCCGGCCGGACTCCCCCGTCGGCAGCGCGCGGCCGTCGGCGTCGAGGATCTTGACCACGGTCTGGTGCGGCAGCCGGCCGGCGCAGCCGGGGGCCTCGCGCAGGTCCTTCGGGTCGGCGATGGAGGCCCAGGCAACCTCGGTGGAGCCGTAGATGGAGTAGAGGTTGTCGCCGTAGCGGTCCATCCAGCGCACCGGGATGTCGCCCGGCAGCGCCGAGCCGGAGGAGGCGACGGCCTTGAGGTGCGGCAGCGGGTACTTGTCGAGGGTCTCCTCGGGCAGCGCGAGGATCCGCTGCAGCATCACCGGGATGACCGCGAAGGAGTCGCACTCGTGCTCGTGCAGCAGGCGCAGCGCGTCCTCGGGGTCGAACTTGCGGGTCAGCACGAGCGCGGTGCCGAGCATCATCGAGAGCTGGTAGTGCGCGAAGCCCCAGGTGTGGAAGAGCGGCGCCGCGACGTGGCACGTCCAGCCGCTCTTGAGGGGCATCCGGGACAGCAGCGAGATCGCCGCGGGCAGGCCGCCCTGGGGGCGCGGGGCACCCTTCGGCGTACCGGTGGTGCCGGAGGTGAGGATGATCGTGCGGCCCTTGCTGCCCGACGGCGCCAGGTCGCCGGTGTGCCCGGCCTTCGTCGAGGCGGCGATGATCCCCTCGAGGCTGTCCGCGCCGGGCTCGCCGTCGGTCCAGCCGAGCACGCGGTCCTCGATGTCGGCGGCGCCGAGCAGGCCGGTGAACTCCTCGTCGTGGACGACGACGCGCGGCTTCTCGCGCGCGATCACCTCGGCCAGCTGGGGGCCGGCGAAGGCGGTGTTGAGGTAGAGGACGTCGGCGCCGAGCTTGCTGATCGCGACCGAGGCCTCGATGAAGCCGCGGTGGTTGCGACACATCACCGCGACGCCGTCACCGGGCTTGACGCCCCGCGCGGCGAGGCCGTGGGCGAGCGCGTTGGTGCGCGCCTGCAGCTCGGCGAAGGTGAGCGAGCCGCGCTCGTCGATGATCGCGGTCTGCTCCGGCATCCGCAGCGCGATGGTCTTGAAGCCACCCGCCGGGGTGGTGCTCCACTGCCGCAACGCGTTGGCCATGCCCCCCAGCACGACCGGGGAGTAGGGCCGGACGATGCCGGACTCGGTCAGGATCCTCAGACTCGTCCCGGCGTCCTTGACCCGGCTCGCGATCTTGCCCATGGCCCCTATCCAACCTGATCCGGTCAGGCGATGGTCTTGGGTGCCACCAGGCGAGTCGCCGCCCAGTCCTTGCTGACCGTCGCGGCCGTGGTCTGCGCGAGGCCCGCGATGGGGGCGGCCTCGGCGATGTCGGCCGCGTCGACCGCGCCCGGGCGGCCGATCTTGGGGGTGAGCAGCCAGATCACACCACCGCCGACGAGGTCGGTCAGGGCGTCGACCAGCCCGTCGACCAGGTCGCCGTCGTCGGCCCGCCACCACAGCAGGACGGCGTCGACCACGTTGCCGTAGTCACCGTCGACGAGGTCGCCGTCGATGGCGTCCTCGAGCGCGACCCGGAGGTCGTCGTCGGTGTCGTTGTCCCAGCCGAGTTCCTGGACCACCGACCCGGCTTTGAGACCCATCCGCTCGGCGGGTCCGGTCGGGGTGGTGCCGCCAGGGGCGGTCGAAGTCACGGTGCGTCCTCCAGGGTTCTCGGGTACGACGAAGCCCCCGCATCCGCGCGGGCTGGGCCCTAGTCCAGCGGAGTCAGGGGGCGGGGCGCAACCCTCGGGCCCGACTCGGGGTGCCGCGCACCGCCTCGATGACCACTCCTCGGGCTACTCCTCGGTAGATTTCCCGCCCTGGATTCGAGTGGAAGGATGGCGGGGTGACCTCCGACACCCCCGATGCCACAGCCTCCGGCCCCACCCCGGCCGCCCGTCCCGCCTCGGTCATCCACGAGGGCCTTCCCACGCAGCTGCCGGACATCGATCCGGACGAGACGAAGGACTGGATCGACTCCTTCACCGCCCTCGTCGACGAGCGCGGCCGCGAGCGTGCGCGCTACGTGATGCTGCGCCTGCTGGAGAGCGCGCGGCAGAAGCAGGTCGGCGTGCCCGCGCTGCGCAGCACCGACTACATCAACACCATCCCGCCCGAGCGCGAGCCCTGGTTCCCCGGCGACGAGGACGTCGAGCGCCGGATCCGCGCCTTCCTGCGCTGGAACGCCGCGGTGATGGTCTCCAGCGCCAACCGCAAGGGCCTGGAGGTCGGCGGCCACATCGCGACGTACCAGTCCTCGGCGAGCCTCTACGAGGTCGGCTTCAACCACTTCTTCCGCGGCAAGGACCACCCCGGCGGCGGCGACCAGCTCTTCATCCAGGGCCACGCCTCCCCGGGCATCTACGCCCGCGCCTACCTCGAGGGCCGGCTCACCGAGGAGCAGCTCTTCCGGTTCCGCCAGGAGGTCCAGCACGGGCCCGGGGCCGGCCTGCCGTCGTACCCGCACCCGCGGCTGATGCCGGACTTCTGGGAGTTCCCGACGGTCTCGATGGGCCTGACCGGCATCAACTCGATCTACCAGGCGCGCTTCAACCGCTACCTGGACAACCGCGGCATCAAGGACACCGGCGACCAGCACGTGTGGGCCTTCCTCGGCGACGGCGAGATGGCCGAGCCCGAGTCGCTCGGCGCGATCCGGATCGCTGCCCGTGAGGAGCTCGACAACCTCACCTGGGTCATCAACTGCAACCTGCAGCAGCTCGACGGCCCGGTCACCGGCAACGGCAAGATCATCCAGGAGCTGGAGGCCAACTTCCGGGGCGCCGGCTGGAACGTCATCAAGGTCGTGTGGGGCCGCGAGTGGGACGCGCTGCTGGCCCGCGACGTCGACGGCGTGCTCGTCAACCAGATGAACGCCACCCCCGACGGCGCCTTCCAGACCTTCTCGGTCGAGAGCGGCGCCTACAACCGCGAGCACTTCTTCGGCCCCGACCCGCGGCTGCGCGCGATGGTCGAGCACATGACCGACCGGCAGATCGAGAAGCTGCCGCGCGGTGGCCACGACTACCGCAAGGTCTACGCCGCCTTCGACGCCGCCACCAAGCACGTCGGCCAGCCGACGGTGATCCTGGCCCACACCGTCAAGGGCTGGACCATCGACGCACTGGAGGGCCGCAACGCGACCCACCAGATGAAGAAGCTCACCCAGGACGACCTCAAGAAGTTCCGCGACCGGCTCTACCTGCCGATCAGCGACCGCGACCTGGAGACGGCGTACGACGCCACCGGCACCGCGCCCTTCTTCCACCCCGGCGCGGACTCCCCCGAGATCGAGTACATGCTCGAGCGGCGCCGCCAGCTCGGCGGCTCCCTGCCCAGCCGGCAGGACCGCTCGACGATGCTCACCCTGCCCGGCGACAGCACCTACGCCGAGCTCAAGAAGGGCGCCGGCAGCCACAAGGTCGCCACCACGATGGCGGCGGTCCGGCTGCTCAAGGACTGGATGAAGGACCCGGGCATCGGCAAGCGCCTGGTCCCGATCGCGCCCGACGAGTACCGCACCTTCGGCATGGACGCGATGTTCCCCTCGGCCAAGGTCTACGACCCGGCCGGGCAGACCTACGAGTCCGTCGACCGCAACATGCTGCTGCAGTACAAGATGTCGCCGCAGGGCCAGATGCTGCACGAGGGCATCTCCGAGGCGGGTGCCATGGCCTCGGCGATCGCGGCCGGGTCGTCGTACACCACCCACGGCGAGCCGATGATCCCGTTCTACATCTTCTACTCGATGTTCGGCTTCCAGCGCACCGGCGACTCGATCTGGGCGATGGCCGACCAGCTCGCGCGCGGCTTCCTGATCGGCGCCACCGCCGGCCGGACGACGCTCACCGGCGAGGGTCTCCAGCACGCCGACGGGCACTCCCCGCTGATCGCGGCGACCAACCCGGCGGTCGTGCACTACGACCCCGCCTTCGGCTACGAGGTCGGGCACATCATGCGCTCGGGCCTGGAGCGGATGTACGGCGCCAGCGAGGCCCACCCGCGCGGCGAGGACGTCATCTTCTACCTCACCGTCTACAACGAGCCCGTCGCCCAGCCCGCCGAGCCGGAGGGCCTCGACGTGGCCGGCCTGCTGAAGGGCATGTACCGCGTCTCCGAGGCCCCGAGCGCGGACGGCCCGCGGGTGCGCCTGCTCGCCTCCGGTGTCGGCTTCCCGTGGGTCGTCGAGGCCGCGAGGATGCTCAGTGAGGACTGGGGCGTGCAGGCCGAGACCTGGTCGGTCACCTCGTGGAACGAGCTGGCCCGCGACGGCGTCGCGACCGGCAAGTGGAACCTGCTCCACCCGGACGAGGCGCACCGCACGGCGTACGTCACCCAGGCGCTGGGCGAGGGCGACAACGCGAACGCGCCGGTCGTGGCGGTGTCGGACTACATGACCGCCGTGCCGCTGCAGATCGCGCCGTGGGTGCCCGCCGACTACCGGGTGCTGGGCGCCGACGGCTTCGGCTTCGCCGACACCCGTCCGGCCGCGCGGCGCTACTTCCAGGTCGACGCCCCGTCGGTCGTCGTGCAGGCCCTGGCCGCGCTGGCCGACGCCGGCGAGATCGACCCGGGCCGGGTCAAGGACGCGCTGGAGAAGTACCGGATCGACGACCCGACGGCCGTCGCCGGCGTGCAGCAGGAGGGCGGCGACGCCTGAGCGTCGCCGCACCACGAGAAGGGCGAGGGGAGGAGAGGTTCCCCTCGCCCTTCGTCGTCGTCAGCGACCGGCCGCCTGGCTCGGCGGCGCGACCAGCGCCGTACCGGCACCGACGATGCCCGTGGTGAGACCCACCACGGTCACGACGCTGCCGAGGACCATCCGCCAGGACACCCGATCGCCTCTCACACGAGAGAGACACCGCCCGGCGGCTCTGCTTACGCGGGTGCGACCGCCGGGGTGAGCGCGGTGGCCGGGGCGGAGGCGCCGGAGGTGAGCATCCGGCGGAAGCGGGCCCGGTTGTACGTCGCCGGCTCGGTCGTGCTCACGAAGTCGTCGAGGATCCGGGCGAACTCCTCCGGATGGTTCTTGTGCGGGAAGTGCCCGGCGTCCTCCAGCACCTCGACCCGCACCTCCGGCGCCAGCGCCGCGGCGTTGCTCGCGTGCCGCACCGGGATCACCTGGTCCTCGCGGCCCCACACCACCGCCATCGGCATCGCGTCGCTGAGGTAGGCGCGGTCGGACATGGTGACGATCTGGCCGCGCCAGTCGATCACGGCGCGGACCAGGTGGCGGATCGCGAAGCGCGTGCGCCGGTCCTTCCACGACTCGACGATGTCGGCGACCTCGTCGAGGTCGCGGGTGACCTTGCGCAGCGGGCCCAGGTCGCCGTACTGGTGGGCGGTGCGGAGCGCGAAGGTCTCCAGGTGGCGCACACCGGGCAGGGTGAGCGCGCCCATCACCCGGAACCAGCCGGGGACCTGGATCAGCTTGATCAGCGGGGTGACGTCGGGGCCGAGGCCGCCGGTCGAGACCAGCATCACCCGCTGGGTGCGCTCGGGGAACTGGTAGGCGAACTGCATCGCCACGCCGCCGCCGAAGCTGTGCCCGACGACGGTCACCTTGTCGATGCCGAGCACGGTGAGCAGGTCGCGCATGCCGTTGGCGTAGCCGCCGAGGGTGTAGTCGGCGCGCGGCTTGTCGGACAGGCCGTGGCCGAGCAGGTCGGGGGCGATGACGGTGTACTTCTTCGCCAGCTCGTCGATCACCGGCGTCCACGTCGTGTGGTCGCAGGCCAGGCCGTGCAGCAGCAGGAGCGCGGGACCGCTGCCCTGCTTCACGAAGGCCCGGCGCTTGCCGTGCAGCGTGACGAACTGCACCGCGTGCGTCGTTTCCGCCATGGCGGCTCCCCCTCGCCGACGTGCTAGCAGGCGCTTGCTCCTGCTAGCGGGTGGTGCACGATTCAACCACGCACCGGCCCGGCGCGACAGCACCCGTCCGGATCCTTTCCGCCGCCCGGGTCCTACGCTGGGGCCATGTCCCCCACCGGCCCGGCTGCCCGGGAGAGCGCGACCCAGCAGCTGCGCGCCGCGACCGGCTCGCTCAGCACCGCCGCGGTCGCCCGGATGGAGGCCGACCTGGCGTGGTTCCGCGAGCTGGGCGCCGAGGAGCGCTCCTGGGTCGGGATGATCGTGCAGGCCGGTGTGCAGGGATTCGTCGACTGGTTCTCCGGCGGCGGCGGCTCCGACCCCGCCGACAACGAGGTGGTGGTGCAGGTCTTCGGTGCCGCGCCGCGCACCATGGCCGGTGCGGTCGACCTCCACCAGACCGTCGACCTGATCAAGCTGACCATCGACGAGGTCGAGCGCAACGTCCAGCTGCTCCTGGAGCCGGACGTGATGGCCGAGGTGCACGCCGCGGTGCTCCGCTACGGCCGCGAGGTCGCCTTCGCCACCGCCGAGGTCTACGCCCGGGCCGCCGAGGTCCGCGGCCGCTGGGACGCCCGCCTGGAGGCGCTCGTCGTCGACGCCGTGCTCCGCGACGAGACCGACGAGTCGGTGCTCTCCCGCGCGAGCGCGGTCGGCTGGGCGGCGCGCGGCGAGGTCGCGGTGGTCGTCGGCACCGCCCCCGCGGAGGCCGCCTGGGCGCAGGCCGGGCTCTTCGACGCCGTACGACGGGCGGCCCGCGAGCGCGGCCTGGACGCCCTCTGCGCCGTCCAGGGCCACCTGCTCGTGGTGATCCTCGGCGGGGTGAGCACGCCGGAGAAGGACGCCGCCGCGCTGCTGGAGGTGTTCGGCGAGGGCGCCGTCGTGGTCGGCCCGGTCGCGACCGACCTGGCCCAGGCGCACGTGTCGGCCAGCGTCGCGCTCGGCGCCCTGCGCGCTGCGGTCGGCTGGCCGGACGCGCCGCGACCGGTCTCGGCCCACGACCTCCTGCCCGAGCGGATCCTCGCCGGGGACGACGAGGCGCGGGTGGAGGCCGTCGAGCAGCTCTACCGTCCGCTGACCGAGGCTCGCGGCGAGCTCGTGGAGACCCTGGTGGCCTACTTCGCCCACGGCGGCGCCATCGAGGCGACTTCCCGGGCGCTGTTCGTGCACGCCAACACCGTGCGCTACCGGCTCGGCCAGATCGGCGACCTCACCGGGCTCACCCCGTCGGTCCCGCGCGACGCGCTGGTGCTCCAGCTCGCGCTCGTGCTGGGGCGGCAATCCCACTTGTAGGACTCCCACAAAGGCATCGCACGAGATTCGTCGGCGGCGGATGCGCGATCGGGTCCCCTCGCCCGGCAGTCTGGATCCGTGCTCGTGATCGTGGCCCCCGGACAAGGGGCACAGACCCCCGGTTTCCTCTCGCCCTGGCTGGAGGACCCGACCTTCGCCGCGCGGATCGACTGGCTCTCCGCCGTTGCCGGGCTCGACCTCGCCCACTACGGCACCGCCGCGGACGAGGCGACCATCCGCGACACCCAGGTCGCCCAGCCGCTGCTCGTGGGCTCGGCGCTGGTGACCACGCTGCAGCTCTACCCGCACCCGGCGGACGCCTACCGCGGCCTCGGCGCGGTCTCGGGCCACAGCGTCGGTGAGATCACCGCCGCCGTCGGCGCCCGGGTGATCACGGCCGAGCAGGCCATGGTCCTGGTCCGCGAGCGGGGCAGGGCGATGGCCCAGGCCGCCGCGGTCACCCCGACCGGGATGACCGCCGTCCTCGGCGGCGACCGCGAGGAGGTGCTGGCCGCGCTCACGCAGCACGGCCTCACCCCCGCCAACGACAACGGCCCGGGCCAGATCGTCGCCGCCGGTACGACGGAGCAGCTGGCCGCCTTCGCCGACGCGGCCCCGAAGGGCGCCCGCCTGCGGCCGCTGTCGGTCGCGGGGGCCTTCCACTCCGTGCACATGGCCCCGGCCGTCGACCACGTCGCCTCGCTGGCCCGCTCCGTCTCGACGCACGACCCGCGCACCCGGTTCATCTCCAACACCGACGGCACCGTCGTCCACGACGGCCGCGAGGTGCTGCGCCGGATCGTCGGCCAGATCGCCCGCCCGGTCCGTTGGGACCTGTGCCTGGAGACGATGGCCGACATCGGCGTCACCGGCTTCCTGGAGATCCCGCCCGCGGGCACCCTGACCGGCATCGCCAAGCGCTTCTTCCGCGACCGCGGGATGAGCGTGGAGACCTTCGCGCTCAGCACGCCCGACCAGCTCGACGACGCCCGCGCCTTCTGCGAGCGGCACGGCGAGCCGTCCACGATGGAGTCCAGCCCCACCTGGCGGATGGTCGTCTCCCCCGCCAAGGGCGTCTTCCACCGCTCCGAGGAGGCCGCCGACGCCGACGTGCTCGGTGCCGGCGTCACCATCGGCGACGTCGCCAGCCTGCGTGACCGGATCGCGGTGACCGCGGCCCACGGCGGCCAGGTCGTCGAGTGGCTCGTCGAGGACGGCGACCCGGTGGCCCCCGGCCAGCCGCTCCTGCGCCTCTACCCCGAGGTCGTCCCGGCGTGACCACCCTCCAGGTCGAGACCGGCGCGACGTACGCCGCGATCCTCGGCGTCGGCGCCTACCGCCCCGCGCGCGTCGTACCGAACTCCGAGGTCGTGGACGCGATCGAGTCCAGCGACGAGTGGATCCAGCAGCGCTCCGGCATCAAGACCCGCCGCTTCGCCGGGGACGACGAGACCGTCGTGTCGATGTCGGTCGCCGCGGCGCGCACCGCCCTGGAGCGCGCCGGCATCGACGCCCAGCAGGTCGACGCCGTCGTCGTGGCCACCGTCAGCCACCTGCTCCAGACCCCGTCGGCCGCCACCGCGATCGCCCACGCGCTGGGCACGAACCAGCCGGCCGCCTTCGACATCTCCGCCGCCTGCGCGGGCTTCTGCCACGGCGTCGCGCTCGCGCACGACATGGTCCGCGGCGGGAGCGCCGGGCACGTGCTCGTGATCGGCGTGGAGAAGCTCTCCGACATCACCGACCCGACCGACCGCGGGACGGCGTTCATCTTCGCCGACGGCGCCGGCGCGGTCGTCGTGGGACCGTCCGAGACCCCCGGCATCGGCCCGGTCGTGTGGGGCTCCGACGGCGAGCACTACGACCACATCCGCACCCCCGACCTGCGCGACGTCCTCGCCGAGGGCACCGGGATGCCCTTCCTGTCGATGAAGGGCAGCGAGGTGTTCCGCTGGGCGTCGTACAGCATGGCGAAGGTGGCCCAGCAGGCCCTGGACCGCGCCGGCGTCACCGTGGACGAGCTCGACTGCTTCGTCCCGCACCAGGCCAACAACCGGATCACCGACGCGATGGCCCGCACCCTGCGGCTGCCCGACACGGTCAAGATCGCCCGCGACATCGTCGACGCCGGCAACACCTCCGCGGCCTCGATCCCGCTGGCCCTGGACCGGATGATCGCCGACGGCGACGCGAGCTCCGGCGACGTCGCGCTCCTCATCGCCTTCGGTGCCGGCCTGGCGTACGCCGCCCAGGTCGTCATCGTCCCCTGACCCCCGAAGTTCCGCCCACCCACACCCTGGAGAAGAAGAATGAGCACCGAAGAGATCCGCAGCGCCCTCGCCGACATCGTCAACGAGGTCGCCGGCATCCCCGCCGACAGCGTCCAGCTCGACAAGTCGTTCAGCGACGACCTGGACGTCGACTCCCTGTCCATGGTCGAGGTCGTGGTCGAGGCCGAGGAGAAGTTCGGCGTGACCATCCCCGACGACCAGGTCAAGAACCTGAAGACCGTCGGCGACGCCGTCGCCTACATCGAGCGCAACCGCGCCGCCTGATCCGGACGGAGACCTTCAGCCATGTCGCGCACCCGAGTCGTCGTCACCGGCCTGGGCACCACCAGCCCGCTCGGTGGCGATGCCACCAGCACCTGGGAGGGCCTGCTCGCCGGTCGTTCGGGGGTACGTCACCTCGGCGACGTGGCTGAAGGCCTCCCCGTCACCATCGGCGCCCCGGCGGCCGTGGACCCCACCGAGGTCCTCGACCGGGTCGTCGCCCGCCGCCTCGACCGCTCCTCGCAGCTCGCGCTGGTCGCGGCGCTCGAGGCCTGGTCCGACTCCGGCCTGGACGCCGTGCAGGAGTCCGGGGACCTCGAGGGCGAGCGCTTCGGCGTCGCCTTCGCCTCGGGCATCGGCGGCGTGCAGACCCTGCTGTCCAACCACGAGACGCTGCTGGAGAAGGGGCCGCGCCGGGTCTCCCCGATCGCCGTACCCATGCTGATGGCGAACGCCCCGGCCGCCACCATCAGCCTCAAGCTCGGTGCCCGCGGCCCGGTCAACACCCCGGTCTCGGCGTGCGCGTCGGGCAACGAGGCCATCTCGCTGGCCGTCGACCAGATCCGGCTCGGCCGGGTCGACGTCGCCATCGCCGGCGGCACCGAGGCCGCCATCCACCCGCTGCCGATCGCGGCGTTCGCCAACATGATGGCGCTGTCGAAGAACGACGGCGACCCCACCACCGTCTCCCGCCCCTTCGACACCGGCCGCGACGGCTTCGTGCTCGGTGAGGGTGCCGGCGCGCTGGTCCTGGAGTCCCTGGAGCACGCCCAGGCCCGCGGCGCCCGGATCTACGCCGAGGTGCTCGGCGCCGGCATCACCGCCGACGCCCACGACATCGCCCAGCCCGACCCGGCCGGCCGCGGCGGCGCCCGCGCGATCCGCCTCGCGGTGCAGGACGCCGGCGTCGCGCCCGCCGACATCGCGCACGTCAACGCCCACGCGACGTCCACCCCGCAGGGCGACGTCGCCGAGTCGCTGATGCTGCACGCCGTCCTCGGCGCGCACGCCGGCGAGCTGGTCGTCTCGGCCACCAAGTCGATGACCGGCCACCTGCTCGGCGGTGCCGGCGCGCTGGAGGCCGTCGCCACCGTGCTCGCGGTCCACCACCGCACCGCGCCGCCGACGATCAACCTCGACGAGCAGGACCCCCAGGTCGAGCTCGACGTGGCGACCAAGGTCCGCGACCTGCCGATCGGCGACATCGCGGCGATCAACAACTCCTTCGGCTTCGGCGGCGCCAACGTGGCCGTCGTGTTCGGCTCGGTGGGCTGATGACCGCCACCCAGACCACCCCCCAGGCCACCAAGCCGCCGCGCGAGGACGACCCTCGTCACCCGCTCAAGCGGCTCGGTGCCCTCCTCGATCCAGGGTCACTGGAACTCCTCCCTACCGGTGACCCTGACTGCGGGATGATGGCCGCGACCGGCACGGTCGACGGCGCCCGCGTGGTCGCGTTCTGCTCGGACGCGACCGTCATGGGTGGCGCGATGGGCAACGACGGCTGCAGCGTCGTCGTCGATGCCTACCACCGCGCCCTCACCGACCGCATCCCGATCATCGGGCTGTGGCACTCCGGTGGGGCGCGTCTCGCCGAGGGCGTGCTCTCCCTGCACGCCGTCGGCCGGATCTTCGAGGTGATGACCGCCGCGTCCGGCGTCATCCCCCAGGTCTCGGTGGTGCTCGGCCCCGCCGCCGGTGGTGCGGCGTACGGCCCGGCGCTGACCGACGTGGTGATCCTCGGCCCCGAGGGCCGGATCTTCGTCACCGGTCCCGAGGTCGTCCGCTCCGTCACCGGCGAGGCCGTCGACATGCTGCGCCTCGGCGGCCCTGAGCCGCACGGGCGTCGTTCCGGTGTCGTGCACATCGTCACCACCACCGAGGACGAGGCGCTCGCCAAGGCCCGCGCGGTCTCGGTGCTCGTCGGCGCGCAGGGCCGGCTCGACGCGGAGGCGGTCGAGGACCGCGACCTCGCCGCGATCCTGCCCGAGTCCCGCAAGCGGGCCTACGACGTGCACCCGCTCGTCGACGGCATCCTCGACCCCGACACGGCGGTCGAGCTGCACGCCGGCTGGGCGCCCAACATCGTCACCGCCCTGGGCCGCCTCGGCGGCCGCAGCGTCGGCGTCGTCGCCAACAACCCGCTGCGCCTCGGCGGCTGCCTGGACTCACCGTCGGCGGAGAAGGCCGCGCGCTTCGTGCGGATGTGCGACGCCTTCGGCATCCCGCTGCTCGTCGTCGTCGACGTCCCGGGCTACCTGCCCGGTGTCGGCCAGGAGTGGGACGGCGTCGTACGACGGGGGGCGAAGCTGCTGCACGCCTTCGCCGAGTGCTCGGTCCCCCGGGTCACCCTGGTCACCCGCAAGTCCTACGGCGGTGCCTACATCGCGATGAACTCCCGCTCCCTCGGCGCGACCCGGGTGTTCGCCTGGCCCGGCGCCGAGATCGCGGTGATGGGGCCGCTGGCCGCCGTCCGGATCCTGCACCGACGCCGGCTCGCCGAGGTGGCTCCCGAGCTGCGCGACCAGGTCGAGGCCGAGCTGGCCGCCGAGCACGAGCGGATCGCCGGCGGTGTGGAGCGTGCCGTGGAGATCGGCGTGGTCGACGAGATCGTCAGCCCGCAGACCACCCGCACCGCGCTCGCCGCAGCGCTGCTCGCCGAGGTTCGCACCTCCGGCGTACGACGCGGGCAGCACGGCAACATCCCGCTCTGACCCGCGGCACCGAACGCACGGAAGGCCCCGGCGCAACCGCGCCGGGGCCTTCCGCTTCGTCCAGGGGCAGGTCAGACGACCTGGTGCAGCCAGCGCACGGGGGCGCCCTCGCCGGCGTGCCGGAAGGTCTCCAGCTCGTCGTCCCAGGGCTTGCCGAGCAGCTTGTCGATCTCGATCTCCAAGGTCACCTCGCCGAGGGCCGCACGGACGACGGCGGCCTTGAGCCGGTCCTCGGGGATCATGATGTCCCCGTGGATGCCGGTCACGGCGTGGAAGACGCCGAGGTCGGGGGTGTAGGAGTAACGCGCACCCTCCGTCGACGACGTCGGCTCCTCGGTGATCTCGAAGCGCAGGTGGTTCCACCCACGCAGCGCGGAGGCCATCTCGGCCGCCGCACCGACCGCACCGGTCCACGAGAACTCGGCACGATAGCTGCCCGACTGCGCGGGCTGCGGCGTCCAGTGAGGGTTCACGGGTACGCCGAGCACGCCGCCCACCGCCCACTCGATGTGAGGGCACAGCGCGGACGGCGCAGAGTGGACGTAGAACACGCCCCTGGTGGCACTCATGCTTCCGGTCACGACAACTCCTCGACTTCTCCCCTACCTCCGACGCGAGATGCGCCTTCCCCAGCGGTCTCCTCGGAAGTGGGTCGTGGTCGCGGGACGCACGGTCACCGTCACCATGAATGACATCTGTGTGGTTGTGTACCCATTGTTACCCATGGGGCGGCAGGACACCAGTGGTTCGCCGGTGTGTCCTGGCTGACGTCAGCCGCCCGTGACACCCAGCCCGAGCAGCTCGTCCATCACCTGCTGGGCGATCCCGAGGCCGCCGAGGTGGCTCTCCCCGTCGATCGTGGTCATGGTGGCGTCCGGGAGCCGGTCCACGCAGTGCTGGCCGTGCCGGAAGGGCACGATGTGGTCGTCGTCGCCGTGCCACCACCGCACCGGCACCCGTACGTCGTCCAGCCGGAATCCCCAGTCCCGGGTGAACAGGATCAGGTCCGAGAGCGGCGCGGAGGTCTGGAATCGGCTGCCGTTCAGGAGGTCGTCGAGGAACATCGCCTTGAACTCCGGGCGCCCCAGCAGGTTCTTGTCCCCCGGCGGCTGCACGGCGGCGTACAGGTCCAGCGCGGGGCCCGCCAGCGGCTTCACGCTGCGGATCGCGCCGGTCAGCGCCACCCCCAACGGCACCCGGGTGGCGGCCAGCAGCGGCGCGGCGTGCACCGCGAGCTGGATGATCCCGCCCGCGGCCGCGTCCGCGCCCCGGGTCGGGGCGACGCCGCCCAGCACGCCGACGCCGCGCACCCGGTCCGGCAGCGCCGCGCCGGCCGCGAGCGCGTACGGTCCCCCGCCCGAGAGCCCGATCACCCGCAGGTCCTCCACGGCCAGCGCGTCGAGCAGCAGGGCGAGGTCGGCGGTCCAGTCGAGCACGTCCGGGTAGAGGTACGGCGTCGAGGAGCCGATCCCCGGGCGGTCGATCCCGATGATCCGCAGGCCCGCCTCCTCGGCGTACTGCCGGGCGTCGACCGGGATCTGCCGGCGGGCGCCGGGGGTCCCGTGCATCCACACCAGGGCCGGCCCGCGGGGCGAGCCGTACTCGGCGAAGCTCAGCCGCCGGCCGTCGCGCACGGCCACGCTGCCCTCCAGCGTGGGCCGCTTGGGCTGCGCGGGGCCGCGGCGTGCGGGGAGACTCATGAACCGGAGTGTGGCAGGTGCCCGGCGCCCCCGTCGCGGTGTCCTAAGGTTCGACCATGACCGACCAGGACGGCGCCCTGCGCAAGCCTCCGCTCCCGCGGATCTCGCTGCAGTCGCGCGGGTGGCGCATCGTCATCGGCCTCGCCGGGCTGCTGCTGCTCGTGGGCTGGCTGGTCTGGTACGCCATGACCCCCGAGAAGCTGCCCACCGACAGCCGCACGATCAGCGCGAGCGGCGTCGTCGACACCCCGCTGTACGTCGGCATGTTCGCCGCCGGCGACGACTTCGACCGCACCCTGCGGATCTCCGGGGTCAAGGTGCACACCACCACCAGCGCGAAGCTGTCGGTCACCCCGCTGCTGTGCCGCCGCGGCACGGTCGGCGTCACCACCCGTCCCGAGCAGTTCTGCTCCGACCTCGTCGACCCCGAGGGTCAGCGGCTGGTGGCCGGCGACTCGATCGTGCTGAAGATCGAGTCGGGCGAGGCCGCGGTCGCGGTCGTCGACCAGATCGAGATCGCCTATCGCGAGGACATCCGCTGGGACACCCAGCCGGCCGGTGCCGACAAGGCGATCATCACGATCACCGGGCGCCCCGACGCCGAGCCCGGCGACGGGAGCACCGGCGTCCCCTCCGAGACGCCCGGCACGACGCCGTCCGGGACGCCGACGAGCACCCCGTCCGGGACGCCCACGGGCACGCCGTCCGGGACGCCGACCGGCATCGCGTCCGGCAGCCCGAGTGGCGCCCCCACCGGGAGTGCCACTCCCTGACTCAGGAGCGGTCGACCCGCTTCTCGAGCGCCTCGGCCCGCTCCGCGGCGTCGGTCATCTCCTCGGCGTCGATCGCGTTCGTCTTGTGGAACCAGGTCAGCGCGTCGTTGAGACGGTCCGCCGCCTCGAGCGTGTCGGCGTAGGCGTAGCGCAGGCGCACCACCCACGGCTCCCGGCTCTTGCTGTTGAGCGGGGAGACCTCCAGCGTGCGCAGCGCGGCGTCCAGCTGGCCCAGGTCGCGCCGGGCACCGGCCTCGACGATCGTCATCTCGGCCTTCGCCGACGACGGGAAGCCCGCCACCGACGGGCTCTTCGCCAGCTCGAGGGCACGGGTCGGGTTGCCCAGCGCACGGTGGCAGTCCGCCATGATCGGCAGGTACGCCGTCGCGCCGTTCATCCGCTTCGCCGCACGCAGCTCCGCGAGCGCCTCGGCGTAGTGGCCCGACGCATAGGCCGCCTCACCCACGGCCTCGCGCACGACCGCGATCCGCGCGGCGCGGGCCTTGGCCGCCAGCGAGTGCTGGTACGCCGTCTCCGGGTCCTCGTCGACCAGCTGGCCGGCCGCGGCGAGGTGCCGCGCGACGCGCAGGGAGAGCTTCTCCGGAAGGCTGCGGAGCTGGGCACGCACCTGCGGGCTCAGCTCGGCTCCGGTGATCTCCTCGGGCAGCGGCGGGCCGTCGTAGATGGCCTGCTCGACGGTGCGCTCACGGCGCTCCGGCGTGCCGCCGATCCGGCGTTCGCTCGAACCGCCACCGGACTTCCCACCCGGCTTGCCACCGGTGCCGGGCTTGCGCCGCTCGGAGGACGGCTTGCGGTCGCCGTCCTTGCGCTCGTAGGGCTTGCGATCACGATCGGAGCGGCCACGGGACGTCCCGTCACCTCGCGACGCGTTGCTCTTGCGCGGGCCACCCTGCCGGGGCCCGCCCGACCGGGAACCACCGTCCCGGGATCCGCCGTCTCGGCGTCCTCGCTGCTCTGCCACGTCCGTGCACCTGCTCCGTCTGATCGCTATTGAGGTAGAAGTCTGTCTGCAAAACACAGTAGAGGCCACCCTCAAGGGGTGGCCTCTACTGGAATGTTTGTCCGGCGGCGTCCTACTCTCCCACAGCCTCTCGGTTGCAGTACCATCGGCGCTGGCAGGCTTAACTTCCGGGTTCGGGATGGGACCGGGTGTTTCCCTGCCGCTATGGCCGCCGTAAC